>CAJUKZ010000003.1 GCA_910586995.1 uncultured Muribaculaceae bacterium | reverse complement strand
CAAAAAAATTGGACTACGAATATTGCAAGGCCGCTCCGATGCTTGAATGGCTTGGTAACAAGTGGGCGTTGGTCGTTCTCGTGAAGATTTCCGAGAGCGAGCCGGTGCGCTTCAACGAACTGTACCGCAATATTCCGTCTGTGTCTGAAAAAGTGCTATCGCAAGTATTGAAGCAACTCACTACAGACGGCATAATCAAGCGTCAGCTCTATCCGGATGTGCCGCCGCGTGTGGAATATTCCATAACAGACTTAGGTCGCACGTTATTGCCACACGTTCAGGCTCTGATAGAATGGGGACGTGAGAACTTCAATCAGATAATGAAAAACCGCAGCGATTGTCCATCGTCTGCGATATGATGACAGTTGATTGGAGACGCACTGAATCTATGGCATGTACTACTGAATTTATAGAATTTCTATGCGAAGCTCTTGCTCCACTGGGAGATGTGAGAAGTATAAAAATGATGGGTGAATATGTCGTGTATGTAAATGAAAAGTGCGTTATTACAGCCTGCGATAACATTGCCTATGTTAAGAAACTGCCATGTATAGAGGAGCTGATGAAGGATGCTGAGGTCGGGACTCCATATCCTGGAGCGAAAGAGGCCTATATCCTCGATTTGTCTGACCGACAACTGGTATTGAGAGTCGTGGCTGAATTGTGGGATGTTCTGCCTTTCCCTAAGAGGAAAGCAAAGGTGTAGAGTCAGTTTCCGATTATTATTAAACAGGCACTCCGGTATAATGAGGATTACTGGCGAGGGTTATCTCCGTCTTTCGCAATCTTGTCGAAGTTGGTGATAGCCCATGAAATCAGTTGATCAAGCACTGGCATTAGACTCTTGCCGAGGTCAGTCAGAGAGTATTCGACGCGCGGAGGTATCTCGGCATACAGTTTGCGCGAGATCAGGCCATCCGATTCCAGATTTTTCAGTGTGTCGGTAAGTACCTTCGGAGATATGTCAGGAATTGCCTTTCCGATGGCATTGAATCGTGTGGATTCATTCTCGTCAAGTACGCAAAGTATGAGCATTGACCATTTCCCTGAGAAGCGGGAAATGACGTTTCTTACCGGGCATCCTGATATGCAGGTATATTTTTTCAAATTTTCTTCTAATTCTAATGGCTTCATTCTCAAAAATAGTTACTTTAAGGTAAGTGTCTTACGTTTTTGTAACGTCTTTTGATATTGATAGTTTTGTTCTAAATTTGCGCTATCAAAAAGAAAGTGGCTTACCGCTGCAAAGTTAGTAAAACTCAAATAACAATCAAAATATCAGAAAATATGAGCGACGTAAAAGTATTGAATAAAGGTGAAAAATTCGCCCATGCCTCAGTAGGTTCTCTGTGCGGTTTCGAGGGAAAACAGTTTGTCAAGGATGCAACAGGAGCAACATCCTGCGAAATCTCTTTCGGAACACTCCCGACGGGTGCGGCCGTGCCATTCTTCCACAACCATAAGGAAAATGAGGAGAATTATATTATTCTCAGTGGAGCGGGTAAGTTTCAGGTTGATGATGAGGTATTCGATATTGCCGGAGGGTCAGTGGTTCGTGTTGCGACAAACTGCGACCGCAATCTCAAATGCACATCAGATGAGCCGATGACATATGTCTGCATTCAGGCAAAGGAAGGATCGCTTGGTGGCTATACGATGACTGATGCAGAAATAACAGAGCGCGAAAATAAGTTCTGAACGGGTGCTATTCCTAACCATTAAAATCAGGGGACTGTGTATCTTTTCATGCACAGTCCCCTGATTTTAAATAAGCTCTTGGATCCAGTCGAAAATACGTAGGACGTACCTTAAACACTGTGAGTCCGATTTAGATCACCATCATCAGCCATACGTACCCGTGTGTCGTTAATCGGTGTCCTTACGGACACCACATCTTTCCGTCGGACCACCGGTCACACCTTCGCTTCGCTCCGGTGTAACCGGTTACTACTAAATCTGCGTCCTGCGGACGCCACCAGCACGCGTGTCTGCATACCGTCGGGAGGAGCCCCTGCTCATGTGGCGGAATATCATCTTGTGGAGTGTCTGCAGGACGCCGATTTACTGCCTAATCATCTGCCGGGCACACCTGTTTGCCTTTCCACATTGATTTTCTTACTTTCTATCTGTCAGCAATTGATCGATAATATCGCTTGTGAAATATTTATCCGCCTGCTGTCTTGGAAGTGAAAACGAACATGCACCACTCTCAATCCTCATTCTCACAACCGGAGTAGATACAATCTCGCCATCTGCCTTAATGACAATCCGTTTATCAATGTTTTCTTCTGTGATCTTAGCGTATTCCGTGCTATTCTTGAATTGAAAAGGCACAGTGATGTTGTCGCCGTCGTCCTCACGATGTATCAGCTTAGTGACAGTAACTTTTTCCTGTATCAGAGCCGGTTCAACAGGTAAGAAACTGCCATCAGATTCTGTTGACTCATAAATCCCCACAACAAAATCCTTTCTGACTGCTATTTCTGTGGGCTTTTGGCTCTTGCCGCCGCAACTTATGACAAATATTCCAGCGATGCATGCTAATACAAAGCCAAACAATAATTCTTTTGTTTTCATCTTATTATGATTTAGAGTGTTATTTATAGCGCAGACATCATGACGATGGCCGGCAGGTTATTGAATATGTGAAGACCGACGCCCCACCAGAAACCGAGATTCAAACGGTAATATGTAATGGCACATCCTGCCAGGAATGGGACTGTGATCACGCAGAGCATATAAGGAAGCAGTATCAGGCTGTGGTTCGAGAAAGCGATCAGATGAATCAGTCCGAACGCTATGCTTGTCAACCATACCGTTTGTTTGAAATATCGCTGTTTTTGTCTGTCCCAAAACTTCTGCGATGTCAGGAAATATATTATACAGAAAGCCATTATAGCCGCGCCCGCAAGTATCAATACTTCGGGCAAGGGTATTCTGCCTATGCCTTGAAAAAGCATATAGGCGGGGATGGCTGCGGCAGCTATGGATATATGCCATTTCTTGAACGACAGGCCGAGCCGAAATATACACTCCTCCAATACGGGTGCTATGAGCAGTATCACCATAAATCCGTATCCGAATGAAAATACAGACTTTACATTGGCAGGATCTCCACCGAATGAGGTTAGTTTTTCGGGGTTTATGCCAAAACTGTTATAGATTGCCGTGCATGCAAGCAGGAGTATTACGGCCAATATGCGGGTGATCAGCCAAAACAGCAAGCCGTATCCCAGAATCCACTTCTTTGAGTGGGTTTCATTGTCATTGGTGCGTGATAATATGAACATCATGTCTTTTATATTTTATATTTGGTGTTACTTTATCCAGTTGTGCATCTCATTGATTTTTCTGATATTCGCCCTATACCAAAGAAATTCAAGGTAGAAACCGATTACACAGAAAGAAAGCACGCATATGATATCAAACAAAGTATTGCCTATGGGTGAAACGAATGGGACGCATATCATAAGCACAGCCACTCCGGCACATCCATATAGTTCCATGTTTCTGTAAAATCTTTTGATTGCCAGGATAGTATCCATAATATGTATGTGTGTGGATTCTCCAAGATTGATTCGACCTAATTTCTTCATTATAATAATGGTTGCGATAATTATAGCTAAAAATAGAAGACAAAATGCACATATCCACCATGCCGGCATCTGAACCGGAGCCCACATCCTTGAAGTAGCTAAAGCTATACCGGCGATGCATACGGATATGATGTCGATGACAAAGCGTTTATTCAGACATTGCAGAACGTCTTTTTTTCTTTTTGACAACGTGGCTTCTGCGTTTTTTGTGGAAATCCGACCGGCGTTTTGTTCGATTGATTTCCATGTCGATTTCAATTCCTCCAGTTCCATAATCAAATCTCCTTTTGGTTTGAAAGTTTTGTTTTTATGCGGGACAATCGGGACGCCACAGTATTTCTGGGAATTCCCATATTTGAAGCGATTTCCTCATAGCTCAGTTCATCAAGCCACATCAGTATCAGCGCTTTTTCAATTGGATTAAGTTGCGAGATTGCGGAATATAGCCACTTGAGTTTTTGCCTGAAGTCTTCATCGCAGTCGTATTCGAAGTTCATTCCGGGCATTTCGTCCAACGACACGGTGAGGATCCTCCTGTCGGACTTCCGCAGGGTAAAAAGACATGTATTTATACATACCCTATACACCCAGGTTGATTCTGAAGATTGTCCACGGAAGCTATGAAAACTTTTGAACAACGAAATCAGGACTTCCTGCCGTAAGTCTTCGAATGGAAGCTTTGTCGATGCATAGAAAAAACAGACACTGAAAATAATCTTTTCATGTCGTCTCACCATATCGGTGAACTTACGGTTGTATTCTGTCTGATGCGTCATAGTCAACTGCCTTTTCAAAGTTAGTTTCTATTTTTGCAAAATAGTTCCACCGACACGAATTTATTTTATAAATGAGTCTGTTTTTTTTACATGTGCTACAAAAAATATGCTTTCTGAAAAAATATTTTCGCAAGTTGTGTGTCTTATCATGTAGAGAGGCCCTCTGTAATAATCACTAAAAACAAACTACAATGAAAAAAGCATTTAAAATATTACTTCCGATAATAATATTCTTTGTCGTGATTCCGGGATGTGCAGGCTACGCAATATTATCCCTGTGGAACAGCATATTAACAGCAGCATGCGGATTCTCGGCTATTAGTTTCTGGCAGAGTATAGGTATATTTTTGCTCGGGCAGATTATTTCTGGTGGTTTTGTCCTGGGCTGTTTCTTTTTAGCAGGATGCATCCATCATGCTACAGGACATCACGGCAAGAGTCTTGGCCACCGTTGGCAAGGCATGACAGATGAGGAAAGAGAAAGATTTATGAAGCGCAGGGAGCAGTTTGTTTCCTGGTGTAACGATCAGAAAGCCAAAGATGTCGCAGAGTGATAAGATAGGGGATATTGTCAATCGCTATTCGCCGCCGTTGCTGGATTTTATCAACTCTCGCGTGAAATGCCGAGAGGATGCCGAGGATATACTTCAAGACGTGTTCTATCAGTTGGTACGTGTCAATTCTGATAACAAGTATTCAATTGAACGAGTTTCCTCGTGGCTTTACCGTGTTGCGAACAACATGGTCATGAATTTTTGGCGCAGACAGCGGGAGGTGTCAATGTCATCGCTGTTTGATGCTGAGGATGAAATCTGTGCGGAGATCGCACAGGCATTGGCCTGCAGGATTGACGATGGCCCGGAGACCGCCTATTTCCGGAAACTGGTATGGGAGGAGCTTGACGATGCCCTGTCTGAATTGCCGGCGGAACAGTGTGAGGCGTTTTACCTTACCGTATTCGACCGCATGCCGGTCAAGGAGATAGCCGCCGCCACGGGAGTTCCCGTAGCTACAATACTCTCCAGAAAACATTATGCCGTAAAATCTCTGCGCAAAAGATTCCATGAATTGTATTATGCGCTGATGTCGGATCAGTAGCTTGCGAGACAAGCTTGTAAAAACTATCATATATTACATGTTTAAACGCTTTTTTATGTGGGCATTCACATGCACCGCAGCGCTCTCTGTGTGCGCAACAGATCTGAAATATCCAGATTCCCTGAATAAAGAGATAACAGACTCCATAACTTATGATGCAACACTCGAATCCTTGCTCGATGAGATAACAGTTGTCGCTAAAAGCAAGACTACGAAGACAGACCGTATGGTCATAATTCCGCCCAGGAATAAAGTTGAGGCTTCTACCTCCGGGGTGGATCTTCTGCAAAGACTTGCCCTGCCTGGAATATCTGTCAATCAGATGACCGGGAATATCGGCCTGATCTCCGGTGGCATACTGAGTCTTTGCATAAATGGAGTGCCAGCAAGCAGCAGTCAGATCGCGTCACTTGATCCGGATGATATCTTGCGGATCGAGTATCACGATTGTCCCGGCGCTAAATATGGTGATGCTGATACAGTGGTGGATTATATCACCTGTCGAAAAGATAAAGTTGGCGGACGGCTTTTTTTAGAAAGCATGAATTGCATAGGCAATGGTAAGTTCGCGACCCTTGATGAAATATCAGTACAGATCTATCATGGCAAATCCGTATGGTCGGTCAATGCCGGGTATGCGCAGATGAAGCGTGATAACTGGATAAGGGACTATGAGGAAACATGGCGCTATCCCGATGGTGAGATTGTACGTATGGAAAAAGGGCTTCCGGTAAAGGTCGGGACCTCAATGCTCGGCAGTGAAGTAAACTACCGGTATGTCCATGATGAGGCAAATATATTCAATGCCCGCTTATCATTTAGCTACAATGATACTCCGTATAAGGAAGAAGGAGACAGGCATTCTTTCCTGACAGCTTCTGACCGGCCATACATCACAGAAATACTTGAGCATACGGCTGAATGTACGTTGCGACCATCAGTATCATTGTATTACCGGCATGCATTTGATAACTCAAGGGCAATAAGTTTTGACATGGAAGGTTCGTGGCTCCATTCGCAGAGTAATCATACATATTCAGAGAAAACAGCCGATAAGGAATTGTGCGATATCTTTGCGAGGACCGAGGGTGATAAGTATGCTATTCATGTCCGGGGGATATATGAGGCAACTATGGAGAGCGGTAGGTTTACAACAGGAATAATGCATAATCAGTCGCATGTGTCAAACAGTTATCAACTCGATAGGAATGGCGACAATATAGAGAAGAATGCTATCAATCAGTCAGAAAGTTCGATCTTTGCGGAATATCATCTGCGAATACAAAAATGGGGATTTACAGGTGCGCTTACAGGTAATAGATTATCTGCCACACAAGGTTCGGTAGGGATAATAAGGTATTCGGTCTTACCTGAATTGAGTATGTCTTATCATCCTGATGCTGAATGTTTCGTCAGATATAATTTGCAGTTTGCACACAAGCTGCCGCCATTGGCGTCAATGAGCGGAATCTCACAGGAGATCCAACCTGGAATGATACGGTGTGGTAATCCGGATGTAAAATCATTTTCAGCAATATCACATGGCTTCACTTTTTCCTATAGTGGCAAATATGCCGGCGTGAATCTTTCGGTACGCTACCTTGATGAGTCGAAGCCGGTAATGAATAACGTCTTATATGAAGATGGTTTGTTCGTGCAGACTTATATGAATCAAAAATATTTCCGAAAATTGCAGACCGAGTGTATGATTTCAATCACACCTGTGAGAAATTACATTACGTTATGGGCCACTCCGGATTTTTCCAGATATTTCAGCAAGGGAAATAATTATAACATTGTGAAAAATATATTCCGCATTCATTTCGGGGCTGATGTGGAATACAGGCACTTCATTTTTACGGCATGTACGATGTCCGGCCCGGAAAATTACATGTACGGAGATGAAATAATCACTGAAAAGCCTATGAATATGATCCTTGCCGGATATAAAGGCCATAACTGGACTTTGCAGGCCGGGGCATTTAATCTTATGAGAAACTATTGGATGAAAACTGAGAATTTTTCACCGTTAACACCGTACAAATCCGAAGCACATTGCGGTAGAAATATATATTTCGCGGTTAAGGTTTCTTTTAATCTGAACAATGGAAAGCATAAGAAGGAGGAAGATATAGAAAATTTTCCCTCGGAGTCGAGCCTCGATATGGATGCCGGAATCGTGAACGGTTTTAAATGATGCTCAATCTTCTGTCGGCAAAATCCTTGATATTTGATAATTTCGTAACTTTGCATTAAGCGATGATTTATTGAGACTGATCTGTAACTGTATGATGAACGAAATTTTTGAAATATCAGGTATTGAAGAACTCCGTGTATACCTGGCCGGTATTCCTGACAATGAGGCTCTGCGCGAACAACTGTATGAATGGCTTTTGAAATATACTCAATATCGCGATGCTGCAGAATGGAATTTGGCTGTAAGGGACCGTTCAGAAAAGATTGCTTGGAGAGTATTTGATACATGCAATGGAGCAGGTTGCCAAGCGCCTTGGGCGTAAGATCTCCTATGACTTCAATCTGATGATTTACGACTTCAAGACTATTATGAAATCTTGGTACTAAACTGAAAAATTAATAACTTCCTGATTATGATAGAGACAGACAGACTGATATTGCGACGATGGTCGGAAGATGATGCTGAGGATCTTTTTCGCTATGCTTCGGACAGCAGGGTGAGCGAGATGGCCCTATGGCCTTGCCATACATCCTTAGAGATGAGCAGAGAGGTGATAAGGCAATATTTTGCACCGAATGAATATACATTTGCGGTGGTATGCAAACAGACAGATGAGGTTATCGGCTGTATCGGACTCGTGCCCGATGGCGACGAACATTATGCCTTGAAAAACAGGGAAAGGGAAGTAGGCTATTGGATAGGCTATCCGCATTGGGGTAGGGGATTCGCAACCGAAGCACTGCTTGCCTTTATCTCATATTGTAGAGAATCAGTAGGACTTGAATCTTTGCTTTTGACAACAGATATGCGCAATAAAGCTTCGCGAAGGGTGGCCGAAAAGTGTGGGTTCGGTATGATTGGAGGGTATGATTATGACGGTATAGATAGCATGGCTTTCAGGAAAGTACTGATGCTTTAGTGTGGCTTCATGTATGACTCTTTAATCCGATTCTCTTGGTGTATTTTTCCTTTACAATACGGTATGCTTCCTCCGTCAGACGATATATCTTATTATCCGGTATGTCGCCTTCGAAATTGATCTGAATCCAGTATTTCAGACTTTGGTTTATAGGCCTGCTCACAGAACTATGGCACATCTTTATGTCATCGATACTGTCTGGGGTGGATCTTACGTCGACAAAAGAGAAATCTTCAATGTCGATGAAGCAGAACATGTGTCCGAGTATGTAAAATGCGAGAATGGAGTCGTATCGTTTTGCAAATTTGCCAAACGGCATTTTTTCTGTTACACCTTCGAGCGAAAGGCAGTATTCACGAAATTCTATCAGATCCATTGATTAAGAACTTATTTCTTTTGACATGTATTCCCGATGCAAAGATATGCAAAAGAACCTATGGCTCAAAAATATTGAATAACTAAACGTTCTAAAGCCAACCATACATTGATGATAATTATATATTCTTGATACTCAATTAAGTGTATGCTCGAATGATCTGCTTTGAAACTTTCCGGCGGATAAAAAATATATTTTGTCCTTAAAAACTTGCATAATCCAAAAATAAGAATTAACTTTGCATCGCAATTCTGAAAAGGTATTGTACTTGCTTCAGTAGCTCAGTTGGTTAGAGCACCTGACTGTTAATCAGGGGGTCGTTGGTTCAAGCCCATCCTGAAGCGCGAAAGCAAGCCGCAGACATCAAAAGTCTGCGGCTTTTTTGCGTATCTGATATTTTCAGGCCGGAATTTTTTTGATGGTTGGATGATAATGCTTAACTTTGCAGGCAATAAATTTTTAAAGCCTCACACGAAGTTTATGTCATTTATTGCCGACCGAGTAAAGATGGACGGTCTCACATTCGACGACGTCCTGCTCATTCCCGCTTATTCAGAAGTGCTTCCGCGCGATGTTAAATTGTCGACACGATTCTCGCGCAACATCACCCTCAACGTCCCCATTGTGTCAGCCGCGATGGATACTGTCACCGAAGCTCAACTGGCTATTGCTATCGCCAGAGAAGGTGGTATAGGCGTGATCCATAAAAATATGTCTATTGACGAGCAGGCCCGTCAGGTCCATGCTGTGAAGCGCGCCGAGAACGGTATGATTTACGATCCGGTGACGATAAACAGAAATGCTACAGTGTCCGACGCATTGGCTCTGATGAAAGAGTATCATATCGGTGGTATACCAGTTGTCGACGACCAGCGCAAGCTTGTAGGCATAGTCACTAACCGAGATCTGAGGTTTGAACGCGATCTGTCAAGGGCCGTGAGCGAAGTCATGACTTCTGAAAATCTTGTGACTACCACACAGTCCACAAACCTTGAGGAAGCTGCTGATATTCTTCAGCGCTACAAGATTGAGAAACTCCCGGTTGTTGATTCAGAAAACAGACTCATCGGTCTGGTTACATATAAAGATATTACGAAGGCCAAAGATAAGCCTAACGCGTGCAAGGATGCACTGGGCCGTCTTAGGGTTGCTGCCGGAATTGGCGTTACGGCGGATTCAATGGAGCGTGCAGGTGCACTTGTTGCAGCCGGTGTGGATGCCATAGTTATCGATACGGCGCACGGTCACTCAAAGGGTGTTATCTCCGTGCTTCGTGCAGTGAAAGAAAAATATCCTTCTATCGACGTAGTTGTCGGCAATATTGCCACGGGAGATGCCGCGAGGTATCTTGTAGATAATGGCGCTGATGGAGTGAAAGTCGGCATAGGTCCGGGATCTATATGCACCACCCGTGTGATCGCAGGTGTCGGAGTTCCTCAGTTGTCTGCTGTATATGATGTGGCCAAGGCACTTGAAGGCACAGGCGTTCCCCTCATTGCCGATGGTGGAATACGCTATTCCGGAGATATTGTCAAGGCTCTTGCAGCCGGTGCACATTCAGTGATGCTCGGAGGCATGCTTGCTGGAGTCGAGGAGTCTCCAGGCGAGACTATTATTTTCAACGGACGAAAATATAAGGCATATCGAGGCATGGGATCGCTCGAAGCGATGGAGAAAGGTTCGAAAGACCGTTACTTCCAGGCCGGAGAGACTGATACCAAGAAACTTGTGCCGGAAGGAATCGCTGCCCGTGTTCCGTTCAAAGGCTCGTTGTTCGAGGTTGTCTATCAGATGCTCGGTGGTCTGCGTTCCGGAATGGGATATTGCGGTGCTGCTAATATTGAGGATCTGCACAATGCAAAATTCGCTCGCATCACGAATGCCGGAATTCTCGAGAGCCATCCGCACGATGTGGCCATCACATCCGAGGCGCCTAACTATAGCGCAGCCCATCAGTAATCGGTGGCTTTTTAAAATATAGCACAGCAGGGGGAGGCTGGTTCGTACTTAGAACCTATCCCCCTGCTACTTTTTTGATATACCGGATGCAATAAACTTGTCAAGCTTGCGTTTCTCCATTAGAACCATAGTCACAAACGCGATGAAAAAAATCATAATTGCCCTTGCTGCATTATTGTTGTCCGGGGCTGGTGCATCGGCGGCGTCAAAAAAAGATCCGGTGCTCTTGAAAGTAAACGGCAAAGAGATCACACTGTCGGAGTTCGAGTACCTGTATAATAAAAGCAACAGCCAGCAGTCGGCCGTGCAACCTGTCGGTGAATATCTCGATATGTTCATCAACTTCAAACTTAAAGTGGCGGATGCCGAAGCCGCACGACTGGATACTACCGCTGCTTTCCGCAAGGAACTCGGCGAATACCGGCGTCAGTTGGCCGAGCCTTATATGGTTGATTCCGCAGAGATCGATGCGATGGTCGACGAGGTGTATTCTCACATTGCGGAAGAAGTAGTAGCCTCGCACATAATGATGATCGGCGAAGGCGCAGAACAGAGACTCGACAGCATTCGCAACGCGATACTTGAAGGTAGCATTACATTCGAGGATGCAGCGAGAGAATACTCCGCCGACAGATCAGCACAGTCCAATGGCGGACACCTTGGCGCTGTGACGGCGGGCAGGACTCCTTACCTGTTTGAAAATGCGATGTATGCAACATCGAAAGGCGAGATCTCGCCTGTGGTTTTCTCAGGGATCGGCTATCATATCATTCGTGTCGAGGATCGTCGTCCGGCCAAGGGAGAGGTGCAGGCTTCGCACATATTGAAACTCACACGCGGCCTGTCGGCCGAAGGCAAGGCTGCAGCCCGCAGCGCCATTGACTCCATATACACGCTTGTGACTTCCGGAGCAGACTTTGCCGACATGGCACGCCGCGAGAGCGATGATCCGGGTTCGGCCAGGCAGGGTGGATCGCTTGGTTGGTTTGGCCCGGGCATGATGGTCCAGCCGTTTGACAGCATCGCTTTCGCTATGGCAGACGGGGCTGTTTCCGAACCGTTCGAGACGAACTTCGGCTATCATATCATAAAAAAATACGCATCACGAGGTATTCCCCCTGTCGACAGTCTGCGTGAGTCAATACTTGCACAACTCGAACGTGACGGCAGAATCCAAATGTCGAGGGATCACTTCGCCGAGAAACTGGCAGCTGAATACGGCGGTATCTCGCCCGAAGAAGCTGTGGAGAGGTACATCGGAGAGCTTCCGGCCAAATATCCTGAGTACCGTAATCTTCTCAATGAATACCGCGACGGTATACTGCTGTTCGATATAAGCAATAGCCGGGTGTGGGAGAAAGCATCGTCAGATGAGGCTAAGCTTGAAGAATACTTCCGGAAGAATGCCGGAAAGTATGCCTGGGACAAGCCGCGTTACAAGGGATATGTATTATATGCTACTGCCGACACTGTGCTTCAGAAAGCTCTCCGACTGGTTGACGGTATGGGCGAGGATACTCCGGTGGATTCAGTGGCCAGGGAATTACGCCGCGAATTCGGGCGCAACGTGAAGGTTGAGCGAGTGCTTGCTGCACAGGGCGATAATCCGGCTGTCGATTTCGTCGCTTTCGGTGGAGAACGTCCGCGCTTACGTGGCAACTGGCAGGCATATGCTGCGATTCGCGGTCGCGTGATAGACGCACCCGAGTCTGTAGCAGATGTGCGTGGTGCTGTCACCACTGATTATCAGACTGAACTTGAGGCAGCCTGGCTGGACGAGCTTCATAAGCGTTATAAAGTGAAGGTCGATAAAAAGGTGCTCAAAATGGTTGAGTGATATAGATTCTGCAAATATATTTAAAAAGATATATAAAAAGAGACCCGCATCGGCTTTTGCCGGTGCGGGTCGAGAAGGTTATAGTAAAATTGAGACTTTTTAATAACGTCAGCAAAATGCCTTCTCTTGTATAAAAGAACATACATCGAAGCAGAATGTTCGGCATATGCCGGTGCTTAACATTTATTAATTAGCTGAAATAGGTATTTTTCGTAACTTTGCGCGATAAGTAAAAAACAGATTAACGTGAAATATCGCAGAATTCTTTCTTCAGTCGTAGTCGCTTCGGCAGCGATAGCGGCTATGGCCATAGACAACATTGCCGAAGAAGTGGCATGGGTCGTGGGCGACGAGCCTATCTACAAATCAGAGATCGAGGAGCAGTACATGGCCATGCAGCAGGAACGCCAGTCAATCAACGGCGATCCATATTGCGTGATCCCCGAGCAGATGGCTATTGAGAAACTTTTCTTGCATCAGGCCGATCTTGACACCGTAGAAGTAGCGGAGTCGCAGGTACAGCAGGCTGTGGATTCGCGCCTCAACTATATGATCACCAACCTCGGCACGAGGGAGAAGGTAGAGCAGATGTTCAACATGACCTATCCTGAGATCCGCGAAAAGTTGGCTACGAACATGCGCAACCAGTACAGGGTGAGCGAGGTGCAGAGAAATCTGACCAAGGATCTCAAGATCACTCCTGCTGATGTCCGTCGGTATTTCAACGCTTTGCCGTCTGATTCCGTACCCTTTGTCCCGATGCAGGTCGAGGTTCAGATAATAACTCTTAACCCCGTGATCCCGCGCCAGGAGATCGAGGATGTGAAAGCCCGCCTCCGCGATTTCTCCGACCGCATCACACGAGGCGAGAGCGACTTCTCTACCTTGGCAGTGCTTTACAGCCAGGCTCCCGAATCGGTTCGCGGAGGTGAGATCGGCTTTATGGGCCGTGGACAGCTTGTGCCGGAGTATGCAGCCGTTGCGTTCAACCTCAACGACCCCAAGAAAGTGTCGAAGATCGTCGAGACTGAATATGGATTCCATATCATCCAGTTGATCGAAAAGCGTGGCGACCGTATTAATACACGCCATATCCTGCTGCGTCCGCGTGTGTCCGACAAGGATCTGACAGATGCAATCAATCGACTTGACTCCGTGCGTACTGATATTCTTGACAAAAATGTCATGACATTCTCTGAAGCAGCCAGATACATATCCCAGGACAAGGACACCCGTTATTCCCACGGACAGATGGTGAACCAGAATACAGGTACGGTCCGGTTCGAGATGTCGCAGCTTCCGCAGGAGATTGCAAAAGCGGTAGCAGGTTTGCAGCCTGGCGAGATAAGCCCAGCCTTTATAATGAAAGATCCCAAGAGCAGCCGCGATATTGTGGCTATCGTGAAGCTCACTCAGAGAATCGATGCCCATAAGGCGAACCTTGCCGATGACTATCAGTTGGCCAAGGATATGTATGAGGAGTCGCAGCGCGAGAGGATAGTGAAGGACTGGCTTGAAAAGAAGATACGCGACACATACGTGCGCATCGAGGAAGGCTGGCGCAACTGCACTTTTGAGCATCAGGGATGGATCAAGGCTCAAAAATGACAGCCTGAAACATAGTAATTCCCCATATGGAGAAGCAATGAATCAGCGAAAGAAAAAAAGCATAATTCGATGCCGCCTCGGACGATTGTCTGCGGCGGCATTGATTCTTTGTGCGGTATGGCCCATGCTGATGCAGGCCATTCCGCAATCAGCGAGGGCGCGGCGTCCGGAGATACGTCCGCAGATTCCACAGGCCGACAGAAATTCCGGTCAGCGTGTCTTCATCGAGCATGCCGATGTGATGGAGAAACTCAACGACACGTTCATCATCCTGCGCGGTGGTGTGAGATTCTCCAAAGGAGCAATGCTGATGTTCTGCGACAGTGCGCATTATTTCCCTGACACAGAGTCGATGGATGCGTTCTCTAACGTGCGCATGGAGCAGGGTGACACCCTATTCATATATGCCGATGAACTTAATTACAACGGTCCGGATGAAGTAGCTTACCTGTATTCCAACGGAGTGGACTCAGTTCGTCTGATCAACCGCGACGTGATGTTGAAGACGCCGGTGTTTGTATACGATCTTGGCATAGACCTCGGATATTATAATTCAGGAGGAGCGCTGACTGATAAGAAAAACAGACTGACCTCTATCGAGGGCGAATATGTGCCTTCAACGAAAGAAGCAAACTTCTATCGCCATGTGCATCTTAATGCCCGGGGAGAGAAGGATACTCTGGACATATATACCGATACGCTATACTACAATACCGATACACATGTAGCTGAATTGTTCAGTCCGTCCATAGTAGCTAATGCACAGGCCACGATATTTACTTCTAACGGCACATATAATACAAACACTAACGTCGCTGACCTGTTTGACCGCTCTACCGTACGCACAGAGAACAATAACACCATTTGTGGAGACACGCTTTTCTACGACCGTAAGGCCGGATATGGTGAGGCATGGGGCAATATCGTGCTTGTCGATTCTGCAAGCCATGCAACACTGACAGGTGACTATGGATTCTATAATGAACTGACCGACAGTTCTTACGTCACCGGCCATGCTCTTGCTATGGAATATTCCCAGGCCGACACACTTTATCTCCACGGGCGGCAGATCGAGACATTCAGGATGTTCGACACAATCAGGACAGAGGCAGATACGGTGCTCGGCAAGCCGGAGACGGTGCGCATCGACACTACTAATGTGCTTGTCGCATATCCGCGTGTGCGTTTCTATCGAAGCGATATGCAGGGCCTGTGCGATTCATTGCGATTCGAGAGCCGCGACTCCACGCTTTACATGTATGTGCACCCTGTGGTATGGAGCGGCGAGCGTCAGATATTCGGCAATCAGATCAATGTGCATTTCAATGACTCAACGATAGATTTCGCCAGGCTTCCATATTCAGCTTTTACAGCCGAGCATGTCGACGAAGAATTTTTCCAGCAGATGAGCGGTAAGGAAATGACCGCTTATTTCAAGGATGGAGAGATGTCGCATCTCGATGTGAGCGGTAATGTGCAGATCATATATCTTCCGATGGAAAACGATTCCACATACAACAAGATATTCAATATAGAATCAAGCTTCCTGTCAGTAGACTTTGAGAAACGCCAGCCGGTGCGCACGAAGCTATGGCCTGCAAACACGACTACGGGTACTCCGCTGTTTATGGCTAAACGGTCTACGTACTATCTTCAGGGATTCAAGTGGTATGAGCACCTGCGCCCTAAATATCCGCTTGATGTGTTCAATATACCTGAGGGAATGGACGAGTTGCTTAATTCGCAGGATGAGACGCCCGGTAAACCAAGACGCAAGACAAAGACAGATACAAAGTCTCAATCCGAATCATCCGGCGGAGAGAGCCTTGATGCAGAGATACGTGAGCCTGCTGTTCTGCAAGAAACTGATGAAAAAAACATAATAATAGAGCAATGAAACAGCTTACTGATATGGTTGTGTCCGAAAACATAAGGCTCAGCCAGAATTATGCCCTACTGAAATTGTGTGTCGAAGGAGACGGAAAGCAGCTGCCGGACCTTGAACCGGGTCAGTTTGTACAGGTTGATGTCCCGGATTCGAAGACCACCTATCTGCGTCGTCCTATTTCTGTCTGCAATGTAGATGATCAGGGACGCCTGTGGCTTCTCGTGCGTGATGCCGGTCAAGGGACACATGCGCTTGTGAATCTTCAGCCAGGGCGTAAACTGAACGTATTGTTGCCGCTTGGCCACGGTTTCTCCACCGGATTTGAGAGGGGTGCGAAAGTGTTGCTCGCAGGTGGTGGAGTCGGAGTAGCACCATTGTTGTATCTTGGCAAGATTCTGGCCGGCAAAGGAGTGGATGTGCGTTTTCTCTTAGGAGCCCGTGGGAAAAATGATCTGCTTCTGATCGACGAATTCAAGCGCATCGGACAGGTATATGTATCGACAGACGATGGATCTGAAGGCACTCCGGGTGTGGTGACACTCAATCCCGCGATTGTCAGCGGCGAGGCTGATTTTATATGCTGCTGCGGTCCTATGCCTATGATGAAGGCTGTTGCTGCTCTTGCCCGCAAACGTGGTATACCTTGCGAAGTATCGCTTGAGAATGAGATGGCGTGCGGACTCGGAGCTTGTCTGTGTTGTGTGGAGAAAACTGATAAGGGGCATGTATGCGTCTGCACCGAAGGCCCGGTATTTAATATTGATCGACTGCTATGGTAAATCTTTCTGTAAATATAGGCTCTCTTAAACTTAAAAATCCTGTACTCACAGCCTCTGGAACTTTTGGCTATGGTGAGGAATTTGCCGATCTTGTAGACCTGGAGAGCCTCGGTGGAATTATTGTTAAAGGTACAACACTCGAACCGCGCGAGGGCAATCCATATCCCAGAATGCATGAGACTCCCTCCGGGATGCTTAATGCCGTAGGACTGCAGAATAAGGGTGTGGATTATTTTATCGAGAAGATATATCCGCGTATCTGTGGGTTGGACACCGAGATAATTGTCAATGTCTCCGGAGCTAAAGTGTCTGATTACGTGGCAGTATGCGAAAAACTTGCTCCTCTTGAGAAAATACACGCTATAGAAGTAAATATATCTTGTCCGAACGTTAAGCAGGGTGGCATGGCTTTCGGAACGACTTGTGAGGGTGCGGCCGAAGTCACACGTGCTGTGCGCGATGCTTTTCCCCGTACGTTGATCGTGAAGCTTTCGCCTAATGTTACCTCTATCGCTGACATCGCGGTTGCGGTCGAAAGTCAGGGCGCGGATTCGGTGTCGTTGATAAACACACTCATGGGAATGGCTGTCGATGTTGAACGTCGCAGACCGTACCTGTCGACAGTCACCGGAGGCTTGTCCGGTCCTGCCGTACGTCCGGTAGCCGTGCGCATGGTGTGGCAGGTAGCCAAGGCTGTCAGGATCCCGGTGATCGGTCTCGGCGGCATCTCATGCGGACGCGACGCTCTGGAGTTCATAATGGCCGGAGCTACAGCAGTCCAGATCGGTACAGCTAACTTTGTCGATCCTTCGGTATCGGCGCGCACAGTGGCTGAGATACGCGAATATATGGAGCGCCACGGTGTCGCAGACATCAGCGAGCTGCGCGGCATTGTCTGAGCAGTCTATTCTTTAGGTTTGAACAGTTTGTCTGCTTCGTCGAGATGAAAATATTTTGTAAGCATCGAGATGAAGCGGGCTATCTGTGTCACAGCCTCAGATGTCTGCTTGGAGATCTCTTTCTTTCCTAAACGAAGCATGAGCATGCCATACAGGGCTGTGAAGCATGTCTCGATTTCTCCGGTCTTGTCTTCACCGGCGCGTGAGCGCAGGTCTACGATGTAGGGCAGTGTTTTGTAGAACTCCGCTGTATATTCGGGGAATTCAGGATCGCTCAACAGTGCGTTGTGGAGTTGTACAAGGTTTATGATCACATTCTTGTTGAGCTGAAGATGTCCTTTCTCGGCGACACCTTCCCGGCGCATCATGTCGATGAGTGATTCATACCATTCATACATCTGCCTGCATTGGTCTTCATCAAGTCCGGAGCGGTCGATGATATTGGCTTTGATCTTGTCCATATCCAGATCATTTGCCCTTATGATGTCTTCTATCTGCCACATATACAGCAGATATTCCGATATATTTTCTTTTCTTCGTGCAGAGGCAATAAACATGGTTAGCTATATGTATTTAGTGATTATTTTGAGTTGATGCGATTAATTTCTACAAATGTAACACTTAAATCCGGAAAAAGTAGGCAAAAATCTGTATCTTTGACTATGTCTTAGATACTCACGTTCGGTAATGCTCAAATAAATTTGGCATTACGCTCAACTTATTCGTATCTTTGTCAACTTACCATTAAAACCTAAAGGCATGGAATCTATCAAGCATCTGTATAAAATTGGGCTCGGACCTTCATCCTCGCATACAATGGGCCCGCGTAAGGCAGCGCAGATATTTCTGTCGGAGACTCCCGGCGCTGCGCGCAGGAGAGTGACTTTGTACGGATCGCTCGCTGCAACAGGAAAGGGACACCTTACCGACAAGGCCATTCTTGAAGAACTTACCGGTGATGCTCCTACGGCTATAGTGTGGCAACCTGACATATTCCTGCCGTTCCACCCCAACGGAATGAAATTCGAGGCACTGGATGCCGAAGGCAATGTGTTCAGTAGCGAGACTTACTACAGTGTGGGTGGTGGAGATATTGTACGTGAAGGTGAGGCCCGTACGCCGGCCGAGAGTATCTACGATATGAGCACCATAAAGGATATACTTGCATGGTGCGACAAGACAGGTCTGTCGTATTGGGAATATGTAGGTAAGTGCGAGGGAGATAGTGTATGGGACTATTTGCGTGAGGTCTGGCATACGATGAAAGCCGCAGTGGAGCGTGGCATTGAGGAGGAAGGTGTCTTGCCCGGAGGTCTTGGTGTCCGCCGTAAGGCTGTATCTTATTATATGCACGCCTCGGGGCATAACCAGAGCCTCAAGAGTCGCGGTCTTGTGTATGCATATGCGCTTGCCGTATCTGAGGAGAATGCAGCCGGAGGAAAGATTGTCACAGCGCCAACCTGCGGGTCGTGCGGCGTGATGCCTGCTGTGCTGTATCATCTGCATACATCGAAGAACTTCTCGGAACAGCGTATCCTCAGGGCTTTGGCCACAGCCGGACTATTCGGAAATGTTGTAAAGCATAATGCATCTGTGTCCGGTGCAGAGGTCGGATGTCAGGGTGAGGTAGGTGTAGCCTGCGCTATGGCTGCTGCTGCCGCGTCCCAACTGTTCGGTGGTACACCCGCGCAGATAGAATATTCTGCCGAGATGGGCTTGGAACATCATCTCGGACTCACGTGTGATCCCGTATGCGGTCTGGTGCAGATTCCATGCATCGAACGCAATGCTTATGCGGCGGCGAGAGCTCTTGATGCAAATCTTTACGCCGCTTTCTCTGATGGCCGTCATTCGGTGAGTTTCGACCGTATAGTATCTGTAATGAAGCAGACCGGTCACGACATTCCGTCGCTGTATAAGGAGACTTCTCAAGGAGGTCTGGCTGTGATAAACTGATTGCAGCATGAAGAAAAATAAACCCCGGGAGGCCGTGTTTTAATATGCCTCCCGGGGTTTAATGTCTTAGGCTATGTCTGCGCCTGAGATTTACCTGTTCTTGCGCTTTTCAAGCTGTCGTTCTACCGCTTCAAGAGCGAGGTCTACCGCTTCCTCGAATGTATCGGCGGTCTTTGTCGCTGCCATGTCGCCCAGTTGAGGTTCAACCACGAGGATCACGACTTCCTTGTTCATTGCGGTTTCGGGTTTTACCACCCTGAGGGTAGCTTCCACTGTATTTAGTTCGGGATAGCGGCGGAGTAGTTTATCAACTTTCTTGTTGATGAATGCTGTGAGCTTTTCACTGATGTCGAAGTGAATGGCTTGAATTCTGATGTCCATAGTTGCTCATTTTTTTTGTGCACGTGGATGTGCGAGTTTATAACTGTTTTTTAGTTCACTGTAGGTGATATGTGTATACACCTGGGTAGTTTCCAAAGAAGAATGACCGAGCAGTTTCTGTACGGCCACAAGGTCGGCTCCTGAATTGAGCATATCGGATGCAAAAGAGTGTCGGAGCACATGAGGACTGCGTCTTGATGCGTTGACGCGCCCGTCGAGTGCGGAGTGGACCACGCGGTTGACAAGCATGTAGTAGAGAGGTTCGCCCGACGTTCTGACGAAAAATTCCGCCGGTCTGTAGCCTACAGTGCCGTCGCGTAGCTGTCTGTAATATTCTATATGCTCTTTCAATTCCTGTCCGAAAGGTATTATTCTTTCTTTATTACGTTTTCCGAGTACTTTTAGTTCGCCCTTTGCAGTATCGACATTCACATCCATAAGACCTATGAGTTCGGAGACACGCATGCCTGTGGAGTAGAACATAAGTATAATCAGACTATTGCGTGTGTGTTCGAAGTCTTCGGAGAATTCATGCTGATCGATATCGGAGTCAATGATTCTCGCAATTTCCTGCTTACGGACAAAGACGGGCAGGTTTTTCGGCATTCGTGATAATACGATTCCGGAAGCCGGGTTTGACGTCAGTCCGTGGCGTCTGACCATATATTTGTAGAAAGCCCGCAGGCTTTGCAGCTTACGGTGGATTGATCTCTGCGACAGACCGTCGCGGCTCAGACTTGCCAGCCATGAGCGTATGTCGTTGGGTGTTATGTCGGCAGGGGATAGTTCGTGCGGCTTACCTCCTGTCATGTAGTCTGCCCATTGGCGCAGGTCAGTGCCGTAGGAAATCACGGTGTGATCCGACAGCGATAGCTCGCGCATGGAGTATGTCAGGAAGTCTTCAATAGGCATAAATTCAAGACACTGCCAATGTTGTAGCCGCACGATCCTGTGCGGTGTTGGCCTGTGGCTACGAATTTAAGAAATTAAAACAACAAAAACAAATTAAAAACGTATATACACAACAATTTTCCGATCGGCGTTGTATATAAGCGCCGACCGGAAAAATTTATGCCTTGTCAAATAAATAAAGGCTTAGGCTGAAAGAGGCGGTCTTATTCCTCTACGCTGCGGAGCTTCTGCACGTAGACAGCCTTCATCATCTTCTTGCGGTTGGTGACGGAGGGCTTCTGGAAAGCCTGACGGCTGCGGAGCTGCTTTACAACGCCTGTCTTTTCAAATTTTCTTTTGAACTTTTTGAGAGCTCTTTCGATGTTTTCGCCTTCTTTTACTTGTACGATGATCATGTTTTTGGTGTTATGTTTTTGTTGTTCTTTCCTTGATTTTGCTTTCGCGGGGCAAATTTACAAATACTTTTTCAATCGGCAAAACTTTTTTGCCGTGTAATGTGTCTGATTTTTTGATTATTCGCCGAATTATACAAGGCTGTACTGTGCGGGACTGGTTATAGATTCAGGAAACGGCTTTGCAGATTCTTGAGGTAAGTACGTCCCACGAGTGCTTCGTCGTCCTGAAACGGCGGATACAGACTTATTCTCTGCCGTCCGATGAGCATCACGTAGTCGATGTTTACGATATAGCTCTGGTGAGTCTGAATGAATTTTGGCGAATATTTCAGTATGTCGGAGGCGCTTGTGCTCTTTTTCAGCTGTATCACAGTATTGTCGGCCAAAGCTACTTCCCAAGTCTTTCGGCGCGAGTTATGGCGGAAATATCCTATGTCGCTGAGGCGGATTAACCGCATTTCGGCGGTTGTGGAAGTCATTACCACCATCAGTGAGTTATCGTCGGCCGGCAGATGCATCGGATGTATCGTTCCGGTTGTAGTGCGATTTCTGCGTTCAAACATAAACCTCTGTATGGTTATGTCGAGTTCCTTAGGATCTATCGGTTTGAGAAGATAGTCCTGTTCGCCTTCCACAAATACGTTTCCGCGTTTGCTGCAACGGTCATAGTACGCCGTATACATTATTATATATGTGCGTTCCAGTGCCGGATTTGACCGGATTTGCCTTATGACATCGAATCCGTCGGTATCGGGAAGGTCAAAGTCAAGAAATAATATATGTGGGGGCTGCTCGGCCATACGCCGCAGTCCGTCGGTGGCATTAGTGGCGCAGACACTTACCTGGAAGTCCGGATAGACCGACAGGCGATCGCGGAGCACGTCTATAGCTCCGGGGTTGTCGTCTATCACGGCTACCTGATAGAGATCTTTGTCTGTTGCGTCTTTCATAAGGATCTGTGTGTGGATTTTATGAAGGTGATTTTGCGGATTGTGTTTTCGCTACAAAATTAGTGAAAAATGTTTGTAGATTCCAAGTCCGGCGAGTTTAAAACATCGGATATTTGTATCCTCGTGTGATATTTGATTAAAAAAAACGACTATTTTGCACCTTTTGCTTTTGATGTGGAGGCGTTATATGGATAAATTTTGTCCCCGACAATGGTTAACGTTGTGTTAAAATAGCGTAGATGTGAAAAATTTGCTTATTTTTGCAATTATAAAAAATATAATCAGCAACCCGTAAAAACCAACCGTATTTACCATGGCAAAAGTACAAGGCGCCGTCACCGTAGACGAAGAACGCTGCAAAGGATGTGACCTTTGCGTGGTGGCATGTCCCACAGACGTTCTTAACCTCCAGCCTAAAGAGGTGAATAACCGAGGATATCACTTTGCCTATATGGCCAATGCCGATGCCTGCATAGGATGTGCCGCATGTGCCACTGTCTGTCCCGACGGATGCATCGAGGTATACCGTGTGGTATTGAAGTAGACGTGTGCATTTTTTGAAAGGCCGGCACTTGTGCCGCCGAGTGAATTCTTATCTCCTATCTCCTACAAATCCCCAAACACTCCAAAGTTTTTCCGACTATGAGCGAAGAAGTGAAACTTATGAAGGGCAACGAAGCCATCGCGCATGCGGCTATCCGCTATGGTTGCGATGGATATTTCGGATATCCCATCACCCCCCAGTCTGAAGTGCTGGAGACCCTTGAATTGCTTATGCCTTGGGAGACAACCGGCATGGTTGTGCTTCAGGCTGAAAGCGAGGTCGCAGCTATAAATATGGTCTATGGTGGCGCTGCCGCAGGCAAGGCCGTCATGACATCATCCTCAAGCCCCGGCATAAGCCTCAAGCAGGAGGGTATATCCTATATCGCCGCAGCAGAATTGCCGGCGCTTATCCTCAACTGTATGCGCGGAGGTCCGGGCCTTGGAACCATACAGCCTTCGCAGGCCGACTATTTCCAGGCTACTAAAGGTGGTGGCCACGGCGATTATCACCTGATCGTTCTTGCTCCATCCACCGTGCAGGAGATGGCCGATTTCGTAGGCCTGGGCTTTGATCTGGCTTTCAAATACCGTACTCCTGCCATGATACTTGCCGATGGTATCGTAGGACAGATGATGGAGAAGGTTGTTCTGCCTCCCGCGCGTCCGCGCCGGACCGAGGAAGAAGTTCGCCGCCAGTGTCCGTGGGCTACTACCGGAAAGCATGGACGCAAGGAGCGCAATGTGGTCACATCGCTTGAGATGGACCCTGTGCTTATGGAGAAGAACAACGAGCGCTTCCAACAGACATATCGTACCATTGAGGAGAATGAAGTGAGATTTGAGGAGATCGGTACGGAAGATGCCGACTATCTGATCATTGCATTCGGAACCGTGGCCCGAATAGCTCTCAAGGCTATAGAGGATGCACGCGAGCAGGGCATAAAGGTAGGCTTGCTACGCCCCATTACATTGTGGCCGTTCCCGACTAAGGAGATCGAGAGATTATCGCATAAGGTGAAAGGTATTCTGGTAGTGGAGCTTAACGCCGGACAGATGATCCAGGATGTTCGTCTTGCCAATGAGGGACGTGTGCCTGTGGCTCATTTCGGACGTATGGGCGGAATTGTTCCCAGTCCCACTGAGATTCTTGACGCGCTCAACCGCGAACTTATCGAAAACGCTTAACAGTTAATGAAATGACAAGAGAAGAAATAATAAAGGCCGGGACAAAGGTATATTCCCGCCCCCGTCTGCTTCTGGATGCGAACATGCATTATTGTCCGGGTTGCTCTCATGGAGTGGTGCACAAGATTGTTGCAGAACTGCTCGATGAGATGGGACTCGACGACAAGGCTGTGGGCGTTGCTCCTGTAGGATGTGCTGTATTTGCCTATAACTATATAGATATAGACTGGATCGAGGCAGCCCACGGTCGTGCGCCCGCTGTAGCAACAGCAGTGAAACGCCTCAATCCTGAAAATCTCGTGTTCACCTATCAAGGCGACGGAGACTTGGCTGCCATAGGTACAGCGGAGACTATACATGCTGCCAACCGTGGTGAGAACATAACCATCATATTTATCAATAATGCAATCTATGGCATGACCGGAGGACAGATGGCTCCCACCACTCTCGAAGGACAGAAGACAGCCACCACTCCTTATGGCAGGCGCGTGGATCTCAACGGTTATCCGCTGAAGATATCCAATCTTCTCGCCCAGCTCGACGGCACATGCTATGTCACACGTCAGGCTGTGCATACTGCCGCAGCCGTGCGCAAGACCAAGGCTGCGATCAAGAAAGCTTTCCTCAATTCGATGGAAGGAAAAGGAGCATCCATCGTCGAGGTTGTGGGCACTTGCTCGTCAGGTTGGAAGCTGACACCTGAGAAATCAAACAAGTGGATGGAGGAGAATATGTTTGAACACTATCCTCTCGGAGACTTGAAGAACAATTAATCATCCTCGTATTCGCATACATATGAAAGAAGAAATCATTATAGCCGGTTTCGGCGGCCAGGGAGTGCTTTCTATGGGTAAGATTCTTGCCTATGCCGCATTGATGAATGATATGGAGACAACCTGGATGCCGGCCTACGGCCCCGAGCAGCGCGGAGGCACAGCCAATGTCACCGTGATAGTGAGCGATGACAAGATCTCATCACCCGTGCTCGACAGATACGATACGGCAGTGGTGCTGAATCAGCAGAGCCTTGATAAATTCGAGTCGAAGGTAAAACCCGGTGGAACACTCATCTACGATCCTTACGGAATCCATCGTCCTCCGCAGCGCACCGATATCAATGTGCATAAGATAAACGCTATGGATGCGGTGCTTGAGATGGGCAACAGCAAGACCTACAATATGGTGCTGCTTGGAGCGCTTCTGAAGATACGTCCTGTTGTTCCCCTGGATGCTTTGGTCAAAGGTCTGAAGAAGACACTTCCCGAAAGACATCATCACCTGATTCCCCTCAATCAGCAGGCCATAGAGAAAGGTATGGCATTGGCCGATTGATCATCGGGAAAATACGAACAATAGACTTTGATATTTTGTTGAGAAATCATTGGATGCCATATCGTGCATCCAATGATTTCTATACTTATTACTAAGACAAAGCCGCTAAATTAATTCAACTATGGAAAAATCAAACAAACTGCTTCCGGCACTGCTTATCGCACTTGGTATCACGTGTCTCGGATGGTTCATATATACAGGTATAAATCATCTTGCCTACCGCGACAGACAAGTCACAGTCCGCGGTCTTGCTGAGAAGGAGGTGATGGCCAATAAGGTCACATGGCCTTTGGTAGTAAAGACAATGGGTAATAATCTTACGCAGCTGTATGATCAGATTAATGCCAACAACTCGGTCGTGCTTAAATTTTTAAAAGATAATGGTATCTCGGAATCTGAAATTTCTGTCAATGAGCCGCAGGTGTTCGATAAAGACGCACAGACATACAACAGCGGCAATATGCCATACCGCTATCTGGTGACGGAAGTAATCACTGTCACATCCTCTCAGGTGGACAAGGTGAATGCTCTGATGAAGCGTCAGGCGGAATTGCTCAAGCAGGGTGTGGCACTTGCAAACGATTACCAGTATCAGACATTGTATGAATACACAGGACTTAACGACATAAAGCCTGAAATGATCGCCAAGGCGACTGCCAATGCCCGTGAGGCCGCAAAGAAATTTGCCGATGACTCAGGCAGCGATCTCGGTAAGATAAAGACAGCCTCGCAGGGACAGTTCTCCATCGACGACAGGGATTCATATACTCCTTATATCAAAAATGTGCGGGTTGTCACATCCATAACATATTATCTCGAAGACTGATTCTTTAAGAAAAGACTATAATGCTGCGGCTCTGGTGCGTGAAGATTCACAGCCGAAGCCGCAGCTTTTTGAATTTTACATATTGAGAATTTATATGAAACGTTTGGTTTATCTATCAGGTATATTGGCATCGTGCCTCGCTATTTCCACGCAATGCGGTTGCAGCAATAGGACCGGAAATGCTGCTTCTGACTCTTCTTTGATTCTGAAAAATGTAATTTATTCCGACAGTGTGTGCGTGGACTCAAGTTCAGCGACATGTAAAATATCGGTGGAATATCCCGAAGCTGGTCCTCAGCCATTGACTGATTCGGTAAGGCAGTGGATAGCCGGTCTGATGTATCGCGATGCGTTCTCAGGATATGACCGGAAGTTTGATCTTACCTCTGGAAATGAAAGTGGGCAGCAGTTGGTGAATGACTATGGCGATAGCCTTCTGGCATCGGCACGCGGACAGCTTGTCGAACTCGACAGTCTATTCGCTGTGCGTTCCTCGCTTGAATATGAATCCTCCATAAAGATGATATACAGCACCCCCAAGCTGGTTACTTTCTCCTCTACAGTCTATGTCTACCTTGGAGGTGCTCATGGAGGCACTACCGGAGTGAACTGCACGTTTGACGCAGCTACAGGAACTTCGCTCGGATGGAATATTTTCGTGCCTGGAAGTGAGGAAAAACTGCGCGAGATAGTGAGCGAAGGGCTTAAAACGCAGTTCTTCAACACGCGCGAAAAAGGTGAGAGCATTCAGGATATGCTTTTGGTCGATGCTGATTCGATTCCTCTGCCTGCAACACAACCGTATTTCATGGCCGACGGACTGCATTTCCTGTATCAGCAATATGAGATCGCTCCATATTCGGAAGGTATGCCAGGGTGTGTGATTCCTTACGCCGGAATAAGCGACCTGTTATATCCGGCGGTGTCGGCTCTGCTACCTTAGAAGATCTTACAACACGGCCTCAACTTCCTTGAATGCGTATGTGACGTGCATTCCGTCCGTATTGCGAAGTGTGATATGGCCTGTTGGAGCTATCGAGGCTATCGAGGCGAGGAAAATCTTGCCTCCGGGTTCTCTGTATGTATGCTCGCCTTGTCGTCTCCATAGTCTTGCCAGATAGTCGGAGTGTATGCGTGCGTTTTCTCCTGCGTCTAATGCGGCGCAACGTACGAGAATGCGCGTGCATACATCTTCAAGCAGACGTTTTGTAGAAGTACTGTTGCCGGTGAGGTGTATTATGCTTATTGGGTTTGGGGCGTCGGACCTGAATACTTCCTGATTGACATTGATACCAATTCCGGCGATGCTTTTCCCGATCATACATCCCGACAGACTGTTCTCGATCAGTATGCCGCAGATCTTGCGGTCTCCTGCATATATGTCGTTAGGCCATTTGACCGCTATTTCGGGTGCATTTTCCGGCATCAGGCTTTCAATTGCCTCAGCTACGCCGAGGGCAACGCATTCCGATAGGGTGAATTGGTCTCTTGCGTGTAGTGCCTGCGGACACAGCAACATGGAGAAAGTCAGATTCTTTTCTGGTTCTGACTCCCAAGAGTTGCCACGCTGTCCGCGGCCGGCCGTCTGTCTGTGTGCTGCGATAACCAATCCAGCATGGCACGATCCATCAGCCGTCATCTCCCGCATGACGGAGTTTGTTGATCCGGCTTCATCAAGCCAGATTATCTGCGGTGTGGTCATTCGGGTATTGTGACGGTCAGGTCGCGGGAGAGGTCGTCGTTCAGTTTTATGTCAATTCTTACAGTGTCGTCAGGCAGTAGATCCTCGATTCGTTCAGGCCATTCGAGCAGACACAACGCACCGCTGTCGAAATAGTCCTCCACACCTATATCGAAAGCTTCTTCTATGTTCTCAAGACGGTAGAGATCGAAGTGATAGATAAGTTCTGCAGTTGTGTCGGAACGATATTCGTTGATGATGGAGAATGAGGGAGAGTTTGCGATATCTTCCTCCACTCCGAGAGTGCGGCACAGGGCGTTGATGAATGTAGTCTTTCCCGCACCCATCTCGCCGAAGAATGCAAATACAGTGTTGTCGCCCATCAGGGCTGCGAATTCCTCTGCGGCGTTGCCGAGAGCGGCTACATTTTCGATATGTATTGTTTTCTGCATGATGTGTTATTTTGATTTCAGTGTTATTACAGGCACGAGCATTTCTTCCATAGATATGCCTCCGTGCTGGAATGTGTCTGTGTAGTACTGCACGTAGTAGTTGTAATTGTTGGGGTAGGCGAAGAAATCGTGTCCGGAGGCGAAGATATACGCCGACGACACATTGGGCGAAGGAAGCCCGAACTTGTCGGGACGGCGTATTTCGTACACTTGCCGAGGATTGTAGCTTAGACTTTTGCCTACTTTATAGCGCAGGTTCGTGTTTGTGTTCTTATCACCAACTACTTTCACCGGCTTATCTACCATGATGGTTCCGTGGTCAGTGGTCAGGACGATCCTGTAGCCTTTTTCGGCGATTTTCTTGAATAATTCGAGAGCTGACGAATGTCTGAACCATGATTCGGTGATGGATCTGTATGCTGCATTGCTTGATGCAAGTTCGCGGATCATCTTTGATTCTGTCCTTGCGTGCGATAGCATGTCGATGAAGTTCAGGACCACGACATTTAGTTGGTTGGACTCCAGATTGGCGAAGTCGGCTATCAGTTTCTCTCCGGCGGCAGAGTCGTTGATCTTGTTGTAAGAGAAACGGCATTTACGTCTGTAGCGACTGAACAGAGTCTCGATGAGCGGAGCTTCGTTGAGATTCTTGCCTTCGGCTTCGTCCTCGTCGACCCACAGATCAGGAAACATCTTTGCTATTTTCAGAGGCATGAGACCTGAGAATATCGAGTTGCGGGCATATTGCGTGGCCGTGGGCAGGATGCTGCAATACAGGTCTTCCTCGTAACTGAAATATTCGGCAAGTATCGGTCTGATTGTCTGCCACTGGTCGAGACGGAAGTTATCGATAACGATGAAAAACACTTTCTCGCCATTGTCGAGCAAGGGAAATATCTTGCGGGGAATAATGAGCGGGCTCATCAGCGGAGTGCCTTCTACCGAGGTATCAGGGACATCAGCACCTACCCAGTCCTCATAGTTGCGTTTCACGAATTTGGCGAATTCCGTGTTTGCCTCTGTCTTCTGCATCTGAAGCATCTCCGACATTCCGGTGTCGGATGCCGTAAGCTGCATTTCCCAAAAGGTGAGTTTGGAGTATAACTGATACCAGTCTTCGATGCAGGAGGCCGAGGCTATCTGCCCGCTGATCTCAGCGAATGCCCTGCGGTAGTCGCTTGAAGTCTGCTCGTTGACCAACTTTCCGCTGTGCAGCAGTTTCTTTAGCGAAAGAAATATCTGATTGGGATTGACCGGCTTTATCAGATAGTCGGCGATCTTGTTGCCCAAGGCTTGATTCATCAGATCTTCTTCCTCGCTTTTAGTGATCATTATCACCGGTATGTGTGGCATTGTCACCTTGATTTCCGACAGTGTTTCCAATCCGGTGAGTCCCGGCATGTTCTCGTCGAGTATTATGAGGTCAAAGTCGCCTGAGGCTGCAAGTTCTATGGCGTCGCGCCCGTTGTTGGCTGTAGTGACATCATAGCCTTTTGATTTCAGGAAAAGTATGTGTGGCTTGAGCAGGTCGATCTCATCGTCGGCCCAGAGTATGTGGTGGTTGGCCATAAGGATCAGTGGTTGTTTGTTAACACGGATTTTATCGAAGTTCTATCCAGGTCGGTCAGTCGAGCAAGGGATCGTCGTCGCCCTCGCTGCCTGAAGGATATTCAGGAATAGGCACAGGAGGAGTAACCGGTTTTTGCTTGGGCTTCGGAACTGGAACCGGTGAAGGCTTAGGCTTCGCAGGTCTTGCCGGTGTCGGCGCTGAGGCTGGAGGTGCTGTTTGTGGTTCTGTCCGCAGGGAATCCGGACTTTCCACAGGCGCAGGTACTACCGGAAGTCCCTCTGGTTTTTCTGCTTCAGGAAGTATGACGGGAGACTCCTCCGATTGCGATACTATGGAGTCTGCCTCTGCTTCCACCGGGTTTTCTGTGGGGATTTCCATATCTTCATCTTCAGGCAGGTCGCCGAATACGGTTTCTTCCTCAGTGATTTCGTAGCTCTCGTCGTTGATGAACTTGAAATATTCTTCGAATGTTCCGCCGGACTTGAGCAGTTTGTCGAAGTTCTCGACACTTATGTCTATCGGGCGCACTTCCTTAGGCAGCTTGAATGTCGTGCTTTGGTTCATTACGTTGCGGTAATGGTCAAGTTCTGCCTGATTGTCGAATCCTTTGACAAGCAGCATTCCGAGACGGCCGAAGTTCATTTGTTCAAGGTCAAAATCCTTGACTACAAAAGAGCTGAAATTGAAAAGCGCGACATCGTAGAGGAGTGCATTGGTCTGCACCTTGTCGGTCGGGAACAGAAGCACAAGCATCTGCGGACTTTCCGGATTGAGCGAGAATGTTAGTGAATCCGTGCGGGCCAATACTGTAGAGTCGTTGCTCAGACGCGTGTCCCATATCATTCCGCGCAGGTTCGCTACACCTTCGTTCAGCTTGCGACCCTGATTCATGCCTTTGAGCCATGCTGTAGCCACGGGAGCTATGTCAGTCTCCGGATAGCGTCGCAGCATGTCCTGAAGCACTTCCTTAAAGTCCTCGGAACGTCTTTCGGTCACGTAGGCCAAGGCGTGAAGGAACATGAATTTGGGCATGATCTTGCTCAGGGGATACTGAGCCATCATGGTCTCATATGCAGCGTGGACGTTGCTGTTGCGGTTATTGATGTAGTCTTCATATGTACGCTCATACAATTCCTCCTGACGCTGGTCCATCTCTTTCAGTTTTTCGATGTAGTCAGGATCCCGCATTGCCATGCCGTATTTAGTCTCAGGGAACTCCGTGAGCATCAGTTGTCTATATTTTTCAGCCTCGATGCGGTTATTTTCCCGGATGTACATCAGATACAGGTTGTAGTATACCTCAGGTCTGTAGACATTGTCGGGGTAGCGTGCAAGCAGACGGTCGAATTCGCCGCGTGCTGCCTCAAAGTCCTCGAGTTTGTCTTTGAGAATCAAGCCCATGTTGTATAATCCTTCCTGAATCACGTCGTTTGATATCACACGGTCTTCAGGGGTCGACGGTATCTGCTTGAGATAATATTCCGGATAATGCGGGTCATTCTCCCGCTTCTCTCTCTCTATCATTTCTTCGCGTGATACCATTTCGCCATTGTCGAGCATCAGGCTGTCGGCCATTTCCTCATCTTGAGAGGATTCCTGCTCGCTGTCATCATCCGTATCCTCAGTGAAATCGGATGTGTTGAATGTAGTTTTATTGCGCCTGCGCCAATCATCCTCCAGTTTTCGGCTACCCCAGCGGCGCTGGAATTCCGTGCGTCCTGCATTGCGTGTGGCCTGATTATAGAAATACCAGGAGTTGTCGGAATTCAGGACAAATGTGTTGGGGGTGCTTGTGTTGCCTAACTGGAGGTTTGTCCCGGCAGCCTGTTGTTCTGCCAGGTATTGCTCGCGGGCCATATCTTCGGCTTCACGCTGTTCTTGCTCTTTGAGCCGTTTTATTATTCCGTCTACAACCTCGAGCCGCTGCTCCTCGCTCATGTCGGCAAGGCGCAGCAGTGAGTCCTGAAGTTTCACGTTTTGCGCATATATTGCGAGCTCGTCGAGCACATCGCTGCGTTTGCGTAGCATTTTATAGTCCGGGAAGGTTTCCGGCAGCAGCGGGACTCCTTCGGAGTAGCATGGCTGAGCATCGACATATTCGTGTCTGTCGAAATAAAGATTGCCCAAAGTTATCTGAGCTATTGCTTTTTCTATGCCTCCACGCGTACTTTTCTCCACGGCGAGCCTATAGTTCTCTATGGCTTTTGCCGTGTCGGCCCTTGATAGATACAGGTTTCCGATAGCGTAGTATACCTGATCAAGATACTCTTTATTCCGGTCGTAACGTACCATGCGTTTGAGCCGGCGCACTTCTGGCTCTACGTCCTGGCCTGTGTATACTTCGCTCTGTTTGATGCGTGCGTTGAATTTTGTCCGGTAAGATGCTCCGGATGATTTGCCTGCATTGTGGAATTCGGTATAGGCTTTCTGTTTGTCGCCAAGGTGAGCGTAGACTTGTCCAAGCAGGAAGTGAATTCTGATTTTCTGTGCTTTCGACGAATATTTCAGAGCTTCCTGCAAATAAGGTATCGCCTGCTGCAGTGAGTCGCTGCGCAGTTCGAAGTTGGCATAAGTATAGTTGTAGGTCTGCTTTATGGCCTTGTTGACGAGTCTGTCGGGCTTGATTCGCCGGAGTATGGTTTCAGCTTCAAACAACCATCCGAGTTCCACATAGCATCTGGCTTGCCAGATCTCTGCTTCGGTAACAGTGTTGTCCAGCCATTTGAAATGTTTTGTCACATAGTGGAAAGTGGAAGCCGCAGAACCGAAATCACCGTTGTAGAATTGCGATCTGGCCATCATCATCCAAGCGTTGTGGAGGAACGGATTGTATTCCTCGCGCTTGAGCCATGCCTTGTATGCAGGATCAGAAGCCCGTCCGGCTTTGCGTTTTGGACGTTTCTTGATCGATCGTATCTGTATTGCTTTCTGAGCTTTTTCTATCGACCGGTTGAAGCTCCCGGAAGGCTGTGGGGCTTTAGGATCAGTCTTCGCATCTATCGGGTGCATGAACAGCATCCGCGAATAATCGTCCTGGTAGTTATTCTCCATCTCGTCGAGGGTCTCTTTGAAATGAGTGTCCCCGTTGTAGTATATGTTGTAGCGTGTGATGAATGCCTGATAGTTGCGCGTCCATGCTGTGTTCTTCGACGGAGTGCACGACGGCATTGACACAGCGGCCATAGCCACTGCGCCCACAAGCAGCATTATGCGCCACATGAGACGTTTCATCAATACATATACTTTATCTTTAGAACGGAAATTATCCGTGCGTATTGTGAGAAGATGGGATTAGAACTTCGTTTAAGGTGCTGAACAAGTTTTTAGTCCCTCAACCGGCGGGACTCATAATCCTCGAGGGTTGATATCCAGCATTCCGGCACAGGGGCGGGATGCATGGACCTGACGTCGATATGTACCATGATTGTCCGGACCGAGCATTTTAGCTGATCGTTTTTTGCCGGACATACGATGCGTTGCGATAGTATGAATGATTTGTTGCCTATCGATTCCACTGCCGTAAGCACATCGAGCGGTTCACCAGGCAATGCCGGGGCATGGAAGTCTGCATTTACGTTAGCTACCACCATGCCTACGTTGCCTGCGTTCCATAATTTAGGTGCGGCTGTGGTGAAATAGTCCGTCTTGCCGAGGTCCGCCAGTTCCAGATAGACCGTATTGTTCAGATGTCCGAGTATGTCATAGTCGTTGAAACGGGTCTGCACGCTCAGACGATGGCGGAAGATTGTATTTGTTTCTGTTATATCCATATTTTCTTTCAATGAAATACTATATTATTTATAACCTCCCTTCCGGCCGCGCTGTTCAGATGGCTTATCAGTGATGCGCGGTGAAAACTTAGTTCGTTTTTCAGCGAGGCCGATGTCAGAGTCACATGCAGTGTGCCGCTTTCTACCCATCTGCGTGTCGTATGGCGATTGACTACCGGTCCGACAACTTCAGGCCATAGGAAGCAGATGCGTTGGTTGTCGAATGCTTCCGAAGCACCGGCAGCCTCGATGGCCTGACGGATTATGACGTCGGCACGTATGGCTTCCCTGCGCTTCATGGTTGATTGCTGTTGTCAAGACGTGAGAATACGCCGTTGTCTACCGCGAACAGACGGCTGTCTGCAGCTGGTATGTCCGACACTATTGTGTCGAGATGCTTGCGGTTCGTGTCGGTTATGAATATTTGTCCGAAAGAGTCGCGCGAGACGATCTGCATTATGTGGCTTACACGGTGAGCATCGAGCTTGTCGAAAATGTCGTCGAGCAGAAGCAAGGGCTTCATCGACGTGGATTCGGCTAGGAATTCATACTGAGCCAGGCGCAAGGCTATGGAATAAGTTTTTGCCTGTCCCTGTGAGGCCAGACGCCGTACTGGCAGCATATTCAGGCTCATCTCCAAGTCGTCGCGGTGCGGACCTGCCGTGGTATGCCGGATTATGGAGTCGCGCCGGCGGTTGTCGCGCAAAACTCTGGCCAGAGTATCAGGATTTCCGTCCGCGCAGTCGATAGATGGTGCATAGGTCAGATCTACCGAATCCTCGTCCGGGGCTATGTCGCGGTAATATCTTTCGAATATCTTGCTGAGGCTGCTGATGCGGTTGCTTCGGCGCAGAGCGATCTCAGATCCGGCTAAAGACATTGTCATCTCCACAGCATCGAACAGAGATGCGTCTGTCGCCCCTTCGCGTAGCATGATGTTGCGCTGCCGCAGAGCCTTGTCGTACCGTATCAGACGGTCGAGATATGCAGTGTCGCTCTGCGAGATCACCATATCAATGAATCTGCGGCGTTCTTCTCCGGTTCCGTTGATCAGATCCATGTCGCGGGGCGAGACCATGACGAGCGGCAGCAGTCCGATATGTTCGCTCAGACGCCGGTATTCCTTACCGCCCCGGCGGAACGATCTGCGTCTGGACGCAGTCTCCATGCCTGCCGAAATAACTTCTTCAGTGCCACGGCGTGTGTAGTGGCCTTCAAGCATAGCGAAGTTCTCGCCACGACGTATGAGAGTGGAGTCTGTGACACCGGCGAAACTTTTGCAGAACGACAGATAATAGATGGCATCGAGCAGATTGCTTTTTCCCATGCCGTTATCGCCGAGCAGGCAGTTCACCTTTGCCGAGAATTCAAGCTCTGCGCGGGCTATGTTTTTGAAATTGTGTAGCGCTATATGGTGGAGAATCATTTTGCTCGTACGGAGGATGTCATTTGTTGATGTGCTTTATGTATTCTTTCGCTCTTGCGTATTCATCAGGGACGCCAATGTCGAGCCAGTAGCCCGTGAGCGGATAACGTATCACACGCTTTCCCATAGATATGAGCTTGTCCATAAAGTCAGTGGCATTGAAAAACTCGCCTTCAGGAATGAGGTCAAGCAATTCACGCTTTATAAGATAGATGCCGGCGTTGGCATAGTAATTGTAGGTCGGTTTTTCGAGCACGCCGCGTATCTCGCGTCCGTCAAGGTCGAAAATACCGTACGGCACGGAGAAAGAGTAGGGGATGGCCGCAACCGACATGTCTGCATCGTGTTCGGTGAAGTGTAGGTAGAAGTTTTCGTAGTTCAGGTTGGTCAGTGCATCCGAATTGGTCAGCAGTACGGTGTCGTGTTTTAGCAGCGGGATGGCGTATCTTAGCGAGCCTATCGTGCCGAGGAATGCCGGTTCTTCCACGCAATGCACGCCTACGCCATGCATGGGTGTGCTGAAGTGATCGATAAGCTGCTGTTTCAGATAGTTCACCGTCACGCATATGTTGTCTATGCCATATTCGATCAGAGATTCTACTATGTGGTCAATGATTGCCTTGTCGCCTAAAGGCAGCAGTGGCTTGGGTGTAGTGGCCGTCAGAGGCAGGAGCCTTTGGCCTTTGCCTCCTGCCATGATCACCGCATCTACCGGCACGTATGATTTCTGTATTTTCAGATTCACGGCGTCCACTATATGTCCTTCGCTGTCGACCACAGGTATCAGTTCTATCGCCTTGGCTCGGAAAGTGGCGAGTTCGCTGACAGAGACAGATCCTGCTTTGAGCGTATGCACCGATTTGTTGGCTATGGCCGACACGGGCTTGTCAAGTGTCAGGCCTGAGACAAGGTGTCGTCGGATGTCGCCATCGGTGATTGATCCGGATAGCCGCCCGTCGGAGTCTACAGCGAACAGTGTCTGTGATCGGTCTGATCCGAATGTGTTGAGACGGCGCAATGCCGTGAGCACATCGGTCGTCGCGGGTATTATATATAGGCTCAGGTCTTGTTTGGTCATATTTCAATCTGTTCTCCCTCTGAGAAATCTCGGGAGGCTTTGAGTGTCATTATTTCATGCCATCGTAATGGAGATATGCCATCTCCCGGACGACGTGTCGTAAGATTTTCTGCAGAAAATCGTTCCCCTGCCGCTATATTCCGAGCCGCCACGATGCTTTTACGAGCGGCGGTGATATTTGCTTTCTCTGATGGCGTGACAGCTTTACTGCACGATCCCAGAGCCATCTCGATATTTCGTATGGCGTCGACCATTGATTTGAGTTCGCCCGGGGTAAGCGATGCTTTGTGGTCCGGTCCGGGCAGGTTACGGTCAAGAGTGAAGTGTTTCTCTATTACGTGCGCCCCTAATGCAACTGCCGCGATAGGGACTTCTATGCCAAGTGTGTGGTCGGAATATCCGACAGGCATTCCGAATCTGCCGCGCATCGCCTGCATCGCCCGGAGGTTTACGTCGCACATAGGAGTAGGGTACATTGTATTGCAGTGAAGCAAGGTGATTCTGTCGAGAGGTTGGCCCGCATCAGCCAGTATTGTCAGTGCTGCATCAATGTCGTCCTCACCGCACATGCCGGTGGACATAAGTACGTGTCCCCCGTACGATGCTATCTGTTCGAGATACGGTACATTATTTACCTCTCCCGATGGTATTTTCCAGTAATCGAGTCCAAGTGTTGCCAGAAAAGCAGTGCTCTCGTCGTCGAACGGAGTGGATAGAAATTTGATGCCGCGCTTGGTGCAGCGGTCCATGATAGTGAAGTGGTCTTCCTTGCTTAACCTGAGTTTTTCAAGCATCTCAAGCTGTCCGCCACGGCTACCGGTGTTTTTGCTTTGATAGTCGGCCATAAGGGCTTTTCCGGTTACAAGTCTTGACGGATTGAATGTCTGGAATTTGACGTAATCGACACCTGCATCCGCTGCTTCGTCGACGAGTTTCAGAGCAAGGTCAATGTCTCCGCAGTGGTTTACGCCGGCTTCAGCTATTATGACTGTATGCTGCTGGTTCATCTTCTATTACATCTTTTGATCAAGATTCTTCCCTTTTTCCTCATGTTTGAAATTAGGGAGATAGTGTCTCAATATATCCACTATTTCAGACTTGGTGAAGTCCTTGCGCGAGAAACAGCCGGTGAGGTCGGCAAATAGTTTATCGATTCCGTCGATACCCTTGCGTGGAGATTTTCCTATCACACCGAGTGATGAGAACCGGTTCAGGTCTACGCTTTCGCCCTCTACATAAAACTCCTCGAAGTCTTTCTCACCTGTGGTGTCGCTCTTGAAGTAGACGACCGGATATGCCTTGCTGTCGGTATCCATAGTAGCTGCCATGTGTCGTGCTTCCTGGTCGCTTCCACATTTGAGACTCTCATAGCCGAGACAGTGCAGCAGCCGGTCGCAGATGGTGGAGAATGTGAGCATTGATTCCTCGTCAAGTTTTGGGAAGAAGATCTCTCCCGAGTTGCCGAGTATGCAGGCAAGCAGGCATATCTCACCGCTTTCGCGAGGTGATACAAAGTATCTCCGCACGTCGGACGGGGCGGCCAGGGGTTGCTGCTTCATGATGCGTTCGATAAATCCGGCCGGAAGCGATCCATTGGAGAAGGCCACATTGGCAAATCTGGCTGTTGTGACTTTGAAATGATCTGAGTAAGCCATTATCAGATCTTCCATGATACGCTTGCTCGCGCCCATTATGTTGACGGGATTGGCGGCCTTGTCGGTAGACACGCAGAAGAAGTGCTCGGGCGGATATGCGCACAGCAGATCAAGCAGTCCGCGTGCTTTCACAAGGTTATTGTTCAGCAATGCCTCTACCGAATATCTGTCTTTTTCGCTGCGCACATGCTTGTGGGCCGAGAAATTAGCCACTATCTCGAATCCTCCTGCATCCTCTACGATTCTCTTGAATATGGGATCGGCGAAGTCAAGCGTGTATGTGCGGTATCGGTCCGGTATATATAATCCGTAGGTACTTCGCAGATCACGTGTGAGTTCGGCAAGTCCGTTTTCGTTGAGGTCTACAACAGTCAGTTCAGCCGGCCGGAACGGCAGTAAGGCCTTTATGAAAGAAGAACCTATAGAGCCGGCTCCGCCTATCACGAGAACTTTCTTATCTTCGATGGCAGCCCTCAGGTCGGGAGCATGTGCTTCAAGATCGGGGTGGAACAAGCTCTCACGTCTGCCGGTTACATGTTCGCTGATAAACTTTTCGAGATTGATCATCTGTCGCTTTTTTATACAGCAAAGATAATCCAAAATCCCCGAACAGACAATATCAGTGAGCTATTTTGTCCGGCCCTTTACCGAAGGGTCGCCGGATGCGGGGAAACAGCCGCCTGATGCGGTTGAGATGATTGCTTATGTCGTCGGCCGCAATCACCATCGACACTGCCCCGATGATAAGCGTTATGCCTGCAATATCGCGTGCAGTCAGGATTTCTCCGAAGACAGTTATGCCGAATATTATCGCAGTTACCGGTTCAAATGCTCCGAGTATGGCAGTCGGCGTAGGACCTATGTGCTTGATCGCAGCAGTCGTGCACAGGAAAGACAGGGCAGTAGGAATAAGCGCCAGTGCCAATAGATTTATCCATGTGGCTGAATAGGCCAGTGGTTCTGTAATGAGAGGCACGCCTGCGCACAGACGTACTGCGAACAGCAGACTTCCCGACGCAAGAATATAGAATGTGAGTTTCAGGGTAGGTATTTTGTTGAGGCTGGTTTTATTTACGGCCACTATGTAGATTGCATACGACAGAGATGATATGATCACAAGTATAGTACCTGTGAGCGACAGTGTGGCATCGCCATCGCCTTTGTACAGCAGCCCTATTCCTGTGAGGGCCAGAGCGAGACATAGGCATGTGATTGGTCTGATGCGTTCTCTGAAAATAACGGCCATAAGCAGAGCGACCATTATCGGGTATACAAACAGAAGTGTTGATGCTATGCCTGCAGCCATGTAGTTATATGCGGCGAACAGGCTCAGAGACGATATTGCCACCATAATCCCCATAAGTGAAAGCAGCAGCAGTTCCTTGCCGGAAACCTTGAGCGTATGGCCTCTTGTCAGCAACATAGCGCCCAACACAGGAAGTGCGAGCAGATAGCGGAACAGAAGGACGGAATCAGGATTCATACCGTCCTCATACAGGGGCAGGGCGAACAGCGGATTCATTCCGTAAGATGCTGCTGCCACTATTCCGAGTGCGTAGCCTGTGATTTTTCTGTTGGTCATCGTTTTGTTGTCAGGCCCGAGAAGTCGAAGCCGTCAGGTATTGATATTGTTACTGTATAGACCTTACCTCCGTCAACTTCAGGACGGTTGGATATTGTCTGGGTCATGTCTATCTTGCGCGAGTTGCGTTCATTCAATACATGGATGGTCTGGGACACTATGCGTGTGCCGGTTCCTGTGCCACGCGCCGATGCCGGGCTGGTCATCAGGCCGTTGTTGGCTACGGTTATGAGTGTGCAGTTGTCCTTACGGCGAATGTTGAGCCATAGATCACGGTGTCCGTCGTAACCTCTCAGTCCGTGTTTGATGGCGTTTTCTACAAATATTTCGATAAGCATAGACGGCACAGTCATGCTAAGGTCTACATCCCCTGATATATCTTTATGGTAGTCGAATGGCGTCCCTTGCGAGTGGCGAAGGAAGTCGACATAGATGTCTACGAATTCGATTTCTTCATGCAACGGGATCACAGGCTTCTCGGCAAGTTCGAGGTTTCGCCTGATGAGTGACACGAATTTCTCCACGCCGGCTTTGTCAGGGCCGTCAGCACCGGACAATGTGTTGTTCAGCATGTTGAATACGAAATGTGGCGACAGCCGGTTGCGTGTGTTCTCAAGGCGCATCGACAGCAGCGATGCACGCATTTCTTCCGCCATGCGTCTGCGCCGGTATGCCTGCCATGCAGCGTAGATACAGAATCCCAGCAGAGATGCAAGTGCGATGGCCACGATCGTCCAGATGAGAGTGCGCAGGCGCAGAACTTCTTCCTGCTTTTTAGCAGTCTGTACCCTGGAATTAAGCACGATTGTATCCTGCATGTAACGGTATTCGAGTTCAGCGGCATATTGCCTGGTGTTCTGATCGAACAGACGTTGCATTATCTTCTGTTGTTCTGACGTTGCGTCGAGTGCATGCCTGTAGTCACCTGAAGCTGAGTATAAGTCTGCCAGACGGCGCAGGTGCAGGGCTTTGTAGCGTGGGGGCATATCAGACGTATCGGCACATTCCGGCGATAGCAGGCGTCTGGCATCAGCCATCTTGTCCTGTTTGAGAGCCAGTGCACCTTTAAGACTGTTGATATAGAAAGTCTGGGTACGGTCCTGTACGCCTATGGCTTTGAAGCCGTCGGCCCCTTCGTTTATCAGTACTGAGGCAGAGTCTATGCAGCCGGTCAGCATGAGTGTCTCTCCAAGGTTTATTTTGGTCATCGCGCTCAGGAATGGATCTCCTGTGTCGAGCGCAATTCTGAGTGCCGAGCGGAAGCTGTCTGCCGCTTTTATATATTCTCCTCGGAAATACATACTATTGCCGAGGGTGGAGTAATAGAAAAACTGTGTATACGGAGGATATTCCCGCTTGCTTGTATTGTGCAGTTCGAAATATCTGTCAGCCTCAACGTAGTTGCCCATAGATGAGTATACTTCGGCAAGGCTGAGTAGCAGCGAACGTTGGCCGCGGTAGTTTGTTGAATCAGCCAGTGCCATCGCCCTACGCATGTGTGTCGCAGCTTCAGGCATCATTCCTCTTGCCTGGCAGAAGTCGCCAAGGGCAGCTTCATCCTCAATGGCAAGCAGATGCAGTCCGGCCTTACGGGCTGTGTTGAGAGCAATGAGTGTCTGATCGTAAGCTTCGTCATTATCGCCGGTAAGGTTGGCGCTTACGCCTAATGTCCTGTAGAAGAATTCCCTGAACAGGGGTACGGCAGTTTCGCTGTCTGCTTCCGGACGTGCGGCGGCCATCAGGGAGTCATGTGATTGGAAGTCTCCTCTTACGAGCGAAATCATAGCCATGACAGTGGTCGTATAGGCCTCTTGCAGAGGATCTGGATCGGACCGGAGACTTTGCATTATGGCTGCGCATCTGGCTGATACGCTGTCTGTCTCGGTATACAGATCTACAGCAAGGTGTCTCATTGTAGAGTCGAGTATGGATATATCCGCATTCTCTTGCCATGATTTTTTGTCAGATCCACCACCGCAGGCTGTGAGTATTGTTATGGCCAATAGCAACAGGATATGTGTCGTTCGTCTGATTCTGTTGTTCATAAAGGAATGATTGGTTATTGCATTAAGGCTGATGTGTAATATATAGGCGATACTGCCCGCATGTCTGTGTTGTCATTGCCTTTGAGGCGTGTCTATGTCCGCAAAATTACATAATTTTTTTGAAGTGGCAAGAAGCATGGGATGCCGTGGCAGTCCGACCTGAAGCTGAACATTTTGGTTTTGTAGGGTGTTATCCATGCTGTAGACAATAGCAGACAGTCAAGTTCTGTGATAAGATAAAAATCAAAATATAAGATAGACTATGAATAGTTTTGAAGACACAATCAAAAGCTCGACCCCTACGTTGGTCGACTTTTTCGCCACATGGTGTGGCCCGTGTAAAATGCAAGGTCCTATTCTGGAGGATGTAAAGAAAGAAGTTGGTGATATGGCCACTATCCTCAAGATAGATATAGATGCCAATCGTGAACTGGCCGCCAGATACAGAGTGCAGTCAATCCCGACACTTATAATGTTCCGGAACGGCGAGCCGGTATGGAGAGCTGTAGGACTCCAGCAGGCACATGTACTTGTGGATAAGATCCGTGAACACCAGAATTAAAGCTCTGAAATCTATCTAAAACCGACAGAATTATGAAAGATAATGCAAATATTTTAGACAAGGCGCTTGAAGGGACAGCCCCCGTCCTTATAGAGTTTTATGCCACATGGTGTCCTCATTGCCAACGCATGGCCCCTGTTCTTGATATGCTTCAGGAGGAGGAGGGAAACCGGGCTGTGATCGTTCGTGTGGATCAGGAGCGCCATCCTGATCTGGTCGAACGTTTCGGAGTTAAAAGTTTTCCTACGTTCTTTTTGATGAAAGACGGACAGCAGGTATGGACCGATAGTGGCGAAAAACCACTCAGCGAACTTAAAGATATGGTCAACAGATTTGTCTGACCGTTTGGTAATAAAGTACAGATGACGCCCCGTCGGCCAAATATTAGTATGGCAGGCGGGGCGTCTGTTTTTTACACGCTGTTTTTTAGAGAATCTTTATTTTCCTGCGGGTTCGGGAAGATGTCCGGGTTTTTTGTCGTCGATAAGGCCACGGTTGCGCAGCAGTGCGTCAACACTCGGTTCGTGTCCGCGGAATGTCACATATAGCTCCATCGGATCGCGGCTTCCGCCCATTTCGAGGACGTTTTCTTTAAATGCTTTTGCGGTAGCAGGATCGAATATTCCCTTTTCTGCGAAAAGTTCAAAGCCGTCGGTGTCGAGAACTTCGGCCCACAGATATGTGTAATATCCCGAGGCATAGCCATCGCTGCCGAAAATGTGCTTGAAGTAAGGTGAACGGTAGCGGAACTGTACCTGGGAGGGCATTCCGAGGCTTGAAGCCACGTTACGTTCAAATGCCTGAACGTCGATATCCTCACCTTCTGCAGGGTTGTATTTTCCCCACTGGAGATCCAGCAGGGCAGCACCTGCAAGTTCTGTGGTCGCGAAGCCCTGATTGTGGGTCGATGCTGCCTGCAGTTTGCGTACCAGAGAGTCGGGGATAACCTCGCCTGTACGGTAATGGCGTGCATACTGGCGCAGCAGTTCGGGCTCGAGTGCCCAGTGCTCATGAATCTGCGAGGGAAGTTCCACAAAATCGCGGTCCACGTTTGTTCCACTCTGTGAGCGGTACTTGGCGCGGCTCAGCATGCCGTGCAGACCGTGGCCGAATTCGTGGAACATGGTTTCCACCTCGTCGAGTGTCAGCAGGGCGGGAGTGTCGCCTGTAGGACGGCTGAAGTTGCCGACGTTGTATACCACAGGACGTGAGCTTGTACCGTCTTCATTGGTCCAAGATCCTTTGAGTTCTTCCATCCATGCACCCTGACGCTTGGATGCGCGCGGGAAATAGTCCGTCATGAATACTGCTACATGATTGCCGTCATTGTCGGTCACATCGTAGACCTTTACTTCAGGATGATATTTGGGCGCGTCGGGAAGTTCTTTGAAGTTTATGCCGTAGAGCGTCTTGGCCATTGCAAATATGCCCTCACGCACATTCTCAAGAGGGAAATATGCGCGTACTTCGTCCTCATCGAGGGCGTATTTGTCGCGGCGAACTTTCTCGGCATAGTAATAATAATCCCAAGGCTCGATGGTGATTCCAGCTCCTTCGCGGTCGGCGAGAGCCTGCATCTCGGCAACTTCCTCATGCACACGTTTCACGGCCGGAGTCCATATCTGCATCAAAAGATTTTCAGCTGCCTCGGGGGTCTTGGCCATGACATTGTCTGTCATATATGATGCATAGTCCTTGAATCCAAGCAGTCTGGCTTTTGCAGCGCGGGTTTTTACTATTTCGTTGATCACGGGCTGGTTGTTGTATTCTCCGTCGAAAGCCAGGTTTGTGTAGCCTTCGTACATCTTGCGGCGCAGGTCGCGGTTGTCGGCATATTGCAACAGAGGCAGACGCGAGGGTGCGTGAAGTGTGAACACCCATTTTCCGTCGAGTCCGCGGCTACGGGCATCGTCGGCAGCCTGAGCCACGCTTGATGAGGGAAGGCCTGCAAGCTGATTTTCATTGTCGACAACAATCTCAAATGCATTGGTTGCGTTCAGAAGATTCTTGTTGAACTTCAGGTATAGATCTGTGAGCTTTGCGTTTATCTGCTTCAGTGTCTCCTGGTCGGCAGCGTTGAGCAATGCGCCGTTGCGGGTGAAGTCCTTGTAGCTTTGCTCTATTGCGCGGCGCTGGGCCACATCGTATCCAGCCTTATCTCTGTTGTCATATAAAGCTTTGACACGGTCGAACAGTCTTGCGTCCATCATTATGCCGTCCTGATGCAGAGAGTACAGGGGCATGGCTTCTTCTGTAACAGCTTCAAGTTCGGGCGATGAATTTGTTTCGTTAAGCGACATCAGCACGCGCATCACGCGGTCGAGCAGTTGTCCGGATTCCTCCATAGCCAGAATCGTGTTTTCAAATGTAGGAGCTTCCTGATTTGTGGCTATGGCTTCGATCTCGGCTTTCTGTTTCTTGATTCCGAGATTGATTGCCGGCATGTAGTCGGAGATCTTTATGCTCTCGAACGGAGGGATCTCAAACGGATCGCTGTAGGGTTTTACGAACGGGTTGTCCTTCATGCAAGTGTGGTTAGGGTTCTGTCCGCCGCAGCATTTGTGCGGTTCTTCGGCATTGGTTTGCATCCCTGAGGACATGCAAACGGCTGCGGCCAGTAATAGAAAATGATGTTTCATAATCCGGTTGGTTTATTGTGTTGTTACTTCGTTTTTCTGAAAACTGCGACCAGTGGATAATGGTCACTCGACTTGATTCCGCCATGATATACCTCTATTGGCTCTATAGCCCCGCTATACAGCACATGGTCGATACGGAAGGGAAACGATCGCCTGTTGTATGTGACCATCGGGCCTAATCCGGCTTTTGCGTAGGCTTGTCCGAGACCACCGTTGGCACGGCACAACGTGCGGATTGTATAACTCGAGGCCACATCGTTGAAGTCACCGCACACGATGATATTGTCGGTGGGGCGTGAGTTTATTATTTCCAGCAATGTGTCGGCCTGGATAGCACGGTCGGCGTTTGCTGTGGTGAGTTTGCTCAATAGCACACTTTTTGCCTCTTTCAGTTCGTCGCGTGATCCTTCGAGTTTTGCAATGTCGTGGTACAATCTCTTGTCATCATCGCTGAGTTGAAAAGACCGCATGTGCACTGAATATAACTTCAGCGTATCATCGCCAATGAAAACATCGGCACACAATACAAAGTGACGTAGGCTTGTGTTTTCAGGTATGTCATGGCGCTTGAGCGGATATTTGGACAGCAGCATTCCGTCGGCCTGCGTATCCTGTATTATATATGGATATATGTCAGTCAGGGAGTCTATCTGCTCCTGGGTTATGCATATATTATTATCAGGCTTGAGGATGTGGCTTTCCTGAACGGCCACTATGTCGGCCTGGCTTCCAATTATATAGCTTAGAGTAGGATTCACACCTCCCGGATATGGTTCACCCGGCAAGATGGAATTGAAGTGATAGGCATTATAGGTGAGTAGCTTGATGCAATCCTCTCTGTCGTCAGCACTGCCGTGGAAGAAGTTCAGAGGACAATAGTCGAGCAAAGGACCGGCAGAGACTATTATTGCGAATGCAGCTATGATTGCGGCCTTGCGGCAGATGAAAATACCGGTAATGGCGGATACAAGCGTTAATGCTATCCATACAGGAAAAGTCAACGGCAGTAGTCCGGCCAGGCTGTGCTTGGCCGGAGACATGAATCCGATATATGCGCTCAGTACCATTGCACAAGCGGATACTATTGTTATTACCAACAATATTGCCGAAGATATTTTCTTTAGGCGTGACATCTGTTTTTTTATTTTATACGTCTGCTTACATCGAATAGCTTGCGTTTCTCCTCGGATGAAAGTCCTGCGTATCCTGATTTTTTCACTTTGTCGAGTATGGCGTCAAGCACTTCCTGGTCATTTAGGGAAAATTCCTGGCGTGTCGTATTTGGTCCGCTTGTAGTTTTTTTTGCTTGCTTTCCTTTGGGCTTGTAGCGTTTCACCTTTGGCATTCGGGGCTTTGATGTGCTGAAGATGTGCTGAACCCTGCGGGTCATGTTCTCGAAAGGCTTGCATATATCTTTGCCGCGCCGTAGCGATACTCCGTAATACAGTCCCATGAGCGCACCACCGAGATGTGCCATCTGTACACCTATGTTGCCTGTATAAGTGCATAGTCCAAGAAGAACAAGTGCGGCTACTGCAAGCCATTTCAATTTCACGTCTCCAATAAGCATCAGTCTCACGGGCATATCCGGGTATACAGAGGCAGCCCCAGTGACGATTCCCATCACTGCTGCTGACGATCCCAGCAGTGATGCGCTGCCGATACTCATGGACTGGAATATGTGTACTCCCGCTACAAAAAGAGCTGCTCCTGCCAGTCCGCTGTATACGTACAGTCCGATCAGTTGCCTTGGAGATGAGAATATCATGAAGACACGTGCGAATCCATAAAACCACAGCATATTGAATATAAGATGCGTAGCCTCGTATTGGGTGAACATATAGGCAAACGGAGTCCACGGACGCAGTAGCAGATCCATGCCAGCCGGCATTGCCCACATGCCGATCCATCCTGATTCAGCTAATCCGGAAATCTTGCAAATCAGACATCCCGCCCATATAATTGCGAAGACAGCGACATTGACAGCAACAATACGCGACGGTGCAGAGGCATTGCACCAGGCTGTGACTATCTTATTAAAAATACCCGCCATTGGACTTTGCCTGATGTTTCCATATAAATATTATAAGTGCGCCTATCGCCATGCCTCCCAGATGTGCGTAATGGGCTATATTGTCGTGGACATTGCCGAATCCGAGGCTGAATTCCAGAAGCGCGTATCCCAGTACCACCCACTTGGCTTTGACCGGTACTGGAATAAACATGATGAACAGAGGTCGATCCGGGTAGATCAGACCAAATCCGGCAAGGATTCCGTATATTGCTCCGGAAGCACCTACTGTCGATCCATTGACAAGGGCATTGATCTGTCCGAACTGCGGATCAGTGAAGTTCATGTTCTGCGACAATGCCTGCCAGCCTTGATTTACGATGTAATCAAGGGTTTCTGCCGGCATATTTGCGGTGAGCGAGTGCAGGCGTATAGCGTAGATGCCTTCCTGTAGCAACGCTGCACCGAGTCCGCAGGATATGTAGAAAAACAGATAGCGCCGCTGTCCGAACTGCCATTCAAGCATCGAACCGAACATCCATAGCGCGAACATATTGAAAAACAGATGCGTGAATCCGCCATGAATGAACATGTATGTGAAAAGCTGAGCCGGATTGAATCCCGGAGATGTGAAATAGTGCAATGCACCGAGATTCAACAATGCGTCGGCCTTGGCAGGGAAAACCGCGGTGAAAGCCCAGACGATCACATTAATTATAATGAGAGAGCGTGTGACCGGCGGTATACGGTCGAGAAATTGTATTCCTGTCGACATGTTTGTTTTATCGTTGTGAATTCGGATTATTCTGCAAAAATACGAAAAATCCGTCACAGACTCTCAATGCATACCCAACGTTTACGATTTATTAGGTTTCTTACATGAGCATGAGAAGGCTTGTTAAACAAGCTATTGATCAGTAGAAGCAGATCAGCCCGGTTGAAAATGTATGGAACGAGAGATTGTTGCTCCCATGCAGTACTGTCTGAGGCGAATATTTCACATAAAGTCCCGCGAATTTGCAGAACCGTAATATGCCGATGAGGTCCACCGAGAATTGCCTCTGGCCGATAGAATTGCACGACTCCTCCACGCGGTTGCCTTCCGTATCGGTCCACTCGGTGAGCATGGATGCATGCGGACTGTAGTTCAGGACCACGCCGCCTGTGATGCTGAACTTCGCTTTACCGGGAACACGGAAGGGTAGTTTCTGCTCGAACAGAATCGGGAAGTTCAATGAGAATACCTTCAGACGCGAAAAACGTGCATTCACACCTTCGGGATAAGGACCTGTGGCCACGTGGCCATATCCGTCGGACACGAAGCGTGCACTGGCAGTGGACATCTTGTAGTTTCTCCAGTCTATGCCTATACCGAATGATATGGAGGTGTTGCGTGACGGTGTTGAATAGCGCACACCTACAAGCTGTAGTACTGACCATTCGAACGATTTGCCCATCTCCATATCCATTCCGGCTTGGGAAGCAGGTGCATTGACAAAACCGAACATGAAACCGCGCATCACCGCGTCCCAGCTTCCCTTGAGACTCTCGTGTATATTTACCGACAGTCGGTCGTCGCCTTGTCTGGGGACCTTGCGTCCTTCGAAAGTAAGCGGGCTTTGTGATTTTTGCGTCTGGGCTACAGTTACGTAGGTGTCCTGCAGGATTGTGGTGTCCGGTTCTGTTGAGGCAAATGCCGCGGATATGCTGAGCAATGCCGCCGCTACGCATGTATATAGTTTATTCATTTACATCTATTATTAAACAAGCTTTTAAAAAAACAGGGATATTCCGGCTGCTATCTGTTCGAACTTAGGTCCGTAGGAGTCTTTGAATACCGGGGTGGGTGAATATCGTACGTAGACACCGGCAATGCCGGAAAAACCGATCGTAGCCATAAGATCGCAACGCATTATTCTCTGATGGAATCCTTTGTAGTTGATCTTGGTTTTTACAGAACCTGTTTCATGATCCTTATACTCGAAGAATGCGTCGGTGTAGAAGTTGAAATCAAGGATAGCCGACGCCATAAAGTATAGTTTGCGGTATATCTTCTGTTTAAGCGAGAACGACAGAAGGAACGACGACGTGGTGAACCGTGAGTTAGGGCTTTTGTAAATAGCCTCGCCGGTATTAACAGGTATGAGTTCCATTCTGTCGGCTTGTCTGTCGATACGGTAGCCGTTGCCTACGTTGTACCACCGGTAGGCGAAACCGATTCCGGCCGATAGCTCAGGCGTGTAGCGGCCTGTGCGATAACCGTAGCCGAGCAGATGTGTAACTCCTATCTCCCACGACGGGAGCATTCCTTTAGGTTCGTCGGTAGGGAAGACCATTCCGCCGAATATGCCGTTGAAGAACAGTACATGTCCACGTTTGCCGAGTGATAGCCGGGTGGGATTATTCTTGCCGAACATGATGTCTGTGTCGGAGCTGTGGTCAGATTCGAATACTTCGACTTTTGTGTGTCCGTCGGCAGAGTTTGTGATCACGACTTTTGCCGGATTTTTGATCACGGTGACTGAATCAGCGGTCTGTGTTGCATGTGCTGCCGTCATAGTCAGGATCATGGCAGCCGCTGCTATCAGTTTTTTATATAAATTCATTAGTAGGAAGGGTTTTGTAGTGTTCACTTCTGTTTGGTGATGTCTTTGTAGGCATAGTCTTGCCATAAAGTATAATGATGCCGTCAAAGTTAAGCAAAAAATTTGTAACTTTGGGGCGTAAAATCCCCTTGATAAAAACTCATATCCATATAATAATATGTACAGGACTAATACATGCGGCGAGCTCAGGCTTGCCGATGCCGGCAAGAAAGTCACTCTGGCCGGATGGGTGCAGAGGGCACGCAAGATGGGTGGCATGACATTTGTGGACGTGCGCGACCGCTATGGAATCACTCAAGTGGTGTTCAATGTAGAAAACGATGCCGCGCTCTGCGAGGCCGCTTCGCACCTCGGACGCGAATATGTTGTCCAGGTGACAGGAACAGTGGCAGAACGTACAAGCAAGAACCCCAATCTTCCGACCGGCGATATTGAAATCATAGCAGACAGTCTCAACATCCTCAACGCAAGTTGTGTCCCCCCGTTCACGATCGAGGATGACACCGATGGCGGAGATGACCTGCGTATGAAATTCCGCTACCTCGACCTGCGCCGCGCTCCTGTGCGCCGCAATCTCGAACTGCGCCATAAGATGACTATGGAAGTGCGCCGCTATCTCGACAGCAAAGGCTTCCTTGAGATCGAGACACCGATGCTCGTGGGTTCTACACCCGAGGGTGCGCGCGACTTTGTCGTGCCCTCACGCATGAATCAGGGCCAGTTCTATGCTCTGCCACAGTCGCCCCAGACCCTTAAACAGTTGCTTATGGTATCTGGTATGGACCGTTACTTCCAGATTGTGAAATGCTTCCGCGACGAGGACCTCCGTGCCGACCGTCAGCCCGAGTTCACACAGATCGACTGTGAGATGAGCTTTGTAGATCAGGACGATGTGATAAATCTTTTCGAGGGAATGGCCGTGCATCTGTTCAAGGAATTGCGCGGTGTCGATCTTCCTGTACCATTCCCCCGCATGCCTTGGGCCGACGCTATGAAGTATTATGGCTCAGACAAGCCCGATCTTAGATTCGACATGCGTTTTGTCGAACTGATGGACGTGCTCAAGGGATATGGATTCTCTGTATTCGACAATGCGGCATATATTGGCGGAATATGCGCCAAAGGTGCGGCTTCATATACACGCAAGCAGATCGACGCGCTCACCGATTATGTAAAGCGTCCGCAGATCGGTGCAAAAGGCATGGTATACGCACGTGTCGAGGCCGATGGAAATGTAAAATCAAGCGTCGACAAATTCTATTCGCAGGAGACATTGCAGAAACTTCGCGAGGCTATGGATGCCCAGCCCGGCGACCTCATACTCATTCTCTCAGGCGACGACATAATGAAGACTCGCAAGCAGCTCTGTGAATTGCGTCTGGAAATGGGCCGTCAGCTCGGACTGCGCGACAAGAACAAGTTCGCCTGTCTGTGGGTTGTGGACTTCCCGATGTTTGAGTGGAGCGACGAAGAACAGCGCCTTATGGCTATGCATCATCCATTCACACATCCCAAGGACGAGGATATACCCATGCTCGATACCGATCCGGCAGCCGTACGCGCCGACGCATACGATATGGTGGTCAACGGTGTGGAAGTCGGCGGAGGATCAATACGTATCCACGACAGCGCCCTGCAGTCGAAAATGTTTGAGATTCTCGGATTCACTCCGGAGAAGGCACAGGAGCAGTTCGGCTTCCTGATGAATGCCTTTACATACGGAGCACCTCCGCACGGGGGTCTGGCATACGGTCTCGACCGTTGGGTATCGCTTTTCGCCGGACTCGACAGCATACGCGACTGCATCGCTTTCCCGAAAAACAACAGCGGCCGTGATGTCATGCTTGACGCTCCAGCACCGCTCGATGCCAAGCAGCTCGACGAACTGTCGATAGCGATAATGCCGCAACCCGAAAAATAAACCTGTATGACCCATCGTCAGATTGTCAGTGCCATTGAAGAAATCGCACCTCTCCGGCTTCAGGAGGGATGGGATAATTCCGGTTTTCAGACAGGGCATCCAGATCAGGAATGTACTGGCGCACTGGTGTGTGTCGATGCTACCGAGGAAATTATAAGCGAGGCCGTCTCCCGTGGGTGCAACCTTGTGGTGGCGCATCATCCGCTTATTTTCAAGGGAGTGCGTCAGATATTGGGCCGCGACCGCGTCGAGCGTGTCGCGGAGAAAGCCATACTTGCGGGTGTCACGATCTATTCATCGCACACGTCGGTGGATAACGCTCCGGCTGGAGTGTCGGCGCAGATGGCGTCGGCACTCGGACTGTCGGGGTGCGAGGTGCTGTCGCCTATGTGTGGCAATCCGGGAGCAGGCTGTGGCATGGTTGGCAATCTGTCGGAGGAGCTTTCGCCGGAAAACCTTGTCGGACTCGTGAAGCGGACATTTGCCACGCCTGTGGCACGATGCTCAGATCCAGCTAAGGCACGCCGCGGCATCACACGTGTGGCGCTGTGTGGTGGAGCAGGCAGCGATTTCATACCGGCTGCGATAGCAGCGGGAGCTCAGGCATATATCAATTCCGATACAAAACTGAATTTTTTCCTTGACCATGCCGACGATATTTTCATCATCGACATCGGACACCACGAGAGCGAAAAATGCACAAAACAAATATTTTATCGCGCTATCTCGGAAAAATTTCCTAACTTTGCAGTCTATTATTCAGACGTAGAACAGAATCCTATCCATTATTTATAGACATGGCTACAGATAAGACTCAGGCCGAACAGCCTCTCACAGTCGAGGAGCGCTTGAAATCGCTCTACCAGCTCCAGACAGTACTTTCGGAAATTGACCGCATCAAGCAGGTGCGCGGCGATCTTCCTCTTGAAGTCAAGGACCTGGAAGACAATATCGAAGGTTTAAAGACCCGTATTGAGAACTACACAAAGGAGATAGACGAGCTTCATCGTAAGCTTGCTTCCGAGAAGGAGAAGATCAACGAGTCCGAAGCCAAGATAGCCCGTTACAAGGAACAACTCGACAACGTGCGCAACAACCGTGAGTTCGATCTTCTGACAAAAGAAGTAGAGTTCCAGACTCTCGAAATAGAACTGTGCGAGAAGCACATCAACGACTTCGGCCGTGCGATCGACAACAAGACCGCAGACATCGCCGCTACACGCGACGTCCTTGCCGACCATGAGCATGTGCTTCAGGAAAAGAAATCGGAGCTTGAGGAGATTGTATCGGAGACCCGCCAGCAGGAAGAACAACTCCGCGAGGAAGCCAAGAATCTTGAGCCCCGAGTCGATGAGCGTACACTTGCAGCATTCAAGCGTATCCGCAAAAACGCCCGCAACGGCCTTGGTATTGTCTATATTCAGCGTAATGCCTGCGGCGGTTGCTTCAACCGTATTCCACCGCAGAAGCAGATGGAGATCAAGATGCGCAAGAAAGTGATCGTATGTGAATACTGCGGACGCATCATGATTGATCCCGAACTGGCAGGTGTGACTCTCGCACCGGCTGATAAATAAGCCTCCACGCCTACATAGCGCGCGAACATACAGCGCCGATGCCGCCCATTTAGCCGCATCGGCGTTTTTTGACCCTGAAATCATTGGATTTACACAATAATATAAAGCCAACCGATACCGATGCCTCCATTCAGTAACAGCGATTACCGTCAGAAACAGAACCAGAAAGCCGCGGCTGACGCCGTGGGCCGTGTGCAGCCGCGCGATACGGATATAGAGCAGGCTGTGCTTGGTGCACTTATGCTTGAGAAAGACGCATATACGACAGTCTGCGACCTCCTCAAGCCCGAGAGTTTCTATGATCCTGCGCATACGAAGATATACGAAGCCATACAGACTCTTGGCGCAAAGCAGCAGCCGATCGATATGCTTACCGTCACGGAGCAGTTGCGTCTCAACCAGACGCTTAAAGAAGCAGGAGGTCCGGCGTATATATCGGAACTTACGATGCGAGTCAGTTCTGCGGCGCATGTCGAATACCATGCCCGCATCGTGGCGCAGAAATATCTTGCCCGCGAGTTGATATCGTTTGCTTCATCAATAGAGTCGAAAGCATTCGACGAGAGCAACGACGTGGACGATCTGCTCCAGGAGGCAGAAGGGCGTCTGTTCGAGATCTCGCAGCGCAACGTCAAGAAGGATGTGACGCAGATCGACCCGGTGATAGATCAGGCTATAACGCAGATACAGAATGCCGCTAACAGGGAGTCGGGACTCAGCGGACTGGAGACCGGCTACCATGATCTTGACAAATTGACTTCCGGATGGCAGAACTCAGACCTGATCATCATTGCTGCACGTCCTGCGATGGGAAAGACTGCGTTCGTGCTGTCGATGGCACAGAATATGGCCGTGCGCTACAATACTCCGGTCGCTATCTTCTCGCTTGAAATGTCGAACCTGCAATTGGTGAACCGTCTGATATCCAATATCTGCGAGCTTGAGGGTGAGAAGATCAAGAGTGGCCGCCTGTCGCAACTTGAATGGGATCAGCTCATGTCGAGGATCAAGCATCTCACAGGTGCGCCGCTCTATATTGACGACACTCCATCGCTGTCGATTTTCGAACTGCGTACCAAGGCAAGGCGTCTTGTGAGAGAGCATGATGTGAAATTCATTGTTATCGACTACCTTCAGCTAATGAACGCATCGGGCATGAAGTTTGGTTCGCGCGAGCAGGAGGTGTCGATGATCTCGCGTTCGCTCAAGCAACTGGCCAAGGAACTCAATATCCCTATAGTGGCACTTTCGCAGCTCAACCGTCAGGTGGAGAACCGAACCGATGGCAAGCGTCCGCAGCTGTCCGACCTTCGTGAATCCGGAGCGATAGAGCAGGATGCTGATATTGTATGCTTCATACATCGTCCGGAATACTATCTGAAGTCGGGCGAGGATGCCGCCGGCAATGACATACGTGGTCTTGCGGAATTCATAGTGGCCAAGCACCGTAGCGGTAGCGTCGATGATGTGAAGCTGCGCTTCCGGTCCAAATTCGCGCGCTTCGAGAATTGGACCGACGACGGTGGTATGGAATCAATGACAGTGGCTTCGCGTCTGAATGCCGGAGTTCCCTCGGCTGACAGCGCCGATGGTGGAAAGCCGGGTTTCACAGGTGGAAGCGTCGACTTCACACCATCGACAGACGAGACTTTGCCTCCATTCTGACAGGCCTCAGTCCCTGTACAGGGGCTGTAGACAGCTTTTTCAAAAAAAAATTGTGGTAGTTGCAACCTTTTCATTTCTGGGTTGTTCCTATAGTATAAAAGAAATTAACCAACCACAACTATTTATATTATGAAAAAAGCTGTATTACTGATTACTCTCGCACTTAGCAGCGCGATGGTTTTCGCTCAGAAAGTCGACAAGAACGAGCTCAAGCAACTTAAAACTTTCCTGTCGCAACCTGCAGAGAAGGACGCAACAAATGCCCAGGCTCTGAAGATCACTGATCTTAATGCTCCCTCCACATGGGAAGGTGTGACTGTAGAGAACGGCCGCATCACCGAAATAAAGTGGAAAGATAAAAAACTCGCCGGCGACCTCAACCTGTCGGGATTCACTGCACTCCGCACAGTGGATGTGTCTCGCAATAAGCTCGCAAGCCTCAGCGTTGACGGCGACGTCTCCCTTACTGAACTCAATGCTTCCCGCAACGCCATGACATCTGTTGATTTCGGCAACTGTGCGGCACTTGAGAAAGTAAGTCTCAACAACAACCGTCTTCTTGAGATGGACCTCAGCGGGGCCACTGCCATCAAGAACCTGAATGTCTCCAACAACTATTTTGTGGACCTCAACGTTTCAGGCATCACATCGTTGCAGACACTAAACTGCCAGGGCAACCATCTTGAAAACCTAAAGGTCGACGGATGTACCGGTCTTAAGAATCTGTATGCCGGCTACAACAAGCTTACCACTCTTAACCTCTTTGGCGTAGAGAATCTGCAGAACCTCAATGTAGACGACAACCAGCTCACCACAATGATCGTTTCAGGTCTGCCTTCGCTCAGCACATTTGTCTGCACCGACAACAATATGGTGACTCTCGGCGTTCGCAACTGCAACAACCTTCTTGACCTGGTTTGCTCCTACAACGACCTTACCACACTTGATGTGAGCGGTTGCACAAACCTTCTGTTCGTAGACTGCTCCTACAACGACCTTACCCGTCTGAATCTCTCCAACCAGACCTACCTCCAGCGTCTGCTCTGCAACAACAACCAGCTTCAGATGCTTGATGTATCCTTCGATTCAGCTCTTACCTACATCAACTGCCGCTACAATGTCCTTACCGACATCCGCACCATCGGTTGCTCTAACCTGAGAATGATGGCCTGCCAGTGGAATCCCTGATCAGATGTAGCATGAATTCAGATCCGGCATAGTCCGGCTACAATATCCGCGGGACGCGACAAAGTTTGCGTCCCGCGCTTTTTTTATGTATCTTTACGCCTGCAATGCCATCTTACGCACAGATATTATTACCTCTCCCGTTCAATGTGGACTTTACCTACCGCGTGCCTGACGATATGGTCATGACGCTCGGTGTAGGGCATCGTGTGATAGTGCCGTTCGGGTCGAGAAAGTATTATACCGGCATTGTGCGCCAGATAGGAGTCCAGCCACCTGACGGAGTGGATGTCAAGGATATAGCTGCGGAGCTTGACCGCAAGCCCATCGTGCGCAGGCCTCAGCTTCAGTTCTGGGAATGGATGGCAGAATACTACCTCGCCAATGTCGGAGATGTGTACAAGGCTGCAGTTCCGGCAGGATTGAAAATAGAGAGCGAGACAGTACTTTCGGTTAATCCGGATGCCGAGCCGTCCGAGTTAGCAGAGCTTTCCGAACGTGAGATGCACATACTTAATGATCTGCATCTTCATAAAGCCATGTCTGTGGCCGAGATAGTCCGCAATACAGGATTCTACAACGTGGAGCGTATCATCAGCCGTATGGTGGACAAAGGGGTCGTGATCATAAGCGAGAAGCTTGTGGAGCGCTACCGTTCCAAGACAGAAACATTTGTCAGCATTCCTAAGCACTTTCTCAGCCGGGAGGGTGTGCATGAGGCGTTCACGCTTATTGGCCGTGCCTCCAGACAGGAGCAGGCGTTTATGGCTCTGATGGAGACGCTGAGGGTATCGACCGACGGTGACGCTCCCACGGAGGTCACGCGCAAGGCGCTTGTGGAGCGCAGCGGTACGTCTCCGGCTATCATCAAGGCTTTGGCTGACAAGGGTGTTGTGGAAGTATACCGGAAGACTGTGGGGCGGTTCACGCAGGTCGATATACCAACCTATGGGTTGCCGGAGTTGTCTGATGTGCAGGAAGATGCGCTCGACAGCATACACAAGTCTTTCATAAACCACGACATAACGTTGCTTCATGGAGTCACATCTTCCGGTAAGACGGAAATATATATCAGGCTGATAGACCACGTGCTCGCGCAAGGACGTCAGGTGCTGTATCTCGTTCCGGAAATAGCGCTTACCACGCAGCTTACACGCAGGTTGCAACGTGTCTTCGGCAGCAAAGTGGTCATATATCATTCCAAGTTTTCCGACAACGACAGGGTGGAGGTATGGCGCGACATGCTTGGATCTTCTGAGCCGCGTGTTGTTATCGGCGCACGCTCGTCGGTATTTCTGCCTTTCGCCAACATCGGACTTGTGATAGTGGACGAGGAACATGAGAGCAGCTATAAGCAGGCTGATCCAGCGCCGCGCTACAATGCCCGCGATTCAGCCATTATGCTTGCGAGGATGCATGGAGCCAAAACTTTGCTTGGATCGGCTACACCGGCCGTGGAGACTTACTATAAGGCGTTGCAGGGACGCTTCGGTCTTGTCACCCTTAGCAAGCGCTATGGCAGTGGTACGCACTTGCCATTGATCGACATAGTGGATATGAAGCGCAGCCGCGACCGCAATCAGGTAAGCGGTGCTTTCTCCTCCGATGTTATATCAGGCATATGTAAGGCAGTAGGATCGGGCAAGCAGGCTATCATATTCCACAACCGGCGCGGTTTTGCTCCAATTGCCAGATGCAGGGCCTGCGCTTATATACCGAAATGCACCGATTGCGATGTATCGCTGACGTATCACCGCGATTCCGACAGACTTGTGTGCCACTATTGCGGGGCTACCTATCCAATGCCGGACAGGTGTCCGGTGTGCCGGCAGCCGCAGATCGAAGTTGTAGGTTACGGCACAGAGCGTGTCGAGGACGAGATCGATGGCCACTTCCCCGGCAGCCGGGTGCTGCGCATGGATCTCGACACCACGCGCTCGAGAGACTCATACCAGAGTATAATAGACGGCTTCTCGCAGCATAAAGCCGACATACTCGTAGGCACGCAGATGGTGACTAAAGGTCTTGATTTCAGTGATGTGTCTGCGGTGGCCGTGCTTAATGCCGATACCCTGATCAATTTTCCGGATTTTCGTTCGGCCGAGCGCGCGTTCAATATGTTGATGCAGGTAGCCGGACGTGCCGGACGCAGGGATTCCCAAGGGCGCGTGATGGTGCAGACATATCAGCCGGAGCATCCTGTGATTCAGTACCTGCGTTCGCACGATTATGAGGGATTCTACAACCATGAGATAGAGGAAAGGCGGATGTTTCTCTATCCGCCTTTCACACGTGTTGTCTATGTATATCTCCGCCATCGAGATGCCGATAGGCTGGATCATGTGGCCGAACGTTATGCGGCCACTCTAAGGGATCTGTTCGGGACGCGGGTCAGCGGACCTGACCGTCCGTCGGTGTCGCGTGTGCAGCAGATGCACATACGCAAGATAATGCTGAAGATTGAGGTCTCGGCGTCGATGCGCCGTGTGAAGCAGACATTGCTCGACGCTCATGTCGCAATAGCCAAAGATCCTGATTTCAAGGGCACGGTGCTGCACTACGACGTAGATCCGTATTGATATGTCTATTTACCGTATACCCTCACTTCGAGTGGCGTAGTGCCGCGTGTGCCGTTTATCACCGGATAGACATTTATAGAATGCTCGCCTGATATGCTGCGGGTGAGGTGTATTGTGATTTTCATCTCGGATGTGTCGCCGGGCTGGAGAATGAATGACTCCGGAATGGTGATCTGCGCGCCATCGGGCAGGGCGGAATTATCGGCCTCGAATCTTAGTCGCAGCACATCCGACGAGTCGTTGGCCAGCCGCAGGCGCACTGATTTTGTCTCTCCGGACTCCATGTGGGCGAACGACATAAGGCCCAGGTTCATCCATAGACCATTACCATAGTCGTATGGATAGTTCTCGCTCACGGGGTGTTTCATTTCTTCCACATGGCCTTTTACCCATACGCGGTTAAATTCTTTGTCGGAATTCATGACCACAACTTCTTTCGAGAAATCTCCGGGACGGTATGCAGGATTGAACGTAACCTTGACTTTCGCTTTCTGGCCGGGTGCAACAGGTTTTCTGGGCGCTTCACCGCTTATGCATACGCAGCCTCCGCGCACATATAGTATTGTTACAGGTTTGCTGCCGGTGTTGGTAAATTCAAATTCGTGTGTCACCGGGCCGTCGGCCTCGAGTATCGTACCGAAGTCATATACGCGTTCGGCGAATTTTATTGTTTCCGATGGTTTGGGCTCGCTGTCGGTCTGCCATGCCTGTGCTGCCACAGCAAAAGGCATTATTATGGTTATGACTAAAGACAGTATCTTATTCATAATTCAGGTTTTGTCGTTTATTATTGCAAAGATAAAGGTATTGTATTGGATTGAAGCTGTGAGCACAGTTAAAAAGTGCATAAAAAAACTGTCCGCCGGGACTTCGCAATTCTATTCCCGCCGGACAGTTGGTATCAGGTTTTCGCTTTATCTCTCAGTGTGTTGTTCAATTCTTGTAGACTGTTGCGTAGACAGGAACTATACCGTTGCCGGACCAAGGAGTAGCATCTATTCTCAGCCAGTATGCATTGACGGGAGTTTCCTTATCCCAACTGATGATGGCTGTGTTGTTGGCTACCGAATATTCAGCGGTTGCAACTTCCTCATATACCTCACCAGGATTGGCTGCTGCATATACAGTCATCTTTGCCACTGCATAGTTGGCGCTGTAGACCTGAAGCTTCACACCGGTGATACCGGTCTCAGTCTTTCCGAAGGAGATTTCGATCGGGTTGATGCCAGTGCCGTTGAACCAGTATGTGTAGTTCGAGGGATTGTTGATGATGTCAGGGCAGTTGCGCTGACCGTAGAGGCAGCTCCAGCCTGTACGGTCGGTGATCTCGTCGCCTGTGCGCGATGTGGAGACTGATGCGGATGTCTTGAGCACAGTCACCAGGGCTGTAGCGAGGTTCTCGCTCGTCACTGCTCCGTCTACCGAGGTGATGCTGACAGGGAGCATGTAATCCTTGTCGGCGTCGATTGCATTGGGATCGTTGAATTCAATAGTGAAGCTTGCGCTGCGCTCTCCGGCGGGAATTGTCAGAGAAGTGGCGGAGAGAGTGTAGGCTGAAGCGGGAAGCAGTTCATAGCCGTTGGCTACAGCAGCGTCGTTCACGCCGAGATTCACTGTCACGTCGCTGTTGGACGAGTGTGTCAGGCGAACCTCATATTCAGTGCTTGTAGGAGTGTTATAGACAATGCCCCAGGTGGGATATTTGTCCATTTCGATGTTGAAAGAGTTTGCCGGCTGCGAGCTGTCGCTGTTAGGAGTGTGGTAGATATAGGCGATGGTGTCGGATGAGCCATCGATATCGTATGTGTCGTCGCTGCATCCTGTGGCTGCCATCGAGGCTATCACCAGTGAAGCGAGGGCGAATTTTGTAATCTTCATGTCTTTTGGTGAATAATGGTTGATGAAGTTTTGCTCATCGCATGACCGACATCCCCAATGGATGCCGGCTATGCGGTTGAGCGTGATTTTTTACTGGGTGCACTTGTTGTTGTCGTCGCTGTCCCAAGCCACTGCATTGGCAGCGGAGGGAGTTGCTTCAAGACCCTTGCCTTCGGTGATCTCACGGACGGTCTTCGACCAGTCGATGTCGTATCCGTTGCCGGTAGCATCGTGGAAGATATGGCCGTCGCCCTCGTTCATCTTCCAGTAGGCGCGCAGACCCTCGCTCTGTGGGTCAACCGAGCATACTGTGTTGGCGATGTCGGCTGCCGAGCGTGCGAAGTCCCATACGCGGACTTCTGCGATACGGCCGCGGAACCACTGCTGAGCGGGATAGTTTGTCCATGACATACCGAGCTCGAGGCGCTGGAAGGTGACGGGATCGCCGTCGGCATCCTTTTCGCTGTCTTTCACGCCGTCTACATACAGTGTGCAGCGCTTGCCGTCGTATACGCAGGAGATCATATACCAGCGGTTGGTCTGGAATGCGGTGTTGGACACCATGTTACCACCCTCGGCAGGTGCGGCAACCCACTGGAGTGAGTTGACGGGATAACCACCCTCACCGAAGCGGAGCATTGTCTGGCGCTGTTCGTCCTTGCTGGTGAAGGCGCAGAGACGTGCGATGCTGTGCCATGCTTCCGAGTAGATCTTGATCTCGTAGGTGTATGCACCGAGTTCAAGAGCCTGGGAATCGTCGAAGATGTAGTTGGAGTACATCGCGGTGTTGGAGATGTTGAGCGATGTGAAGCTGGTGGTGCGGCGCACGCGGTAGAATACGGTGCGTGAGCTTTCGAGCACATCGCTACCGTCAACCTCAGTCATTGTAACCGGGATCAGGTATACGCGGCCGTCTACGAAGTCTTCAGTAGAGGTGATGCGCAGAGCGGCAACGTCGGAGAAGCTCTTGCCTGCGGGAATTACAACCTGGTCGGCGTCGAGAGTCACGGCGCTTTCGGGTATCATGCTGAAGGTAGTTCCGTACTTTTTGTTGTATTCGTCGATCTTAGAGCCGTCGATTGCGATCTTTACGGTCACATCGGCGTCTACCGGATGGCTCGACAGCACAGATACACTCTGCGACGAGGGTGTGTCTTCGACAGCGAATGTCACCAGAGGATTGGTCTCCGTACCGGCGAAGTAGACTACTTTGTGTCCGTAGTCGAAGTCGTCGCCCTCTGAGGTACAGGCGGTGAGAGCACCGGCCATAGCCAGGCCCATCAGCGAGTATTTTAATGAAATGTTCATTGTCTGGATAATGTTTTGGAATTAGTGAACAGCGGGATTCATAATCTGGATAGCCTTGCGGTATTCGTTGTAGGGTATACCCGAGGTGCTGGCGTAGTTGTACTCGATGTAGTAAGCGCCGCATCCGCCCTTGTTGCCACCGTCGGCGGGTTCAACACGGGCATAGTCGAGAATACGTGCTCCGCTCGGTCCGTGTCCTTCGTCGAATGCATCTACGAAGATCATCTTCTCCGATGGTACTCCGCTGATGAAGCGGGGTGATGCGTTCTGCTTGGAGTATGCCTGCTGTACGAAGTAGTCCACATAAGGCTCGTTCTTCACGTTGGGCGTAGTATTGAAGTAGTCCACGATCAGGAGCTTCTCCGGGTTAGATCCCATAGGACCATAGTATTCGCCGAGCAAGGTGACGAGCTTGAGCAGACTGCTCTGATTCCAGCCCTCGAAGTCGATGTCGACACCGTCGAGGCCGTTGTTGTCCACCTGCGAGCGTATCCAGCGGGCGTATGCATCCATCATTTCATCGTCAGGAACGTTTCCACCCATATCGTAGTCGACGCCGTCGACGGTGAATTTATGTCTGTAGTGCGATGCGTCGGCGTGCATCACGAAGCGTGTGCCACGCTGTGTCTGTGCCTGCACCATATCCTTATAGGCGATAGGATGCTCCTCAGGGGTAGGTATGCCCATCCACAGGTTCACGATGTCGATCGAGTCGGGCAGGCCGATGATGCGTTCGCCCATCGAGGCGGGATCTTTATATCCGTCCACGCCTTCGAGCGGAGCCCAGAATGCGTAGTAGGCATATGCTACCTCGTGCTTGGACTGTTTGTAGTCGCGGAGATTCTGATAATATTGTTCAGAATATTCGAAAGGCTTCTGGACGTCAATCGTTTCTACGTCGGTGTCGCAGGAAGTCAATGCGCCACCGAAAGCGACCAGAGCAATTAAACCGAAAAGTTTCTTGTTCATTGTAGTTTGATGTCAATTTAAGTGGTGATTAACGAGCTTTCTTGTCCCACCAGAGTTTGGTGCCGCCGTTGTCAGGTCCGCCAAGTGCTGCTACACCTGCGGCCACGCCTTCGGGGTTGTTGTTGTACTCAGTGTCGGGGAAGGGCATGCGGCGCACCTGAAGTTCTGTGTCGATTGTGCCGTTGGAGCGGTTGTTGACCACAGGAATGAGTTCGGGATAGCCTGTGCGGCGATATTCAGTCCAGCCTTCGAAACCGTCGGGGTAGAGTGCGATCCACTTCTGGGTGATGATGCGCTCGAGTTTGCCTTCGAAGTCAGCACCGTTGTCCCATTTAGGTGTGGTTGTGCTCTTGAATGTGTAGCTGTTGCCCAGAGTTGTGGGATCATCGTATGCACCGGGAGTCGAAGTCTCGGCCAGGTATGCATCAGCACCGCTTGCATCGAGTTCGTCGAAGGATGCGCGTACGCCCTGCTCGTAGAGAGATTGGGGATCGCCACCCATACCCCAACGGAGAGCAGCCTCAGCGCGGAGGAAGTAGCTTTCAGCAGCGTGCATGAGCACTACAGGTGCTTTTTCGGATGTCTTCTCGTCCATTGCGAACTTGGAGGCAGCCTGACGGATGGGAGTCACATTGCCGGTCTCGTAACCGATGCGGATACCGTGGTATTTGCCATCTTCGCATGCCTTGAAGTATTTGGAGATACGTCCGTCGTTCATGTTGGCCATGTAGGATACGATTGATGCGGAGGGCTGGCAGTCACCGTCGCCACCACCGAATTCGTAGGCGAGGGTCACGATCGGATGATAGTATCCGCCGCCGAGCTTGGCGTAGTTGGACTTGCTGTCGACGAATCCCATAGGATGGTCGATGGACTTCTGGGCTTCTGCCTTGGCCAGGGCTTCGTCGGCGTAGGCTACGCGAAGGGCGAGGCGCAGACGCAGTGTGTTGGCCAGCTTGACCCAGTTGGTGACGTTGCCGCCGTACACGATGTCATAGTCGCTCATCAGGCTTGAGCCGGAATTGGCATAAGGTGTGAGCAGATCGATGGCTTCGTCGAGTTCTGCGAAGAACTGCTTGTAGATGTCTTCGAGCGGATTGAAGTTGCCGTCGACACCGAAGGTGCAGTAGTTCAGCGGGCCGAATGAGTCGGCGATACGGTGCATACCGAGAACTTTGACCACATTGCCCAAAGCGCGGATTTCGCTCTGGCCTGCGGCTGTGGCGTCGCGGTTGAGGTCGTTCCATGCCGACATGATGCCGGTGTAGGCGAAGTTGTAGGTTGAGCGCACCCACTGGTCGTTCCAGCTATACTGGTTGTGGTTGCCTGTGCCGCCGAGGCTCTGGGTTGTGTAGCCTGCGTAGGCGTCGTGGGTGAGGTTCTGTGCGATCTGATAGTCAGAGTCAAGGATGGCGTCTCCGTCGCGCACGAGTACGATTCGCTTGAGCATCTGGCGGAGTTTGGCACCTGTCTTCAGGTTGTCCTGCTCCATCATGTCGTCCGTTACCTCGTTGGGGTTTACGTTGTCGTTGTAGTCGATACACGAAGTCCCCATCACGGCCATCGAAGCGATGCATGCAGCCGAAAGAGTGCCTTTGAATATTTTATTGAAATTCATATAAGTGTATGCTTAATTGATGGTGTGGTTAGAATGATACTTTGACCGAGAAACCGAGGTTGCGCAGGCTGGGGGTCATGAAGTTGTCGATGCCCTGGAAGTATGTGCCTGTCGATGCAGTGAGCTCGGGGTCGTATGGAGCTTTCTTGTAGAAGAAGAAGAGGTTGCGTCCGATGAAGGATACATTGAGTTCCTGCATCCAGGGGACCCACTTCTTGATGGGGAAGGTGTAACCGAAGACGAGTTCGGCAAGGCGGACGTTGGTAGCCGAGTATACATACTGTGAGCCTACACCACCATTGTTGCCTTCAGCACCTACGGTCTGGAAGTAGCCCTGTGCGTCGATCGGACGTCCGTTGATGATGACACCGTTTTCGCGGGCGTCTGCCGAAGCCTTGGATGCTCCGAAGTAGTCCATGACGGCCTGTGTCTGCGATACGCCTATGCCGCCTACGCGAGCTGTGGCAAGGAAGCTGAGGTTAAAGCCTTTCCAGAAGAATTCGTTGCCCCATGAGAGGTTGTATTTCGGGTTGGCGGAACCTGCTTTCACGAAGTTGTTGGTCTCGGCAACAACAGTGTTGGAGGGGAATTCCACGTAGATGTTTCCGTGTTCGTCGGTGCGGAGTGTGTTGACGTAGATGTCGCCGATTGATCCGCCTTCGGTAAGGATCATCTTATACATTGAGGTGGAAGCCATCTCGATGCGGTCGAGGTTCACGATTTCACCTGTGTAGGGATCTTTGTAGTTCTTGACAAGTTCCTTAACCTTGTTGCGGTTGAGGGTGTATGTCAGGTAAGTGCTCCACTGGAAGTCGCCCCACTGGTTGTTGAGACGTGCGCTTAGCTCGATACCCTTGTTGTCCACGCGACCACCGTTGATGATTTCGCTGGTGTAGCCTGTCGATGCGGGCAGTGTGCGTGTGAAGAACTGGTTGTATGTGCTCGACTTATAGAGTGTTGCATCGAGGCGCAGTTTGTTGTTGAACATCCAGAGGTTGATACCTGCTTCCCACGACTTGGTGCGTTCGGGCTTCAGGTCGCTGTTGGGACGGCGGGTAGAGGTCACAGGCGAGCCACCGGAAAGTTCGTAGGTGGGGATGGCGATGAGAACCTCGGGAGAGTTACCTACTTCAGAGTACGACACGCGCACCTTTGCGAAGTTGAGGATGTTGCTGCGGATACCGAATATATCGGTGATGATGCCGGACAGACCGATAGAGGGATAGAAGAATGAGTCGGTGTTAGTGCCCTTGAAAGTCGAAGACCAGTCGTTGCGGGCAGCTACGTCGAGGTATACCATAGACTTGTAGCCGAGCTGCATAGTTCCGAAGATAGCGCGTTTCTTGAGCTTGTATCCGTCCTGGTGGGGATTGGATGTGCTGTCGAATTCAACGTTGCCCCAGGTGAAGAGGTTGGCCACGCTCTTGAGCTTGCCACCGAAGTAGTCGCTCTGGTAGTGTGTATCCTCGAAGTTAGCACCTACGTTGGCCACGAGGTTGAACATGTTGTCGCGACCGAAGTATTTGTTGACTGAAGCGAGGAATTCGCCGTAAACCTGCTGGTTGGAGACATTTTCTTTCGAGTAGTAGCCGTACTTGGAAGCGTACATCAGGTTAGTGCCTGCGTCGTATTTGCGCTCGTGGGTCTCGTTCATGCGGTCGATTTTGGCGCGGGCGGTAAGGTTGAGCCAGTCGTTGACCTTGAAAGAGAACTGAGCTGATCCGTTGTAGCGGTTCTTGGTATTGGGCATTGTGATATGCTCGGTGATCCAGTAGGGGTTCTGGAGTCCCAGACCGTCGGCGTAGGGCCAGAACTGGGTCATGAGGTTACGTTCGGTGTCGAAACGCTCGAATGCCTGTATCTTGGAGAAGTCGTCTCCGGCGGGGATCAGGTAGAGGGGCACGAGGGGGTTGTAGTACAGACCCTGCGATGTCATGTTCTTCTCTTTGATCTGGGTGATGCCGAAGTTGAGGTCCATAGTCAGACGATCGTCGATCATCTTGGTAGTGTTGCGCACGGTGGCGTTGTAGCGCGAGTAGTCATTATTGTGGATGATACCGCGGGCGTTTGTCGTACCGAGCGAGAAGTATGTCTGGTTCTTGGCAGTACCGGTGGTCAGCGCGGCAGAGTTGGTGACGTTGTAGCCGGTCTGGAAGAAGTCGTTGGGATCCCATTTGCTCTTTTCCGAGAGTTTCTCGCCCCAGGATGAGAACGATCCGGTCTCGGTCTGGCCATACCAGCGGTTGAACTCGGGTGTCACCAGCGGACGGGAGAATGTGGTGTTGTTTGAGATAGTCAGACGTGTCGTGCCTTCCGAACCTTTCTTGGTTGTGATCATTACCACACCGTTGGCGGCAGCAGAACCATAGAGGGCGGCAGCGGATGGACCAGAGAGTACAGATATACTTTCGATGTCCTCGGGGTTGATGGTCGAGATGGGGTCGCCGGACTGGGCAGCACCTTCGTATACGCCCGTGGGCTGGGTGTTGGCACGCGACATGTCGAGCAAGGGTATACCGTCGACTACGTAGAGTGCGTTGTTATTGCCGGAGATAGACTTAGCACCGCGCATTACCACACGTGAGCTACCGCCTACGCCGGAGGATGATGAGTTGATGTTGACACCGGCAATCTTACCGTTGAGGTTGTTGACGAGGTTGGCGTCTGCAATCTTGGTAAGAGCGTCGTTGTCGACTTGCTGTACGTTGTAGGAGAGTGACTTGGCTTCTTTCTTGAGGCCGAGTGCAGTGACAACCACTTCGTTGAGCACATTTGTGTCTTCAGACATAGTGATGGTCAGGGGACCCGCATTGGTTACTTTGAGGGTCTGGGTAGCGAAACCGACGTATGAGAAACGCAGCTCTTGTCCGGGGCGGACTTTGAGCGAGAATTCGCCGTCGATGTTGGTCTGGGCACCATTGGTTGTGCCGACCACAATTACAGATACGCCAATCAGGGGCTCGCCGGCGCTGTCGAGCACCTGGCCGGTGACTGTCATATCACCTTGGTTTGCAACCGCTGCCGAGGCAGGAGCCTGAGCGTAAACAGCGGGGGCAAAGTACATTGATCCGGCAAACATGGCGGCGGTCAATGCGACAAACTTAGCTTTAGTGAAATCTAAATTCATACAATCATAGCACTTGGTTAAATATGATAATGATATAAAAATATCAAGTTTGGGGCTGCAGGTCTACGCCCGGCTATGTGTGGCCGGATGTGCGCATACCAGGGCATGGTCTTTTACGGTAAGTAATCTTCCTTTTTTGGGTTGGTTAGTTTAGGGTTAGAATAAAATTTAATATCCTCAATCTGATTCTTTCTCTTTTGTGGTTCGGGCACGAGCCTGACAGATAGGCATCGGGCATAATTTGTCCTCTGTAGTATTCTGTCCTCTGTAAAAGTGCTTTTAGCGTCTGTGCAGCCAGTACATGACTGATGATCTATGGCATGATCGTGGTTAAGGTAGAGATGTGAAACATCACGGTCTGTGTCTAATCTTAATTGATTTAAGGGTCAAAATGACGGTTTTCCTCTTTTACGTTGCAAAAATAGAGATAAAATGGGACAATTACCCCCCCCAATCGTTAACAAAAGTTAATCGTAAAATTACTTAACTGCCGTCAACAAATATTAAGTAAAAAGTATGTTGTAAAGCATATTTGGAGTTTGTATAGAAACGATGTCGCCTCTTAGATATTGTGTATTGATATGTATGAATACAGCTCCGGCCGCCTGTCTTCTGATAGAAGTCCAGTGCGGCCGGTCGGTTATATCTGTATTATGATGTCTTTTCAGGCGAGCATCGACATTGCAGCCTCATAGTCGGGCTCGTGTGTGATTTCGTCTACCAGGTCTGTGAAGATCACACGCCCGTCTGTGTCTATGATTATGACCGCGCGGGCGAGCAGACCCTTGAGTGGGCCGTCGACGATCTCAAGTCCGTAGTTCTTGACGAATTCTGGAGAACGGAATGCTGATGTCACAACGCAGTTCTCGATGCCGTTGGCCACGCAGAAGCGTTGCTCGGCGAATGGAAGATCCATTGACACACATACGACTACAGTGTCGGGAGTCTTTGAAGCCTCATCGTTGAAGCGGCGCACGGAAGCGGCGCAGACGGGAGTATCAAGACTTGGGAACACGTTGAGCACGATGCGTTTGCCGGCGAAGTCCTTGCAGGTTACTTCGGCGAGGTCTTTGCTTGTCAGTGTGAAGCAGGGTGCGCTGTCGCCCGGGCGGGGGACAGATCCATAGGTGTGGCAGGGAGATCCCTGAAAGTGTACTGTTTCCATATAAATATATAATAAGTTTAGTTGGCTAAAGCCATCTTTTGTATAACGTCTGAGGCGAGGTTGTTGTTGAATCCGATGATCACATCGGTGACATTGCCGGAAGCGTCGGTCAACACTATCGATGGATAAGCTGAGACTCCTGCGTCGCGCGCCAGTGCGCGGGCGTTCATCAGTGTGTGTTCACCCTGGCGTGCGCCGAAGCCTACGGTTTCCTCGATCACCTCGGCTTTATTGGACACAAAGGCCCAGATGATGTCAGTGTCGAACGGCAGACCGGCTGCAGCGTCGCGCAACTGTGCCACGACTTCAGACGGGTTGCCCTGAGATGGGTCGAGAATGGCAATGATCGTAGGTACTCGCATTGCCTGACTACGCTCGTGGGTATAGCGTTCGCCTGTGATGGTTGGCGCTGAGAATGCCGGTAGGGGTGAACCTGCGAGGTTTTCGATACGGAAGTTGCTTTGCCTGTATTTTTCAAACACCTCCGGATAGAGTTGCATCAGCCTGTCTTCGGACAGGGCGTTTGCTTCAGGTTGTATGGCAGGATAGGTATAGTTTACGGTAAGTGTCTGTTCGGCTATGCTGCCCGGATTGCTTAGCAGGTCGATGCGTAGAGGCAGGGATGTGTCGCGGTCGAAGACGTAGGTGAACTCCAGACCGTCGAATCCACGGATAGATTGCACTCCGTCAAGGACGCTTACATGACGTCCGCCTGATATGGTATCGGGGGTAAACGTATACCGGAATGTTGTGTCGCAGTCCATTGCGGCGAGTTTGTCGGCAAGAATGGCGGGAAGCAGGTCGGCGAACTGGGCCGTGCGCTGCACACCTTCTGCTGCACGTCCTCCGGGTGCGAATGGCGTGATGTCCCAGTCGGTATGGTATTCCTGCATGCGGTCGCCGCGATAGCGGTAATGATGTCCACCGAAATATGCGGCGAATCCGGTTGCGTCGGACTCAGCCTGAGGCATGGTCCATTGTATCAGATAGTCGCAAGGCGACAGTGTGTCGGCTGCCGAAGGGGTGCTTTCGAGCGATATTTCATAGACAATCGGGTCAGCTGCCGACGGTAGCAGCACCTCGAATGTAGCTGATGCTGTGAATGGTCCGCTTTGGCGCAGGCGTGTGGCTATGTCATTTGTCCCGCCGGCGTATATGCAGGCGGGACAAGTTATGGCAACAGCCATAAGAAGTTTGATACTCCCTCTCATTTATTTTCTCTCATTAGTTGAACGTGTAGAATATAAACGCCGGGCGATATCGATTTGTTCGGAGACGGGAGTATGTTAGGGTCAGCGCACCGTGCCGAGTTCGGTTACAGCACCTGTCACAGGGTTGAAGATGACGAAAGCAGGTGCTTTTTTGTCGGTGAACATTCCGGGGTCAAGTCCGAATACCACACCGAGCTGGGCTATGTCGAAGGTCGATGAGGCTACCTCGCGGTTGTCGTAGCGTACGGTGAATGTGGCTTTTCCGGGGATGCAGTAGGCAACTCCGCCTTTGGGGAATGTTTTGGTGACTCCTTTCTCATTGACAGGAAGTTCGCCGAGTTCGTCGATGTGCATCGACAGTGTGAGCGGAGCACCAGAAAGGTCCGCAGTGCCTACGAAGCCGGCGAGTGGTGATATTCTTGCTATGACTTTGTTCGATACATTCTCTTTGGTGGGGACGAACGTGAACGAGCGTATGTCGTGGTAGACAGTCGTCGTGCCTACGAACATTGCAGTCAGTGCTGCTTCCTGGGCTGCGAGATTGTCGAGCGCGAGTTGCAGAGCCTTTCCGTCGGGGAACGACTGATCGCTGCGTCCGGATATGATCTCATTGCGGGCCTCGCGCAGTTCGTAGATGCGTGCGGCGGCAAGTTCGGCTTTTTTTGCCGTGGATGAACTTTGTATCATCTCCTGTGTGATTGCCTGGCGGGCTGCCTCAGTGTCGAGAGGATTTTCCTCCGGTTCTTCGGGCTCGGTGATCGTTGCCGTGGGGACGATATATGTTTCTTCTGTGTTGATGTTAAGCGGGGCATTCTCCGGTCCTATATTCATGAATGGTGTGGATCCGTTCTTGAACTGAGCCAGATAGCGCTTCGACGGATCTGCCACGCCGAATGAATTCAGTACGACCTGAGTCACCTTGACGCTTTCGTCGGTGCGCATTATTGCGTCGGAGACGTTGAGGTATTTGCGGGCATAGTTGTGGAACTGTCCCGGTTGGCGCACAGTACGCTCGATGCACACTGTGATCTCTACGTTGGTGGAAGGCAGTGTGTAGATGAGTCCGTATTCGTTGGTCTTGTCGGCAGTAAGCCGCTGGGATGTCTGGGCTATGGAGCATGGAGCGGCTACTGTCGCGAGAGCCGCAGCTATCAGTGCTTTGTTTAATATATTCATGGTCATGACTTTGTTGTTATCTGGTGATTCAGCATTCGCTGATGAGTTTGATAGCCTTGCCTATTGAATCGGCTATGTCTTCGGCTGTAGTGCCGTGCACGCCATTGCGCTCGGCACTGATGTGTCCGGCCACACCGTGGATGAAGCATCCGAGCAGAGCGGCTATCTCGGCGCTGTAGCCTTGTGCCTGTATGCCTGCTATCAGCCCGGTGAGTACGTCTCCACTGCCGGCTGTGGCCAGGGCCGGTGTCCCCGATGAGTTTATGTATACTTTGCCGTCGGGACGGATTATTGCCGTATAACGGCCTTTAAGTACTATCATCACCTGAAGGTGATCGGCTACCGACAGAGCCTTACGCCACCTTGCCTGCTCAGAGGAATGCTCGCCGAACATGCGGTCGAATTCCGTGGAGTGTGGAGTGAGAACCGACATCTGAGGCACGAAGTTGAGCATCGACGGACGCATGGCCATGCAGTTGAGTGCGTCGGCGTCGAGAACCACAGACCGGCGGTTTGCGTTGGCTACCTTCAGGAATTGCTCCAGAGCATCGACCGTAGGCTGTGCAGTACCGATTCCGGGGCCTATGGCCACTGCATCATACTTGCGCCGCAGTGTGAAGTCGGAGATCACATGGTCGTCGGTATCGCTCTCGAACATTGCCGACGGGGCTGCTGTCTGCATGATCAGGAATCCGCAGCGGGGAGTGTGGGCTGTCACCTTGCCCGCTCCCGAGCGCATGGCTGCGCGTGTGGCCAGCAGGGCTGCACCCATCATGCCGTATGAACCTGCATAGATGGCGGTATGGCCGAAGTCGGCTTTTGAGCAGAATTCCTGGCGTGGTTTTAGCAGCGGTCTTATGTCGGACTGTTCGACAAGGTAGAACCGCGCTTTCTGGCGTCGCATTTCATCTCGGTCGAGTCCTATGTCTATTGTCTTCCAAGTGCCGGTGAGTTCTTCGTTGTCTCCGAAGAAGAACGGCAGTCTCGGGAACTGTATGGCCAGGGTTAGGGTTGCATGGATGATATTCCGGTTTATGGCGTCGGCATTCCAGTCGCCGAACATGCCGGAAGGCAGGTCTATGGAGACGACTTCGGCTTTCGAGTCGTTGATGAGCTGGATCACGTATACATATCCTCCGGGCGACAGCGGGGCCGTGAGGTCAGATCCCCACAATCCGTCGATAACCAGATCGTTGCGGCCGAGCGACGGGCGTTCGAAATTCTTGAGAACTTCCAGAAAAGGCAATGTGCCGCTGTATTCTTCAAGCAGGAGATCGCGGCATGTGCGGCAATCGGCACTGAGCTTGTTGCCACCTATATTGAACAGGTATACTTCCGGTTTATAGCCGGCTTTGATGAGCGCGCGGGTTGCAGCCAGAGCCTGCGCTCCGTTCTTGTCCGGTCCGGCGAAAACTACAATACGCTTGCCGGTGTCCCACCTGGCGGCTATTTCATCGGCTACACCACGTCCGGCACGCTCGATTAGCTCAAGTGTGCTGACTCCGGCCCGTACGGTGGCGGCTTCGATGGCGCGTATCTGCTCGTTGGTGTATATTTTCATCGGAAAATATCTTTAATAATCTTTAGTGGTTTTATTGTAGAGAGTCGTAGACAAGCTGAAACAGTTTCGGACGCGGGTCAAGGGTGGAGAATGCCTTGTTGTCCCGCGTGGGATTCACGCGGTTGTTGAGGAAGATGAAGATCAATTCGTTCACCGGATCTACCCAGAACACCGTGCCTGTGAAGCCGATGTGACCGTATGTCTCTGCCGGTGCTGAAGCGCAGGTGGGCGATTTGTCGGGATTTGCTGTGTCCGGCTTGTCGAATCCGAGGCCGCGACGGCTGATGTCGCTGTGTTCGGTCGTGAATTTGGCGACAGTTTCGGCCGACAGCACACGCACTCCGCCGTATGTGCCGCCGTTGAGCCACATCTGGCATATCTTGGCCAGGTCGCCTGCGTTGGAGAACAGTCCTGCATTGCCTTGCACACCGCCTGAGAATGCCGCAGTCTCGTCGTGTACGTAGCCGTGGACTATCTGACGCCGCATGAAACGGTCGTTTTCTGTCGGGGCTACCTCAACGGCATTGAAGCACGTGAGCGGACGGTAGCAAGTACTGTAAGCTCCTATCGGCGCGAAGATGCTGTCCGATACCCACAGGTCGTGGGGGCGTCTGGTGATGTTTTGTTCGATATTCATCAGCAGGCAGAAGTTCACGCAACTGTATAGATATTCTTTTGTAGGTCTCCTGTCCATAGCGTAGATCCGCGACATTATGGTGTCGTAGGTATGCTGACCCACATACATCCCGTCGGCTATCTTGATGCCGAACCGGCCCGTCGGCGCTGATGACACCAGGTCGGAGCGCAGGCGCGCATCCTTGTGGCCGTAAAGATTCCGGCTGATCTTTATGGTGTGCGTCTTGTCGGGACGGCGCGATGTTAGTTTGCCGGAATAGCTTGTAGTGTCGATCATTATCTTCAGCATGTCGGCTGAGGCCGGCATACCTGACTGATGGAACAGCAGTTCGCGCACGGTGATGTCGCCCTTGCCGTTGTCGGCAAGTTGCGGTATGTATTTAGCCGCAGGGGCGTCGATGTCGAGCATGCCCAAGTCGTATGCTTTCATGATGCCCGGCAGTGTGCCGATGGCTTTGGATACGGATGCAAGGTCGTAGACGGTGGCGTCTGTAACGGCTGTACGTTTTGATGCATCGGTGAAACCATAACTGCGGTCCACGACGATATTGCCGCCTTTGGCCACTATGACTTGTGCGCCCGGAAAAGCGCCGGTCGAGAGACCGACACCTATCAGTGAGTCGATCCTGGCGGTGAGTCCCGGACGCATGCCTTCCATCATCGGGGATGTGTAGCCGAGGCGAGTTTTCGGCAGGCATACTCCAGTACCGGCCGGAGCTATACCTTTGAGGTTGACTGGCAGATGTCCATCCACTCTGATCCCGCCGAAAACTGCTTGTGCGGCATATTCGCGTTGGTAGCGGGTGTCGTCGTATGCAAAGACTACAGTGGGAGCATTGGCGAGTGTAGTGCCGAACTTGGCCGCACGGTAGGGGTTCATAAAGAATACCTCGATCACATTTTTGCATCCAGAGAGAGATGCGAGTGCTGCGCGGGAAGCCTGCGAATCGTTGTAGACGGCGGCGATCACGATGTCGCAGTCGCGTAATTTGGCTATAGTGCCTTGTCCGAGAGGCTTGGAGTCGGTAGCTGTGGTCTCGATAGTTATGTCGGCATATTTGGAGCATATGCCTGTGAAGTCCTTGCCTTGATCGCCGATGTTGACAACTGCAATCTTTTTTCCGGAAAGATTGCCAATGGGCAGGATGCCGTCGTTGTTGCGCAGCACGGTGATGGATGCGGCCGCGAGGCGACGGAGCACTTCGTCGGCTTCCGGCGATTCTGCCAGGGCCTTGACGGCTGATAGACTCACCGGCGCCGGGCGCGACGACAGTCCGAGCGCGAATTTATAGGCGAGGACTTTCTTGCATCTCTGCTCCACGGTTGCCGCCGTGATGCTTCCGTCATGTATCGCACCGGCTATGACGCCTATGTCCGATATTGGATTCGACGGGCACAGCAGCACGTCCGCTCCCGCCTTTAGTGCCATCAGTGAATTGTTGGATTTGGAGTCAGCGCCTTTCATGCCGAGTGCGTCGGTGTATATGAGTCCTTTGAAACCCATTTCTCCGCGCAGGAGTCCGGTGGTGATTTTTTCTGACAGGGATGCCGGTGTGCCCGACGGGTCAAGCGAGGGAACGGACAGGTGGCCTACCATGATGCCGGACAGATTGTCGTCGATATAGGCTCGGAATGGCACAAGATCCACGCTGTCAAGCATTGCGCGTGAGTGACCGACGGTAGGGAGTGCCTTGTGGGAGTCCGTGGAGGTGTCGCCATGTCCGGGGAAGTGTTTTGCCACAGACTGCACGCCGCCTTCCTCCAGGCCGCGCGAGTAGGCAACCACATGCTGCGCCACTCTGTCGGGATCTTCACCGAACGAGCGGTATCCGATCACCGGATTGGCCGGGTTGGAGTTGATGTCGGCGTCGGGTGCGAAATTCACCTGTACGCCCATAGTTCTGAACTGCCGTGCGCTTTCGCGTCCGTAGTCGTATATCAGGTCATAGTCGTCTGTAGCGCCCAATGCCATATTGTGCGGGAAGCGGGGAGTGCCGGGTATGCGCATCGAAAGGCCCCATTCGCCGTCGAAGGTTATGATGAGCGGTATTCGTGCTACACTCTGCGCGTAGTTGATCATGTCGACATACTGTTCGATTGAACCGCCGCTGAACAGGAGTCCGCCAACACCGTTTGTCTCCACAAGCTTGCGTATCAGCGCCTTTGAATTTGCCCCGCCGCGTGGGTCTACTTTAGGAAATACGAGCTGGGCGATACGCTGCTTTTCGGTGAGAGTATTGTATACCGAGTCGGCCCATAGTCGGGCTTCACGGCTGTCGGCCAGTTCGGCTACGGTGGGCTGTGTGGCGAATGTCGTATGCCACAGCGAAGCCAGCACCCAGAAGGAGAGAAGGATAAGTTTCATAGGTCGTGTCATAGTTGGAGGTTATATAAGCCGTTTTCTCAACAGCATTACAGAGGACGCACGCGCTTTTCGCCCGAAGCTTTTATTTTTTTACCTTTCATCGAGTTCTGTATCCAGCCGATGATGTCCTGGTACAGCACACGGGGGCTTCTTGCCACAACTTTGCCATTGCGTAGCGGTTCCATGTAGTCGCCGCCGTTGGCGAGATAGTCGATGGTGGAAAGTCGGTAGGTCTTGTCGGGATCTACAGGTTTGCCATTGATTTTGGCGCTCACGCATTTCTTTGTCGCGGGGTCGAAAACCACACTCACGTTCTTGCTGACGCCGTTTCCGGCAGTACGTGCCATTACATCGAATGTGGCCAGCAGATCCGAGCCCTTTATGTCGAGTACGGTAGCGTAGTTGTTGAATGGCATCATCATTATCACCATGCCTTCTGATATGTCGCCCTTTGGCAGTGATGTGCGCAGGCCTCCTTTGTTTATTATTCCGAGATCCACATTTCCGGCCAATTCGTTGCCTCGGGTGAGCATATAGTCGGCCACAAGGTTGAGCAGCGGATCTTTGTCTTTGTCGAAAGCCATAGCTGTCTCGCCAATCTTGTAGTTCATCAGCGAGTCGATTCCCATTGAATATGGCCTGAGAATGGAGTCAATGGCGGGCGAGGGGTATTTGTCGAGTCTGCTGTCGACAGGTATCAGCCTGTACTGTGTGGTCATGTCGTCGAGATCTATGTCTATTTCGCCCACATAGTGTCCGCGCTTGCCCGTCTGTGTCACAGGTATGCGCCGGCCATTGCGGTCGGCTACAAGCCATTCTATATTGCCTGCCTTTGGATCTATTGTGGTGTGGGAATGTCCGCCGATGATCAGATCGATGTCGGAAGCGTTGGCGGCGATGTCGAGGTCGCCCGGGGGCATACTCGGGTTGTAGCCCACGTGGGTTATGGCCACAACCATGTCGGCCCCCTCCACGTCCTTGAGATAGCGGGCTGCCGAATTTGCGGTATTGATGGCGTCGAGATAACGCACACCGTCGTAGTTGCCCTCGGCGATCATTCCTTTTGGCTGCAGGTTTATGCCGATGAATCCGATGCGCTTGCCGCCTACGTCGCGCAGGGTGTATTTCTTGAACAGGGGTTTGAGCGGTGAGCCGGTGAAGTCGTAGTTTGTGGCAAGCAGTTCGGCTTTAGCCGCAGAGAGAACGGAAGCGAGTGAGTCTGCACCGTTGTCGAACTCATGGTTGCCGAGTATGCGTATGTCGTAGCCGAGGGCGTTCATGATTTCTTCTTCGGCCTTTCCTCCGCCGATATTGAAAAAGAGAGTGCCCTGCACCACGTCGCCGGCATCGATCAGCATTACGTTGTCGCGCACCGTGCGCACCGAGTCTACGATTGCCTTGCGCCGGGCCGCGCCGCCGAGGTTGTCGGCATCGGGCAGGAGTTGGGAATGTGTGTCGTTGGTTGTCAGCAGCACGAGGTGCTCGGCTCGGGCTGTCATCAGCGATGCCAGAGCCAGAAAGCAGACAGAAAGTCGGGGTATGTTGATATGCATGGAAATAGGCTTTAGCGGAATAACAAAAAATACAGCCACGAAGTTACGAATTTAGCAGGGTCTTTGAAAATTTAAGCGCAAAATTTTGAAACAGCGCGCACGGTTTCACTTGCCATAGAAAGATGCATTGCCTCGAATGTGAAGCTGAACTTAGTTGCTTTCGATTTTATACAAGTATACTTTATAAATAAAAATTATTTTTTTGATAAAAAAGCTTTGAAATGTATTGATTTTTTGAAAAAATATTATATATTTGCAACATATACAATTTATTTATTTTTAATAAAATACCTTATTGCAATGAAAACACATTACAGAATGAGTATTCTGGTCTTAATGGCTATGGTATTCGCATTTAATCTTAAAGGACAGAATCGACAAGTATCAGAAATTGAAGCTTTTGGATATGTTGAGGGGATGTTTAAGGATAGAGATGTAGATTATTATACACTTTGTCCAATAATTTCCACTGAAGATAATAGTAACTGGATATTTTTTGTTGATGCTAACCCTATGGCGCTTTGGGCACATGAGTGTTATACTATTTATGTAACTAAAAAAACAGATATAAATGATTTGCCAATCATAAAAAGCACAGAGCTTGATTTCCCACCTGAAAATTATAAGTTGGTTCCGTATTGTCTTAAAGAACGATACACTAACACAGATATGCAGATTAATGTTCGAACACATGCAAATAGAACGGAACGTGAATTTTTAAATAACGGTGAGGGTAAGACTTATGCCGTTATTATAAGTGGAACTAGGGATATCTATATGAACACACCTCATATGTGGAATGATTGTTCGTATATTTATCAAGTCCTTACAAAAAGATACCTTGTTCCTAAAGAAAATATATATCCTTTGATTTCAGACGGGAATGATCCTGCTATTGATATGATTGGGATCAATCTTCGTCCTATATCATCACCTCTTGATTTAGATAATGATGGCAATCCTGAACTTGAGTTAGCTGCAACTAAGGATAATATAAAGTATGCTTTATCTAATATAAAAAGTAAGATTAATCCCAATGATCATCTATTTATTTTCATCACCAATCATGGGAGTATCATGCGTGACGATAAACATAAATATTATGAAGACTCATATGTAGGGCTTTGGTCTAAAAATTCTAATGTGGGTGATGAATCTCGCTTGTTTTCTAAGGAATTAAAAGAGATGGTTATGCCATTTTCAGATAGTGGAGTAAACGTAAATGTTATATTAGGAAGTTGCAATTCTGGTGGTTTTGTTGAAGAATTTAGTGATTTGCGAGTAGTTGTGAGTTCTGCTGCTAAAAAAGAAGAAACTGCGTATGCCTCAGTTGATCGGAATATGTACCATAATATATTTTTGTATTATTGGACCTCAGCAGTAAATGGTGAAGATCTGAACTATAATATGATCAATGCTGATTATAACGGTGATTCGTTCGTTTCTATGGAAGAGGCATTTAATTATGCTGTTTTAAAAACAGAGGAACATTCTCGAACGATATGTTTATTTGCGCCAGAAGACATACAAAATCCAATGTATTTTTCTGCACCAAAACGATTAGGCCGAGATATGGCGTTTGATAGGATACCAAATCAGCCGGATGCCTATAATCTTGTTTTTAGACATGATCAGCCAACTTTTTGGAATTCACATGATTTATGGACTAAGAACAGCCTATTAAATAGTTCATCAACAGAGCATGAAAATCCAGAGTATAGAGATGACCATAAATTCTGTTATATATATGCTAAAGTATATAACAATGGCAGTGATAAATATTTTAAAGGGAAAAAAATAGCATTATATTGGGCTCAGGCTGGAACATATCCAGATGCATCTTGGTGGAATGGTAAAGTAAAATTTAATATGGAAGAACCATTGGGAGGAAAGATATGTGAGCGTAGTATTGGTGCAATTGAGCCAGGTGATTCTACTCAGTTCTTAATTTTTTGGCACTTACCGGATGAAATATCTGAGAATAACAGCAATTTAAAGCATCACTATAGTTTTTTTGCAAAGATTGTAGATGATTCGGATACTATGGCTGATTTAAGTGATTTTGACGCAGAGAATAATGATAACATGGCATTTTCTAATGTTTCTGTAATAAATAGAAAAGATAATATCAAGTCTGCTACATTATTTTTTGACAACCCAGATAGTATATCAAGGAAATATGGATTACATTTAGGGTTTAGGTCTGATCATGATAAAGAAATATTTAAATATGCAAACTTAGCAGTTGATATGTCATGGACTGTGTATAATTCATATAAAAAAGGAAGGTCTTTGGAAATTGTACCCTATACTATTAGTCCTACTTCTGTTCAGTTACTATCAGAAAACAGTTGTATGACGGACATTCCAATGTCAGCATATGTTTGTGGTAGAATGACTGTATATTTCGATTTCTTTAAAGCAAAAGATGTATCAGAAACTTATGTAGTAGATTTAATTCAAACAGATGAAAATGGAAAAACTGTTGGAGGTCATACTTTTGTCGTAGAATCTCCCGTAGCGATTAATACATTATATAAATCTGAGTCTGTTTTGTCTTATTCGGGATTGACAGAACTTGTTCCATTAGTGGATGATGAAAAAACGGTTCGTTGGTTTGATTCAGAAAATAGGTTAGTTACTGCTGATCGGGTTCTTAAAATAACTCCTGCTATGCAACATAGTTCATATTCTATGGTTGTTACTAATTCAGATGGAGAATTAAGTAGAAATGAGATGCAAAATATCAATAATGTGGGAATTAAGAATATTCAGCCAAATGGATATGTTTCTGATTATATTGATATAGAAATGTTTGAAGATTCGATTTCTGGTTGCGAAATATCAATATATTCAGTAACTGACGGTAAATTAATGCTTTGTAGGAAACCGAATGCTGAAGAAGTTAACATTCGGATTGACACAACAATGTTACCAAATGGCATTTATACTATTGTTTGTACATTTGATGGCTTGGTGGTGAACAATAGTAAATTTATTAAAATTTAAAATGAGATATAGTTCGACAATTATATTTCAATTTCAAAATTGATTGCTAATTATTAATAATTTAGAATCCATGAAAAGATTTATTGAGGCTATAGCTATTGCAGGCATTTTTATTGGTTTGCTTAGCGGATGCAGTGATGACAAAAGTGGTGAGTCGGGTGGAGATCCATACGAAGATTACGAATGGCTTATACCTACGACTTATCCAGAGTATTTGACGCCAAAACGGGTCGTTATTAATGGCGAATCGGTGGAGTTTACAGCAGATGTGAGAGACCGTCTGCTTGCCGAGTCTGTCAAGCCTGCCACTAATCAGTTGTCTGTATATGTACAGCGTAGAGGTACATTAGAAGACCGGTTGTCTGGCAAAGGCATGACAGCGGATGCCATAGATGTACATGGACCTATTGATGCCACTGATCTGGAATATCTGAAGAAGTGTGTGGCCGAGGGAGAGCTTAGATCTCTGGATCTCAGCGATGCTGATATAGAGGATAATACTATCCCCGAAAAAATGTTTTTTGCTCCCGAATATTACTATATATCGGGGAATTACAAGGTGCTTTCTCCGCCTTACCTACCGTTATACAGGCTTGTACTGCCTGCAGAGCTTGAGAACATTGGATATTGCGCTTTTGCCAATGTTCTGCTCACGGAACTGGATCTGCCTGCAGGTCTGAAAAAGATCAGTGAGAGGAGTTTCAGCCACAATATATTTCTCGGTGGGGAGTTGAATGTGCCCGAGAGTATTGAGATTATTGAATCTCTTGCTTTTTTTGAATCAGGAGACGGTACAATGAGCATCAGTATACCCGGGGTGGTGAAAGAAGTTTTTCCCAGTGCATTTTCGAATCTTTGCGCGGCGAGTATAAATATTGGCGAAGGAGTGGAGTCTATCGGAGGCGGTGCATTCGGCGGTATCGTAAGCAACGATAAATCGGGTCTGAAAGTGACGTTCCCAAATAGTCTGAAGTCAATAGACACTGGCGCGTTCAGAGGAAGTAATATAGCTGAACTGAATCTGCCTAACAGCCTGAAAACGATAGGGCCTAATGCTTTTAGAGAAAGTAATGTGGTTGAGCTCACATTGCCTGATGGGCTTATTGAGATCATGGAATGCGCTTTCATGGATACGCCAATAGAGACTATCAATCTACCGGCATCGCTTACAAAAGTGGAGGTTAATGCTTTTGCCGGCCTGCCTGGACTGAAGAAAGTGTATAGCTTTGTGACCAATCCTGATGTGTTTGCCCCCTATGGCGATTTTGGAGAAGATTATCAGACCGCATTCGGCAATCTGGAGAATGCCGGAGCGGCAGGTTCAACGCCTAACGATGCTACGGTTTATGTTCCCGACGGATGTGTGAATGCATACCTGCAATCCGTGGGCTGGTTGTGGTTCGATGGCAATATCCGCAGTATGTAGTATGTAATAAGTACAGGATTTTATATTTTATATGATCGACAGCACCTCCGCCAAGGCCCTATGCCAGGTGGAGGTGTTTTACGTGTGATAGATAGATCGATAGATAGATGCGGCGGCAGAAATAAATAGAAATATATCTGTGCATTGGACGTAAATTGCAAAAAATGTTGTATATTTGTGAGCCTTAAAAGCTTGATAATCTATTACCAATCATATATCATACATATGAAAATTAAGAATTTGTTGATCACGCTCAGTGCGGGTGTCATACTGCAACCGGTCTATGCTCAGACTGAATTCCAAATGGTACAGCAGACACTCCCCAATCCCGACAATGAGCCGTCGGAAGTGTTTCCTGTCCCACATCCGCGTCAGCTGAAGTGGCAAGAGACAGAGTTTTATGCCTTTTTCCACTATGGAATGAACACTTATACCGGTCTGGAATGGGGTAACGGTGATGAGGCGGAGTCGCGCTTCGCGCCTACTGCTGCTCCTAATCCCCGTCAGTGGCTTGAGGCTGCAAAGGCCGCCGGAATGCGCGGTGGTATAGCCGTGGTTAAGCACCACGACGGATTCTGCCTGTGGCCTACGGAGACTACTACACACAATTGTACGAATGGAGGCAACGACTTTGCCCGCAATACCAATATTCCGCGCGACTTTGCTGCTGCTGCCCGCGAACTGGATATGAAGTATGGCTTCTATGTGTCGCCCTGGGACCGCAATTCGGCTGAGTACGGCAAGGATACCTATGTGAAGAACGTGTTCATGAAGCAATGCGAGGAGCTTGCAAAGTATGGCTCTGACCAGTTCGAGATGTGGTTCGACGGCGCAAACGGCGGTAGTGGTTACTACGGCGGTTCTTATGGCACGCGCGAGATAGACAGAGCTACATATTACGATGTGCCCAACCTGCGCGACTACGTGCATCAGATCTGCGAGGATTGTGTGATGTGGGGTGTCGGCGGAGAAGCCCGCTGGATCGGAAACGAGGAAGGCTGGGCCGGTCAGACTAACTGGTCGCCCGAAAACCGTGGTATTGCTCCGGAGTCGAACGGTATGTATGGCGCTGAGAACGGCTGGTTCTGGCTTCCAGGCGAGAGCGATGCCAAGTCGACATCCGGCGGTTGGTTCTGGCACAGTGGCCAGACTTATACTTCTGCCGAGCGGTTGTTCCAGATGTATCTGGAGACGGTAGGCAGAAACTCTACTCTGATCCTCAACATCCCGCCCGACAAGGCTGGTGTGCTTCCTGACCAATCGGTGCAGGTGCTCAAGGATCTCGGCACTCTGCTGACCGATCGTCTTGGCACAGACCTGGCACTCAAGGCCACAGCGAGCGCGTCTGCGACCCGTTCGGCCGGCCAGAGCCGCAACTACAATGCCTCTAACGTCAACGACGGCGATAAGGATACTTACTGGGCGACTGACGACTTCACGACCACTGCTACTATAACACTCACCTGGGACGAACCTCAGGTGGTAAGATACGTTGCGCTGATGGAGCACATAGCCAAGGGGCAGCGTGTCAAGGGATTCACAATCGAGACATCAGCCGATGGATCTACCTGGACACGCATGGCATCTAATATGGAGACCACAACGATAGGCTACAAGCGTATCATCCCGCTGAACGGCAGCACCTCGTCGAGCTATACCTCGTCAGGCTATACCGTCAAGGCTATCCGTATAAATATCACTGACAGCAGGGCATGTCCGCTCCTGTCCACGGTATCGGTTTATTAAGTCTAACATCAGAACACATTAAAGCAATGAAAATACGCAACGCAATATTATTGGCCTCGATGGCTTTCGCTCCCGTAATGTCTGCGGCTATCACCACTCCTGTGAAGGTGACATTCGAGACAGAGGACTATAAGTCGATAGGAGTATATGACACTTGGGAGGCTTCTCCATTCCGTACAGGCCAGCTTAAAGGCAATGCCTGTGTTACGTCCAATCCGGAAGTATGCGAAGAAAATCCTTCGGAGAAAGTGCTTGGCGTGCAGCGCTCCCGCTATGGCTCGAATACTTTCGGAGTAAGGATAGACCTTGAAGAACCGTTCGATCTTACCACTGACATGCAGTATGTGCATGTTCTGATAAATACTCCTATGGAGGGACGTGTGATGCTTGTCGGTCTTGGCAAGCGCCGCGATCGTGCCGAACAGTCAACGGATGTGGAGCAGTTCTGGGTTTTCCCGATCAACTCTGTAACCCCTAACGAGTGGACAGATGCTGTTTTTCCTGTGAACGGCGCAGGTGGTATAGACATCTACTCACTTGTAGTTGTACCGTATGCAGAGTCATCTCATGAGATGATAGTCGACTTCCCTGCATATGTCGACGACATAGAACTTATGACAACCTCAGTTCCCAGAGTAGGACTGGGTGATTATCCCATCAATTTCGATAAGGATTATGTGAATACACGCTACTCTGAGCGTCATATACGCAGTGTGTCCCTCGCCGGAGAAACAGTGGAGACGAGTGGCACTACCCTGTATCAGTCGCTTATCGACAAATCATTCAAGGTGAAGGCCGGAGAGAGCGTTCTGCCGGTGATCAATTATCTGGGAATCTGGATGCATGGCTATGTATATCTGGATGTTGACAATGACGGTCAATTCTCTTATGAACTTGATGGCAGAGTTCCGGCCGATGGCAGCGATCTGATGGCATACTCATATTATAACGGATATAACCACCTTGGATATTCTGCAAGCAACCAGTCCTGGACTATGCGCAACTTTACGATTCCTTCGGATCTTGCCAACGGCATGTACCGCATGCGTTTCAAGATAGATTGGGACAGTGTGGATCCGAGTGGCTGTATAGATCCCAGCAACTCCATCATTAATAATGCCGGAGGTATCGTGGATATTATGCTCAATGTGCATGGCGATGTCGTGACTGTGACTCAGGGCAACCTGAACGGTGAGGTGCTTGCCGCCGACGGTTCTAAACTGAACAACTATAAGGCTCCGTTCGGTGAGGACTTCAAGATCAAGATGGTTCCAGCTCCCGGATTTGAATATGAGGGAGTGCGTGTGCGTCATGGCTACAACCTTGATGGCCCGGCCACAGTGCACAGCAATCCTCAGTATCGCGAGGAACTGTATACTTATGACCAGTTCGGATCTGACGATACGTTTACAATACCGGGCGAAGTGATGGATGGCGATGTGCTGATCGAAGGTCTATTTGTGGAAACAGGTGCACTGCCCGGACGTGTTAATGTGACGTACAACCTTAAATACAACGACAAAGTACTTGACACAAAGAAGTACGTTGTGTCGGAAGGTGATCCTTATCCCGCTCATGGATTTAACTGCGAGACATCCGGCGAATACTACAGCATTGAGAATCCCGACGGCAATGTAGGTGATTCTGACGAGGAGATCGATCTCGAACTCACGCATTCGTTGCCTTTTGTGGCAAGCGATGATCTGCGCACAGCAATGTGGTATACACTCACAATTACAAAAGACGGCATTTATCTCCACAACAACGGTTCTTTGAGCTATATGACACTCAGCTCATCAAGCAACAGCTACACCGATGAGGACGAAATCCGTTGGTGCTTTGTAGGCAATGCCTACGAGGGCTTCAAGATCTATAACCGTAAGGCAGGCGAGGGAAAGATTCTGTCGTCGAGCACAAACACATCGGCAAACACAGGAGGAAGCACTTATGTGGTGCTTGCCAATGAGCCGGTGGCAGAGGGAAACAACACATATTGGATTCCTACGTCGAGCACGTTCCGTACGCCTAACGGTTTCTGCCTGCATCAGGCCGGATTCTCTGATAATAAGCTCAATAGCCGTGACAACCGTCTGGCATACTGGACAGGAGGCTACGATGCCGGGTCTACACTGCTGGCTACACTGAGCCTTGATGAGACAACAGGTATCGACTTTATCGGCGAGGACTGTGAGGACAATTCTGTAATGGAATATTACAATCTTCAGGGTATGAGAGTCAATGAAGACCGTCTCATTCCCGGTGTATATATTCTGAAGACAGGAAGCAAGACTCAGAAAATACTTGTAAAGTAAACGCAGGCAATTCACTGCATCTGATAAAGGGGCCGGCTGACAATCAAAAGTCAGACGGTCTCTTTTTTTATTCAGGATTGCGAAGGATACCGGACTTTTTATTATTTTTGCAATCATGACACGAGCCGAATTCGAGCAGTTGCTCAAGAACAACGAGAAGCGTACAGCCACCGTGCGCGAGCGCGCCCACCGCGCCCATCATCTGGTGAACCAGCATTACGACCGCACCCATCCCTATGGGCTGCATCTCGATATGGTGGCCGGTTTTGTGTTTGAATACGGCCATCATGTGCTTCGGTCAGCCGAAGAATTGCCGGCTTTGATCTTCGCGGCCTATTTCCACGATGCAATTGAGGATGCGCGCCTGTCGTACAATGATATGCTGCAGCTTGCGCGTGTTCTGGTAGGCGACAGCCACGCAGTGTTGGCCACAGAGATAATCTATGCGCTTACAAATGAAAAAGGGCGCACGCGGGCCGAACGTGCCAATGACGCCTATTATGCAGGGATACGCTCCACTCCGTATGCACCGTTTGTTAAGATGGCCGACCGCCTGGCCAATGCCACATACTCACGTACGATGTCGCATAAAAGTACGGACTCGCACCGTATGCTCGGAGTATATTCGCGCGAACTGCCGCATTTCCTCGAGGCTATCAGCGGCGATGGCGTTGCAGATGGGCGTCTTGCCATACCTGCTGAAATGATAGATCGTCTGCGGCAGACGCTTGTGAGGGATTGAATTGCAAAGATGTCTGATTGATGCATGCCTGGAGGTTATATTAAAAAAGTGTAACCATTGTCCTTATTTTGAATTTGTCCGGAAAAATCTTACCTTTGGAGCATAAAACGTTGATTATCTCAATTTAATATTTTTCAAATATATGGTAAATAAGCTTTTTACTACTATGGCGCTCGGCACACTGGCATTGTCGGTGTCGGCCGGTGTCTATCATGTCAATGTGCCGTTGTCTGAAGATGAAGACGGTGCAATGGCGTTTATCATGAATGCTGATAGCGGCGAGTATATTGACAGTGTGCTTGTTACGGATGGATCTGCTGTATTCTCAGGCTCAGTGGAGACCCCTGTGGCTGTGCGTCTTATCATCGATGGCAAGCGCGCCGGTTCGTTCTTCCTCGAGCCGGGTGATATAAATGTGAATCAGAAAGAACGTAAGTCGGAGGGAACACCTCTTAATGATGCTTATAATCAACTTGGCGTAAAGGTGTCGGCTCTCGCACGCGAGTTTCAGAGTGTAGAGGGAGAAGGTGAAGAAGCGGATGCACGCCGTATGGCAATACAGAACCAGTATTCAAGCCTCCTTGACAGCACGATGAAAGCGAATCTCGACAATCCGTTGGGATACATGCTGTTTCTTGAGACTGCCTATAATCTTGATCTTGATGGCTTGAAGCAGGCGCTTGAGGAGCATCCGTCGCTGAAACAATACAAGAGGGTGCAGGCGCTGCTTACATCGGCAACCAACAAGGCTGAGACTCAGCCGGGATACATGTACAAGGACTTCGAGGTGAAACAGCCCGACGGCACTGTAAAGAAACTCAGCGACTATGTAGGCAAGGGCAAGTATGTGCTTGTAGACTTTTGGGCAAGCTGGTGCGGACCATGTATCCGTCAGACCGCAGTGCTGAAAGATATTTTGGCGGAATACGGCGATAAAGGCCTTGAGGTGCTCGGCGTAGCTGTCTGGGATAAGCTTGAGGACACGCTCAATGGAATAAAGACCCATGAGCTTCCTTGGGAACAGATTCTTGACGCTCAGACTATACCTACTGAGCTTTACGGTATCTCCGGCATACCTACCATCATCCTTTTCAGCCCGGAAGGAAAGATACTCAGCCGCGACAAGCAGAGCGATGAACTCAAGGCCGACGTAAAAGCCGCACTTGAGGGCAAGCTCTGATAAAGGAAACTTTTATATTATCATACGCAGGGACGCATGCCATAGAGGTGTGCGTCCCTGTAAGTATATATTGGTGGGGGGGGGGATTGTGATCAGTCAATATCTGTCGTGATGTCGCGGAGGGCGGCACGTTCCTGCTGTTTCTGTCTGTTGGACTCGCCGTCTTCCCTCATTGAGATATATTTATCATAGTAGGAGAGCAGCAGTGTGGTCAGCGGTAGTGCAATGATCAGTCCGATGAATCCGAGCAACGTGCCCCATAACGACAGCGAGAGCAGTATTATGGCCGGATTGAGTCCCATCATCTTGCCCATTATCCGAGGAGTGAGTATAAGATCCTGAATACATTGGACAACTGTATATACAAGGATGCAGGACCACCACATGGCCCAGAAGTCACCGCCTTCAGTAGAAGATACCAGACACAGCAGTGTGACGGGAATGATCGATATGAACTGTAGGTACGGAACCATATTAAGCAAGCCTATGAACAGGCCCGTCACGATGGCCAAAGGCAGACCTACAATCGACAGCCCTATGCTGAACAATATCCCGACACACATGGCAACAAGGGCCTGTCCGCGGAAATAATGGTTCATACTGCGTTTCACGTCGGACAGGATCGAGAATGTGCGGTGACGGTAGCGTGGCGGCACCATGCGTCGGAATCCATGTATCAGCCGTTCGTAGTCCAGCATTATGAAGACAATGTAGAGCAGGGTGAAGAACCAGTTCAGGATCCACAGCACGATTTCTATTCCTCCGGAGACGAATGATGGTATCATACTCAAGATCTTTTCCATGTCCTGCTCCTTCATGAAGTCCGCGATATAATTGAAATCTATGAATTTGCGCAAGAAATCATGCACTTCGCCCGGGAGCATCGGCACGTTAGCCCCTGAGTTGGCGTACTGTTGGATTACCTCTCCAAGTCTGTGGCATTCGGAGATGATTCCCGGAATGAATATCACACCCAAGATAGTCAGTACCAAAAGAGCCTCGGCCAGTGTAACCGTAACTGCAAGCAGTCGGCCCTTGGAGCGTAATATCTTGCGGTTGTACTGCACGAAAGGTTCGAGTATATATGCCACGAGCCATGCTATCAGAAAAGGCAGCAGCACCATCTTCAGATAGTCTATGATCCAGATGGAGGCCATGATTACGGCAATGGAGAACAGTATGCGAACTACACGGTCGAACGTGTAGGGTCGTCGGTTGGCAGGTGTTGGTTCTGACATCGGAGGTGATAATTTAGGTCTTTTGGAAGTATAGGGCAAAATTATATATAATAATCAAGATTGTTCGAAAAAATCTGCGTAAAAGGTTTGGTAATTCAGATTATTGTTGTACCTTTGCAGCACAAAATCATGGTGAGCATAGCTCAGTTGGTTAGAGCGTCGGATTGTGGTTCCGAAGGTCGAGGGTTCGAAACCCTCTGTTCACCCTAATTAAGTAAATCAAGCGTCAGTTCTGCATAAGGATTGACGCTTTTATAATTTCAGGTCAGGATTATGACAGATCATGAATTCACGGACTTGCGCGATCTGCTCGAGTGTGAGAGTGCAAGAATAAATTCGGTTGATTTCATCGCGGAAGATCCGGTTCAGTTTCCGCGTCTTTTCGACGACAAGCGGGATATAGAGATAATGTCGCTGCTTGCGTCCACTATAGCGTGGGGCAATCGTAAGATGATATGCAGGAATGTAGGGCGGCTTGTGTCGCTGATGGAGCATGCTCCTTATGCCTATCTTATGGATCGCGGCTATGAGGAACTTGATCCGGAGGCAAACATCCATCGTACGTTCTTCAATCGGAATCTGCAACATTACCTGTCCGGATTACGGCTTATATATTCCACATATGGCTCTCTTGAAGATTTTGCAGCATCGACAGGTGTGGCCGACGATGAGTATCCGGCATGGCGTCTTGCCAAAGGGCTGAATGCCAAGATCGCTGAGGCCAATGGAGTTGCCGACAGCCGTTGTCTGCCCCAGAACCTGGATGTATCTGCGTTGAAACGTCTTAATATGGCACTGCGATGGCTTGTCAGGGACGATGGCATAGTGGACTTGGGAGTATGGAAGGTGTTGACTCCGGCGCAGTTGTATATACCATATGATGTGCATGTGCAGAACACATCGCGGGCTTTCGGACTTGTGGAGCGCAAGGCAGTGGACAAAAGGGCTGTAGCCGAACTTACCGGCAACCTGAGACTGTTTGATGCTTCAGACCCGGTGAAATACGATTTCGCTCTTTTTGGCCTCGGAATCGAGTCTAAAAACAGGAGCTAAACAACGACAGCGTAGATCAGAACAAGCACCGATGTGGCTATAAATCCGTATGCCATTATCGCAGAACTTTTGCTGTATATGCCGGAGTCATGGTTTATAAGGTCTGACTCCGGTCGCAGGAATTTTATATTGCGGGTGAGATTGGTATAGACTAAGGACATGATGAATCCGAAAATTGTACCTATTGCAGCGCCTACAAGCAAATCGCCCGGATAGTGTACGCCAAGATAGATGCGTGAGTAGCAGTTTAGAACAGCCCATAGGAAGACTGTGATCACGATTGAACGTTTGCGCACGATCATAGCCAGTGTCATTGCGAATGCGAAAGTGTTGGCGGCATGACATGATGGAAAACCGTATGACCCACCACGGTAGCCGTTGACTATGTGTACAAGATAGCTTATAGGATTGTCAGGATTGGCGGGGCGCAGGCGTTGCACGTAAGGGCGTATGAAAGTGGCGCATGTCTGGTCGCTGAGCGCCACAGCGGCAGCAGTGCACAATACTATGAGAATACCTGAACGCCATCCGGCGATGCGTACCAGCATTACCGCAGTAAGCACGTATGCCGGAACCCATACCCATCGTGATGAGAATATATACATGAAAGTGTCCCATACGGATGCATGCAGACCGTTAAGCGCCAGAAATATGCTTGTATCTGTTTGTATAAGTGTGTCCATAGCTTATATAGAATTTATATTATCGTTTGCTTATATCGTCGTATAGGTTCTGCAGGAATGCTTTTGTGAGATCCACAGACTCTGTTTTGCCTCCGAGCAGGATGCTCTCGTCGCGTGTGGAAATTACGGTTGTATCGGCCGCTGTCACGACACCGGCGAAATCCGGCTCGCTGAAAAATGCGAACTGAGGTTGTGCCGTATTGAGGAAGTTATGACTTAACGGAAATTCGTCTGTGGATAGACCTAATATAGACAGAAGTGTGGCCGCTATGTCGCTTTGTGAGGCCGGCATAACGAGGGTCATAGGTGCATATTGATCCACTGCACCTCCGGTGAATACCAGGGGTATGCTGTGGCGTTCAATCGGATCGGTAAGCCCTTGCGGGTAAGCGCCCCAATGATCGGGAACAATTATCACGAGTGCATTGTCCCATTTCGTCGATTTCTTGAATTTGCGCATGAATTCGCCGAGGCAGTGGTCAGCGAACGCAAAGGCCACTGCCCGTTGGTTGTCGAACTGGGGGGCTTCATAGGGCACTTCGAATGGCTCGTGGGAACTGGATGTCTGTAGCACACGCATCACTGGTCTTGTGTCTGTTGTGTCGGCAGATACATCGGCCCACATTCTGTCGAACACCACATCGTCGTGTGCGCCCCATTTGCTCATGCGCTGGGATATGGGGAAGTCTGTGTCTGATATGATTGTTTCAAATCCGGAGCTTACGAGGTAGGCTTTCTGGTTCACAAAGTGAATGTCTCCACCATAATAATATGCAGTGCGGTAGTTGAGCGAATCGCGCAGGGTTTTGGCTATAGACGGCAGGTTGTCGGTCTTATCTACGAATTTCATTATCGAGGTGGAGGGCTGCGCCGGATAGCCGCTGAGTATGGCCGGGATTGCACGGTCAGTTCGGAAACTCGAGGCATAGAAGTTGGTCATGGTGATGCCTTCGCGTGCGATCCAGTCAAGATTCACGGCTACGGGTTTCCCTCCCAGATATGGCACAAGATGAGATGAGAAACTTTCAAGGATGATGAAATATATGTCGGGGCGTTCTGAGTCGGTGATTCGCAGCAGGGTGGAATCGGACGGTTCTTCGGTGGTTTTCCAGTGATTGAGAATCTCGGATTTGTGTCCGGAATCGAAGTATCTGAACTCTTTGCTGAAATTGGTCTGGTGTGTGGCGGAATAGAGGAGTGAGAACATGGGGTTGACAGCCGCATGGTTCAGTTCCTGTCTGTCTGAGAAATAGGCGGCCGACGGGTTCATTGTCGAAACAGTAAAGCCTCCGCGTATAGGTATGAAAAGCGCGGCAGTAAGCAGCGTCATTACAACCGTCGATTTAATCCGTTTGTTTCGTGTGTCAGGCACGTGGGGAATCGAAACATTCCATAACAGTCCGAGCAGACGGCCTATTGCCCAAGTCAAAGCTACTGCAACTATCAGAGCTACAGCTGGAAGCCACCATGCTACAGATGCCATTGCGGCTGAAGGAGATGTCATGAAATAGAAAATGGGCGTGGTGTCGAGTTTGAAATGCCAGTATCCGTAGAGGACCGAATCCGACATTACGGTGAGCACAATCAGGGCAACTGCGATGTATCTCCATATCGATATAATTCGCTCCGGCCAACGGGAAGATGTCCATATCCCACCTACGAGCATGAATGCGGGGATAACTGTCAGATAGGCTGCTGTGGACATATCCATCCGCAAGCCGTGGATTATTGAGGAAAAAAGTTCTCCAAAGCTGAACTGAGAATATACATCGGAATTGCAGATCATGAAGATCGGTTTTGCGATCACGAACAGTAGAATCAGAGAGCAATATATGATCAGGAGACGCAATATTCTTCGGGACATCGTATTTGTTGAAAATTGTATTGTTTTTAACACCATCGTTTAGAATGGAACAAAGGTAGCGTTTTTAGCTGTTGCAATCAATAGTGAGGATGAACAAATACTGAATTTTAAGAGTTACAAGGTATATGGCAAGAAATACGTTATTTTCAAATTATCTTCATGAACTCGGAGTGCCACACACGGAGTCGTACAGTTCTTCGCGTTTTGAGGCATATCCCCGCAAGTTGGCTCTGGCAGGAGTGGAAGATCTGCTTGATGAATATAAAGTGGATAGTGTGCGTTATCGTTCAGGTGAATGCCGTCTGTCTTCTTTGAATGTACCGTTTATCGCTGAATCCAAGGATCAAGGCTACGTCATAGTGACCTCAGTGGATGAAAATGCAGGAATGATAGACTATCTGGCTAATCCGCGCAGGCGTGGACGTATGACGATCAAGGATTTCGAGGCAAAATGGACAGGAGATGCACTTACTGCTAATAAAACCGATGCTTCTGCAGAACCTGACCTGCGCGAGCATAGGTTCAGGAATGCATCAGAGCTTTTCTGCAAATGGGGTCTTGTGGCTATTGCTATCGGCCTTGTGGCATTCTGGTTTGTAGACAACGGAATATGGCGCAATTGGGGAGATGTGGTCACTCTCGCGTTGTATGGCTGTGGCATTTATGTGACTTATCTGCTGATATTGAAAGACTCGCATGTAGATAGCGGCGCGGCCGACAAGGTGTGTGGCTTAGTGCAGAAGAATGGATGTTCTACAGTCCTTGCCAATGGAAGCGCATCGCTGTTCGGTCTGTTTCCGTGGTGTGAGATCGGGGCTGCATATTTTATTGTCAGCTTTCTCGCTATGCTTGTCGGTGGCAGAGTCGGCGCGTTATGGTTGCCGTGGATAGCGTTGTGCTGTCTGCCGTATACAGTATGGAGCGTTGCATGGCAGAAGTTCAAGATACATGCCTGGTGTACGCTTTGCCTGTGTGTCCAGACTCTTTTCTGGCTGATTGCCATAGCGTACTTTATTTCGGGCGACTACACTAATCCGCTTCCTTTCGATTGGGCGGCAGCTGCGCTGTTTGTGTCATATATAGGGGCTTTCATGGCCATTCACAGGATTGTGCCGCTGTTGTTCAGGTATGAAAGATCCTCGGATAATCAGTTGATGGATTGATATACAAGATACAAGAGAGCCACCGGTTTCCAGTGGCTCTCTTGTATCTTGTCAGATTGCTCTTGAAATATGTTTATTTCTTTGCGCTTTCAACGTAGTTGCGTACGGCTTCGTTCTCGGGATCAAGTTCAAGGAGCAAGCTGAAATACTTAACAGCGTTGTCTGTGTCCTTGATGCCGTCGTAGTATATGCCGAGCATCTGATATGCATTCTTGTAGTATGCGATATCGTTGTTGGGGTTATTAGGATTCTTGCTGTCCGGGGTCATGTCGAGAAGCTCGATCAGTCGGAGATACTCGTTGGCTGCAGCCTGGTTCATTTCCTTACCGTTGCCTACCATTATAAGCTGTGCTTTACGACGCACGAGGCTGGGGTTGTTGGGCTGCTCTGCAAGACCTTTGTCTATATAGGCGACACCTTTTGCTGCAGCTGCGGCTGCCTCAGGCAGTGAGTCGGTAGATGCAGCATATGTAAGGTAGCGGCCACCACCGGCGAAGTAGTCTGTAACAGTTACAGGTTCTTCAGTCTTGGCCTTTGCGTCGATATAGCGGTCATAAGAAGTAGCGGCATCGGCGTAGCGCTTGGCTGTAAGATATGTCTCGGATAGCTTCTGCTGCATGGCGAGATTGTCGGGCAGATCATTAGCGCCTTTTTCAATGATGGCTATGCCTGCATCAGGATCGCCAAGGGCATTGAGGATGTCAGCGTAAGTGATGTAGTCGTTTCCGGAGAAATAGCCTTTGAGGGTGAAGAATTTCTCTGCTGCTGTCTTGGCTTCGTCGTAGCGCTTGAGAGCGGCGAGGTTGAGCATCTTCATACGGTTCATCAGGAAGTCGTTGGGGTCATTGGCCAGATATGATTCGGCGATCTCCAGCGAGGGCTGATAGTTCTCTCCATAGTAGAGGAGCACGGAATAGCGTGCGCGATCTTCGGGGAAGTGGTTGGGGTTCTGGATGTATTTGCCGTAGGTATCTGAAGCCTTGCGCCACTGGTCGTTCTCGTAGTATTTCTCGGCGAGTTCGCGCTGTGCGAGAGCTGAGTTAGGCTGGAGTGCTACGAGTTCTTCGAGTTTTTGGATTGCAAAGCCGGGATTTACACCTACATAAGCGTTGGCATACTTCACATAGCCTTCAGAGTTGTCTGCCTGCCAGTAGATAGCATTTTCATACTGTCCGGCTGCGTCACCTACCTGATTCTGGTCCATAAGGCGGTCTCCCTCGAAGATATAGATAGAAGGCTCCTGGTTCTTGGAGTCCTTGCGGGCCTTGTCGATATACTTCTGGATTTCCTTAGCGTACTTTGTAGGATCGGCATTGTAATATGCGCGGGCGATCAGCACCGATATTTCTGCATCTTTCTTGTTGATGTTGGCAGCTTTCTTGAAGTTGTCCTCAGCGGCCTTTACGTTGCCGTTCAGAAGGTCGAGTTGTCCGAGTCCTACGAAGTTGAACGCGCAGCCTGAGTTTGCAGCCACACCTTTGTCGAAGTTTGCTTTTGCGGCAGCCTTGTCGCCATTCTTGAGGTCGATTGCACCAAGATAATAGTAGCTCAGAGCCTTGTCTGTACCGGGATTGTTGAGGTTCTTGGTGAGGATTTCTTTAGCGTTGTCGAACTGGTCGGCCTTGAAATACTCGATACCGTCCTTATATCCGTCGGCAGATGCAATCAGCGACGAGCCGATAAAAAGGGATAAGAGAAATTTTGATTTCATTTGTCTCTGTGTTGTTGTTTATCTGTTTTTTAGTTTGTTGATTTCATAAATGATTGGTTCTGCAGGCTCAATTATCGTTCAAGCGATACTACCTGAGGAGAGATCACGGCGGGGCAGATACCTGTGCGTAGGATTATCTTCTGTCCGATCTTGCCTGTGACGAATGTATAGAATCCGTGGTTGAGACCGCCATTAGCACCTACGGTGATCATGTATATCTGACGGAACAGAGGATAAGATCCGTCGTAGATATATTGCTGATAGGGCTGATATGCGTGGAAGTCATCGTCGCGGCGTACTTTCAGAACTTTTATCTCAGAATCGAATTCTTTGACCTGAGTCGGGTCGTCGCTCTCAAGTTGCTTGACATTGTCGGCGATTGGCATTTCTGTGGCGTCGAGATCGGTATTCAGCCATGTGACTCCTACCACGCCAATAGCAGACTTTGTCTTGCGCACGGCATCAAATACGCCTTGGATCGAGTCCTGGGCGAATACATTCGGCCCGAACGGCTGGCCGTTCATCAACGAATCGCGCATGTATTGTACGGTGCTTGAAAAATTGCTGTCGAATACGACTTTGATATCGCCGAGTTTCGAAGGTTCGATCTGATTCCAGTCGGTGAGCTTGCCGGTAAGAATGTCTCCGATCTCGCTTACTGAAAGTATGCTCACGGGATTATCCGGGTTTACTATCAGGGCTACAGCATCGACTGCTATCTTTTTCGATTTGGTTATGAGTCGCTTGTTCCTTAGGCTCTTGACTTCATCTTTTGTCAGATCGCGCGGTATGACAATTGTCTTTGTGTTGAGTTTCATGAGCGAGTCCACCGCTACTTTCTCGGGAGCGTAGCGCGCCAGTATATGAGCCTCAGGATACTGGAATTCGAACACTTCGATCTCCTGTTCCATTATGTTCTGGAAAGAATTGTCGCAGACCATAGTCATTGTGCCGGATGTGGCTGTATCGCTGTTCGGCTTCTGATATTTCATACACGACGTCGCAGCCGAGGCTATCAGGGCCACGGCTACGGCTAATAAGGTATGTCTTTTCATATCAATCTTCATCTACATATTCATAACTTACGCCTTTCCACAACCGGTATCCTCTGTAGAATCCGTAGATAATGAGGACTACGGCTACGAGGTAGCGTATCCAGGCAATTCCTGCGGCCATTCCTTCGAAAAGCACGTTGAACACAGGTGTAAAAAGCAACACACCCATAGCTACATAAAACAGTACCATGAATATGCCGAATATAAGACCGAGCCAGGCATTTGTATTGCTGACTTTGCGTCGGTGAGCCTCAGTGGCCGTGTTACGTCTGAAATCTTGCTGATCCATAATAATTCTTAATTTAGCAATAGTTGAACACATCAGGCACAGACTCCGTCATTGCAGGAATGCACATGTTGGCTGTGTCTGTATGGTATTTCAACGTACGTGAGGCCTTGAAAGTTTTTGAACTCAGAATATATCCGGCAGGTTCAGGCCGTGATGAATTGCTTGATTTAACCGCAGGCTTGTTTTTTATGACGTAAAGTTATAGATTTTAGTCTGAACGGGGTGCAATTCATGCAGGTAATTAAATACAATTAACATTCCGTGGGGATACCGTAGTATCTGCGGACGTCAGGTTTTTGCATTTTCATGGACATGCGTGTTCATTTTGCCGAATTATTAGTAACTTTGCAACTTGAAATATACAGAAGAAAACAGCAAATAATCCATCCTATGCAGAAGATTAGGAACGTAGCCATCATAGCCCACGTGGATCATGGCAAAACCACGCTTGTAGATAAAATGCTTCTTGCCGGACATCTGTTCCGCGACAACCAGAGCACAGGCGAACTTATTCTTGACAACAACGACCTCGAACGCGAAAGGGGTATAACGATTCTTTCAAAGAACGTATCTATAAATTACAAGGGATATAAGATAAACATCATAGACACTCCCGGACACGCCGATTTCGGTGGAGAGGTGGAGCGTGTGCTTAATATGGCTGACGGTTGTCTGCTTCTTGTCGATGCTTTTGAAGGTCCTATGCCACAGACACGTTTCGTGCTTCAGAAAGCAATACAGATGGGATTGAAGCCTGTAGTTGTGATCAACAAGGTCGACAAGCCCAATTGCCGCCCCGATGAGGTGCAGGAAATGGTGTTTGACCTGATGTTCAGCCTGGATGCTACCGAAGAACAGCTTGACTTCCCCACCGTATACGGTTCTGCGAAGAATGGATGGATGAGCCTTGACTGGAATAAACCCACCGAGGACATAACTGCCGCTCTTGATGCGATAATAGAACATATACCTGAGCCCAAGATCCTTGATGGTGATGCGCAGATGTTGATCACCTCGCTTGACTTCTCGAATTATGTTGGCCGAATAGCCATCGGCCGTGTGCACCGCGGAACTCTCCGCGAGGGCATGGAGATCGGTCTGTGCAAGAAAGACGGCACTGTGTCGCGTCAGCGTATCAAGGAATTGCATACATTTGAAGGTATGGGACGCAAACGTGTGGAGAGTGTAAGTAGCGGTGACATCTGTGCGCTCGTGGGTCTTGATTCGTTTGAAATAGGCGATACGGTCACAGATTTTGCAAATCCCGAACCGCTGCCGCGTATAGCCATCGACGAGCCTACTATGTCAATGACATTTACGATAAACGATAGTCCTTTCTTTGGACGCGATGGAAAGTTCGTGACATCCCGTCATATCGGAGACCGGCTCACGCGTGAGCTCGACAGAAATCTCGCGCTGCGCATTCATAAGGACACAAACGAGGATGTATGGACGGTATTCGGACGAGGCGTGTTGCATCTGTCTGTATTGATCGAGACTATGCGTCGCGAAGGCTATGAGCTTCAGGTGGGACAACCCCAGGTAATAATCAAGGAGATCGACGGCGTGAAGTGCGAGCCTGTGGAGTTGCTTACTATCAATGTCACAGAGGAGTATTCTTCAAAAATCATAGATATGATCACCCGACGCAAGGGTGAGATGGTGTCCATGACGGCTCAGGGCGACCGTGTGCATATGGAGTTCCATATACCGTCGCGCGGTATAATTGGACTACGCAACAATGTGCTCACAGCTTCTGCAGGTGAGGCTATCATGGCGCACCGCTTCCTTGAATATCAGCCGTGGAAGGGCGAGATCGAACGCCGCACTAATGGCTCGCTTATAGCTATGGAGGGAGGAACGGCCTATGCCTATGCCATCGACAAGCTCCAGGACCGCGGACGTTTCTTCATTTTCCCGCAGGAGGAAGTTTATGCCGGTCAGGTCGTGGGCGAGAACGCCAAGGACAACGATATTGTGGTGAACGTCACCAAGTCTAAGAAGCTCACCAATATGCGTGCGTCCGGTGCTGACGACAAGGCCCGTATCATACCTCCTGTGGTATTCAGCCTTGAGGAAGCGCTTGAATACATCAAGGGCGATGAATATGTGGAGGTAACACCGCACCATATACGTCTGCGCAAGATTATCCTTGACGAACTGGAGCGCAAACGTGCCAATAAATCGTGATGCATCATGCAGCATAGCTTGTCCGCCGCCGCTTTTGTTCCGTTCAGCCTGACTCTGCCGGGCGGAAGACTCGTTGAGTTCGACCGTCCGCAGGTAATGGGAATTCTAAACGTGACTCCGGACTCTTTCTATGCCGGTTCGCGCAGCATGGGGGAGGACGCTGTGCGTCGCCGGGTGGAGACGCTACTATCGGAGGGCGCGGATATGATAGACATAGGCGCGTACTCGTCGCGTCCGGGTGCATCTGATGTGAGCGAGGAGGAGGAACTGCGAAGACTCGAAGCCGGGTTGAGCGTTCTTCGGTCCATTGATTCCGACATACCTGTTTCCGTGGATACTTTCAGAGCCTCTGTAGCAAGAAAGACGATTGCGGAGATGGGAGCTGACATAATCAACGACATCTCGGGAGGAGCTCTTGATACTGATATGTGGCGTACGGTAGTGGATGTGCGTGCTCCTTATATACTTATGCACATGCGTGGAACTCCTCAGGATATGATGAACCATACCGGCTATGGGGATGTCACTACAGACGTGATCCGCGAATTGGGAGAACGTCTTAGTGAACTTGTCTCAATGGGAATCTCCGATGTGATAGTAGACCCCGGTTTTGGATTCAGCAAGACTACGCAGCAAAATTACAGGCTTATGCACGATCTGCCTTTATTCCACGGTCTTGGTCATCCGTTGCTTGTCGGTGTGTCGCGTAAGTCGATGATAACACGTCCGCTCGGAGTCACCGCTGATCATGCCTTATCCGGAACTATAGCTCTGGGGACATATGCCGTGGCTCATGGTGGAGCATCCATACTGCGTGTGCATGATGTCGCCGCAGCCAGACAGGCTTTGGCCGTAACATGTTATTCCATGAATCCTGATTCATTGCCATCCTGCTGATACGCACCGCGATAACACCATAATAATAAACCAAACATCTCTCTTTCATAAGTCATGGATTTCGGAATTAAGGACGCTTTAGACATATTGCTTGTAGCCGTATTGCTTTATTACTTGTATAAGCTGATGAAGGAATCGGGTACGATCAATATATTCTATGGAGTCATGGCCTTCATAATGGTGTGGGTTGTGACTTCGGAGATTCTTGGTATGCGTCTGATCGGCACAATTATGAACCAGTTCATGAGCATCGGTCTGCTTATCTTGGTGATTGTGTTCCAGGAGCAGATAAAGCGTTTCCTTGTGGAACTCGGTTCGCAGAAGCGCTGGCACGTGCTACGCAGGATTTTTCACGGACACCGTGAGGAGGCCGAGGCACGGCAGCGCAAATGGGTTATACCGATTGTATATGCATGCATGAGCATGGCCAAGTCCAAGACAGGAGCTTTGATTGTGATTCAACAGTCGATGCCGCTCGACATGTATGAGAAAACAGGCGATATGATCGATGCCGAGATCAATACACGCTTGATAGAGAATATTTTCTTCAAAAATTCACCGCTGCACGACGGTGCATTGATAATTGCAGATAACCGTATCAAGGCGGCAGGATGCATTCTGCCGGTAAGTCACGATTCGGATGTTCCAAGATCACTCGGTCTGCGGCATCGTTCGGCACTCGGTATAGCACAGGCTACTGATGCTATGGCCGTTGTGGTATCCGAGGAGACGGGCTACATATCCATCGCCTACCGTGGCGAACTTCGCCGCCGTCTGTCGACCACAGATCTCGAGCATGCGCTGAGCCAGTTGTCAGACATGTGATCATCCTCGCGCCCCAAATGGAATGATGGTAGTGCTATCTTCTTGCGGTATCAAGGAGCGAGACTACATCATAATTCACTTGTATCTGTGGGGTAATAACGCAAAATAAGGGTATGTTCATCGTATATGGATAGAGAGAATCGAGAATCAGTACGAAACCACAACTGTTTCCCATTTTGATTGTTGAATTGTGATGCCTGCGCGGGCTGCTTTCTGTCGCACATTGCGCATTTGGCTCTGTGCCTCTCTGAGCAATTGTTTCATCCGCACATAATTGCCTCCATTCATACCTCTATGTGTTGAGCCACTCTTGTTTCCTTCTTTATCTGTGTAAGAGTGCCCTGTTGTTGTCAATGAATTATAGTTTCTTTCTGCACGTTGTTCCCATCTGTCATATTCCGCTTGGAAATTCCGTGAAGAAGAATTTCCGTTGGAATAGTCACTATCTGAGAATGAACCATAATCGTCGCCAAACGACTGCTGGTAGTCCATTCTGTAGCCTGCTGCGTTGCTCAATGCATTGCTTATTCCTGTAAGGGTATTTGCTATATTTTGCCATTTTTTGCTGCTGATCTGTGACTTGACGCTGCTAAGATTGTTTTGAGCAGTGTTATAACTCGGATCTATGGCCACTGCCGATTCAAAAAAATCTTTTGCGCTGTTGAGGTCTCCCTGCTCCATCAGAAGACAACCGATATTGTTATACGCAAGTGCCTTATATCCGAATTCATTGTTCGGATCCTCTTTCGCTATTGCCATGTATGCATCAAATTTTGCCTGCGGTTCAGTATCGGAGATTGCATAGGCTCTGTCGAACATATCTTTAAGTTTGGATGATATCTGCGCCGGTAGAAATACTCCCAATATATTGTCGCCATAGTCGGACGCAAATCCCGTTTCCATGTTATAGACCAGTCCCTGATATCTTACAGGTACAATAAGATTCCCCCTCAAATCGTAAGCTCCATAATTCTCGTTTTTATCCATGACTTTTATATAGCCCTCTTTTTCCCCATAGACATATGTATATAGTCCTAATGGAAATAGTTCCCGGCCTAAAAAGTCGCAGAATGTCTCGGTGTCATCCTCTCCCTTACAGCTAAATCCGAAAGTGTTAAGACTTGGATAATCGTATTTCCCAGGAGGTATTATTTCACCTACGCCCACACGGTAGATTCCATATTCACCTTGTTTGTTTTTTACTTTATATAAACGTGTAGCAGCCGTGTCGGTCAGTTCACATTCAAAAAAGCACCATTCATATTCTTGAGTCAACGGCACTTCCACATTCCCATCGTATCGATAAATGCCGCAAAATTCAGAATCTCCATCTTTTTTTCTTACTAAAAAGTAGCTATTTTTTTCATTATCTTCCCATGTTATGTATGTTGCGCCTAAGGATGGAGGTATGATTTCTTTCCCGTCAGCAGTTGTTACCCAACTACGTACGTTGTAAATTATATTAATAATGAATTTGCCTTTGTCCGTGGATATTTCCTTTTTGTTATCCACAAATTTCCGAATGTCATGTCCGGGTAGGAATATACCGAGTTTTTTTCCTCCGGATTTAAATCCTTCAGCAGAATAGTAAACAAATTCCTCGTAAATAGGTGGTACAATCTCATTTCCATCAAGCGAGCATATTCCATGTTTTCCATTATCCTCAATACAAAAGTATCCATTATCGGACATGGTAATCTTGGTGTATTTGGGCGTTATAATCTCTTTCCCGTCAAGGGTGTAGATGCCTATTTTTCCATCTAGTGTAGTTGCTGCAGCATGTCTTTCATAAAATAAAATAGACGTATATTTTCCCGGCTCAAAGATTTGTTTGCCATTAAGGTCAAAATAGCAGTAAGTTATATTTAATTCTTTATCAAAGTATACTCCTTTGAATAGATTTTTAGAATCGTAAAATATATAATTTATTTTTAATGTTGTGGAGATTATTTCTTTGCCATCAATAGTTTTCACTCCGGAGTAACCATTTTCAGAATCATATAACTCAATCCATTTAAAGCCATTATCTTCGACTTTTACTTCTTCTTTAATTTCAGCAAAACAGGTATTGACACCAACAAGCAGGGTGCATAAAAAATAGAAAAAACGGTATTTCATATTTGTGTGAATTTATATTCACAAAAGTATACAAAAATAATATTTACCCCCCTAAATAGTTAATTTATATTAATAACAAAAAAGTGTTGCTTCCAATCTGCGAATTGCCAAATGTTTGCTACATATTCGAGACTATCATCACTTCATGAATACGAGGTAAACCGCGCCTATCAGCATGATGAAGGCGAGGATATGATTCCAACGCACCTCGAAGTCGTCGAACATTATCAGACTCATCACTACGAACACAATCAGAGTGATCACCTCCTGCATTACTTTCAGGTGCATCAGTGAGTAAGGTCCTCCGTTGGCTGCATAACCGATACGGTTGGCTGGTACTTGTAGGCTATATTCGATAAGAGCTATGCCCCATGAGAATAATATCACTATTATCAGCGGCCAGGAGGTAGAGATTCCTGCCGATTGGAGCTTGAGATGACCATACCAGGCCACGTACATGAACACATTGGCCGCAATAAGAAGCAGTATTGTAGATATAAACGGACTCATTCGGCAACACTATCGCTTAATTAATTATTCCTTAATCAATCTTGATTCTTTGAAGATGCCTCCCTTCGCATCTCCCGTCCGCGCCTGTAGGCTGCACCGCTTATCACCGACTGTTCGGCGCTGATTGTACGCAGAACGTCCATATCAATGTATCGCTTGCCGCTGCCTCGCTTTATGGGGAATGCTGTCTGTTTGTGGCGCAGAGCTTCGCTGCACACAGGGCTTCGCCAACCAGGTGCAATGGGTCTAAGTCCGTCAGTGACTTCATCGACTGTAACAGGAATTACATGGGCGCATGGAGGATAGCCCAAAGCAGTCCACATTACAGTAAGCCCTGGTGATTCTCCGGGACGTATGCCCTCGATTACGATAGATGCAGATGAACTGTAGCGTGGTATGAAGTCCTGATCCACGACCCATTTGTCGCCTCCTGCCGCGAAATCGCGGCCAAGCAGTGAATGCCAGAAACTTCGCGACAACTGTTCGGTGAACACTTCAGGTGTGACCGTGGATGTAGCTATGTAAGGTTCGAGCAGGTGTGATGCGTTTTCATACCTGATATATCCCATGCCGTCGGTGTCGTTTCCGCTTACGCTGAAGTTGGTGCGAAGCAGAACGTGGCTGTCGGTATCTTCGATAGAATATTTTCGGTACGAACGGTCGTCTGTCTCATAGTACGCTCCGTTGCCGGATGTATCAATGACGCCGAAATTGGCTTGCACACCCATCGGACGGGCAAGGGTGTCGAGCAAAGTCTCGAAATCGGCAAGACTACGGCATTTCTCGAGGGCCCGACGCATTATGATGCCCTCGCGGTCTTTTATGACGGCTGTATCCGGTGCGAGGTTATAGCTCGCCGTGTTCATAATGGCGAATCCAGCTTCATTCATTCCCGTCCAAGCCTCGAGCAGCAGAGAGTCCCCGCCGTTGAACAAAGCTACGAATGCCAGAGTGGAATCCGTTGCGGCCACGCGATCCACAAAGTTGTGTTCAGTGCCGGTATCGCGGTGTTTCCACATGAGAATGCGGCCGTCGAGAGTGCGGTCGGCTCCCACAATAGCCGAAGTGCAGGCCGAAGTGTGTGTGCCGAGGGCTGTGAGTATATATATCGCCGCAAGGACAATTATCAGTGGGAAATGCTTCATGTGATAAGGTGGTATTGGTAATACTTGGCTGCAAAGTTACGATTTTAGCCACAACAATTGGGCATTTCGATCGAAATTCATATCTTTACAAGTCGAAACAGATCATTATTATTCTTGAAAAATGAGGCCACGCAACTACGTTTTTGAGATAGAGATAGCCGTGAGGGATTATGAGGTGGATGTGGAGGGCATTGTAAATAATGCCAATTATCTGCATTATCTCGAGCACACGCGGCATGAATTCTGCAATCGGGCTGGACTTTCGTTCCGCGAGATGCATGAGCGGGGGATAGATCCGGTGCTTACACGGGTTGTCATAGACTATAAGACCCCGTTGACCCTGGGCGACGTGATGGTGAGCAAGCTCAACATTGTACGCCGTGGGCCGCTGTTTATATTCCAGCAGGATATTTACAGGCATGACGGCACTCCTGTGGTTTTTGCTGATGTATCGGTCGCTACACTTGAGAACGGCCGGCTCTCGCGTGGAGATGTGTTGGCTTCGGCATTTCGTGAATATCTTGATGAAATATAATGGAAATAAGTGCCGCATATCCGCATTTGGTATACCAGATAGCATTCTCGCGTATCCGTGGGTTGACTCCAGTCCGTGCTGCCACGATTCTTGAATTGTTCGGCTCTGAGGAGGCGTTTTTCAATGCGTCAGTCCGGGATCTGCGTCTGCGACTGGGATCACCGCACCGCAGTTTCGATGATGATTCCCGCAGGAAATGTATCGAAGAAGCTTTAGCGGAGGTAGAGTTCATAGAGGCAAAGGGTGTAGATACTTATTATTTTTCGGATGACCGATATCCTGCACTCCTTTTACAATGCCAGGATGCACCGCTGATGCTTTACGGCTTCGGGCGTTGTGCACTCAATGCCGCCCATCCTATAGCTGTGGTGGGGACACGCCATGCCACCCGCTACGGCATAAGCGTGGTCGACCGCATTGTGGAGGAAATTGCGGATGAGGTGGAAAATCCTGTGATAGTCAGTGGCCTGGCATACGGAATTGATGCCGCGGCACATAGAGCGGCACTGCGTATGGGCATACCCACTGTAGCAGTGGTAGCTCACGGCCTGAATACGATTTATCCGGCTGATCACAGGAATCTTGCTGCTGAGATATGCTCGCGTGGCGGTATGATTGTCACGGACTATACGTCAGGTGATGTCATCCATAGAGCAAATTTTTTGGCGAGGAACAGGATTGTGGCCGGTCTTTGCGACTGTACACTTGTGATCGAATCGGCAGAGAAAGGTGGTGCGTTGAGCACAGCCAGACTGGCTTCGGGTTATAATCGTGAAGTTATGGCTGTGCCGGGTAGGATAAATGATCCCTACAGTGCCGGATGCAATGAACTGATCGTGTCGCTGCAGGCGCGTATGTTGCGGAATGCTACGGATATAGTGGAAGCATGCAACTGGAAGAAGCGCGAAAACGTCAGGGCAAGACAGCAGGAATTGTTTCATGTAAACACTCCGGACGAACAGTCTGTTATAGATTATATACTCGCTGATCCGGATGCCACATCGGGTGATATCGCTGCTATGCTCGGTAAGAAATTGCCTGCGGTGTCGGCCCTGCTCTCAAGAATGGAGCTTGACGGACTCATTGTGTCTCTCCCGGGCGGACGCTATCAGCTTGCCTGAAAGTGATATTAAGATTTCAACTGTTTATAAGAATATACCCAAACGAATCAAAATATTAAAGATTATGGAAGATAAGCGCATCATACCTTCATCAGAAATGATAATAAACTCCGACGGATCAATATTCCATCTTCATTTGCGTCCTGAACAACTTTCGGATCGGATCATCCTTGTAGGTGATCCCGGGCGCGTGGATATGGTGGCCGAATTTTTTGACACACGCACGTTTGAGGTGTCGTCAAGGGAATTCCACACTATCGGCGGTACATATAAAGGCAAGCCGATCATGTGTCTCAGTCATGGTATTGGTCCGGATAATATTGATATAGTGATAAACGAGCTTGATGCATTGGCAAATATAGACTTCAGCACCAGGGAGATACGGCCAGAACACAGGACCCTTACTATGGTACGCATCGGTACGTCAGGTGCATTGCAGCCAGAGCTGAAGATCGGTACACCTGTGATTGCTGAAAAAGCGATCGGTTTTGATGGTGTTCTCAATTACTATCAGGGAAGAAACGAGGTATCGGATCTTGACTTCGAAAATGCACTCTGCATACACACCGGTTGGAATCCACTTTGGGCTAAACCTTATGTCGTGAATGCAGATGAAGAACTCGTGAATCTGATCGGGCGCGACGATATGGTGCGCGGTAATACGATCTCGGCTGTAGGATTCTATGGTCCGCAGGGTAGGGAACTGCGCATGAAGTTAGCCAATCCTGATCTTAACAGCCGCATAGAGCGTTTCGAGCATCGTGGGCGAAAGATCACCAACTATGAGATGGAGAGTGCTCCATTGCAGGGATTGTCGAGATTGATGGGACATCGTGCTATGACGGTATGCTCGATCATTGCCAACCGGATGAACCATGATTCCACGCCGAACTACAAGACGGCGATGCGTGACCTCGTGCATACTGTTCTCGAGCGTATCTGATAAAATTTAAATTCAAAAAAGCACGGGCTGTAAGGGTAAACGGGAAATACCTTACAGCCCGTGTTTTTTGATTGCTTATTTATTTGTATATTTGCGGAAAACCAAAAGTTAAAACCATGAGAATACGTCTGTTGCCTATAATCCTGCTATCTTGTACAGGCATGTTGTCTACGGAATCAAGTGCAAAGATGCCTTTCGATCCGGCAGAGCACGCTGTGTTTGAGACTACCCGTCAGGATGGAAGATATGTGAGTTCGCGAGCCATAGTGCATAACCTGATGGATGGGCGCAAACCACGTTTGCGCTATTCTTCAGGTATGGACTCTTTGCAGTTCGCGGCATGGCAGGATGAGGTGTCGCGAGCGATGGAGAGACTGATGCGTCATCCTTATATGACTGATACAGACATTAAATCTCCAACATTGACTGCAAGATATTCACGCGATGGTTATACTGTCGAGCGATGGGAAGCTTACCCGCTGTCAGGAGCCGTTGTGCCGTATCTTGTCCTCGTGCCTGATGGTGTGGACGCAGACAATCCTGTGCCGGCAATACTATGCATTCCCGGATTCGGGCAGACAAAGGAGCTTCTTTGCGGTGAGTCATCAATAGATCTTGACTCATCGGTTGTCGATCCGGGCAGGAACTCTATGGCATATCACTATGTAAAAGAGGGATATATAGCTGTAGCAGTCGATAATCCCGGTTGTGGCGAGCCATGCGATCTTGAGAATATGGCAGGCTCAGGACGTGCTGATTATGTCACGCTGTCGCGTGCATTGTTGGAATTGGGATGGAGTTATCTCGGCTATACATCTTATGTCGACCGGCATATACTTGAATGGATGAAGACTCAGCCGTCGATGCGCGCCGACAGGCTTGTGGTCAGCGGTTTTTCTTTGGGTACAGAGCCGCTTATGGCGCTTGGTGCGATGGATCGCGATATATATGCATTTGTTTATAACGATTTTCTGTGTACAACCCGCGAACGTGCTCTGGTGATGACTATGCCGGACAATAACGGCATGCGTCCGTGGCCAAACGATATTTCACATCTAATACCCGAATTCCTGTGCGAATTTGATTTCCCGGACATAGTGGCATCGCTTGCTCCTCGTCCGCTGATATGCACGGAAGGAGGTCTTGACAGAGATTTCGACCTCGTGCGCTCGGCCTACTCAATGGCCGGTGAGGCAGATGCATTTACAGCATACCATTATACTAAGTTTGCCGATAAGGCTGACCGCGAACCGGTGGATAGTATGCCTGCAGGTATAGATCGTAGCACATTCTTCCGCCTTGCCAACGTCGATCCGCCGAACCATTATTTCAAGGCTGAACATGTGCTTCCCTGGTTGCGCGCATTATTCAAAGATGATAAATAAAAAGCTTGTATAACTTATTATAAAATGAATAATTACACATTTATTGGGCTGAATGAACTTGTGCGTATCTGCGGGTGTTGAAATTTTTTGACCCTGCATGACTGCCGGGATTTATCACTGATAAATATTTTTGTTATGAGACTTGACGGACGCAGACGCAGCAGCAATGTTGTGGACAAGAGAGGAATGTCGGGCCGACGGCTCGGAATCGGAGGCGGAATCATCGGAGTGATAGCAGCCGCGATTATCGCATGGCTGTCTGGCGGAAACCTTGGCGATGTGGCGCAGAGCGCGTTGTCATCTCTGTCGCAGACACATGATGGATATGGCCGTTATACACCCGACGATGAGGATGAACGCCTTGCTACTTTGGCATCACAGGTCCTGGCCGGCACAGAGGATGTGTGGACGCGGGAATTCAAGCGTCAGGGGTGGGGCGAGTATGTTCCTCCGGAACTTGTGCTGTACCGTGGGGCGATAGAGACAGGATGCGGACAGGGCAGTGCGCAGATGGGACCGTTCTATTGTTCGGCAGACCGGACGGTGTATATAGATCTCGATTTCTTTAAGAATATGGATCAGACGATCGGTGCGTCAGGAGACTTCACGTATGCTTATGTGATAGCACATGAAGTCGGACACCATGTTCAGAACATGCTCGGCACACTTGAGTCGGCACATAACCGCATGGCGCGTCTCGACGAGGCCGAGGCCAACAAGGTGAGCGTGAGACTCGAATTGCAAGCCGATTTTTATGCAGGAGTATGGGCGCATAACGACAACGAAATGTTCGGATCAATCGAGGACGGTGATATAGAGAGGGCAATCGATGCAGCATCGAAGATAGGCGACGACTATCTTCAGCGTAAGGCCACGGGGCGTGAAATGCCGGAAAGTTTCAACCACGGGCGGTCGCAGTGGCGAGTCAACTGGCTTAAAAAAGGACTTGACAGCGGAGATCCGCTTCAAGGCGATACATTTTCTATTCCATACGGAAAATTTTGATGGCGTTGTCGGAAGTATTTTTGTAAATTTGCAGGGCAAAATGTAAATTTACAAAGATGAAGAACGAAATTCCTGTTCTTTTGCTCACCGGCTACCTCGGGAGCGGAAAGACAACGCTGCTCAACCGCATACTATCAAATGAGAAAGGTATCAGATTCGCTGTAATAGTCAACGACATTGGCGAGGTTAATATAGATGCCGAACTGATTCAGAAAGGTGGTATTGTGGGGCAGGACAGTGAGGCCTCCGATCTGGTGGCCCTGCAGAACGGCTGCATCTGCTGTACATTGAAAATGGATCTCGTTCAGCAGCTTTCCGATCTGGTGGCTTCAGGTCAGTTCGACTATATCGTGATTGAGGCAAGCGGAATATGCGAGCCTGCACCTATTGCGCAGACTATATGCTCGATTCCGAATATGTCGGAAGAATATAACCGCGGAGGATCGCCTCGTCTCGATTGTATAGTTACAGTGGTGGATGCCCTGCGGCTGAAAAGTGAATTTGCATGCGGAGATGCATTGTCGCGTAAAGATATCGACGAGGATGATATAGAAAATTTGATTATCGAGCAGATAGAGTTCTGCAACATAATACTGCTCAATAAAATATCTGAGATCGATAGCACGGAGGCTTCAAGAATCAAGGCCATAATACGCGCCATACAGCCCAAGGCGCGCATCATTGAATGTGACTATTGCGATGTGGATCTGGAATGTCTGATTAATACCGGAATGTTTGATTTCGAGAAAGTGGCGACATCGGCAGCATGGGTGAGCGAGATCGAGAAAGCACCTACGGAAGAGGAAGCTTGCCAGGCACTTCATCATCATCACGACCACAATCACGATCATGACCACGACAAGGATCATGAGTGCGGCCATGACTGCCATTGCCACCATCATCACCACCATCAGGAGGGTGAGGCAGAGGAATATGGAATACAGACTTTTGTTTATTATCGAAGGGCCGGGTTCGACATCAACCGTTTCGACCGGTTCATCGCTACATCATGGCCTGAAAGTGTGATACGCGCAAAAGGAATCCTGTATTTTAATCACAACAGGGATATGTCGTTCCTTTTCGAGCAAGCCGGAGTGCAGAAGAAGCTCACGGAGTCGGGATATTGGTATGCCACTGCTCCGGAAGACGAACTGAAGCGGCTTATGGAGCTTGAACCGGGGCTTGTGCGAGATTGGGATCCGGTATATGGCGATCGTATGGTGAAACTGGTTTTTATAGGCCAGAATATGGACCGTGATGCTATAACCGATGCTCTCGATGCGTGCCTTGTCTGAAGAAGACACTGAAAGTGTGTTGCTGATACGTCCTGTCTCTGAAAAGGATGCCGCAGCAATAAGCGGTATATATAATCACTATGTAGAGAATACTGCGGTATCTTTCGAGACAGAGATGGTTTCCGCCTATGAAATGCAGCAGAGGATCAAAGAATTATCCTCTGCTTATCCTTATTATGTCCTTGAGGAAGATGGTGAGGTAATCGGCTATGCATATGTACATCAGTGGAAAGAAAGAGCGGCCTACAGCCGGACGGTCGAGGCTACGGTATATCTGCATAAGGATCATTGCGGGCGTAAGCTTGCAGGTCTATTGATGCGTAAAGTGATAGATGGATGCAGGGAGTGTGGAGTACACGCTATTATTGCTTGCATAACGTCGGTCAATACAGCCAGCCTGCGCTTTTTTGAAAGTCTGGGCTTCAAAAAAGTCTCGCAATTTCCGGAAGTCGGATATAAATTTGGACGGTGGTACGGTGTAATAGATTGTGAATTATTGATTTAACTTAAATGCAATAAATTAAGGCAAAAAAAATTACTCGTCGTCACGACGAATAATCTTCTTACCTTAAATCTAATACCATGAAAAACTGATACAAAGGTATATTCTTTTTAGGAAAGAAAAAATATTGCATGGTTAAAAATTACGCTGTTTAACCATTTTTAACCAAATTGCTGTTTTTATGATCTAAGCGATTACTTGCCTGCTCATAGTAATATTAATTGTATGCGGAGCCAAAACAATTTTATCCGCGTAGTGTTACAATTATGTGATTACATAACAATCGCGGTATAATTACAACAACTATTAATATATAACTATGGCAAACAATAATGATGCAAGCAATGTGTGGGATAACGATGGTAAGATCCTCGGAAATGCTCCCAGATGGGCGGCTTATCGCCGTCAGTTGAACAATGAGTTTCCCGCACCCTTCAGAGGTGGAACAGATTCTCTCGCAGCTTCAATGAAGAAGGCGGTAGAGATGATCGACCGTCTGCGTCCTGAGGCTGATGGTCCTGCCTTCCTTGGTAAAAGTTCTAAGCTGACATACAGCTATCCTGAAGTTAAAAATGCACGTATACCGCAGAAATCTGACACTCTCGACAATGTGATTTCCGATTGTGTCGGTCTGTTCGAAGGCATGCCTGATGTATCGTCGCCGCTTACCATGTCCAACGTATGGCCGCAGCCCAACAATGCGAGCATCATAGCATCCATGCTGCCGCTGATTTTCGCGCCGAATATTATAGAGGGCGAGTATGCCTGGAATGTCCATAAAGCAGAGCTTGAGAGCGGAGGTATGCTTGCCGATCTGTTTGGTTGGGAGAGCGACAAGGCCGGAGCAATTTATACATACGGAGGCTCTGGATGTTGGTTCTACAGCCTGAAATATGCGCTTTCGCGCGTTCTTCCGGGTTCGAGGGAGAAGGGTGTACGCACTGATGCCAAGGTGCTTGTGTCGGCACAGGCCCACTATTGCCGGCAGAATGCAACTGACTGGAGCGGTCTGGGTATGGATAATGTGATAGTAATACCTACAGATCCGGAGACAAACCAGATGGATGTGAATGCCTTGGAAAATGTCCTTAGAGATCTTTCGGAAAAGAAAATACCTGTAGTAGAGGTTGTATGCACTATGGGTACGACTGATGCAAGCGTGTTTGACCCGATTGCGGATGTCCGCAGGGTCATGGACAAATATCCTAATCCCGCAGGCTACGGTAAGGCGCTGCTGTATGCCGATGCCGTATGCGGTTGGTCATGGCAGGTATTCAAGAACTATGATTTCGAGACAAATCCTCTTGGCTTCTCGCAGAGCGCGCTCGGTGTGATAAAGAAAAACTATGAGCAGATCAAGGGCATACACCTTGCCGACGCTGTAGGCATTGATTTCCATAAGTTCGGCTTCTCTCCATATATCAGCAGTTGTTTCCTCTACCGCGATGCGGCTGAGTTCGAGAATATAATGAGACGTGGATCTTATGCATATCTGCAGGAAGTGACTCCATACAATCCGATGTACTACACTCTCGAGGTGTCACGCTCTGCAGCAGGTTCACTTGCCGGATGGGCTACCTTGAAGTATCTCGGCATAGAAGGCCTCCAGTCAGTACTCGGCGGTATTCTGGAAGTGCGTCTGTATATGGATTCGCTTGTAGAGCGGCAGACCGAGATGGTAGTGGCTGATCCTGATGATACGGGATTCATAACTCTATTCAGGGTGTATCCCAAGGGTACTGATGCCAGGCGCCAGTTCGCTAAGGAGCTTTCCGACAGGGAGTACCGCGCTGATCTTATTGCCGGCAACAAATTCCAGCAGGCAGTGGGCGAGAAGATGTTCCAGTGGTATCTTGAAGGACATAAGATAAATGGCAAACCTACGCCACATATCGCTTATAGCACTGGCTTCAGGACAGCGTCATGGAATGAAGACGGAAGCGACGCGGAGGGTACTGTCTACGCTCTTAAAACTTATCCGATGAACGTATATAACAATCCTTCAGTGATGGATCATGTGATCACTTGTGTGCTTGCTGCACGCGATGAGGTCGAGAATGAGATGAAATGAATCGGAATGCCTGTAGCGGATTCCGGTCATAAATATATAAACGAAGCATGCGGCGGGAATCTCTGATGATTCCCCCGCCTGCTTGATTTAAATAGAAGGGACATGAGCGAAAAGAAAAAAGTGCCTGACGCCGAATATACTGCATCAGGACGTAAAAAGAATGTTTCAACTGCTAAGGGGACTATTACCATGATCGCTATGGCGATTATGATAATCACGTCGATTCTAAGCCTTAGAGGATTGCCCTCGGAGGCTAAATTCGGCGTTCAGTCGATCTTCTACTATGTGTTCGCGGCAGTAGTCTTCCTGTTGCCGTTCTCGTTGGTATGTGCGGAATTGGCTTCTACATATACAAAAGCCGGAGGTCTGTACCGTTGGGTGTCCGAAGCTTTCGGACCTCGTTGGGGCTGGACTGCCATGTATTTAGAGTGGCAGACAGTGATAATATGGTTTCCGACAGTTCTTATGTTCGGGGCGGTATCACTGGCATATATATTCTGGCCTCCGAGTTTCGACGAATCATTGGCATCCAATAAGATCTACACACTTGTCATAGCTCTGCTCATGTATTGGATTGCCACATTCAATGCTTTCCGCGGACAGAAGATGGCCAACAAGCTAAGTACGCTTGGCGGACTGTTCGGCACTATAATTCCGGGCGCGATCCTTATAGTGCTTGGCATCGTATACGTGTGTATGGGAAAGACGATAGATCTTGCACAAGTGCCGTTTTTCCCCGACTTCTCCCATCTTAGCACAATAGTGCTCGCAGCTTCCATATTCCTTTTCTATGGTGGTATGGAGATACAGGCTGTGCATATAAATGACATGCGCAACCCGTCGCGCGACTTTCCGCGGGCCATTTTCCTTGCCATGATCGTGATTGTGGCTGTATATGCATTGGGTACGCTTGTGATTGGTCTCGTGATTCCAACGGGCGATATCAATTTGCTCCAGTCGCTTCTTGTCGCATATAATGCTCTTTGGGATAGTTTCGGACTCAACTGGCTCGGCAACGTAATGGCACTGCTGATCATGTTCGGTGTTATCGGTCAGGTCAGTGCTCTTGTCACCGGACCTTCTACGGGCCTTATGGCCGTTGCCCAGTCCGGCTACCTGCCCATGTCGTTGCAGAGGGTAAATAAAAATGGAGTCAATAAGCCTATCCTTTTTGTAGGCGGCGTCTTTGTGACGTTGCTCACGCTTATCCTGTTGGTATTGCCGACAGTTGAGTCGGCATACCAGATTATGTCGCAGATGGCAACTATAATCTATCTGATCATGGTGTTGATGATATATGGCGCTTTTATCAGGCTGAGGCGTACGCAGCCGGGCAAGCACCGTGGGTTTAAAGTTCCCGGCGGTAAGCTTGGTGAATGGATTGTCTGCGGATTCGGTATCCTGGGCGCTTTATCGGCATTGCTATTGAGCTATCTGCCCCCTTCGCAGATCACTACCGGAAGCCCGGTTGTGTATATAGGAATACTTATTGTCGGTGTCGCGGTGTTTGTGGCCATACCTTTGGTAACTTATGCCTGCCGCAAACCGTCGTGGCGAAATCCTGATGCACACTTTTATCCTTTCGACTGGCAGATAGAGGGTCGAAAGCCTTGGGAAACCTCCAGATGGGAGGCCGGATATGAGCCTACGGAGGATGAAGTGGAAAAGGCCGAAGACAAGGCCGTGTGCGACCATGCCACCCAAAAGCACTGCTGAACAATTGATGGCTGAGGATGGTTACTTAATTATTAACCAGTTTGAACAAATATTTATGAAACGATTGACTTTTATTGCAGGTATTTCGGCAATTATAGCTATGTCGGCTTGTACAAATACTACTACCGATAAGATAACCAATGCTGTAGCAGCCGATTCGTGTGCAGGCAGAGCCTTCCCTTATCCTGCTCTTTATCAAGGAACATTCCCCGCTGCCGATAGCGAAGGTGCTAAATATAATCTTGTGGTAGAACAAGGAAAATGCGGGGTAGGGGTTTATGCCCTTCGTACCGACTATATCGGCGCACCCAAACCCGGCGACGTGTATCTTGACAGCGGAACTGTCTCTCGTACTACAGTAGACAGCATAGCAGTTATGAAACTGAATTCTGTAGTGCCGGGCAATGAACCGATGAATTTCAAGATAAACAGGGATGGATCGCTTACGATGCTTACTTCAGATATGCAGGAAGCACCGTCTGGACTGTCATACAAGCTTGAAAAGGTACTTTGATCCAATTGGATATCTACTGATATATTGAGCTTCCGGATACGATTTGTGTTCGGAAGCTGTTTTTTATGGATAAATGAAATGATTACCGTGGAAAAATATTAATTTTGGATTTTTGAAACCATCAATATAAGATTCCTCAATGAGAAAGTTGTTTTGTGTGCTTGCCGGACTGTTGTTTAGTCTCGGAAGTATTTCTGCAGATACCCTGGAAGGCAAATGGAGTGGAGTCCTTGAGGTTACTCCTCAAGTGTCGCTAAAGCTTGTATTCAATATATCGGCTGCTTCTGACGGTGGATTTACCGTGACGATGGATTCGCCTGAGCAGAATGCATATGGAATAGCAGCGGAGGTCAATTATCTGTCGGAAGACTCTATAAGTGTGTCTGTTCCGGCAATTGCGGTAGTTTATAAGGCGGCTTTGGCTTCGGACGGAACTTTGTCAGGGACATTTTCACAGGGAATGCTGCGCAGGGATCTGGTATTGAAGCGAGGCGCAGATGCAAGAAAGCGTCCGCAGACTCCTGTCCCGCCTTTTGAATACAGTATTGAGGATGTTGCATTCCGCAATGAGGCTGCTGATGTCACCTTGGCCGGTACATTGGTCCGTCCTGCTCGATTTTCAGCAGAGACACCTGTTGTGATTTTGGTCAGCGGTAGTGGATTGCAGAACCGCGATGAGGAGATTTTTGAACATAGACCATTTGCCGTGATTGCCGACTGGCTCGCGCGCAATGGCATTGCAAGTCTCAGATACGATGACAGAGGCTTCGGAGACTCGACCGGATCCGGTGCAGTGGCAACTACTGCCGACTTTGCATCCGATGCTGCTTGTGGTGTAGAATATCTGCGTTCCAAAGCAGAATTTGGAAAAATCGGAGTCCTCGGACATAGTGAGGGAGGCGAGATTGCATTTATACTTGCATCTGACGATAAGTCTGCTCCGGACTTCATTGTGACTCTCGGCGCTCCGGCATTACGCGGCGATTCCATTCTTGCCGACCAGTCAAGGACAGCGATGCTTGGAGGTGGTATGCCTGAAGATGCTGTCAACAGTTACGTCTCCGCACTCTTGAAGCTATATCCTGCCTATACTTCCGGTGGAGCTGATGCTGCGCGCAGAGTTATCGCTCAGGAATGTAAAGGATGGGATAAATCTCCGCTTATGGCATCACTGAAGGCCAATATGGAGAAGATTGTGGTGCAGATGAATCCGTGGATTGCGTATACTGTGGCGTTTTCTCCATCGGAAAGCATATCAGGCATAAAGTGTCCGGCGTTTGTACTTTATGGAGAAAAAGACACGCAGGTGCGCGCTCAATTGAATGCTCCGGTTGTAAGAAAGCTGAATTCCTCAGTCAAGGTAAAGGAATATTCCGGTTTGAACCATCTGTTTCAGAATGCTGCTACGGGTGCAGTATCAGAATATGCTGTAATTGAGGAGACGATCTCGCCCTCGGTGCTCTCCGATATAGTTGAATTTATAAATAGCCTTTGACCAAAAGAATGAAATACACTTTATTTACAGCTATTTTGTGCCTGTGTGTCTCTCTGTACGGAAATTCCCGGACACACGAAGTTGATATGTCGGAATACGATGTCTTGCCCGGCGCTGAGAATATCAGTTTTAAAGTTTCGCAGACTGTAGCCGCTCTCGGAAGACATTCCGACGGAGACACTGTGGTGTTGCGTTTCATGCCCGGGCGTTACGATTTTTATCCTCAAGGTGCGTCAGAGCGGGAGATGTATATATCGAATCACGACCAGGTAAATCCCAAGAAAATAGGAATATTGTTGGAAAATCTGGAGAATGTGGTTCTGGAAGCGACCGGGGCAGAGTTTGCCTTCCACGGGCGAATGCTTCCTGTGGCGGTGTCGGACTGCCGTAATGTGATGCTTCGCGGGTTCAGTATAGATTTCGATAATCCGCATATATCGCAGGTCAGGGTAGTGGAATCTACACCTACCGGAATTGTGTTCATGGCAGAACCGTGGGTGCGCTGGCGGGTGAATGAAAGCGGAGCATTTGAAGCTTATGGTGACGGATGGAATCATGTGCCGCAGACCGGAATTGCTTTTGACCCGTCGACAAGACATATTGTCTATCGCACCAGTGACCTGTGGACTCCTCTCGACAGTGTGTCTGTCAGGCCCGACGGAAGTATTCTTGCTCCACGATGGACCGACAGCAGACTTGTTCCGGGGACAGTTGTCGCTTTGCGTACGTACGCACGGCCGGCGCCGGCCGTCTTCATGCATCAGAGTTCCGGCCTGGTGCTTGATAGTGTGAAGATCCACTATGCCGAAGGTATGGGACTGCTTGCGCAACTATGTCGTGATATTACACTTGCAGGCTTCTCCGTATGTCTTAAAGGGGAAAATGATCCGCGCTATTTTACTACGCAGGCAGATGCAACGCATTTTTCAGGATGTGAGGGCCACATAGATTCGAAAGGCGGATTGTATGAAGGCATGATGGATGATGCTATAAATGTGCATGGCACATACTTGGCGATAACGTCGGTAGAAAGTCCCCGGACACTAAGGGCAAGATATATGCATCCGCAGACATTCGGCTTTAAATGGGGTGAGGCCGGTGATAGTGTCAGGCTGATCAAAAGCCGGACAATGGAATATTTTGGAGAATCAGAGATTGTAGAATCCATTGAACCGGTTGATTCGAAGAACGTTGAAGGCGCAAAGGAATTCAGGATCACTCTGACGCGCGATGTCGAGTGGCCGGATTCCATGCCGCTTGGTATCGAAAATCTGCGGTGGACGCCGTTGGTGACATTTGCCGGTAATGTGGTGCGCAACAATCGCGCGCGAGGCGCTCTTTTCAGCACACCTCGTCCGGTTGTTGTAGAAGAAAACCTGTTCGACCACACTTCAGGTACGGCCATTCTGCTTTGTGGCGACTGCAATGGATGGTATGAGACCGGCGCTTGCCGCGACGTGCTCATACGGCGCAACAAGTTCGTGTCGGCGCTTACCAATATGTTCCAGTTCACGGAGGCTGTCATATCGATATATCCGGAAATCCCTGATATAGATTCACAACAGGTATGTTTTCACGGAGGCTACGGCTACCCCGGCATACGGATAGAGGACAATCTGTTCAGTACTTTTGATGCGCCGTTGCTATATGCCAAGTCGGTAAGCGGCCTCCGGTTTGCCGGAAATACGGTTGACTTGACCGATGAATATCCAGCCTTCCATACCAACCGCTATTCCATACGGTTTATTAATGTACGTGATGCTGTTTTGGAAGATAATATTTTCAACAACGGTTATGTGCAGTCGGTCAGAATCGACTGATGCAATGTGCATATATCTTTCTTGATATTCTGAAGACTCTACGACAAATTTATTGTAAATTCCGTAAAAAGCGTTAACTTTGTGCTGAAAGTATCACATTATCATAACGCAACAGAAATACCTGATAAGCACATGGAAAACAAGAAATGGTATCCTTGGGTCGTGGTAGGGCTACTCTGGATAGTGGCTTTGCTCAATTATATGGACAGACAGATGCTCTCGACCATGCAGATGTCCATAGGAGAGACAATATCACCGGTCAAGGATCCGGTCAATTTCGGCCGACTGATGGCTGTATTCCTTTGGATATATTGCTTTATGAGTCCTGTCAGCGGAGCGATAGCCGACAGGCTTAACCGCAAATGGCTGATTGTAGGCTCGCTTGGTGTATGGTCTGCTGTCACTTACCTGATGGGCTATTGTTCAACTTTCGACGAGATATATTGGTTGCGTGCTCTTATGGGAGTCAGTGAGGCTCTGTATATTCCGGCCGCACTATCGTTAATAGCCGATTATTTCACAGGCCGTGGCCGTTCGCTCGCTATAGGTATACACATGACCGGTCTCTATATGGGACAGGCTCTCGGTGGTTTCGGCGCTACGGCTGCCGCATCATTTTCATGGCAGGCTACATTCCATTGGTTCGGTATCATAGGCGTTGCCTATGCCGTAGTGCTGATGGCAGTGCTCAGGGAGAAACGCCATGCTGTTGTTCAAGGACATACCGATAGCAAAAAGGTTGCTTCCGGAGGAAATATGATTAAGACATTCGCCATGATTTTCTCCAACGTGGCGTTCTGGGTGATACTGTTCTTCTTTGCATCTTCCTCACTTCCAGGATGGGCTATAAAGAACTGGTTGCCAACTCTGTTTACAGAGACGCTTGGATATGAACCGTCGAAGGCCGGACCTATAGCTACAATCACTATAGCTGTAGCATCGTTTATCGGTGTGATGATAGGCGGACCTCTCAGCGACAAATGGGTGCTACGCAATGTACGCGGCCGTATCTATACAAGTGCGATTGGTCTCGGCATGATGGTTCCTGCTCTTATATTCATAGGCATACACAATGTATGGGCCGCTGTGGCCGCTGCGTTGCTCTTTGGTGTCGGTTACGGTATGTTTGACGCCAACAATATGCCTATATTGTGCCAGTTCGTCCCGGCACACCAGCGTGCTTCCGCCTATGGTATAATGAACATGACCGGTGTGCTTGCCGGTGCTGTAGTCACCAGCGTGCTCGGCTCTCTCGTGGCTGATGGCAAGCTTGGACTTGGCTTCGCACTTATGGGAGGTATACTGATCGTGGCTCTTGTGCTTCAGCTCACAGTGCTCCGTCCTAAAAGCGATGATGCCACAGCCCCGGGTCTTCAGGAAGAACTCGAGGCCGAAACAATCAATGAATAACCCTTATAATTCACTATAAATAATAAAAATGAAAACTTTCGAAAAAATAGAGGGTCTTATTGATGCCCCCTTCACACCCTTCAAAGAAAATGGTGACATCAACCTCGACCCTATACCCCAATATGCAGCGATGCTGAAAGCCAACGGGCTCAAAGGTGTATTCATAAACGGCTCGTCGGGCGAGGGATATATGCTCACCGATGAGGAGAGGATGGCATTGGCCGAGGCATGGGTAGCCGCTGCCCCCGAAGGATTCAAGGTGATTGTTCATGTAGGCTCTTGCTGTGTACGCTCCTCGCGTAAACTTGCAGAGCATGCTGCCAAGATCGGAGCTTGGGGCATCGGAGCTATGGCTCCTCCTTTCCCTAAGATCGGACGTGTAGAGGAATTGGTGAAATACATAGAGGAAATAGCTTGCGGCGCTCCCGAGCTACCGTTCTATTATTACCACATTCCCGCATTCAACGGTGCTTTCCTGCCGATGGTGAAACTTCTTGAGGCCCTTGACGGACGTGTGCCGAATTTCGCAGGTATAAAGTATACATTCGAGAGCATATACGAATACAACCAGTGCCGTCTCTACAAGAATGGCAAGTTCGACATGCTGCACGGTCAGGATGAGACCATACTGCCTTGTCTTGCTATGGGTGGTGCACGTGGCGGAATTGGCGGCACTACAAACTACAACGGACGTGAACTGGTAGGCATCATAGACGCATGGAATGCCGGCGATCTGGAACTTGCCCGCGAGCGCCAGAACTTCTCGCAGGAAGTGATAAACGTCATTTGCCATTATCGTGGCAATATCGTAGGTGGAAAGCGTATCATGAAACTTATCGGTCTTGACCTTGGTAAGAACCGCACGCCTTTCCAGAACATGACAGACGAGGAAGAAGCAGCCATGAAGGCCGAGCTTGAGGCTATTGATTTCTTTAACCGTTGCAATAGGCTCTGATTCTGACGTATGGACGCAAAAAAATATATCAGGGAGTGGGCCGGTAGATACCGTGCCGACTTCGTGGACAATATAATGCCTTTCTGGATGGAACACGGTCTTGACCGTGTGAATGGCGGAGTATATACATGTCTTGATCGTGACGGATCGCTGATGGACAGTACGAAATCTGTATGGTTTCAGGGCCGATTCGGCTATATAGCAGCCGCAGCATACAACAGGATCGAGAAGCGCCAGGAGTGGCTCGACGCATCGAGAAGTTGTATTGACTTCATCGAGGCTCATTGTATTGATCCGTCGGACGGGCACATGTATTTCGAGGTAATGGCAGACGGTACGCCCCTGCGCAAGCGCCGCTATGTGTTCTCGGAATCTTTCGCAGCTCTTGCAATGGCCGAATATTCGATCGCCACAGGCGACAAGGCTTGGGCCAACCGGGCCTTGGAGATATACAGGCATATAAGATATATGCTTGATACACCGGGATTCCTGACTCCTAAATATGAACCGGTGATGCAGGGTCGCGGACACTCTATCACCATGATACTTATAAATACCGGATCAAGGATCCGTGAGGCTCTTGGGGAGGATGCCCCGGCTGAACTGACCGACAGCATTACGGAGGCAATAAGCCAGATCGAACGGTATTTCATGCATCCTGAATTCAAGGCTCTGCTGGAGACTGTTGGCCCTGACGGTGAGTTTATAGACACATTGGCCGGACGTGTGATAAATCCCGGACACTGCATCGAGACGTCATGGTTTATCATGGAGGAGGCACGTCGTCGTTCTGATAAAAAAATGCTCGATCTCGCCCTTACGATCCTCGACTGGTCGTGGGAATGGGGCTGGGACAAGATGTACGGCGGTATAATAAATTTCCGTGATTGCCGCGACCTGCCTGCGCAGGATTATTCTCAGGATATGAAGTTCTGGTGGCCTCAGACCGAGACAATAATAGCTTCGCTGTATGCATACCTGCTTACCGGCAACAATGACTATCTGTATATGCACAAGCAGATAAGCGACTGGACCTATGCGCATTTCCCCGATAAGGAATATCCGGAGTGGTATGGCTACCTGCACCGCGACGGCACTGTGGCCCAACCGGCCAAGGGTAATATTTTTAAAGGGCCGTTTCACATACCGCGTATGATGATACATAGTTTCTGTCTGTGCAACGACATCCTTGAGATGCTTGACGACTCCGAAAAGTAATCACAGGACTCCGAAAAGAAGCCCAATGAAAAAAACATATCTCTTTCTCGCAATGGCGCTGACCGCTATGGTCAGCGCTTTTGCCAATAACCCGGTAAAGGTAGCCTGTGTCGGCAACAGTATAACTTATGGTATGACTCTCGACAATCCGTCGGTGGACTCGTACCCTGCACAGTTGCAGGAAATGCTCGGCAGTGGTTACGTTGTCGGTAACTTCGGAAAATCGGGAGCTACGCTCACACGCAACGGTTACAGGCCGTACAACGAGCAGGAGGAATACAGGCGTGCTCTTGATTTTGCCGGCGACATAGTGGTCATCCATCTTGGAATCAATGATACAGATCCGAGAGTATGGCCGCATCTGGCCGATGAATTTGTAGTGGACTATCTGACACTTATAGACTCATTGCGGTCGGTCAATCCCGATGCGCGGTTTTATATAGCCCGTCTGTCGCCGATTTCAGACCGCCATCCGCGTTTCAAGTCGGGTACGCGTGATTGGCGTGACCAGATACAGAGTCTTGTAGAGGAAGTGGCTCTCATCAGTGGAGCGGAACTGATCGACTTTGAAGCCCCTTTACAGGACATGCCCTGGATGCTTCCCGACGGTCTGCACCCAAATAAGGAGGGAGCTTCACGTCTGGCGCAGACTGTTTATTCAGCAATAACAGGCGACTACGGCGGCCTCTCAATGCCGGCTATCTATGGGTCCGGGATGGTCTTGCCTGCGGGGAGAGAATTAACCGTGTCAGGCACAGCCGATGCCGGGGCAAAGGTGTCACTCTCTATCGGACGGCAGGTGTTGGAAACTGTTTCAGGAGCAGATGGAAAGTGGTCATTGCCTTTGTTACCGCTCAAGGCCGGAGGGCCATATACCATGCAGGTTACGTCGGGCGGCAGAACGCTCACGTTCAACGACGTGATGGCCGGTGTAGTGTGGCTCGCCTCCGGTCAGTCCAATATGGAGTTCAAGCTCCGGGACGCCGCCACAGCGGAAGAAGATATTGCCCAGGCTGATAATCCGAATCTCAGACTATACAATATGGATGCAAGATGGCGTACGAATCCGGAAGCCTGGCCTGAATCAGCACTTGATTCAGTGAACAGACTGCAATATTTTTCGGAAGCCGGATGGAAGAAATCCACACCGTCGGTGTCTGCTGATTTCTCGGCTATAGCGTATCATTTCGGACGCATGCTTGCCGATTCGCTTGATGTGCCAGTTGGAATAATATGCAATGCTGTGGGAGGCTCAACTACTGAATCGTGGGTTGACCGTGTAAGTCTTGAGCATGAGTTCCCCGACATACTTGCGGGCAATGGTATAAATGATTTCGTTCAGCCGTGGGTGAGAGAAAGGACAAAACAGAATCTTGAACATTCCACAAACCCACTGCAAAGACATCCGTTTCAACCGGCCTATCTTTATGAAAGCGGAATAGCACCATTGTTGTCTTATCCCATAGATGGTGTGATATGGTATCAGGGAGAGTCAAACGCCCACAATATTGAAGCTCACGAAAAGTTGTTCGAAATGCTTGTCAGAAGCTGGCGTTCGGCTTGGGGAGATCCGGAGTTACCATTTTTATTCGTCCAGCTTTCGAGTCTGAACCGGAAGTCATGGCCACAGTTCCGCTACAGCCAGTATGAATTTGCCAATGATAGGATTGGTGATAATATATTCATGGTCGTTTCGAGCGATAAGGGGGATTATTCCGACGTACATCCTAAGGATAAACGGCCTATAGGCAGGCGTCTTGGACGATTGGCGCTACGTACGCAGTATGGCCGCTATGATATTGAGGCATTCTCGCCGTATGCACTTTATGCTGTTTTCAGTGGCGATGAGGTGGAGGTGAGATTTGATGACAATATTATGGCGAACAAACTTTCGACATCGGACGGCGAATCACCGTCTACATTTGAGGTAGCCGAATTTGAAGGTCTGTACTATCCGGCTTCCGCAATGCTTGGCCCGGACAGCACATCAGTGATTGTCAGGTCCGATAGTGTGCATGATATACGATATGTACGCTATGGATGGCAGCCATATACGACAGCTAATCTCATTAATCGCGCCGGACTGCCAATGTCGACATTCAAAATTTCATCAGACAGTCCTCGGGAGGTCCGGCCAAGTGTGGAAATCAGTCCGTTGCCTGATCTAAAGGGTAATGGTGGATATGCCAAGGGTGTCTCGGCTGCTTTTGCAGGTCGCGACGGAAGGCGTACTGTTATTGCCGGAGGAGCAAATTTCCCCGGTGTTCCGGCTGCCGATGGAGGAAAGAAAGCATATTATGATCATGTATATTACCTTCCAGACGGTGGCAAGCAATGGGTACGCGCACGTGGAAACCTGCCTTATCCTGTGGCCTATGGAGCTTCTGTTTCCACTCCGGAGGGTATTATTTGCGCCGGCGGCCTCAACTCGGATGGTCCAATAAAGGATGTCTTCCTCCTTACTCTTGATGATAAGGGGCGTGTGCATACTAAACGGATGCCGGATCTGCCCGTGGCTATAGATAATGCTGGGGCTGCATATACCGGAGATTATCTGTACATCGTAGGTGGAAATGCAGATGGAGAACCGTCGAATGAAATATATTCTCTCAATCTTTCAAAAGATGATTCTCAGTGGGATACATACATTCATTATGATAACTCATTCAGGCCGTTGACACAGCCGGCCACAGCCAGTGCTTACGGTACTGTGGTGACTGCAGGTGGGTTTGCAGGCAGAACTTCAGCTCATCCTGATCCTACTTTACAGACAGATGCAAAACTATTTGGTGGACCATATTTTATGGAATCAATATCTGTCCCGGACAACATATCGCTCGGCGGTGGTACGGCTACGTCGGTTGGCGATGGTAAAATTGTCTTCACCGGTGGAGTCAATGCCGAGATATTTCTCAATGCCTTGCGTGACACTCCGGAGGGATACCTCAATCATCCGGCCGAATGGTATCGGTTCAACAGACGTTTGCTGATGCTTGATGTTACCGACTCCACATGGTCTGATCTCGGTGAATATAAGTCTCTTGCCAGAGCCGGAGCTATGGCTGTGCCTGACGGATGCGGAGGTGTTATAGTTGTCGGTGGAGAACTGAAACCGGGCATACGTACAACTTCTGCAGTACGCATCTCGATCAAGAGATAGTCTATGACAGAAAACAATCCCTCAGATATGGGCAGGGCTGAAAAATTTTTGCTAATTTTGTGCAGCGGTACTCCGCGGATCTGCAGATTCATCTGTAGGTAGGTATTTTGAAAAACCTTTGAACAATGAATTTTCTTGATAGAAATGAATTTAATTTCGCACCTTCGCCCGAGGTAGTCGAAGCTTTGAAAAACTTCCCTGCCGAGAAGTTGTGTTTTTATACACGTATATATGACGAAGGCAAGAAGAGCATACTTTCCGTATTCCTGTCAGAGCAGTACGGTATTGACGAAAGCCGTGTTATGCTCGGATATGGAGGCGAGGATATTCTGAAACAGGCAGTGCATTATTATCTGGCTATGGATGAAGGCAACAAGAAAATGCTTGTGCCCAAGTTCTCATGGTGGTACTATAAGTCGATTGCCGACGAGATCAATGGCGAGACAATACAGTATCCGCTGTATGAGGATGGTAATACCTACCGCTATGATTTCGCAGCTTTGCGTGAGGCTCTTGAGAGGGAGAAACCGCGTGTGCTTCTGCTCGCTTCTCCGAATAATCCTACTGGAAACTCGCTTACGCCGGATGAATTGTCAGCACTTCTATGCGATGTGCCTCAGGAGACTGTTGTGCTCGTGGACGAGGCATACGCCTCATTTGTAAACGAAGACACAACTTACATCCGTGAACTGACCGACCGTTTCCCCAATCTTATAATAGTACGTACCTTGTCGAAGTTCTATGGTCTTCCCGGGCTTAGGATGGGTTTTGCTTTCCTTGGCGAAAATCATAAGGATTTTGCCAAGTACGGCAACAAGTACCTTGGCTACAACCGTATTTCGGAAGACATCGCTATCGCTGCCCTTAAAAGCGAGGAGCACTACAGATCCATTGCCCGCAGCATGAATACGGACAGGGCCATGTACAAGGAGGTCCTTGAAGCCATACCCGGATTCAAGGTCTATGACTCGCAGGCAAACTTCATCCTGGTGAAATATCCTTTGGAAATAAAGGAGGCTCTGCAGAAAAAGCTTCTGGGACTTGACTATAAGGTAAAGTTCATGAATGAGCCGGATATCAACAGTCACCTGCGCATAACACTTGGCCGTCCTGAGCAGAATAAGGCCGTAGCGGATGCAATTGTAGAATGTGCAAAGGCCGCTCTATGAAGACATCCGGGACCACAGGTGTGATATTGGCGGCAGGAATGGCCAGCAGGCTCCGTCCGCTTACCGATAACTGTCCGAAATGCCTTCTCGAGATAGGCGGACGCTCATTGCTTCAGCGTACGGTAGATGCATTGCTGCTTGCCGGCATGACACGTCTGATCGTAGTGACCGGTTATCGTGCCGATATGGTGCGTGATGCGGTAAGGCGTCTTTATCCTGATCTCGACACTGTGTTCATCGACAATACCGACTATCTTCACAATAACAACATATTCTCGCTTTGGCTCACTCGGGAGTATGTGGATGGGCAGGAATTCCTATTGACAGACAGCGACATACTATGCGATCCGGCGCTTGTGGCTGCAGTAGCACACGCCGATGGTCCGGCAATAGCTCTTAACCGTCATGAACTCGGCGATGAGGAGATGAAGATTGTTGCCGACAGCGACGGTTTCGCAGTGAGGATAACCAAGGATTGCGATCCGAGCGAAGCTGTAGGTGAATCCGTAGGTGTGGAGAAGATTACAGCAGACTATTCGAAAGCGTTGTTTAAGGAACTTGAGGCCATGATTCTTACAGAAGGTCTTGAGAACAAATTCTATGAACTTGCTTTCGAGCGTCTGATACCGGCAGGCCATAGATTCAGGATTGTAGATACGACTGAATATTTTTCAGCCGAACTTGACACCCCCGAGGATTTTATGAATGCTGCGCGCCTGATACCCCGAAATCTGCTCTGAAAAAATTATGGCATCATACGATATAAGACCTCTACAGCTTAAAATACTTGAGACACTGAAGACAGTGGACGAAGTATGCCGCAAGCACGGACTACGCTACTATATTACAGCTGGTACGATGCTTGGGGCTGTGCGCCACGGTGGTTTCATCCCCTGGGATGACGATCTTGATATTGCCATGCCTCGTCCCGACTATGATCTGCTCGTGCAGAACTGCCGGGAATGGCTTCCTGAACCATTGGAGCTTGTAAGTGCGGAGACTGATCCTGACTATCCATTTCCTTTTGCAAAGATACAGAATTCCTCCACGACTTTGATAGAGCGTAAGCATATACGCTATCTTGGAGGAGTCTACATTGATGTTTTTCCTCTCGATGGTGTACCGGAGGGCGCTTTGGCGCGTATGTGGCATTTTGCCCGCTATGAATATCTGAAACGCATTGTATATTTTGTATATAGAGATCCGTTCAAGCATGGCCGTGGTCCTTCAAGCTGGATTCCGCGGATGGTGCAGAAATTATATACTAAAGAGAGCATACAACGTAAGCTGCGCAAGGCAATGACATCGACACCCTACGATGCCACAGATATGGTGGTTGATCATGACGATGGAAGCAGGGGAGTGTTGCACCGTGATATAATCGGAGAACCGACGCCTGTGAATTTTGAAGGAGTAATGGTGTCCGGATATGCCAAACCGCATGAATATCTTTCAGGTAAATACGGTGACTATATGACCATACCTGATGTAGAGCATCAGCGTCAGCATAACTTCTATCATATGGATCTGGAGCATCCTTACCGCGAATTTGATTTCGAGAGCAAGGAATGAACCGCATCAGATGCGTGCCGCCTTAACATAAAAAATATTAATACCATAAACGTCTGCTGTCCGGCAGGCGTTTAATTTTTGTATGCGGACTGATGGTACGCATGAAGAATCATAACGTTTTAATATTTATTATGCTTAGGGATAAGATCAGTCATTTGGCGATGACCGCAGTCATGGTATTTTCGGTTGTTCATAGCCTGAAGGCCGGAGATGATGGCAGTGGTCAGTATCTGCAGTCGGCGATGCCGGAAGCGTGGCAGGATTATGACAGCAACAGGTTTGACCCTGCCGGCAGTGTGGACAGGCAGTGGTGGCGTCAGTTCGATGATTCTCTGCTTGATTCCCTGATAGATCTCGGCGTGCAGCGGAACTACGACTTGAGCGTGGCTTCGCGGCGAATGCAGGTTGCTAAAAACACACTTGGTGCAGCCAAAGGGCAATGGTTGCCTACGGTCGGCATAAATGCAGGATGGCAGCGTTCGCAGACGTCAGGGAGGGCAACTCCGGCCGATATGCCTGCTGCACGAGGTAGTTTTTGGAGCGGTAGTGTGGACATGAGCTGGGAGATCGACGTCTTCGGGAAGATTGCCTCACAGGTCAAGGAAAGCGGAGCGCGTTTCAGGGCTACGCGCGATCAATGGGCCGCAGCCATGTTGAGTCTTGAGGCACAGATAGCGGATACATATTTTCATTTACGCAGTCTGCAAGCGCAGATGGAAGTCGCGCGCACGCACAGCAGCAGTCAGCTTGCCGTAGTGAAGATAACAGAAGCACGCTTTGAGAGTGGACTTGCATCCAAACTCGATGTGGCTCAGGCCAAACGTGTATATTATTCAACAATAGCGTCCATTCCACAGTTGGGAAGCAGCATAAAGGCATCGATAAATGCGCTTGCTGTACTTGTGGGAGAATATCCCGAAGCGCTTCAGCCTGTGTTGGAGACGCCAAAGGCGTTGCCGCAATATATACAGCTTGTCGGTACGGGTATGCCAATGAATCTACTCGACAGGCGGCCGGATATAAAGGCCGCCAGGGAACAGATCGCTGCGTCGGCTGCATCGGTCGGTATCGCTAAAAAAGAATTCCTGCCGTCGCTGCGTCTCGATGGCTCAATAGGCACTCAGGCTCATGATGGAGGTGATCTGTTCACCTCAAATAGTTTCACGTGGTCTGTCGCTCCCACTTTGTCGTGGACTATTTTCGACGGTCTGAGCCGCAAATACAATCTTGCTTCAGCCAAGGAGCAACTGCAGATAGATATTGATAACTACAATCTTGTAGTACTGACAGCCGTGGAGGAAACAGACAATGCGCTCAATGCCTACACCTCTGATCTCAAATGTATATCCTCGCTTGAGGAGGTAGTGCGCCAGAGCGAGGAGGCCATGCGGTTGTCTCTTGATTTATATAAACTTGATCTGTCGGCATTTACAAATGTAGTGGATGCGCAGCTTACTTATCTTGAGAGTGAAAATTCGGTTATAGAAGCCAAGTATAACGCATTGAGTGCGCTTATAAGCATATATAAGGCCCTTGGTGGAGGCTGGAATTGAGAGGTTGTTTAAAACATGTTATAGAATATGGGAACTAAAGGAATAATGCTGATGGCGACTGTTGCAGCAATCGTATCCGTCGCTCCATCATGCACTAAGAAGAAAAGCTCTGTTGCGGAGGAGATACTGACTGTGGATGTGGCGACACCTATTGTGGATTCGGTTGTCTTGCATAAGACATATCCGGGCTATCTGAGCAGTACACAGTCGGTAGATATTGTGGCCAGGGTAAATGGCTACCTGCAATCTATCCAATATACAGGTGGATCACACGTACCTGCGGGCACGGTGCTGTTTACAATAGAATCGCAGTCATACGCCGATGCCGTGAAGCATGCAAAGGCAGCCCTTGAGACAGCCAAGGCGACAAATGTGTATGCACAACAGCATTATGAGGCTGTCAAGAAGGCGTTGGAAAGCGATGCTGTGTCGAAGATGGAGGTTATACAAGCCAAGAGTAGCTACGACGAATCAGTAGCGCAGATCGCGAATGCTGAGGCTGCGTTGCGCTCTGCCACCACTACATTAGGCTATTGCACAGTGAGAGCTCCATTTGACGGTGATATTTCAGATCCCACAGTGGATATAGGTGCATATCTTGCGGGAGCCGGCTCACCGGTAAAGCTTGCTACAATCTACGATAACAGTTCGCTTAAAGCTGTATTCTCGATCGAGGATTCGCGTTATGCGGAGATTCTTACCGACAGGCACAATGGCTATGGCGTCGATTTCAGGCATATGCCGGTCCATTTTGCAGATTCGCTGTCGCGGCAGTATACGGCCGATCTGGCATATACTGCTCCTGATGTCGACAAGTCGACAGGTACACTTACATTAAAGGCGGTGATACAGAATCCCGATCATGAGTTGAAGTCAGGTATGTATCTGACGATCGACCTGCCATATGCCACTGATCCTGAGGCTATACTTGTGCGGGATGCTTCGATCGCATCGGACCAGCGGGGAAAATATATGTATACTGTGAGCGACTCATCTACTGTTGTATACACTCCGGTTGAGACCGGTGAACTTGTTGCCGATACACTGCGCATAGTGAAGTCTGGCCTTAGACCTTCAGACCGTTACGTGACATCTGCCCTGCTTAAAGTACGTCCCGGCATGAAGGTAAAGCCGGTGGAACATTGACAAACAACTATTTTAAAATCCGCTCAGCATGTTTTCTAAATTTTTCATAGACAGACCGATATTCGCCACTGTGATCGCCATATTGATGATCATAGTCGGTCTCATCACGGTGCGTTCGTTGCCGGTGGCGCAGTATCCGGATATAACCCCACCTACGGTAAATGTTTCGGCTACTTATCCGGGTGCGGATGCCAAGACTGTAGCCCAGACGATCGGAGTGCCGATAGAGGAGCAGGTCAACGGCGTTGATGGCATGATGTACATGAGCAGTAATTCCGGAAATGACGGATCTTACAGGCTGACTATCACTTTTGAGGTGGGTACTGATCTCGATGAGGCTACAGTTAAGGTTCAGAACCGTATTGCGTTGGCTCAGTCGCAACTTCCGACTGCCGTTCAGCAGCAAGGAGTATCGGTAATGTCCGAGTCTACAAATATAATACTGTTCATTGCTCTGCGTGGCGACGACCCCAGGATGTACGATGCCTTGTATCTGACGAATTATGCCCAGTTGAATATTGTAGATGAGCTTGCGCGTATCGACGGTGTAGGTGGAGTAAGTGCATTTGGAGCTGGCGAGTACAGCATGCGCGTTTGGCTTGATCCGGACGAGATGCGTGTCCGTGGGATAACTCCTCAGGATGTCGTATCAATGATACAGTCGCAGAACATGGAAGTATCTGCCGGCTCGGTGGGCGCGCCTCCTGCAGCCGGAAATGAGCAATTCCAATTCACGCTTACCTCTCCCGGACGCCTTACCACGGCCGAGGAATTCGGAGGGATCGTATTGCGTACAGGTGCGGACGGATCTGTACTGCATCTGCGCGACATTGCCAAGGTGGAACTTGGATCGGAAAGTTATGGAGCAGTGTCGAGGGTATCAGGTGATGCCGCCGGTCTGATAGGTGTATATCAGCTACCCGGAGCTAATGCCATAACAGTGGCCGATGCAGTGAAAGCTAAAATGGAGCAGCTATCGGAATATCTGCCTGAGGGTGTTCATTACGATATAATATTGGATACGACAGACTTTGTGCGCTCGTCCATAGATGAAGTGCTTGTGACATTTGTGGAGACCACTCTCATCGTGATGGCTATTATCTTGATATTCCTGCAGAATTGGCGTGCGGTGGTTATTCCTATGATAACGATACCGGTATCACTGATCGCTACTTTCGCTGTGATGAAATTGATGGGATTCTCACTCAACACACTGTCTCTGTTTGGTCTGGTGCTTGCCATAGCTATTGTGGTCGACGATGCTATCGTGGTGGTAGAGGATTGTTCGAGACTTGTTGATATGGGTAAGCTGAATCCGCGTCAGGCAGCCGAGAAAGCTATGCAGGAATTGCAAGGTCCGGTGATAGGCGAGGTTCTTGTTTTGCTGTCTGTGTTTATACCGACAGCATTCATCAGCGGTATCACAGGAGAATTGTACAAGCAGTTTGCTCTGACTATCGCAGTCTCAACGGCATTTTCGGGCTTCAATGCGCTTACGTTCACGCCGGCGATGTGTGCATTGTTCCTGCGCAAAGGCAAGCCTTCGGGATTTTTTCTATACAAATGGTTCAACAAGGGATTTGGCAAAACTCTGAATCTGTATGACAGTACGGTCGGTAATCTGTTGCGCAAGCCGGTGCTGGCTCTGGTGCTGTTTTTGGCTCTTTGTGGCGCAGCATTCTGGGGATTCTTCAGTTGGCCGACGTCGTATGTGCCTCAGGAAGATATGGGATACTTCATGTCGTCGGTACAACTGCCTACCGGAGCCTCGCTTGAGCGAACGGAGAAGATTGTCGATGAAGTCAGCGGCCGTATCCTTTCCATCGACGGTGTAAAGGATGTGATAAGTATTTCAGGTATGTCGTTTATGTCGGGCGGTAACGGCAGTAATTTCGGATCCATGTTCGTAGTACTCAAGCCCTGGGACAAGCGTGGCAAAGGGCAGGGTGTTGATGATATAATCGCGCAGGTCACTGAGCGTACTGCCGACATACAGGAGGCCATAGTCTTCTCCCTGAATCCACCCTCTATCCCGGGTCTGGGTATGTCGTCCGGTCTCCAGATGCAATTGCTCGATATCGGCGGTTATGGTCCGGCTCAGATGCAGAAAGCTGTGGAGAGTCTGAAGACTGCGGTTGATGCTGACGGCCGCATCGCACAGTTGACCTCACTATATGAAGGTGAGATACCGCAGTACAGGGTGAATGTGGACCGCGAGAGGGCAAAACTTCAGAATCTTTCTATCGAAGATATAAATTCCACATTGTCGGCATTCATGGGTGGAAGCTATGTGAATGACTTTGTTGAGTTCGGTCGTACGTATCAGGTCAACATATCGGCCGAAGCATCTGCCCGTCGCAAAGTCGAGGATGTGCTTAACCTCAGTGTTCGCAATGCGGAAGGCAAGATGGTGCCGTTCTCTACATTCGCCACGGTAGAGCCTGTGATGGGTAATGCAAGTATCAGCAGGTACAATATGTATGAGACAGCGTCCGTGACGGCCACACCGGCAAAAGGTGTAAGTTCGTCAGAGGCAATAGAGGCTATGGAAGAACTTGTGGCCGACAATCTCGGACGCAACTATTCGTATGCCTGGACTGGCGAGGCATATCAGGAGACACAGGCCGGTACTACAATCTCTATGGTGCTGATATTTGCTGTCATAATAACCATCCTTGTGCTGGCTGCGCAATATGAGTCATGGACAGATCCGGTAGCCGTTGTTCTTGCCATGCCTACCGCGATACTCGGAGCTATAGTAGGATGTATGTTCATGTCGCAGGATATAAGCATATATACGCAGATAGGCATAATTCTCCTGCTTGGACTTGCTGCCAAGAATGCCATCCTCATTGTTGAGTATGCCATTGACTTCAGAAAGACCGGAATGCCCTTGAAGCAAGCTGCTCAGAATGCCGGATCAATTCGTTTCCGCCCGATAATGATGACGGCCCTTGCATTCGTATTCGGTGTAATGCCGATGTTGTTCGCTACGGGAGCAGGCGCGGCAAGCCGGCTTTCGTTAGGAACGGCAGTTGTTTTCGGCATGGCCATTAATGCGGTTATCGGGACTTTGTTCATTCCTAATTTCTGGGAGTTGCTCGAACGCTTCAGACAGAAATATCTTTCTGGAATCTTTGCCGGCGCTACGGAAAATCAGAATTCTTCGAAGCAAGATCCTGTGCAGGACTGACAAAATTATGTCAATTGATTATGTGAATTATTAATAAATTAATGAATTTAACACCCTGCAAAATTGCAGGACTACCTTTAAGTTCGTAACTTTGCGCACCATACGTAAAGCTACGACTTTCTTTTTTTACATTAGATGCAGCATAAGCCGCTTATAATCACAATCCTGCTAAACTTTATAGCTATGTTTTCCGCGACTGTGACCGCTGAGAATGTCTCTGCGGAGGTCTTCGGCGACTCTGTTGTGACTTTGCGTGAGATCTCGGTCAGTGGTTTCAAGGAGCAAAACAAGCTTTGGGCAAGGCCGGTGGCTGCAATAGCAATCAACCGCAGGGAGGTGGAGCAATATAATATGGTGACGATGAAAGACGTCAGCGGTATAACCCCTAACCTGTATATGCCTTCCTATGGATCGCGTATGACTTCATCCATATATATACGCGGTCTGGGTGCACGCATCGACCAACCCGTGATGGGGCTTAATGTGGACAATGTACCGGTCATGAATAAAGACAATTTTGATTTCGACCTTGTAGACATTGAAAGGATAGAGGTGCTGCGTGGACCTCAAAGTACATTGTTCGGTCGTAATACAATGGGTGGCGTGATAAATATAAGCACACTATCGCCATTGCAATATCAGGGTGTGCGTATGTTGGCCGAGTACGGACGTGGCAATTCATGGCGTGCCGCAGTCTCCGGCTACCGCATGTTCGGGCAACGTATCGGTATGTCGCTGAATGCGTATGTCACATCCACCGATGGATTTTTCCGTAACTCATATACCGGAAACAAGATTGACCACGAGCGTCAGGCTTCTGTAAGATGGAAAACGGTGTGGCGTCCTGCCGAGCGTATTTCAGTAGATAATGCATTTTCTCTGACAGTATCAAGGCAAGGCGGCTATCCCTATGCATCCTTGAAGACGGGTGAAATAGCACATAACGATACGTGTTTCTACAGACGCACCGGTATTACTGATGGCTTATCCGTGCTGTGGAAAGGCGATAATGTATCGGTTGCCTCATCAACATCGTTGCAGTATATCGACGACAATATGACGCTCGATCAGGATTTTCTGCCACTCGATTATTTCACGCTCACACAAAAGCGAAAGGAACTTGCCTTGACCGAGGATGTGATTGCTAAAGGTGATATTGGCAACTATAACTGGTTGGCTGGTTTGTTTGCATTCTACAGACATACACGAATGTCTGCTCCTGTGACATTCAAGGAAGACGGTATCGACAATCTGATACTCGGACATCGTAACGAGATGAATCCCGATTTCCCGGCACGCTGGCAGGACAAGAGTTTTGTGCTCGACAGCCGGTTCAGGATGCCTTCGATGGGAGTAGCTGTGTATCACAACAGCCGGTTGTCTGTCGGCAACTTTGAGATTAACGCAGGTATCCGCATTGATCATGAGACAATTACATTGAAATATATAAACCATGCCTCTACGGGCTACGATACCTACGAGCGTATGCCGGACGGCAGTTATCGCTTCCATGCCTCGCACCCGCTCACTGTCGGAGGGTCGGGCAAGTTACGGAACTCATTCACAGAGATATTACCCAGACTCTCGCTTGCCTACCGTTTGCCATCTATGGAGGAGTCGATGGTGTACGCATCAGTATCCAAGGGCTACAAGGCCGGAGGCTTCAATACGCAGATGTTCAGTTTTGTGCTTCAGCAAGACCTGATGTCGCAGATGGGCATGAGCGCTCCTTATGATGTGGATGAGGTCGTTTCTTACAAACCTGAGAAGAGCTGGAATTATGAGGTTGGAGCGCACGTCGACTTGCTGGACGGTATCTTGAGGTTTGACGGCGCGGCTTTCTTTATTGATTGTCGTGATCAGCAACTGACAGTCTTTCCGGCCGGCAATACCACTGGGCGTATGATGACTAATGCAGGGCGCACGTATAGCAGAGGTATGGAGATCTCATTATTTGCAAAACCTGTCGACGGATTGAGATTGAATGCATCTTGGGGATATACCCGTGCAACTTTTAAGAAATTTTCAGATGGCATAAGCGACTATTCGGGAAAAAGACTGCCATATGCACCATCCAACACCTTATTTATAGGAGCATCCTATAGATTTGACCTGTTACCTCCCGAGAGGATGATGTCCCTGACATTTGCAATGAACTTGCGCGGGGTGGGGGATATATATTGGGATGAGGCCAATACAGTGCGTCAGCCTTTCTACACCCTGCTCGGTGCGTCGGTCGAGTTGCGTCGGCGCAACTGGTCGGTTCAGTTGTGGGGTGAGAATCTTACAGACCGCAGATATGATACATTCTATTTCGTCTCCGTGCAGAATGCATTTGTCCAGAGGGGTAATCCCTGGCAGGCCGGAGTGACGGCCCGTATAAATCTGGATCTCGCGCAGGAATAGTATTAAAAATATATTCATTAAATAAAATAAAGATGATAAGACTAAGACAACTGTTTTTTGTACTTTGTGGAATGATGGCGATGGTTTCTTGTGATTCATCGACTGACGACGACGTACGCATCTCTGCCTCGGAATATGAGGCGAAGGACTGCTTTAATTACGTTAACGACAACGGCACTGAGTCGTTGCAGCCAGGTGCATACTATGGCTTTGTGTTTGATTATGTATCGGCAACATATTCTATAGTTGTAAAAGGATTGTCGGATGGCAACACTCTTTATCCTGATTTTGTAGCGGAAGGCATAAAATGGTCTTACTCCGGACCTTGGAAAAGCTCCCATGCCACAAATGTCAGGGCCAAAACCATTGATGGCTCTGTTATGCCGGCAATCATGGAGCTTAATATACATGTGTTGGATCGTGTGACCAACGGTAAGCTTGATCCTGTATATCAGATTGATATGACTTTTGACAACGGAGTGACTTTTGTGACTTATCCTGTGCAAATGAATTATTATGGCACTACAACAGTAAGCGCTCAGGGTGTAAAAGAATTCAAGACCAAAGAAAGCACCTATGTGCTGACTATTGACAGGCAGACCCGTAAGGCTACCGTTAATGTCAATAACGCACGTTTTGCCGAAAATATGCCTGTTGGAATGAATATGGTATTCAAAGACATTGATTTCACAGTTACTAAAAAAACGATTGAACTGGAGAGCGCCTCACTCATTCCCGAAATAGGTGGAGATCCGTATCCTGCGTTCGCTATATCTCAGCTTGCCGGCAGTTTCGGTCTTTCCGATGGAATGAGCTTTGACTTCCATTGTGCAGCAATGGGTAGTGACTATTCTGTCAATGTCGAGGCCAAGGTGTTGCCTCAGTTGATGGAGGAGTAAGATTTTATCAGTACAATTATTAATCTATTAAACCGGACGCGATTCCTTTCCGTGATAGGTAGGGATCGCGTCAGTGTTTTTGCAATGGATGCCGCTTTGTCCGATGGACTTATTTATAAATTCTTATTGGCCGGTCTTTAAATTAGCTCTAAATTAGGTCTCATCTTAGTTGTCGTTTTAATATATTTTCACTACCTTTGCAGCCGATAGGTGCTTAGTGTGCCGGTCTGTGGCGTGTGCTGTATTCTTAATGGAGTTGACCTACAGAAAGTTGTATATGCAGACTCTATGTGTAATGTGGCAAACGTCGTGCAACGAATAGATAATAATTGAAAAACTATGTTATCATTAGCCATTTTTGGAATCGAAAACAATGCCCTTCTTGCAGTGGTGGCCGTTTTGACGGGATTCGGACTTGTCGCTTTGGCCATGTGGCTCGCCGGGCTGATTTCGCCCCGTTCGTTCAATCCGCAGAAAGGTGAAGCCTATGAGTGCGGTATACCTACCAGGGGTGAGAGCATGGCCCAGTTTCATGTGGGCTATTATCTGTTTGCCATTCTCTTCCTGATGTTTGATGTCGAGACAGTATTCCTTTTTCCGTGGGCTGTCCGCATGCGTGAACTCGGCGTTGACGGGCTTATCAGTATTGCAGTATTTTTCGGCGTTTTAGTGCTGGGCTTAGTATACGCCTGGCGGAAAGGAGCACTTGAATGGAAATAACAACCAAAAGCATGCCTTATTCGGCATGGAAAGACAATGAATATATAGAGAAGCTGGTTGATCAGTTGAACGAGTCCGGCGCAAATATTGTTGTCGGTACGCTTGATAAGCTCATCAACTGGGGTCGCTCAAATTCGCTGTGGCCGCTTACATTCGCAACAAGCTGCTGCGGTATTGAATTCGTATCTCTCGGCGCTGCCCGTTTTGATATGGCCCGCTTCGGATGGGAAGTAGCCCGTTCGTCGCCCCGTCAGGCCGACTTCATGATGGTGGCCGGTACTATCGTGCATCGTATGGTCCCTGTGTTCCGCCGTCTGTATGATCAGTTGGCTGAGCCGAAATATGTGATCGCGTGTGGCAGTTGTGCCATCTCCGGTGGTCCTTTCCGTAATTCCTATCATGTAGCCAAAGGTATTGAGGATATAGTTCCGGTTGACGTATTTATCCCCGGATGTCCTCCGCGTCCTGAGGCTATGATTTATGGTATCATGCAGTTGTCGCGCAAGGTGAAAGTCGAGAAATTCTTCGGAGGCGTGAACCGACAGGAGAAGCAGGAGGAATTTCTGAAAAATCATCCCGTTGAGGGCGTGAAAGATTGATCAGAACGCATTATACCTCGAATAAAGATATTTAATTAGTTTATTATCACACTACATATTCCTATGGCAGATATTCAGGAAAAGATTGCCAGCCAATTCGCCGATGCAAAATTCACTGAAGGCGACACACTGCAGATCAGTATTCCCGACGCCCAATGGCATAAGCTCGCACATACTCTTCGCCACGACCTCAAGATGGATTATCTGATAACCATCGTAGGTATGGATTGGAAAGAGTCTATGGGTGCGATATATTATATGATGTCCACCGAGACGAATGAGAGAATTTCGGTGCGCGTGGAGACCACAGACCGTGAGAATCCGATGCTGCACTCGGTGTCGGACATCTGGCAGATTGCTGAAATATATGAACGCGAGGTCTATGACTTCTTCGGTATAATATTTATCGGCAACAAGGACATGCGTCGTCTTTTCCTGAACATCGACTGGAAAGGATTCCCGTTGCGCAAGGATTACGATGCAGATCCTGATATTAATCCTGTATCAATCGAGAACGAGCGCCAGACCGACTTCACAGATGTATATGAGGAGGACGGGAACGGCAAGGTGACAAAGCATCAGCGCCGTATCTTCGCGGAGGATGACTTTGTTATAAATATCGGCCCACAGCACCCCGCTACTCACGGCGTGTTGCGCTTCCGCACATCAGTGGACGGTGAGACTATCAAGAAGATAGACATTTATTTAGGATATATACACAGAGGTGTTGAAAAACTGTGCGAGAACCTCGCTTATCCTCAGACTCTGCATTTCATGGACCGTCTGGACTATTTCTCCGCACACAACTATCATCACGGACTCTGTATTGCTATCGAGAAGGCTGCCGGTATTGAAATATCGCGCCGCGCGCAGGTGATCCGTGTGATGATGGACGAGTTGTCGAGGATCGCTTCGCATTGCCTTTTCATCGGCACATACTGCATGGACCTCGGTGCTACTACCATGCTGTTCTATACGCTCCGCGTGAGAGAGCAGATTCTTGATATCATGGAGAAGACATGCGGTGCGCGAATGACATTCAACTACGATTGCATCGGTGGTGTGATGCAGGATCTCGCTCCTGATTTTGAAAAGGATGTCCGCGCGCTTCTTGATGTCATACCTGGAAATATAAAGGAATATAACAAGATATTCACCGGTAATGTAATCGCCAAGAACCGACTTGAAGGAGTCGGAGTATTGTCGCGCGATATGGCTATTTCCGGTGCTGTTACAGGACCGTCCGGACGTGCTTCGGGCTGGGCCTGCGATATGCGTAAGCTGTTCCCCTACAGCATTTACAATGAACTCGACTTCGAGGAAGTGGTATTGACAGAGGGTGATTCGATGGCCCGCTTCAAGGCTCGCCTCATGGAGATCGAGCAGAGTGCCCGCATACTGCAGCAGTTGCTCGATGCCGGCATACCCGAAGGTGAGTATTGCGTGAAAGTTCCTAAGGTGCTTAAACTGCCTGTAGGTAGCTGGTTCACAATGGTTGAAGGTTGCCGTGGCGCGTTCGGTGTATATATCGAAAGCGATGGCACAACCAAACCCTACCGTCTGAAGATCGCGCCCCCATGTCTGCCTGCTGCAGCCATTGTGGATCACATTACACGCGGAACAAAGATCGCCGACCTTATTACAATCGGAGGTTCGATGGACTACATCGTACCTGATATCGACCGCTGATCCCGTTCTTCCCCGAAAACAAACCAATCGCATTGAGAAACAAGTAATTTACCACTGAATATTATGCAAGATTTTTCAGGAATTACCAATTGGATACACACGACACTGCTGTCGTTTATGCCCGGGTGGCTCACGCTGTGCGTGGAATGTGTCCTCATAGGCGTAGGTCTCCTTTTGGTGTACTCGCTGCTGGCACTTTTCTATATTTACTTCGAGCGTAAGGTCTGCGCCGCGTTCCAGTGCCGTCTCGGTCCTAACCGTGTCGGTCCGTTGGGTCTGCTTCAGAGCTTCGCCGATATGTTCAAGATCCTGATCAAGGAGCTTATCCATCTCGACCATATCGACCGTTTCCTATTCGCACTTGCACCTTATCTGGTGATCATTGCATCAATGATAGGTTTTGCCGTGCTTCCTTGGGGTAACGGTCTGCAGATCATAGATTTCAATATCGGTATATTCTTCCTGATCGCCTGCTCCTCGATAGGAGTGCTTGGTATCCTGCTTGCCGGATGGTCGTCGAACAACAAGTTCACGCTTATCGGTGCGCTACGTTCCGGTGCTCAGATGGTCAGCTACGAACTTTCCATTGGACTTTCCGTAGTCACTATGGTTTGCTTCGCCGGATCAATGTCGGTAGGAGATATAGTAATGGCTCAGGACCGTCTGTGGTTCATCTTCTCAGGCCACGTGCCCGCCATCATTGCATTTATGATCTATATGATAGCAGGTACGGCCGAGACCAACCGTGGCCCGTTCGACCTTCCAGAAGCTGAAAGCGAGCTTACTGCGGGATACCATACAGAGTATTCCGGTATTCATTTCGGTTTCTTCTATCTGGCCGAGTATCTTAACCTGTTCATCGTATCAGGTGTGGCAACCCTGCTGTTCTTCGGTGGATGGATGCCGTTCCATATTCCCGGTCTTGATGGATTCAATCACGTGATGGATTATATTCCTTCAGTAGTTTGGTTCATTGGTAAGGCAATCGCGCTGTCCGGCATCATCATTTGGTTCAAGTGGACATTCCCCCGTCTGCGAATCGACCAGTTGCTTGCTCTTGAATGGAAGTACCTGTTGCCGATCAACCTTTTCAACCTGGTGCTGATGGTTCTTGTCATCACCTTCGGATGGTATCTCTAATATCTCAACGTTAATCCGTAATACTCCAGAATACAATGAGCGAAAAATTTGGAACAATAGCCCAGGTTATCGGCCCGGTTGTCGATGTGATCTTCGAGGGAGAAGACAATATCCTCCCCCCGATATACACGGCTTTGAAAATCGACCGTCCTGATGGCTCTCAGCTCATACTTGAAGTTGAGCAGCATATCGGTGAAGATACCGTACGCTGCGTGGCTATGGAAAGTACCGACGGCTTGCGCCGTGGACTTCGCGTCGACAACCTTGAGCGTCCGATCTCAGTGCCTACCGGTGAGCAGGTAAAAGGCCGTCTGCTTAACGTGATCGGCAATCCGATCGACAATCTTGCCGAGCTTAACCGCGACAATCTGCGCGCTATCCACCAGCCAGCTCCTGAATTCGATGACCTTTCGATTTCTACCGAAGTACTTTACACCGGAATCAAGGTGATTGACCTTCTGGAGCCGTACTCCAAGGGTGGTAAGATCGGTCTGTTCGGCGGTGCTGGTGTAGGCAAGACTGTGCTCATCATGGAGCTCATCAATAATATAGCCAAGGGGCATAACGGATTCTCAGTCTTCACCGGCGTAGGTGAGCGTACCCGTGAGGGTAATGACTTGCTACGTGAGATGATTGAGAGCGGCGTCATGAAATACGGCGATAAGTTCCGCGAGGGCATGGACAAGGGCGAATGGAATCTTGAAGATGTCGACATGGAGGCTATAAAGGATTCTCAGGCTACCCTGGTGTTCGGACAGATGAATGAACCTCCGGGTGCTCGTCTGCGCGTGGCGCTTTCAGGCTTGACCGTTGCCGAGCAGTTCCGCGACCAGGATGGCGGTGGAAAAGAGATCCTGCTTTTCATTGACAATATCTTCCGCTTCACGCAGGCTGGTTCGGAGGTTTCGGCTCTGCTTGGCCGAATGCCATCGGCAGTTGGTTATCAGCCTACGCTCGCTTCAGAAATGGGTACGCTTCAGGAGCGTATCACATCTACTAAGAACGGATCGATCACATCAGTGCAGGCTATTTATGTACCTGCCGATGACTTGACTGACCCTGCGCCTGCCACGACATTCAACTTCCTTGATGCAACAACAGTGCTCTCGCGTAAGATCGCGGAGCTTGGTATATATCCTGCTGTAGACCCGCTTGAATCTACATCGCGAATTCTTGATCCTAACATTATCGGAGAGGAGCATTACAATACTGCACAGGCAGTAAAGCAACTGTTGCAGAAATACAACGAGTTGCAGGATATTATAGCGATCCTTGGTGTAGACGAGTTGTCGGATGAGGATAAGCTTGTCGTAGCGCGTGCGCGCCGTGCACAGCGTTTCCTTTCGCAGCCGTTCCACGTAGCCGAGCAGTTCACAGGTCTGCCCGGTGTGATGGTTCCGCTTAGCGAAACCATCCGTGGCTTCAAGATGATCCTGTCAGGAGAAATGGATCAGTATCCCGAACAGGCATTCCTTAATGTGGGAACAATCGACGAGGCTATAGAGAAGGGTAAACGTTTTCTTGCCGAAGTTAAGTAAATAAAGGAAATCACAAGTTACACAGCAGATGAAGCTACGTATCATATCAGCCGAAGACATCCTTTTTGAAGGCGAGGTCAAGTCCGTGACATTACCCGGTACTGTCGGTGCATTCACAGTCCTGCCTCACCATGCCTCATTGATTTCGACGCTTACGCCGGGTGTTGTCCGGTATACGGGCATGACCGATGCTAAGGAGCAGTCGGTGGACATTGGAGGAGGTATCGCTGATGTTGACAATGATGTAGTGTCTGTGTGCGTTTACTGATGATAGGATTATTGCAATGAAGAATATTTATATAATATTGCTTTCGCTTTTCGCGTTGCTGTTTACCGCTCCGGCGCTCCGGGCTTCCGAGCAGGAGAGCGGCGACGGTCATTCCGGAGGAGAGCTGAATCCTAAGGAGATACTGTTTGAGCATCTTGGGGATGGGTATGGATGGGAAGTTCCGTTCAATCACCATAAGCGTATTCCTTTGCCCGTAATAGTATATGCAAGCGATGGCTTTCATTGTTTCCTGTCTTCAAAGGTATCGGACGGCAAGGTATATAAAGATGGAGATGTGGAATTCATGATCGCCCCGAAGTCAAGCCCTTACAGTGGAAAAGTAGTTGAGCTTGCTGACGGAAAGGAAGTGAAACCCCGCTTCGACATTTCGATTACCAAAAATGTGTGCGCCTTATTCATATCGGCATTTATCGTATGCTGTATGGCCTTTGCAGTGGTGCGCTTCTATAAGAAGAACGGTATGCGCGCTCCCCGCAAGGGTGTCGGTGCTATCGAATCACTCATCGTATTTATTTATGATGGTGTGGTCAAGTCAACCCTTGGCGATCAGGCAAAGCGTTTCGCCCCGTATCTGCTTACCGTCTTTTTCTTCATCTTCACGATGAATATCCTCGGACTTATAGTGGTATTCCCGGGTGGTGCTAACCTTACCGGTAATGTGGCTGTGACACTTGTGCTCGCAATCTGCACTTTCCTTGCCACTAACCTTTTCGGAACTAAGCATTACTGGAAAGAGATATTTTGGCCGGATGTGCCCCTTTGGCTTAAATTTCCACTTCCGATCATGCCGATAATAGAGATTTTCGGTATGTTCACAAAGCCGGCCGCACTTACCGTGCGACTCTTTGCCAACATGATGGGTGGCCATATGATAGTTCTTGTGCTGACATTGCTTATCTTTATCTTTGCGGCAATGAATCCCTTTGCTGGAGGTGGTACTACGGTGCTGTCCGTGGCATTCTCGATATTCATGTTGCTCCTTGATGTTCTTGTCAGCTTCATACAGGCTTACGTGTTCACCATGCTGTCGACTATCTTTATTTCGTTGGCTCAGGAGCATGAGCACAAAAAGGAAGAGCATCAAGAAATCAAGGCTCACGAAGCTTAATTGAATAGAAAATAAATAATCAATAAAACATAACAACCATTTAAACTCTACTATTATGTTTGGAATCTTAGCAGCAGAAGCAATCACAGGCATTGGCGCCAGCATAGGTGCAGCAATCGCAGCAATTGGCGCAGGTATCGGTATTGGTAAAATCGGTGCAGCCGCAATGGAAGCAATCGCACGCCAGCCTGAGGCAGCCGGTGACATCCGAAGCAACATGATTGTGATTGCCGCTCTTGTCGAAGGTGTGGCTCTCTTTGCTGTCATTGTTTGTATTCTTGCCCTGTTCGTATAATTCATCTTTTAAGCTTGTACAATGGAATTATTCACGCCTGATTTCGGCATGATATTCTGGATGTTCGTCAGCTTTGCTGTACTGTTCTTCATATTGTGGAAGTTCGCGTGGCCGATGATCATCAAGAATGTGGAAAGCCGTGCCGACCTCATCGACAAAGGTGTGGAGTATGCTCAAAGCGCGAAGCTACAGCTTGACAATGCGAGTGCGGAGGCGCAGAAGTACATTGCCGAAGCCCGTCGCCAGCAGGCCGACATGCTCCGGGAGGCCGACAAGATGAAGACCCAGATTATCGAAGACGCGCGCAATGCCGCTCAGAAAGAGGCTCAGAAAGTAATGGATGCCGCCAAGGTATCTATCGAGCAGGCCCGTAAGGAAGCGGAGCAGAGTTTCCGCGACCAGGTGAGCGACTATGCCTTGGACATAGCTACCAAGGTGGTGCGCAGGCAGCTCGACGATCCCAAAGCTCAGAAAGAGCTTGCCGGCAAGTTGCTTGATGAGATGGAACGCAATAATTGATATACGTCTATTAACCAATAGCAATGAACGAAGGTCTAATTCCTCGCCGATATGCGAAAGCATTACTGAAGCTGGCCACTGAGCGCGGATGCGCCGAGCGCGTGTATACGCTCATGGGCAATCTGGCTGATGAATGCTCGCGTGTTCCGGCCTTGCAGAAGGCAGCGGCAAATCCATTCCTTGACTTCAAGGAGAAAGTGCAGCTTCTCGACACTGCAGCCGGAGCGTCATCCGCGGACTCTATCTTTACCGATTTCCTGAAGCTTCTCGAGATGAACAAACGCATGTCTGCCGTGCGCGAATGTGCGATTGCCTATGTGGAGTTGTACAGGAAAGCCAACCGCATATACCGTGTGGAAGTAACCTCGGCAGCCAAGCTCGATCCGGAACAGGAGCAGCGCCTGAAAGCTATGATTGAAAAGCATCTTGGAGGCGGAAGCATGGAATATTCTACAAGAATAGATCCGGATCTGATCGGCGGTTTCGCTGTAAAGATAGACAACGAGCGTCTTGACGCATCTGTGGCCACAGAGCTTGAGCAAATGCGACACCGGCTATTGGGCTAATCTAATTTCTCTCACTCTCATTATCACGTTTAGAAAACAATATCCAGTAAATACCAATGATCAATCCCAGCGAGATCTCAGAAGTATTAAAACAGCAGCTTGAGAATGTCAACACAAAAGTGACATTTGAAGAAGTCGGCACTGTGCTTGAGGTAGGCGATGGCGTTGCCCATGTCTACGGTCTTGACAACGTATGCGCCAATGAGCTCGTAGAATTCGAGAATGGCGTGAAAGGCGTTGCACTCAACCTTGAGGAGAGCAATGTCGGTGTGATTCTGCTGAATAACGTAAATAAGGTTACGGAAAACATGTCAGTGCGACGCACAGGCGAAATCGCTTCGATCCCGGTGGGTGAGGGTTTGCTTGGCCGTGTCATCAATGTACTCGGTGAGCCAATCGACGGTCGCGGTCCTATAGCCGGCGAGTTGATGCGTCTTCCGCTTGAGCGCAAAGCACCGGGCGTTATTTACCGTCAGCCGGTAAACCAGCCTCTGCAGACCGGTATAAAGGCCGTCGATTCGATGGTCCCCATTGGCCGCGGACAGCGTGAGCTTATCATTGGAGACCGACAGATCGGAAAGACTGCGATCGCGATAGACACTATCATAAATCAGCGCAAGAATTTCGAGGAAGGCAAGCCTGTATACTGCATTTATGTAGCTATCGGTCAGAAAGCATCCTCTGTGGCAGCTTTGGTTGAGACTCTGCGCCAGCATGGTGCGCTCGACTATACAGTAGTTGTTGCTGCAACAGCTGCTGACTCGGCGTCGATGCGCTATTATTCTCCATTCGCAGGAGTTGCAATCGGTGAGTATTTCCGTGATACCGGTCGTGATGCCCTCATAGTATATGACGACCTGTCGAAGCAGGCTGTCGCATACCGTGAGATTTCTCTTATTCTGAAGCGTCCTTCAGGTCGTGAGGCATATCCTGGAGATATTTTCTATCTGCATTCGCGTCTGCTTGAGAGAGCTGCTAAAATTATTGACAATCAGGAAGTGGCTTCTCATATGAATGATCTTCCCGAAGTTCTCAAACCTCATGTCAAGGGCGGTGGGTCGCTGACAGCGCTTCCTATCATCGAGACTCAGGCAGGAGACGTGTCCGCTTACATTCCTACCAACGTGATTTCTATCACCGACGGCCAGATATTCCTCGAGACAGCCTTGTTCAACCGTGGTATACGTCCTGCTATCAATGTGGGTATTTCTGTATCGCGTGTGGGTGGTAACGCTCAGATCAAGTCCATGAAGAAGGTGGCCGGAACGCTGAAAATCGATCAGGCGCAGTTCCGCGAACTTGAATCATTCACAAAGTTCGGCGGCGATATCGACCCAGTAACTGCGAGAGTGATCGACAAAGGACGCAAGAACGAGCGTCTGCTGATACAGCCTCAGTATAAGCCCGTTGCTGTAGAGGACGAAGTAGCTGTCATATATTGCGGCGTTAACGGACTTCTCGAGTGTGTACCTCTTGATAAGGTGGCCGAATTTGAAAAGCAACTGTTGCAACTGCTGCATGCAAAATATCAGAGCGACGTCCTTGACGTGATCCGTTCCGGTAAGCTCACAGACGATGTGACCGCCAAGCTGACAGAAGCAGCGGTTGAAGTGGCAGGCCGTTTTGCTTAATTTGATCCCAGACTTCAATTACCCCATATAGTATTATCCGACAACAATCATGGCTACATTAAGAGAACTCAAAGGACGTATTGGTTCTGTGGCATCGTCAGAAAAGATTACCGGTGCCATGAAGATGATTTCTTCGGCCAAAATGCGTAAGGAGGAGCTGGCGCTCAAGCGTCTGTCGCCGTTCCGTACGCAGATTGAGACTGTCATAGCCAATCTCCTCAGTGCTGATGCCGAGTTTTCGTCGCCGCTTACTGAGGCGAGGGAGGTTCGTCGGATGGCAATTGTCGTATTCGGCTCTGACGATGGCTTGTGCGGCGCTTACAATGTGAATGTGTTCAAGCAGTTGATTGAGCATATCACATATCTCCGTGGGCAGCTTGCTGCAGGCGAAGAAGTGCAGTTCGATATATATCCCGTTGGTGCGAAGATACAAAAGGCTTGTCTGAAGCTTTCCGATCCTAAGGTGAAAATAGTGGATACTGCGGATGTGAATTCTAAAATCACCGGAGACAATGTCCGCAAGTTCTCGGACACTATGGTAGGCGATTTCCTTAATGGAAGTTATGACCGTGTGGATACAGTATATATGAAATTCCGCTCGGTAAGCCGCCAGATCCCGACAGCCGAACAGATTGTGCCTGTAGTGGCCGAGACGTTCGCCAAGGAAGGAGTGGAGACTGCAAGCGGGCGTCCGTATATATTCGAGCCTTCGGCGCAGGAAATATTCAGTTCGATACTGCCGATGTTTCTGCTTTCGGTAATGCAGGAGATCTTTACGGAGAACCGTGCATCCGAGCAGGCAGCAAGGATCATGGCCATGCAGAGCGCCAACGACAATGCAAAGAAATTGCTCGAGCAATTGCAGCTTGAATACAACAAGTTGCGACAGCAGAGCATCACGACCGAACTGCTCGATATAGTGGGTGGTCAGGTTCGATAAACGTAGAAGAAAATTGTAAATTTAGATAAATAGAAAGATTCAATCAATGGGTAGTGTAAAAGAATACTTCAAATCATTGGGAACCGGCGTGGCATCCTTGGTGAAAGGCATGCAGGTAACTGGTAAGGAATTTCTTACCCCGAAGATTACAGAGCGTTACCCCGAGGACCGCGAGACGAGACAGTGGCCCGAACGCTTCCGTGCGGTACTGCGCTTCAAATATGATGATAACGGGAGGGCAAAATGTATTGCCTGCGGAATCTGTGAGCGTAATTGTCCGAACGGCACCATCAAGATAGAGACCAAGATGGTTGATCTTCCGGACGGCAAGAAAAAACGCAAGCTCGACAAATATCTCTATGATCTCGGAAGTTGTACATTCTGTGACCTGTGCGTCACAAGTTGTCCGCATGACGCCATAGAGTTCAATAATGATTTCGAGCAGGCCGTCTTCACACGCGGAAAGCTCCTGAAGCAACTCAATGACCGTCCCGAGCCTGAAGAACCTCAGCCTACAGCCGAGGAACTTGCAAAGGCTGCCGCCGAGCGTGAGGCAAAGATCGCAGCCGCTAAAGAAAAGGCAGCCGCTCTGAAAGCTCAGCGGGAAGCAGCAAAGGAATCAGGAGCGGAAACTCCTGCCAACGATGCCGCAGCAAAAGCCGCAGCTGCAGCAGCCGGTGATCCTGAGAAAGAGGCTAAAATAAAAGCCGCGCTTGAGAAAGCCGCAAAACTCCGTGCCGAGCGAGAGGCCGCCAAGAAAGCCGCCGGCGAAGACGCTCCCAAAGCTTGATTGTAAAATAAACTGAAAATATAATCACAAAATATTCTAATGGAATCAGTAGGAAGTATCATCATGTACGTTGTCGTCGCTCTGGCGATCATCGTCTTCTCGGTACTGGCTGTGACGACGCGCAAGATTCTGCGTGCCGCCACTTACCTGCTTTTCACACTTTTTGCAGCAGCAGCCGTGTATTTCATGCTCGACTATGAGTTTCTCGGTGCAGTGCAGATTGCTGTGTATGCAGGCGGTATCGTCGTATTGTTTGTGTTTGCAATTCTGCTTACAAGCAAGCCCGGCGACAAGTCCGAGAAATTAGCTTCGAAATCAAGAACATTGGGTCTTGTAGGAGCAATTGCTATGGCCTTTGTGGCTGGCTATTCGCTCATTACACGCTCTATGCTGCTGCTCCCCAAACCCGAGATGGACGCACCGACAATGCAGAATATCGGTGAGGCTATGCTGGGAACAGGAGAAGGCCAGTATCTGTTGCCTTTCGAAGCTGTCAGTGTTTTATTACTCGCATGTATCATCGGAGGCGTAGTAGTCGCCCGCAAACGATAAGCCGAATGGAAATCACTGCAATATACTATCTGATACCCGCGCTGATCATGTTCTGCTGCGGTGTCTACGGGTTCATAACCCGCAAGAATATGATTGCAATCCTGATCTCACTGGAGCTGATGCTTAATGCAGTTGACATCAACTTTGTGGTGTTCAACCGTTTTCTCTATCCCGAGCAGATGGAAGGCATGTTCTTCACGCTGTTTGCAATAGCAATAGCAGCGGCCGAGACAGCTGTCGCAATCGCCATTATAATCAACATCTTCCGTGCGGCCAAGAACATTGATGTCCGTGACCTCACTAAAATGAAATTCTAAGCACCGTCATGCAACCTGTCTTACCAATAATTATCCTTGCCCTGCCGTTGGCAATGTTCCTGTTTTTGGGACTGCTCGGCAATAAGATGAGCCATCGTCTTGCAGGAATTCTCGGAACGCTGGGCATGGGCACCACAATGGTGCTGTCGTACATAGTTGCGTTCACCTATTTCTTCTCAGGTAATCCTGACTTTATTGATGCGGATACTCATACGCGTCTGCAATACGTTGTATTCAATCAGGATTGGCTTGCGTTCACAGATTTCCTTGTGATTCGTCTCGGCTTCCTGCTCGATCCGATTTCGGCTCTTCTTCTTGTGGTCATCACCACTATCTCTTTCATGGTGCACCTATATAGCAATGGCTATATGCGCGACCATCATGGAGTATGGGAAACCGGTTTCCAGCGCTTCTATGCGTTCCTGTCGCTGTTCAGCTTCTCGATGCTCGGTCTTGTGGTGGCAACCAACATTTTCCAGATGTATATCTTCTGGGAGCTTGTGGGAGCTTCATCGTTCCTGCTGATCGGATTCTACTACACAAAGCCGTCTGCAGTGTCAGCGTCGAAGAAAGCATTCATTGTAACACGTTTTGCTGACCTTGGCTTCCTTATCGGTATACTTATCCTGAGCTTCTATACAGGAACATTCAATTTCACAGACTTCACCTCAACAGCCGTTTCGACTGACGTCTACCAGATTTCTGCAGGCACAGCCGAGGGTATCAAGGCCATATTCGCCAACAGCGCAGTGCCGGTATTCATGGGTGCGTCTGTTCTGACATGGGCGCTTGTGCTGATATTCATGGGAGGTATGGGTAAATCGGCCATGATGCCTCTGCACATATGGCTTCCCGATGCTATGGAAGGTCCGACCCCAGTTTCAGCTCTAATCCATGCTGCAACGATGGTGGTTGCCGGTGTTTATCTCGTAGCCCGACTGTTCCCGCTCTACATGATGGAGCAGGCAGCTCTCGATATTGTGACCATTGTAGGTGCGATAACAGCCCTCTATGCAGCCATCGTTGCTTGTACGCAGATTGATATAAAGCGAGTTCTGGCATTCTCCACAATATCCCAGATAGCATTTATGATGGTATCATTGGGTGTGGCCGATGTGGATTTCCATCATGGTCTCGGCTACATGGCGTCGATGTTCCATCTGTTCACGCACGCTATGTTCAAGGCACTCTTGTTCCTCTGCGCCGGTGCTCTGATCCATGCAATCGGATCTAACGACTATACAGAAATGCACGGCCTGCGCAAGTACATGCCCGTGACACATATCACCTTCCTGATCGGATGTCTTGCTATCGCAGGTATTATTCCATTTGCCGGATTCTTCTCCAAGGATGAGATACTTACAGCAGTAGGTGGTTATTCAACATTCTGGTATATCTGGATGTCGCTCGTAGCAGGACTTACCGCATTCTACATGTTCCGTCTCTACTACCTCATATTCTGGTGGAAAGAGCATACAGTGCGCGAGGGCCATCATGCTCCTCACGATCAGCCCTGGACAATGACAGTTCCTCTGGTTATCCTTGCTGCGGTATCCTGCGTTGCCGGGTTCGTGCCGATGGGTGATCTGGTGACATGGAACGGACATTCTTCAGTAGAGAATGTATCTTTCTGGACAAATTTCAAGGCACTCGACTGGGGTGTGGCATCGATCAGCCTCGCTGTTGCCATCGTGGCCATCCTTCTGGCTACAATTATGTACAAGAAGGAAAATCCGCTTCCTGCCCGCATGAAAAATGCAATGCCGAATCTTTGGCGTTGGGCACACCACCGCTTCTATTGGGATGAATTGTATCTGTTCATCACCCACAAGATAATATTCAACAGCATCTGCCGACCTATCGCATGGTTCGACCGTCATATCATTGACGGAACTATGGATTCTTTCGCATGGATGGCCAACAAGGCATCGTATGCAATCCGTGGTCTCCAGTCAGGTAGCATACAGATGTATGTATGGGTTTACTTAATCGGTGCGCTTTTGCTCGGTGCAGTCACTGTCGTGTGCATCCTAATTTAATTCAGGAAATCAGATAAACCAATAATTGTCATGTTTTCAAACATTCTGATATACTTTGTGGTGATACCCCTGCTTATGTTGCTGGGTCTTGCCCTGTGCCGAAATATCAAGCAGATCCGTACGGTGGCAGTCGCCGGATCGGTTGTGCTTACCGCACTTTCGGTGTATCTGCTGGTAGAATACCTTGGCCTGCGCGCTGCAGGAGACATGTCTCCTATGCTGTTCTGCGATTCTTGGACATGGTTCGCACCGCTCAATATCAATCTTGCTGTGGGTGTGGACGGTATTTCGATCGCAATGCTTCTGCTTTCGTCAATAATTGTCTTCGCAGGCTCGTTCGCGTCGTGGAAGATCGACCAGCCGAAAGAATTTTTCCTTTGGCTCATTCTTCTCTCAACCGGTGTGTTCGGTTTCTTCATCTCGATCGACTTGTTCACGATGTTTATGTTCTACGAAGTTGCGCTTATTCCTATGTACCTTCTTATCGGTGTATGGGGATCAGGCAACAAGAACTACTCTGCAATGAAGCTAACCCTGATGCTGATGGGTGGATCGGCTTTCCTTATGCTCGGTCTTATCGGCATCTACTATCACTCTGCTCCCGCTGGAGGTCAGCTTACATGGAACATTCTCGAGATTGCTAAGAATGATGCCATATCTCACGGCTGGCAGACATTCCTGTTCCCGATGACATTTGTCGGATTCGGTGTGCTCGGCGCCATGTTCCCCTTCCATACCTGGAGTCCTGACGGTCATGCTTCCGCACCAACAGCTGTGTCTATGCTTCACGCCGGTGTGCTGATGAAGCTTGGAGGTTATGGCTGCTTCAGGGTTGCCATCTATCTGATGCCTCAGGCTGCCAATGAACTTGCCTGGATATTCCTTATCCTGACCGGTATTTCTGTCGTGTACGGTGCTTTCTCGGCATGTGTCCAGACTGACCTCAAATACATCAATGCATATTCTTCGGTGAGCCACTGCGGTCTTGTGCTCTTTGCAATCCTCATGCTAAATACGACAGCAATGACGGGTGCTATCATGCAGATGCTCTCGCATGGTCTTATGACAGCCTTGTTCTTTGCCCTGATCGGTATGATCTATGGCCGTACACATACTCGCGACATACGCCTGATGGGTGGACTTATGAAGATAATGCCTTTCCTTGCCGTATGCTACGTCATAGCCGGTATGGCATCGCTTGGTCTTCCCGGTCTGAGCGGTTTCGTGGCCGAGATGACTATATTTGTGGGTTCATTCCAGCATGCGGATATGTTCCATCGTGTGTTCACTATAGTAGCTTGCTGCTCAATCGTGATCACCGCAGTATATATCCTGCGGGTTGTTGGCAAACTCCTCTTCGGTCCGGTTTTCGACAAGCATCATCTCGAACTCACCGACGCTACATGGTGGGAGCGCACCTCTACAGTGACCCTCATTCTGTGTGTGGCAGCTATCGGATGCTTCCCCAATTTCTTCAACGAATTGATTAACACGACATTCAGCCCGGATATTTTCCGCGTACTCGGTCTGAACTAATTCATGATACATTTAGCAATGGATTACTCGCAATTTTTAGCAATGAGGCAGGAGATAGGATTGCTCATAGCGTTCCTCCTTGTCTTCATTAACGACACATTCCTGTCGAAGAAAGGTCAGGCTGCATTGCCGTACCTTGCCGGAATTCTGATGCTCATACTCACGATTGACGGTTGCTTCGTATGGTGCTCCGGCAATGTATCAGCCTTCGCCGGCATGTATGAGTCCACTCCGGTAGTGACTGCGATAAAGAATATATTGAACATAGGCACTTTGATTGTGATCATACAATCTGTGCGCTGGGCCAACAGCGATTTCGTCATAATGCGCCGCGGGGAGTTCTACGAGCTTCTGCTGATAACTCTGTTCGGCATGTATCTGATGATCTCCGCCCGTCATTTCCTTCTTTTTGTCATCGGTCTCGAAGCCGCTTCACTGCCTTTGGCTGCGATGGTCGCATTCGACAAAAAGCACTATGAGAGTCACGAGGCTGCTGTGAAGTATATACTGACAGCGGTGTTCTCCTCAGCAATATTCCTCATGGGTCTATCTTTCGTTTACGGTCTTACCGGATCGCTTTATTTCGACAAGATCTATATGGCCATAGTGGGTAAGGAATGCATCATGCTCGTGGTGGCGCTTGCATTCGTGATCGCCGGTATCGGTTTCAAGCTTTCGCTTGTGCCTTTCCACTTGTGGACTGCCGATGTATATCAGGGAGCGCCTACATCCGTCACCTCGTATCTGTCTGTGATTTCCAAAGGAGCTGCAGCATTTGCTTTCCTCGTGATCATGACCCAGGTATTCGGAACTGTCTACTCTCTTGCCTGGGAGTGGATGCTGTATGCGCTGATTATCCTTACCATCACAATTGGTAACTTGTTTGCCCTGCGTCAGCGCAACATGAAGCGTTTCCTTGCGTTCTCCTCCATATCGCAGGCCGGATATATCATGCTTGGCGTGATCTCCATGAACTCTGTGGGAGCTGCTTCGCTTATGTATTATATCCTTGTGTATATCTTCTCCAACCTTGCTGCATTTGGTGTCATAGGTGCTATCGAGAACGCTACAGGAAAACTTGACATGAGCGACTACAACGGACTCTACAAGACAAACCCGCGTCTGGCATTCGCCATGATGTTGGCTATGTTCTCTCTTGCAGGTATTCCTCCGTTTGCAGGTTTCTTCAGTAAGTTCTTTATATTCACAGGTGCGCTTCAGCAGGGATCGGTAGCTATCTATGTACTTGTACTGATAGCCTTGATCAACACTATAATATCGCTCTACTACTATCTGCTTGTGGTAAAGGCGATGTTCATAAACGAAGGTCCATGCCCGGTAGAACATTTCCGCAGCTCTTGCGGCGAGCGTCTGGGCCTGTGGATCACGGTAGCCGGAATCATCTTCCTCGGCATCGTTAGCTGCTTCTATAGCCATCTGCTCGATCTGACGGCTGTGAGCAACATGAATATGTATTTCATCCAGTAACAATCCAACAATATCATCAACATCTCCTAAGTAAATACATAATTATAACAAATACATAATTAGCACAACTATCAGGAGCGATGCGTCTTTGGCGTGTCGCTCCTGTCATGTCTTAGAACCTCATGTTGTGTTAAAACTGTGTGTCAGATATGCTTTTGTAAGAGCAAAATGATACTCTTTTGAAATAATTGCATATCTTTGCAATTAATAATAACCAATTATTTTATAAGACATACACACATAGTATGAAAATCTACAAATTCTTGCTTACCGGATTGATTCTTGCATGTCTTTCGGCATGTGGAAGTGATGAACCAGATTCGACAAAGCCAGGCGATGTTACAGTGCAGTCCGTATCTGTGACCCCTGATGAAACTACACTTCAAATCGGACAGACAGTACAACTGAAAGCAGCCATTACACCGGCAGAAGCTGTTGCAGAAGTTGATTGGACGACTTCTGATGCGGCAGTTGCCACAGTTGCAGAGGATGGAACAGTAACAGCCGTATCTGTCGGAATAGCTACCGTAACAGCTTCTGCGGGCGGAAAGACTGCAAAATGCACAGTCACAGTTATTGCTCAGCCTGTTGAAACTACAATTACCCTGGATGTCACTCAGTTTGACCTGAGCCTTGACGCCACCCGCAAGATCGGCTACACAGTTACACCGGCCGAGACAGCAGTTGAGTGGACATCTTCGGATGAGCGCATCGCTACTGTGGATGCAGAAGGAACTGTCTACGGCGTAGCCCGAGGCACAGCTGTGATAACAGCCAAGGCCGGAGAGGCAGTCGCAACATGCAATGTCCGTGTCGTACGCCCAATGCAGATCGGCGACTTCTATTATTCAGACGGATCTACATCCGCGTCGTTGAGCATGACTAAAAAGGTTGTAGGTGTGGTATTCTGGGTAGGAGACCCGACAGCAGACGATGCTGCTCTCCGTCGCGATCATCCCGAATGTACACACGGCCTTGTCGTAGCAGCCTTCCCAAGCAACAATCCCTGGCCTTGGCAGCTTGATTATGAAGCAAATAAGGCTACAATCGGAAGCTGGGTCAGCGCGAATACACAGTATGAGGATATAACATCTGAATGGATGAAAGATACCCGCAGAAACAAGATTGCCGGTTATAATAATACCAAGGCGATAGAGGCCTACAATGCGTCGGCTTTGGGACAAACTTCTCCGGTTTCTGTTATGACTCCGGTAAACTCCTATCGTAAAGAACATCCTGCTCCAGCAAACACAAGCGATTGGTTCTTGCCTGCCGTAAAGGAACTTTCATTGCTCATTAATGATGTTTATGACGGCGAAGTCTTCGATTTCAATAATGTGTCCAAATCACTTTGTCTTACCAACCGTGACATCGTGAATGCTTCACTCGAGCAAATCGAGGACGGTGTGGTAATGGGCAGTCAGACCTGGGAATATGAGTACTGGTCCAGCACCGAATGGTACTACAATCAGGCATATCATGTAAACACTATGAGTGGTTCGATCATGGGCGGCTCGAAGGATGGCAGGTATAACCAGCTTGTACGTTGCGTGCTTGCATTCTAATCCAGATCATAATAACCACGGAATAAACAACGCAAATAAATTATTATCATGAATATAAAAAAGATAGCGTTATACGCTTTTGCCATCGCAGGCATGTCCGCAATGTATGCGTGCTCGGACGACAATGATAACAATAATGATGAACCGACACCTCCTACGCCTCCGGCTGTAGTTGAAGTTGAGTCAGTCACTGTAGACCCTACAACACTTTCGCTTGAGATCGGAGAGACTGCGACACTTACAGCGACATACGCACCTTCCGAAGCCGAAGCAAATATCTCTTGGACTACATCAGATGCATCAGTCGCTACTGTTGCTGAAGACGGCGTTGTGACAGCCGTAGCAGCCGGTGAAGCTGTGATCACAGCCACAGCAGGCGAAAAGACTGCTGATTGCACAGTGACAGTCACGAAACCTCAGCCAGCACCGGTAGTCGGCGATTTCTTCTATTCCGACGGAACATGGTCGACTGATGCCGACTATACCAAATCTATTATTGGCGTAGTCTTTTGGGTAGGTGATCCCACTGCTGATGATGCTTTGTTGCGCAAGGATCATCCTGGTTGTACTCATGGACTCGTGGTCAGCCTTGATCACAAGCAGCTTGCCTGGCAGACTAACTATGAAGGCTGTGGTACTTATGTCTATAAGTGGGTGAAAGCCAATACAACAGGCTTTGAGATGCCTGCATCTGCATCTGGCGTGGATCAGCCTATACAGAAAATCAATGGCTACAACAACACAAAGGCTATCGAAGCATTCAACGCTGCTCCGGAAAATGCCGCCTGGCCCGTGGAAGTGGTAGCATATGCTACAGAGTATAGAAGTGAGGTTCCCGCACCTTATTCTACAAGCGACTGGTACATTCCTTCGCCTAAGGAACTGTCGTTGCTGTGTGCGGGCGAGCTTGAGGGAGACATAAATATCCTTCAGCCTGTATGCACCAATCTCAATGTCATCAATCCGAGACTTGAGGAAGCCGAGGGTACACCTATGACACTCCACAGCTATTGGACAAGTATGGAAAATGCAGATGATACGAATGCGTTGTACTGGATGCAAGCATGGAACTATTGCTTCGATCCTGACGAGCGCAGACCTCTCTCGGCAAGCTTCAAGGCTTGGAACGAGTATGCCCGTTGCCGTTGCGTGCTGGCATTCTGATAATCAAAGAACAACAACCTCTTAGAATTCGGAGAACGTCAGGCAGAATTTAGTGCCGACGTTCTCCGATTCGTTGCTAATTTAGGTTTTTTTACGTATATTTGTGCCTGATAACAGACCTTCAGAAATATGAACCAATTTTTCGCCATCCTGAGGCGTTATGTTCCTCCATATAAGAAGTATCTAATACTTAATGTAGTATTTAATGTACTTGCAGCGATCCTGACGCTGTTCTCATTCATGCTTGTGATACCTATTCTTGAGATGTTGTTCAAGATGAATGAGGCCGTTTATGTGTTTATGCCTCTCGGGAGTGCTGATTTGAAAGAGGTATGCATAAATAATTTTTATTATTACGTACAGGAATCGATAGAATATCTCGGACCGTCTTCCACGCTTGCACTTCTCGGTGCAGCGCTTGTTATTATGACAGCTTTGAAGACCGGAGCAACATACATGAGCATGTATTTCATGGTGCCGCTGCGTTCGGGAATAGTGAGGGATATAAGAAACTCCATGTACGACAAGATCGTGCGGTTGCCCATAGGCTTTTTCACATCAGAGCGCAAGGGCGATGTCATGGCGCGCATCAGTGGAGATGTGGCCGAGGTCGAAAATTCGATCATGGCTTCGCTCGACATGGTGTTCAAGAATCCTATAATGATCATCGTGTGCCTGGCCATGATGATAGCTGTGTCCTGGCAGTTGACACTTTTTGTCCTGGTTCTGTTGCCTTTGGCCGGAATGGTCATGGGCCGTGTGGGTAAGCGGCTGAAACGCAAATCTCTCGAAGGCCAGCAGCAGTGGGGGCTTCTGATGTCCAACATAGAGGAGACTCTTGGCGGACTGAGGATAATAAAGGCATTCAATGCCGAGCATAAGGTGTGCGAAAGATTTCATCGTGAGAACAATGTATTCTACCGGATCTCCAACCGCATAGCCCGCCGGCAGTCGCTGGCGCATCCGATGAGTGAGCTTCTGGGAACTACTGCCATTGCAATAGTGCTGTGGTTCGGAGGAACTCTCATCCTTTCCGGTAGCTCGCCGATAAGCGCGCCTGAATTCATATATTATATGATCATATTCTATAATATAATAAATCCGGCCAAAGACCTGTCGAAAGCAATGTATTCGGTTCAGAAAGGTTTAGCTTCGATGGTGCGTATCGACAAGATATTATCGACGGATAATCCTATCAAAGATCCGGAGAAGCCCGAGCGTATCGAGCAATTGCAAGGAGCTATCAGTTATCAGAATGTATCATTCAGCTATGGAAACAATGAGGTGATCCACGACGTAAGTCTTGATATTCCGGCAGGAGCAACTGTGGCTCTTGTAGGACAGAGCGGATCAGGAAAATCCACAATGGCAGACCTGCTTCCGAGGTTTTATGACGTGGAGAAAGGCCGCGTGACTGTCGATGGCATAGACGTGCGCGATCTTAAAGTCCACGATCTCCGTGGTTTCATGGGGAATGTGAATCAGGAAGCTATCCTGTTTAACGACAGTTTCTATAATAATATCACATTCGGAGTTGAGAATGCAACAATGGAGCAGGTGATCGAAGCTGCTAAGATCGCTAATGCTCATGAGTTTATCGAAGCTTCGGAAGATGGATACGATACAAATATAGGCGACCGCGGATGCAAGTTGTCCGGAGGTCAGCGACAGCGTATATCCATAGCCCGAGCCATACTCAAGAATCCTCCGATATTGATTCTCGATGAAGCTACGTCGGCTCTTGATTCGCAGAGTGAGAAGCTTGTGCAGCAGGCCCTCGACCGATTGATGGAAAATCGCACGACGCTTGTTATCGCCCACAGACTTTCAACCATCAAGAACGCGGATATAATCTGCGTGCTGCATGAAGGCCGGATAGTGGAGCGCGGAACACACGACGAACTTCTCAAACTGGGTGGATATTATAAGAGACTCGTTGAGATGCAGTCAATGTAAAACAGTATAAAATCAAAAATTATCATATTTAATAACTTTAAATTACTATCATGAAGTCATTTGCTTTATCGTGCTTAGTTGGAGGCATGCTCCTTGCCGGTGCAGTAGATGGTTCAGCTTATGCGGCAGACTATTGTACGTCCGGGACATTGACCCGTACGGCTGGCGGCAGAAAGCTTACATCGTTCACACTGACAGACGGGACTAATTCCACAGCAGTGAGTGTCAACCAAGGCGCAAGCTACGGATCGGCATCTTATTTTGACAAGACATCACAGAAGCTCACGGTGCAGCCGGGTGCAACAATCAAGTTCAGCTCATTGACATGGGTTGGCGAATGGATGCACGGCTATGTATATGTGGACTATGATGGCGACGGTGAATTCGATTCGGAGTTGAATGCCGACGGAACCGGAGATGGAGAACTCGTTTCTTATTCGTACTATAATGAGGCAGACACCGACGGAGCTACTGCTCCTAATAGCCGTGGTGTGATAGCAGCACGCAACAGTGGTGTCAATGTTTCATCCGTGCCAAACTTTACAATCCCCGACGACCTCGCCGGCGGTGAATACAGACTCCGTTTCAAGGTGGACTGGAACTCGCTTGACGCGTGCGGTTCTACCATCCAGAAAGACGGTGGTTGCATTGTGGACCTGATACTTGAGGTGCAGTCGCCAGAGGAACGCATGGTTTCTGTGAAGTCGGCCGATCCTACAAAAGGTTATGTGTCTATTTCCGGTAGTGAAAGTACTTCGATCATGCAGGCAGGTCCTGTCGACGCATATGCTACGGCATACGATGGCTATATGTTCCAGAAATGGACAGACGATGCCACCGGACTCACATATTCGGAGGATTCACATGTACGTATCGGTGGAAATTCCGACATAGCTCTGACTGCGCATTTCGGCGATTTCGCTTATCCCGATATGAAGCGTACATATACCAACGGAGCTAATCAGCAGAACCGTTATCTGGCTCGTGTGACCACAACAGGAACATCGACTCCTGAGGTGTTCAACGCCACTACCCAGAGCGAGCTACCGTATACCAACTTCTCCTCTGTGGCAGGAACATACGTGACATCCGGTGCGCTTATCGACAAGACTGCCAATCCGATCAAGATAGATCATGGAACAACCAGTTTCGACATCACATATTACGGATGGACGTCTGCGATAAACGGCTATACGAGCCAGATCAACTGGACTCAGGAGGCTTACTTTGTAGACTGGAACAAGAACGGATCATTTACCGACAAGGGTGAGATCTCAGAGAAGGGCAATGTAACAGTACCCAATGCCGAGATTCTGACCGGCATGGAGCGTACGGTAACTGTGCCTGAAGGCATTCAGCCGGGAACATATCGTATGCGTGTTGTGTTCTTCGAGCCTTCTTCAAATTCAGAAGCATGGCAGAACACTCTTTTCACAACCCTCAACAGAAATATCCGCAACGGTGTGGCATACGACTTCGACATAGAGGTGTTGCCTGCACGCGACATGACCATTACATCAGTGACTGCCGAACACAAGGACGGACGCGTTGCTCCAGGTCGTAAAGAAGTTGTCGTGGCATCTGTAAACGTCAATACCCGTGGCACACTGTCGCCTCTGTCTGTATCCGCTATGGATATAAAGTGGGTAGGGGATGCTGCCGTTTCCGGTCTTAGATTGGTGTATTCGACTACCGGTAGCGTTACTGATGATGTTGTAGCTCCTGTAAGTACCTCAACTTCACAGGTGAAATTCGATCGTGAGCTTTCGGCCGGAGACAACTACTTTATTTTTGTGGCCGATGTGGCTGATGATGCAGTTATCGGCAGCAACCTGAAGCTCGATATTACAGGCGTTACAGTCGGTGGAGACAATGTATCCGTTGAAATGCCCGAAACAGATGGTATTGAGATCGCTGACATAATCGACTACACGATGGGCAACGCCCTGTGGTTCGATACCCCCAACTCGTCTACAGCAGGATTGGCCATTTGGAATACAAACGACTTCTCTACCACAGATACCAACCCCGATCAGCTTTGGGAACGTAAGTCTTTCCCGATCGGCAACGGTTCTTTCGGTGGCAACATCCTCGGTGGTGTGAACCGTGAGCGTGTGGTACTTAACGAAAAGACTCTCTGGAAAGGTGGTCCTGCAACCGGAGCATCTACCTATTGGAACATGAACCGTACGGTCAGCGAATCTACACTCAACAGCATCCGTACATATCTTGCATCAGGACAGACTTCAACTGCCAGCTCGCTTGTTTCCTCGAATTACCGTGGTAACATAGATTATGACAGCCGACGCTTCGGTTCTTATACTGTGATGGGTGAGGCTTATGTAAGCACCGGCATCAATGAGACCGGCGTAACCAACTACAAGCGAATTGTAAACATGGACCGCTCTATCGTAGTTGTAGAGTTTGAAAAAGACGGTACAAAGTATCAGCGCCGTTATTTCTGCTCTTATCCCGATAGCGTGATGGTATGGCGTTATACCTCTGAAGGTGAAGCACAGAACCTGACATTCTCGTTTGTTACTCCTCAGGTGATCAACAGTGTCACCGCCGGCAACGGCAGTCTGCTTTACGATGGCAAACTGAGCAACAACAACATGAAGTGGGCGCTCAGAGTCGATGTCCGCACTAACGATGGCGGAACAGTTACCGCGAATGCCAATACACGTACAATAACCGTGACAGGATCTAATGATGTGGAATTCATCCTTGCCGGCGATACCGACTACGTGATGAACTTTGATCCTGACTTCACAGATGCATCTGCGTTCGTTGGTGTAGATCCTGTGATGAGTGTCAACAAGATGGTGAATTCGGCTTTGACAAAGACTTATGATCAGCTCTACGATACCCATTATGCTGACTACTCGGAACTCTTCAACCGCGTTGAGATTGAAATCAATCCGGATCAGAAGTTCGAAAACAAGCCTACTCCTACACGCCTTTCTTCGTATCGCCGCGGTACGCTTGACCACGAACTTGAACAGCAGTATTTCCAGTATGGACGTTATCTGCTGATTTCAAGCTCTCGCGCCGGCAATATGCCTGCTAATCTTCAGGGTATGTGGCATAATAATTCAGAAGGTCCCTGGCGTGTCGACTACCACAACAACATCAACCTTCAGATGAACTACTGGCCGGCTACCTGCACCAACCTGCTCGAGTGCTTCACTCCGTTCATCGACTATGTGCGCGGATTGGTAAAACCGGGCGAGAAGACAGCTCAGGCATACTATCAGGCTCGTGGCTGGACAGCCGAGGTTTCTACAAACATCTTCGGTTTCACCGCTCCTCTGAATTCAACGAGCATGGACTGGAACTATAACCCGACTGCTGGACCTTGGTTGGCTACTCAGATCTGGGAATACTATGATTATACCCGCGACAAGGAATGGCTGCGCGAGATCGGTTATCCGATCATCAAGTCAAGTGCTAACTTTGTGAGCGATCTTCTGTATCTCCACAATGGCACATATACTTCCGCTCCCTCCTATTCTCCCGAGCACGGTTCTTGCGACCTTGGTGCTACTTATGCCAACGCAGTTACCCGTGAAGTGCTTGATGAAGCTATCAAGGCAGCCGAAATTCTCGGCGACAATGCATCTGAACTTGACGAATGGAAAGACCGTCTGTCAAAGATGTATCCCTACCAGGTAGGTCGCTACGGCCAGCTCCAGGAATGGTATAACGATATCGACACCTATAATGATACCCATCGTCATACCAACCACCTGTTCGGTCTGCATCCGGGATCTTCGATCAACGTACTTGAGGATACCGATCTTGCAGATGCCTGCAAGGAGACATTGCGTCAGAGAGGCGACGAAGCTACCGGTTGGTCAATGGGATGGAAGCTCAACCACTGGGCACGTCTGCTTGATGGCGATCATGCTTATGTATTGTTCCAGAACCTTCTGAAAAACGGCACAGCCGACAATATGTGGGACCTCCATCCGCCGTTCCAGATTGATGGTAACTTCGGTGGTACTGCCGGTGTTTCAGAACTTTTCCTTCAGAGCCATAATGGCATGCTCCACCTGCTCCCGGCACTTCCCTCGTCGTGGACAGACGGAAAGATCACAGGTCTGCGCACCCGTGGTAATTTCGAGGTGGATGTGATTTATGCAGGTGGCAAGCTTGATCATGCTGTGATTACATCCAATGCCGGTGAACCCTGCAAGGTTTACTACAACGGTAAGGAAAAGGAATTCTCTACCGTTAAGGGTGGTGTTTATGTAGTACGCTATAATGAGAACAGCAATGCTCTTGATGTGGAGACTACAGTAGGCATCGAGGATGTGACCATTATCACAGAAACTACCGTTGAAGTAGAGCAGTCCGGCGACCGCATGGATATCGTGGTGAATGGTCCGTGCACCGGATATATGAATGCAGATCTGTACACTATGTCCGGACAGCGTGTCAAGGGAATGGGCTTCAATAAGTCCGGTGAGAGCATCACTGTGTCAATGAAGAATTCCGTAGCCCCGGGCATCTATCTTGTTCATGTCACAGGTGAGTCTGTGAATGAGACTGTAAAGGTTGTGCTCAAATAAAGCATAAGACCGATAGAAATAAATCCGAGAGGATAGTCTGCCCAGGCGCAGGCTATCCTCTCGGTCTTTTATATGCGTAATTACGGTTATGCAAAAAATTAAGGTGAACCCGTGATGTGATAGTGCGGGTTCACCTTATTATGATTATGTGTACAGCTATCTATTATAGCTGGCTGTCAGGATCAAGGTTGGCGCTTTCGATATCCTTGAAGTAGCGGTATGTGTTAACCTTCAGTTCGGCGCATGCGTCTTCATCGGCCACGATGAGTGCCTTAGGGTGCATTTGCAGAGCGGATATGGTCCACATCTGGGATATTCCTCCCTCTACACCATGATGGAGTGCGCGGGCCTTGTTGTAGCCGTTTACGAGCAGCAGAACGCTCTTTGCCGACATCACAGTGCCTACACCGACGGTCAGTGCAGTCTTGGGTACTTTATTTACATCATTCTCGAAGAAACGCGAGTTAGCGATGATCGTGTCCTGGGTCAGTGTCTTCATGCGTGTGCGTGAAGTAAGAGAAGATCCGGGTTCGTTGAATGCTATGTGTCCGTCAGGTCCAACTCCACCGAGGAAAAGGTCGATACCACCATAAGAAGCGATCTTGGCTTCATAGTCGGCGCATTCCTTTGCGGGATCAGCAGCGTTGCCATTGAGGATATTTACATTTTCAGGGAGAATATCTATCTGGTTGAAGAAGTTGGTCCACATGAATGTGTAGTAGCTCTGCTCATGATCGCGCGGTATGCCGCAATATTCGTCCATGTTGAAGGTCACTACATGTTTGAACGACACCTTTCCTTCTTTGTTGAGTTTTATCAGGTGACGGTACATTCCCAGTGGAGAGCTGCCGGTGGGGCATCCCAGAACGAAGGGGTGTTCGGCTGTGGGGTTTGCTTCATTGATCCGGGCCGCTACATAGTTGGCTGCCCAGCGCGACACTTCGTCGTAGTTCTTTTCGATTATAAGTCTCATGGTGTGAGGTTAAATGAAAATAAGTTTATGTGATTATATGTTTGTGCTTTGATAAGTCCGGATATTCCTAAAGGTGAAGTCCGGCGAATAATTGCAAATTTAAGCAGAAAAGTCGGTATTTCGTAATGTTGGGAGCGTAAATTTTTTACGTAGGGAGATTTTTGCGCTGCATAGTGGGATGCTATGTCATGAAAATGTAAAAAAATGCTTGAAGCAGACAACTTTTCGATGCCCATGTGGATAAATTTAAAATATTATGTTTAAATTTGCTTTGCCAAATTATGCCTTATGAAAACCAATCTCAGTTCACAAATTAAACTTGATCAAGTTCCCAGACGATACTACGCGCCTGAAGGTGAAATCGAGCTCGCAGAGCTCACACGCGAGGAGAAGGTCTATACAAAGATCTTCGAAACTGCAGTAGACGGCAGCGAATATATAGCGACAAAGATTTCAGATATTATTAAGCAAAACGTAGCCAGCAAGGGTAAGTGTGTCCTTGCTCTGGGTGCAGGTAATTCGACACATTCGGTGTATGCATGCCTTATCGAGCTTTGCCGAAAGGGGCTGGTAAGCTTCCAGAATGTGATAGTTTTCAACATCAGTGAATTCTTCCCCATACAGGCCGGTGGTCCGAGCACACTGCAGAGACTCAAGGAAGTCCTTCTTGATCACGTAGACATCAAGCCGGAGAATATCCGCTCGATCAATCCGGCGATCACCAAGGAGGATATGTATGAGTATTGCCGCGACTACGAGCATGAAATTTCGAATGCAGGTGGCATAGACCTGACTGTATGCGAGGTCGGTCGTACCGGTTCGCTTGCATTCAATGAGCCGGGCTCTATGGAGTCAAGCCTGTGCCGTCTTGTGCTTCTGACACATGAATCGCGCCAGCGTATTGCCTCTGACTACAAGTGCGAGTCTGTCCCTACCACAGCTATCACTCTCGGTATCCGCAATCTGCTTGACGCCCGCCGCATAATCACAATGGCGTGGGGCGATACAAATGCCTCCACTATATTCAATGTGGTAGAGAATCCTGTCACTACAGCAGTTCCTGCATCGTTCCTCCAGAAGCACCCTCACGGACGTCTTGTCATTGACCTGCCTGCTGCCGATGAGCTTACCCGTATCTCACATCCTTGGAAAGTGACATCCTGCGAATGGAACGACAAGCTTATCCGCCGTGCTATAGTATGGCTTTGCCAGATGACAGGTAAGGTGATCCTGAAGCTTACCGACAAGGATTACAACGATTGGGGTCTTGGCGAATTGCTCGCGATCTATGGCTCTGCATACAACGTGAATATTAAGGTATTCAACGAACTCCAGCATACAATCACCGGATGGCCCGGAGGCAAGCCTGACGCCGACGATACATATCGTCCTGAGCGTGCCAATCCATATCCCAAACGTGTGATCGTATTCTCTCCGCACCCCGACGATGATGTGATCTCAATGGGTGCTACACTGCAGCGCCTTGTGGATCAGAAACACGATGTGCATGTTGCATATGAGACATCAGGCAATATCGCGGTAGGTGATGAGGATATGATGCGCTACTTCCTGATGATGGATAAGATTGCGCCAATGTTTGGTTTCGCAACCGACAGCTACACCAAACTCTCGAATGAGGTAGGAGACTTTGTTAAGGCTAAGAAGGCCGGAGAAAGCGACCTTGCCGAGATCCGTGAGATCAAGACAATGATCCGTCAGGCTGAGGCTACTATTGCTTGCCACTATATCGGTGTCCCCAACGATCATATCCATTTCCTGCGTCTGCCGTTCTATGAGACCGGTACAATCAAGAAAGGCGATCTTTCAGAGAAAGATATAATGATCGTGAAGAAACTGCTTGAGGATGTCAAGCCTCATCAGATATTTGTGGCCGGAGACCTCGCTGATCCCCACGGCACACACCGTGTGTGCACCGACGCCGTGCTTGCTGCCATATATGAGTTGAAAGACGAGCCTTGGATGCAGGATTGCCGCGTATGGATGTACCGAGGTGCATGGGCCGAATGGGAAATCGACCATATCGAGATGGCTGTGCCTATCTCGCCTGAGCAGCTACGCTCCAAGCGTAATTCGATCCTCAAGCATCAGTCGCAGATGGAGAATGCACCCTTCCTCGGTGATGACGACCGTTTGTTCTGGCAGCGTGCCGAAGAGCGAAACCGTGCTACCGCGCAGCTTTATCATTCGCTTGGTCTCGCATCGTATGAAGCGATGGAGGCATTTGTGGAATACAAGCCTTTGCGCGACTAATATCAAAGACGATAAACAAGTCCATTGTGAGATACCAGATCGGTAGCTCACAATGGAAAAACATACAGTCTATAAATCTTCATAGCAATTTATTAGACCAATAATCGACAAATAAGTGAATCATAGGTTTATTAGTGCAGTCCCTCGTGAGAGTCGCTGCACATTTTTTTTGATCTGGCTCGCAGGCTGTGGCCCAGAAGAATGTAGCCGGCAATACCGGCAATCAGTGATCCTGCCACGATGCCCAGCTTGGCCTGGTTCAGCATAGCGGACTCGGCCGGTGTATCGAATGTGAGATTGGCTATGAACAGGGAGACAGTGAAACCAATGCCTCCGAGAACAGCCACTGCGGAGAGCATCCGCCAGTCAGTACCTTCCGGCATAGCCGCGATTCTCAGCTTTATTGCTAAGAAAGAGAAAAGTAGGATTCCTATAGTTTTGCCAATCAACAGGCCGGCGATAATGGCGATTGAAACTCCTTCCACTATGCTCGCCGGATCCAGATCCAGTAGGAATATACCCGCATTGGCAAAGGCGAAAAGCGGTACGATGAAGTAGTTGACTATCGGGTGAAGTGAGTCCTCGAGGTCCTGAAGCGGAGATATTACTTTATCGGATGCGGATTCTATCACCTTGAGCCAGTCAAGTTGTTCATGACTCAGGATCGTACGGGCAGATAGGGTCTCGTCGTCCTCAGAACGGAAGTGAGCTATGCTTCCACGGATTATCTTTATGTATTTTTTAGGAGCGAATACCGGAGTGGCCGGCACACAAAGCGCTACGAGCACGCCTGCAATTGTCGGGTGTATGCCTGAGTTCAATGTAAGAAACCATATTACTCCACCTATACCCAGATAGAAAACCTTGCTTTTTATGCGCATGGCCGCACCGGCGAGCAACAGTATGAGCAGACATGCTGCCAGGGCCATGTAGGTAAGTTCAAGTCCGTGGGAATATACAGTGGCTATCACTACGATGCCGCCTATGTCGTCGACCACGGCCAAGGTTGTAAGAAATATCTTCAGCGCCACAGGCACTCGGTTGCCGAACATTGAAAGTACGCCCAATGTAAAGGCAATATCCGTAGCCATTGGTATGGCCGCGCCACCGCTGTAGTCAGTGCCATGTCCCAACAGGCAATATATTCCTACCGGAATTGCCATGCCTCCTATGGCAGCTATTATTGGCAGCATCGCATGCCTGATGCTGGATAATTCTCCTTTCAGTATCTCGCGTTTTATCTCAAGACCTATGCTGAAGAAGAAGATGGCCATGAGGGCGTCGTTTATGAAAGCCAGCAGCGACATTGGATGTCCGGAGTGGGAAAAGATATTGAAACTGCCTATCTGCAGGCGTATTTCCTGTGTCCAGAAGTCTGTATAATAATCGCGTATCACGGGGATGTTGGCCGCTGCCAGTGCGAGCACAGTTGCAGCAATCAATACATTGCCTCCGGATGCATGGCGTCTGAGGGCCTGTAGTGATGAATAGAATTCAGGGAAATGTACAGGTTCAAGTGGTAATCTTCTTTTGACTGTCATAAATAAATAAGCTGGGATGATGTATATAAAAACATCATCCCAGCTTATTTGGTTTATCTGAGACAGATAATGTGCGGTTTATTTTACAAGCACTTTCTGTACTTTAGCGTTGCTTTTGCGGATATAGAGTCCGGAAGTCAGATTATCTGAGCTTACTTCCATACCCTGCAGGTTATAGAATCGTACTGACGACGGATCTTCCTCTGTAAGATCTGCGTTTATGCCGTCGATTCCAACGGTACTGCGCGATTCCACGAGTTCAGGAGCGGATTCGGTATGATTTGAACCGCATGAGATGACACCGGAACCGTCAGCAGAGCCAGATCCAATCAGGTACATGGCTTTTACGTCCTTCAGAGAACCATGATTCTCAAACTGGCCTGTAGTGCCATCAAGAACTTCGTCGAATGTATAATAGCAGTCAAGATCGCCAACGGCCTGAGGGTCAGACATAGCAGTCTTTACCTCATCCTGAGTGAGAGCTTTAGAGAAAATCTGAGCGTCATCTACTGTTGTATGGCTTGTGGCATTGCCGAAGAACAGCACTCCGGGATTGTCGGGGAAAAGCTGTGCGTAAGAGGAAAAGGTCTTTACGGCTGTCGATTCTCCGTCGATATAGAGTGTCATCGTCAGTTCATCGGCATCATATACCATTGCGTAATAGTGCCAATCATCCGTAGTGTACTCAGTGGAGGAAGTTTCATTGTAGGTGACAGCACCGCTACCGGTCTTTCCGGTGAGTGTAAACGCAGTTGCGCCTGAAGGGATCGACAGGAAGAAGCTTCCGTTATAGTTCACGTGATCCTGTGCCTGATGACCCATAAGAGCCTGTCCGCCGAATAATGTAGATTTTCCGTTGACCTTTATCCATGCAGCCATTGTGAATGATCTTTCCACGTTTATCCAGTTGGATCCAGAACCACGGGTGATACCCAATACAGTCTCGTCTACTGTAAGGCGTGCGGCTTGCCGGATGCCGGAAGTCGGAGTGGGGAGATTGATGGCCATGTTGTCGGCTACGGCTGTGGACGAGAGAAGTGCGCAAAGCGCTGCAGAGAGTAGAAGTTTTTTCATGTACAAATTCGTTTATGGGTTGATATTAGATGTATGTTGTTTTTTTAGAAATGTGTCAGAGTGTTATGATTTGCAAATATAATTAAAGATTTATCATATTTGCAAATATTTATCCATAATATTTCACGAATGCTTGTGTTAAAAAATAAAATGTTAAAAATAAAAGATCATATGCGCCCGCACAAACACATAGCCCCGCAACATGTGTGCTGCGGGGCTATGTGTTTTTAATATACTATTATGATATAGTTGGATAGGACTTATTTTGCGTTGCCAGAATTATTGGCGGATGCCTGAGTGCACTTATTGCCCTGGCAGTTCTGGCGGTTGCCTTTCTTGTGTTTGCCATCGTGGTTGTGGCGCATTCCTTTTTGCTGCTGCATTCCGGGGCCATTTACATATACGTTTTCAAGAAATACGACGTACTGTTCAGGACCTATGATTGATTTGACCTCATCAAGATAAGCTTTTCTTGAAGCCTTACGCAACGAGTCGCTGCATTGCTTGCGTTCCTGCGATTTTTCACGGGACTGTGTCCTGCGGCGTTCATTAAGCTGATTCAAACTGGTCTTCTGCGCATCTGTCAATGTAAGTCCCTCGAAAGGATTTGCACATTTCTTATTACCTTTGTTATCGTTAGTGCAACATGTGCGTTCCTTTTTCTGGGCGTTATTGTTAGTGCGCTGGTTCTGGGCAGAAGCGTTGAAGGCAGTTGTGCCGAGTGCTATGATTGCTAAACCTAAAATTGTCTTTTTCATAATCATTCTGTTTTTTTGTTTTCTAATTAATGCTTATTCTGGATAATATGACTTGATAAACAATCCTGCGTTTAGTATGACTGACGTGTTTAACAATAATTTAACCGCATCACAAGTCTGATGTAAATTTATGAAAATTAATATTGGAATTCGTTTACTGTGTATTTGCGGTATATTCCGGCGGGGTGCTGTTCGTATGGTTAGCGGCAGTTTTAACCGTGGTGTGTATCCGTGGTGTTGAAAAATTTAGTACATTTGCAGATGTTGCCGGTCGTGCCGTTGTCTGGCTATGTGGCTGAGCAGCATTTATACTGTATGAAACCAACTGTGATACTGCGATTTGTGATTGTCGGACTGCTTTGGCTTGCGGTTTGCGGTGCTCTTTTGGTCCGTTCGCAGAGCGTTACTCTATATACACTTTTCGTGATAGCAGCCTCAGGAATCATCGTTTTCGTGCCAATGTATAAGAAATATGTGAAGAATGATAGACGCAGGTGAACACTTATCTCCATCATTGCTCGACAGGATTGACTCTCCTGACGATCTCCGCCGTCTTGATCTGGAACAGCTTCCGGAGGTATGTGCCGACATAAGGCGTTTCTTGATAGACAGTCTGTCTGGCAATCCGGGGCATTTCGCTTCCAGTATGGGTGCTGTGGAGATAACAGTAGCCCTTCACTATGTGTTCAATACTCCATATGACAGGATTGTATGGGATGTAGGGCATCAGGCGTATGGGCACAAACTGCTCACCGGACGTCGCGACAGATTTGCATCGAACCGTAAAATGGGTGGCCTCAGCGGATTTCCAAATCCTGACGAGAGCGAGTATGATACATTTTCGGCAGGACATGCTTCGAACTCTATATCCGCAGCCTTAGGAATGGCTATAGCCTCAAGGCTCAAGGGAGATGATCCCCGACGCAATGTTGTGGCTGTGATCGGTGATGCCTCGATAAGCGGAGGTCTCGCATTCGAGGGCATAAACAATGCTGCCAACAATCCTAACAATCTGCTGATTGTGCTCAATGACAATGATATGTCGATTGATCATAATGTGGGTGCACTGCACAAATATCTTTCCCAGATAAATACATCCAGAGGATATAACGACATACGGCACAAGGCATATCGTTTCTTCAAACGCCACAATCTTGTCTCGGAGCGGGGACGGGGATCTATCCTCCGCTTCAACAACAGCCTGAAGTCGTTGCTGTCCAAGGAACAGAATATATTCGAGGGTCTTAATATCCGTTATTTCGGTCCGGTCGACGGACACGATGTGGGACGCCTGGTAAGGGTGCTCAACGAGATAAAAGATATGGAAGGGCCGAAGATACTTCATATACGTACGATAAAGGGAAAAGGCTTCGGACCGGCGGAGAAAGATCCTGCCGTATGGCATGCTCCTGGAAAGTTCGATCCGAAGACAGGTGAAATCGTCAAGCCTGCTGTCAGGAAGCAGATACTTAAATATCAGGATGTGTTCGGCAACACTCTGCTTGAGCTTGCCGAACATAATCCGTCTGTTGTGGGTATAACGGCGGCGATGCCAACCGGTACATCCATCTCTGTGATGCAGAGGAAATATCCGGATAGGGTTTTTGATGTAGGCATATCAGAGGGACATGCTGTGACATTTGCCGGCGGACTTGCCAAAGACGGTATGATACCGTTCTGTGCCATATATTCAAGTTTTCTGCAGCGAAGCTTTGACCAGATAATAAACGATGTGGCACTACAACGCCTGCCGGTCGTGTTCTGTATAGACAGAGCCGGATTGGTAGGGGAGGATGGCGCAACGCATCATGGCGCTTTCGACATGGCATATCTGAGGATGATTCCGGGAATGACTGTGGCTGCACCGCGCGACGAGCATTCACTGCGAAATCTGATGTTCACAGCATCCAAAGGCAAATATGGACCTTTTGCCATACGTTATCCCAGAGGAGAAGGAAGTGATCCCGACTGGTGCAACGACATGAAAGAGGTACTACCCGGACAGGGCGAGCAGTTGCGGGAAGGCTCAGATGTGGCGATACTTACTGTAGGGACAGTGGCTCGCGACGTTTTGCAGGCCTGTGAACTGCTTTCGGCAGAGGGCATAAGCGCGGCGCACTACGATATGGTGTTTGTTAAGCCTCTCGACGGCGAGATTTTGTCGTCCCTTGGCCGCAGTGGCACACCGGTGGTTACGGTCGAGGATGGAACTGTATCGGGTGGTTTTGGCTCAGCCGTGATGGAATGGTTCGCTGCAAATGGCTTCTCAAATCATGTGGAGACCATAGGTATACCGGATAAATTTATCACGCAGGGAACTGTGTCGCAGCTACACGCTTTATGCGGTCTGGACGCACGGTCTATTGCAGACCGGGTTGCCCGGGTGATGACAACCTCTAAACTCTGTATGCATCAATGAAAATAGTGATTGCCGGAGCCGGGGATGTGGGTTCTCATCTTGCCAAGTTGCTCTCAAATGAAGAACAGGATATTCTTGTCATAGACAATGATCCGGCGAAAGTAGATCCGCTGGACGCGAACTATAACCTGATGACGATGACAGGTTCGCCGACAAGTTTCCGGACATTGCGCGATGCAGGTGTCGATAAATGCGACCTCTTTATCGCCGTAACCCCATACGAGACTGATAATATAACGGCATGTGCCATTTCAAAACGTCTTGGCGCGAAACGCACTGTTGGCCGCATAGATTCATATGATTATATGAATCCCGAAAATAAACCCGTTGTCAAGGAAATGGGTATTGATTCGCTCATATATCCGGAATTTGTGGCGGCACAGGAGATAATATCAGCATTGAGACGTTCGTGGGTACGAAACTGGTTCGAACTTCACAATGGAGAGATAATAGTGGTAGGTGTGAAGTTGCGTGCCAATGCACCGCTTGCCGGGATGCAGTTGAAAGAGTTCGCTTCAAAACAGCATAATTTCCATGTGTCTGCTATAAAGCGCAACCATGAGATCATCATACCGCGTGGCGACGACAGGATGATGGTAGGCGATATACTCTATTTCACCACTACACATGATCATGTCGATGAACTTATAGACCTCTGTGGCAAGACGTGGTACAGGATCCGCCGCGTTGTGATAATGGGTGGAAGCAAGATCGCCATACGCCTTGCCCGCATGGCTGCGGATGAATTCAAGATCAAGATCATTGAAGAAAATGTGGATGTGTGCCGCAAGCTTCCTCAGATGTGTCCCGGTGTGGAGATCGTACATGGAGACGCACGCGATGTGGATCTGCTCAATGAGGAGGGCATAGAAGATACTGATGCCTTTATTGCACTTACCGACAGTTCGGAATCCAACGTACTCGCATGTCTGACCGCGAAGGAACTTGGTGTGAAAAAGACCATAGCGGAAGTTGAGAATATCCATTTTATATCTCAGGCCGAGGGTTTGAATATCGGCACGGTTATAAATAAGAAATTGCTTGCATCGAGCAGTATATTCCAGTTGCTCCTTGATGCAGACTCGTCGACACCCAGATGTCTGGCTCTTGCAGAAGCAGAAGTGGCGGAGATTGTGGCCCGTGAAGGCTCAAAGATCACGAAAGCGCCCGTCAAGGAACTGCGCCTGCAGCGCGATATGACCATTGCCGGACTTATACGCAACGGTAGGGGTATGCTTGTGAGCGGAGACACTCATATTAAGGCAGGCGATCACGTTGTGGTATTCTGTATGGCCGGTTATCTGCATAAGGTTGAAAAACTGTTCACATGATACGCACCGACCGACGACTGATAAATCTGCCTATGGTAGCCAGGGTAGTGGGCTGGCTTATGATGATAGAAAGTATCTTCATGTGTGCTCCACTCGTTACCTGTATTATCTATGGCGAGAGTGATGCCCTTGGGTTTGCCATCGCTGTTGCGCTTACTGCCGGACTCGGTGCTGCTTTTAATTTCTGCTTGCATCCGTCGCGCACGGATATGGGCAAGCGTGAAGGCTTTCTGCTTACGGCATTGGTGTGGGTGATATTCTCACTGTTCGGCATGATACCGTTTATTCTCAGTCATGCCCATCTGTCGGTCAGTGATGCGTTTTTTGAAGCTATGTCGGGCTTCACGACTACCGGAGCTACGGTGATGAGTACGATAGACCATTTTTCGCATGGCCTGATATTGTGGCGTTGCCTGATGCAGTGGATCGGAGGAATGGGTATCATCCTGTTTACCTTGGCTGTGATCCCGATGCTCAATCATTCAGGGGGAGTGCAGATGTTCAACTCGGAAGTTACGGGGATCACCCACGATAAGATACGTCCACGCATCTCTCAGACTGCCAAGAGTCTGTGGCTGATGTATATTATTCTCACGGTATTGCTCGCTGTGCTTCTGGTTTTAGGTCCGATGGATCTGTTCGAGGCTATATGCCATGCTTTCGGTACTATATCCACTGGAGGCTTCTCATCGCAGGATGCCGGCATTTCTGCATGGGATAATTCTTTGTATATCAAGATTGTGGTGACTGTATTCATGTTTCTCGGCGGTGTGAATTTCGGCGCTATGATCATGGCTGTGACCAGAGGCCCGCGGACACTTGCGCGTAATGAGGCATTCAACACATATCTTGAGGTGATAGGTCTTACTTTTGTGATTTTTGTAATAGCTATTATCGCGGGCGGCCATTTCCGGACATGGGAAGATATTACGATCAATCCGTTGTTCATGATCATTTCCACCATTACCTCTACAGGGTATGCCATTGTGGACTTTGAGAGCTGGGGTACATTTACTTTGGTTCTGGTGTTCGTACTGATGTTTTTTGGAGCATGCGCAGGTTCTACATCCGGGGGCGCGAAGATAGACAGGATTCTGTTTCTTGTGAAGAATACGCGTAATGAACTTGACCGGTGTGTGCATCCAAACACTATTATGCCTGTGACATTGAGCGGCAAGGTGATGTCGCCGGAGACAGTGAATAAGGTGATCGCTTTCCTCTGTATCTATATGTTGCTTATTCTGGTTGGAGGTATCGTACTTACGGCTTTTGGCATACCGCTTATAGATGCATTCTTTTCTGCTTTCTCCTGTGTCGGCAATACCGGACTTGGTGCAGGAGTCACGGGCTATGGTTCGAACTACGATGTGATACCGAATGTCGGAAAATGGACCTTGTCTTTTCTTATGCTCGTAGGTCGTCTCGAAATTTACACTGTGCTGATTCTGTTTACAAAGGCTTTCTGGAGACGGTGATATCGTGAACATTCGCAGGAGTGATGGTGTTATTTCTGCAAATGTATGAAATCACTTATTCAGATTGATTATGGAAAGAAAAATCTCTCTCTCAGATCTTCGCCGCGTGGCGGAAGAAGCCTATGAACATGTCAAAAACTTGCCTGACGGTCAGGCCGATCAACGGATCGAATGCGGTGACAAGAAAACATTCGGCATAAGTATCGTGCTTACCGACGGTACTATAGTAAATGTCGGTGATACCGATGTAAGAATGCCGATGGGTGATATAGTAAAGATCCCTGTACATGAGATGTTGCTTACACAACGTAGTGTGGACGACATTATACGTATGAGCGGTGAGGGCGAACGGTGTAAGGGTGAGAAGCCTCGCAAACCTCATGGTCTCGGAGTAAGCCCTCATGGAATAAGGGCAGTGAGCGCATTGGAGCCTAAAGGTGATCCCGATTCAAAATGGAATCTTATGGTCGATAATCTTATTGATCTCATGGGAGGTGAAGCACCTGTGCTGGATGTAAGACTATACGAGACACTTCAGGCTCAGAACAAGACAGCCGGAGTAAAGGAGGCCATTGAGAATTTCGGATATACATTGTATGACGATGCCGGACTTTCGATAGATCTGTATACAAGATTGACTGCCATGCGTGCTTCATCGGCTCAGCTTGCCATGATGGGCGCTACGATCGCTGCTGACGGTGTATGTCCACGTGGCGGAAATCATGTATTCGATGGCTCACTGTCACAGACAATCGTAGGTATGATGGCAGCTATGGGACCTCACCGTATATCGAAGCCTTGGCTTGTTGCCACAGGTCTGCCTGCTAAATCAGGCTTCGGTGGGGGTGTATTCGGTGTCTTGCCCGGCATTATGGGTATAGGTGCTGTAAGTCCCGGGCTAAATGGTGCCGGTACTTCGGAAAAAGGCACGAAAGCAATAGCCTATATAATGAACAAACTCGGACTGAGTGTATTCTCCAGTGCCAAAGTTACCATTCTTAAAGATTAGTAAGTTTGTTGTTCCAATAGGAAGGGAGAGATGGAAAGATATAGTTTGCAGCTATGAATAGCGATGTATGATTGCCAGGAAGTCTTTCCTTCTTCTCATTGGTGAATCGCATTTTTGCAAAGCGTCCCTGCCGGCAAGCGAGCCGGCAGGGACGTGTTTTTTGTGTTGAGGAGTTCTTGCCCGGCAATTTCAATGTGTCTGTTGTTGTCCGGACAGCAGACGCTCGTATTCTTCTTTGTTGTTTATAAGTTCGAATCCGCGGTTGAATATGTCACTGATCTGGTTTGCAACCCGGTAGTATGAACTGTCGTCGAATATATCGCGCATGATAAGTCCCTTGACCACGCATTTGATGGTAGGCAGGGATATGGCCAGTTGCTCGCGGTTGCAGACTATGGAGTCCTGTTCTCCCCGCGCTACAAGTTGCTCAATCATATCGTCTGTCACTTCAAATGATTTCAGGAATTTGTCTTCGTTTTTATATTTTTTCTTCAGTTCGGCACGGTTATTGTCCACGTACGACAGTGTGTATTGGTTGATTACACCTTTGGCCACAAGATCACGGTAGTAGTCGGTTCTGCTCACAGTATCGAGAGGAACAAACAGGTCGGGTTGTATTCCACCTCCGCCATATACTGCGCGTTTGTTGCGCAATGTGCTGAAACGCAATGAATCTGGCATCTCACGCAGACTGTCGGCATTTGTAAGCTCGCCGTTGTTGAAACGGTCGATTATGTCGTGGTCGTAATCGTCGCGGCGGCCTTTTGTGTACGGTTTCTGAATACAACGTCCGGAGGGCGTGTAGTAGCGGGCTGTGGTAAGCCTGATCATAGATCCGTCTGGCATTGGGAAGGGTCGCTGTACCAGACCTTTGCCGAAAGTGCGGCGACCTACTATCAGGCCTCTGTCGTTGTCCTGTATTGCTCCGGCAAGAATCTCGCTTGCTGAAGCAGAGAATTGATTGACGAGTATCACAAGCCTGCCTTCTGTCATAAGTCCGTCGCGCTGTGTGTCGTAATTCATAGGTTTCACACGACTACCTTTGGTCGATACCACAGGATCTCCTTTATGCAGGAATATTTCTGCAAGTTCGTAGGCAGAACCAAGGTATCCTCCGGTGTTGTCCTGAAGGTCGATGATAAGATTTTTCATACCTTTCTTGTCAAGCTTCACCAATGCTTCAAGCACTTCGTTGGCTGTATCTTCAGCGAAACGGCTTATACGTATATATCCGGTTGTAGGATCGGCCATGTAGGCGGCGTCGACACTGTGGATAGGTATATCGTCTCTGGTCACACGGAAGATGATATCTTCTTTGCCTCGTCGGATTTTCAGGTCTACTTTCGAGCCTTTGTCGCCACGGAGAAAGCCCATGACTGCTGTTCGGTCGCGGCCAACGAGCGAACTGTCGCCTGCCATGATTATACGGTCGCCCGCTTGTATGCCGACACGTTCGGATGGGCCTCCGGCTACGGTGCTTACCACATATACACTGTCGCTGATAAGGTTGAACGCCACGCCTATGCCGCTGAATTTTCCTTCGAGCGGTTTTGTAAGTTCTTCGGTTTCCTTTGGGTCGGTGTACGCCGAGTGTGGATCGAGTGTCGAGAGCATGGAGCGTATGGCTTCTGTGACCACTTCGTCGTTGTCTAATTCGTCCACGTAGTAGTTCAGGATAATTTGTTCGGCTAACCTGAGTTTTTTGTCAGCCTCGGCTATAGTAAGCGTTTTAGCCGCAGACCCTATGGTTGCGGCTAAAACAAAAAGGTAGATTAATATGCGTTTCATAAGTGGTTGGTTGGGTTCATAGAGGAGAGAGCATGCAGCAGTGATGCTATGGCATCACATCACGCCACGTTCGCGCAGACGGCACTGCCAGTTCCATGCCGAACGCATCGTGTCTTCGATCGGTGTTTCAGCTTTCCAGCCGAGGACTTCGTTGGCGTATCGCGGATCTGCCCAGACTTTCTCGATGTCGCCGGCGCGTCTGCCAACGATCTTGTGAGGTACTTTTACTCCTGTAGCGGTCTCGAATGCGTTGATCAGTTCAAGCACTGAAAGGCCATTGCCTGTGCCGAGGTTGAATATCTCGATTTTCTTATCGCTCTTATCCTGTAGCATGCGTTCTACAGCGATCACGTGAGCTTTGGCAAGATCCACGACATTGATGTAGTCGCGTATGCAAGAGCCGTCTGGGGTATTGTAGTCATCGCCAAACACACTGAGTTCCTTGCGTATGCCCATTGCTGTCTGGGTTACGTAGGGGATAAGGTTCTGGGGAACACCGTTGGGGAGTTCTCCGATCTCGGCCGACGGATGTGCGCCTACCGGGTTGAAGTAGCGTAGTATGACACTTTTGAAGTCAGCGCCTGCATTGATGGTGTCGGTGATGATTTCTTCTGAAATCTGTTTTGTGTTTCCGTAAGGCGATGTGGCTTTCTTGATCGGAGCTGCTTCGGTCACGGGATTTACATCAGGCTCTCCATAGACGGTGCATGATGATGAGAATACAATTCCCTTGACGTTGAATTCTGCCATCATGTCGAGCAGATTCAGCAAAGTGCCGAGGTTGTTGCGGTAATAGAGCACGGGTTTTTGCATAGATTCGCCCACCGCCTTGCTTGCAGCGAAGTTTATGATACCGGAGATGCCTGGATATTCCTCAAAGAGTTTTCTCAGCGAATTTATGTCGGTGCAGTCAGCTTCGACGAATGCAGGTCTGATACCGGTTATACGTTCTATGCCGTCGAGGACATCAATGTTGGAATTTGATAGATTGTCGATTATCACTACGTCATAGCCTGCATTCTGCAATTCTACTACGGTATGTGATCCGATGTAACCTGTTCCTCCTGTTACCAGAATACGCTCTTTTTTCATAATAAGCTCTATTTGTCGTGTTTTTTATATTAGTTGCAAAGATAATAAAAGACAAGCACTTTGATAGATGCTCATCTCTTAAAATTATAAAAAACGGTATGTATCTGTTGTAGAGCTATTACATTATATGTACCTGCGCAGGAAATATTGACATAGGTTGTGGCTCGGCTCTTATTTCACTCTGTCGGACAGGATTGGTGCAGGCTTGAATTTAATACTGCGGCGAGCATCTATCGTCATCGGCATAAGTGTGCGGGGATTGATGCCGCGTCGAGTTTCCTTATCTGTTGTTATGAATGTTCCGAACCCCGTGATGGCGACACGCTCGCCTTGTGCGAGTGTGTCGCTTATTGTTTCTACGATTGTGTCGAATGTCATTCTTGCCTGGGATCTGCTGATGCCGGCATGCTTCGCCACCACATCTATCAGTTGCGTCTTGTTCATTATTCGGGGAGTGTTGTTTTATAATCTCTAAATAATGTATTCTTGAAGAAGTGTTGTTCTATTTGTTGCGCAAAAATAGTATCATTTTTTGATCTTAACAATAGTTTAAGGCTAAAAAATCACCGGAGGTTAAAAACAATGGACCGCTAAAGATTGTTAATATATCATTAATTGAATGTTTAAGCTATGGATAGAATATTGAATAAGTTCTGGCTCGTGCTGGCGATTCTGGTATTGCCTATGGCAGCCTGTGAGGAGGATGGTTATCTTGATGAGTTGCCAAAGAAGATAGCAACTTTTGTCACACAATATTATCCGGGAGTGGAGGTCAAGGAGTATACAGTGACGGTGGATACATATCATGTGCGTCTTGCCGGAGGTCCCGGACTTACCTTTGATAAGGATTGCAACTGGCTTGCCGTGAATGGTTATGGTGAGGCGTTGCCTCAAGTGATGCTTTTCGATAATCTGCCACCTGCGTTGTATGAGTACCTGCAGACAGGCTCACTTACATCGGAGGTGCTGAGTATGGAGCGCACTTCACGGCTGTATACACTTGTACTTGTGGATACTACGATATATTATGATATAGATACGGGAAAAATCACTCAGGGTGAGCGTCCAGCAGTTGATTGACATTACGTCGGAATCTGATGGCGGATTCAAGCATTGGAAAGTTCATCATCAGTAGACTTCCGTCGTCAGAAACTGTTGCTGAGTTCTCGATGGCTACAGGTCGTCCCTCGGAGTCGAGCCATAGCAGATCGAATTCATTGAGGAGTCCTGTCCTGTGCAATTGGCCTTTTATTCTTCCCGGACACCATTCGTCTGAAGCGGTGGAAGCTCCTGATATATAGATTATGTCGAATGTGTCAGGAAGGCTGTCTGACCTTATGATGGCTAAGTTGTAGAATCCCCCGAGAGTCGCTTTCATCGGCACTATATTCCTGTCGTGGTAGTACCAGTATCCTTCCACGGGGTCGAGGTTGTTGTCTGATTTAAAATAACGGTCTATTTCGGTAATGTCGGCCGAAACGCTTTTGTGTATGGATTCTGAAGAAGCCGATACCCGTTCGCGCCGGATGTTTATTCCGGTATGGGCTACTACGCCACAGGCCGAAGCAGTGGTGGCCGGGGTATATGGCATGTCGCAAACGTCGGTGTAGCGATTGCCGTTTCCGATGCGCAGGTATAGCCGTCCGTTATGCAGATCCAGGTCTATGGAATTCGCGCCTTTGCCGGTGCTTATTCCCTTGGTATGTCTGGTTGTGGATATACCTGTCCGCTTACCATGATCCATGCGGTAGACTTCGATTGAGATATATTCTTCGTCGGCAGGAGATCCGTAGACGGTATTGCCGTGGGATACTTCCGCGCATGTATACGAATCAGAACCGGTATGATTCCAGAAGAATGTCCATAGCGGTATCGTCTCGCCATTTACACTACGGACACGAGGGCATGAGATCCTGAAATTTATTGTAAGTTGGTCAGGAGACGCGGGGAGTTGATAGCATAGCGAGTCACCGGCGTCAAGTGCGAGGGCAGGCGTGTGTACACGGTCGAATGCCGATGCCTGAATCGAAAGCAGGCAGCATAGCATTATGGTCAGAATCTTGCCTGAACCGTTCATATCGTATGGGCAATGAGAGGAGCGGCAAGGCTGGCGACCTTGGCTGTGAATTCATCCGAAGGCAGATCGTACGGTATCCAATTTATCTGGAAGCCCCTGCGTTCCATACCCCTGAACCACGTCATCTGGCGTTTGGCAAACTGATGTATGGCAGTGAGGAGTCCGGAGAACATTTCGTCGTAATGAAGTTTTCCGGTCAGGTATAATGTCACGTACTTGTATTCCAGTCCGTAGTATTCGAGATCATCGGGCGCAATGCCGGATGCAAGCAGTCCTTTCACTTCGTCGATCATACCTTCGTCAATTCTCAGTCGCAGACGTTGTTCTATGCGCTTGCGGCGATTCTCCCGGTCTATGTCGACGCCTATTATTACTGTGTTTGATAGAGGGTCCGGTTGTGTGAGCTTCGCTTCGTCGGGATGTTGATTATAATACGTCTGTATTTCAATGGCTCTGATTGCTCTCTTTGCAGTATCGAAATCAGTGTCGTTGTGGAGCGTTTTCATTGCCGAAAGTATTTGTTTGAGTTGATCAAGCGTATTTCCGGCTAATGAAGTCCGTAGTTCAGGATTCTCAGGAACTTCCGGCAGTTTAAGTCCTTTGAGCACTGCTTCGAGGTACATACCTGTGCCTCCGCATAATATGGGCAGACGTGAGCGTGATATTATGTCGTCAATGGCGTTATGGCAATCCCTTATGTACTCGAATAGATTGTATTTGTAGCCGGCAGGGCAAATATCTATCAGATGGTACGGTATATCTCCGTATTCATCAAGATCTTTGCCGGTTCCTATTGTCATGCCGGTGTATATCTGTCTGGAGTCGGCGCTGACAATTTCGCCGTTTAGAATGCGCGCGGCTTCGACAGCCCGGGCAGTCTTTCCGGAGGCTGTCGGACCAGTCACTACGAGCAGCGGGGTATCTCTCTCCATGAGATCAGCAGCCTATGCTACGTACATATTTGCGCCAGAAGTCGCGCAGGTGATACATTAAACTGTCCTGATTGTTGCAGGCCACGTTGATCCAGTGGGCATCATCGTAGTCTACCATCCATTCGTCGAAGTCTTTGAGCCTGAATGTAGGGCGGTAGTTCTTGATGGGATAGAGACGTCTGCCTTCGGCATCGTATGTCTTCCATGCCATTGTTATTATATAGATGCGGCGTATAGCTCCGGACAGCTGTAATGACGCTTTACCTGTGTGGATAAGATTTTCGATATGGAATGCGTTGTACCATTTTCCTGTGAGTGAGGAATGGTCAATATCGGATACATTATCTATTGTGACAACGTAGTGCAGTACCTTTGTTGGGGCGTTACATCCGGAACTCTGGTATATATAGCGCATTGAGAAGTTTTTCACGCCTGAAAGTTCCTCGAATCTTCTGCGTGCGTCTTCGTTGCTGACGTATGAGGTGTTGTTTAGTTTAATTATTGCGGGTGTGTCAACTTTAGCGTTATTCGATTGAGCTTCGTCGGAATCGGACAGCAGCATTTTTCCATCGGCGATGATCATGTAGCGTATCTCGGTGCTTTCCGTGCAGTTCTTGAGTTGGCGGCAAGTAGAGTTATAATGGGCCCATATGGCCATGTATCGTCCAATCATGTAGAATACAGACAACGCGAGAATGGCCAAAGGAAGAACCGTCAGCATGAATCGGTCCGGGGTGTTTATATTTACGTTGATGAAGAACACAGTATAATATATCCACTCTACGGTAGAAAGGAATAGCCCGATGTAGAAGATTGTACGTATCTGGTATGAAGACTCGCTACGCAGCAGTTGGCCTACGAAACCGTCGTCTGTGGCAAACGAGTAGCGCGAGCGGCATTCAAGGCAGAAGCTTGACTTGCGTCCTGAAATCATGCCCCACAGTCCGACTATAGCCATGACTGGACCTAATACGAGTATGTTGAGCGACGGAAGGAAGTTGAGAATGTCGTCGTGCAGTCGGGATGACGACACGCCGGATTCTGCCCCGAAAAGCCACTTTACATGCATTATATTGATGGTCAATGATATAATCGCAACCACAATCATTACGGAAATTATCACGTAGACCGGTCGCATGCAGATTGGCCTGCTGCGCATGGCGTTGGATCTTAGATAAGCCATCAAGAGCACGATTTCGGCCAGGCGGAACATCGGAGTGAACTGCCGGTTGAGCCAAGGTGCGAGCGCTATCGGCAAGGCTATCGCTATACATATTATTATCCAGTTGACAAGCAATCCGTTGATATAGGTACGGGTCGCTTTGGATATTTCTGAGGTTTTCATATTCAGTGCTTTATAGGTAAATTATTTTAGAGTCTTGTTGAAGTAGTCGAGCATTTTTGCGTATACCATAGTGCGTGCGTTGCAGCCCATGATCGAATGATTCATGTTTGGAAAAAGCCACATGTCGCACAGGCAACCGGCAGCCTGCAGGGCAGATACATATTGCATGGTGTTGAGCAGGTGTACATTGTCGTCGGCTGTGCCATGCATGATCAGCAGAGGACACTTTAGCGATCCGGCGCGGTTGATTGGAGCTGAAGTGCGGTATCCGTCCTCGTTCTGTTGAGGTGTGAGCATATAGCGTTCGGCATATACTGTGTCGTAGTATCTCCAGTCTGTAACAGGAGCAACTGCTACGGCTGCTGCGTATGGAGCATTTTCGGCAGATGCAGCCATCAGAGTCTCATATCCTCCGTAGCTCCATCCGAATATGCCTATCCGTGAGGCGTCCGCGTAGGGTAGACTCCCCACATATCTGGCGGCATTTATCTGGTCAATGGTCTCGTAGTGCCCGAGATCGCAGTATACAGCGTCGGAGAAAGCCCGTCCGCGTCCGCCTGTTCCGCGTCCGTCCACACATACGATGAGATAGCCTTGCTTGGCAAAATAGTAATACCAGTCCATGCGCCAGATGTTGAGCACTTCCTGGCTTCCGGGGCCGCTGTACTGGTACATGATCACAGGATATTTTTTTGAAGGGGAGAAACCTTCAGGTTTTATCATAAATCCGTTAAGGGTGTTGCCGTCGCTCTGGAATGTGAAGAACTCTTTCTTTGCAACGGAACTGTAGCGGGTCTTGTATTCTCCATTGTCTTCAAGCACACGCAACTGTTTTCCTTGTGAATTGCACAGCGAGAACACAGGAGGTGTGTCCACGTCGCTGAACGACTGGACAAAGTATTCGCAAGAGGGTGAGAATGTGGCGGAAGACGTACCGGCTGTTTTTGATACTGGCGAAATTGCACCTTTGGCATCTATCTTGTATATGGTACGGTCCATCGGGGTAGGGCTTGCGGCCTGATAGTAGTGGCAACCTTTGGCGTCAGACCCGTAATAGTCGGTTACATCGGTATTTCCGGATGTAAGCTGTTTCACCATAGCTCCTGCAAAGGAGTATTTGTATAGCTGATTATATCCTGATTTGGCGCTGATGACTGTGAATCCGTCTGTACCTATGTGGAAATTCTCGTATGTCAGCGGATCTATCCATGCTTTTGACTCCTCGTGGTAAATAGACTTTGCTATCGTGGACTTAGGATTAACCGCGTAGAAGTGCAGTTGGTTCTGGTTGCGGTTCAGGACTGCTACCATAAGCATGTCTTCCGATGGGGTATATGCTATTCTCGGTATATATTCAGCCTCGGCCCAGGGCAGGTCGATGTCTTTTGTCTTGCGCGTCTCGATATCGTAGCTGTGCAGGCTCACGGTTGAATTGCGTTCTCCAGCCACGGGATACTTGTAAGTAAAAGCACCGGGATATAGGGCATATTGTTTCTGCGGATTGCAACTGCCTTCGTATAGCGGGAATGAATACATCGGCACATGCGATTCGTTGTATTTTAGATAGCAGAATCCGAGATTGTCCGGAGCCCATGCCATAGAGCATGTTGTGGCGAATTCCTCCTCGTAAGTCCAGTCGGGTACGCCATTTATGACCTCATTTATCTTTCCGTCGGTAGTGACTGCTACTTCTGTCTTATAGTCCCATTTATATATGTATATATTGTTGTCCTCTGCAACAAATGCCACCATTCTGCCGTCAGGGGAGAATATAGGCGAGCGTTGGCGGCTATGATTGGCAGACAGTGGACGCAACAGACGGCTGCGGCATTCGTATACGTAATGTACTGCTGTCGAAGAACGTCTGTAGATCGGTTTGCTGTTGCACCATACAAGTATCTTGCTGGCATTGTCGCTGATTGTGAATCCGTCGATTGCATCAAGTTTTACCTCGCGGGCAGTGCTTACATCGAAAAGTGTCGATGTCTCCTTACCTGTCTTTATGTCGTATGCCACGATCCTGCGGCCGTCTTCACTAAGCATGGCGTATGATGTGCCGTCGGGAAGGTAGACAAGATTGTCGGGACGCGCGGTGACGTTTTCAGGATAAACATATTGTGCAAGAGCCTCTGTATGACGGCTTTTTTGAGCGAAAGCCGTAGTGAGCGTGAGGCATGCGATGGCTATGGTAGTTACTATTTTTTTCATATATAGAGAGTTCTTCTTTTTGACGCATTTATTAAAATAGCGACAGTTGACGGGTGGCGTCGTCGGCCGGTGGTGCAGGACGTTTTTTGGGCGGACGATAGCCGAATTCCTCCTGCACTTTGGAATGCTCCTGAACCGGTGTCGGTTCTGTGACCCAGGCCGTATCGTCAAGCACGTCATCGAACAGGATTGTAGCTGCCGATGCAGCTATTATATTGTCTGCCTCTACGACGGGACTTGGCTCATCTTGGAGTTCGAGTCCATCTTGAATGTCTAAGTTGTCTGTATCCGGAGTCTGCACTACAGGCTCTTTTTCTGTATAGTCTGTGTCCGGAGTGGTCTCAAGTCGGCTTATAGTCTGGTCTCGCTCTGCAATTCCTTTGTTGAGTATATCTACTTGCTCCACCGCGTCGCGCAACTGTCTTTCGCTTTCCTCGGCAGATCTGCGCAGTTTTTCGTTTTCATCTTTCAGCGTTGAGATCCGTTCTTCCTGCCGCTGTTTTATTTCTTCGAAGCGAGAGAGTGCCTCCTGAATCTCCTCCGCCATCCGCAGTTCTTCGTTGGCATGATCGAGTTCCTGCTGCAATTCTTTGGCATTCATTGTTGCCATGTGTAGTTTTGCCTCAAGCTCCTTTGCCACACTATATGCTTCCGACAGTTCTTTTTCGTGGTCTGTCTTGATACGGGCGGCTGCAGTTTTCAATTTTGCATTTTCTGTTATTGCTTCGGCAAGCAGACGTTCTGTCTCAGGATTGTCGACAGTCTTTATTACTTCAACTGTCTTCTCCACTACCTTTTCCTGAACTGAAGCAGGAGTGTTGTCCGGGCTATTAGCGGCATTCTCTGATTCTTTAAGCTTGGCGCGCAAAGATTCTATTTCAGCCCGCAAGGCTTCGTTGTCTTCATCGTGCACGTTGGCTACTTTCAACTTGTTGACGAGGCTTTTCTTTTCCAGTTCGGTCTGTTCGGCGTCTGCCTCGAGCCTCAGGACTTTGCTTTCGAGATCGTGTACTCTTTCGCTCAAAGCACGCTTCTGTCGTTCCGCACTCAGTTGTGCCTGTCGGGCTTCGTTCTGTTTTTCTTCGAGCTGGCGCAGTTTTTCTTTGTATGTCTCGACTTCGACACGCAGTGAAGTCTGTCGCTGTTGCCATTGAGCCTCACTGTGTCTGCTCGCGCGCTGCTGCACCAAGGCAAGGTGTTCGCGCACGCTCTTGTCAAGCATGGAATACAGGTATTCGCGCTGGGATTTCGGATCGACGCTTTCGCGTAGGAATGATGGCAGAGCTTGATTGAATGTATCTACCACAGTCTCAAAAATCGAGGCTGTGAGCTGAGGATCTTCGGTAAGTGGCGCTTCGGAATCAGCGTCTTGCAGCATGCGCTCGCTACCGGTTGAGTTTCCGGTTGATTCAGTGGTATCGCTTGCATCGGTATGGGTTGAGGATGTCGCCGACAGGATGTCGTCGAAGTCGTTGTCTTCGTCAGGGGCGAATCCGAATGCCCGTTTTATTTTACTTCCGAATCCCATGATAATAAGATTTATGAGTTAGATGTAATATTTTCCGGTCGGGAGGAGCTATTGACCGGAGATATTATTTCCGGCTTGCATACAACGCCTGAGCCTTTCATTCCGTTTACGGCTATAGACAGAGGTTTCTCGAAATTCACCACACGTACGAATTCGCTTTCGTAAGTCGCCGGCAATGAGTCGAGGTACGCAGTATCGCATATCCCTTGCTCGGTAGTAGGGTCGATTGTGAAATATGCGACGCCAAAAGATGTCAGGTTGTGAAAGAAATGAGTTCCCTGGCTCGGTTCTATGCGGTAGCCGGGCAGGGCGGATTCCGCTATCACGCGTGCTGCGGATATGTCGGGCCACTTAACAGGCACACCGAGTGCAGGATCGCTTGAGCCCCACCTTCCGGGTCCGACGAGCACATAGTGTTGGTCGTTGTTGGAAAAGTTTGCATTTATCTTCTGTATCTCATCCGCGATTGCGTGTGTGCTGGAGGAGTTGAACTTATCCGGGCGTACGTATACTACTGAGCGTACGTTGTCGATATTGCCGTGGCCGAGTGCGGTGTTGCTGCGCAGGATCAGGTTATGGCCGTCAATGTTGAGAATGGCATCGTCAACATAATCTTTTTTGTCTATGATAGGTCTCATCTGAAGCCAGTATATGCGGCCCTTGCTTTTGCCGTCACGGTCAATTATTCCTGCGAATTCTATTTCTACAGGGCGTTCCATCGCTGATGCGCCGGCAGTGAGCATGAAATCGACAGCTCCGGCAAGGGGGAACACCCCGTCGCGAAGTACGTTGGCAAATGTTACCACTCGCCTTCCACGTCCGGTATCACTGTCGCGGAGCATTCCGTCGGCCGCATCGTAGGTCGATACCATATACCGCAGAGCATCCGATCCGGCGAAGTCCTGAACGGGACGCTTTACGATATTGAAACCGTCGTCGACTTTGAAATCGTGAGTAGTGTTGACCGTGTCGAGTGCATAGAGGTAGGTCTGTGTGTCGCGCAGTGCCAGGTCGAGGGTGCTTGTCTGTAGCACCTTGCGTGGGTGGCGTGGCGAAAATCTGAGTCCTGTGCCGCCGTCGACAATGTATTTTCCGAGACCAACTGCGATTTCGGCTACGCCGTCCTCCGGTGTCTCGTTGTTGAGCGGATAATAGTTCAGCGAACGTGCTACTCCTGAGAACGATGGCATGAAGCAGTTGTCCTTGTGTTGCTCTCCGACTACTTCCTGTATTATTACAGCCATTTTCTCCTGGTCAATGACGTTGCTCGTAGCAGTCATATACACTTTTGAAGCGCTGTAGAATACCGAGGCATATACACTCTTGACGGCTTTGGCGAGCAGTTCGACCATTGACCAGCTATCTTCCAGATACGGAATCATATATGTGGAATATATGCCGGCGAAAGGCTGGTAATGAGAGTCTTCCAATAGGCTTGAGCTACGTATGGCCAATGGTCCGCGGACTACGTCTATGAGCGCCACAAGATCTTCAAGAAGGCGGGCCGGCAGTCTGGCCTCTATGAAGCGCTGCAATATTTCCTCATCCGGCGCATCGCTCAATGCCAATGGATAGAGTCTGTTGGACTCCATGAATTCGTCGAATATGTCGGTGCACAGAACTACTGACCTGGGAATCTGTATGCTTGCGCCATTGAAGTTGTCGCAGACGGGGTTCTTTTTTATGATGGAGTCGATGAACGCAAGGCCACGCCCTTTGCCTCCGAGCGAGCCTTTTCCTATTCGTGCGAAGTTGGAGTATGAATCGAAGCGTCCTTTTCTGAAAACGGCTACAACGCCTCTGTTCTTCATCTTACGGTATTTGACAATCAGATCGAAGAACAGTTGTTTTACGGTTGGAGCTTCCGATATGTCGCGGAAATGATGCTGTTTTATTATTTCAGCCAGAGGAAACATGGCTCTGGAATAAAGCCATCTTGATATATCGTCGTTGCGTGCATGGAAATACAGCGATTCGTCCGGAATATCGAAGATGTTTTTCTGCATGTCGTTGAGACTTTGCAGGCGCATCACTTCCTCCAGGGTCTCCGGGTTGCGGACCACAAAATCGCCAAAACCGAAGTTGTCGAATATGGCTCGGCCGAGGTCTACTGGCAGCTTCTTGGAATTCTTGTCCAGAAATATTCCTTCAAGTTGCTTTGCGGGCAGATAATTGGCTGTCTCAGAGGATTCGATTATTATGGGTAGGTGCGGTTCATGTTTGCGCAGAAATTCAGCAAGGTGCAATCCGGCTTTTGAGTCTTTCTTTCCGTTGCGCTTGAATGAGACGTCGCTGATCACTCCAAGAAGGTTCTTGCCGTAGCGTTCATACAGCCTGATTGCTTCCTCATAGTCTCGTGCAAGCATCACCTTGGGACGCCCGCGCATGCGCAGCATCTGCTCGTGCTCGTTGAGCGCTTCGGTGGAGAACACCATCGACTGATTGAGTAGGAAGCGGTAGATATGAGGCAAAACCGATGAATAAAATCTGACAGAATCCTCAACGAGAAGAATCATCTGCACTCCTACGTCGAGAATGTCGTTTTCGGCATTCATCTTGTCTTCAAGCAGCTTGATGATGGCCAAAAGCAGGTCCACATTTCCGAGCCACGAGAATACATAGTCGATGCTCGACAGATCTTCACGTGCCAGGCGGCGCGATACTTCTTTGGAGAATGGAGTCAGCACCACAATGGGAATAGAAGGATACTTGCTTTTGATATCACGCGCACCGGCAAAAGTCTCGCTGACATCTACCCCCGGCATAGCTATGATCAAGTCGAAATGCTTTGATGCCAAGGCTTCTGCTGCATCCTGAAAACGCGACACGCGGGTGACACGCGGTGGAGAGCTAAGGTTGAGGGACACGTATTCGAAATATAGCTGTTCCTCCACGCGGCCGTCTTCCTCCATCATGAAGGCATCATAGGGCGATGCTATCAGAAGCACATTGAAAATGCGCATCTGCATAAGATTCTGGAATGCCGTTTCCTTCAGGTATAGTTGGCTAAGCGACTGTTCGTTCATAGCTACCGCAGTGTTAACTCACAAAGGTAGTAATAAGCTTTCAATTATGCGCAAAAGTTGGTGATAAAACTTTCGGTGATGTTTATAACTTGTTTTAAATAGTGATAGCTACAAAGTCCGCTTTAAGGCAACTTTTTTAATGCTAAGCCTTACTACTTTATACCAAGTATTTTCTCAATATCTATGTTTATTTCAATAGTGCCGTTAGAGCAAGAGGAACTCACAAAAGAGTTGTCAGATTTTACGGATTTTTCTTTAACCCGGAAGCCGGAGGTAAGAGAAAGAAAGTCTGTTTCCGATAATATTTCTATCTCCTGACCTTTATTTAATAAGTCGTATGCTTTTCTTTGCTTACTGCTCATGCCAGTATCACCGACAACACGGAAGTCTTGTTGCCCAACGACGAGTATATCAGTTTTCTTTGTGACACCGTCAACAGGTGTACCGCCAACGTCTGCAATATATTGCTGCAACTCTTTGCGAGTGCTAAAAGAAAACGCTCCTGTAAAGCATACGGATTTTTCAAAGAAATAATTGTCGGGGTCAATATTTGATTGATCTCCAACAATATCTTTGGCTCGAACAGCCTGCTTAGAGCCACAATTTTTAGTGGCGTGTTGGTTGCAGTAAGAGTCGGGAGAAATATGTCCGATTTTCAAAGCAAACATTTCCTCGGTTTGCTCTCGGCTTGAAACATCATTACGACGTAAACATTCAAGTAGAATTTCAGCGCAAGCCGCTGCATCATCGCAAGCATGATGATGGTTTTCCATTTCTTTTTCAAAAAGATTGGAATAAACAGAGTCTAATGTATAGCTGCCAAGACCGGGTATTGTCTTACGCGAAATGCGTAGAGTACACATTATATCAAAAGTTGGGAACTCTACATCATATAGAGTCAGCGCATCTCTTAATGCGCCCATATCGAAAGCGGAATTGTGGCAAACCACAATTTTGTTTTCGATAAAAGGCAATACTTCTTTCCATACCTCGGGGAACAAGGGTTTATACTTGGTGTCATCGGGTCCAATACCGTGTAAATATGTATTGAACTCGTCATATTCATTATGAGGGGGCTGAACAAGCCAACGCTTACGGTCAACAATTTCTCCATTTTTGACAATGGCAATGCCTATCTCACAAATAGAGCTGCGCTGAAATGTTGCTGTTTCTACGTCAAAAGCAACGATTGAATTAAGCATAATCAGTCGAAGTTTATAGTTACATCTACCTTTTCGCCGTCTTTAATGTTAGAAAAATGCTTTTCGCTTAAAATATAAGGCGTTTGAGAGGCGCTATGATTGAAAGGAAGCTCATTCACTTCATCAGTGCCTACTTGATATATGAGGCGTATAGGGAATTCTTTGTGTGCTCCACGTTCTCCATTTTTTAGGGAAGTCCAAGAATTAAGGCTTATGCCGTCAATTATTGGAGTAGAGTTAAGCGGAATATGCAGACCACCCTCCACATGGTTGCAAGGCAGATAGTTAATTATTTCCTTATCGGAATAGCCGTTTATTTCTCCCTTTTCGATATTATTGGCTCGCACAGTTACGCCGACCAGAATAATATCAGGCGAAAATAGAGAGCCGGAAACGTAAGGGATAAATAGGGAGGCATGGTGGCAGTAGATTTCACCAAAAGCCTTACCCCAAGTAATATGTAGAGTTGGACGATTGTTGGTGTGGGTCATATAAATACCGACTAAATATAAAAACTCTTGAACAGCACCTGTGGCAGACCTATACCTTTACGACTATCAAAGAGTTTTCGTAGAAATTTGGCGGTTGCCGTGTTTCTTTACTATTAAAGGTCATTCCCAGATTTTGAACGTATTAGATTGCAAAGTTAACATTTTTGAGTGATATATTAAATAGCGTATCACACATTAATAGTGGTGGAATGGAATAAAATTATAACTTGTTTTAAATAATGCCTTATAAAAACTTCTAAAAAAACGGTCGGTCGTGTTTGTCTGTGGAATTTATTGTTTATCTTTGCCGCAATCCATGAAAACAATTACCCCTACAGACCTTATGAACGACAACAAGGAAACCAAAGGCGGCAGACGTCCTGCATTGCTGCTGCTCATTGTTATTGGTATGGCACTCGGAGTCGGTGCGGGATATGTGTTTCCGCAGTGGCTTGCGAGAGTATTCGTGACATTTAATGCGCTGTTCAGTCAGTTTCTTGGCTTTGTGATACCTTTGCTCATTGTCGGACTTGTAGCTCCGGCAATAGTTGAGATTGGGAACAAGGCAGGAAAGATGCTGTTGTTCACCGTAGCGCTCGCCTATGTGGCCAAAGTGCTGTCGGGTCTGTTGAGTTACTTTACGGGAGTGACGTTCTTTCCGTCGTTGATAGAAGCTGATGCTTATATTGCATCGGAGGAGTCGGCAGTGAATCTCGCACCTTTCTTTGTGATAGAGATGACTCCATTGATGACGGTGACATCGGCTCTTGTGCTCGCTTTTGTATTAGGTCTGTGTGTTGCGAGGTTTGAACAGAACAGTGCGCTCAGGGGAGTTCTGTGCGACTTCAGGCGAGTGATAGTCATGGTGGTGGGCAGTGTGATAGTGCCATTGCTTCCCTTGTATATATTCGGCATATTTCTGAATATGACAGTCTCCGGTCAGGTCGGTGGTATTTTGCTGACTTTTATAAAGATTATCGGAATAATATTTGTGCTTCATGTGCTGTTGCTTGTGGTTCAGTATGTGATTGGCGCAGCTATTGACCGCAGGAATCCATTCAAATGTCTGTCCACGATGCTTCCGGCATACTTCACGGCACTCGGCACAGCCTCATCGGCTGCTACGATACCGGTGACACTACGACAGGCTAAAGCAATGGGAGTAGATGGTCCTGTCGCTGATTTTGTTGTGCCGTTGTGTGCCACTATCCACATGTCAGGGTCTACGCTCAAGATCGTGGCATGTGCTCTTGCTTTGATGATAGCCCAGGGATATGGTTATGATCTGTCTATGTTTGCAGGATTTATTGCTATGCTTGGCATAACGATAATTGCAGCTCCCGGAGTTCCAGGAGGGGCCATTATGGCGTCGCTTGGATTGCTGTCATCAATGCTCGGGTTCAGTGATGCCGACAATGCGCTTATGATAGCGCTGTATATTTCAATGGATAGTTTCGGTACTGCCTGCAATGTCACCGGCGATGGGGCCATCGCCTTGATTGTCGACAGGTTTTTCGGGCACAAGCAATCCGCCTAATTCCCATAATGCGTATAGCGGGATGAAGACGGCGAATAGAGTTACCGGATCTCCAGTCGGTGTTATAACCGCTGCTGTGATGAGCAGGGCGACAATGGCATGACGTCTGTATTTGCGGAAAAAGGTCTTTGTGAGTATTCCGGCTTTGCCAAGCGTCCAGGCGAGCAGCGGTAGCTCAAACACGAGTCCCATTGCCAGTACCAACGTGAAGAACGTGTCCATGTAGGAGTCTATGCTGACGGTATTTGTGATGGTATCGCTCAGTCTATAGTCAGCCAGAAACCTCAGAGTCATGGGGAAAACCATGAAGTAGGCGGTGAGTATGCCGAGATAGAACATCGAACAACCGAGTGCGAAAGCTTTGCGTGCGGCTCGTTTCTCACGCTCATACAGGGCAGGGGAAACGAATGTCCAGATGATGTATATTATGAGTGGAAAGCCGATGATAAACGCAGCCCACACCGAGCAACTGACGTGTATCAGGAACTGGGATGCAAGGCGGATGTTGACAAGAGTGATGCTGAAACCGTCGCCTGACAGTGCGGGCATCAGAAGTCCGTCGCCGTCAATGCCGTCGAATAACTTGTATAGAGGGAAATCCGGACGGCATGGCGCAAGTATAATGGCATTGAATAGCTCCGGCATCACGCAGAAAAAGCCTATCGTGAGCACGCATATAACAATGCCTATACGGAACAGCACCCCACGCAACGCGTCGAGGTGATCCCAAAACGTCATTTCTGAGCTTTTGTCAGCCAAAAGGATTATTGTTTTTTTGATTTGTCGGACTGATCGCTGTTTGCGTCGGATTTGTTGATTTCATCCTTGGCCTCGTTGAGTCCTTGTTTGAAAGAACTTATTCCTTTGCCTATGCCGCGCATCAACTCAGGAATTTTTTTACCTCCGAAAAGCAGCAGGATCACTAATATGATTATAAGCCACTCGAATCCTCTGAGATTGCCTATGAAAAGCGGGATTATATTTATTGCGTTCATTGTGTCTCGTTTATTTGTTGTTGATAAGATGCAACTATGTATTTGTATTCCACAGCAGCAGAGACAAAATTACAAAAAAATGCTGATCGAATGCAACAATATCGGGTTATAACTTGTTATAATGTTAAAGTTCGCGAAGTGTATTGTGGGATTGTACCCTATCCGATATTAATCAATAATTTTATAATAGAATGAAACTAAAGCATTTAGTTGTAGCGTTGGCAGCCATTGCAGGTGTCAGTGGTTGCGGAGATAATCTTGATGTGCTTCCCGGTCTGTGGGATGGAACACCCGTAATGCTTGGATCTCAGAGTCAGATGAATTCGACTGCAACGGTGTCGATGGAATTTAATGCAGCTCCTGGAAATACTGTGACCGGTGATGTGACACTCCGGGCTTTCATCAACATGGAGGAGGCCACAGTGCCGCAGTTCGACGGGATGGTTGAGAGCTATGCTCTTAATGTGGCTGCAACGGCAATGATAAATGGCAAATATAATATCATAGACGATGATGAGGTCGTGCTTACGCTTGATCCCACAACACTCACCGTTCATGTAGATCCGGATGCAGTTAAGTACAGGTCAAATGTGTTTACAAACGAACAGAAGCCTATCGTGGATTCGCTTATGCCAGCTGCTGCGGAGCATCTTGCCGCTGTGATCCGCCCGCAGATTTCGCAGGAATTCTACAAGTATAATCGGCTCGACGATGTGAAAATCAAGGATGGAGCGATTATGTCGTGTGAGATAGGCGACCGCGACTTCACCTTCCGTAAGGTGAATATGGAATAAAAGACATAACGTCGGCCGCCGAGTGCGGAAAATTTTTTGTACATTTGCAGCAGGTATGATGACTTTCTTGAAATATCTGCTGCAACTTGTTGTGTCACCCGGCCAAGGGTGGCGCGATATAGCGCGTACAGCCGGCGACAATAGTCGCAAGCTGGCTTTCTCGGGGCTTTTCCCGTGGCTTGTGGTTGTGGGTTTGAGCTCATTTGTTCGTCTGCTGTATGTGCATGACGAAGGGGTGGCTGATGCACTTCTGGCTGGAATTATCAATTTTGGAAAGTTTTCTGTGGCTTATTTTATGGCCCCGCTTATAATAAATTCCATGATTCTGCAGGCGACTGATGCCTACATATCCGAGGATCGGCTTCATATCCTCACAGCTTGTGCCATCGGACTGCTCGCGGCCATAGCATTGCTTGAGAACTGCCTGCCGGTGAGTATGACAATGCTCCATTTCCTCCCGTTCTTTGTCGGAATCGTGATTTGGAAAGGGACTGAGTATCTTGGCGTGCCGTCGAAAGACGTCGGTGCGTTTATGATTCTCGCGTTGCTGGCGATTATAGCTCCGCCTTACGTCATAGGTTGGCTGCTTGGCCTAATATTATAATTAATCGATCCTATGAATCTTAAAGAAGTAAATATAAAGAACCGTCGGGCCACGTTCGACTATGAGATCCTTGAGACCTTCACCGCCGGAATTGTGCTCACCGGTACTGAAATAAAATCCATAAGGCTCGGAAAGGCAAGTCTTACGGATACGTTCTGCTATATCCACAATTCAGAAGTGTGGGTAAAGAATATGAATATACAGGAATATTTCTACGGCACTTACAATAATCATGCGGCGCGCCGCGACCGCAAACTGCTGCTCAACCGTAAGGAGATAGCGCGTCTTGACCGTAACGGCAAGGAGGCAGGATTTACGATTGTACCTTTGCGTCTTTTTATCAATGACCGTGGCCTTGCCAAACTTGTCATTGCTATTGCAAGAGGAAAAAAAGAATACGATAAACGCCAGAGTATCAAGGAGCGAGAAGACAAGCGCTCAATGGCGAGGATGTTCCATAAGTGATAAGACGTAACTATCCTTTGGCTGAATAGTTACTCTGAATCACGCACTCCTTCTGTTCTTGAAAAATTTTCTGATTCTGCTTATTCCTTCCGCTCCTATGATGGTGAGTCCGGAATATTGAAAAAGTTTTGCCATTCCAAACATTACGGTCCATATCGCTGCTTTGTATGAAGCATCCATGTCGGTCAGTAAAGGTGCGAAACTCAGCAGATAGCATGGTACGCATAGTGCAAGAACTATCACACCTGTGCGGAACGACAGTTTTTGCAGCCATAGTCGGATCGCCGTAAATTTCATTTTGTGGAATCAGCGTCCGGTGTCGAAACTTTTGCGGATAAATACAAAGTCGCGTCCGAGGTATTTTTCGCGTACGGTGGGATTTTCCGACAGGTCCTCGGATGTGCCCTGGAACAGAATGCGTCCTTCGAATAGCAGATAAGCGCGGTCGGTGATGCGCAGGGTCTCCTGGGCGTTATGGTCGGTGATAAGAATACCGATATTTTTCTCTTTCAGCTTGTAGACGATATACTGAATGTCTTCAACCGCAATAGGATCGACTCCGGCGAATGGTTCGTCGAGCATGATGAATCTTGGGTTGATGGCCAGACAGCGGGCTATCTCAGTGCGTCGGCGTTCACCACCGGATAATTGGTCGCCAAGGTTTTTACGCACTTTCTGTAGTCTGAACTCACTGATTAGGCTTTCGAGCTTTTCCTGCTGATATTCCCGGGTAGTATCGGTCATCTGAAGCACAGCCTTTATATTGTCTTCCACGCTGAGTTTGCGGAATACAGATGCTTCCTGAGCAAGATAACCGATGCCTTTTCGCGCGCGTTTGTAGACAGGATCTTTGGTGATGTTCTCGTTGTCGAGATATATCTGTCCTTCGTTGGGCGTTATCAGGCCTGTGGTCATGTAGAATGTCGTGGTCTTTCCCGCTCCGTTCGGACCGAGCAGACCTACGATCTCGCCCTGTTTCACATCTATGGATACGTGGTTGACAACAGTGCGTTTGCCGTATTTTTTGACAAGATTCTCAGTCCGTAGCACCATTCTGGTGTCTTCGGGCGCTACTTCTTGAAGCAGTGTTTTGTCTTCGCTCATTTCGGTTCTTTTTTGGAAAGACGGCTGTCGATATAGTCCGTAAGCAGGTTTATGGCCACTGTGTTGCTACCGCCCTGCGGTACAATCAGGTCTGCGAACCGCTTCGACGGCTCGATGTGCTGGAGGTGCATGGGCTTGAGTACGTTCTGGTATCTGTCGATGACCATCTGGGCAGTGCGTCCGCGTTCAATCACGTCTCTTGCTATGACCCTGATGAGGCGTTCGTCAGCATCTGCATCCACAAAAACTTTCACATCCATCAGGTCGCGTAGTTCCGGGCATGTGTGGACAAGGATTCCTTCAACTATCACCACGTCGCAAGGGTCGACGCGCACGGTTTCCATCTGTCTTGTGCATGTAAGGTAGTCGTATGTCGGCATCTCAATGGTTCTGCCTTCTTTCAGCGCTTTTATGTGATCGACAAGCAGCGGCCATTCGATAGCGGCAGGTTCGTCGAAGTTGATCTTCTGACGATCCTCTACCGGGACATGGCTTGAGTCCTTGTAATATGAGTCCTGAGGGATCACAGCCACTTCTCCGCTGGGGAAACTATTGATTATTTTATTGACTACGGTGGTCTTTCCAGAGCCGGTGCCACCTGCGATACCTATTACGAGCATGGTTGGAATCTGTGGATAAGGATTATTGTGCAAATGTACGAATAATATTCTATAAGCAGCGCACAATATTTCCGGCCTCATCAATTTTTTTGAAATGGAGCGGCGTGTGCGCAAATATTTCGTATATTTGTACCTTTGAAACAATCAGAAAAGCAAAATATCTTAGAGGTATCAGATATGATAATATCAAATTCATTTGCCACTCTCGGTAGGTACTGTATGTTCATGGGACGTGTGTTCACGTTGCCTGACAAGTGGCGTGTGAGCGGCAAACGTTTCGTGAATGAGGTGGCCAAACTCGGGCTTGATTCGATTCCGCTTGTAGTCGTGATCTCGCTGTTCATAGGCGCTGTTATAGCCATTCAGATGCAGATTAATATAGTGTCTCCGCTTGTGCCGTCGTATAGCGTAGGTCTTGCGACCCGCGACATTGTGCTGCTGGAATTCTCGAACTCCATCCTTTGTCTGATTCTTGCCGGTAAGGTAGGGTCTAACATAGCTTCTGAAATAGGAACAATGCGCGTTACCGAGCAGATTGACGCTTTGGAGATCATGGGTGTCAATTCATGCAATTTTCTTGTGCTGCCTAAGGTATCGGCGTTTATATTCTTTATGCCTTTCCTTGTGATAATCAGTATTTTCTCGGCCTTTATAGGTGGTGCTGCAGTAGCTTTATTTACTGATATAATACCTATGTCGAGATATATCTATGGATTGCAGGCGCTGTTTATAGAATGGTATGTATGGTATGGACTTATCAAGTCGCTTGTGTTTGCGTTCATCATAGCTTCCGTAGCTTCGTATTTCGGATACTACGTCAAGGGTGGTGCGTTGCAGGTCGGCAGAGCCAGCACGAACGCTGTGGTATGCAGTTCAATTCTGATACTGTTGTTTGACGTACTGCTTACAAAACTATTGCTGCAATGATTGAAATCAAGGATATAACCAAATCTTTCGACGGCAGGACCGTGCTTCACGGTATTTCCGCTACTTTCCACGAAGGCAAGACCAATCTGATCATCGGCCAGAGCGGTTCGGGTAAGACGGTGCTGATGAAGTCGCTCGTAGGCCTTATGCGTCCCGAGCATGGAGAGATCCTTTTCGATGGCCGTGACACTATGAAGATGGATGCCGATCAGATGAAGGATCTGCGCAAAGAGATGGGAATGCTCTTTCAGGGATCTGCTCTTTTTGACTCGGAGACTGTGCTTGGCAATGTGATGTTCCCTCTTGTGATGTTTACTAAGATGACTACAGCTGAAGCGCGCGACCGTGCCATGTTCTGTCTTGAGCGCGTCAATCTTCAGGGTGCGGAGAATAAATATCCGGCTGAAGTGTCGGGTGGCATGCAGAAGCGTGTGGCCATTGCGAGGGCTATAGCGCTTAATCCCAAGTATCTTTTTTGCGATGAACCGAATTCAGGTCTTGATCCTAAGACATCGATCCTTATAGATGAGCTACTTAGCGATATAACGCACGAATACGGCATGACCACCGTCATAAACACGCACGACATGAATTCAGTGCTTGGCATCGGAGAGAATATCATCTTCATAAACAAAGGCTATCGTGAGTGGGTGGGCAACATGAACGAGATATACACCACATCAAACGAAGCTCTGAACGATTTTGTATTCGCCACACGACTGTTCCAGGAAGTAAAGGACTATGTGGTGAGCAACGAGAAAAGGCACAAGTGATAAGAAGGCTTATAATTTTAAGTTCAATTCTGACGGTGATATGCCTGATGGCTGCCTCCGCTACAGAAGTGCCGAAGCGTGAGTTTCGCGGCGCATGGTTGCATACGGTATATCAGGATGGATATGCTCGTCGGACAACAGAGCAGAACCGCAGGTGGCTTATAGTCCAGCTCGACAGCCTGCAGGAAGCCGGTATAAATGCAGTGATATTTCAGGTACGCCCTTCGGCGGATGCTTTCTATGCCTCGAAATATGAGCCTTGGAGCAAGTTTCTGACAAAAGGCGGAAAAGCACCTGCACCATATTGGGATCCGTTGGAATTCATGATAGAGCAGTGCCATGCGCGTGGCATGGAGTTGCATGCATGGCTCAATCCGTATCGTGCGACTACATCTTCCAAAGAGAAATTGCCGTCGGCCCATCCTGCAGCCTCGCATCCGGAGAGGATGATACGGTTCGACAAAAAACTGTACTTCGATCCTGCGCTCCCTGAAAACCGCAAGCTGATCGTAGACGTAGTCTCTGATATCGTGAGCCGTTATGATGTTGACGGTATTCATTTCGATGACTATTTTTATCCTTATCCGGTGCGTGGGCAGAAGTTTGCCGACGACAGGTCTTACAGGCGATTCGGCAATGGAATGAGTCGAGGTGACTGGCGAAGGCATAATGTGGATCTCCTGATAGAAAGTGTCAGCGAGGCTATACGCAATATAAAACCGTGGGTCAGGTTCGGGGTCAGTCCGTTTGGAATATGGCGCAATGCGAGGACTGATCCTTCTGGCAGCCAGTCGTCAGGGCTTCAGAATTATGATGATCTCTATGCCGATGTATTGAAATGGGCGCGTGAGGGCTGGATAGACTATCAGATGCCGCAACTTTACTGGACGCTTGAAAATAAGGTAGCACCTTCGATGCATCTTGCCCAGTGGTGGAGTGAGAATGCATTCGGACGGCATATATATATCGGGCAGGATGTGGACCGCACTATGCAGAATCCCGATATTCCTCCATACGCGGATCAGTCGCAACTAAGGCATAAGATCGAGATCACGCGAGAGAACGATAACATTCAGGGCAGTTGTTTCTGGCCCGGATATTATGTTACGGAAAATCATGGAGGTATAGCCGACTCGCTTGCGGCCGATCTGCATGCGTTTGCTGCACTTGTGCCTGACTATCCTTGGCTTGGCGGGCAGACTCCACGCGCGCCGCGGGGGCTTTCGGTCAATGGCAGGCTTCTCAGTTGGGATTCTTCACCTGTGCGGATGTCTGTGGACGATGTGACACGTTATGTTGTATATTGCTTTGAGGAGAACGATGAGATCGATCTGGGCGATCCATCGGCAATAATGTGCGTGACTCCGGCATGTCAATATTCAATTCCTGAGGATATCCCTCGTGGAAGCATATTCATAGTCACGGCTCTGAATAGGGTAAATGCAGAGTCCGGTCCGTCGGAATTTATCACATATTGAAAAAGCATACAGACTGGGTTATGGTATCGATTGTCATTCCGGCATATAATGCAGAAACCTACTTGGACGAATGTCTGCGCAGTGTGGAGGCGTGCGTTGCGGATTCACGTACGGATTGCGAGGTTATTGTGGTGGACGACGGATCTACAGACAGTACGGTCACAATCGCCGGACGATACAATGTGAGGATCGTCAGTCAGCCTAACTCCGGTCTTTCTGCGGCAAGAAATGCAGGGATACGGGTATCTTGTGGAGAGTGGCTTATGTTTGTGGACGCCGACGACTGTCTGCTGCCGGGTGCGGTGGACAATCTTGTCGATCTTGCAACTGCTACAAAATGCCGTGTGGCGGCCGGTAGATGTATCAAGGGAAGCGATTGTCCTGCTTTTACAAAGCAGTCTTTGATACCGGGACAAGTATTGTCCGGGCCTACAGCAGTCGAACAGACGCTTTATCAGCAGACTCCGCTTTTAGGTTCGGCATGGGGTAAGTTGTGGACTCGTGATATTTTTGCGACTGAATTGTTTACGGACGGATTGTATTACGAAGACCTTGATTTTTTCTACCGGGCTTTCCTGTTGTGTGGGGCTGTGGCGGTGACGGATACTCCTGTCTATTTCTACAGGCAGCACCAAACCAGTTTCATACATGTCTTTTCTCCGCATACAACAGATGTGCTGAAAGTTACAGAGCGGATGGAGGGCTATCTGTCGCAGTCGTATCCGGCACTTCTGCCGGCGGCGCTTGATCGTAGATTCAGCGCTAATTTCAATATATTCAACAGAATAATTTCGGAAACACGGATGAATACAGATCTCGGCCTTATTGCTGATGCCTGTTGGAAGCAGGTGAAGCGTCTGCGTTGGCGCACTTTATTGAATCCGAGGTCGAGAGCTAAAAACAAACTTGGCGCCCTGACATCTATGTCGGGCAGGAGTATATATACATTTATATTTAAACGACTTCTTAATACCAGACACTTATGATTCAGATTTTGGAAGAAATTATATGCAAGGTACTTTCCGGACATGACATCAGTGAAGAAGATGCATACTCACTTGAGAAAGTGACTGATACCGATCAATTGTGCGATGCCGCAAGAAAGGTGACAGATGCTTTCTTCACACATGATTTTGATTCTTGTTCGATAATCAATGTCCGCAGCGGGCGTTGTCCTGAGAATTGCAAGTGGTGCGCGCAGTCGGCACATTATGATACCGGATGCGGTGTGCACGGAGTCTTGCCTGTAGAGGAGTGTGTGGCTGCCGCCAGGATCAATCACGACAATGGAATAAAACGCTTCTCGCTCGTTGCATCAGGACGTGCTTCATCAGGACGCGACTTCGACGGAATATGCACTGCATTGGAGGCAATAAGGGATCAGGTCGGCATATCTACATGTGCTTCGCTCGGACTTCTGACGCGGGATGAATTCCGTCGGCTCAGGCAGGCAGGTGTATGCCGCTACCATTGCAATCTTGAGACAGCACCGAGCCATTTCCCAAGCCTGTGCTCCACTCATTCAATCGAAGACAAAATCAAATCAATCGGGGATGCTCGTGCCGAGGGTATGGAAATATGCTCAGGAGGTATCATTGGGATGGGAGAGACGGAGCGACAACGTATAGAGTTTGCTCTTACTCTTAGAGAAATATCTCCTGTCTCTATTCCTTTGAATATACTTTGTCCGATAAAAGGCACACCTCTGGAGTCACAGCCATCACTGACGGAGGATGAGATACTTCGTACTGTGGCTATATTCCGCATTGTGAATCCTAAAGCGCAGATACGTTTTGCCGGAGGACGTTCGAAACTGTCGCGCGACGCTCAGCTTAAGGCATTGAAAATCGGCATTAATGGAGCGATAGTAGGAGATCTGCTCACTACCATTGGTTCGCGTGTGGCTCAGGATAGGCAACTTGTAGCTGAGGCAGGACTAAAATTCTGAGATACGGGATGCTTACACGTTCTAAATTTTTTTTCACAGAGGATGCATTCGCACGACTGCGTTCATCCAAAGTCATTGTGTTCGGACTTGGAGGGGTAGGGTCATGGGCTGCTGAGTGCCTTGTGCGTACAGGTATTACGGATATTACACTTGTCGACTTCGATACTGTGGCGCGCTCCAATATCAACAGACAATTGCAAGCTACTTCGGTGACTGTGGGCGAATCCAAGGCTGAGGCCCTGCGACGCAGACTTATGGATATAAATCCGGATGCAGACATAAAAGCCGTCAACGGCAGATATAGCGAGGCTACGGCCGGAGAATTCGATCTATGCGCCTATGACTATGTGGTGGATGCTATTGATTCGGTAGCCGACAAGGCTCTGCTGATACTCAACGCGACGTCATGCCGAGACACAATGCTTGTGTCTTCGATGGGTGCAGCTATGAGAGTCGATCCGGGGCGAGTCAAGGTAGCTGAGTTCTGGAAAGTAGAGGGATGCCCTCTTGCACGGGCTTTGCGTCAGAGATTCAAGCGTTCCGGTCATTACCCCGGACGTAAATTCAAGGCAGTCTATTCGGATGAGGCATCTGTGGCTATGCCGGAAGGTATGAAAGGATCTCTGTGTCAGGTGACGGCCGTTTTTGGTATGACACTCGCATCGCTTATTGTCAACGACGTGATCAGGGGCAGGTAGCAATAGCGGTTCTTGCCATTGCAGGATCTATGTATTTCCGGGCCATATCGCGAATCTTTTCGGCTGTAATGGTGCGTACTTGTTGCTGCAGACGGTGGTAATAATCGTCTGGCATGCCTTCGGTCACTTCGCACATTCGGTAATCAGCTATGCTGAATGGAGTGTCGAGCACTGTGGCTATCTCCGACATCGCATGGTTGCGCAGGCGTTCGAGCTCGGTATTGTCGAGTAGCCCGGTACGCAGCTTTTCAATTTCTGATATTGTCTCGTTTATGACAATATCGGTATTTGATGTATCCTGCTGGGAACTGATGCTGATATATGCCCCCTCGCGTTCTCCCAGGAGAGCCGCCTGAATGCCATAGGTCAGACCTTTATCCTCACGGATATTGCTCATAAGCCGACTGCCGAAATATCCGCCAAGTGCCATTACGGTTGTCCGCAGCGCTTGATAATCAGGATTATCGCGCGTGATTGAAGGGAATGCCATCACTATGCAACTCTGCAGTGCGCCGGCGATATGCTCTGTAGCGACGCCAGGCGCTTCAGGGCACATAGGCGAATATTCCGGGGCAATGCCGTGGCCTGAGGCTTGTGAGGCAAAACGTGAGATGGACTCATCTAAAGTGGCGAGCACTTCCGGAGTCACTTTGCCGGCTACATATATATCCAAGCCATTTACTGTGTTGCAGACTGTCTGCTGACTCAGGATAAGATCGTCGCGGGTGAGCGAGCGTATCAGTTCGGGTGTGGCTTCCCGTGCAGCCGGATGTGATACTCCATATATGAGTCTGGCAGCAGCCTTCATAGCGCGGCTCATCACCTGACGTTCGGCCAGAGCCACGCTCATTGCGGCATTCTCAAGCAGGATGTCTATGCTTTTCTGTGGCATTGCCGGTCTGAGTACACAGTCGAGAACAACAGGTAATACTCGCCCGATGCGCGAATTGGCGCATATGAGCCGCAGCATGCTTGTATGCTTTCCTGCCGAGAGTACGAGTCGCGCTCCGTTGTAGTCCAGGCAGTCGGCCACTGCAGATGGCGACATTGTCGCATTTCCATCCTTTATGGCCTGCAGAGCCAATGACATACGTCCGCAGAATGAAGAATCGGCCTCACCTCCGGGCCAAATCATTGTCAGGCGGCATACGGAGCCTTCCGCGCCATCGAATACATGTATCTTAGCGCCAGAACTGTGGTATATTATATTGGCTTCCGGCAACGATAATTCGCCGAATGGCTGTGTTTCCGGTGCTTTGGACCGGTCTGGACATTCATTTATGCTCATATTCCGAGTTCTCTGGCCAAGGCGCAGGCTTTTTCAAAGTCTTCCGGTGTGTCGATTCCGATAGTAGGGCAGTTATTGACGGCTACACGGATCTTGTATCCGTTCTGAAGCCATCGAAGTTGTTCGAGCGACTCGTCGATTTCGAGCGCAGACTGAGGCAGTCGGGTGATATGGTGCAGAGTGTCAGCTCTATAACCGTACATACCTATATGCGTAAGGAATGATGCATGTTCAGGCCATTCCTCTATAGGATAGTTGCGAACGAAAGGTATCACCGAGCGACTGAAATACATGGCATTGCCATTATTGTCGGTAACAACCTTAGGTGTGTTGCGGTTGGTTAGAGCTTCTATTCCCAAGCTCTTGTCAAACGGGCGTGCGAGGGTGGCGATAAGCACATCCTTGTCGTCGAAGCATTCTTTCAATGCAGAGATCTGCGAGGGGTCTATGAATGGCTCGTCGCCCTGTATGTTGATTACTACATCAGCGTTGCTGTGCAGATTGTCGTAAGCCTCGCATATACGGTCAGTACCGCTCCGGTGTGTATCTGAAGTCATGACGGCTATTCCACCGAAGGCTGTCACTGTGTCGAATATACGGGAATCATCTGTGGCTACGGCGACATTGTCGAGTACCATGCTTGCCCTGCGGTATACACGTTCGATCATTGTCACTCCCTCAATCTTGGCCAGAGGCTTTCCAGGGAAGCGGGTTGATGCATAACGTGCGGGTATTATTCCTATGAATTTCAGTTGTTCCATTTTAAATCTTGTTTACTTGTACTAAAACTATTGGTTCTGCATAGCCGCGAATACCTCTGTATGCCAATGCAAGTCGAGAGATCCTGATATAGCTCCCAGCACATAGTCGCATCCTTCGGTCTGAGCCGCAAAACTGTTTGCAAGCCAGTATGTCCAATCGTCAGTGTTGAGCAGATGCGCGGGGAAATCATACATACTTGTCTTCAGTTCGCAACCTGATATATATACAATATTGAGGGAAAGTTTGCGGTTGACGGATATATATTCCTTGTCGCGTGTCAAGTATCGGTACATGTCCTCGCCAAGTGTCTCGCGGGCGGCTTCTGCTATGCTTTGGCAACGCACATCTCTTACTTTCTTGCTGAAGTCTTCAGAATTCATATCTTTTCAGATAACGACTTTGGCTACAACGGGGAAATGGTCCGACGGAGTACGTGCTACGTAGCGGTGGAGCACAATTTCTTCAGGGGCATATTTTGCCTGAGAAAGCGAGTCCGGGGCATCGGCGATCGGAGTACGGTATGTATCGGTCAGCACACCGTATTTCAATACCTCGACTTCGGGTGATACAAATATATGGTCGATGCGGCTTGTTGTGTAATCGTCGGTACGGTAGCTGTTGAATGTACCGTTGAGCGCGTATACTTCTCCGGCTATCAGGTATGAATCCGATAGAATACCATTTTCGGTCAGCGCGTGGTATGAATTGTGTGTCTGATCCACATTGAAGTCGCCTGTAAGGAATGTCGGAGTTCCTTTACCGAACTCTTTCATCATCTCCTGCACAAGCAATGCGCTTTCTACACGCGCTTGAGTACCCACATGGTCCATGTGCAGGTTGAAAAAGAGAAACTCCCGGCCACTTTCTTTGTGACGGAAACGTCCCCATGAGCAGATTCGCGGCAATACGGCATCCCAACCGATACTCGGGGTGTCCGGAGTCTCCGACAGCCAGAAGTCTCCGCTGTCTACAACGTCGAACAGATCTGTCCTGTAGAATATGGCCGAGTGTTCTCCGGCGTCTTTGCCGTCCTCGCGCCCGACACCTATATAGTCATATGCCGGAAGTTCTGCTTTCAGTTCTTCGAGCTGGCGTTTGAACCCTTCCTGAGTGCCGAACACATCGAATCCGTGAAACCGCACAAGAGAGCCGATTACCGGACATCTTACGTCCCACCCATCGCCAGCAATGGAATCTTCTGTGTTTAGCTGACGGATGTTGTACGATGCAACAGTCAATTCTACTTTTCCGCGATTTTCAGAACATGAGCAGATCATAAAAATCAGAGCTAAAAAAGGTAATGCCGTTATTTTCATAGTTGGGTTGGTTTGTAATCTTTGTTTTTGCAAAATTAATGAAAAATCGCGTGACTTCAATCTGATAGTCCGTACTAAAAACAAATGATAACCGGCAGATAGTAGAATTGAGTGTGATATCGGTCAAAAATAGTGTGTAAATATATTGCAGCATTCGTGTAAAATGTATAACTTTGCACTCACAATCCGCGCATGTGGCGTAATTGGTAGCCGCGTTAGACTTAGGATCTAATGTCTCAGGACGTGGGGGTTCGAGTCCCTTCATGCGCACAATAAGACTCTGCAACTCTTATGGTTGCAGAGTCTTATTGTTTATAGCCTGTTTAGCAATCTATAAATTTATTTCTTTCGCCTGATATATAGGAATATAAGATACATGAGTAATACAGAGCAGCACAATTGGCCGATGTGCGTAAATACTTTATCATACCAGCTTGTTGCCGGTATAGTTATGTTTTCGCTCTTGATGTGATTCGTCTGGTTGGCTGATAAGCTGTTTTGCCTTACGTTATATATTTCGATGCTATCTTTTCGCGAGGAAATACCTTTGTTCAGGAAGATATCGCTTTTATAATTGTCTGTTATATTTCTTATGCCGTCTATGGTGATATTTCCGGCTGAGTCGATCGTGACTTTACCACCTTGCTCTACGAATTCGAGTATGTGGCCGTATTCAGATCTTTCCGTGTTTTTTGATGTATCAATCTCGGTATGGTGATTTATGAATGTATCGGATATTATACGGGTGCTATCCACCATAACTGTTGTACTGTCGCTCTCTATAGTAAAAGTCTGTTTGCTTCTGCAGGAAAACAGACATGCGGCCATCATATATGTGGCGATGAGTATCAGGAGTCTCATGGCTTGAATGTTATTGCATTGAGGCGGCGCAGCCAACCTTTTTTGTACTTGTTGTTTGCCGGACGACTTGTGCATATACTGTTGATATATGCTTGTCTTTCAGCCCTGATATGACCAAATAATTGTGCCGGATTGCCGGAATTGACAGCAGCTATTGTTTTCGGACCAACAATTCCATCGGCGGTGACTCCCAATAGCCGTTGAGGTATGGTGATACCATATTTGCCGGAAGCCCAAACCCAATCTACCAATATTTCGGCGATAGATTGGTTGGCGATCTCGTCGGCTTTCCATCTGTCCCAGAACATTGTTTTGAGTATGTCGAGCCACTGCGCATAGGTGATATTTCGCAAACGCTCGCCCGTGGGGTTCTGATAGCCTTTTTTGCGGCAATATTCAGTATAGGTAGCCAATGTTACACCTACCATAGTCATGCCGCCAAGATCGTCCGGGTCATTTGCATATCCGGTCCTGCGGGCTTTCTCGAACAGTTTCTCTCCGGTCAGTCCGGCCGGATCTATACCTGTCTCAAATTGAATGATAAAGGGTACGATTTTCTCTACGTGTGCCATGAGTTATGATTTAAGAGTTATAACGATGGCACAAAGGTGAGAAAAATAATCCCAGAAGTGGCAGCAGGAATGCGCCGGTGCTATGATTGACGCTTGTTAATCAGCGCTATCGGTTTTGTCGGAAGGCAGCGACCGGCTTACGGTGACGAGCCATACACCGCTGAATATCAGTACGACGGCTATACCTTTGAGGAATGTGAAGTAGTCCAGTCCGAGCCATATTCCGGTTGTAGTGGCCACTACAGGCTGCACATAGTTGTACATGCCTACGATAGTGGGACGAAGATTCTTCTGCCCGATCATTATACAGATATATGCGATATATGTAGCGCCTAAGACCACGGCTGTGATGCCTGCCCATTCGATATTTCCGATTGAATTCCAGTCAGTTGATATTATTGTCGGAAGGCTTGAAGGCAAAGCCACTACTGAAGCGGACAGGAACATCCATTTCATAATGGTCACGAGTGAATATCTGCGTATGAAATTTCTGTATAGGGTGAGGTAGAGAGCGTAGCTGAGTTGTGCCATCAGTATAATGAAGTCGCCCAATGGAGGATTTGGTGCTCCTGCATCCGATGTGGTGTTTCCAAGCATTAGTATCAGTGCCCCGGAAGCACCGATTGCAATTCCTCCGGCTTTTTTCATACTTATGGGTTCGCGCAGTATCAAGTAGGCGAGCAGCATTACCCACATCGGCATAGTAGTGGTCACAAGGCAGGCTTCACTCGGTGTAGTGAGGCTTACCCCGATTATGAAACAACCCTGATTGAGAAGCACACCGAGCATTCCGGCGCCGGCAAGGCGAAGTATGTCAGACAGGGGGACATGCTCGCGGGGCATAAACAGTGATGTGAGCCAGAACAATGCAGCAGCTCCGGCCATACGGAAATCTACAAGCAGAAGCGGGGTGATGATGCCGGAAGCAAGTACAATCTTCACGACAGGGGCCATAAGTCCCCAGGTTATGTTGGCGCAGAGCATCGCCAAGTGTCCTTTGATCCTGAAATCGCTCATTTCCTATTGCAAATTTTGTGCAAAGTTACAAAAATCCAGTGATAACTTTACTGCAAAATAAAAGACTGCCTCGTAGGGCATACGAGGCAGTCCGGGGTTATGGTGGAAAGATAAAGATTTCTCTTATTTGCGGGTGAAGTTCGTGGTTTCGCCAACGTCTTCACCTTCAATTTCAGTCATCTTGAGATTATTGCCTGATATAGTTGCAATGAATTCCAATTGAGTGTATTCGCCTTCAATGTCTTTACCCCACATTGAAAGTCTAGCTGAGCCTGTTATGTCGCCATGTACAGAATAGTTCACGGTAACAGAATAGCTGTCTTGAGGATGCTTTTCGCAAGATTCGGATATGGTGCATTTACCATTTTTCTTGAATGTAATTGTACTTGTAATGTATTCAGCTTCATCAGAGTCGTAATATCGTGATTCCCATGTGCCTATGAGCGCCTGATTTACAGATGGATTGTCACCGTCGAAATCGTCGTCGTCATCATCGCCGCATGATGTGAAAGACACTGACATGAGAATGGCGCATACGGCCATGATCGCATACTTGTAGAGTTTTTTTGTCTGGTTCATTTTGTGATAATGTTTTTAGATTGATGAAATTAGTTTTATGTATTATAAGTTGAGGTATATATACAAAAAATCCGCCTGCCTGAATCCATATCGCCAGTTGCGGCATGCGACTGAAAGCCGCCCACCACGTAGGTTATACAGATTCTGCAAGACGGGACGCAGATAAGTTATGTCGTTTTGGTTTTAAGCAGGAAGAAGAGCCGTCCCATTACTTTCAGTCAGACTATTCTGATTTTTTCAGTCATACGCCTGGCCGAATTGCCGAGGTAATGTAATCTTCCTTTTGGAATTACTTCCGGTTTGCGCAGCAAAGATATTAAAAATTACCCCCCCCGAAAAGTTAATTAATGTTAAGCTATCGGGGGTAATTAAATGTAATATTTTAACGCGTAGCTGCATCTTCTACAAATGCGTCGAGTGCTACAGTTGGAGCATCGTTGTCGAAGCATCCGAGGTTGTAGCCTCCATTGTATCCGGCAGGTGCTTCCGGTTCCCAATAGAAAACCCCTTCGACATCGGCTTTCAACATGGTTGCTATAAGGTTCTTGCAGTCTTCGGCTTCGTCGTATGGCATTCCTATCTCGCATATCATCACAGGTTTTCCGTATTTATCTTTCAACCTGTTGATATTGTTGATGCAATCGCTGGCTACGGTCTGCCACCGTCCGTCTCCACCATTATGGGCTACCCAATATGGATATAGCGACATTCCGATCATGTCGTATTTTCCGCCGTTGTCGCGAAGTATATCAAACATACGGTCGTAGCGTTCTGGATCGTTGCCATTGTCGAGATGCACTATCACTTTTGCATCGGGAAGTACACGCTTTACGGCATCGTAGCCGGCATTGTTTAGAGCGGTTAGCGCCTGCGGGTTATCTACCGAGCCGGTTGGGAGCATCATTCCGGGAGTGGTCTCGTTGCCGATTTGCACCCATTCCGGTTTGATCCCTAAAGCTCTGAGGGCATTGAGTGTCGTGGTGACGTGTTCAGCGACTGCTTTTTCGAGTTCCGGTAAAGACTTGTCTTTCCACGCTCGTGGCATCTCCTGATGTCCCGGATCTGCCCAGGTGTCCGAGAAGTGGAAGTCTATCATCAGTCTCATTCCGAGCTTATGGGCACGGAGAGCTTTCTGCACTACATCGCCAAGGCTATTGTAGTAATCGTCGGGATTGACCCAGACGCGCAGGCGGATGGAATTTACTCCTGCGTGGTCGCGCAGCAGTTCCATAAGTTCCATCTGCTTGTTGGTGTCGCGTGTGTGAAATCTGTAGCCTTTATGTTCAAGCTCTGTAAGCCAGCCCACGTCTGCACCACGAGCGAATTCTACAGTCGTTTCTTCAGGCGATTCGTTACATATGCCTGCAAAAGATGCTGTTGCAGCTATTGAGGCTGTCAGGATTGTGCGTTTGATTTTCATTGCTGTTGGTCTGAGGAGAGAATTATTGTGCCGAAACAGTCGGGACGGTGGAAGTCGGGATGTTCGGAGTGTATGGGATTCCACGACAGGTAATGCGGAGCTGATGTTCTGGAAGCGCATTTGTAGAAGTTGCCGCTTATCTTTATTTCCTGCCCTTTGAATTCAAGTCCGATAAGGCTCAGGGGAATGGCAACGAGCAGATTCCAGGTGAAAAGGCCTTCGAGTTCGCAGAAAGGACGATTGCCGCACGAAGCGTAGCGCAGCACCTGCGACAGCATTTCGTGGCTCAGTCGGGTAGGATTGTGGCGTTCGGTTCGGTGGGATGCGTTGATTGTGCCGATGCAGTTGAATTCAAAATTCCAGTAATGGTCGCTCGAATCTGGAGATACGAAGAATTCGACACAAGAGTCTTCGCTTACGGGCGACTGATCTTCGGTATTTACGGCACGCATGTAATTGCAACGCACGAAGAAGTCGAGATACAGGTATCGGCCACTGTGGGCCACAGTGACCGCAGTCAGCGGACGGTATGGATATTCGCTGTCCCAGTTGACGTGGTCTATTGTCTGTCGGTTGCCTTTTGAGTCCAGGGTATTGACGATAGCGTCGAGGTCGCCTTCGTCGACAAACTTGTCGAGCTGAGGCAGATATGGGAATATGATACTTTTTGTTTCCATGATAGGTTCTATGATTTCGGGTGTCAGCCCTGCATATACTCCTTGATTGCCAATACGATGCCGCAGGCAGCCATACAGAAAAGTACTCCGCCGATGATGCGGTTCACCATCCACAGCGAGCGCACGTTGAAGCGCGAGCGCACGGCATTGACAAACAATGTGACAACATACCACCATATAAGCGCACCAACAAGTATGCTGGTGTAGGCCAGTACGAAGTGGAAGGGCTTGTATTCAGGCAGTATGAAGTTGAATCTTGCAAACAGTCCGATGATGAAGAATAATATCAACGGATTGGAGAAAGTGAGCGCGAATCCGGTTACGGTGTCGCGCCAGAAGTTATTTGAGCCGCTGACAGCGGGTTTTAGTGATCGTGTGGGGTTTTTACGGAAAAGGTAGATGCCGAATGCGGCAAGCACAGCTCCGCCAATCACCTGAAGAAGTACTTGATGAGCCTCGATGAAGTCGGTTACGAAACTTAGTCCAAGTCCGGCCAACAGGCAATATACCAAGTCGCTAAGCGAAGCACCGACTCCGGAAAAGAATGCAGGCCAACGCCCTTTGCTCAATGTACGCTGGATTACAAACATACCGATCGGACCCATAGGAGCTGAGATCAGTATTCCTATGGCTATTCCGCGCAACAATATGTAAATAATCTGCTCCATGATCAGCGAAAGACAAAATTAGTAATTCTTCCGCTACTATCCAAGCTACTGTAAAAATTGTTATGATTAGTTATGATTATTGCAGATTAGAGATAATTGGTCAGAACTTGTATCTCGGAGGGATGATCCGGTCTCCAAGGTAATGAGCCATTTCCTTGATCATCTGTTTGAGTTGCTGTTGGCGGGCCATAAGCGGCAGATATTCGTCGGGAGAGTCGGAGGCAGCCGCAAGTTTTTCGCGGATAGCGTCGTATTCACATTCGAGTATCGCATTTTTAAGAGCGCTCATAGCTCCCGGCACGAGATCGGTAAGGCGTTCGCGGTCGTCGGCCACAGGAGCGTATTTTGAGTGTATCTTGGATAGCGGCTGTATCTCGCACACAAGTTCCGAAGTGACATTGCGCAACACATCGTCGGGTGAATTAATGAGTGCCTTGCTTATGTAGTCGGCCTCAAAATCTTCAGTCTCCTTGTTCAGCTTTGCGTTGCATTCCTCGCGCAGTGCAAGTTCGAGCCTGTGTATGTCGTCTATGTCGTTTGCCGTATGGCGTATTTCTTCAGTACCTTTGCGCATGTTCTCATCGAAGCGGGCCCTTGCGCTTTGCATGAATGAATTATAGTCCGCTTCACGCTGAGGACTTTTAAAGATCTCTACTACAGAATTCCATACAGCGGCGAATTCCGGTGTTTCGAAGCAGAAATTGTCGTATTCGAATTCGCTTGACACATATTCTATCACATTCATCGGTGTAGAATTACCGTCTTGATCGTATACTTCGCAAAGCCGCATCATTCCATAGCGCAACACAAGTGTCAGCAGTGCGCGCTCGGGTTTGAAACAGTAATAAGTATGACGTTTGCGTGCCCGTGCTTCTGCATCTGTTGCGGCGGCCGGTGGGGATACCGGTACTGTGGCTGCTGCATGGCGGGCGAGGTCAAGTTCGTCGCGTTTCTGTTCTTCTGTCCTGCGCGATTCGAATTGTTCGCGGTTTCGCTGCTGAGCTGCGCGTTTGTCGTTTTCGATGGCATTCTCGGCCCTTATCTTGTCGACCTGAAGCGCCAGTACGGTATCCGGCATCGACAGGTGTCGCCCGGTCTCCTGAATGTATGCCTGGCGTACGATGTTGTCGGGAATCACAGCGATGCTCCTGAGTATATCCTGGACAACGCGCGCGCGTTGCAGCGGGTCGGAGTTCCCTGATTCCTTCAGCAATATATCTGTCTTGAACTTGATGAAGTCCACCTCATTGGCTGCGAGGTATTCCTCGACCTCGGAAGCGCTGTGTGTCTGGGCGAATGAATCGGGATCGTCGCCGTCTGGCAGGCTGAGTATTTTCACGTTCATGCCTTCGGCCAGCAGCAGGTCTATGCTGCGCAGCGATGCTTTGATGCCTGCGGCGTCTGAGTCATAGATGACGGTGATATTTGGGGTGAAGCGCCTGATAAGTCTTATCTGTCCTTCGGTCAGTGCTGTACCCGATGAAGCCACTACGTTTTCAATCCCGCTTTGGTGCATTGATATTACGTCCATGTAGCCTTCTACAAGTATGCACCTGTCTTTCTTGGCTATAGCCTGCCGCGATTGATACAATCCGTAGAGTTCGCGGCTCTTGCTGTAGATCTTGGACTCGGGAGAGTTTACGTATTTGGCTATGTTCTTGTCGTTGCGCAGGGTTCTGCCTCCGAATGCTACGATTTTCCCGGACAGGGATAGTACGGGATACATCACTCGGCCCTTGAATCTGTCGTACATACGGCCGTCATCGGTGCGTACTTCAAGTCCGGTAGCTACAAGAATATCGTCGGAAAACCCTTCGGCACGTGCCGCATCGAGTAGATCTGCGGACCGGTCGATGGCATATCCCAGATGGAATTTGCGTATCGATGCTTCGTTGATTCCGCGTTCGCGGAAATAGGCGAGTCCGATGTCGCGGCCGTCGTCGGTGTTTGTCATGTTTGTCTCGAAACGGCGCATGGCAAACTCATTGGCGGCCAACATTGATTCGCGTTGGGAGGCGGCTTCGCGTTCCTGGGCCGACAGTTCCTCCTCCTTGATCTCGATATTGTATTTCTTTGCCAGGTAGCGCAGGGCTTCCACGTAGGATAGCTGCTCCAGTTCCATCAGGAAATTGACAGGGCCTCCACCTTTGTGGCAACTGAAGCAGTGGCAGAATCCTTTTGCCCTGTTGACACTGAACGAAGGGGTGCGCTCATTGTGGAATGGACATAACCCTACATAGTTTGCACCGCGGCGTTTCAGGCTCACGAAGTCGCTCACAACCTCCACAATGTCGGCTGTGTCAAGAATCCGTCTTATTGTCTCCTGGTCTATTCTTCCCATATTATATCTGCGCCTAGGTGATGAGCGCGTATATATATGCAAAAGTAGCAAATTCTGCCGAATCCGCCAAAAAGCAGACAGCCCGGCGTCACTTAGCGCCGGGCTGTCTGGATTATAAAGAATAGTGATTATTTTATCTTACGATAGCTTTTACTGTCGTAGATCCGGCTTTTACGATGTAGAGACCGGGTGTGACTTCGGCAGTGATGCGCATGGCGTTTCCTGATGTCACGAGATGTCCGAGGGTATTATAAATGTATACATTCCCGGCGTTGGGGTTGTCTACAATGATAAGACCAGGCTCTGTTGTCACTACAGGAGTGTTCTGTCCGGCGAATGTATCGTCGATGGCGCTTGATCCAACCTCAGCAGGATTGGATGCCGAAGATTCGCCTTCTTCATATACGGCTGTCACATGGTAGGTGTGTACAGCGCCGTCGTGTCCGTTATGGACGTGCGCTGCTGTGGCTACGGGTGCGTCGTTGACACGTGCTCCGTCGCAATACACGTTGTATCCGGAAAGTGTGATATTCTTGTTGGCGTTTTTTGCCTCGAATGTGATGTCGTCCACAAGCAGGAGATATTTGTTCTCTGAGTTGCAGTGGATTGCGAAGTACTTAGTTCCGGCAGGGAGGTTGAAGCTGTAGTCCATCCACAGGGCCGGTGGTTCCTGAGCACCTTCTTCGGCGAGAATAAAGCTGTCGGGATTGGTATCGGTTGTGGAGTACATGAATTCGATAGTCTCGCGTCCGTAAGATACGATTGCGCTCTTGGCATAGAATGTCACGGTCTGTGCTCGTCCGCTAAGTTCGGGAGAGATGAGCCAGTCATCGTTTGTACCTCCGTTCATAGCACCGATACAAGCGAAGCTTTGCTTGCCACTGTGTGCACAGAAGAATTCAGACAGATAGTCGGGGCAGCTTGCTTTAGCGTGGTCGAAGATGATGAATCCCATCGGCTGGGCGAGGTTGGGATAGTTGAGGTATGTGTCTCCGTTGGCCATCACATTGGTGTAGAGACCGTCGCGGTCTACCATAGTCCAGTCACCTATATGGTCTTCACGTACGGCAGATGTCGACATTCCAATAGAGAATGCGGGATAGTCTTCCGCGCCATCGGTAACGGTGATATAGTCCATTGATGTTTCCGGTGCAGTCCATGTAAGCTCGACTGAAGATCCATTTTCTTTTGCAGTGAGCGCAGAAGGCGATGGGTAGGAGTTCTTGACAATGGCTATGTTCATTGGTCCGACTGTGTTGTTGTCGGTGATTTCGTCCTCAGGGCAGTTTATGTTTATCGAATATTCAACCGAACCTGTTGAGGCTGTATTGTATACGTCGGTGAGTTTCACTACTTTGGAATCATAGAACTCAATTCCGTCGACGCTTGCTGTGCTGACAACCTTGTTGTCTCTTATCAGTTCGACTGAGAAGCGTCCGGGATTTCCAGCACCAAGGTTTCTTACCTCAACGCCGAAGTCGGCAGCCACACCGGGGCGCACCATTCTCGGATATGAGTAGTCGGCTATCTCAAGGTCTACATTCGATAGATTATAGATCTCGAAGTTGTCAATAGCCGGTCGGTATCCTGTACAGGTATACAGAACTTTTACCTGAACGTCCTGTCCTTTGAATTCTTTAAGCGATGTCAGATGATTTGTCCATTGTCTGTGCTTTCCGGAAGCGATTGAGATCTCGTCGATTTTCTTGAATCCGTTTCCATCAGCATTGACATATATATCGAAAGTTTCTGTGCCGTCTTCCTGGCATAGATACCAGAACGAGAACACAGGGCTTTCGCAGTCGAGACCTACCACACCGGTTATAACCTCGCCTGAATGTCCTACGTATGAGGCGAAGTAAAGATACTTGTCGTCGCCGTCCTGATCATATATTTCCTCAGATACTTCCCATTTGGAGAGCGTGTTGGAAACATCAGTGATGTATTTCTGAGTCTCGCTTCCGAATGTCTCGGCAAAAGGAAGTTCATACGGACGTCCTACGGCTGTGAGTTGCGATGCCTGCAGATCCCAGTCGTTGTTTCCCTTCGATGTGCATGGGATCACATAGAAATATTCGAATGTCTGGTCGGCGTCAGCGTCGCAGAATCTGAAAGTATAGCTGTTGTCTTTAATTCCACTACCCAGGATGCGCAGGTTCTCAAACTGGCGTTTTGTAGCTACAATGTATGACACGAGGTCCGGATTGAGCGGATTTCCGTCGGTATCGGTAGTTGGAGGAGTCCATGACACTTTCACCTCTCCGGGGTTGGCAGTCTGCATGGCCACGATGTTTGTGACAGGCGAAGGATAATTTACGCCGATGAATACACGTTTTTCGACACAACGTCCGGTTCCGTTTTCATTATAAGCGGTGGCGGAGTAATTGAAGTATCCTCCTTCACCGATCTCATCGACAAACGACAGCTTGCTGCCTGGAGTCGGATTGTTGAAAGTTTTCAGAATTTTTCCATCGCGTGCGACCTCAAGCTTAGTGATTGATGTGAGATCTTTACCGTCTACAGTCTTGGAGGGAGCAGTTACCTCTACAGTAGATCTGTTCTCACCCTTGGGATCTGTGATCACGTTGAGCGTAGGATAATCAGGCGCACTCATGCTTACGCCTTCTTCTATTGATACATTATCTACATATACGCCATATCGACCTCTGGGACTGAATATGTGTACGGCAAAGTAGTATACTGCCGCCTTGTCCACCATGACATCAGCAATGGGACGGTGAGTTTTTCCGTCGGCCAACACTGTATGCTCATAAATTACAGTCGACAATGCCTCTACAGTGGGAGCATTGCCTATAAGAAGTTCGAAGTCTTCGGCGTAGGTCTCTCCGCGTTGAATTATGTCAAGGCTGAACCTATACATCTTACCAGGCTCAAGATATACACCGGGAGATACTAAATAGTCGTCGGCCGCATCTGTGAAGCTGACTCCGGAGTAGACATTCTGATACGGTTGCCAGTGATACCAGGTGACACCGTCATTATTGCCGTCAATGGCAGTGAAATCTTTGAAGCCTTCGGCTGTAGCGAAGTCTTGCTGATAGGGCAGGGTTACGTCGCCCTGCTGCTGTCCGAGTACTTTGGCAGGCAGCATCGTTGCCGATATTGCGGCAAGGAACATAGCTCTGCGTAGAGTTTTCTTCATAACTAAAAAAGGAATAAATAATGGTTTATTACTACTATGTGTATTGATATATATTAATGATTTGTAGAATCATGGACTATAAAATCGGACTTAACAGACGTACGATGGACTCTATGCATTTCTGCAATATTGGTCGTCTGCGCCACGATGAGGCTGTGATGCGTGTGCACTTCTGCTGGTCGTTCAGGAAGATTTCGGTCATCTCGAGATTGACTTTCCTGGAATACATGAACAGGTTGCACTCAAAGTTGTGCTCGAATGAGCGGAAGTCGAAATTTGTAGATCCTATGGTAGAGAATTCGTCGTCGATCACAAGGGTCTTGGCATGCAGCATTCCGGCATCGTAGAGATATATCTTGATCCCGGAACGAAGACATTCTGCTATGTATGAGAAAGATGCGTTGCGCAGGAGTTTGGAGTCACTTCTGCGTGGAATCATCACCCGCACATCCACTTTGGAAAGAGAGGCTGATTGCAGTGCCTTGAGAAGACTTTCGGTTGGGAGGAAGTAGGGGGTCTGGATGTATATGCGTTTTTTTGCGTTGGCTATGGCTTTGAACAATACGAACGCGATGTTGCTCCATTGGCTCGTCGGACCGGATGTGAGTACCTGCATACCTATGGTGTCGGAGGATATGGTGTGGCGGAGTGTCCTGCCGTCTTCCTCGATCAGAGGTTGTCCCATGAAATTCCAATCCACGGCGAATGAGAACTGCAACGCGCTGACAGCCGGGCCTGTGATGCGCACATGTGTGTCTCTCCAGCAATCGAAACTCTTGCCTCCATTTATGTATCTGTCGGCTATGTTCATGCCGCCGATGTAACCTATATTTCCGTCAATCACGCATAGTTTCCTGTGATTTCGCCAGTTGACTCTTGTTGCTATATGCGGGAAATTGACTCTGAAAAATGGATGGCACGCGATGCCTGCCTCGTTCATCTCGCGGAAGAATCGCTTAGGGACTCTGATTGATCCTACATGATCGTAGATTACGCGTACTTTGACTCCGGCACGCGCCCGATCCATGAGAATGTCGCGTATGCGTCGTCCGGTGTCGTCGTCCTCGAAGATGTAGTATTGCAGGTTTATGTAATTTGTAGCGGTCGAGAGATCGCGCTCAAGTGCAGCAAATTTATCACGTCCGTTGGTGAATATGTCTACTGTGTCTGTTGTGTACAGCGGTGATGCCGTCAGCGAGCGGGCGAGAACGATCTGCTGTTTTGACTCTGCGGAAAGCGGCAGGCGCTCGATGTCGATATTCTGTACCGGGGTGTTCTTTTTCAGCCTTCTGCGGTTTCGCCTCGATATCATTCGGGTGTTTTTTATCGAACGCCCGAAGAAAATATACAGGATCACACCCATGACGGGAAGAAGCATGAGCACTGTGACCCAAGCAAGAGACTTTACCGGATTGCGGTTTTCTGACACGACTACAGCTATTATGCTCACAACGGTGATAGCATAAATTACTGTCAGGCTCCAGTAAACCCACGATAGATTAATATAATAGTCTATGGCTTCAAACATCAGGACGCCAAATTAGTAAAAAAATCTCAAATACAGGTAAAAAAAGTAGATTATTAACTTATTCGGCGTGCATTTTGCTGGTATTTTGCCGAAATTACCGTTATAGAGATTTTTAAACTTTTATTTGGCCGCCTGTCTGCGGGTAAGGTAGTCGCCCAACCATACGCCTGCAATTATGAGCAGGCAACCGGTCGATCCTACTATGGTTATCCGTTCGTTGATGAGGATTGCCGAGGCTACGAGTGTGATGACAGGTTGGAAATACATGTAGTTGCCTGCTTTCACAGAGCCGAGCCCCTTGTTTGCCTGTGCCCACAGCACATATGCTATCAGTGATGCATATATGGCGAGGAAGGTTATGTTTCCCCATACAGCGGTCTGCGACAATACTTCCCAGCCTGCAAAATGTGGTTCCATCAGCAGGAATGGTAGAGCTGTTACTATACCGTAGAAGAAAGTCTTGCGGGTCACAAACCATACGTCGTAGTTTGATGTCAGACGTCGCAGAAGTATTGAATATATTGCCCAGCAGACAGAGGCAAGAAGTGCAAGCATGTCGCCCAGAGGATTTACCTCAAGATTGAAGGATGCGTTGAATATGACACACGCCACGCCGCCCAGTGCTACGAGAGATCCAAGCAGTGTCCCTCCAGTGATGCGTTCTCCCTTATAGATAAGTCCTACAAGAATTGTAGTGATAAGCGGCGATGTGGATGTCAGAAGTGACACATTCGTCACCAACGTGTATTCGAGTCCGGTATTTTCAAGTATGAAATAGATAGATCCGGAGAGCATTCCGCAAAGCATGAACATGATCTCATCGCCCCATGAGAAACTGCGTATGTTCTTGTGCGACAGGGCGAGGATTATGAAATATGCTATTATGAATCTGTAAAGATATGCTTCTACGGTGCTGAGTCCGGCATCGAGGAGCACCTTGGTGGATACGAAAGACAATCCCCATGCCGTGACAGCCAGTAATGCCCCGACATGAAACCATATCTTTGTCTTGCCGGATGTTAGCTTCGCTTTGTTGTATACTTTCAAGTCCAAGGTGTTTGTTGCGATTGTAGCGTTAATTTTATAAAATTGGATTTATTCGCCCACAAATTTAGCTAATATTTCCTGATGTTGGCAAACTTAAAGACCCGAATATTTGTATTAATTTTGCAAGCTGCTTTGTATGTGGCCGGCCGTGGCAGGTCATATTATGGTAGCGGATGGCATCGCGAAGGCGGTGTGTCAACTGAATATTAAACGTAAAAACTATTGATTATGAAAGTGTTTCATGTAGCCGGCATAGCGCTGATCAGCGCATGCCTGATGATAGGACAGACATCGTGCTCGTCTATGACGAACACAGGTAAGGGTGCATTGATCGGAGGTGGCGGAGGTACAGCCCTCGGAGCTGGCCTCGGCGCTCTGATAGGTGGAGGTAAGGGAGCTGGCATCGGTGCAGCGATCGGTGCAGCGGTAGGTGCTGGTGCTGGTGCGCTTATCGGCAATAAGATGGACAAGCAGCAGAAAGAGCTTCAGGCTCAGCTTGCCGATCAGGCCAAGGTCGAAGAAGTAAAGGACCAGAATGGCCTGCAGGCTATCAAGGTGACATTTGATGGAGGTATACTGTTCCCGACCAATGGTGTTACACTCAGTCAGCATGCTCAGCAGGATCTGTCCAGCTTTGCTAAGAATATTATTCAGAATCCAGGTACAGACGTGCAGGTTTTCGGCTTCACCGACAACACCGGTACATATCAGGTCAACGAACGTGTTGCCACCGGACGTGCTGATGCTGTGATGACTTACCTTGTCAACAGTGGCGTGTCACCCACGCGTATACGTGCCCAGGGCGTTCCTATGGCTGATTATGTAGCTTCAAACGACACTGCTGCAGGACGTGCGCAGAACCGTCGTGTCGAGGTATATATTACAGCAAGTCAGCAGATGATCCAGCAGGCTGAGAACGGCACATTGCAATAAGCGTAGGCTTGCAATAGAATCAACATATGTTTTCCGGCAATCCCGGCGGATCTGTTTGATCCCGGTGGATTGCCGGATTTTTTTAGCAGCGTATGGCATGTAGTGTCTGCGAATTGTTTTGTACCTTCGACTGCATATTAGCTACTTGCTTCCGGTAATGCTCAAATAAATTTGGCATTACGCTCAACTTATTCGTATCTTTGTGGTGTGTTAGACCCATAGCAGACAATTATGAACCAAGAATCCTCAGAAAAGCCCCGCAGAACTCTTGTTGAAGTCATGACGGCGTTTTATCAGAGACATCCTATACTGAGCCATCTGATGCTCATAGCCGTCTCGGCTGTGTTTCTGGCGCTGTTGGCGCTGTTGTTCCTTGATATCTGGACAGATCATGGCAAGACAGCCACAGTCCCTGATGTAAAGGGCGTACCGTATACAACGGCTGCGAAATTATTGCAGGAGAACGGACTGGGCATAGAAGTATCGGACTCGGTGTATGATTCATCCACAGTTCCGGGTACGGTGACTGAATCATGGCCTCGTCCGAGAACCACAGTCAAGCCCGGACGTACGGTCTATGTGACAATAAACGCTCTGTCGCCACGTCAGGTGACTGTAAATATTCCGCTTTCAGATATTTCATCGCGTCAGGCTATCGCGTATCTTGAGGGACTTGGCCTGAAAAATATACGTACGGAATATGTCGCCGGAAAGTTCGACGATCTTGTGAAAGGCGTATATTATAATGGCCGTCAGCTTGGAAATGGCTCAGTGATTCCTGTCACAGCCTCTGTAACCGTAGTCGTAAGCCGTGCAGTAGCCGAAGATATACCTGCCGCCACCAGTGCGGCGGATTCTTTTTCCGATACATCTGCAGATGGAACAGGAATACAAGATTAAGGTATATGATGCCGATGCAGATCCTCTTGATGAGGATGTGTCGGGCGACGGGATGTATGAGCATTTCCGTTTTGTCGCCGATAAAGGACAGGCGCTTCTGCGTGTAGATAAGTTTCTTGTAGAGCGTCTTCAGAAATCGTCGCGTAACCGTGTCCAGCAAGCCGCTGACGCAGGTTGTATCCTTGTCAACGGCAAGCCTGTGAAAAGTAATTACCGTGTCAAACCTCTCGACGTGGTGAGTGTGGTGATGGACCGTCCCCGCTATGAATTCGAAATCCTTGCTGAAGACATACCGCTCGACATTGTTTATGAGGATGCCGATGTGCTGGTGGTCAATAAACCTGCCGGACTTGTGGTACATCCCGGACACGGCAATTACCACGGCACACTTGTCAATGCGCTTGCTTATCATTTCAAGGATAATCCCGATTATGATGTGAATGACCCGCGCATGGGATTGGTGCACCGTATCGACAAAGATACGTCAGGCCTGCTTGTTGTTGCAAAGACACCCGATGCCAAGACAAATCTTGGAAAACAATTTTTCAACAAGACCACCAAGCGTGAATATGTAGCGGTGGTATGGGGTGTACCGTCGCCTTCAAGCGGCCGAATCGAAGGGAATATAGCAAGATCGGTGCGGGATCGTCTGCAGATGGCTGTATATCCTGCGGGAGGGGATATTGGAAAACATGCGGTGACGCACTATGATGTTGTGGAGAATCTTGGTCACGTTTCAGTGGTGAAATGCGTACTCGAGACCGGCCGTACACACCAGATCAGAGTCCATATGAAGCATATAGGCCATCCGCTGTTCAATGATGCGAGGTACGGAGGTGATGAAGTGCTCAGAGGAAATACTTCGGCTAATTACAAAAGATTTATAGCCAACTGTATGGAACTCTGCCCGAGGCAGGCATTGCATGCCCGCACTCTTGGCTTCGTGCATCCACGTACCGGAGAGGAGATGTTCTTTTCAGCGCCTGTTCCGTCCGATATGTCTGCACTGATAGAAAAATGGCATCGCTTTTCTGCCGAGTGATATAGATTGTAAAAATAATAATCCGGCCCGGATCTGCAAGAAATGATGAGATCCGGGCCGGATTGTTTGTTATATGCTGGTTTCAGTAGCTTTAGCGTATCAGCATGTTGTGGCATCGAGGTTCGGGTTGATCTTGCTCCATTGATCTATGGGAGGCATTACCCCCATTGCGATCACTTCATCGCGGAGTTTACACAGATGCTTGTAGCTTGATTCGAGTTCAGCTTCTTCCTCCGCAGTGCCATTTACCGGTGTGCATGTGGTGCCGTTGGCATCGACTTTCGTTTCCATTGCCATCATTATGTGGCTGAAATGGCTGTTGTTGACGTATGTTCCTACAGGCCAGCGGAACGGCTGTCCGCCCATTGCGGCTGCTATCATTTCAATCGAAAGATAGGCCGGGCTTTGGAATGAGGATCGTCCGCGCAGATCGATGATATTTTTTCCACCTTGAATGACGCGTACTTTCATTTTCTCCCATTCATCGTGCGGGAGAGACTCCGTACCGATTATTTCGGTCAGAGGTTTACCGTCGATACTTGTTGTAGATGCATACACTGCCATTTGCTCGCCATGTCCGCCATAAGTACGGCTGTTCACGATATTGTCGGCCGGAATCTTGAACCATTTGGCGAGTTCGTTGCGCAGGCGTGTGCTGTCGAGAGCTGCAAGTGTAGATACTTGAGATGGCTTCAGTCCGGACCACAGCAAAGTGATGAGTCCGGTGATGTCGGCAGGATTGAAAATCACGACTATATGCTTGACATCCGGGCAATATTCCTTGACGTTTTTGCCGAATTCCTCAGCAATGGCGGCATTGCCTTTCAGCAGGTCTTCGCGTGTCATTCCTGCCTTTCTGGCTGCACCTCCTGAGTTGACTATGTACTTAGCCCCTGTAAGCGCTTCCTTGATGTCTGATGTGTAGGTCAGGTTTAGTCCTTCAAAACCGCACTGCAACAGTTCCTCTGCAACGCCCTCCAATCCAGGTGCGTACGGATCGTAAAGGCAGATGTTGGGAGTCAGGCGCATCATTATAGCTGTCTGCGCCATGTTTGAGCCGATCATGCCGGCAGCACCGACGATGACGAGCTTGTCTTCTGTAAGATAATTCATAGCTGTATATGCTTTGATATTTGATTAGGTCAATAATCATATGTTCCTAATACAGAATAACTGAATGTCAAAGCAAAAGTTCAGCCTGTCAACGCACTTTCCCCGGATTCTTGGCCACAAAATCTTTCCACGACGAGTAGGTCTTTTGTATCGCAGGCCGGGAAGATTCGTAGAAGTGACACATGGCGGCGGCCAATGCATCTGTGGCATCGAGTTGCTCAGGTAATTGCTCACGAGGAATTTTCAGTGTTCTCCTGAGCATTTCCTGTACCTGCTCTTTTGATGCTGCGCCGTTGCCGGTTATCGCCATCTTTATCTTTCGCGGTTCGTATTCGGTGATAGGCACATCGCGGCTGAGTGCGGCAGCCATAGCCACACCTTGCGCGCGCCCGAGTTTCAGCATGGATTGTACGTTCTTTCCGAAAAACGGAGCTTCTATAGCGAGTTCGTCGGGTAGATACGACTCAACGAGCGAAAGGACTCTTGTGTATATACGGTGAAGTCTGAGATAATGACTCTCGAATTTGTCGAGTTTTATTACACCTAATGCTATTACCTCCGGATTTTTCTGCTCAATTCCGATCAGGCCGTACCCCATCACGTTTGTTCCGGGGTCTATTCCGAGTATCACGCGCTTGAAACGCTCAAGGCCGGCAGATCGGGTCTTTGCATTCTGCGGATCAGGCGTCATGGCCATGTATTATCTCCATGATAGTTGGGAAAAACAGGACTCTGTCGTTTCTGCCGGATGTCAGGGAGGCACACAATGATCCACCTGTGCCTGCGAGCCAGCCGTTAGCTTGTCCTGCTGTCGTGCACCTCATCTGTACGGCGAAACTCACTGCATCTGAGTCAGGCAGGGGAAATACCTTGGAGACGAGCGGATGCGAGAACAGTCCGCTGGCTGTAGCTTCAGGGATATACGTGTCTATGATCCATGATCTTATCTCAGTCTCAAGCGATGGATCGCATGCGAAGGTGATATTCAGCAGTATCATTTGCTCTAAATGTTGCAGAATGGGTTAGAATGATTCTTGTTTGAACTTTTTCTCAAGCGAACGGCGTTTGAGAAATCGTGATGCAAAGCGTAAGTGCCGGCGTATTGTGTTCCATGTCCCGTAGTAGCGGCACATGATGTTGAACCTTTCCATCAATGACTTGCGTCGGTTGGCAGTGGTGACGCCTTCGTTGAGGTAGTCGATGACTACGCTATCTGTATATGCATTCCTGTGGGAGTGTTGCAGACAGCGTATGCACCACTCGTAATCTGCGGAAAACTTGTATTTTCTGGAGAATGCGCCGGTAATGCGCCGTAGTGCCACAAATGCCTGATGGCACACAACCATTCCTTCTGCAAAACTATCAAGCGTGAGGGTTTCTGGGGCACTCAGATGCCGTTCGGCAAGGCGTTTTCCATTGAGATCAACAATGTCGGTCTGTCCGTAGACTATACCAGGATAATCATTTTCCATTATTGTGTCGGCCAGTTGCTGGAGGGTGTCCTTGCTGTGGAAGCGGTCTCCCGCATTAAGGAATATCACATAATCACCTTTTGCCTCGGCAAGAGCTTTGTTCATGGCATCATATATGCCTTCGTCCGGTTCTGAGTTTATGCGGGTGCGTGCGGGATTACCACTTCTGGCTATCGCGAGGGTGTTGTCTTTTGATGTTCCGTCCTGGATTATGTGTTCGTATAGGTCGCAGGTTTGTTCCGAAACACTTCTCATTGTGGCGGGGAGTGTTGCGGACGCATTGTAGGTGACAGTTATTATGGAAAACAGAGGTGTCATCTTAATTATGATAATCGCATATTGAACTTCGGCAAAGTTAATAAAAAAGCCTTACGCGCGCACGGCGTGCAAGGCTTTTAATCTTTTTTAAGGAGTGCGGTGCTACCTGTTCAGCGCCGACTCGATCTTTGTGATGTCTTCCTGAAGCTTTTTCTCGATCGGCAGGCGTTCTTCGATGCTCTTGCACGCATAGAGTACTGTTGCGTGCGTGCGCGACAGCCTTGTGCCTATTGCCGTGAAAGGCATCTTTGCGAGTTTTTTTGCAAGATACATCACTACCTGACGGGCGTCTGAGATCTCGCGCTTGCGGCTTTTTGTGAATATTACGTCCGGGTCGATGTTGTAGTGGTGGGCCACTTCCTGTGTTATGGCCTCGAAGTTGACACGGCGTCGGTTTATCTTTACCGCATTGGTGAGGACTTTCCTGGCAAGATCCACCGTGATCTCACGACCGAGAACAGTGGCGTGTGCAATAAGCGATACGGTGACGCCTTCAAGTTCGCGAATGGAATCCGTCACGTTTTCGGCGATGAATTCGAGTACGTCGGCAGGGATTGACAGGCCGTCGCGTTCAGCCCTGCGTACGAGCACATCTTTACGCAGATGTGGATCTGGCTTCTCGAGCTGGGTCGACATGCCCCATTTGAACCTTGACAGAAGCCTGGCTTCGAAGCCATCCATCTGCGACGGTGCACAATCGCTTGAAAGTATTATCTGCTTCTGGTTCTGGTGCAGGTGATTGAATATGTGAAAGAACGTATTCTGAGTGCCCTGCTTGCCGGCGAGATCCTGCACGTCGTCGATAATCAGAGTATCTATGCTCTGATAGAATGCGAAGAAGTCGTTTATGTGGTTGTTGCGTAGTGCTGCGGTATACTGGCTTTCGAACAGACGGGCTGTTACGTAAAGGACTCTCGCCATTGGGTTACGCTCTTTGACGCGTATACCTATGGCTTGAATAAGATGCGTCTTGCCCACACCTGTAGGCCCGAATACAAAGAGGGGATTGAATGTCTTGCATTTCGGGTTGTCTGCGATTGCTTCGCCGATAGAGCGTGCTATTTTATTGGAATTGCCTCCGCAATAGTTCTCGAAAGTATAATACGGATTCAGTTGCGGATCTATATCCTGAGCCACCACCGGTTGGAAGGGGTTGGCAGGGGCTGTCTTAGGGGTTACTACGGATGTGGGATTCGCGCTGCGGACATTGACCTGCGTCTGCGGGTCGTTGCGCACTGTATAATAGTTGAAAAAGAGCGCTACATTGCCAAACACTTTCTGGAGTGTACGTACGATCAGGTTGCCGAAGCGTTCTTCAAGTTGCTCGGCAAAATAGGCTGAGTGTACATTCAGCGTGAGCTTGCCATCGGCATAGCTCTTTGCTGTGACAGCCTTGAACCAGGTGTCGTATTGTTCGGGAGAAATGTTGTCGCGTATGATGACGAGACATTCCTCCCAAAGTTGGGTGTAAGTCTTTTCCATCTGTACTGTGAAGGGTGGGGGTTTTAAGAGTCTTCCGTGAGAGAGACCCCGCCCGAAATTCTATGCAAATTTGCAACAATCTTTTTTAGAAAACAAACGCGATTTTGTTTTGTAAATTCAGAAATATCACAACTATACTGACTTACAGACACTTAAATAAATGCTGTAAATAAAGCCTAAGTGTTGCTGTAATTATTTGTGCTAATGCTTTGTGTACTAGCGTATTGGGTTTGTTCTTCTATCTGAAACTTGCGCTTGGAAAACAAATTTCCAGGGCGCGAAATACGCCCTGGAATAAGTCTGTGTGTATTTTTGTATGCGTATGGCTTATTTAGAATGATTCTAAATAACTTCCTATAGCAGTTTGATGCTGATATATCGCTTGGGATTCTTTTTGATGTCGACAAACAGAGAGTCGAGCGAAGATATTGTGGAGTTCAGATTATCGTATAGCGAAGGATCGTTGATGAGTCGTCCGAGTGTGGAGTTCTTGTCTCTCAGGTCTTCCGAGAGGCATCTGAGATTGGTCGTAATTGTAGTGATATTGTCCATGAGCGAATCAAGCGGCATCTCCTTTACGCCGGCTGTGATATCAGCCAGGTCTGCCGACGACGAAGCAAGATTGCCGGTGATTACCTTCAGGTTTTCTGCCACCGGGGGCAGTGTTCCCATAAGTGAATTCAACCGGCGCGTGGAAGCCTCGAGATTAGCTGTGATAGCATCGATTCTTTTTATTGATGCGGCCAAAGCCGGATCTGCCACAAGCGTGTTGATGGAAGTGAGCAGGGTGTCGATCTTAGGAATCAGTGCTGACACGGATGGCAGCATCTCGCCTGCTACATTGTCCATAAGGCTTTTTTTGTTTTCTGCGGTAAGGACATCGCCTACGGAGTGGTAATCGGTGGAGTGGGGCATCTTGAGTGATATGGATGCTGTGCCGAGCAGGTCTGTACCCAACTGGGCAATAGTGCCTTTGGGCAGGCGTAGCTCTTTGTCGAGGCTCAGTTCGACTTTCACATGGCCCGGATTATTGTATTCATACGCGATTTCGCGCACCAGACCGACTTTGTATCCGTTCAAAGTCACAGGCGCGGACACGGCGAGCCCCTCTACGTTGGTGTAAGTGGCGTAGTAATAGTTCGACGGCTTGAAGACATTGACACCTTTTAGGAAATCTATTCCTACTACGAGTATGGCGATTGATATTGCCGCGACTACTCCGATCAGTACTTCTTTTCTGAATATATTTTTCATTTGTCAGTTATATGTTTGCAACCTCATTATTATTACAAATATGGTGCGCCGGGTGTTTACCTGACGCGCTTTCCTCCTTTCATCCTTATTATGAAAGCGTCGGGAAAGAGTTTTTTTATCTGGTCAAGACGATTTCTGGCAGTATCAAAGTTGTCTGTAGGACTGCAGTAGTATTTAAACAACCCTTTTTCTTTATAATACAGCGCGTCGGTGATACCTTTGAGTTCATCTGAATTGTCCGGCAAGCTTTTCTTTGCTGTTAGAAACTGTATGCAATATACAGTCTGTCCGGATGCTGGAGGATTGATGGTGGTCGCCGCTACAGTGTGTTGTTCTGTAGAAGCTTCCGTTGATGCTTGTTTTTTGTCGTTTTTTGCAGCAGTTTCCGGCACAGTCGCATTTTGTCCGCTCTTGGCATCGTAATCGCGTTTATATAGCCTGAACGCGTTGAAAAGCGCGTCTGACAACTGCTCCTGTCCTTTTTTTGAGGACATAAATGCCTCCTCTGTGGGATTGCATATAAAGTCGAGCTCGACAAGTACAGCCGGCATCGCAGTGGCGTGAAGTACCCAAAATCCCGCCTGACGCACCTTTTTATCGGCTCGTTTTGCAGTCGTGACCAGTTCTCTTTGTGCTTTAGCCGCGAAATCGAGGCTTTGTTCCATGTGTCGGTTCTGTTCGAGTTCGAATATGATGTATGATTCGGCAGAGGATGGGTCGAAGCCGAGATAACGCTCCTGATAGTCATTCTCGAGTTCAATCACGGAGTTCTCGCGTTGAGCCACAGCCAAGTTTCTCTCGGCTCTGTCTACGCCGAGGGTATAGACCGATGTCCCGTTTACTGTCTTGCGGTTTTTGTTGCGTTTGTCTACTGAATTGGCATGTATGGATATGAACAGATCGCCTTTGGCCTTATTGGCTATATCGGCTCTTCCTTGCAGGGTGACGAAGTAATCACCGTCTCTGGTGAAGATTACTTCCACATCGTCTTTTCCGAAAGCTTTACCTATTTTCTGGCCAAGAAGTTTTCCTACCGACAGGACTATTGATTTCTCGTTGGTCTTTCCGCCGATAGCGCCGAAGTCTTTTCCGCCATGTCCTGGGTCAATCACAACCACAAAAGGACGCGCCATAGCGACTGTTGTGGTCATGGTTATTGCTATTATTGCGGTGATTGCATGTCGCAATATATATTTTGTAATGTGTAGCATCTATCGGATTGAGGATGATTCTGACTTGCAAAGGTAGTGAAATAACGCGGATTTAGCGAGTGGTAGATGTGATTTTTGGAGGTTTTGTACAACTATGTAGCGCAAAAAACGCTAAATTTGCGCCATATGAAACATATGCGTATAATATATATGGTGTTGCTTGCACCTTTGTTGGCTCTCGGATGCACGCGCGGTGGCGGTGATGGCTATGGAGCGCCGTCCGGGGCAGGTGAAGCGAATATTTTAAGACTTGAACCCTTGGTATTTGACGGCAGAAGTGATTCGTCGGCCAAGGCCGGGCTGGAGGCTTTGGGTCATATTCTTGGTTTTGATGCCGACAGTGGATTGCATGAATATTCTGAATCTCCTGCAGTCAGGATATTCACTCCTGATGTGCTTGCGGAGTATCCCGATCTTGCCGGTTTGCCAAGGTCTCTTGGCGGAGTTGAGTCGGGGATAGAGGGTCTCTTTCCGGATGTGCATGCGCATGAGTTCTATACAGCCATATCTCCATATAGTCAAAGCATATACATATATGCCGATACTATGGTGTTCATTGCGCTCAACCATTATCTTGGAGTAGATTATCCCGGCTATGCCGGACGGTTCAATGAATATGAGCGTCAGATGAAAACGCGGGAGCGCATACCTTATGATGTGGCTGAAGCTATTATTGCCACGCTAAAGCCATTCGAGGGAGACTCCACAGGCGTCACTGTAGCGTCGCGCTTGCTATACGAGGGTGCGCTTCTTGCCTCGGTCCGGACTGTAGTACCCGGCGCGGACGACAGTCTGGTTTTAGGCTTTACTCCACAACAGTGGCAATGGGCATTGGATCACGAAGCAGAGATGTGGAAGGCATTGCTTGGCCGTGGTATGCTTTATTCCGTATCGCCGACAGATGCGGCACGTCTGTTCTCCCCCTCGCCGTCCACCGGAGTGCTGCATCGTGATGCGCCCGGGCGTATGGGCCGTTTTCTCGGACTGAGAATTGTAGACAGTTATCTTGATAATAATCCCGGGACAACACTCTCTCAGATGCTGTCGCCGTCGTTCTATAACGACAGCCGTACGATTGTTAAGTCGGGCTACGGAAGGCGCTGAAAAATGGCGGTTTTTGCTAAATTGCTGATATTGGTTAACTTAATTTAACCTGCATGTAACTCGCCTGTTTACAGTGGGTTTGGTGTCGTTGTTGAGCTAAAGTGGTGAGAATCAGGCTCGAATTTTGGCTATGTTGCTGATTATTGCTACCTTTGCAGTCGAATTAATGATTGAGCGCCAAAGAGTTGGCGTCTCCCGAGGCTGAAAATCAGCCGGGCGGATGAGTGGCGTAGACTACGCGTAATCCTCTGCCTTATGTCGAATATTAATCGTTTCAAATGAAGAAAAACATTCTGATTGCTGCACTGGTGGCCTTCATGATTGTAGCTTCTTCGGGCATGAGCCAGCGTATGCCGGACATAAGTGTCGGTGCTCCTGTCCCTGACCTTGTGATAGATGATGATGCACGTTGTCTTGATCTTGGGAAACTCAGAGGAAGCTATGTCTTGCTCTCTTTCTGGTCGTCTTCCGACGCACCTTCGAGAGTAGCCGTAAAAAATTACGACACCTGGTTACGCCATCTGTCAGCAAAGGTGGAAAAGCCTGTCAGTCACGTATCTGTCAATTTTGACGAGAGTGAGGAACTGTTCAGAGCCATTGTACGGGCCGACCATCTTGACAAGCATGCGCAGTACAATGCATCCGGTTCATTGGCCGAGAGCATTATTGCTAACTTCAATCTTCGTGAGGGATATGGGTCGCTTTTGATAGACCCGGACGGAAATATCGTCGCTATAAATCCCGGAATTTCGAACTTGACTGCTATCTGATACAAAGCAGGGGGGCGTAGACCGCAAAGAGGCGGTGCCGCTTCCCCGTTTTTTGTATTTGATTATATCCATTATGTAACAAAATATAAGGATAATAATTTCGCAGATTCAAAAATTTTCGCCAAATTCGCATTCGGAATTTCGTAGAACAAGAAATTCCACTCAGTATAGATTAAATATTCATAAATTACAAATACCTTTAATCCATAGGACATGGAAGCTAAAATCAAACAGGAATTCAACAAACGCTTCAACGGCGAGCAAGGAACACTCTATGCATCTGCCGGTCGTATCAACCTTATTGGAGAACACACCGATTACAATGGCGGTTTTGTGTTTCCAGGAGCTATAGATAAAGTCATTATGGCTGAGATCGCTCCCAACGGCACTGACAAAGTCCGTGTATTCTCTATCGACATCAACGAATATGCCGAGTTCGGACTCAAGGAGAGCGATGCTCCCGAGCAGCAGTGGGCGCGTTATATATTCGGTGTATGCCGTGAGATCCTGAAGCGCGGCGGCAGTGTCAAGGGCTTCGACGCAGTGTTTGCCGGAAACGTTCCTCTTGGAGCTGGTCTATCTTCATCTGCCGCGTTGGAGAGTTGCTTCGCATTCGCTCTCAACGATATGTTCAACGGCAATACTATAGATAAATTTGAACTTGCTAAGATCGGACAGTCCACCGAACACAATTATTGTGGTGTGAATTGCGGTATTATGGACCAGTTCGCATCCGTATTTGGCAAGAAAGACCATCTGATGCGCCTCGACTGCCGTTCGATGGAATATGAATACTTCCCCTTCAAGATAGATGGTTATAAGCTTGTGCTCGTAGACTCGAAAGTGAAGCACGCTTTGGTGGATTCTCCATACAACAAACGCCGTCAGTCTTGCGAGCGTGTGGCTGCCAAGTTAGGCATAGAGACATTGCGCGATGCTACAAAAGAGGCTCTTGATGCCGTACGTGGTGAGATTTCTGCCGAGGATTATTTCCGCGCTAAATTTGTCATAGAGGAGAAAGACAGGGTACTTGCTGTCTGTGATGCACTTGAGAAGGGTGATTGCGAGACTGTTGGTCAGAAGATGTATGAGACACATGCCGGTCTGTCGAAGGATTACGAGGTTTCTTGCGAGGAACTTGACTACCTCAACGATGTGGCCAAGGAATGTGGTGTCACCGGATCTCGTATCATGGGTGGCGGCTTCGGAGGCTGTACCATCAATCTGGTGAAAGATGACCTTTACGACAACTTCATCACTACTGTAACACGTAAGTTCGCAGAGAAATATGGTCACGAGCCGGTGATCTATCCTGTTGTGATCAGCGATGGCGCACGTAGAGTGGAAGAATAAAAATATACGGATATGAAAGTAGAATCAAGAAGCGTCGAATCTGCAAAAGGCGTCGTTACCCTGTATACGGTGACTAACAACAGTGGAGCATCTGTGGTGCTGACGAATGTGGGCGCAGGTATCGTAGCGATAAATGTACCTGACCGCGACGGTAAGATCGCCGATGTGGCTATGGGATACGAAGATCCACTGGCTTATTTCTATGACGGTCCGTGTTCGGGTAAGATTCCCGGAAGATATGCCGGACGCATTGCCAAAGGACATCTGTGTATAGATGGAAAAGATTATCAGCTTGCCATCAACAACGGCCCGAATGCCCTGCATGGTGGTCCGGAAGGTTTTCAGAACCAGATATGGAAGGGAAAGCCTCTGGAAGATGGTGTGGAATTCTCCTACATGAGTGTTAACGGCGAGGAGCATTATCCCGGCAATATGTCAGTAAAGGCACTGTATACATGGAGTGAGGACAATACGCTGACTTTGAGACTGTATGCAACTACAGATGCAAAAACAGTGATAAATCTCACCAATCACGTATATTTCAACCTTGGTGGACACGACAGCGGCACATCCCTTGATCATCTGCTTAAACTGAATGCGCGCCACTATGTGCCCACAGATGAAACGCTCGTGCCTTACGGACATATCGATGCGGTAGAGGGTACTCCTATGGATTTCACCTACGAGCATCCGATCCGCACTTTCGCGACCGAAGATTTTCCTGCCCTTAAATATGGCAAGGGATACGATAACTCGTGGGTGATCGAAGGCTGGGAGCGCAACAAGATATCGCTTGCAGCCGAGCTTACAGATCCCGTATCCGGTCGAAAACTTACGGTAAGTACAGACCAACCAATTGTCCATGTATATAATGGCAACTGGATTTCGGGCTCGCCGGCAGGAAAGGGTGGTTATGAATACCACGATTATGATACAGTGGCGATAGAGTGCCAGGACTATCCTGATGCACCGAATCATCCTGATTTCCCGAGTGTGCTGCTGTTGCCCGGCGAATTCTATGCCCGTACGATAGTATTTAATTTTTCAACAGTCAAATAATATTTAATGAAACCTACACTTTTTGTTCTTGCTGCAGGTATGGGCAGCCGTTACGGTGGACTCAAGCAGCTTGATTCTCTCGGCCCTAACGGGGAGACAATCATGGATTATTCTATCTACGACGCTATCCATTCCGGATTCGGTAAGGTAGTATTCGTGATCCGTAAGGATTTTGAACAGGATTTCCGCGATAAAATTCTTTCTAAATACGAAGGACACGTGCCTGTTGAGGTTGTATACCAGAGCATCGACAAGTTGCCCGAAGGCTACACTTGTCCGGCAGACCGTACAAAACCTTGGGGTACGAACCATGCAGTGCTGATGGGAAGCGGTGTGATCAAAGAACCATTTGCAGTGATCAATGCTGACGATTTCTACGGACGTGATGCGTTCCGTGTAATGGCCGAAGAACTGGCGAGACCCCGCGACCGCAAGGGCGACTACTGTATGGTAGGCTTCCGTGTAGGCAATACCATGACTGAAAACGGTTCTGTTGCCCGCGGTGTATGTGAGACTGAGAATGGTCTGTTGAAATCTGTAGTTGAGCGCACAGCCATATCCTATGACGACAACCACAACATTGTGTTCACGGATGAGGAAGGCAACGTGCAGACTCTCGCCCCCAATACCCCTGTGTCGATGAATCTCTGGGGATTTACTCCTGATTATTTTGACTACAGCGACCGTGAGTTCCGCAAATTCCTCGACCGTGATCTTAATACCCCAAAGGCAGAATTCTTCATTCCTCTGGCAATAGATACCTTGATTAATTCAGGCGAGGCCACTGTGAAAGTGCTTGATACGGATTCCAAGTGGTTTGGTGTCACATATGCAGCCGATCGTCCGGGTGTGGTAGCGAAATTCGCTGAACTGCACAAGGATGGAACATATCCTGAAAAGTTGTTCTGATATTAAGGAACGATATAGATAAATATGAGGTCGCGGCCATGCATAGTGGTCGCGACCCTGTTTTTTGTATTAATGGACTCTAAGACTCCTCAAAAATGTTACATAACATAGTTTGCGTATTGCACAATTTCCGATTTTTTGTGAAATTTGCAAAATAATTGAACTGATATTGTAAAGATGACCCCAATCAAAGATTTTGCGAGCCTCACGGCTCACCTCCGCGAAAGCGGAGTCCGTAAGCGCATCGCCGTTGTCTGTGCAAGCGATAGAAACACAGAGCAGGCAGTGGTCCATGCACTCGAGGAAGGTTTTGCCGACCTTATCATGGTAGGAGATGGAGATATTCTCGACAGGTTCTCCGAACTGAAACGCTTCCCCGGACGTGTGGAGGTCATAGATGTCCATGATCGCGACGAGGCAGCGCGTGTTGCCGTCAAGCTTGTGCGTGATGGTAAGGCCGATGTGCTGATGAAAGGTCTTATAAATACAGATAATATTCTGCGGGCCATACTTGACAAGGAGTGTGGCATACTTCCAGCCGGTCGTGTCCTCACACACGTCACAGTGGCCGAAGTTCCGGGGCGCGACAAACTGCTGTTTTTCTCTGATCCGGCTGTGATACCGTCGCCCACATTCTCACAGAGGGTGGAGCAGGTGCGTTATCTTGCATCAATATGCCGCAGTTTTGGAATTGAGTGTCCGCGTATAGCGCTTGTGCACTGCAGTGAGAAAGTCAATGCAAAAATGCCGGTAACGCTTGATTATGTCCGACTCGTGGAGATGAACCGTCAGGGTGATTTCGGCAAAGCCATTATCGATGGCCCTATGGATGTAAAGACTGCATGTGAGGCAACGTCTGGAGCTATCAAAGGTATTGTATCACCGATCGAAGGTAACGCGGATGCACTTCTGTTTCCGGACATAGAATCGGGAAATGTCTTCTACAAGACTCTTACCCTCTGGGCCAAGGCGCTCAATGCCGGTATGCTGTGTGGCACTTCTGCGCCTGTGGTGCTACCGTCGCGCAGTGATACTGCCGAGGCTAAATATACATCTTTGGCAGTAGCTTGCCTTATGTGATTCAGGACAATTATTATGTCCCATCTGCACAATTTACAATCTTAATTAAAAACAAAACTGATGAAACTGCTCACGGTCAACCCCGGCTCTACATCTACCAAAATAGCTGTATACGAAGATTTAAAACCTGTACTTACCTCGACAATACGCCATAGTGTAGAAGATCTTGCACCTTTCGAGAGAGTTCAGGACCAGTTTGAAATGCGTCGCAATCTGGTTCTTGATGAACTGAAGCGCGATGGCATCTCTCTTGATTTCGATGCTGTGGTCGGTCGCGGAGGGCTTCTCAAGCCTATAGCCGGTGGAGTATATGAGGTCAACGATGTGATGCTCCGCGAAATGGAACACCCATTGCGCAGTCATGCCTGTAATCTCGGTTGTCGCATTGCATATGATATAGCATCGACCATCCCCGGATGTCGCGCGTTCATGGCAGATCCCGGTGTGGTGGACGAGCTCGACGATGTGGCACGTGTGAGTGGTTCACCGCTCATGCCTCGCATAACCACATGGCATGCTCTTAACCAGCGAGCCATAGCGCGCCGGTATGCATCCGAGGAATGTGGCACGCTCACCTATGAGGATCTGAACTTGATTATCTGCCACCTTGGCGGAGGCATCTCCGTTGGTGCACACAGGCATGGACGTTGTATAGATGTCAACAATGCGTTCGATGGCGAGGGCCCGTTCTCTCCAGAACGCGCAGGAAGCCTTCCTGCCGGAGCGCTTATTGATCTGTGCTATTCAGGTAAGTATACAATCCACGAACTTAAAAAGCGTATAAGCGGCAAAGCCGGCCTTGCTTCCCATCTGGGGACTACGGATGTGGCGGAGATAGTGCGACGGATAGAGAACGGCGACGAGCATGCGAAGCTGATTCTTGATGCGATGATATATAATATAGCCAAGAGTATCGGTGGTGCTGCAGTGGCGCTTTGCGGCAAGGTGGATGCAATTCTGCTGACAGGTGGAATTGCACATTCAACTTACGTCACAGACGCGTTGAAAGATAGAGTATCTTTCCTTGCCCCTGTCTATATCTATGCCGGCGAGGATGAGATGCTTGCTCTTGCACAGAATGGCGAGAGCGCTCTCAAGGGAGAGATTGAGATCAAAGAATATGTATAGGAGACTGATGCGTGCCGACTTCAGGTACGTACATGCAGGAATAATCTCCATGTCAAATGCTAAAAAAAATTTTTTTCGATGATTACAGCCAACGAATATGCCCGTCTGTTTAATGAATATATCTCCCGACCTGATTTTCTGCCTGATTCTCCGCGCGGACTGTTTGAGCCGATAGCGTATATGCTTGGCAGCGGAGGAAAGAGACTGAGACCGGTTTTGTTGCTGGCTACGTGCGAGGCCTTGGGCACTGACTCCCGAAAGGCTATAGGGCAGGCTGTAGGCATTGAGATGTTTCATAACTTCACACTGCTCCACGATGATGTGATGGACCGATCGGATATGCGCCACGGACGTCCTACAGTGCACCGCAAATGGAATGAGGCAACTGCTATTCTTTCGGGAGACGCCATGCTGACACTTGCGCAGATGTGGATAATGAGGGCGGATTCACAGCTGTCGACCGAACTTGCCAATACATTCAATCTTGTAGCGATGGATGTATACCGCGGTCAGCAGTATGATATGGATTTTGAGACACGGAGCGATGTATCTGTTGATGAGTATCTTGAGATGATCAGGCTTAAAACTGGAGTTCTGATAGCCGGTGCTTGTCTGCTGGGGGCTACTGTAGCGCGTGCATCGGAGTCGGACTGCGAGGCTATGTGGAGGTATGGAATCAATATGGGACTCGCATTCCAGCTTCAAGACGATTATCTCGATACATTTGGCGATCCTGCCGTATTTGGAAAGGCTATCGGGGGAGATATAGCGTGCGGAAAAAAGACATGGCTGTTGATAAACGCAATGAATGAAGCTGACCGGGATCGGCTTTCAGAAGCCTTGACTATGGATGACCGTGAGGCTAAAATAGCAGCGGTTACAGCGATATATCGCGAATTGGATCTCGACAATCGTTGTCGCAGTCTGATAAACGACTACACACGGCGTGCGTTGCAGGCTCTTGACGAAGTTGAGATGTCGGATGAATCACGGGCTATATTCGTAGAACTTGCCGAGAAAGCCGCCGTCCGCGACAGATGATCAAAGCTTGAACAGACGCACGGCATTACGGCTTGTAGCCTCAGCAACACTCTCGACGGGTATGTCAAGGTGTTGTGCGATGTATGCGGCAGTGTGTGTTATGAACGCGCTTTCGTTGCGTTTGCCGCGATGAGGTACTGGAGCGAGGTAGGGTGAATCCGTTTCAAGCAGCAGGCGTTCCATGCCTATAGTTGCCAGAGAATCTCTCACCGCGCAATTCTTGAATGTAACCACTCCGTTGATTCCGAAATAGAAGTCTCCTGCACGATCGCGTATCTTTTCGATATCGTCGCGTGTGCCTCCGAAACTATGGAAAACGCCTCTCGGGCGTTTCCCCTGAAATCCGCTGAGTACTTCCAGTGTCTCGTCGAGAGCCTCGCGGCAGTGTATTATCACAGGCAAATCCAGGTCTATCGCTGTCTGTACCTGTCTTTCAAAGGCTTGCATCTGTTCTGTACGGAAAGTCTTGTCCCAATACAGGTCCATTCCAATTTCACCGATAGCTACATATTCAGAACCATCTGATATATATTCGTTTATAACCTCAAGCGACTGCTTCCAGGATTCGTTCACTTCGGTAGGATGCAATCCCATCGCCATACTCGTATGATTGGGGAATTTTGAGGCCAATGCTTTCATCGGCGTGACGGTAGAGAGATCTACGTTAGGAAAAATCATATGGTGTACTCCTGCGTCTATCGCACGTCTGACCACATCTGCACCACCGTTGCCGAAGTCTTCGAGATATAGATGTGTATGGGTATCTATGAACATTCTTTACTAAGTCGTCTTAACATTCTTTTCTGCAAAAGTACATAAAAAAGTTATACCTTTGTTGTTACTACCTAATATAAGACAAATACGATGACACAGACCATAAATCCGTTTTTCTCGGAATTCGAGACCGAGCACAATACACCACCATTCTCGAAGATATGCAACGGGCATTATCTTGAAGCCATAGACAGAGGTATTCAACTGGCTGAGTCTGATATAAAGAATATAGTATCATGTGAGGACGAGCCGACGTTTGAGAATACGATTGTTGCTCTCGAACGATCCGGATCTGACCTTGACCGCGTACTGAACGTGATGTATCCGATGCTGTCGGCCATGAGCGATGATGAGCTTATGGAAATTTCTCTTGAGGCTTCGGCTAAATTGAGCGAACACTCGACCGGTATAATACTGAACCGCGGACTCTGGGAGCGTGTGAGATACGTCTACGACAGACGCCACACTTTCAGTCTCGACGCTGAAGATAGCATGCTTTTGCAGAAGACATACGAGTCATTTTCAATGCATGGTGCTGAACTCGAAGGCGAAGACAGGGAATTGTACAGGAAATTAAAATCCAGACTTTCGGAACTGACCACGACGTTCGGGCAGAATGTGCTGAAGGAACTCAACACCTGCGAGATGTGGCTCGGAGAAGGTGATCTCGAAGGGCTTCCTGAAAGCTCTGTAGAGGCTGCCGCTCTCGCAGCTTCTGCCAAGAACCGCAGTGGAGAGTATCTGTTCACACTCGACCAACCGGTATATTCGGCTTTCATGAAGTACAGCTGCCGTTCTGATCTGAGGGAGAGAATGTGGCGTATGTATAATGGTCGTAATATGTCCGGAGAATTCTCAAATCTGCCGGTCATGGCTGAAATTGCGGATACAAGAAGGCGTATAGCCGGACTGCTCGGTTATGAAAACTATGCATCTCAGGCACTGAAGCGCACTATGGCAGGTAATCCGGTGGCTGTCTACGGCTTGCTCGACAAGTTGCGGGATGCTTACAAACCTGCGATGGAATCGGAATTCGCCGATCTGAAGAATTTCGCTTCCGATTTTGAAGGCCGCCGGATTGAAGTGATACATCCTTGGGACTACAGTTATTACAGCAATAAATTAAAGGATGCGACATTCAAGTTCAGCGAAGAAGAACTGAGACCTTATTTTGAACTTGGCAATGTGGTAGCTGGAGTGTTTGGTCTGGCTCATCGTCTCTATGGCATTTCTTTTAGGGAGAACAAAAAAGTCGAGGTATATCACGATGATGTGAAAGCCTATGATGTTGTAGATGGCGACGGCGCTTTTCTTGGAGTCATATACACTGATTTCTTTCCTCGGGAGAGCAAGCGCCCGGGCGCATGGATGACAGGATTCAGGGACGAGTATATAGATTGCAGCGGAATGCACCGGCCGCTTGTGTCTATAGTCATGAATTTTACCAAACCCACTTCCGACAAGCCTTCTCTGCTGACACCTAACGAGGTGACGACTTTCCTGCATGAGTTCGGACATGCCCTGCACGGACTTTTTGCATCTACAAAATATGCTTCAATGTCAGGAACAGCAGTTTACCGCGATTTTGTAGAATTGCCTTCGCAGCTAAACGAGAACTTCATGCGTTCTGCTGAGTTTCTTGATTCATTCGCGCGTCATTATCAGACCGGTGAGCCCATTCCATCCGACCTTCTCGACAGATTTATAGCGTCGTCGCAATTCGGTGCAGCGTATGCATGCATGCGTCAACTCGGGTTTGGATATGTGGATATGGCATGGCATACAATAACTAAGCCGGTAGACGATCCTGTAGCTTTTGAACTTGAAGCGATGTCAGGTGTCAGTATGTTTGCTCCGGAAGAGGGAGCTTTGTTCTCTCCGCAGTTCTCACATATTTTTGCGGGAGGTTATGCTGCCGGATATTACAGTTACAAGTGGGCGGAAGTGCTTGATGCCGATGCATTCTCAATGTTTGAGGAGAACGGAATTTTAGACAGTGAGACTGCCCGGAGTTTCAGAGCCAATATACTGTCGCGTGGAGGTACGGAGAACCCTGACGTGCTCTACCGGCGATTCCGAGGGAAAGATCCTGAAATAAATGCCCTGCTGACGCGCGATGGCATCAGCAGGGCAGAATCAACTGATTGTATCTGACTGCTAAAGCTTGATTTTTAGAGAAGTTCCGTCCGAACCGGAGAGAATATATAATCCGGGGACGAGTTGCATCCTGATGTCGTTGTATGGTCTTGCGCTCATAATCCGGCGTCCGTTGAGATCATATACCTCATAGTTGATATTCATATTGATCTCGATGGCCTCTATTCCGTCGGTTGTGAGTTTTACAATGAAAGCAGCCTTTACATCCGATCCGTCGATTGTTTTGGCCACAATCTCGCATGTGCCCTCTGCCACACGGCTGACGATGGCACTTCTAAGGAACGGCTTTTCGTATTCCTGCACGGTTGCTACGGTAGGATCAGAACTTTCCCATTCCAGGTTAGGGCATGAAGCGTCGTCAGGGAGAACTTCAGGCGACAGGATAACGTATGATCCTGCAGCAATGCTTGCTGATTCAGGTGAGAAAATGATATTCTCGACTTTCACAGCGGGTGAGTATACCGGTCGCAACGGATAGTGATTCTCCATAGGCGATAACTTCTGGGAGTGGGTTGCGCTTTCTGATACAATGGCATTGTCGAGAAGCACGCGGTTATTATACGTGACGACTCCTGTGCCTTGGATCTCTTTCCATGAGGAAGTAAGCAGCATTGCTGCACCTTCGTCATATCTGTAGGCCATAGCCCAGTATTTTCGTCCTGTGCCGGGGATGAACAGGGTGTTGCCTGTAGTTTTGGACGTGAACAACATTCCTTTTACTCCATCGAGTGTGTGTCGTGTTATAGTGCAGTTGTCGATAAGTTCCTGCAATTCAATATCGGTGGGAGTATGCCAGTCCATACCGAGGTTTGCAGTGGCTGCATCGTAGCGCGGATCGTTGCACAGACGTGACCCTGTCAGAGGTTGCTGCAATGCGTAAGTTCCTCTGTAGTCATAAATGATTTCCCCCAATCGGTAGAAATTTCCCTCCTCGGATGCTTTGGATGCACCGAGATTGCATTCGGCCCACATCACACTTGTGCCCATGTCAACATATTTGGTATCTACGGGATCGGTTGTTACCTTGACCGTACATGTAGCCTTCAGACCATTGGATGTAGTGGCTGATATCGCGCAGACACCTACGCCGACCGCCCTGGCATGTCCGTCTGCATCCACGGTGACACACGTGGGTGCGCTGGACGACCAATCAAGGTTCTTGTTGGTTGCATTGTCGGGCAGGATCTCATATGCAATGTCGAATTCATCGCCGGTCTTGACTTCAAAGTCTTTGGTTTCAAAAGTGATTGATTCAACTTCTACAGTTTCGTTCACCACATAGACAGGTCTTACAGTGCAGTATAGTCTTGCCGGTTCATTGTCATGCTGGATGATCGAAGTGTTGCGCAGGGTATATATCCGTACAAAATCGAAGCTGCTGTCTTCATCGTACGGCAGATTGGTGGATGACAGGCTGTATAGCTCGGTCGATCCGGAGGCCATGAATGAGAACGCAGAACTGAAATATCCGCAGACGGGGAATATAACGGAATTTCCATTGATCTTCGATGTGAACTTGTAGTAGTTGGTAGAGGTGTCATCATCGAATTCCTGGGTCACGTCGCAGTTTTCGAGCAATTCTGCAAACATCTCGCGTGTAGGAGTGCACCATCCATCGCCGAGTGTGGCAGTCACAGCATCATACTCAGGATTGCCACAGATCGTTATGTCATCAAGGCTGAAATTCTGTTGGAAAGGGTAGGACGCATTGGATTTTGCCTTGATATCTCCGAAACGGTAGTAGCTTCCGGTCTTGAAACTATCCGAGGCATCAAGATTTCTTGTGGCCCATTCCACACTTAGCCCGAGGTCTACGCGCTCGTAGTCTTCGGCTTTTGACTCCGCGAGTGGCATAGATAATAGCAGCGCGGAGATTGCAATAATGTTTTTTGTCATTTTAAGTAGGATGTATTAATTAGTTATCGTATTGATTGGGGTTTTATATGTGTAGGATTTCAATTGGCTGCAATAGAAAGCTATAAGCAATGCCTTAACTAATTTGTACATCCTACTTATGATAAATTGGTTTATGGAAAAAGCTGTTTATTGTCCGGTTATGTTGGGGAAACGACTCCAAGGCTCTGTACTACGGTAAGTGTCGAGACTTTCAGAAGGTACGTAGAGGGTACATGCGCTGTAGTCGAAATTCTGGTGGAAAAGATCTCCGCCTGTGGTCGGAGGAGTGAGTGCATTCATGTAGATTCGTGTGAGTCCTCCCCAGTTCGTGCTGAAAGCAGCGCGCCCGATGTTTTTTACCGAGGCCGGTATTGTAAGTTCCGACAGATAGCAGCACTGGCTGAAAGCTGCCTCTCCGATTTCTACCAATCCCTCTGGTAAAGTGATGCTTCTGATCCTGGATTGATTGAATGCGTATCTGCCTATTGTTCTTACACTTGACGGAATCATGAGTGATGCGATATTTCCTGCGTGGGCGAAAGCGCCCTCACCGATTTCAGTGAAGCCTTCAGGGAGCGATGCATCTGTCAACGCTGAACAGTTACGGAACATATATGCCGGTAGGATCTTGTCGTCAGGTACGCAATGCACAATGGCAGATCTCAGGTTGTCGCAGGAATCGAAGACATTCTCGCCGATCTCAGATACGCCGGACGGAATCTCGACAGACGCAAGTCCGCTGCGATAGAATGCAAGCTTATCGATGATTCTGAGAGTTTCAGGAAGTTTGAGTGTGAAAGATGCTCTCGTTACATCCGGATTTATGTTGGCACATGAGAAAGCCGACACACCGATCTTTGTAACCGATGGTGGAAGCTGCACTTCTTCAAGATTGGGACAGTCTGTAACGGCGAAATCGGGTATTTCGGAAAGCTTACTGCACTTGCTGAAGTCGAGTTTGCGCAATGCCCGTGCATTAGTCAATGCATACCGGTCGATCTTTACAAGTGTGGAAGGAAATGACAGAGATCCGGCGGAACAGTATTCAAATGCACTTCCGTGAATGACTGTTATATTGCCCATTATTTCCAATGTTGATACGGGCATGTTCTCAAACATTCCTTGAGGAATCTCTGTCGGTTGCAGGAAACTGAAAGGAGAATTGTTGAATGCGAACGAATAGCCGTTGACGGCGTCTACACTCATCGTAGCTTCTGAAAGGTAGAGCTGTTTTAGCGTGCCTTTCTGAGCCATGATTGTGATTATCTCATAATCCTGGCATTTGAGTGGCCCTGATATTGATATGGCCTTGGCTGTCGTCATTGTGGATTCGTCGACAAGATCAGATAGCCTTATATTGTCTGTAAGGGTATATTCCACCCGGTCGTATGTCTGCTCCACTCCTTTCTGGATGATGGTGAATGTGGTTTTTATGTCAGCGCTGCCGGTGTAAGCTGTGATTGTCGCAGTTCTGCTCTCAGTGGATGTGTTTGGACTGATTTTGGCTGTATAGCTGCGTTTTACCGTGTCATGATCCGATAGGCTCACCCATGAAGCTGCATCCTTGTCTACCTCAGCTCTGTAGTCAAGGTTGGCTATGAACGGTATCTGGATAGACGCCCCGAGGCTTGATACTTCTTCTGAAACTTTTGAGACTGTGAGCACGGGTGCATCCTGATATATGGTGATCTCGGCCAGCAGAGGTAAATTGCTGACGTCCCAGCCGGATGGGACTACAATATTTATATGGCTTGTGAGACTTGCCCCGACTGAATAATTGGGCCTTAATGTAAGGTTGCAATAGCCGAAGTTAAGTACACCATCTTCAGTCTGTATATTATAATACATGTTATAAGCTTCAGGAATGAAATGCGTTGAAGCAATGATGGCCACACTGTCGATATTGGTTGCGAACACCAGATCTATGGAATGGGAGTCGGCATCCTTGAAAGATCCTTCGTCAGGTTTTGTGAGTAGCTCGAAGTATACAGGTTCTTGGTCGATTGTGATTATTTTCTCATAATCAGGGTCATTGTAGTCAAATAGCGTGATGGTGGCAGAGCGTGTTTCTCCTGTGACATTTGGGTTGAACTCCATCCACACAGTGCGTGTCTGCATTGCTCTTGACCGCGGATTGCTGTCGATAGTGACGCGAACCCAAGACTCCGCACCCGTGGAGATCTTGTAACCGACATCGATATTGGACGCTATCTCCATCGACATTGCTCCTGCTCCGGGTGTGGCTTCTATCTCGGTATCGCCGAGAATGATCTCTCCTTTCTCGTGCTGGATGATGGTCAGAGTTTCGGACACACTGCCGTCTGCGGAGGTGAATACGACCTCTGCACGGCGGGGTGCGTCCGTGCCGGTATATTCATCTACATGAATATATACTGTGTGGCTCGACATTGACCGCGATCTTACTGTGTGCACCCATTCAGCGTCTGAATCAGACACTACGAAATCGCAGTTTGATGACACCTCGATCTGCAGTGTGCCGCCCGAAGCCGGCACATTCTGCTCGGTGGACGACAGGATGAGGAGTGAGCCTCCGGCCTGAGTCACATATAGGATTTCTTCCATACCTTCTCCACTGAAAACTATATATCCTTCACGGTTTTCTGAGTCGGAATTCGGTTCTACCGAGAATTCGATTGTCCTCTCGGTCATGGAACGCCCTGATGCGGAAGATCGCTTGATCCATGACGAAAATTGAGATGGTATCGAGTAGGTGTACTGTATGTTGGACCTTACCGTTACCTGAAATGATCCGCCTTCTTTTTCGATTCCGATGTTATTGGATGATATCAGTAGGGCATCCTTTTGTTTCTGTGTGATTCTGACAGTTTGTTTGGCCGAACCGCATGTGATCTGGACCACGGCACTGCGTTCGTCGTAGTTGGCATTTGCAGTTACAGATACCTTTATGACACCGTTTGTAGAACTGCCGGATGTCGGTGAGATCTCACACCAGTCTACAGGATTGCCGATCAGAGATGCACTCCATTCTCCGCCTCCGGTAGTGAATGTGATCTCTTTCGTGCCTCCCTCCTGTGAGAATGCCAGCCCCGACCTGCATTCTCCTGTCAGGGAGATCTTGTCGGGGCTTGGCTTTACAGGTGGTTCGTCAGGAGTTTTGTCGCTACCCGACGAGCAGGCGCTCCAGCATATTCCTATCGCAAAGTATAAGACTGTGATCAGGTATGCTTTAAAGAATTTCATAATATGGTGATTGATTAAGAGTTCAACTTAATGTTTGCGTTTAGCTGATGATACCTTCCTTTATCGCTCTGCACACGGCCTCGGTCATTGTTCGGCACGACAGGCGTTTAAGTATAAGGCTTCTGTGATATTCCACTGTTTTCTCACCGATATTCATTGCATTCGCTATAATTCGGTTGCTGTCTCCATCGGAAATCCTTGTAAGAATTTCAATAGACTTGCATGATAATAACCGGTTGGTATGTTCGAAAGAGTTTATCATGCTGCGGAATCCGGGGCTGATATATTTTTCACCACGTATGGCACATTCGACAGAATTGTACAGTTCCTGTAGACTCTCGTGCTTCATAACAGCGCTGTTGAAAGTGAACCCTGACAGTTGGCGTAAGATGTATGGCTCATTGTGGGACGTATATATAACTGTCGGATAATCCATGCCATCGGATTGTGCGTGGCTAAGCAGATTCAATATGTTGTCGGAACTGTGCAGTATTACCTCACTTACAATTACATCAAATTTGCTTATGTGTTCTATCAGCCATGATACCTGGCCGGTGGTAGTCGCCTCGATTACTTTGAACCCCCGGCATTCAAAAATCCGTTTCAGTCCCTCGGTTGCAATCGGCAGACTGTCTATCGCAAGCAGATACTTCATGACTGAGAATTTTATGGATTTAGCTATTAGACATTATGTAATTGCAGCGTAAAGATAATAAATATTGACATTCAAAATGGTGTATGTGTGCATATAAATATGCTGATATACAAAGATTTAGGAGAATCACTAAGGCAAATTTAGTGATTCTCCTAAAAATATCCTGAGGATGTTTTCTCAGTGACTCCTGATAATTCCGGTGTCGATGGCTCGCCTTACGGCATCAGCCATATTCCGGCAGTCAAGTTTTTTCAATATTAGCGAACGATGGTAGTCGACGGCTTTTTCCGTGATGAACATGGCAGCGGCTATGGTGTGGTTGCTTTCGCCGTGGGCTATTCTGTTGAGAACATCGAGTGTGCGTTCCGAAAGTATCCCGCGTATTTGTTCTGCCTCTGTGCGTCTGGAAGAAAATGCCGGGCTGTAGTATGTTCCTCCGGATGCCACAGTCTCGATCGCAAGTGTCAGTTCGTTGATATCGTCGCCTTTGAGCACAATTCCGGCAAGACCGGCTCCGGTGAGTCTCGGTATGTTCCACAACTCGTCGTGCATCGTATAGACTATCGTCGGCTTTTCGAATCCCGAGCGGCGCATCTCGAGGATAAGATCGAGTCCGTCCGCTCCGTTGCCCAATTGCAGATCACAGACGATCATGTCTATTCCATCGATATGCGTCGCTGCCATGAGTGCGGTGTTTTGGCAACCTGCAGTTATCACCTTAAATCCGCGCGACGACAGAAGTCTTTCCATTCCGGCCAACACAATAGGATGGTCGTCTATGACGAGTATTGTTTTCATCACCGTTGTTTGATGTCGAGTCTATATGATCCATTGCTCACATGAGCTTCAGTATCGCAGCCTATGCTTTCGGCGCGGGTCTTTAAGGTTGTGCTTCCTGCGCCTGAAAAAGTGGTGTCAACAGATCCGTTCACTCCGTCGTTGCTGATGGTTATTGAGAATTTCCCGTCTCCGGAGAGTGTGATCTTGATACGGGAAGGTGTGGCGTGTTTCAGTGCGTTTGTGACAGATTCCTGCATGATGCGGTATAGTTCGTAAGAGTAGCGTACCGGGAGGCTGTCCCAATCGAAAGATCCTTCGTCGGTTACAGACATATCTACATTGTTATGGGTCTCGTTGAATTTTCTTGCGAAATCTATAAGCAGTTGGCAGAATGTAAGTTCTGCAAATCTTGGCGGCATCAGTTCATGTGATAGGGTGCGTACCTGCCGTCCTATGGCGCCGATGCGGTCTGCGGCTTCATTATCGTTACGTGCCTGTAATTCCCACTGAAGTCCAAGCAACTGACCGGCGATGTCGTCGTGAAGCTCGCGGGCCATGCGCCCACGCTCCTCCTCGAGTCCGTTGAGATATTGCTCGCGTCTCTCTCTGGCCAGTCTTCGACGGCTGCGGTTGCGGTAGTAGACAAACAAGGCGATGATTAAGGCGATGGCTACAGCGCAGACGGAGATTATATATACCATGATCCACCATTGGCGTCCGAGCCGTTCGATCTCTATCTGTTTTGTAAGTGTGTCGTATCTTACTGACAGGTCGCTGAGTTCTTGTTGCAGATCGGAGTTCCTTATGGAATCAAGGGTTGCATACGCATCGCCCATCATAGCGAAAGCTTCCTCGTTGCGTCCCATATTCGACAGGCTCAGGGCTTTTTCAAGCATCAGATCTTCTGACTGACGCCCGATAGTGCCAATAGAATCTACTTCAAGATAAATGGCATACTCCTTGTCGTATTGCTTCCTGGCTTTGTGGAGTTTGGCACGGCAGAGGCGTAGTATTATAGATTGGAAATGTTCTTTAGGAAATCCTTCCGCGGCTTGTTCGGCTTCTCTTAGCACCTGTTCGGCCTTGGCAACTGAGTCAAGGCCGAGATAAGAATGAAATAGAGGAGTGAGGAATTTGATCTTTATCGAAGGTGATGCTTTCTCGAACATCTGCCTGTAGGGGTGCAGTTCTGAAATTGTGCCGTTGAAATCTTTTGATTTTGCCAATACACTGGCGAGAGTGCTTGCGGAATGAAGTATAGATGCGGTGTCGGCAGTTTCTTCCGCTATGTGCAGGGCGCGTATGGCGAACTGGTGTCCTTCAGCTATGCGGTTGGCTTCTGTGTATGCGACGGCAAGATAATCAGCGATAGCCTGCTCCCATTCTGCGTTTCTATCCTGCACTGCCAGTTCGAGGGCTTCGGAGTACATCGCTATTGCAGAGTCAAGTCTGTTGGAACGTCGGTACACCAGACCCTTGGCTGTGAGTCCCTGCAATACAGCTTCATTGATCCCGGTCTCCTTTCCGAATGAGATAAGGGTGTCGGCGAAATTGTAGCCGGCTTCAACTTCGCCCATGTTTATCAAGGCCACATCGCGCTCTATCATAATGAAAGCCTTGAGAGAGTCTGACATCTGGCATGTAGCCATAAGGGAATCTGCTGTGGTGATGGCCTCATGGTATCTTCCTTCGTAATTCGGAGTGTATACGAGCATGAAGATATTTTCTTCGGCTTCAGACGGCACTGTGACTTTACTTTTGCTGTGCGGGTTGCAGCCGGTGGATATGATCAGAAGTGATAGAATGAAGGTTAATACCGTATTGCGGAACATGTGGAGTGATATTTTGATGTTGGTTTGCTGCAAAGATAATGATTTGATTTGTTTTTAGAGCCTGTCCCATGATAAATGTTAACGCTGAGGTCGCATATCTCGGAGGCGAAGGTAATTAAAAGCCGCATATCCTTTGATAGCGCAACTGGCAGCACGTTATAAATCAATTATGACCGTCAAGGCCGACAATGGATATAAAGGGAAGCTTCCGGCGTTTGTCAAGAATTAGCATCGCCTCGGTCAGATGTTGGCATCTTTGTCCGTCTTCTTCAGTCGTGTACATCAAGTACACTCCCTCATCACACAAACAAATCTGCTCAACAGCTGACCGCCTCAGCGTTAACATTTATCATGTGACAGGCTCTATATAGGGGAAAACACTGGAGGCTGTAAAATATTTGTAAGTATTATGTGTGTTGCCAGGCAAAACAGGCGTTAACCGAAAAACGGTTAGCGCCTGCTCACGTTTCAACTATTTATTTATGAGAGCCTCAGTACCCAGTATCACTACTCGATAAAAAGGACAAGGGATGTCTTGATTGCGTCTTTCCTTATTAATGCTACAACTCTATAACAAACAAATGCCGGCAGGGGTGCTTACCGGTGAGCTAAAAGTGCTTAAAAGGTGTAAATGAGGGGGATTATTTTATGTTAACGCTCTTATGCAGGTTAACATAAAGTGCGGTATGACAGGCCGTCGGCAGATACTACGGTTATCCGGCCTTCGTCGGTGAGGTGTTGCAGAATGTCGTCAAGCTGTCGTCCGGATACTCCGGTTGAGGAGGATATGTCTCTGATATTCCAGACTTCGTTGCAACTCAGAAATTTGTTTATTCGATCTGTGGCATCATTATCGTTTTCTGATCCGAGAGTGCGTTTATGCTCTCGGCAATAGTCGCACTTACCGCAGTCGCCGCTTTGCTGTCCGAAGTATCCGAGCATGCGTTTTACACGGCAAGATGAGGAATCGAATGCAAATGCTTTCATGGCCTCGATCCGTGCTTCAAGGCGGGCACGCCTGTCTTCATAGATACTACGAGGTATACACAGATGGCGGGAGTCCTCTCGGGAGGTCACGAAGCGGACGAAGGGCATCGAGCTGCGCGGTATGTAGTGCAATGCTTTGGCTCGCTGAAGCTCGAGTAGCGCAGGATATACGTCGTCTGTTGCCACAAGGGCGTTTCTGGCTATGGATATTTCGTCTATGTATACATAGTCGGCAAAAAGTCCGGTATATTCCCGCAGCATTGTCTGGAGCACGCGGTCTGCTTCCGGAGAGACGTCAAGATCGTAAAGCTCCTGTTTGTTGCAGATGAGTGTGGCGCGGGCGCCCATTGCGGCATCTTCGGTATATTCAATATATCCTGACTGGGAAAGCAGATTGAGAGCGCTGCGGGTGCGCGCGGGTTCTATGCCATAGCGTTGGCAGAAAGCATCGGTATCGAACGGGAAGACACATTCATAACCTGCTCCCACGGCTACTCCAAGATAGACGCATAGTTTGTCATAGACTCCGGTTATGAAATCTCGTGGTGGAAATGCTTCGGCCAGTCGTCTCGAAAGAATGGCCTTGTCGGTTCTTGATGTGAGTATTACGGCAAACGACGGTTTGCCGTCACGTCCGGCTCGACCGGCCTCCTGATAGTACTCCTCGAGCGATGACGGCAAGTCGTAGTGTACAACCGTTCGCACATCCGGTTTGTCAATGCCCATACCGAATGCGTTTGTGGCCACAATGATGCGGCTATCTCCGCTTTTCCATCGGTTCTGCCTGTCGTTTTTCTCCTGCACGGTGAGTCCGGCATGATAGAATTCTGCTGAAAGACCGAAGTCTTTAAGAGTACCGGCTATCTCTGCGGTCTTACGTCTGGAGCGCACATATACTATCGCCGAACCGGTAGTGTTCGACAAGATCTTCATCAGCATTCCGATCTTGTCGGCATTGTGGCGTGTGAGAAAACTTATGTTGTCTCTGGCAAAGCTTTTGGCAAACATCCTGTTGCCGGGGCGGAAACATAAGCGTTGGCGTATGTCCTCCACTACGTCGGGAGTGGCAGACGCCGTCAGCGCAAGGATGGGGGTATCGGGAGACAGCAGGCGCAGACGGGCTATCTCGAGATAACTCGGGCGGAAATCATATCCCCATTGCGAAATGCAGTGGGCTTCGTCCACGACTATGATCGAGATGTTCCACAGGCGAGCTTCGGTCAGGAATCTGTCGGTTCTTACCCGTTCGGGGGAGACATACAGCAGTTTTGCCTTTCCAAGCCGGCAACGGTCGTATGCCAGTTCGGCCTCCCGCCGGGAAAGTCCGGCATGCACGAACACTGCGCTTATGCCTACTGAGCGCAGGTTATCCACCTGATCTTTCATCAGGGAGATCAGAGGTGTCACTACAATTGTGAGCCCGTCCATTGCGAGAGCGGGAACCTGGAAGCATATCGACTTACCGCCCCCGGTAGGGAGTAGTCCGAGCGTGTCGCGACCCTCCAGCACAGAGTTTATGATCTCGCGCTGCAAATGCCTGAATGAGCCGTAGCCCCAATGGCGTTGCAGTATGTCGTCAATATTTGCGATGCTCTAACTTTTTGCAGTTCCGGTATGTATTTCCTTTACCAGCAGTTGTACAGTCGGGGGGGCATTGTGGTGCTTGTTCTCCTCGATTGTGAAGCAGATATCGAAAGGCTTTCCGGAATGAATATAATCGAAGTGCTTGGCGGAATTGAACGCTATGCCGTTGAGTACCTTTCCGGAGGTGTCGTCGACGAGTTCGAGCTTTATGTGTTCGAGTTGTCTGCCTACGAGCTTGCTTGTGCCGAAATCCAACACGTTTCTTGTGCAGAACACAGGTTTCTGGTTTCCCGGTCCGAAAGGATTGAATTTCCTTAGCATGGAGATGAATTCCGGTGTGATCTCGGAGAAAGTCAGGTATGCATCGATGTCGAGCTGCGGAGTTAGCTGTCCGGGCAGGATGTTTGCTGCGACGTATTCCTCAAAGCGTCTTGTGAATTCCGGTATGTTTTCCTCTTTCAGCGACAGACCTACTGCGTAGGTGTGGCCTCCGAAGTTTTCCAACAGATCGCGGGCCGAGTCTACTGCCTTGTATATGTCGAACCCTTGTACGGAGCGTGAAGAACCGGTTGCAAGACCATTGGCAAGAGTCAGCACTACAGATGGCTTATAATATAGTTCTGTAAGACGCGAGGCCACGATACCGATTATGCCTTTGTGCCAACTTTTGTTGTATATCACTATGGATTTTTTCTGTGCCAGGCTCTCTCCCCTGGCATCAAGGATAGCATTGGCTTCTTCGGTGATGCGCTTGTCGAGTTCTTTGCGGTCTTTGTTATATTGGTCTATGGCTACGGCCCTCTGGTTGGTCTCCTTGATGTCGCGGGCCACAAGCAGTTCCACAGCCTCACGACCGCTCTGCATGCGACCGCTTGCATTGATGCGAGGGCCTATCTTGAATATTACGTCGGATATGGTTATCTCTCTGTTGGCGAGTCCGCAGGTGCGTATTATGGCACGCAATCCCATGTTGGGGTTTGAGTTTATGCGTCTCAGGCCGTGATATGCCATGATCCTGTTTTCGTCTACCATCGGCACAATATCGGCTGCGATCGAGACTGCCACCAGGTCCAGCATGCCCTCGAGGTCGTGAGGATCAAGACCGTTGGATATGGCAAATGCCTGCATGAACTTATAGCCTACACCGCAGCCCGACAGATGGGGACACGGATAGGTGCTACCCTCAAGTTTCGGGTTCAGTATGGCGGCCGCCTGAGGCAGTTGCTCGTCGGGTACATGATGGTCGCATATGATGAAGTCTATGCCGAGTGTCTTGGCATAGGCTATCTCGTCTATGGCTTTAATGCCGCAGTCGAGAATGATGATGAGTTTGACTCCGTTTGCTGCAGCATTGTCGATCACAGATCGCGAAATGCCGTATCCCTCGTCGTAGCGGGTAGGGATATAGAAATCAATCTCAGAATAGAAGTTCTGCAGATATTTGTAGACTAAGGCGACAGCGGTTGTGCCGTCGACATCGTAGTCGCCGAATACGAGAATCCTCTGCTTTGACCCCATGGCTTGGTTAAGCCGGTCTACAGCTTTGTCCATATCGGGCATAAGGTACGGGTCGTGCATATCGCTCAACGCCGGATGGAAGAATTTTTCAGCTTCCTCGACGGAGCGTATACCACGCTGTACCAATAGCTCGCTAACGGGCGGACATGAGGCAAACTTGGTCGCCAAGCCCGTCTCTAATCTTTGTTCTTCTGTAGTAAGGGGTAAGTAATTCCATTTACTTATCATTTATGTTGTTCTTTTTTTATTTCGTCTGTAGATCCGGTGCGGACAGGCGCGCCGGATGTCGGGAGAGGGGAGGAATGTCGGACGCAAGGCATTGTGGAGCAGTACTCCGCGGATGCTGTGCGGTATATATTGGACGTAGTGTATGTATGCTTATTTGTTGCGTAATGCGAATATCTTTGCATGACGCAAGCGCATACTCCTGCTACGGATATGCAAATTTAGCCAAAAAAAATATCATTTCCTGCCGGTTAAGGTTATTTAAGAGTTATATGCCTATGGTATATCTAAGAGGTTGTACATATATGATTGTCGTGAATCGGTGTCCTGACGGACACCTTTCTGATTTCCTTGTCCTGCCGGTCACACCTACGCTGCGCTCTGGTGTAACCGGTTACTGCTAAATCAGTGTCCTATCGGACACTTCCACGACGTGTGTAGTTGTCGGAGATACTATCAAGTGGGGACATCTGTATGGTGTTGATGGGATAAGGTTCGTATATAGGAATGGTGTCCGGAGGACACCGATTCATGACACACAGATATATCCGGCATGGTTTTATCAGCACGGTGGATATAAAAATCCGCCGTAGCGTGTGTCTTTACACTCGCATACGGCGGATCTGTATTGTTAATCTTTCAGGTATGTTATCTGATCAAAGTCTTGCGGGTCTTGTTACCGCGGACTTCGATCACCACCGATCCTTTGGCAGGGTTGGTGATACGCACTCCCTGGAGGTTATAGTATATTGGCTCTGTATTGTCTGTTTCATCGGTCAGGATGTCGTCGATTCCCACAGTACCGAGGTTGTATTCCTTAGGTAGTTCTATGGTGGCGTCGGCATTCATCCATCTGCCTACGGCTGAATTGTTCTGATATACCATCCAATAGAGGCTGGCCGATATAACGTTGTTTTGAATAGTAGGAGTCTGAGCGGGTTGCATATATACGTCGCATTGGCCAAGGCCGGTGAAGCTGAGAGTTCCTATATAGTAGTTCTTGAACATTGGTTTGCCGTCAATGAATTCGATCTGGAGGTTTCTATCCATTGTTTCTCCGTATGGATAACCTTGAGTGAAATCAAACAGAGTGACCAACGGATTTCCTGCTTCCGATTGTGAGAGTTTGCATACTCGTTCGCCATCAGTATTTAGCGTGAAGTCGGAAGGGAGGAATGAAACAGAGGCAGTTTGTACGTTGAAATCAAGTGTAGTCGGCAATATACCTGTTTTAACCACAATGTCGGACTGATTGTAGGCTGTATATTTCAGAGCATTTGCAGTTGCAGGGATATTACCTGCCGCAATCTGGGGCATAAGGTCGAAATAAGTATTGCCGGATTCATTAACTGAATACTCTGGTGAGGTTATGGATAGATTGTCGGAATTGACAAGTGAGAATTTTACCGACTTTATATCACTTCCAAGGCTAAATGCTACTTTATAGTTGTCTAATATCTTTATACCTATCAGATCTGATAGTGTAAAGCTTGCTGAACCTGAGCCTTGCACATATATTCCGTCTGAGAGAAGAAAGTAAGGCATATCCTGAGCGAACATAGTGATATCGGGGGCTTCTGCCGTGATGTCGAAGAAAAAGTAGCTTCCCCAGGAGTATATATTTTCAAGTGAAAAACCTCGGTAATAATTGGCCGTCACAAACGATGACATTAGATAATGCTCTGTGTTGGTATATGCCTCATTGAAGTCTTTGCCTTTAATGGTATATGTGTATGACTGAGGCATATAGTTGCTTGCGACAAAACACTTGTCTAACCCCAAGGTATAGTCGATGTATATGTAGTCAAAATCTTTTTCGGAAGTTCCGTAAGGGTTGACAACGCGCATGAGTTTGGACGCCTCGTTTATTTCAATATCTACAGTCTTATATATATTAAGATTCGCATCATTTATATATGATGAAGTAAACTTGAAGTTCATTAAGGCCTGCTTGTATGGTTTCCAACCTGATTGGGGACGCATTTCGACCATTTCGAAAGCTTGATCAGTCACTTTACCATCTTTTAGTGCAAGCAGCGACACACCGCGTAGACCATTCCAAGTTTGAGGAATAGTGAAGTTGAATTTGTTGGCTGCATCAAGTGTGACCTTTCCGATAGATATAGAGGAATTGATATGTCCGGTGTTCAGGTAATCGTAGAGAAGCAGAGCACAGTTGGCATAGTTGATTGAAAAACCATATTGCTCGCCATTTTCTGTTTCTGCTGCGAGTTCGGTGTTGCGCGGGTTATTTACCACTATATAATACAGGTCAGTTATATCATTGCCGCAAGTTCCGCCCACTGTTAGATTTCCCTGACAATAATGAGGAATATCGGTGGATATTTTAGCATCAGGCCTATCAGGATTGTACAGATAGTCATACGTAGACAAGTGTGTCGCTTTTATTGTCCCGTCTTCATTTGCATCACCATAGCAAACTGCCAAAGCAAGGTATTCAGAGCTCAGATACTGCATTACACATCCTGGGGCAGAATTACTTGGTGTAATTGTTGTGTACATAGATTTGTCTGTCGGCTCACCATTTTCATCAATAAGGCTGATAGCAGTTGCGTTGTTTGTGGCTCTGATAACTGCAGTGCCGGATATGAGTCCGCTATTCAGGTACGCAGTTCCGAACAAGTCGTTGGTCATTTCAAGTTGGACCGTAGTTACTTCTCCTCCATCAGTGGGCACGATGTTGCGCTTGCGCAATTTTGTGGTGTAGGTCTTGCCTGTGTATTGGGATACGTAGACCCAGTTATCGGCGAAATCTTCCCACGGAGTGTATTCAATGCCGTCGTTTTTTATGGCAGGTGATACTATTGGCGCTGTCGTTTCATGTGCGGAATATTCGCTGCTCAGGGTTATGTCTTCCCGGTTTGGATTAGCGATCTGGGTCTGCGGGGTTGATGGACTCGTCTGTGCCGATGCAGACATAGCTGTCAATGCAATACCCAGACAGATACCTCGGTAGATTCTTTTCATAGTGTGATAGAATGAATATGGTGAATAATAAAGATATATGGCTCAGCCAGGTTCTGGTTTTGAGTTCTGTATATATGTGTAAGAATATGTGTGTTTATTCAGGGAAGGAGGGAGAGATCAGTGGTTGAGGATATGTACATCCATCTGCGGGTACGGGAAGTTTATGCCGCGTTCGGGCAGGAGGGTATAGAATTGCTCGTTGAGCGAGAAGTATACACCCCAGTAGTCTGCGCTTCTGACCCAAACGCGAACAGTCAGGTCGACCGACGATGCTGCGAGGGCCTTGACGTAAACCACAGGACCACGCCCTGCTGTCTCTGATTCTGTGATGACACGGCTGTCGGCCGATACTATGTCGAGAATCTGATGGCGTGCGTTTTCTACATTGTCGCCGTATGCAATGGAAACATCGATATCTACACGACGGAAGTCTTCGCGGCTGTAATTGTTTATACTTCCGGTTGAGAGTCCACCGTTGGGAATCGTGATGGATTTGTTGTCGCCGGTGGTGAGTACGGTGTTGAATATCTGTATTTCTTTCACTGTTCCGGCAAAACCCTGAGCTTCGATAAAATCTCCGACTTTGTAAGGTTTCAGCAACAGTATCAGCACACCTCCGGCGAAATTCTGGAGAGTGCCGCTCATGGCCATACCGAGAGCAACACCAGCCGATGCGAAAATGGCAATAAACGATGATGTCTCTATTCCGAGAATGCCTACTACGGTTACTATCAATATGAAGTAGAGCAGCATTTTGGTAAGCGACAGCACGAAAGTGGACAACGATGCCTCTACGTTGCGGTGTCGGAGTATGCTGCTTACGAACTTGAATATCTTATTGATTATGAATTTCCCGAGATAGAACACTATGGCGGCTGCGGCAAGAGCCAGTGCGAACGACACAAGCTTGTCCACAAGGTTGTTGACGAGTGTGTCAAACGAAAGATTGCCTATCTGGCTTATCTCCTGTTTTGCATCGGGTACGGATTCGGCAGCGGGAGATGTGATCTGTAATAATATTGTTGTGAGGCAGTTGTTGAACATCTGTATTCGGTTGTTATTCGTTTATAGGCTGTTGTTTAACATCACGGATACGACGTCTTTGTACCATTTCAGGTTGCGGTATCCTTTTTTGTCAGCGTCGCCGGCGGATCGCACGATATATGTCGACATGCCACAGTGGGTGTTTATCTTCACCTCATCGAATTGTGTTCCGGGCCATAGGCTTGGCGTGTTGTACTTGCATATCACGGCATTGTCTACAGCATCCGACAATGCGTCGGCCTTGGATGCATCGACCTTCTCTATTTTATTTACATAATCGGAGAGATCGTAGTAGTAATTAGTCCCCCGCAAGAAACGCTGTGGAACGGATGTGATGTTGTAGGGTATCGATATGTCGGAATAGAGATTCCGGGCTGCTGCAGCCACATTGTCAAGCGTGGATGTCTCCACAAGTGATATGGTGCAGGTTCTCCATTCGCCCTCGCGCCGGTCATAACTGTCGAATGTGTTTTTTACAGCCTGTTTCAGGTCCGGTTCGCCGGAAGTCAGGAAGCACGGTATGTTTGCTGCATAGTCCATGCCGTAGACAGGCAATTCCGAAGCGGATGCCACTATGTAAGGAGCGCATTCGCGGAGTTCGTAGAATACTTCGACAGAAGCCATGAAGCAGCAGTCAAAGTATATGAAAGATAAATCCCTGTTGCGCAGCACATCCGCCATTACGCTGATGTTCATGGTCGAAGATGAGCCTTCAAGGCCGAAACTGCGTGTGAGTGGAAGTTGCTCGATCCCGTCTTCCAACCAACCTGAGCCATGACTCCACAATACTATTCCGTAGTCGGAGGCAGGAGCGAGTAGCTGGGTATCGTCAAGGACCTGCTCCATCTGAGATGCTGAGACGCTGACAGATGATGCAGGATACGTCCTGAGTATTTCTTGCGATCCATCGGGAGTGATCTCGATGAGCTTGGGAGCTTCGTTGCCGCTTGAATGGTAGACAATCAGTCTACCTCCATTAAGCCCACCTGCGGCAGCTGCCTGTTGCATCTCCTTAATGTCGAGATGGTCGTAGTCTTCTTCGGGGTATATATCGCTGTGCAGATTGTTCTTGGCAACCATGTAAACCAGCACGGTACGGTGTACTGGGTCTACCGGGTCTATGATTAAAGGAGGCTCGTCATTCCCGGCGCTGCTGCATGCCACAAGGGGCAGCAGTGCCGGGAACGCAAGCAGAGGAGATATTATCTTATACATCGTGTGATCAGTGGATTATGGCATTTCTCATAGACTGCATGGCATCCGACAGACCGTCTTTGTCTTTGCCACCTGCCTGAGCGAATCCGGGTTGTCCGCCGCCTCCGCCCTTGATGGCTTTGGCTGCCTCGCGGACGATAGTTGATGCATTGTGTGTGCCGCCTTCAGTGAGATCATTGGTGAGCATCACTGTGAGCAACGGTTTTCCGGAGAGGTCTACTGTAGCTCCGAGGAATGCGGTTTTCTCGGGAGAGATGGCACGGACAGCGAAAGCGACGCCTTTCACTACATCTGGGATCCTGATTCCGGCAAACTCGATTATTCGTATGCCGTTTACTGTGTCGGCTTTCTCGACGCACTGGCGAGCCATGTTTTCGATGCGTTCACGCATAGCTTCCTCGGCTTGTTTTCTGAGGTTTGCATTCTCGTCAAGAGCCTTGCGGAGAGCAGATACAATGTCAGGAGCGTTAAGCATTTCCTTTATGTTGGCCATTACACCGCTGAGTTCATCGACTGCATTTTCCACAGCTTCGCCTGTGATGGCTTCGATACGGCGTATGCCTGCTGCGATACTGCTTTCGTTGACAATCTTGATCATGCCGATGCGTCCGGTGTTGTCGACGTGAGTGCCACCGCAAAGTTCCACAGAGTCGCCGTATTTTATCACACGGACTTCTTCTCCGTATTTTTCGCCGAAAAGTGCCATAGCTCCCATTTCCATAGCTTGAGCGATGGGAACATTGCGGCGTTCGTCGCGCTCAATGGCTTGGCGTACCTTTTTGTTGGCAAGATGTTCGACTTTCTTTATTTCTTCTGGTGTGAGTTTAGAGAAATGAGAGAAGTCGAAGCGCAGCATGCGTGGCGATACAAACGATCCTTTTTGCTCGACATGCGTGCCGAGGACCTCGCGCAGTGCTTCGTGAAGCAAGTGTGTGGCTGTATGGTTGCAGCTTGTGGCTATACGGTCTTCTTCATCAACTGCAGCTGTGAATACTGCATTGATGTCGGACGGAAGCTTTGTTGCGAGATGTACGCCTACGCCGTTCTCACGCTTTGTGTCGTAGATTTCGATTGTCTCTCCGTCAGGGGATGTAAGTGTGCCGTGGTCGCCTACCTGACCACCCATTTCGGCATAGAAAGGTGTGCGGTCGAGAATTATCTGATAGAATTCTTTGTTTTTCTGCTTCACGTGGCGGTAGCGCAGTATGCGGCTCTGTGCAGAAGTCGTGTCATAGCCGGTGAATTCCTGCTCTCCGTCGTTGACGATTACCCAGTCGGTAGCTTCAACGGCAGCAGCGTTTCGGGCACGTGCCTTCTGGGCTTCCATCTCTACGTTGAATTCGTCGATGTTGAGCGTCATGCCGTTCTCTTTGAGAATGAGCTGGGTGAGATCGAGAGGGAATCCGTAAGTGTCGTAGAGAGTGAAGGCTTCTTTGCCGGATATTTCGTTCTTGCCTTGGGTCTTGGCTGCGGAAATACTGTCGTCGAGCATTCGGATTCCGTTTTCGAGTGTGCGCAGGAAAGAGTCTTCTTCTTCCTTTATCACTTTCATTATCAGTTCGCGCTGGCTTGGAAGTTCCGGATATGCCTCGCCCATTGATTCAATAAGGGTATCTACAAGCCGGTACATAAATGCTGTCTTGCGGCCGAGGAATGTGTATGCATAGCGTACGGCACGACGCAGGATGCGGCGTATCACGTAGCCAGCCTTTGCATTGGATGGAAGCTGGGAATCTGCTATTGAGAATGCGATTGTGCGCACGTGGTCTGCCACTACGCGCATTGCTATATCGGCTTTCTTATCGTGGCCGTATTCAATTCCGGAAATGGATGAGATTGCGCTGATAAGGGGCGTGAATACGTCGGTGTCGTAATTGGACTGCTTGCCCTGTAGAGCCATGCAGAGGCGTTCGAATCCCATGCCGGTGTCGATGACTTTGGCAGGCAGAGCCTCAAGGCTTCCGTCGGCTTTGCGGTTGTATTGCATGAACACGAGATTCCAGATCTCTATTACCTGTGGATGGTCGTGGTTGACCAGCGATGCGCCGCTCACTTGTTTGCGTTCCTCATCAGAACGGAGGTCGATGTGTATTTCAGAGCAAGGTCCGCAAGGTCCGGTATCGCCCATCTCCCAGAAGTTGTCGTGCTTGTTGCCGTTGATGATATGATCTGAGGGAAGATGTGCGCTCCAGATTTCAGCAGCTTCGTTGTCGCGGGGCAGATTGTCTTCTTCAGAGCCTTCGAAAACTGTGGCATAAAGGCGCTTGGGGTCAAGTTTGAGAACATCGACAAGGTATTCCCAAGCCCAGTCGATCGCTTCTTTCTTGAAATAGTCGCCGAAAGACCAGTTGCCGAGCATCTCGAACATGGTATGATGGTATGTGTCCATACCCACCTCTTCGAGGTCGTTGTGCTTTCCGCTGACACGCAGGCACTTCTGTGAATCGGCTACTCGCTTGTACTTGGCCGCCTTGTTGCCAAGGATAATGTCCTTGAACTGGTTCATACCTGCGTTTGTGAACATAAGGGTTGGATCATCTTTTATGACCATAGGAGCGGAGGGGACGATATGATGTCCTTTGCTCTCGAAGAACTGCTTGAAAGACTCGCGTATTTCCTTTGCTGTCAGCATAGTTATGATTGGTTTTTGTATATATATTCCGATAAGTTGTGTTTAAGCGCGCAAATTTACAAAAAAAGAGCGGTATTACCTGAAAATATGGCATTAAAAGGTGTGAAAAATCGGCGCATCCTATGCTCCGCAGTTGCCGCAGTCCGAGCATCCGTTGCATATAAGGCGAGAACCGCAGGTTTTGCAATGTGCTTTGAAGAATGGGGTATATTCCGTAGGGCCGAACAGAGAGTTGCAGACCGGGCTGAGTTTGAACAGGGGTTTGCCGCAATTGTGGTTGAGTCCTGATTTATCGGCTTGCAGACTTTGTATGCGTTTCGAAGGAATACGGTATGTCCTTCCGTCTTTTATGAAAACTGATCCCGTCTCTATAAAGTTGAAGGAGACATCATACTGTCTGCATTGTTCGTAGAGTTTTCTGACCCAATCATAATGGCAAGGGCGAGCACCGTCGTAGTTTTCTCCACCGCATGTCACTTCCTCGATTTGTCCGGTCGAGAGATAGCTTCCGGCGTCCACCTCACCGATAAAAGGTGCGGCCATGAATCCCTTGTGTCTTGCAGGAATATCGATCAGGATAGGCAGACGCTCATCGGCTCTGCGTTGGTTTTCGCATGTCACGGAAAGCATAACATTCTCATATCCGTCTCCCCAATCGTTAGGGAGGCACTTTTCGATGCGCGATGCGCGCTTGGTGAGCAGGCGGAATGCGATGTCGCTGCGTGTCCTGATCATCCTCCACGCTTCGTCGCGCCATATGTCGGCCTCCTCAATAAAAAAGTCGGTGGACAGACCCACATACAGTTGCATCCCCGGTCTTAGAGTGAAGTTGCCGTTCCGGTCTTTTCTCAGCGGCAGGTTGAAATTTGATGTGCGTGTTATAATAGATGTGTCGATACCGCGTTTACCATCAAGGAAATACATGTAGCAGTGCTCACAGCCTTCGCTTATTTTGTGGCATCCGTGCCACGGATTCCAGATTATCATTTTCTAATTAAACGAATGTTGTACTTTTCCAACTGTAAAGTTAGCACAAATTTTTACAACAATCTTCAAAAGTGTATCTTTGTGCCTGATTTCAAATTTTCAGATTATGGACGGCTTTAAATTGATGGTTGCGCCTATACAGGGAATTACTGAGCGGGCATTCAGATACTTCCATGACAGAATCTACGGCAATGGCAGTGGGGATGTGGTTTATTTCACACCTTTTATCCGTATGGAGAGGGGAGAAGTGCGCCAGAGAGACTTGCGGGAACTGACTGCATCCGAAAATGCAGGGATGAATCTTATACCGCAGATTATTTTCCGCAATGTTGATGAGTTCATTACACTTGCAAATACAGTTAGAGATGCGGGCTACAGATCATTGGATCTCAATATGGGTTGTCCATTTATTCCTCAGGTGCGCAAGGGTAGGGGTGCTGGCTTGATTGGCAAGACAGACATACTCGAAAGTATAGCTGATGTCATGCGCTCCATGTCGGATATGAAGTTTTCGATTAAGATGCGTCTCGGCGTCGAGAGTGCGGATGAATGGCGTAGCTCTGCCGGTGTGATAAATAAAATGCCTTTGGAGCATGTAGTGTTGCATGCAAGGACTGCCGTGCAACAGTATCGTGGAGAATTGAATTACGATGAGGCAAAGGCATTCGTAAGTGAGATTGACCATCCGGTAGTGTTCAACGGGGATATTGATACACCGGAAAAGATTGATTATATAAGAGAAATATTTGAGGGCATAGGTGGGGTCATGATAGGCCGCGGGTTGCTCAGGCGTCCGTCGATGATGGCGGAATGGCTTTCCGGTGAGGAATGGAGCGTAGGCAGAAGGCGTGAGAGCGTAATAGAACTACATGATTCAATACTCGCTCATTATGAATCTGCACTTACGGGAGGAGAGAAGCAAATATTGTCTAAGATACAGCCCATATGGGAGTATTTCGGTACTGATTTTGACAGGAAATATGTAAAGAGGATTCTGAAAGCTGGTAATATGAATAATTATAAGACTGCAGTCAGGAATCTCTCGATATAGTTTTAAATTGTGGAATATGAGAATGCTGTTATTCAATATATTTATTGTCGGTGCGGGTAGTTGTCTCGGGGGAATTGCACGCTATCTGGTAGGAAAAGTTGTACAGTCGGTATGTGATTCCACGTTTCCCTGGGGAACATTTTTTGTAAATGTCATCGGGTGTTTCATTATAGGACTTGTATATGGTTTCATAGACAAGGGTATGCAGATCAGTGACGGTCTCCGGTTGTTTATAACAGTCGGATTTTGCGGCGGTTTTACCACATTTTCAACATTTATGCATGAGAATTATCTTTTGTTCTCCGGCACACAGCATCTTACCGTGCTGCTTTATGCAGTGGCAAGTGTCTTTGCCGGGTTCCTTATGGTATATCTTGCATATAATATGGCTGCAAGGCTTATATTGTAATTAAGTTTTCCGCATGCTACCTTTATGTTGCGGTAGACTCTGCTTGTTCATGTATTATCAGAAGTGTGTCGCCCGGAAAGAGTTTGCGTTTGCCGTTTGGAACGATGTATTTGCCGTCACGGCTGATCATCATGACGAGTTGTCCTTCCGGTAGTTTGATAGAGCTGAGTGTATTGCCTGCTGTCAGATCCTGTCGTGAGAGAGTTCGCGTATATAGGGATGTGGAATGTCCGTCGGCGAGTTCAACACCGAAATCAGATTCGGTTGTGTTGGTGTCGTCGATTAATTTAAGACGTCTGGCGGAGGATAAGACTGTGGTTCCTTGGATAACAAGCGACAGCAGTGTAACAAAAAATACAATATTGAATATCTGAGATGCTCCCGGAACATTGGCGACGACGGGGTAGGTGGCGAAAATGATAGGCACTGCGCCTCTCAGTCCGACCCATGATATGAATGTTTTGGTCCGGAGATTGATTTTGCGGAACGGCAGGAGGCTTATGAAAATGCTGATCGGACGTCCTGCGAAAATCATGAATATACCTATCAGGAATGATACTGCGGCGACTGAAAGCATTTCGTGTGGATTGACGAGCAAGCCGAGCATAAGGAAGACGACAATCTGTGCGAGCCATGTAAGGCCGTCCATGAATTTGGATATGCTTCTATGGTGAGGCAGCCGGGTGTTGCCTATTATGATTCCGAGCAGGTAAACAGCAAGATATCCGTTTCCACCGGCTGCTGTGGTTGCTGTATAAGTCAGGAATACGAATCCAACCAACATTATTGAGATCATGGCCGTGGCCTGTCCGGCATCTTCGGCAGAAGATCCCATGCGTCGGTATAAGGATATGAACCATCGCGACACGTAGCCCATGCATAAGCCGGCAAATCCGCCTATGCCGAACTGTAGCAAAAGCTGGGATATGAGTGTTCCGCCAGAGATAGATCCTCCGAGAGTGATGGTCTCGATCAATATTATAGTCAGCATATATGCCATCGGGTCGTTTGATCCGCTTTCCAATTCAAGCAGTGGACGGAGATTGTACTTGAGATTTACTTTCTGTGATCCGAGAATGCCGAACACAGAAGCTGAGTCGGTGGACGACATTGTGGCGGCAAGTAGCAGCGACGGAAGGAAAGCAAAGTGGATATTGGTCCAAGGCATTCCTGATAGCCAAAATATGAATAGTCCGGTGATGAGTGCGGTAATAAGTACGCCGACGGTGGATAGTATCAAGCCTGGCGCGATGATCGGCTTGATTGTGCTTATGCGTGTCGACATTCCTCCGGAAAACAGGATAACACATAATGCGATCATTCCTATGAATTGTGCGTCGTGCATGTTGCTAAACTGTATTCCGAGGCCGTCAGTACCGAATCCCATACCTACGAGTAGGAACACGAGAAGCAGTGGTAGTCCAGTCCGGTAGCTGGTCTTTCCAATAAGGACTCCGGCAATAAGCAGTATCGCACCTACGAGCAGTATGTTTTCTCCTGATATTTCTGTCATATGATGAGGATGATAAATTTCGTATATGTATATTTTGTGACAAAGTTAGCAATAGTTGACGTAAAGCGCGAATTTTATGAGTGATATAATGTATCTTTGTATTTTAATATTGAAATATCCTATAAATTGAATGAGAATTACACGATATAGCCGATATGCAGAGGAAAACCGCAAGAGGAGCGCACGGCGGGATATTCTGCTTCTTGGTGTTGCCATTATCATAATGCTTGTGCTTGTTGTATTTGTCTGGCGCGGCATGAGTGCGCAGGAATGCCGTTATGATTTTCCGAATGGAGAGACTCCATTTGGCGTAAGTGTAGCAGAACTGATGGACGTCAGAATTCCAGAAGATGTCCCTGCTGTGAGTAAGGAATATTCTGCGATGCTTGTGAATTTTAATCCGGAATGCCATGTACCGAACTATGTGGCATGGGAGCTCACAAAGCATGAGACAAGTGGATCGATCAGCCGACGTAATGATTTTTGCGTTGATGATGAGGTCGAAGGCTGTGCTACACTTGATGACTACAGAGGCTCCGGGTATCAGCGTGGCCATATGATGCCGGCCGGAGATGCCAAGTATGACTCCAAGGCAATGAAGGAGACTTTCTTCCTGACAAACATGTGTCCGCAGGTTGGTGCGCTTAATGCCGGCGCATGGAGCCGGCTTGAGGAGAAGTGCCGGCAGTGGGCAAATGTAGACAGTGCAGTGATAATAATAGCTGGCCCGGTGCTGACCGACCGCATCACCGACCGGATAGGGGAGAGTGGGGTGGTTGTGCCACGTCGGTTTTTCAAAGTGATATTGTCTCCCTATGCAGATCCTCCCCGGGCTATTGGATTCATAATGCCTAATGCCAAAGTGCCAGGTGGAATGCAGACCGCTGCTGTGAGTGTGGATGAGGTTGAGAGAGTCACCGGACTGGATTTTTTCTCAGCATTGCCTGATGACATAGAGAATATGGTGGAATCGAAATGTGAGTTCCTTTATTGGAGCACATTGAAATAGAAATCAAGAAGAATAAATCGCGAAGCTGAACAATGAATAATACGGATACGATATGTGCAGTGTCAACACCTGCCGGTGTGGGAGGTGTGGCCATGATAAGGGTTTCAGGATCTGATGCGTTTGAGTTAGTCGACAAGATATGGCAAGGAAAAAGGCTCACAAGTGTGCAAAGCCATACGGCGCATCTCGGATATGTGATGGATAATACGGATGATTGTGACGAACGTCTTGACCAGGCCGTATGCACAGTGTTCAGGACACCCAATTCATTTACTGGCGAGAATGTTGTGGAAATAAGCGTACATGGATCACGATACGTGCAGCAGCGCTTACTTGAGGTTTTGGTAAATAACGGATGCAGAATGGCAGAACCCGGGGAGTTCACACGCCGTGCATTTGTCAATGGTAGGCTCGACTTGGCTCAAGCCGAGGCAGTGGCGGATGTAATATCCTCTACGACCAGAGCCTCACACCGCATAGCAATGAGTCAGATGAGAGGAGCATATTCACACAGGATTGATGAACTCAGAGACTCCCTGCTTGAATTATGCACACTTCTTGAACTGGAGCTTGATTTTTCGGAGGAAGATGTTGAATTTGCCTCAAGAGGGCGATTGCTTGAACTGGCAAACAACCTGTCGGCGGAACTGTCGAAACTTACAGCATCGTTCTCTAAAGGCAACGCCGTAAAGAATGGTGTGCCGGTTTCGATAATCGGTCAGACAAATGCAGGAAAATCAACATTGCTGAACGCCCTCGTTGGAGATGAGCGAGCCATCGTAAGCGATATACATGGCACTACACGCGACTTTATAGAGGATACAGTCAATATTGACGGCGTTTTATTCAGACTCATTGACACCGCAGGATTGCGTGATACTGACGACAGGATTGAAGCAATAGGCATTGAGCGATCGTTGCGTTGTGCCGAAAAGGCTATGATAATATTGTGGATATTGGACTGCGAATCACAGAATCCTTTAGACGATTACTCATGCCGTGCAGTGTCAGAAATAATGAAAAGAGAATCCGAATGTTGTGTCCTGCCAGTCTTGAATAAGACAGATGTGGCCAGTAGCGAAAGGATTCAGGATATAAGGACGCAGTTGGAAGAATTTGGGAATGGAAGGCTTCATGCCTCAGTGGAGATAAGTGCCAAAACCGGAAAAGGAGTGGACCGGCTCACCGAACAGCTTAAATCTTTGTCAGGAATTGCCTTGGTAGATGCGGAAGACATACTCGTGTCCAACGTGCGGCATTACGAATCATTAAAACAGGCCACCGCATCCATCAACCGCACCGTAGAGGCATTGAACTCAGGCCTTCCAGGCGATCTCATAGCTCAGGACCTCCGCGAAACCATAAACCATCTTTCGTCAATAACAGGCAAAATAACAACCGCAGACATCCTCCAAAACATCTTCACCCGCTTTTGCATCGGAAAGTAGAGGGTTGTCACCATTTGGTGATAAATGGCATAAACTATTGAAAAGTCGCTCCTTATCGGGCGACTTTTTTTCGTGCTTACTGCTCAATAAAATCACTTTTCACCCCTTTTCACCTGCTTTTTTGTACCCGATTTGTATCAAATCGGCCAGTCTTACTTTTTGCATCAGAAAGGTCTTGGACTTTTGAGACACGATGAGACACAGTGAGACGCGATGAGACACTTTCGGCTAAATAACTGGTGAAATAACCACCAATAATGTGAAATATGAGCAGTAATATTGAAATCATCAAAAGATGCGGGTGGTGCGGCAAAGAGTTTGTCGCACGAAAGACATCAACGGAGTATTGCAGCCACCGATGCTCCGGACTCGCTTATAAGAAGCGAAAAAGACAACAGAAAATTGAGGCTTTCAAGAGTGAGTATGCGAAAGCCACCGATGAAGTAACGGAGATTGAGAAATTGGAATTTCTTTCTCCTACTCAACTATGCCAGTTGTTAGGAATAAGCCGAGCAACAATCTATCGTTATTTTGCAGACAATGCAATAACGACAGTACAATTCAAAGGCAAAACTCTCATCCGCAGAAAGGATGTTGACAGTCTTTTTGAGAATGGACATAAATATCTGAAGCGTCCAAAGAAAAAGTCAGAACCCATAACCGAATTCTACACCTCGAAGGAGGTGCAGGAGAAGTATGGCATATCCAATTCGGGACTCTATGAGATAG
>CAJUKZ010000002.1 GCA_910586995.1 uncultured Muribaculaceae bacterium | reverse complement strand
ACTTAATCGTATCTTTGACTACGTCTTAGATACTCACGTTCGGTAATGCCTAAATAAATTTGACATTACGCTCAACTTAATCGTATCTTTGACTACGTCTTAGATACTCACGTTCGGTAATGCTCAAATAAATTTGGCATTACGCTCAACTTAATCGTATCTTTGACTACGTCTTAGATACTCACGTTCGGTAATGCCTAAATGAATTTGGTATTACATTCAACTTATTCGTATATTTGTATCATACATATTTGTAACGATAACAGAAAATGAAGAAAATATTATATCCAATAGCGGCAGCTGCTGCGGCGTTCTGTCTGATATCCTCGGATGTATTGGCTGACACGGCCAGCAGAAAAAGTGCTATAAGCAGAAATCTTGATATATTCAACTCGATATATCGCGAATTGCAGACTAATTATGTAGATTCGATTGATGCCGACAAGTCGATGAACACGGCTATATCGGCTATGCTGAATCAAATAGATCCTTATACGGAGTATATATCTGAGACGGATCGTGAGGATTTTCAGACGATCGCGTCGGGAGAGTATGCCGGTATTGGATCTGTGATTCTTCAGCGAAATGGTAATGTGTATATTTCCGATCCTCAGCAGGGCTCTCCGGCGCAAAGAGCCGGTTTGAAACCTGGCGACCTTATCGTTGCAGTGGACGGTGATACTGTGCTTGGTATGACGACTCCGGAGGTGAGCAAGCGTCTGAAGGGGCAGCCGGGAACTTCGGTAAGTGTGCTTGTGCATCGTCCTTATGTCGGAGCTGACTCAGTGCTGACGTTTGATATAGTCAGAGCGAATATACCGGTGAACACGATGCCTTATTATGGCGTGGTAGGAGACGGAACAGGCTATATCTATCTGGCAACTTTCAACGAGAAGTCGGCCGGTCTTGTGAGCGATGCCGTAACTGAACTGAAGAAAGATCCGAGAGTGAAATCTATAGTATTGGATCTTAGAGATAATGGAGGTGGCCTGTTGGATGCAGCCGTCGATATTGCCGGTATCTTTGTCCCCAAGGGTACGGAGGTAGTGCGCTACAGAGGACGCGAGACATCCCAGGAGAAAGTATTCAAGACCACACGTCAGCCTATTGACACGAAGATTCCTTTGGTGGTATTGGTAAATGGAAATACGGCTTCAAGCTCGGAGATTGTAGCCGGTTCGCTTCAGGATCTTGACAGGGCAGTGATCGTGGGTACTCGTTCGTTTGGCAAAGGCCTTGTCCAGAATACGCGTCCTCTGCCATACAACGGTCTATTGAAAGTGACTTTTGCGAAATATTATATACCGAGCGGCCGTTTGATCCAGGCTATAGATTATTCGCATCGAAATGCCGACGGATCTGTGGCGCGTATTCCAGACAGCCTGACCCGTGAGTTCAAGACGGCAGGTGGTCGTATAGTGCGTGATGGTGGAGGCATAACACCTGATGTCACAGTTGTCTACCCTGAGGGAAACAGGCTGACGTATAATATTGTCAGCGATCTGTGGAGCTTTGACTATGCCAACAGATTCGCGGCCATGAACGATACGATTGCACCTATGAATGAGTTTGTGATCACAGACTCCATATTCGAGGATTTCAAGAAGTTCATAGATCCCGACCGTTTCAAATACGACAAGTATTGCGAGAGCGGACTCGATGCGCTGCGCGAGGTTGCCAAAGTGGAAGGATATATGAATGATTCCGTAGCGGCGCAATTCGATGTGCTTGCAGCTATGCTGAAGCATGATCTGAATAAGGATCTTGACTTGAACCGACAGGATATAGAGGAGATTCTCGGAATGGAGATTGCCGGACGTTATTACAATGATGCCGGTGAGACAGTGCAGCGCCTGAGGCATGACATTGCCGTGGACTCAGCATTGAATGTGCTGACCACTCCGGGACGTTATGATTCTATCCTGCGTAAAAAATGATCTGGTCCAGGGACTCTATCGCCTGAGTGTGTCGAATAGCCTTGCGCATCCGTTCTGCAGAAGATCGAGCACGAGTTCGAAGCCTTCCGCTCCTTCGTAGTATGGATCAGGGACATAATCATAGCGCAGAGCCATGTCTATGAACTGTGCCATAGGGATAATTTTCGACTCCTGCTGTTCGGTAGCAGCAAGCCTGCGAAGATTTTGCTCATTTGATCCGTCCATAGGGATGATCAGGTCGAAGTCGTCGAAGTCCGTTGCACGTACCTGACGGCAGTGGTGTGTCAGTTCTATCCCGCGGCGCGAGGCATGTACGCGCATGCGTTTGTCTGGCAATTGTCCGATATGATAGTTTCCTGTCCCCGCCGAGTCTATCTCCCAGCGTCCGGCTTCTCCGGCTTCGTTTACAATAGCCTCCAACACACCTTCTGCTGCAGGAGATCGGCATATGTTGCCAAGGCATACGAACAGTATGCGGATTTTATCCTTGTGCGAAAGAGTATCGTGAAGTTGGTCTAAGGTGGGATAATTGGGCATGATGATAATAATTTAGGTTGTCGGTGCTGCAAAGTTAGCTAATTATTTTGTAAATTCGTCTTATGTCTGATTCAGGTAAATATAAAGGCATAAAGGTAATTGTCGCTCCCGATTCATACAAAGGGTGCATCTCATCAATGGAGGTGGCTCATTGGATGGCGTTAGGTGTGGAGGATGCATTGCCTGGCGCGACAGTGATTCGGATTCCTGTAGCTGATGGAGGCGAAGGCACAGCAGGGATCATAGGTGCAGCACTGGGCATGTCTAAGGTGGTGTGTGCAACGGTAGATCCTCTCGGTCGAGACATAGAATCGTGTTATTATATGAATGGCGATCTGTGTGTGGCAGATGTGGCATCGGCCGGAGGTATAGGACTTCTGAAACCGGAGGAGTATTCGCCGCTGGTGGCGGATTCATATGGAACGGGTAAAATTCTTCGGGATGCTTTCGACAGAGGTTGCCGTGAGATATATTTAGGACTCGGAGGAAGCGCTACTGTAGACGGAGGTGTTGGGTTGGCCCGTGCTTTCGGAGTCAGGTTCTCGGATGCCGGAGGGCGAGAGGCTTTGAGGCTGTGTGATGTCTATAGCATTGATTTCTCCGGAATGTCCGGATTTCCAGAAGATGCGAGAATCAGACTTATGGCAGATGTAGTGTCACCGCTGACGGGGCCGCGAGGTGCAGCCGCGGTATTCGGTCCCCAGAAGGGGGCTTCTGTGGGTGATGTGCGTGTGCTTGACAGCGCTCTTTCGCGACTTGCGTCCCTCGCAGGTGGAGATGCGCAAGCCGAGGGTACAGGTGCAGCAGGCGGCATTGGGTTTATGATGAAGGTTCTGGCACAGCGTGCAGGTGCTGATGCGGCGATTGTATCCGGCGCTAAATGTGTGCTTGATCTCGTGGGTTTTGATACGGTTGTAAAAGGCGCTACTCTTGTTCTCACGGGCGAGGGGCACAGCGAGTTGCAGACTTTGCTTGGAAAGATTCCGGCAGAGGTGCTGTCGCGGAGCTTGAAAGCAGGTGCTACCGTGGCGCTGCTTAGTGGCGGCGTCGACAATCGGGCTGAGCTTATGGCCGCCGGATTCTCCATAATACGCTCAATCCATCCTCCCGGATTCAATCCGGCGGAAAGCATGCAGCCCGATGTGACGCGATGCCATCTTAGGCAGACGGCCTGTAGTGTCTCGTTGTCTGTAGTGTCGGGTATGCAGCATGGCTGAGCCCCGACATAAGATGAGTCCAAACGATAATATCAGCTAAGCACCTTATTCTGGTGGTAAGTCTCGCGGAATTCTTTCGGAGAGCAACCTTTCTTTTTCCTGAATATGCGATTGAAGTTGGACACGTTGTTGAATCCGCATTCGAAGCAGATTTCGGATATTGGACTTGATGAGTCGACAAGGCTGCGGGTGGCATGGCCAAGGCGTACATCAATTATGTAGTCTGATACAGATATTCCAGTCCTTATCTTGAAAAAGCGGCTGAATGCCGTTGGTGTCATGCCGGCGATGTCGGCAAGCTGGCTGAGGCGGATCTCGCCACGGTAGTTGGCGTTTATGTATTCATGTACCATACGTACGCGCCGCGAATGGCCTACTGACTTGGCATTGGCAAATGTCGAGCTTGCCAAAGACCTGTAGTTGCCCGGTGCGCTTAACTCGTAAAGGATTGAAATAAGTTCCATCACCCTGTAGAATCCATTCTCTATATCCGATATGCCTATGATACGGCCATATACTTTCATGATGCATTCCGGTGTGAATACCACGCCTTTGTATGAAGCCTCGAGCAGCTTGCGTATGGATTCAAACTGGTTTTTCTCAAGGAGTGTTTTGCTGAGCAAGTCGGGTGCGAACTGTATTGTGACCTCACGTATGTTGCCTGTATGGCATGTATGTTGCTCCCATGCGTGTTCTATGTTGTTGCCTACGAGGACAAGGTCGAAATCGCCAAGTACCTCAATTGAGTCGCCTACTATACGTCTTGCTCCTTTGCAGTTGCTTACGAGGTTAAGTTCATATTCCGAATGTCTGTGTATCGGGAACGTAAACCTATCCTTATGACGGTCTATCATGTAGAAACAATCCTTGTCCGACAACGGAGGTATTTCGCTCAGGATGTGTGTACGTGCCATATCGTTTGCTTTATAGATGTTAATGATTCTGTGTAACTTCGGTTTTTATGGTGTCACCTCGTTCTATGCATTGTGGATAATACACCCTTGCAATAAAATCATTGCATCCGTGGATGCATAATTATGTATTGTTAAGAGCTGGAGGGCGTCTGCTTGCCTTTTTGTAATGATTAATTGTGTTGAGAATGCTGATTCTCTTAAAATCAGGAAGAGAGTGTGGTCGGCTTAAAATGTAGTCTAGTTATGGACTTAGTTAAGTAAACTCAGGAACTTGCCCGTGGTCCTCGAAAGGAACAAAGGCTTTTATCATTATGTATTTTGTGTCGATGGCCGAGCCGCTGTTCACGGCGATTCAAGTGCTGATAATGTTACACGTTTGCTACCTCACGATGCAAATATAGTGCATTTGTGGATAAAAAACAAGAGATTCGCTATAAATTTGTACTGAAAAAAACACCTTGCAGGTGTAGAATGCTTAAGTCAATATGGAATTTGATGCAAATTTGATGGAAATAAGCCGCCGTTTTTGAATGTAGCGCGTTTATTCTTATTTTTGCAACATGGAATCACTTGCATTGCCTGCTATCAAGGTTGATGTGCGCACGGATGCCGATGGTACAACCCGCATTTACGACCTGCTGCGCAAAAAATATGTGGCGCTCACCCCGGAGGAATGGGTGAGGCAGCATTTTGTAGGCTATCTTATAGATAGTCTCGGCTATAGACCCGCGTTGATGGCCAATGAGGCAGGCCTGGTGCAGAACGGCATACGCCGCCGCTGCGACACTGTTGTGTTTGACCGCAATGGCCTTCCTTTGGTCATAGTGGAATACAAAGCACCCGCCGTGCAGATCACACAGCGGGTGTTCGATCAGATTGTACGTTATAATTCAGTTTTGAAAGCGCCATTCCTTATCGTAAGCAATGGCCTCAGACATTACTGCTGTCGTGTGGATGTCCAGAGTGGCAGCTATTCTTTCCTCAGGGATATTCCCTGCTGGGACAGCCTTATGGAATAGTAGCGGCAGGCATCAGGCCGAAAGCACTACATTGCGCTCCCGTGCAAGACGCCGCATGTTGATCAGAGCGTAGCGCATGCGTCCGAGTGCGGTGTTGATGCTTACGCCTGTGGCAGCTGCAATCTCCTTGAAAGACATGTTGCGGTAATATCTCATTATGAGTACTTGCTTCTGAGGAGCAGGTAATTCGAGGATAATACTGCGGATATCGTCGCGGATCTGCCGGTCAACCAACGTGTCTTCGATGTTGTGTTCTGCCAGTTCGATGCGGTTGAGCAAGTCTACCGGTGCATCGTCGGCCGAAGTGGTATTCTCTGATTTTTCCTGACGGAAATGGTCTATTATCAGATTATGTGCGATGCGGTTTATCCAGGCGGAAAATTTGCCTGAATCCGTATACCGGCCTTGACGTATGTTTGTAATGGCCTTCACGAAGGTCTCCTGAAATATGTCGTCGGCCAGATCGCGCATTCTCACCACGCGCATGATGTAGTTGAACACCTGTTGCTGGTGTCGCGCGAGCAGAGTATCGAAAGCCTCGTTGTTGCCCTTAGCATAAGCAGCCACCAACTGATCGTCGGTTAGCTTCTTGAGATTTTGCATTACTGTGTATTGACTTTACTTTAATAGTAGATTTGTTGAGTAATGATTTGCTATAGGCCGAAAAAGTGTTATAGGTTTGTGGTATTGATTGTTTTTAATTAAGATAAAGAATATACTATATTTCTATTATCTACTGCAAAGATAACGATATTCTTTTGGATTGGCAAGAAAACAGCGCGTGCTTTAATGATTTTTTGCACAACCTGCACAATATCTTTCGCAGTGTCAATTGTGAGTTGCTTTTCTTGATGGAGCGTCGATGACAAATTCCCGGTAGTAACCGAGCAGTAGTGTAGTTAGAGGAAGAGCTACGATCATGCCTATTATGCCCATCAATGTGCCCCACACCGACAGGGAAAGCAGGATTATGGCAGGATTGAGGCCAAGTGCCTTGCCCATGATCTTTGGTGTCAGGATATAGTCGCAGATGCTTTGGCTGACAACGTATACTATCAGGCATTCGCCCAGAGTCATGAGAAATCCGCCATGTTCGAGCGAGTTTATGAAGCACACGATTGCAACAGGGATGAGCGTCACATACTGGAAGTAGGGGATCATATACAGCACACCGACGAGGAGGCCGAGGACAATAGCCAACGGAATTCCTACTATTGAGAATCCTATGCAGTAGAATACTGCGGCACAAGAGGCTATCAGTGCCTGCCCGCGGAAGTATCTGTTCATATTCACCTTTATGTCGTCGCTCACGCGATATACAATCTTACGGTATCGCGGGGGCACGAGTTTTCTGAATCCGCGCATCAGATGCGGATAGTCTATCATTATGAATATCACATAGATGAATGTTATCAGCCACTCCAGGGTATGAAATACCAGATCTATAGACTGGCTTACGACAGAAGCGCCGGACTGGACAATCTCCTCAATCTGCCTGGCCTCAAGTGTGCGTTCCAGTGCCTTCAGGCTCAGGTGGTCATGAAGCCATTGCTGCAGTTGCCTGAGAGTGTCCTGCATGGCACTGTTGCCAGTCGAGGCGTTTTTTATCATTTCGCCCATTTGAGCTATTTCGTCGAGTACCGACGGGAGGAAAAAGTACACGAGCGAGCCGATTACAGCAGTAACTTCGATGAGAGTCGCGAATGTTGGTACTACACGGTTGTGGACACGCAGCCATTTCTGGTTCAGTTCGAGCAATGGTTCGAGCATATAGGCTATCAGGCACGCAAGGCAGAATGGCAGCAGCACGTTCTCAAGTATGCCCACAAGCCATACCATCACCGTTATTACGGCAATGGCGAATACTATGCGTATTATTCTGTCTGGTGTGAATGGTTGTGATGATGCCATGCTTTGAGATTGATGTGATGAGGACAAATTGTCTGCGTAGATATATATATTACAATGTGAGGGTGAAAAAAGATTTTGGATCTTTGACATAAGGAATGTTAAATGACTTCGGGGGTGGTTTTGTTGCAGACAGGTGACGCGGGTGTTACGTGTCGGTTAGGAATGTTACATTGTTATGAATATTGTTACAGGTCAGTTTAGAAACTTGACTTATAATATCCATATTTCTACATTTGTTTACCGAATATGAAAAAAGTTGCAAACATAGTATCATTGTTCACGCTTGTGTTGCTGGCGTTTCTGGCCGGTGTTCAGGAAGCAATGGCAGAAGATGTGGATTTTGACAATATATTCTCGAGGCTGGAGTCCAACAGAAGGGTTTATAATCGTTATAACGTTGCGGTCAAGCGACCGACAGAACGAGATATGTGGATGAATCTATTCCTTGAGAGAAGCGATATAAACACGGCAATGTATAAGGAAAACGAGTATCTGATCGGGCTTGTTACGGATGTGTTCAAAGCAGGTAAAGTCTCCGACAGTATTTATGATGCATTGGCTGACTGTGTTATTGAAATGGAGGACAACCGCTCGGGAGATCCGTTTCTTGTCGAGGAATTCATGAAGATACTGATTCCTCATTATCTGTCACGACCTTCGGGCGATGTGGAACGTAAGGCAAGGCTATATCATTTTTATGCGTCGACACAGCATGAGATTGCACTGCTGCAGTGCGACGATGCCAAAGCGTGCTCCAACGAATTCTATCGGCGTACAATAGCATTGGCCGACAGTCTGCCTCCTGAAAAGATGTGGCCTGTGGTGAAGTCGCTTACAGAGATGGCTGAGATCGTATGGACACGCCGTGGCTATAATACACTGGCCGAGGCGCGTAGTTGCGTCACCCGACTGTCCCGGCTAATAAATAAAGTGAAGGTTGTGGCGGCTCTTGATCCGGCGACTCTGTCAGCCGCGCGCAAGGCTGTGGCCAATTTTGACCGACGGCTGATACACGAAGGATTTCTGATAGATTCCTCCATCATGCCGCATGCAGAGGCCGACAGCATGATAGACGAGCATATCACGGAATATGAAACGATGGAGAATCCTGAACTGAAGACATTCTGCATCAAGAATCAGCTTGAGTTGTATAAGGGATATATAACAGCCGATAGCGCCCTTACGGCTACAATGAAGTTCTATCGTGAGAAGGTGCGTATTCCGGAAGTAGTGTCGGCCGAGGACATGAACCGGTTGCAGATACCCCTGTTCGATCTGATATATTTTAACTCTTTAAGCGACATTCCTGACAGCCGGAAATATGATAATGTATTGTTTCTGTGCGATGAAATTATAAAACTGTTTTCGGCTATAGATGACAACCAGACAGACAACAGTTTTGTGCCGGTACTTATAAAATTCGTCACATACCCGCACCTGATCAAATATCTCACGCTTGAGGATAAACTACGTTTCATGGCGGAACTGATGGTGAAAACACAGGTTGCGACAGTGGCTCATTCGGCTCATGTTGCCGCTCTTGCCACACGCATAGTGGACGGGGTCAGCCATTACAGGCCGGACCTGTTGCCTGTCGGTATTGACCCTGGGCAGGGGGGCTGGCACGAGTTCATACGCCGTGCGGCCATATACCATGACCTTGGAAAAATGTCCATAGTATCGGTGGTGACAAATGAATTCCGACCTCTTACAGCGCATGAGCGCGAGATGATACGCCGGCATCCGTCACTCGGTGTTGATTTTCTTGGAATAGATGAGGACCTGCTTAAGTTCCATGACACTACGCTGGGGCATCATAAGTGGTTTGATGGAAATGGCGGTTATCCTTCCACTTACGACAATACAGCTTCCGATGTGAGGGTGATGACCGATATTCTGACGATAGCGGACTGTCTGGAGGCTGCTACAGATATGATCGGCCGCAATTATTCTCCGGTAAAGCATTTCAGGAGCACAATTGATGAAATGTCTCAGCAGGACGGTACGCGCTACAATCCGGAAATATTGGATCTCATAAGAAATAATCCCGATGTTTTCGACGAGCTCGCCTCTATTGTAGATAATGACTGGATGTATATATATTACGACATTTACGAAACATACTTCAATCCTGATGATAGTACGGGTGTTGTTAACAAGCTCCGGCGCGATAAACTCTGAAGATTTTTTTGCGCTTAGATAATAATTCGGTGCAGATATGCGTTTTATTTGTGTACTGCGGCAGTGGCTGCGGTGCATGTAAATTCATCACACAACTGAATGCAACTTCTGCCTATGAAGAAAATTTCTACTCCTTCTGTATCCGGTAGTCCGGAAAGTGCCGCCGGCGTCGACTGTGCGGAATCTAAATCAAAATCAGGTTCGACCGTTTCTTCCGTAGGACCGAGGGCGATGACCTTATCCGTTTTGAGGCAGTTTGCCCGCATCTACACCGCTGCCGGCGGTTATCATCCTTCGCTCAGGGGATTTGTAGCCAACTGACATGGCAGAACTAACGGCCGCTTGCGTGTGTTATCATTAAAAAAGATTATGTCCCTACAAAAGACCACACCTGAAGGCTTTCGCGCTCTATGGCCGAGCCATCTGTCAGGCATCGTTAAAATAGCACTCGTATTCATTGCTGTACTGGGTATTGTGGAATGCACGGAGAAAAAAGTGAAGACGGCTGAAGATTTCGTGAGTGTAAGCCCCGACGGGCAATTCATGTTGCATGGAGAACCATACCGCTATATAGGTGCTAACTATTGGTATGGCGCTTTGCTCGGTGCGCCGAACAAGGGCGACCGTGCCCGTCTTGAAGCAGATCTCGACAGCCTGAAATCGCAGGGTTTGACTAACCTGCGCATACTTGTGGGGGCTGAGGGCGGCGACGTGCACAGGACATCTCACGTAGAGCCATCATTGCAGACCTCTCCCGGTATTTACGATGCAGACATGCTTGCCGGTCTTGACTTCCTGCTTGCCGAACTTGAGAAGCGCGACATGAGGGCAGTGCTGTATCTTACCAATTCATGGGAATGGAGCGGAGGCTACGGACAATATCTTGAGTGGGCTGGCAAAGGACCTGCGCCGATCCCTGCTGAGATAGGTTATCAGGCTTATTGCGATAGTGCCACAAGATTTTTCGATACACCCGAGGCGCTTGCAATGTATGCCGATCATGTCGGCAAGATTGTGGGCCGTACCAATTCCATAACCGGAGAGCCCTATTCGGAAAGCACCGCGATAATGTCGTGGCAGATATGCAATGAGCCAAGGCCTTTCTCCGAGCGCAACAAGAAAGCGATGGCTGCCTGGCTGACATCTACATCAGACCTTATCCGAAGCCTTGACCCCAATCATCTGATTTCTACAGGTAGCGAAGGCAAATATGGCTGTCAGGCCGATATAGACGAATGGGTTGATATCCATTCCTATAAAAATATCGACTATGCCACGATACATATTTGGCCGGCAAACTGGGGGTGGGTCACAGATAGCACCCTGATCTCTGATATGCCTCTGGCCAAGATGCTTACCGACGAATATGTGCGTGAGCATGCCAAGGCGCTTGCCGATGCTAAGGTAGTGAAACCTCTGGTGCTTGAGGAGTTCGGTTATCCCCGTGATGGCCGGGAGTTTTCTCCGGACTCGCCTGCTACAGCAAGAGCCGAATATTATAGCCACGTGTTTGATATTTTCAGGGAGGCAGACTCTCCGTTGGCCGGTGTGAATTTCTGGGGATGGACCAATACTGCCTTACCGCCGCATACCGTGTGGATGCCAGGTGATCCGTATACGGCAGATCCCGCCCAGGAACCGCAGGGATTATATTCTGTATTCCCGGGAGAAATGGATTTTCGCAGTATCACGGCAGACAGATAAAGAACAGGGGGCAGCCTTCGGCCGCTCCCGTTTCTTCTTAGATATGGCGGTTAAAAATTAAAGGAGTGTGGATCGCGGCACATGAATCGCTATATAAAAAAGGTGTAAAGGCGTGAAAAACCATGCGTGTTTGATACATTTTATGTAATTTTGTCGGTTGAAATTGATTATTTAGGAAAAATGGCGAAAAACGAAATAAAGAATCTGGTGATTGTCGAATCACCGGCCAAGGCAAAGACGATCGAAAAGTTTCTGGGCAAGGATTTCAAAGTGATGTCGAGCTATGGACACATAAGAGACCTGCGCAAGAAGAATTTTTCGATTGATGTCGATAATGACTTCGCTCCTGTATATGAAATACCGGAAGACAAACGAGCCTTGGTGAAAGAACTTGGAGATGCTGCTTCCCGTGCCGATATGGTATGGCTCGCATCCGATGAGGACCGCGAGGGAGAAGCTATAGCCTGGCATCTGGCCGAGGTTCTGAAACTTGATCCTGCACGTACGCGCCGTATAGTTTTCCATGAGATCACCAAATCGGCGATCCTGAATGCAATAGAGAATCCAAGGGAAATTGACCTCAACCGTGTCGATGCCCAGCAGGCACGCCGTGTACTCGACCGAATAGTCGGCTTTGAGCTTTCGCCGGTGCTGTGGAAGAAAATAAAGCCGGCATTGTCGGCAGGGCGTGTGCAGTCTGTTGCCGTAAGGCTCATAGTTGAACGGGAAAATGAGATACGCGCCTTTCAACCCGAACAATATTTCCGGGTGTCCGGACTGTTCAATACACAAGGCGGATCGCAGTTGCGTGCTGAACTCTCGCGCAGGCTCGCAGACGAGGAGCAGGCAAGAGAATTCCTTGACGCATGCAAAGGCGCTTCGTATAAAGTAAGCGACATCGTGGTGAAGCCCCTGAGGAAGTCGCCGGCTCCACCGTTCACAACGTCTACCTTGCAGCAGGAAGCTGCCCGCAAGCTTGGATTCTCAGTGTCGCGCACCATGATGGTGGCTCAGAAACTTTATGAGGCCGGACATATCACATATATGCGTACCGACTCGCTCAATCTGTCGCAACTCGCCTTGTCGACAATTGCCAATGAGATAAAGTCCACGATGGGTGAGCAATATCTGAAGATCCGTAAATATCATACCACCTCAAAGGGTGCACAGGAAGCGCACGAGGCTATACGACCGACATACATAGACAAGCACGACATTGACGGTGACTCTCAGGAGCGTAAACTATATGCCCTGATCTGGCGTCGCACGCTTGCATCTCAGATGGTTGATGCTGAGATAGAGAAGACCACCGCCGACATAGCCATATCCACTCGTCCGGAGCATTTTATTGCCAGTGGTGAGGTCATAAAGAAAGAAGGCTTCCTGAAGGTTTACATAGAAGACAATGACGACGACCGTTCCGATGCCGCGGATTCCGGAATGCTGCCTAAGACAACCGTGGGTGAGACACTTACGGCTGATAGTGTTATTGCGTCAGAGCGCTACACACTTCAGCCCCCACGCTATACTGAAGCATCTTTGGTAAAGAAGATGGAGGAACTCGGTATAGGCAGACCGTCTACGTATGCGCCTACTATATCCACCATTCAGCAGCGCGAATATGTGGAGCGTGGCGAGAAGGCCGGTCAGAAGCGCCCGCTTGTGACACTGACCCTCGATGGCGCAGGGAAGATCAAGCGAGGTACACGCCAGGAGACTTTCGGTGCGGAGAAAGGCAAGCTCATACCCACCGATACCGGTATTGTAGTCAATGATTTCCTGACCGAATATTTCCCGTCGATACTCGACTATAACTTCACGGCAAGGGTAGAGGAAAAATTCGATGAGATCGCGGAAGGACGGCTTGCGTGGAACGACGAGATACGCGACTTCTACGAAGGATTCCATCCCGATATCGACAAGACTCTCAACATGAGGCTTGAACATAAAGCCGGAGAGCGTGAGATCGGAGTCGATCCGCGTACCGGTAAACCCGTATTTGTAAAGATCGGACGTTTCGGACCACTTGTGCAGATTGGTTCTGGCGATGATGAGGATAAGCCTCAGTTCGCGTCGCTCCAGAAAAATCAGTCGATGAGTACGATCACACTCGAGGAGGCGCTTAAATTGTTTGAATATCCACGTCATCTCGGTGATTTCGAGGAGAAGGAAGTGACGGTGGCTATCGGTCGCTTCGGCCCTTATGTGCGTCACGATGGGAAATTTGTCAGCATACCCAAGGATATGGCTCCTGCTGAAGTGACATTGGAGCAGGCTGTTGAACTGATAATGGCCAAACGCGCTGCCGAAGAGCAGAAGCTGGTGAAGACTTTCACAGAAGATCCGGATTTGCAGATGCTCAACGGGCGCTACGGAATATACCTCGCCAGAAAGGGTACTAACTACAAGATACCCAAGACTGTATCCGATCCTGCGTCCTTAACCTACGATCAGTGCAAGGAGATAATTGAAACTCAGGATGCCAAGCCTCGGAAAGCAGTGCGTAGAACCGTACGCAAAAAATAGCATATATGATAAGACAAGATAAAAACAGAGGGAGCGGCAATGCTGGTGTAAAGACATTCCGCCCCGACAATATATTGTCGTTTCCGGTCGAATCCACCGGTGACACACTTCTTGAATTTGTGGCATCGCGCATGCCGCAGACTTCGCGGACTACCTTGAAGTCATATCTCAGGCATTCGCAGATAGCGGTCAATGGTGTGCCTACATCGCAGTTCGACACAAGTCTGTCGGATGGCGATCTCGTGCAGGTGAACACTACCAGAGAGTTCCGCACGCTGCGCAACCCTCGCCTGAAGCTCGTCTATGAAGATGATGATATTCTTGTCGTGAACAAAGGATACGGATTGTTGTCTATGGGCAATGACCGTGTGCGGGAAGGTACGGCATATTCTATTGTCAGAGACTATGTGAAGTGGCAGAATCCTCGCAATAAGGTCTTCATCGTGCATCGTCTCGACCAACATACGTCAGGGCTGATGATGATGGCCCGTTCGGTCACGGCGAAGGAACGCATGCAGCACAACTGGAACAACATGGTGATCTCGCGCACATATTATTGTGTGGTGGAAGGTAATGTCGAGAACGACCGAGGCACTGTGAGAAGTTATCTGGCAGAAAATTCCGAGCATGAAGTGTATTCTACTGAAGATAAGGAGAAAGGCAAACTTGCGGTCACGCGCTACGAAGTGATCGGACGCGGAAACGGATACTCATTGCTGCAGGTCAACCTCGATACTGGACGAAAGAATCAGATACGTGTCCACATGAAGGACCTCGGTCATCCGATAGCAGGCGACCGTCGCTACGGTGCGCATACAAGTCCGATACACAGACTTGCACTCCATGCAGGTACATTGAGGTTTGTGCATCCTATGTCGCGTCGCGATATGAATTTTTCCACACCTATACCTGCGGCTTTTTTGAAAATGGTAAGGTAATCCGAAAATTATGGCGTCAAAGCGTTTTGAAATACCCGAAGGAATAAAGCCTGTGCTTAGTGCCGATGATATAATCGGTATGGCGCCGGCTCTCGCGTCGCATCGTAAGCTCGTGGAGCGTTTGCTTCACATGCTTAAGGTCGATGAGGTGAACTATGTACATAGCCGTTTCTGCGACACACCCGGTACGGAATTCGTACGCCGTCTTGTAGAGGATGACCTGAATCTGAAGTTGCGTGTCGATAATGCCACTGTGCTTGAACATCTGCCCAAAGGTCCGTTTATCACAGTGAGCAACCACCCGTTCGGCGCTCTTGACGGAATCGTGCTTATCTATCTGATCACGCGCTATAGGCCGGAGTATAAGGTGATGGTGAACATGGTTCTGAACAGGCTTTGGGCCATGAGTCCCAATTTTATAGCCGTAGATCCTATGGCGAGTGCCGATCCGGCAAAGAAAGCCGTGAGCATGCGAGGCATCAAAGAAGCCATCATGCAGGTGCGTTCTGGCAATCCGATAGGATTCTTCCCTGCAGGAGCAATGAGCAAAGTGAATTGGAGACTGCGCCTGCAGGACCGTCCGTGGCAGGAAAATATCATACGCCTGATCATGCAGCTTGATGTCCCTGTGATACCTGTATTTTTCAACGGGACAAACTCCTGGTGGTTCAACTTCCTCGGCGTTGCCTGCTGGCAGGCACGCACATTACGATTGCCTGCCGAGATTTTCCGCAAGAGGAACAAGGAAATTCATGTGAGCGTGGGAAATCCGATATCTTCAGAAGTGCTTAAAAAGCATAGCTCCTCTACTGAAGAATTAGGCCGGTTCCTGCGCGAGCGTACTTATTCATTACGATGCAAATGACAGGAAATGCACTGATCCCTTCCACCGGAATTTCCGCTGATGTGATGCGGGCAAAGCAGAGTCTTGGCATCATAGGCAATGCTCCCGGGTTGATTGAAGCCATCAGCCGGGCCATACGTGTTGCCCCGATCGACCTGTCGGTGCTTGTAACAGGAGAAAGCGGTACAGGTAAGGAGTTTTTTCCGCAGATCATACATAGGTTCAGTGCCCGCAAGCACAGCAAGTTTATTGCTGTCAACTGTGGGGCCATACCTGAAGGAACTATAGACTCTGAACTGTTCGGCCATGAGAAAGGCGCGTTCACAGGTGCTATAGCCTCGCGAAAAGGATATTTTGAGGAGGCTGATGGAGGAACTGTGTTCCTCGACGAAGTGGCAGAACTGCCACTGACCACACAGGCGCGGTTATTGCGTGTGCTGGAAAGCGGGGAATTCATAAGAGTAGGTTCGTCGGAGGTACATCGCACCAACATACGTATAGTGGCGGCTACGAATGTAGATATGGCCAAGGCTGTCGCAGCCGGGCGTTTCCGTGAGGATCTCTACTATCGTCTGTCCACTGTGCAGATCGAGATTCCGCCATTGCGTCGCAGAGGTTCGGATATTGTGTTGCTTGCGCGTAAGTTCGCATCGGATTTCGCGTCGCGTTACCGTACGCCCGTTGTCGAATTCGACGCTACTGCCCGTCTTGCCCTCGAGCATTTCCTGTGGCCAGGCAATGTGCGTCAGCTGAAGAATGTGGTGGACCAGATCGCGCTCTTTGAAGCTGGGAATGAGGTTGACCGGGATACAGTTGCATCCTACCTTCCCGAGGTGTCGTCGGCTCTGGCTCCGGTCAAGGGCTATGAAGCCTCCGATGCATATTCCCGCGAGCGTGAGATGCTTTTCAATATGATCTTCCGCATGCAGCAGGAGATCGACAGGCTAAAGGCTGCAGTGGATGAGAGCCGTGGCGCTGCAAGTGTGCGCGAGCACGATGCGTTTATCGTGGACGAACCGGCGGAAGAAAGCTCCGATATTTCGCGTGCTCTGATGCGCATATCCAAACCGAACCCGAATATCATCATAGAGGCTTCTGGTAGTACGCACGACATGCGCACACTTGAGGATACTGAGAAAGAGACAATCCGGATGGCTCTGCGCCGCAATGGAGGCCGCAGGAAAGCCACTGCTCAGGAACTTAACATATCGGAACGTACGCTTTATCGAAAAATAAAGGAATATGGACTTGAATAGAATCACCGCCCGTCATCTGCGTGCCGTATGGCTCGTATTGCTTTTCGCGCTTCTGCCAGCCGGCGGATGCATTCCACGCTATACGCTGAACGGATCGTCGATAGATTATAATATATACAAGACAATATCTGTAAGCAACTTCCCGATAAGGGCTGCTTTGGTCTATCCGCCGTTGCAGCAGACTTTCGAGAACGAATTGCTTGACTATATCACCCGCAACACGCGTCTGCGGGTAATAGATGGCGGCAGCAATGCTGACCTTCAGATGGAGGGTGAGATAACGGGTTACTCGCTTTCTCCACAGGCTGTGACAGAAGATGCCTACGCATCCAAAACACGACTGACCATATCGGTGCGTCTGAAGTACATAAATAATAGGGAAGAAGGAAAGGACGTGGATCAGACATTCAGCGCATACCGTGACTTCGATGCCTCAGAGATGCTCACCGATGTTCAGGACGAACTCTGCCAACAGATCTCTAAGGAACTGGTTGACTTGATTTTCAACGCTACTCTCGGCGACTGGTAATATCTACACAAACTTAATCATGGACACTGCTACAACCGACCGACAATTGCTTGACACGCTGTATGGCCTGATAGACGATCCAATAGCGTCTGTGGACCGTAAATGGGTCGACGCTATGGAGGAGCGCTATCCGTGTTTCACATTGCCAGCTGTACTGGCGCTTCAGCGTGCAGCTGACATGCCGGTCTCCGAACGCGAGATCATGATGGAGAATCTTGCATTGAGGGCAACGGACAAAGAATCGTTCCTCGCTGCAGTAGATGCCGATGAGGCAGCCATGAGCCGTTTCTATCCGGAGGTGCGTCCGGAGCCGCAGATGACAACCGACAATGTGATTGATACATTCCTCGAGCGATATGGATCATCATCACCGGAGGAGGATGCTCTGCTTGAAAAACTGATATTCAATCCTGTTGCGGAATATGCCGGAGTGCTTCAGGCCGATGATCAGGCTATGGCTGCCCCTGCCGACGATCAGGACAGGATGATAGATGCCTTTCTGGCTAAGTCAACCGCCGATAGCGGTATGGCAGATATGTTGGAGGTCGAAGCTGTGCTTCCGAATGAACCATCCGAAACGGCTGAAGTCGCACCGGACGTAGTGGAGGAAGCAAGAACCGAGGCAGCAGGAGAAGTACATCCGGTAAGTGCCACTCCGGGACTTCTGAGCGAGAGTTTGGCTAAAATTTTCATAAAACAGCGCCGATACAACAAAGCTTACGAAATATTATTGAATTTAAGTTTGAATTATCCCGAAAAAAGTATTTACTTTGCAGACCAATTGCGCTTCTTGCGGAAATTGATAATAAACCAGCAGCAAACACAAAAAGAACAGATATAAAAGTATGCACACTTTAATCATTGTACTGACCGTTCTGGTCGCAATCCTTCTTATCGCAGTAGTCCTCGTACAGAAGTCGAAGGGCGGAGGTCTTTCCTCTACATTTGCCGGTGGCAACCAGGTGCTCGGCGTACGCCACACCAATGATTTCATCGAGAAGCTCACATGGACTCTGGCAGGTATCATCTGTATATTGTCGATAATCTCGACATTCACAACTCCCGGCGCTTCGCAGCAGAGCCTCCGTACATCTGCTCCTGCATCCGCTCCTGTCAACGCTGCTCCCGGCACACCCGTGCAGACTCCCGTAGAGCAAGCTCCTGCAGCAGAATAAGAGCCGGATTCACCGGATAAGCTATTCAGAAACGCATAATACACGAAAGCCCTAATCGCGAAAGCCGTTAGGGCATTCGGTGTATAATAATATAAGAGGTAGTCGTGCTCTATTGTCATACACGGCGGCCTCTTGAACGTCAAAATTATCATGCAACGCAATCAATTTGAAATAATGGCTCCCGTAGGAAGCTACGAGAGTCTTGCGGCGGCGATAGACGCCGGCGCTGATGCCGTATATTTCGGAGTGGAGGGGCTGAATATGCGTTCCCGCTCAAGTGTCAACTTTACGCTCGACGACCTGCACCGCATCGCTGACATTTGCGATGCTGCCGGAGTAAAGTCGTATCTTACCGTAAATACGGTTATTTATGACGAAGATATGGTCAAATGCCGTGAAATTATCGATGCCGTGGGCAAGAGTGGGATATCTGCAATAATAGCAAGCGATATAGCAGCCATCATGTATGCCAGGAGCGTAGGTGTGGAAGTGCACATATCGACGCAGGTCAATATTACCAATATCGAGGCTGTGCGGTTCTATTCGCAGTTTGCCGATGTAGTGGTACTAGCCCGCGAGCTTAATCTCGATCAGGTGGCCCGGATACACAAAGCCATCGTGGATGAAGATATACGCGGCCCTCATGGCGAGCTTGTGCGCATCGAGATGTTCTGCCACGGTGCGCTGTGCATGGCAGTGTCAGGTAAATGTTATCTTAGCTTGCATGAGATGAATTCAAGTGCGAACAGAGGCGCTTGCACGCAGATATGCAGGCGTGGATATACGGTGACTGACCGGGAGACAGGAGATCAGCTCGATATTGAGAATAAGTATATAATGTCGCCCAAAGATCTGAAGACTATCCATTTCCTGAACAAAATGGCGGATGCCGGTGTCAGGGTATTCAAGATTGAGGGACGCGCGCGTGGCCCGGAATATGTTCATACAGCAGTGTCGTGTTATAATGAGGCGCTGACGTCCTTGTGCGATGGAACTTACGGCGATGAGGATGCCATTGCCCGGTGGGACGAGCGTCTTGCCAAGATCTTCAACCGTGGATTCTGGAACGGATACTATCTCGGTCAGCGTGTTGGAGAATGGTCGGCAAAGTATGGATCGTCTGCCACGAGAGTGAAGCGCTATGTGGCCAAGGGTGTCCGTTACTTCTCTAATATCGGAGTAGGGGAATTCTATATGGAATCAGGAGAATTGTGTGTCGGTGATGAGATTGTGATCACCGGACCGACTACAGGTGCACTGATTCTTACGGTAGATGATATCCGTGTCGATCTCAAGAGTGTGAAACGCGCTGTCAAGGGCGACAGTTTCTCGATAGCTGTACCCTCCAAGATCCGTCCTTCCGACCGTCTGTACCGTTGGGAAGAAGTTGAAAAAAAGCATCAGTCCGATGATTGCTGATTGCAACCTTGTGAATGCGCACAGCCGCGATGCCGGTGTGACGTTTGAGCCATTGGAACATAAATATACCATAGATGGTTATAATGGGCCGGTAAGATCTGTCACAGAGGTTGTGGAGGATTCATTCGAGCGCTTCGATGAGGTATATTGGTCTGAGCGTAAAGCCCCCGGGATGGGTATCACTCCAGAGGAGTTGCGACGGCGCTGGAGAGAGAAAGCCGAAAAGGCCGCTGCGCTCGGCACAGAGATGCACGACCGTATCGAGCGTTACTATAATGGCGAGGATTGCATGTCGGATGATCCTGCATATCGTCTGTTCAAGATGTTTGCATCGGCAGTGCAGTTGCATCCATACCGTACCGAGTGGCGTATATACGATGAAGACTACGGTGTGGCAGGAACGCTTGACTTCATAACCCGAGATCCCTCCGACGGTAGATTTGAGATATTCGACTGGAAACGCACCGACCGCATAATAGAAGGAGGCGCGGCAGTCACGGTAAGCCGCTACGGCAAGTCCGGCCTGCATCCGGTGGCGCATGTTCCGGATTGCACCTATATGCATTACGCCCTGCAGGTAAGTATCTATAGATATATACTCGAGAGGAAGTATGGTATAAATGTGGTGCGTGGCCGTCTCGGTATATTTCATCCGTCGTATTCCAGACCTTATATAGTCGATGTCCCGTATCTCCGGTCTGAGGCTGCTGCAGTGATAAGCCATCGCAGATAACAAACCAATAGACAAAGCCCCCGGCAAGCATGATGTTAAATAGCTTGCCGGGGGCTTTGTTGTTATATGGTTGTCTCGTGCGTGAGGATTATTTCTCGCGCATGAATACATTTATAGGAGTACCTGTAAAGTCCCAGTTCTCTCTGATCTTGTTCTCAAGATACCTGCGGTATGGCTCTTTGACCCATTGCGGCAGATTACAGAAGAATATGAACGACGGTACTTGAGCGCCTCTTAGCTGTGTGATATATTTTATCTTTATGAATTTACCCTTGTTGCTTGGTGGCGGGTATGCGGCTATGGCTTCCTGCATCACGGTGTTGAGTTGCGATGTAGGTACTGTGCGCTTGCGGTTCTTGTACACGTCTATGGCAGTCTCAATGATCTTGAAGATACGCTGCTTTGTGATCGCCGAACTGAAAATGATCGGAAAATCGGTGAACGGCGCGAGGCGATTGCGGATTGCGTCTTCGAAATGCTTGATTGCGGTAGTGGACTTGTCTTCCACAAGGTCCCATTTGTTGACCACGACCACGAGTCCCTTTCGGTTGCGTTGTATAAGCGAATATATGCTCACGTCCTGAGACTCGATGCCACGGGTAGCGTCAATCATAAGAATGCAGACGTCAGAAGCCTCGATCGCACGGATTGAGCGGATCACGGAATAGTATTCTATATCCTCATTCACCTTGTTCTTCTTGCGGATGCCTGCGGTGTCCACGAGGTAGAAATCGAATCCGAACTTGTCGTAGCGTGTGTATATCGAGTCGCGAGTTGTGCCGGCTATATCGGTCACGATATGTCTGTCTTCGCCGATGAATGCGTTGATCAGAGATGACTTGCCTGCGTTAGGGCGGCCAACGATGGCAAACTTGGGAATGTCGTCGAGATCTTCCTCCTCATCTGAACGCTCAGGCAATTTGGCGATCACCTCATCGAGCAGATCACCTGTGCCGTAGCCGTTGATTCCGCTTACGGGGTATGGTTCGCCGAGTCCTAATTTATAGAATTCCGGTACGTTGTACAGCCATTCGTTAGAGTCTACCTTATTAGCCACAAGGATGACCGGCTTGCGGCTTTTGCGCAGTATCTCGGCCACATGGTCATCGAGGTCGGTAACACCGTTCATGGCGTCGACCACGAACAATATCTCATCCGCCTGTTCGATGGCCAGATGTACCTGTTTGTTGATCTCGCTTTCAAATATGTCTTCGGAGTTGACTACCCATCCGCCTGTGTCGACGATTGAGAACTCACGTCCGTTCCAGTCCACCTTTCCATACTGACGGTCGCGTGTTGTGCCGGCGGTATCGTCGACTATTGCCTGACGAGACTGTGTAAGTCGGTTGAACAGTGTTGACTTCCCTACGTTGGGTCGTCCTACGATTGCTACAAGTTGGCTCATTTCTGTGTTGTGTATGTGCTTCTTATTCTATGTATCCGAACTGACGGAGTTTATTCTCGCGGTTGCGCCAGTTTGGCTCAACCTTTACGAAAAGTTCGAGATATACTCTTTTTCCGAAGAATGTCTCGATGTCTTTTCTGGCCTCTATGCCTACGTGTTTTATCTTTGTGCCGCCTTTTCCGATGATAATTCCTTTCTGGCTGTCGCGCTCGACGTATATGACGGCCATTATGTGTATAGCACCGTCTTTTTCATCGAATTTCTCTACGAGTACTTCTGTAGAGTAGGGGACTTCCTTATCGTAGGTCGTGAGTATCTTCTCGCGTATGATCTCTGTGACGAAGAATCGTGCCGGTTTGTCGGTAAGGGCGTCTTTGCCGAAGTATGGTTCTGACTCTGGGAGTAGTTCCACTATCCGGGCCATGATGTTGCTTACATTAAAGTGCTCCTTGGCTGAGCAGGGGAAAATCTCAGCATTAGGCAGTATTTCGTGCCAACGATCGACAAGTGCGTTCAGGTCGTCCTGATTTTTGACGAGGTCGATTTTGTTGATAATCAGCATTACCGGCACTTTTTCCTTTGCTACTTTGGCAAGGAAGTCCGCATTTTTTGTCGGGTCTTCCACCACGTCTGTGACGTAGATCAGAATGTCGGCATCGGTCAGTGCTCCTTCGCTGAAGTTGAGCATGCTTTCCTGAAGCTTGTAGTTTGGTTTCAGTACACCTGGGGTATCAGAGAACACGATCTGGTATTCAGGCGTGTTCACGATTCCGAGTATGCGGTGACGGGTAGTCTGTGCCTTGGATGTTATTATGCTTACGCGCTCACCGACGAGATCATTCATGAGCGTCGATTTTCCTACGTTCGGATTGCCTACTATGTTTACAAATCCTGCTTTGTGTTGAGTTGTCATTTCGTAAGGTATTTTTTGTATGTGTAAAATATAAACAAAAATAGCACCTTAATAGATGCTATTTAAGTTATTTTTACATAATCTCCGTCGTTGAGGCGGGGATTAGATGTCCCATACGATGTACATGGCTCCCCAAGTGAATCCTGCACCGAAAGCGGTGAGGATCAGTTTGTCGCCCTTATGCAGTTTGCCCTTGTTCTCGTCGAGGCACAGGGGAATTGAGGCGGCAGATGTGTTGCCATAGTTCTGAATGTTGACCAGAACCTTTTCTTCGGGGAAGTTGGCGCGCTCCGACACTGCCTCTATGATGCGCAGGTTGGCCTGATGGGGAATCAGGTATGCCACATCGTCGACTGTGAGACCGTTGCGTTCCATTACAGAAAGTGAGGATGTGAGCATGTCTGTCACGGCATGCTTGTACACCTGGCGTCCCTGCTGGTACACGAAGTGTTCGCCGGCGTCCACAGTCTCGTGGGTTGCTGGCTTTACGGATCCGCCAGCGGGCATGATCAGGAATGGAAGTCCTTCACCGTTGACGTGGAATTCACCGTCGATAACACCAACATTGGGTTCTTCGGTGGGTTCGAGCAGCACGGCGGCTGCAGCATCGCCGAACAGCGGGCAGGTGGTGCGGTCTGAATAGTTTGTCATGGACGACATCATTTCTGCCGCTACGACAATCACTTTCTTATACATTCCGGAACGGATGTAAGCGGTGCCGTCCTGAAGAGACACCAAGAAGCCTGCACACGCGGCCTGCACGTCGTAGGCGTATGCGTTGGTGAGTCCGCATCTGTGGGCTATTACAGAGCCTGTGGATGGGAAACGGTAGTCGGGGTTGGAAGTGGCGCAGATGATCAGGTCGATTTCATCGGCCTTTACACCTGTGGACTCAAGGAGTCGATTTACAGCAATCGCTCCCATGTAGGAAGAACCCTCACCCTCTTTCTTCAGGATGTGACGGGTCTTAATGCCCACACGTGTTGTGATCCACTCGTCGTTTGTATCGACCATTTTGGACAGCATCTCGTTGTCGAGGATGTCTTCGGGTACGTATGATGCTATTCCGGAGATACGAGCGTTCAGCATAACGGAATGGTTAGTATAGAGATGAGTATTTTGTGATTTTGTGATCAACAATGGCGCACATCCCCGAGCCTGAGGCATCGGGGGTGCGTCTGCTGAAAGTCCGGTGCGGGTCTTAGAGAGCCGCAGCCTTCTCGATAGCGATACGTCCGCGGTAGTAGCCGCATTCGCCGCATACGGTGTGGTAAACGTGCCAAGCGCCGCAGTTGGGGCAGAGTGCCAGTGTGGGGGCTACGGCCTTGTCGTGAGTTCTGCGCTTTGCTGTGCGGGTCTTGGATTGTTTGCGTTTAGGATGTGCCATTTTTTCTTTAAAGGGTTATTATGGTTTGATATTTTCGTTAGTCTTCTGTGTTGAATCCGCGCAATGCGTCCCAGCGTGAGTCGGTGGACTGTTCCTTAGGGCCTGATTGCGAGTCCATGTCAATGTTGTCGATCTCGTCGATGAGTTCGTCTTCGAGCGATTCATCAGCTGAGGTTGCGGAGTGTTTCTTCAGCACGGCACTCATCTGTCTGTTGCATTTACCTGCCGGATGGACGTGTTTCATCGGAATGCCGAGAGCCACGGTGTCGTAGAGCATGTATGCCACGTTCAGATAGTTGTCGCTCTCGGGGATCACAAGCAGATCGTCGGAACTGTCGTCGTAGTCTTCTCCATACTTCACCGCAATGTGGTATGAAGTGGCGATCGGGTAATGCAGATCGTCGAGGCAACGGTCGCACAGCAGTGTCACATCGCCCTCAAGCACGAAGCTAAGGTCGTATATATCTGCCTTATAGGTGAGCGTCAGATGCACGTTTACGTCGGCATCATGGATGTCGGCGCTCTCCATGTTTGCGAAGAAAGTCTTGTCGAGGCGGTAGTCAAATTCGTGTACTCCCGGCGACAGGCTTTTCAAAGGCACTTTGAATGCTGTGAATTTTCCCATGAGAGATTGTGGTTAGAAAAACTTTGCAAAGTTATAATTTATCTGACAAATTACCAAACGAATAGAGAAAAAGAATTTTCGTCAGGCGTCGGGACGTTTATCCCGGACGCCTGACGGGATGTGTCTGTAAGGTCTTGTCAGCGTACGACGACACGTCGTGTGAAGTCGTCCACGGCCACGATGTAGAGTCCGTCGGGCAGGTCTAAAGTCGTTATTCCTGAAGTGAGCCGGACTGTGGCATACAGGATGCCATCTATGCCATATATGGTAGCAGTGCGCGTCGTGTCACCGTTGTTGAGTAGTGTCAACCGGCCATCGGCGCAGTAGGCGTCCCAACTGCTGTAGTCGCTTTCAACTCCTGCGATGCCGGTGGTGCGGTGATCGGTGATGGCTACGTTGTCTATCTTGTGGCGTCCTCCTGAAGTGCGCACTAAGCGGATGCGTGTGGCGTCAGTGCGGTTGACTGTGAAGGTGTATTCACGGCGTGTGGTAGAATTGATCTCTGCCGATCCGGCCTCATTCCATGTGATTCCGCCATCGGTTGTGTAGTCGAGTCTTACTTCGCCGTTTTCGGAACTGCCCCATGATTCTGCGTCGATAGTCACAACACCTATGCCACCGGCTTTGTCGTGGCGCATGGTGATGGATGAGTTCTTGTTCTTGTCTTTGGCCATGCGTATGTGAAGGCTTCCGTTCTCCTTTGGCACACCGCAGTTTACGATGTCCCATTCGCCCATCGTACCGGTAATGGTGCGTGTGGAGTAAGAAGTGTCCTCAGTCTCGGCCTCGAAGTCTTCCAGGTATTCGCTTGTTGCGGTAGCTGTGCCATTGACTTCGGCATCGTCGTTGTAGAAATCACCGGCTGTGGCAACAATCGAAGTGAAGAAAGAGCCTGCTTCTGTGGGGGCGAAACGCATGTAGAAGCGGTCGGCCTCAGGGGAGATGGAGATTGTGTTTGACCAGTTGGTGCGGTCTGTCGAAATCTCGAATGGCGCGCGTACCGTGATCGTGATATCTGAGCTGATGTTTTCAATATCCACACCAATTTCCTGCGGTTCTGATACTTCGCCGGGAAGCGCTACGAAAGTGAAGTCTTCCTCCGAGTAGAAATATATTGAAGGCTGCGGGATGGCTGTGCGTACCCGTATTGTCTGCGATGATGCGGATGTGGATGTGATGCGGTAGGCATATTCGGTGTCGGGTTGCAGTCCGGTCACAGATGTGAGCTGTGCGCGGGCGTTCACCTGTCTGGGGTAGCCGTCCACGGAGCGGTTGTCGGCCGTTGTGGTTAGCTCGATGTTGTAGTAGCCGTTGTTGTCGCCGCCGACGTATGTCCAGTGTGCCACAAAGCTACTTTCGGTAATTGCCGTCGCAGGTTCGGCGGGAATACCGTCTGTTACTGTGACTGATACTTTTATCGTAGACTTGGCTTTGCCGGATGTAAGTGTCACGGTGGCGGTATGTTCACCTATGGATGATCCTACATAGCTGATGGTTAGAGATGTACCTGAAGTCGCATTCACAGCTGAGGCCGCGATTGATGTCTTGTCGGTCGAGAAGCCTTCGCCGTTGACGCTTACGCTGACAGCAGAGGTCAGTGAAGATCCCTTGATGGCGATGCTCAGGGACTTCTTTACTCCTATGCCGGCCATGCCAAGGCTTATGGATGATCCGTCGGCAGGTAGAATGATTTCAGGTGTGGATGTGGCTGATCCTTGCCAGGGTTCGGTCTTCTTATTGCCCCAGATGTGCTCGGCAAGCTCAGGATGATCGATGAACGGGTTACGGTTTTTCTGGTATCCGTAGACGGCTTCATTGCGGTCTGTTTCTTTCTTGGACACGGCGTCGGCACGATGCCATTCGAGGAGCATATTCTGAGCCCAGGAGGTGAAGACGGGATATGAGTTGTTGCCGAGCATGTCGCTTTTCCACGAGGATATTCTGTCGTTGTAGCAGGCGGCCATATAGAAATAAGTGCGCGCGAAGTCACCCTTGTATTGGTCGTCCGGCTCGAATACATTTCCACTATATCCCGGGTATGTGGATTTGCCTGACTTGCCGAGAGCCTGATAGCCTCCATGTGAAGGCAGGGTAGTGCCGTTGGCGCACTCGCCGAAAGGATCGTTGCTGCGCTGTCCGTTCACCTTACCGTCGGTCGGATATATATGGAAAGCGTCGGAATACATCGGGGAGGCATCGTTGAACCAGCTTTTAGGCAGCGAGTGCTCGCGGTTATAGCATACGCCGATGGTCGATCCGACATTGCCGCATTGCTCCGAACTGTAGGTCCAGTGTTTTGTCGAATACATGTCCCAGATCTTGCCGTCTTCGGGATAGCGGTCTGAATCCTTATAGACACTCCAAAGACCGGAATAGCTGACCGTGGTGTGCGGTCCGATTGTCTCGCATAGTGCTGACAGCAGGTCTGCGCCGCATTTTCCTATGCAGTTCTTGTAATAATCGGTGGGCTCGGCCGCCTGTACTCCGTAGCAGGTGGATGCCGCGATTATGAAAGTGAACAGGTTGTTGAAAATTCTCGATTTCATATCGGAACGTATTTTGATGGATTGATTGGTTCTTGGTCGTGATGTATCAGCGTATTATGGGCCAGATGAATTGTTTGAGTTCTGAGGTCAGTTGTCTTTCCTTTCCTCCGCAATATCTGTCGAGCAGGTCATGGAACTGAGGGGAGTGATTCATTTCGCTCAGATGCGCCAACTCATGGCAGATGATATATCTCCGCAGATGCGGTGGCAGGAATAGTATTATGTGGCTCAGATTGATGATACCACGCGAGTTGCAACTGCCGAGCACACGGTGGCCGTGGGAAATGTTCCAGCCCATCGGTTGTTTTCCGATCTCATCCGCGATGGCCTTGGCTTCCGGAATCAGCGTGAGGTGGGCGATCCACTTTGTGCGGTCGAGGATAAGCCGGTTGACGATGTCGCATAGCGCCGGGTCAGAGAAGTCTGTGCCGGACGGTATGGTTATGGTGATTCTGTATTGTCCGGATTCTACGTCGCGGTGACAGTCAGCTTCAATCTGCATGTTGCCGCTGTCTGTTGTGACAATTTCTATATAGCCCTCAGCGAATTGTATTTTCTTTCCGGGCGCGAATGGCGATACCGGACGTACTGCTGTAAGACGCGGTGTGGCTGCTGCCAGAAAGTCGATGACATGCGCCTTGGATGCGCCGGATGGTACGGTCACGGCTACAACTCCACCTTTCCAGCGAGCACGGAACGAGCGGGCATTCCTGCGCACGGTAATGCAGACCGTGGCCTGAAGTCCTTCGTGATAGAAAGATGTCGTGGGCTGTGATGATGTTGTCATTATTATTGCTTGCTGAGATATCTTTTGGGATATGCGCCCTGTGGCGCGTTATTTTGAGTGTGCGCCCCACAGCAGTTTTCGGCTAAGAGTGCCGAGCCATGAACTATCGGGGGTGCGTACCACAGCTGTGGTGAATGGAGCACGGCTGATGCGCACTTTGGCCGTGTCGGGCAGCGGTACTGAAACTCCGTCTACAGCAAGCTGATAAGATCCGGTGCGCGACTGCACACTTATAGTCATGTCTCTGTCGGTATTCACCACAAGCGGGCGGAGTGTAAGAGTATGCGACGCTATCGGCGACACGATCCATACATCAAGGGTAGGTTGCACCACGGGGCCTCCTGCCGATAGATTATAGGCAGTGCTGCCGGTAGGTGTGCTCACGAGCAGTCCGTCGCCTGGATATGTGGCCATGAAGTCGTTGCCCAACAAGGCTGTGCAGACTATCGTGGTCGCGGAATGGTCTTTCAGTACAGCCACTTCGTTCAGCGCATACGAACAAGCTGGTTCTATGCCGTCTGCACTATCGACACTGACTTTGAGCATGTGTCTGCGTTCGGTATGCCAGTTGCCGCTTTTGATAAGATCGGCGAGGACCTGTGGGTCTGAAGGCATCTGCATGGCAGCAAGGTAGCCAAGATGGCCTGTGTTAATGCCGAGAATGGGAGTTCCGGTCTGTGCACACCAGCGCACAGCATGCAGAAAAGTGCCGTCGCCGCCAAAACTGAGCAACAATCCGCATCCTCCGGATGGCATCCGGGCGACGGTTGCGCATGGCATGTAGCCGGTGTGACGTTCCATATATGCAGCAAATTGGCTCTCGACAATAATATGCATGCCGTTGCTCTCGAGGCATTGTATAGCCGCGATTATCTCTTGCAGGGCATCATGCTGCATTGTGTTGCCGAATATGGCTATTGTTGTCATTGGCGGAATTTGTTGGTTGCTGGTCCACGGCAGGACACTACATCTCCAGAATATGCAGAATCTCGTTGACGCGCTCGCGCATGGTTTCATAGCTTCCTTCGGGAAGCGATCCGGTGTCGCACACCTCGAAGCCGTAGCGCTCGAGTGATCTGATTACCGGCGATGGATCGGCGCGGTTGACACGCAGGTCTACATATACTGTCGAATTGCCTGTAGTGGTGTTGAATCCTCTGTCGGGGTCAAGCCCATATATACCAGCACGCAGGGGCGCATCCGTCACATTTAGATTGATCAGATGAGCATCTGCATCTTCTACGGCGCGAGCGATGCGCGATGCGCTGTAGTCGGCCTTGTGGCAGCTTATGACGAGACGCGATGTGTCGCCGAAAGCTGGGAACAGCCGGTCAAGTTCGTCGGTATGTTGATGGTCTTGTCTCAAATTTGTTTTTGTGATTGGTTTTTTCTGACTAACTTTGTGTCGTTAAGTTTACAAAATTACAAAGAATCCCCGAGATTTCCGTAATTTCACGAGTTAATTATATCTATTTTAAGAGATGACCAATCTAAGTGTGAACATAAATAAAGTGGCTACACTGCGCAATGCCCGAGGTGAGAATAATCCTTGCGTGGAGCGTGTGGCGGCTGATTGTGAGCGTTTCGGCGCTCAGGGAATCACAGTGCATCCGCGTCCTGACGAGCGACACATACGCCGCGACGATGTGGCTCGTATACGGGCAGTGGTGCGCACCGAATTCAATATAGAAGGCTATCCCTCCGACGATTTTATCGATCTGGTGCTCAGAACACGTCCCGAGCAGGTGACTCTTGTGCCGGATGCGCCGGGTCAGGTTACTTCCAATTTTGGGTGGGATGTGGCTTTGAATGTTGAATTCCTGACATCTGTCGTAGAGCGCTTCAAAGAAGCCGGTATCCGGACCTCTGTGTTTGTGAATCCGGATCCGGAAGTGATAAGGATGGCGGCGCGTACCGGGGCCGATAGGGTGGAGCTGTACACCAAACCGTATGCCGATATGTATCCGACAGATCCTGAGGCAGCGGTCGCTCCATATGCTGAAGCTTCGGAAGTGGCCCATAGCTGTGGGCTTGGCGTCAATGCCGGACATGATCTTTCTCTTGAGAACCTGCGGTTTTTCCATTCGCGAGTGCCTTATCTCAACGAGGTGTCGATAGGTCATGCTCTTATCTGCGATGCGTTGTATTATGGTCTTGAGGATACGATACGCCGCTACCGCGAGTGCCTTATATAAAATGATATAAAACAAGATGGTTATGATACAGACTGAAGTTTATGCCGTAGCTGCCGATACGCTGGCCGGCTCTCCTGCCTCAATGCCTGCCGCTCCTGTGGCTGAAATGTCATTGTGGCAGCTTTGCCTTGAAGGGGGCTGGATAATGATCCCCCTTGCGCTGCTGCTTATTCTGAGTATATATGTGTTTATAGAGCGGGCATTGGTTATAGGCAAAGCCGCTAAGGTTGATGCCTATTTTATGGAACGCATCAGGGATTATATACACGACGGTGAGATAGAGAGCGCCCTGAAGTTGTGCAAACGCACCCCTACGCCGTATGCCAGACTTATCTCAAAAGGCATATCGCGCATCGGACGCCCGACTGCCGATGTGTTGGTTGCGGTTGAGAATACAGGTACGCTTGAGCTGGCCGCTCTCGGCAAGGGGCTTCCCTGGCTTGCGACAACTGCCGCCGGTGCTCCTATGCTCGGATTCCTCGGCACTGTGGTGGGCATGGTGCAGGCGTTCTACGCTATTGCCAATTCAGGAAATGCGGCGTCGATCGGATCTTTTGCCGGAGGTATCTATACGGCTCTGACAACCACTGTGGCCGGTCTGATCGTAGGTATTGTGGCGATGTTCGGCTACAACTTTCTCGTGGCGAGAATCAATAAGGTCACTAATCTGATGGAGGCCAAGACAATGGAATTCATGGACCTGCTCAACGAGCCGGCTAACTGATCGCACGCACTGCTATGGCTCTTAAACGACAGCAAGACATGCTTGCCACATTCTCGATGGCGTCTATGACCGATGTCATCTTCCTGCTACTCGTATTCTTTCTCGTTACATCGTCGTTTGTCTTCCCCACAGCGGTGGATGTGAATCTGCCGCAGGGATCGCAGCAGACAGCCGTAAAACCGGCCGCGCGTGTCTATATCGATGCGTCATCCCAATTGTTTGTAAGCTCGGGCGACAGTGATCCACAGCCGGTATCGAAGACAAATCTTGCTCCGCTGCTTTCCGAGATGGCTGCACTATATCCCGGCCAGGCTGTAGCTCTATACGCTGATGTTGCTGTCCCTTATGGTGATGTAGTAGCGGTGATCAACTGTGCTGCTGAGCAAGGGATCAAAATGATCCTTGCGACCAAAGCTGCTCCTGATGCGGTGAAGCCAGGAAATTGATTAGGAATAACGACTGACACACACTCTCTCTATGAATAAAGAACGTATCTATTCGCTTGTCGGCACGTTGCTGGTACTGGTTGTTGTGCTTGCAGTGCTTCTTGGGTGCACTCTCAGTTTTCCTCCTGAAGTAGCTTCTCCCTGGGAAAAGGAGCGTCCGGAGGTGGAGTTGCTGCCCGACGAATATTTGACAATGGAACAGATGCTGCTGCCTTACGATCGCGGAGATGACGAGCCGGCATCAGGCGAACCGGTACAAGGTGATGAGGCTGCACCCGGACAAGCGTCAGGCACAGACCTTGAGGACGCCGGAGATCTTGGCGCCACTCTGCCGGAGCAGTCATCGGAGGAAGAGCAGCCTGTGAAGCAGACGCAGGTAAAGAAACCAGATAAGGATGCCGCCGCACGCCGCAACGAAGAACGTGAGCGGAAGGCCTCGCGCAATATAAATACATCAGTCAACAATGCATTCACTCCGCGAAAGGAGAACTCGGCTGGCAACAACACTTCGGCCAAACCTGATCCACTTGGGGGTAATACGAGAGAGGCTGCCGCAGGTGTGACTCCCGGTGCGCGTATCGGCAACGGATGGTCGGTAAGTCATTTCGGATCTGTAGGAGGCGAGCGTAAGCCTCTTGGATCAGTAGTAATAAACGTGGAAGTCGATGCTGATGGAAATGTAGTGGCAGCCACTCCTGCCGGCGGTATGCCACCTGCGGCATCGGATGCCAATGTTGTGGCCGAATGCTTGCGTGCGGCCAAACAGAGCCGGTTCAGCCGCAAACAAACAGCTACAGATGCTCCGGCGCGCACACGGGGTACTCTCACGTGGACATTTAAATAGTATTTCAAGCATCCGTAGATTTACCTATTCTTAGGGATGAGGTTGCATTGGTGTGCGCGTAAGCTGTTATTAATTATACAATTATATTCCTGTGGCGGCAAATTCTTTGCAGATGTTGCAAAAGTGGGATTTTTTTAGTAACTTTGCGCGAATTTAAGACGATATAAATATTTAAACCCCTTTATGTTACATCCTATCAAGAAGACCATCGCACTGCCCGACGGCCGCGAGATTACGATCGAGACCGGCAAGCTGGCAAAGCAAGCCGATGGTGCAGTGGAGCTGCGCATGGGAAATACCATGCTTTTGGCCACTGTAGTGTCCGCCAAGGAGGCGGGCGAAGGCGTAGACTTTATGCCTCTGCAAGTAGAATATAAGGAGAAGTTCTCCTCCGCCGGACGTTTCCCCGGTGGTTTCCTCAAACGCGAAGGCCGCGCCAATGACTATGAAATTCTGACGTCGCGCCTGGTAGACCGTGTGTTACGTCCTCTTTTCCCCGACAACTACCACGCCGACACATTCGTAAATATCACATTGTATTCGGCCGACGGCATTGAGATGCCTGACGCACTTGCCGGTCTGGCAGCTTCAGCAGCCATTGCGGTCAGCGATATACCTTTCAACGGTCCTATTTCAGAGGTTCGTGTGGCACGTATCGACGGCGAATTTGTGATCGACCCGACGTTCGAACAGCTTGAGAAAGCAGATATGGAACTTATGGTCGGCGCAACTTACGACAACATAATGATGGTGGAAGGCGAGATGGACGAAGTGTCGGAAGCAGATCTTCTGGCTGCCCTCAAGGCCGCTCACGACGCCATCAAGGTTCAGTGCCAGGCTCAGATCGAACTTGCTCAGGCTGTTGGTATCGCAAAGCGCGAGTACTGCCATGAGGTCAACGACGAGGATCTGCGCAAGGATGTGCACGACAAGTGCTACGACAAAGCGTATGCCATCGCCAAGGCCGGCAGCGCCGACAAGCATTGGCGTCAGGAATCATTCGATGCAATCTGCCAGGAATACATTGACTCACTTCCCGAGGAAGAACGCGATGAGAAGACACCTCTGGTGAAGCGTTATTATCACGATGTTGAGAAAGAGGCTGTGCGCCGCTGCATTCTCGATGAGGGTATCCGTCTGGACGGACGCAAGACCACCGAGATCCGTCCGATCTGGTGCGAGGTGGACTACATCCCCGGTCCTCACGGAGCTGCTGTATTCACCCGTGGCGAGACTCAGAGCCTTGCTACAGTGACTCTTGGAACAAAACTCGACGAGAAGATCCTTGACGACGTTCTCAACCAAGGTCGCGAGCGCTTCCTGCTCCACTATAACTTCCCTCCCTTCTCTACAGGTGAGGCTAAGGCCCAGCGCGGTGTAGGACGCCGCGAGGTAGGCCACGGCAATCTTGCCCACCGTGCACTCAAACGCATGTTCCCCGACGGCTTTCCTTATGTATGCCGTATCGTGAGCGATATTCTTGAGAGCAACGGTTCGTCTTCAATGGCGACTGTCTGCGCAGGTACTCTCGCCCTGCTTGATGCGGGTGTGAAGATGAAGAAGCCTGTGAGCGGAATCGCTATGGGACTTATCACTGATACTGAAAGCTCGAAATATGCTATCCTGAGCGATATCCTCGGCGATGAGGATCACCTTGGCGATATGGACTTCAAGGTAACAGGTACAGTGGATGGTATCACAGCCACCCAGATGGACATCAAGTGCGACGGTCTCAGCTACGAGATTCTCGAACGCGCACTCAATCAGGCCCGCGAGGGACGTCTGCACATCCTCAACATCATCAACGAGACCATACCTGCTCCACGTGAGGACTATAAGCCCCACGTTCCGCGAATCGTCACCCTCACCATTCCTAAGGATCTTATCGGTGCTGTCATCGGCCCGGGCGGAAAGGTTATCCAGGGTATTCAGGAGGCCAGCGGTGCTACTGTATCAATCGACGAGGTAGACGAAGGCGGCTACATCGAGGTTGCAGCTTCCAATAAGGCCTCAATAGACAAGGCTATGGAGATGATCCGCGCTATCGTGGCACAGCCCGAGGAAGGCGAGGTATATACCGGCAAGGTAAGCTCTATCATGGACTTCGGTGCATTCGTAGAGTTCATGCCTAACCGCGATGGTCTGCTCCACATCAGTGAGATCTCGTGGGAGCGTCTGCCCGATATGGAGGCCAGCGGCCTGAAGGAAGGCGACGTAGTCACCGTGAAGTTGATCGAGATAGACAAGAAGTCTGGCAAGTATCGTCTGTCGATGCGTGCGCTTCAGGAAAAGCCCGAAGGCTATGTAGAACCCCAGCGTCAGCCCAGGGGAGACCGTCCCCGCCGTGAGGGCGATCGTGGCCCGCGCCGCGATGGTGCTGAACGCCGCGACCGTGGAGATCGTCCCCGTCGTGAAGGTGGCGACCGTGGTCCGCGCCGTCCCCGCAACGACTGATCAGCCCGCAGGTTAAGATAAACAAATCCCCAACAGTTCACCGAACTGTTGGGGATTTGTTGGTTTTAAAAGGGTTATCGGAAAGATTTCCCTTAGGTAATTGTCAAGTTCTCTTACTTGCAGCCGCAGCCATTGTCGCTGTCGCAGCCGCATGAATCGCCGCATTCACCATCTGAGCAGCTTCCGCCGCCACAGCCGCATCCGCAATGATGCTGGGGCTGGAGTTCCTCGGGAGTTGCATCGCGTACAGTGATGATTTTGCCTTTGAAGCGTACGTCCTTACCTGCGAGTGGATGGTTGAAGTCGAGTGTTACTTTATCGTCTGTAACCTTTGTCACAAGGCCATTGATGCGGTATCCGTCGGCAGTCATCATGGGCACGTATGCCCCTTCTTTTATCATGTCGGAGTCAAATTTGCCGTCGACCATGAAGATTTCTTTTTCCAGAGGAACGATCTGCTCAGGATCACGAGGACCGAAAGCTTCATCGCTCTTGACTACAAGGTCGAACTCGCCGCCTGCTTCAAGACCTTCTATTGCGGCCTCGAGCGGACGTATGACACCAGGAGTGACGCCATATACTATTTTTTCAGGATCTTTTATATCGGTCTGATGTACGAGGGTCTGGCTGCCGTCAGGTTGCACTTCGTAGAGGTCGTAGCCGAGTTCTACATATTTTCCCGGTTTGATTTTTTCCATAATGATTTATGTGTTAATATGAGTAATCTTGTATGTATACTATTATGTATAACAATAATCATGCCAAAAAGTTACTCTTTACCTGTGAGTATCTTGCGTATGTCATGAAGTTTATTCAGTGCCGCCACCGGCGTCAGGTTGTTTATGTCTGTGCCGACAATCTCGTCGCGCACTTGCGCGAGCACAGGATCATCGAGTTGGAAAAATGACAGTTGCATGCCAGCTGCTGAATCATCTCCGGCAGCCTCAGAAAGCGCGTTACTGTTTCTCTCGCTGTTGTCGCGGTTGGCTTTCTCAAGACGGTGCAGAACCTCGTCGGCACGGCGCACGATCGAGGCGGGCAGTCCGGCGAGTTTAGCTACGTGTATGCCGAACGAATGTTCGCTGCCTCCGCGTGAGAGTTTGCGCAGAAAGACGACTTTGCCGCCTATTTCCTTTACAGAAACGTTGTAGTTGACCACTCTCGGGAAACTGCGCTCCATTTCGTTGAGTTCGTGATAGTGTGTAGCGAACAGGGTCTTCGGATGGACTCCCGGGTGGTTATGAATATGCTCGACTATAGCCCATGCGATAGATATGCCATCGTAGGTGGATGTGCCTCGTCCAAGCTCGTCGAAAAGAATAAGCGAACGCTGCGACATGTTGTTGAGAATGAGAGCGGCTTCATTCATCTCTACCATGAATGTACTTTCGCCGAGCGAGATGTTGTCGCTCGCACCAACGCGGGTGAAGATCTTGTCCACTATGCCTATGCGGGCGCTTTCTGCCGCGACGAAACATCCGGTCTGGGCCATGAGTACGTTGAGTGCCGTCTGGCGCAGCAGCGCAGACTTACCTGACATATTCGGCCCGGTGATCATCATCACTTGGGTGGAGTCGTTGTCGAGGCAGACTGTATTGGTGATATACGGTTCTCCCGGAGGCAACTGCTTCTCGATCACAGGGTGTCGGCCTTCCACTATGTGGAGTTCGAGAGAATCGTCGACAACCGGACGACAGTAGTGATTCTCGAGCGCCGTTGATGTAAAGGAGCAAAGGCAGTCGAGTCGTGCGATCAGGGATGAGTCGAGCTGTAGCGAGGGTATGTATCGCGATAGAGCCTCAACGATGTCGTTGAATATACGGTTTTCGATCACAAGGATCTTTTCCTGAGCCCCGAGTATCTTTTCTTCGTATTCTTTAAGCTCCTGGGTTATGTATCGTTCCGCGTTGACGAGAGTCTGTTTGCGAATCCATTCCTGAGGTACTTTGTCGCGGTGTGTGTTGGTGACTTCGATATAATAACCGAATACGTTGTTGTATCCGACCTTCAGCGACGGTATTCCCGTGGCTTCAGACTCGCGTTGCTGAAGTCTGAGGAGATAATCTTTTCCGCGGAACGCGATGTCGCGCAGTTCGTCAAGTTCGGCATCGACACCAGAGGCAATCACATCCCCCCGCGCCACTGTGTTGGGTGCGTCTTCCCGTATCTCGCGTGCAATGCGTTCCATCACCGGTGTGCATGGATTCAGTTGTTCGCCTATGTCGCGCAGCGATTCGAGGTCAGCATCCCGGCATATGGCTCTCATCGGTTCTACTGCTTCGAGAGCCATGCGCATCTGCGAAACTTCGCGTGGCGATATGCGCCCGGCGGCAACTTTGGCCACGAGACGTTCGAGGTCGCCTATGTGTTCGAGGAGTTCCTTGAGTTGCTCACGCTGGTCGGGATGGCGGAAGAAGTATTCCACAATATCGAGGCGTGAGTTTATGGCATTCACGTCTTTAAGCGGGAAAAGAATCCAACGCCTCAGAAGTCTCGCTCCCATCGGGGACACGGTACGGTCTATGACGTCGAGCAGACTTTTGCCGTCTTCGCCCAAGGGCTGGATGAGTTCAAGATTGCGTACGGTGAAGCGGTCGAGCCGGACATATTTTTCTTCTTCCACACGTGAGATGCTTGTGATGTGGGAGATGCGTGTGTGGCAAGTGATGTCGAGATAGTGGAGTATCGCTCCGGCTGCAATGATGGCGTCGGTCATTGCATGTATGCCGAAGCCTTTGAGCGATGATGTGCCGAATTGCTTGAGCAGACGTTCGTTTGCTGCGTCGGATGTGAAGATCCAGTCGTCGAGATCTGTGGTTAGATAGCGGGTTGTCGTAATATCTTCAAACCTCTGGCGCGTACCTCTCATGATCAGCACTTCCTTAGGTCCGAAGTTGGCCAAGAGCTTGTCGATGTATTCCGGGACTCCTTCCGCAGTGAGAAATTCTCCTGTGGATATGTCGAGGAAAGCCACGCCTATGCGTCCTTTTGATCCGGTGTGCACCGCGGCAAGGAAGTTGTTCTCGCGATGATTGAGTATGTTGTCGTTTATCGATACGCCGGGGGTGACAAGCTCGGTTATGCCTCGTTTGACAAGTTTTTTTGTCGTTTTCGGGTCTTCGAGTTGTTCGCAGATCGCAACACGTTTTCCAGCTCTTACGAGTTTCGGTAGATATGTGTCGAGAGCATGATGGGGAAATCCGGCCAGTTCAACATACTGTGCCACTCCGTTGGCGCGCCTCGTAAGCGTGATTCCAAGAATCTCAGAAGCCGTGATCGCATCATCGGAGAATGTCTCGTAGAAGTCGCCTACGCGAAACAACAGCACAGCATCCGGATGCTTGCGCTTCATCTCGGCGTATTGCTTCATCAATGGAGTCTCTACTATCTTTTTTGCCATTGTCGGTAGTGTGTCAGATGTTCTCAGATTGCGGTCCAGCCTCCGTCTACGGCAAGGCACTGCCCTGTGATGTAGCCGGCGTCATCGCTCAGCAGAAATGCTACTGCAGGAGCTATGTCTTCGGGGTGTCCCATGCGGCCCATAGGACAGCGGTGGGCGTAATTCTGGACAAATACAGGATTCTGGTTGTCGAAAATTCCTCCAGGAGCTACACAGTTGGCACGTATGCCTTTGCGGCCGAAGTATGATGCGAGGTAGCGAGTGAAGTTGATCACACCGCCTTTTATGGCTGAGTATCCGGCCGGAGATGTCATTTTTGTGCCGTCGTATACTGTGAAATCATTGCCAACAATACCGTAGATCGAAGCTATATTGACGATAGCACCTGCCTTGTGGCGGTCCATCACACGCAGTACGTGCTGGCAGAGTAGGAATACGCTGTTGAGTTGCAGGTCTACATTCCGTCGCCATGAATCGTAGGGGATGTCTTCGAAGAATGCTCCCCAGTCGCTCGTGTGTGGATAGGCGCAGTTTACGAGTCCGTCTATACGTCTGAATTGCTCCTCGACTGCGGCGACCCCGTCGCGCACCGAATCTTCCGATGATATGTCGAGATGCAGGCGGCATTGGTCAAGATCAGTCTCTACGTTTATATCGGCATTGATGACTGTAGCGCCTTCGGCTACACAACGGTTGACAATTGCATTGCCTATGAGGCCGGATCCGCCGGCCACGATTATCACTTTATTCTTAAGTTTCATTTGTCAAGACATATTTTTAGGATCTCCAATGCGTCGGAGCATGAGTTTGTAGATTTATTTCCGGTCTGTGTCAGTTCGATCATGTACTTCATCTGTTCGTCCATTGTGTCTGCTATGCCAAGAGGCGATTCGTATAGTGTCTTTCCTGATAGAGCCGATGATACTGTGTTGGAGATAAGATCTATGAGCCATGTGTCGTCGTCCCATACAATCTCGAGAGTCCGCCGTGGATCGCGTCTGTAGTAGTTCAGTATCACAGATGCGCAGAAGCCGGGATAGTCGAGACAGTAGCATGCATAGTCCGGAGCATCTATTTCAAGCGAGGATGAAGATCTGATGGTGCGTGAATATGTGGCAGGAAGTCCGAACATCCAGCAGATATAGTCGATCTCGTGTATCAGATCTATGTGTACGCCTCCACCGAGGTTGGCGTTGGCACTGTATACTTTGCGGAAGTCGCAACCTGGACGCCATTCGGGAAGATATGATCCGCAGTAGGCATTCACTTCATTTATTCTGTGTCCGGGACGGTGAAGGTGTTCCCTGACATAGCGCAGGCATCCGAGAAACCGAAGGTTGCAGCCAACGTAAGTGGTTACGCCGGATTCGTCTGCGAGTCTCGCCATCTCGGAAGCTTCGGAGAGGAGGTGTGACAGTGGTTTCTCTACCAATATAGGGCATTTCAGCGCAAGTAGTTGGCGGAACGTATCGAGGTGGATTGCTGTCGGAGTCGAAAGTATGCAGAAATCAATATGGACTCCACCAAGTTCGCCTACAGACATTATGCTGCTTACGCCGTCTACTGCGGGAGATGAACCAGACGAACGCAAGGCGTAGACGCAAGCTTCGGGCGCAGCTGTCTTCAGTGCAGATAGATGTTTTCGGCCGATAGATCCGAGTCCGGCTATAAGAATGTTCATATCTCAAAATCAAGTTTGCCGGATTCCATCAGATATTGCAGGAAATCGAAATCGACAGGATGGTCAAGGTCAAAACATAAATGCTGCATCACATACACAAGCGATCGTGGGGTGATAGCACCTCGCAGTCCGAGATCGAAGAATTCGCGCCGGTAGATATAAAATGAAGCGTTCATATCGTAGACTACCGGTGCTGTCTGCCGCGACATTACAGCGGATGTCAGCGGTTTGACCTGTCTGTAATAACCATCCGGTTGGCGTTCCACCATATTGAAATATGGATTGCGCGATGCCGGACTTACCGAGAATATATTGATCGCCTTATGATCGGCCTGGAGCATGCTGAATGCTTCGCATATGTCTGATGTGGTCCGGAGTGGGGATGTGACATCCAGATCGACTACAAAATCGAATCTGCGGTTGTGTATGCTTTCGGAATGCCGCAATATGTCTGCGATAGCGTCGATTTTCCCGACAGTATCGCCGGCAAGGGAGTCAGGACGGATGTAGCTGCTGTGAAGGCCGCAAGCGTCCGCCACTGCTGTTATTTCGGCAGAATCCGTAGACAGTTCTATGTCCACGATATTGCCGCTGCTGGAAATGGATTCAGAAAATTTCCGTGCCGCATCTATAGTATATCCTATCAGCGGCTTTCCGGCCAAAGGCCGTATGTTCTTTCCGGGAATACCCTTTGAGCCTCCCCTTGCGCATATTGTTATCAGTATATTCATCTGGAGAAAGTATGGTTGCTGACCACAAATTTACGAAAAAAATCAGAGCAGGTGCAGGATTGCGGCAGAGCTTTTTTGAAATAAGATATATTTTCGCAGTCAACGTATTGTATGATTGGATGGTAATGACTATCTTTGCGCCACTTTTTCGGAAAGTATTATTATAAAGTGAAATAAAATGATACAGTCAAAGAAAAGCCTGCTTTATACCCGTACTGGTGACGACGGCACTACTTCGTTGGCCAATGGCACACGTACGCACAAAACCTCGACACGCCTCGAGGCTTACGGAACAGTGGATGAACTCAATTCATGGCTTGGCGTTATAGCATCACGAGCTTCTGTTCCGCCGGAAGAAGCCGAGTGTCTGAATCAGTTGATGAACACAATGTTCAACCTCGGCGCTTATCTGGCTACCCCCGGAAGCGACGCATCGGCCTTTGGTATCACAAGTGACGCTATAGAGAATCTTGAACGCAATATAGACCATGTGGATTCTTTGCTCGAACCGATGCATTGTTTCATACTCCCGGCCGGCGCTACAACCGGAGCCTTTGCCCACGTGGCCCGCACGGTATGCCGCCGTGCCGAGCGTCGTGTTCTTGCATTGGCGCAGACCGAAGATGTGGATCCACATGCGATACGTCTGCTCAATCGACTGAGCGACTATCTGTTTGCTTTGGCCCGGCTGCTTAACCAGCAGAAAGGTGTAGCCGACATACCTTGGGATAAAAACAGAGCGCTTTGAAATATTTAAGTACAGGCATACAACATTATGCGCGCCTGATACGTATGTATAAAATATAGAAAACAAGTACAACCACCTAACATAATCGTAAAACAATGTATTGGACACTCGAACTTGCATCAAAACTGGAAGACGCACCCTGGCCCGCAACCAAAGATGAACTTATAGACTATGCCATGCGCTCAGGCGCTCCACTCGAAGTGATCGAAAACCTTCAGGAAATGGAAGACGAAGGCGAAGTATACGAATGCATAGAAGACATCTGGCCCGACTATCCATCCAAAGAAGACTTCTTCTTCAACGAGGAGGAATATTAAGTCACGGCGTAAATAAAAATTATATCAATCGGATAAACATCCATAATTTGTTTATCCGATTGTTTTTTTGTAATTCTTAGCCGGGACATTTCATGGTGTGGCTAACTGCGATAAATAGCTGCAATACTTTTACTATTATTTCAATATTTCGACATATGTTGGTTCGAACTTTTTAGCGGTGGAATTTGTATGTGATTCCGTTTGCCAACTTATCTCCTTGACAAACTGAAGGAACTCGCAGCCAAGGACCGCCGGAGCCTTAACAACTATGTGGAAGGGCTACTGCTTGATGCCGTGTATCATGAGCCTAATGAAATCGGACTGCCAGCACACTATAAGCGCATAAATTGATTGGCGATTATGATGGGTTTTCTATACGTGGTCTACAATTTACTGAACATTTGTAGAATATCCTGACAGATACTGTCTTTTTGGATCTTTTCAAGCGTTATATAATCTGCTTTCTCAATACATACAGTATTGGATGTACCCGAATTCTGCAATTGTCCGACTACACCCATTATGGACTTAATCGGGTGAAATTTGTTTTTCTTATCCCTTGTTTCAATTATGCCCTCTGGCGTCTTTTTGAAAATCAAAGATTTCAGGCGTGTATCGTCATGATGCTTACTTAAAAAGTCTTTGGCGTCATCAAACATACTTTCATTGTCATGTCGCATAAGAGGCAGGAGGATACTTTCAAGAGTGCCCTTTTTTGTGGAGGGGTCTGCAAAAATATAAATTCCTATTTTTATAATCTCATCCGGGTAAGTGATCTCTCCGTTTTTTGTGATAGATTCAACTATAGGAAAATATTTGCAAAGGTTCGCTTTCGCTTCTTCAATTCTGGAGTTAACGCCCATGTCATCAGCATCAAAAATAACTATCAGTCCATAGTTATTTCCAATTTCAGAACATTCTTCCATCAGAGAGAATTCCTTTTCTTCAACCGGCGGTTGACTCCAACTTTTCAATGTTGAAATAACTTTATTACGCCTTTCTTCATGAGAATCGCCGCTCATGGAATATAGTAGAATCAATTGATCCTTTTCCTCATTAAGCATTGCATTGCTTGGCAAAACAGCTTTAATGTCGTCGTACATTCTATCCAGGCTAAGATCCTCGATACTTAGATTCCTGGAAATTTGGGTCATCCAACCGTCGAGTGGTTTAGGGAACTTGGATAGTGGTTGCCTGTACTTTAAGTAGCCATCAGCACTGAGAAGCCTTGACAGAAAAGCAACATCGTGAGGGCCTTCACACAATACGAAAACTATTCTCATGATTCAGAACCTTATCTAATGTCAATATCCATATCTTCTACCATCTCATTCAGGCGTTTGCCACCAATGAAGCGGAAATCAAGAGATTGATCTTCTTTGAACTTCATTTTATAAGCCATAAGTTCCTCGGAATCAAGAGCCGCAAAAGCGTCGACGCATTCTTTGCTATGTGTCGAGACGAACACCTGGACATTAAACTCGGATGCCAGATCCAAGACAAATTTTGTGAATTTCTTGAGGAGTTTATTGTGAATACCGCTGTCAATTTCATCAATGCAGAGCACCCCGTTGTTGCAGTATGCGAGTAAGAGTGCAATTTCAAAGATACGCTGTAATCCTTCTCCATATTTAGTAATATCAATTCCGGAAGAATGCAGGCTCGACGAGACTATGAATCTCGAATCACCGTTGAGAGTAATCTGCTCAATATTTTCAATATTGGAATCAACTTCTCTTTTTAGAAAATCAATGATTCTTTTCAGTAGTTTCTTTTCTACTGCAAATTTGTGGGCCTCTTGCACCTTTTTCCGGTTATGCAGGTATGGGCTTGTGAAACAGGCCTTGCATAGATGTGCTGCGGAAGTATAGAAAATCTGCGGGTCGCTATTCTGGTACACATTGGTATAAGATTTCCACTCCTGTTCTCCATATATGGCATCCGCAAAGAGAGTTGTCAGGTAAGCCGTACGGTCGATATTTTCTTCTGTATTCTCTTTTGCAAGCGATACTTTTGTTGTAGAATTATTGAAAGTACCTGTAATGTTGATATTAGCAGGAATATTGCTTACGATGGCTTCCGGGTTGAACTCCTCCGATTTGCTTCTTAATTGTTCCGCTTCAAGAAACGCGGCTAAGTCGTTCAGCCGAGTCATCAGGTAAAAGCATTCCAGGATAGATGTCTTTCCTGAATTGTTAGGACCCACAAATAAATTAATACGCTTCAGGTTGTCAAGCTTGAGATCCTTGATTCTTCGATAAGATCCTACGGTAGCTTTTGAGAAGTGAGAAATTACATCTATATCCAAAGGCTGTATATCTGAAGACGTTGATAATCTCATGCCGGAAGCAGGATCAGACAATAGTAATTTCAGTTTGCCTTGGAGTTTCTCAAAGCTCCTTTTGTTTTCAGGCGTAATAAAATCACTGAATTTCAAGGTTGCATCTATTTCAGACCGGATATTCTTTATCGCGTTCTGAATACGCGATTCTCCTAAGGCCTCGCTGTCGATAAGACCTTTTGTGATGCTTCTGGCTTCCTCCATAGTGGAGATTGCCTTTGGATCAGAAATGAACTTGGATAGCTCCCTGATTTCGGAACTCTTGGTTATAATTGGAAGTTCTACTTTAGGGAAATCGGTGGAGTCATCATCCACCTCTGCTTTGGAAATCCAACTGAATATTCTTTCCTGATTTACTGCATCTCTGCATACCATCTCCTTCTCATCCCAACCCAACCATTGTCTGAGTGCAGGACTCTTGACTATTTCTTCAAAAATTGAATACATGGTTGTCTCGAACTGATCTCCATAATCACTATCCCGGTATGCCTCGATCAAGGCCAGAGTGCGCAGGCTCTTGTTAAGCAATTGTTTGGAGATACCAAGTGCGTTGCATATCTCGGCGGTGGACATGCCATGTATCGACATAAGGTCCTGAATTAATTTTGACTGATTGAGAGGACTCCATTTTTTTTTGCCGCCGATGTGGTTAAGACCCATTGCAATCAGTTCCTGCTGTTTGTCTTCACCTTCAATTTCAATAAGATCAATGCTTTTGAAATCATTTTCAGTCAACACGCCGACAATTCCATGATTCTTGACTATATCATACAGGTATTTCAAAGTGGCTACCCTTCGGTTGCCTTCAATGACGACATAGAATTCATCATTTATCTTTTTAACCTGTATAGGGTCCTGCCGTAGGATACCATTGGTCTTGAAACTGTTGATCAGATCTTCGATATTCTCATTGTTTTTTCCGCGCAGAAATCCGGCTGTACGCTGCTGTATAGTAGTGTCTGCCACCTTGCTTGGATCAACCGCAGTATAGAACGGATGGTCAATGAAGCGATAATTATTTGGATCCAACAGAAGTCGGTTTATATGTTTCTTTATATTCTTTGTATCCATAGCAGGCCTATTATTTTTGTTATCTCTGAAATGCCACAGCGTTTTGCGTATCCGGCACAGAGCACTTTGCAAATTTAAAGAAAATAATCCAGATTTACCATAGAGAAAATAACAGTCCTATAATTGATATTGTGCCAGAAATTATGAACTGCACCCTGGAAGTTTGTGTGACTTCCTGAGTGCAGTTCATTTATGCGGGTGGTTTCAGTCGATATGTAGGCTTAGGATATGTCTACGTTGTTTGGCCGGATTCCAGCACCATGTCAAGATTAATGTACCAAGACTTTCTGAGATTGGCCGTTGACAACTACGATATACATGCCGCTCGGCAGTTCCACGCCGTAGCATCCGGTTCCTGAATAAACCGAATTTCCCTGGATATTGAAAATCCCCACATAACAATTATCGGCGTTATCAACATATATTTTGCCATTGTCGACCTTAACATCATAATGCAGATAGTCTCTATCCACAACAACATCCTGGACTCCCGAGGTTCCCGGTTCGCCATTTTTATAGTCGGCGGCAAAGATTTGGTCGAGATTTTCGAAATCGGATTCATAGATGCGTCCGAAGCGCCACCAGCAGTACGCATTCTCGTATGCATCCTTGCAGCCCCTCGGGACATTGAGGCTCATCCCCGAACAGTCGGCAAACAAGAGATCGGTCGCTTTGGGAGGAATGGTCGATAATGAGTATATATACCGCAGATTGTCGCAGTCGTCAAATGCATCATCGGCAATCTCATCTACATCAATGCACAGATGTGTCATCTCGCTGTTCGCGCTGAACGACTGCGAGCCGATACTGCGCGCCTTTACACGGACGCTCTTAAGATTTTCCGCGCCGTTGAACGCGTAATCTGAAACATCCTTTCCGGCGATATTGATATCGAGACGAGTGGCATCTTTGCCACAGACCGAGAAGTTGCCGGTACAGACTATCGGATTGGCCGACTTGTCAGCGAATTCGACAAGGCTCCAGTCATTGGCATTGTTGATGTCAACACTTGTCAGCGACGGGCAATCGTCAAATGCCGACATGCCGATAGAAGCTATATTTTGCCCGAATACAACCGATTTTAGGCCGGAACAATCGTAAAAAGCGGATTTACCCACCGTAGCGACGTTCTTCCCCAACACCACTGATTCAAGGCTGGAACAATAAGCAAAAGCTAAGTCACCGATAGTAGTGACACCTTCTCCTAACCTCATCATTTTCAGTCCGGAGCAACTGTTAAACGCCGACCTGCCGATAGTAGTGACATTTTCTCCTAATCTCACCATTGTCAGGCCGGAACATTTATAAAAAGCTAAGTCACCGATAGTAGTGATGTTTTGTCCTATCAGTAGCGATTTCAAACTGGCGCAACCGGAAAAAGCGGACTTGCCAATAGTAGTGACACGTTGCCCGAACGTCACCGATTCAAGGCCAGTACAACCTGCAAAAGCGGATTGGCCTACAGATGTGATGTTTTGCCCCACATCTATCGATTTCAAGCTGGTGCAACCGGAAAAAGCAGATTCATTGACAGTAGTGATGCCTTGGCCAAATTCAACATTTGTCAGTCCGGAACACCCGGCAAAGGCAGATTGACCGATGGATGTGATGTTATTCCCGAACACCGCCGATTTAAGGCTGGAACAATCAGCAAAAGCGGATTGACCGACAGTATGTATATTTCCACCAAACGAGAAACTTTCCAAAGATGTACATTTCGCGAATGCACGGTCTTCAATGTCTTTTATAGAGCTGTTAAGGTTCACCTTGACTAAATAGCTATTGCATGCAAACGCGTCTTTCATTATCGTCGTGACCGATGCAGGCACATCGTATATAACTTTCTTCGCAGATGGTAAAGAACGTACCAATGTAGCCTTGTCCCTGGAGAATAGTATCCCATCCTCAATACTATAGGCAGGATTATCATCGTCGATTGTCACGTCAGCTAAATCATACGCATTGTTGAAAGCGCCATCCGCAATATCAATCAGAGATGCCGGTATGTGCAGAGTTGTAATTTTTGTTTTCTCTAACAAATTGGCAGGCAATCTTTTGACATTGCTTCCTATACTGAATGCCTCTGCATTAATGAATGGCCTATCCCCGCAATATTCACAGTTCTCGGCATTGAATTGAACTTCCTTTATCTGGATGCCTGGAAAGGCATGGTTGCCTATGTATCTGACACCCGAAGGAATCGTTATAGACCCAAACGCATTTCCATAAAACTCAAACGAATTTCCATAAAACATAGAGTCGGGAATTGTCTTGACATTTTCGCCCAAAACAACGTCAATCGGACGATATACCGGAGGATTGTACGACTCTCTCAAAATCGGGAAAGCATCACCCACCTTGAGATTGTCCGCATCAATTACGATAGAATCGACGGTGCAATTATAGAAGGCATGTTCACCGACCTCGGTAATACCGCTGTGCAGGCGTACGGTCCGGAGGTTACTGCAATTATAGAATGCGTTTTTGCCAATCTTAGTGACAGTACGGGGAATCTCATAGTCACTCCCGACGTATGGCGATTTAGAATAAATCGTCGATTCATCAAGGCTGTAAACATCAGTATCTATGATTTTTGCATTGTCCGCCGGATAGACTACACGATAAGATGAATAAGATTCGAGAACGGCAGTATTCGGAACGGCAAACTTCTTATAATTCCCCGAATGATTGGCAATCTGAATATTTCCCGCCGCCGGATCAACGACTACATAACATTTACGGCAATTCCTGAATGCTTCCTCTCCGATTGATTTAACTGAAGATGGAATATAAACATAGCTAAGATTTTCACATCCATAAAAAGTCTTTTCGCCAATTGAGGTAACAGAATTAGGTATGTTTACGTTTGTCAGCGAAGTACAATTCGTAAAACATCCATCCCCAATTGTGGTAACAGAATTAGGTATGTTTACGTTAGTCAGCGAAGTACAATCCGTAAAACATTCATCCCCAATTGTGGTAACAGAATTAGGTATGTCTATGTCTGTCAGCCGAGTACACATCCTAAAACATATATCCCCAATTGTGGTAACAGAATTAGGTATGTTTACGTTAGTCAGCGAACGACAATAATTAAAGGCCCCTTCTCCGATTTTGACAATAGTCTCAGGTAGACTTATTGACTTCAGATATTTCATATTAGAAAAAGCATAATCGTATATTTCCACTACAGTAAGACCGTAGACCTTGTCGGGAATTGAAAGAGATGTGTGGTTTTCGGGATTACGCACGCTGTATACCTGGCATGTTTTCCCGTCCAAAGTATGATAAATGACATCCCCGTCGTATAAACTTTCAAAAGCATGGGATATTGATGCCGCGAACAACAGCATCAACAGCAGTGATACAATTTTTTTCATTTTTAATTATTTGATTGTTTTGTTATGAATTACCACATATTTCAGCTAAGTATGTTTCATCATCAGTACCGGAAGACAGGACCAATCTTTTCACAGTCGGCAAACTCAGTACACAACGACTGATTGCCAAAAATGATGAACACAGGGACATCGCTCCCCAGATCATCCCCCAGGATCTCCGCGATCTTAGCCAGCGACTCCTCTACATCTGACTTGAAATAGAATTTCTTTACCAGATAACCATTATCCTTTACACGGGTCAACTCTGACCTCAGTTGATCAATAGGTTTTACCATCTGATAGCGTCCCGTACGAGAGCCACAAAGAGTATCGATGATATAATCGATAGATTCTTCGCGGTCATGGTTTGTAGCGTTAATTACAAAGGGATGTGAAAAGTCCTTCGCAGACAGATAGTCCCTTATCTCATTGTGGACGCCGGTAATTGCGTTGAGATTTTTCATTTCTTGCAGATTCAATGCTTATTCCGGCCGGCGCCTTACCGGAGTTAGGGATATAAAAAAAGCGTGGAGCCGTACTTGCTGTCCGTTCCCACGATCCGAGGCCTTCGCATTGCCTATCCTTGTAAGGAACGAAACAACGCAGAGGCCCACGCGAAATATGTAAGTACGCGCAGTGTACCGTGCCCCACGCATGGGTTACGGCTCACTGCGGATAGAGTTACATATCCAACATGGCATCTACTGTTGCTCCGGTTCTGACAAGGATATTTGGGAAGTTGCGAAGTTCCGAATCGTCAGAACTGAAGCGTCAAGTAAACGCTTTCAGTATGTTATGCCGACAAAATTAATCATTAATTCTTATTCTGCAAGAATAATTGTAGTTAATTGCCGGATTTATAGCTGAAATAGCCTCTGCGTTGTCGATGCAAAGATGGCGGTTTTCTGTGAAATGACCGAAAAACCGGGTGTTCACTCCGTTCACTTCCGTTGTGAACGTTATGAACACACCTTTTAGCCACCATTTTGACAAAACGTGCTACATTTGCAGATAAAAAAACGACAGACATGATTAACGACAAAATCAGACAGATGATCCTGGATAAATTCAATTCTCCCATCCAGTACCCGCAGCAGTGCGAGGCTCTTGCTATGGCCATTCAGGAAGCCACAGGGCAGACTTTAGGCACGACAACATTGAAGCGCATGCTCGGCTTTGTCAGCGGACCCGCCAATCCGCGCCCATCGTCGCTCGACATCATCGCACAGTATCTCGGTTATCCCGACTATAATCTTATGACAAAAGACTTGGGTGAGGATGTGGAAATATCTGATTTTCGCGCCGTGGAAAGCATCGACTCAGCCGACTTGCTACCGGGTGAGCTGATACAGGTGACTTATCATCCCAACCGCCTGTTGGTGTTGAGCTATTTGGGCGAAAACAAGTATCTTGTCAACGAATCGCGCGGCAGCAAGCTCATGAAGGGCGACATTCTCACTATCGCGGGCTTCTACATGGGGTTTGAATTGCTGATAAGCGATGTGGAGCGCGACAAGAAGCACCTCGGCTCATATCAGGCGGCCAAGCAGGGCGGCCTGACAGGGGTGGAGATTATCTGTTAGAATGTTTTTGGCCATAATCCTTCACCGCCCGATTTAGAGCGACTACTTTCTTTGTCAGCGCCATCCACTCCTGGTTGCCGTCGATCTGATATTCAACCTTTCCCGGGCGTATGTGTGGGTGGCGTTCCTTTGCTTCTTTATATATGGAACGCTTTATGTCCAAATATTTGTCCCTCAGCTCATTTGATGCATTGTAAACTGATTTGACTGATATTGTATCGCTTTCAAGCATCCGGTAGAGTCTATCCATATCAGGCTGAAGGAGGTTGGCCTTTGACGCAATCAGTTCGCCGGCCCACTCGGCATCAATCGTATATATCCGTTCAATTGAATCGGAGTAGGCGTCGTACCTGTTGTAAAGAGCTTTGTTGGTTTTTACCCATGTATTGTACTCTTTGGTGTCGGCTACGGCATTTCTAACTTTATCGATTGAGACATCCGGAAAGCGCACTTCGGCGGTATCGAAAATCGCGTAACACGTTTTATTCATTTCGTTTATGTAATTGAATAAAGCTTTGTCGACAGTAGCTTTAGCCACTGTATCGCTGTTCATCAGATTATAAATCCTGTCGCGTTCTGCATTGAATCTACTCATGTTGGAAGCGACCAGTGAGCCTAACCAGGAGTAGTCTATTCCGGATTTTGCGACATGGGATTCAGCCCGTTTTTCAGCGAGTGAGTCAGGTAATTGGGCAAGTATGGAATCTTCCGTCACATCGATACCTGAGGAGTCGGGTAAGACAGCCAATTCCGCATCGGTAGATTCGATGCCCACCGATGGCTCTGTGTCGTTGTTATCCCCTTTAAAATGCCACAAAGAAAGTACAAGTCCAAGAATCAGCATAGCGGCGCCCGAGAGATAGAGAGCGTTTCGATTGCCGTGACTGAGTGCTTGTTTGATAGACTTCACCGACACGTCGTCCATTTCGCAGACTCGTGCAACTTTTTCCTGGCCGAACTGTGACGCTATCTTGCCAATCCCACGGAAATCAATAGCTCCGTCGGCACAGCTGTCGCACCCATATTTCTGAGTGCTGCCGTGGGTCGAGTCGAGCCATGAAGTGTAAGCCTTGTCGAGGTCGATGAGAGTAGCTGGGCGGTCGTCGTAGGGCGAGATGATGACATTATCAGCCTTGATGTCGCAGTGCACGATATTGCGACGGTGGAGGTAATCCACCACATCGACCAATTCAAGCAGCAATCGACGGACAAACTTACGGTTTTTGAGCCGCGGGTCATCGCGCTTAATCAGGTCGGCAAGCGTATCCCCCTCTATGAAATCCATGACAATGTAGTCACCACCGAAACCAACATATCGGGGAAGGGAAGGATGACTAAGCGACACCCCGAGGTCATATTCCTTGTCGAATGCCGCGCGGTAGAGGGGATTGTGGCGGTACTCGGCTTTGAGTCGCTTGACGAACACCCGCCGCCGTTGCACCACACACTCGTAGGCATCACAAGTCGATCCGCTCCTGTCCAAAGGTTTGGCCAACGCGAAATCAATAGTCATTGACGCAGCTTCGTTTCTGCTGTCAAATCCTGATACTATAGGATTGTCATCATTCACTCCGCAAAATTAGCGATAATATATGAATATAAAAGGCACGAAGCCGGTCTCTGAGTGATTTCGGACCTGGGTTTTGTATATTACAGAGGAAATATATGTACCTTTGCAGGCATGAATTGGTTTGAAAGCCTTTTTTTCGAGCAGTCGCCGTTGCAGGCTGTCTGCGTCATATCAGTGATAATAGCCTGTGGGCTTGGACTTGGCAAGTTGCGTTTCTTCGGCATCTCGCTGGGTGTTGCCTTTGTATTTTTTACAGGTATTATGGCCGGACATCTCGGTCTTGCCATCGACCCCGGCATGCTCAAGTATGCCGAAGACTTCGGTCTTATGCTTTTTGTCTATGAACTTGGACTGAAGGTAGGTCCGGGTTTTTTCAGTTCTTTCCGCAGCGGAGGTGTCAAGCTCAATATGCTCGGACTTGGACTCGTGCTTGCCGGCACGGCCACAGCCATAGCAATATCGGTACTGCTCCATATTCCTATGACTGATATGGTCGGAATCATCAGTGGCGCGACTACCAATACTCCTTCATTGGGTGCGGCGCAGCAAGCTCTCGCCCAGATGGGATTGCCTGGAGATGGGGCTGCTCTGAGTTGCGCCGTCACATATCCCCTCGGTGTCGTAGGTGTGATACTGGCCTTTGTGATAATTAAGAAATTCGTTGCGCGCCCCGCCGATTATGAGTCGCACAGTCAGGCTGATGCCGACCATACATATGTCGCAGAATTCTGTGTGACTAATCCCGGTATCAACGGACTGTCGCTCCGTCAGGTAAGCCAATTGATCGACACCCGCTTTGTGGTCTCGCGCATCTGGCACGACAGCAATGTCTGCATTCCCGGTCCGGACGACAGACTTGAGAGCGGGGATCGTGTGTTAGTTATAACCAATGAGGAAGACCTGCCGCGCCTCGCACTCCTGTTCGGCGAGAAAAGCAAGCGCGACTGGAATCGTCCCAATATCGACTGGGACACAGTAGATAAAAACCTCATATCCCGAACAATCTCAGTCAGCAAACCTCAACTCAACGGCCGCAGGCTTGGCTCGCTGAGGCTGCGCAACAATTTTGCCGTCAATATCTCCCGTGTCACACGCTCCGGAGTGCGTTTGCTCGCTACACCCAACCTCGTGCTGCAGCTCGGCGACAAGCTCACAATCGTGGGCGAGAGCAAAGCCATCGACCGTGTGGCCAATCTTGTCGGCAATTCAGATACGGACCTTAAAGATCCCAATCTGGCTGCTATCTTCATCGGTCTGGTGCTATCTTTGATCGTGGGATCTATTCCGATCGTCATTCCGGGCATCTCTGTGCCGGTAAAACTCGGACTGGCAGGTGGCCCGATCGTTGTTGGCATTCTAATCGGACGTTTTGGCCCGCAGTTCCATCTTGTGACCTATACGACGCGCAGTGCCAACCTCATGCTGAGGGGCATAGGTCTGAGTCTGTTCCTTGCCTGTCTTGGTCTGGAATCAGGTGCTAAATTCCTCGACACGATCATGCGGGCCGATGGGTTGTTGTGGATTGCCGTAGGATTCTTCATCACCCTTGTGCCGTCGCTGATTATGACAATACTATCCATGAGGGTGTGGAAGCTGGATTTTGCCACATCGGCCGGTATGGTGAGTGGGGCTATGGCTAATCCTATGTCGCTGACATATGCCAACGACATCACGCGTGGCGACGATGCATCTGTGGCTTATGCCACCACGTATCCGCTGTCGATGTTTGCCCGTGTCGTCATAGCTCAGTTGCTTGTGATATGCTTCGCCTGATAATATAAAATCATCCGCAGGAGCTATCTGTGTAATTCCTGCGGATGAGTGATATATCTGTCTGACGTATTATTCGGCTGGCAGCAGTGAGTTAAGACGCACCGCAGCTACCTCGCGTTTGTATTGCGATTCAAGAGCGGCCATCCGGGCTTCAAGAAAATAGTTTATGTTTGTCAGATAGTCGAGCGAGTTCATTTCGCCTCCGCGGTATGCCATTCCGAGAAGGCGCATGTTGTCGCTTTCGCTGAACACGCGGGCATATTCTTCATTGTCTGCGGCAAGTGCAGTTGCCTCGGCACGGAGGGAATACATGGATGATAATGCAGATGAGCGTGTGGCAAGAATATCGAATTCGGCTGCCGCGGCTTGCTCTGCCGAAGCTTTTGCTGCATAGTTCTTGCGCAGGAACGGCAATGATATGCCGGCGGTAAATCCATGAAAATCGTGACCTTCCTCACGCGAGTATCTGTAGCCTATGGAGAATCCCGGATAGGAGGTGAGTTTTTCGGCTGTAGACTGGCTGCGGAGCGCTTCGGCTCTTGCGCGGGCTGCGGCAATCGCAGGATTGCTCTCCTCTACGGCGCGACTGTAGGCTTCTTCCGGCAAAATCGGCTCATATGGAAAATCAGTGAGAGCTTCCCAGACCGATGATACATCACGGTGTCCAGCCAAAGCTTCGAGCGATGACATCAGTGACTGGTGCGCTATGCGGGCCTCCGAACACTGCGACCGCAGGCTCAGACGGCTCAGACGAAGCCTGTTGACGTCAAGTATCGTCAGTTCTCCATTGTCGTATGCCTTGACTGTGAAGTCTAACAACTGTGATACATTCTCATAAGCACTGTCAAGCATATCTTTCCGCGCGCGGCAATATATGATGTCGAGCATCAGCAGTTTCGCTTCCTGCACTTTATCTCTGTATGCAGCTTGTAGGGATAGTTGCCGTGCACGGCGGCTCAGGTCTGCCGCCTTACTGCGTGCCCGGTAGGCTCCCGGCCAGTCGAAGCTTTGGCTTACGGTGATTCCTGTCTTGTTTTTCACTCCGGCCTCTCCGAACAAATGCTCTACTTCGATCTCAGGAGCATCGAGCTGGTTGCCTGCTTTCATTGAGTAGTCTTCGGCATTAGCGGCGTGCCTCATGGACGCAAGCTCGGGATTGGATGAGAGAATCTGCTCTGCAAGCCGGTCGAGGTATGATTCCTGCGCGCCTGCACCCATCGTGTTTGCGATGTATGCTGCGGCCAGTATCAATATTTTAAGTGAGTGTCTCATTTATTTCTGGTCTTGGATAATTGATATAAAACGGGTACAACGAACACATTCAGCACAGTCGATGATATGAGTCCGCCAAGTATCACGATTGCCATAGGCGACTGTATCTCATTACCTGGCTCAGAACCGCGCAGGGCCAGAGGGATCAGCGCGAGGGCTGATGTAAGAGCTGTCATGACAATCGGCAGCAGACGGTCCGACGATCCTCGGCGTATACGTTCGTCAAGTGCAGTACCTTCTTTTTCAAGATGGTTGTATCGCGATATCAGCAGCATTCCGTTGCGTGTAGTGATACCGAGCAGCGATATGAAACCTATGATCGCGGGGATATTGACTTCGCCTGATGTCAGTTTCAGTATAAATATACCTCCGATCATAGCCAATGGCATGTTGATCAGTATTATGAATGCCTGACTCATGTTTTTGAACTCTTGGTAAAGCAACATCAGAATGATCAGAAGTGCGCCAAGTGTAGCCCAGATGAGTGTCCGGGAGGCCTCGGCTTCACTTTCAAACTGACCACCGTAGGTCACAAAATATCCCTCAGGCATGTCTATCTGGCTCTCGATATTCTTCTTTATGGAGTTCACAGCGCTTCTGAGATCTCCATCCGAGAGATTTGCAGAGATTACGATGCGGCGTTTTACATTCTCCCTGTTGATGGTGTTCGGACCTGAGGCTGATACAATTTCGGCCACGTAGCTCAGTGGTATCTTGCCCTCGTTGGAGTCTACCAGCATATCGGCAATTGCCTCCATTGAGTCGCGGCTGCTGTCGTCGAGTCGCAGCGAGATGTCGTAAGGCAGACCGTCCTCATAGACCTCCGATATTACTTTACCTCCCAAGGCAGTGGAGATGAAGCTGTTGAATTCCGACATGGTGATGCCATACCGGGCAAGCATATCGCGTCTGGGCCGGATGTCAAGTTGCGGGCGTTCTACCTGTTGCTCTATGTTGACATCTGTAGCTCCGGGAGTGCTTTCTACGGCTTTCTTGATCTGGGAACCTATGGCGTAGAGTCTGTTGAGGTCATCGCCGAAAAGTTTTACTGCAATCTGAGCCTCTGTGCCTGAAAGCATTGCATCAATACGGTGGCTTATTGGTTGTCCGATCTCGATGGCAGCACCGGGTATCTGGGCAAGTTTACTGCGCAGTTCGGCTGTCACCTCGGCACGTGTGCGTCCTTTGTCGAGCCTGTAGGGAGCTTCTATCTCAGATGTATTCACTCCGAGCGAATGTTCGTCGAGTTCGGCACGGCCTGTTTTCCTGGCCACTGTGAGCACCTCCGGAGTCTCCATGATTATGCGTTCGGCCTCTCGTCCGATAGCATCACTTTCGGCAAGTGATATGCCCGGCAGGGTGCTGATATTGATGGTGAACGATCCTTCGTTGAATCCGGGAAGGAAGCTGCGGCCGAGGGTGAACATAGTGGCAATAGCTCCTATGAAGGCAATGCCGGTTCCGACAAGCAGAGCTTTCTTGTGTTTCAGTGCACTGTTGAGCGCGCGTGAGTAGGCTTTACGCAGTACTTCTGCCGCGCGTGGTTGCCGCTCGAGCGATGCCGTGGCTTTAGGCGATCCGAGCAGAAAGGAGCAAAGTACCGGTGTCACAGTAAGCGCAACGATTGTAGATGCTATGAGTGCCACGATGAACGATACGCCCAATGGTATGAGCATTCGCCCCTCTATACCGGAAAGAAAGAACAGCGGCAGGAATGACGCTATGATGATTAGCGATGAATTGAATATTGGCATGCGCACTTCGGCTGACGCATGGAACACTACACGGATCACACTCTGACGTTCAGTCTCCGGCAATGCGTGGTTTTCTTTCAAGCGCTTGAATACGTTCTCCACATCGACGATAGCATCGTCGACCAATGATCCGATGGCAATGGCTATGCCTCCGAGACTCATGGTATTCACTGTATATCCCATGAAGTGCAGCACCAGCACGGCGATTATTACCGAAATCGGCAGTGCTACCAGTGAGATAAGCGTGGTGCGCAGATTCATAAGGAAGAAGAACAAGACGATGATTACGAATACCGCGCCTTCGAGCAGCGATTCCTGAAGGTTTGATATGGACGAGGATATGAAGTCGCTCTGGCGGAAGATGTCGGTGGAGATCTTCACATCGGATGGCAGGGTGGGGCTAAGTCCGGCGAGTTCGTCTTCTATAGCATCAGTCAGTTGTATTGTGCCTGCGCCGGGTTGCTTTGTCACAGTCATTATCACGGCCGGTACGGTCTCTACTGATGCAGTGCCTATATGCGGCAGCTTGCCGCCGATGTCTACCGTAGCGATGTCCTCTACCAATACAGTGGCATTTTTATCCGAGACTATGACAGCTTTGCCGATCATGGCCGGATCCGGGGTGTTGATGTCGCCCTTGATTATGTATTCATTTCCGTATTGATAGAATACACCGCCGGATGCGTTGCTGTTCATCCCTTCAAGAGCAGACTCGACTTGTGCCAGAGAGATTCCGAATTGCTTCATTTTCTCAGGCGATAGATGAATCTGATACTCTTTGATGTCTCCACCTATGACAGAAACCTGCGACACTCCGGGTATTGATTTGAGCCTTGGACGGATGGTACGGTCGGCAAGTGTGCGCAGGTCGAGCATGGATGTGGTGTCTGCCGTAAGTCCTATGATCATTATTTCGCCAAGAATCGACGATTGAGGACCTAATGTGGGTGTGCCTACACCCGACGGCATCTGGCCGGCGACTTCCGAAAGACGTTCCGAAACTATCTGTCTGGCAAGATAAACATCCGTATCCCAGTCGAATTCAACCCAGACTACAGAGAAGCCTGTAGATGATGAGGAGCGCACGCGCCGTACGCCAGTCGATCCATTGACAGCGGTTTCTATTGGATATGACACAAGCTGCTCCACATCTTCAGCAGCCATGCCGGGCGCTTCTGTCATGACTACAACTGTGGGGGCATTCAGATCTGGAAATATATCTACCTCGGTGCGCACGAGCGTGATTGCTCCTGCTGTCAGCAGAACGATGGCTACAACTATTACAGTCAGCCTGTTGCGCAGCGAGAAATCTATTATTTTGTTAAGCATGTCGGTCGGGTGTTAGTGATGGTGATGTCCCTCTGGCACGATCCCTGAAGTCTCAGCCATACGTACTACAGATGTGCCTTTTACTACGATCCGGTCTCCTTGATTCAGGCCTGACCGTATGTTCACATTCTTGCCGTCCGAGCCGTCTGTCCCTACAAGCGTTTTGCGGTAGCTGTGGTCTCCTGTCTTCACATAGACAAAGAAGTTGCCCTGCTGCTCGCTCAGAGCCGAAGTCGGGATCGTAATGCATACTGAATCCCGGACACCGCTTATTTTCAGGTATACTTCAGCCGAAGTTCCGGCAATGGTTGATCCTGATTTGTTGTTGAAGGAAAACACTACCGGTATATATCCCGGGCGGTTTGCCGAGGCCGCAGCCGGAGTTGTCATACGTTTTCCGCCAATCTCGCTTAGTGTTATGATACCGTCGGAATATGGCAACTGTACGTTTGCGTCATATATGTCGGCGAGGAGACTGTAGTATTTCTCCGGCAGGTCGGCGCGCAGGATCAGACCTGAATTGGCCGATACAGTGGCAATGCCATCGCCGGCGTTAACATACTGGCCATTAGCCACAAGAACAGATGTTATAGTACCGCTGATAGGAGAGATGGCTGTACCGTTGTCGGCAGCCTGCGAATATTCGGCTCGAGCCTCCTCGTAAGCTCTTTTGGCCGCGTTGAAGTCGCGCGTACTTACTATGCCTTCATCATGAAGCGGAGTTATGCGCTCCATCTCACGTCTGGCAGCATCAAGCCTGGCCTTTGCCGCCTTGTTGCTGTCTCCACCGCTTATGCCCTGGGCAGATATTGATGCTATACCGGTTCCGGAGGCTACATTCTTGCCTTCGCTTATACCTTTACGGAAATGCACAATACCGGATGTCGGCGCTGATATCACAGCCGACTGATCAGCCTCTGTGATGATCTGTCCAGTGACCTTTATGGTGCGTAGCCCGGCCGATGACGTTACTGTATCAGTCTCGATACCGAAGCGTGTGGCCGTTTCAGGTTTTACAATTATCTCGTCTATTTCGTGGTCGTGGTCTTCTTCCTTGCTGAGTTCGGCAGTTTCTACGCCGTGTCCGTGTTCATCATGGTTATGACCTGAACATGCGGTGAGACTCATGCATATTGCCGCCGGCAACATGATGCTGCTTAGAAATTTCATATATAGAATGTGTGGTTTTTGGTTATACGTGTCGGAGTATAGGTGTGCGCTTAGCGCACAGAAGTCTGCAAGAGGTCTGTGATGCGGATTCAGACAGTAGGCGCTACCGGTGGCGCACGTAATTGCAGATGCGTGATTTCCGGACGTATAGGTATACCGGAGTATGGAGGAAACATGATGAATCCATCCTCCGGAAGATATAAGGCATAATTATAGCTGAAAAACGGCAATATTGCCAATGATGACGGCGATAAAATATGACTGCCTGCTGAGGACGATGACTGCTCCCATACACTGATCTGCGGACATTGTGATGTGCCTTCAGTGTGATGACTGCATTTACCATCGCAATCGTCCGATTTATCCGGGTATGCGTCATGGCAATTCCCGTGAATCTCTATGGCGCAGACACATACACGGCCGTCCTTGCTGTGGTGATGCACCTGTAGCATGCACGATGCAAGGAACACAAATATGGCCAGCGGCATGGCGAGCCATCGCAGCATTCCACGCAGGCAATTTGAGGCTATGTGTCCGTTAGTCTTCATCTTGATGCAAAGTTAACTAACCACGGCGATATTTGCAAGTGCATCAGTTTATTTGCAAACCGGTTGCAAAAAAGGAGAGTGAAATTCCGCGGTTTGGCATGATAAGGTTATCTTTGCAATTGAATTCAAAGACACATACGTTTTATAAAACATGACAGTCCATAAGATAGACAGCCTCGACTATCCCGGGGTAGATATTTTCAGCAGGCTCACCGAGGCCCGTCTTCGTAATGTACTCGAGCCTGAGAAAGGGCTATTCATAGCCGAGAGTCCTAAAGTCATACGAGTAGCCTTGGATTCCGGCTACGAGCCTGTGGCCATGCTATGCGAGCCGAAACATATCACAGGCGATGCTGCGGACATTATGGAGAGGATAGGAGATGATATTCCCGTTTATACCGGCGACAGGGAGTTGCTTGCCGGCCTTACCGGATATACACTTACGCGCGGGGTTCTGTGCGCCATGCGCAGGCGCAGATTGCCTTCTCCTGAAGAAGTGTGCAGAGGTGCATCGCGTGTGGTTGTGATTGATTCAGTGACAGATACTACCAATATCGGCGCGATCTTCCGTTCGGCTGCGGCCCTGGGTATTGACGCAGTATTGCTGACTCCCACGAGTTGTGATCCGCTCAACAGACGTGCCGTGCGTGTGTCTATGGGATCTGTATTCCTCATGCCGTGGACATGGCTCGACAGACCGGTACAGTGGCTTGGGACTTTAGGATTCAAGACTGTTGCATTGGCATTGACGGATGATTCTGTTTCTATCGACGATCCGGTGCTGTGCTCTGAACCCCAGCTGGCTCTGATCATGGGGACAGAGGGTGATGGACTGGCACGCAACGTGATCGAGTCTGCCGACTATGTGGCGCGGATACCTATGAGCCATAACGTTGACTCGCTGAACGTAGCCGCAGCGTCAGCCGTAGCATTCTGGCAACTCAGACAGCATACATGATTGTTTTTTGTGGATAATGGTTGCTGCCATCGGGTAAAAATGATTAAATTTGCATGTATATACTGTTTAATGTAGCAAAATGGATATGCAACCGGTAGAGCGGATCGCGCAGTTGCGAGAGATGCTTAATAAATATAATCACGAGTACTATGTACTTAATTCACCTACTGTCTCCGACAGGGAGTTTGACTATCTTATGGCTGAACTTGATACACTGGAGCGGGAGAATCCTGAACTTGACGATCCTCTGTCGCCGACTCACCGTGTAGGAAGTGACCTTACCAAAGGATTCGTGCAGGTCAGACACATATATCCCATGCTCTCGTTGGGTAATACATATTCGGTAGATGAGGTGGATGAATGGGTGAAACGTACCCAATCTGCACTCGGTACAGAACCTGTGCTTGTAGGGGAAATGAAGTTTGACGGTACAAGTATTTCCATCATTTACGAGCATGGCAGGATGGTCCGGGCCGTGACACGCGGCGACGGAGAGAAAGGCGACGACGTGACGGCAAACATAAAAGCTATACGTTCGATACCTATGGTTCTGCAAGGTTCAGGATGGCCTGAGACTTTTGAGATACGCGGTGAGATTGTCCTGCCTTGGAAAGAATTCGACAGGCTTAATGCCGAGCGTGAGGTAAATGGTGAGCCACTGTTCGCAAATCCGCGCAATGCGGCGTCAGGAACACTGAAGACTCAAGACCCGTCCGAAGTGTCGAGGCGAGGACTTGATGCATATTTCTATTATCTTCTGGGGGAGGATCTGCCTGCCGATACGCACTACGACAATATGCAGGCCGCACGCTGCTGGGGCTTCAAGGTCAGTGATGCCATGACAAGGCTTCGGTCTATCGACGAAGTTGACGCGTTCATAAATCATTGGGACAAGGCGCGAAAGGAACTGCCGGTAGCTACCGATGGACTTGTATTCAAGGTGGACTCGCTGCGCAGTCAGTTGAATCTTGGTTTCACCGCAAAGTCGCCGCGCTGGGCTGTAGCATATAAATTTGCTGCGGAGAGAGCGCTTACCGCACTGCGTTTTGTGTCGTTTGAGGTAGGTCGTATGGGTATCATAACACCTGTGGCAAATCTTGAACCGGTGTTGCTGTCGGGCACTGTCGTAAAGCGCGCATCGCTGCATAACGACGACATTATGCGTGCTCTTGACATTCATGAGCATGACATGCTATATGTGGAGAAAGGAGGGGAGATCATCCCCAAGATTGTAGATGTGGATACTCAGGCACGACAAACCGGTGCAGACAGGGTGAAATTCGTAGGACATTGTCCTGCCTGCGGCACTCCTTTGCAAAGAGTGGAGGGAGAAGCTGCATGGGTATGTCCAAATCACTCCGGATGTCCGCCGCAGATCGTAGGCCGGATCGAACACTTTGTGGGCAGGCGTATGATGAATATTGATGGCATAGGTGCGGAGACGGCCCGTGTGCTTTACGACGAAGGTATTATCAGCGACATTGCCGACATATACAGCCTCGACATATCGCGCATCGAGACTCTTGACCGTTTCGGGCGTAAAAGCGCCGAGCGGATAATCAAGGGTGTCGAGGATTCAAAGGCTGTCCCCTTCGGGCGTGTCGTATATGCTCTCTCAATTCCATATGTGGGCGAGACTACTGCAAAGAAGGTGGCTTCGGCTTGCGGCGATATTGACACACTCATGTCGATGGATGCCGAAAGGCTTTGTGCAATAGAAGATGTAGGACCACGCATTGCTGAAAGTATCGTGGAGTATTTCTCTGATGAGCGCAATCGCAGGATAGTGGAGCGTCTGCGTGAAGCCGGACTTCAGATGGCCGTCGAAGCGGATTCCACTTCCGATGGCGATGCACTTGCAGGGAAAGTCATAGTGATAAGTGGCACATTCAACAGTCATTCGCGCGACGAGTACAAGCAGATAATAGAACGCAACGGAGGTAAAAATTCAGGCTCTATATCAGGAAAAACCGATTTTGTGCTCGCCGGAGATAACATGGGCCCGGCTAAACTTGAGAAAGCGCGCAAGCTGGGCATTCCTGTAATAGATGAGGAGACATTCCTTGGCATGATTGCGAAAGATTAGACAACTGGTAGTAATATCTGATATGGCAGGCACACGCGAACAACAGTTCAAGGAGCTATTGGCGGAACATAGTCCGCTGATCTCAAAGGTGTGCTACATGTATGCTCCGGATCCTGACACGTATAAAGATCTCTGCCAGGAAGTGATGATAAATCTGTGGCAGGGATTTTTGCGATTTCGCGGCGAGTGCCGACTGTCGACATGGATCTACCGAGTGGCATTGAACAGTTGTGTCTCTTTCCACCGCTCAGTGAAGCGGCACAGTGAGGGAGCCGTGTCGCTTGATATCTCATCTGTAGCCGAACTTGAGACCACCGATGAGACTCATGCACGCAATCTCAGGGAAATGTACAGGCTGATATCAGCGCTTAATCCTCTTGATAAGGCGCTGATCATGCTTTGGCTTGATGAAAAACCATACGATGAAATAGCTGAGATCACCGGACTATCGCGTCCGAACGTAGCATCGAGGCTACACAGGATCAAAGCCCGTCTTGTAGAGATGGGCAACAGTTAACCTTAGAAGAATATTATGTGAGATGGATATAGAAGAACTACAGAAACGATGGAAAAGTCTCGATATAGAGACTCAGGCATTGCGCGATGAAAATGTCAGGTTGCGCCGTAAGCTGTGTGATACAAACATAACCGGACTGAACATGCGCCTTTACAGGCGTATGCTCTACTGCGCGATAACATGTGCCATTGCTCCGGCATTGCTGATTCCATGTGTGCATGTGATGCATCTCGGAGAGGCTACGATATATGCCTATATATTGTTTTTTCTTATCATGTGCGGATGTTATGGCTATCTGGCATGGAGGCTTTCCGACATGTCCTATCTGTCGCAGCCTGTGTTGCAGGCCACATGTGAGATCGGACGTCGGGAGATAATGATGCGGCGTTTCCGCGTGTTCGGGCGTCTCCTTGCAATACCCGTATTGATACTGCTTTTCTCGGATATATATCAGGATGAGGCGACAAACGGGAGCGGAGGACTCATAGGTGGTCTGATCGGAGGTCTGATCGGCCTTATAATAGGACTGCGCATAGAGCGCAGCAACCGAAGGATCATCCGTCAGATAAAATCCACGATAGAGGAAATGGGAAGTTCTGCAGACTGAGACTATCAGTTTTATTATACTAAAATAACAAAGGCGTCAGCGGATGATTTCCGGACGCCTTTGTTATTTATTGTTGTGTGGATAAATTATTTTTTGTTCAGGCCGCAGCTCTGGCATTTGTTGGAAATCTCGGTGAAGAAATCGTTGCCTTTATCATCGACAAGGATGAAAGCGGGGAAGTCTTCCACTTCGATTTTCCATATAGCCTCCATTCCTAATTCGGGATATTCGAGGAGTTCGACTTTCTTTATGCTGTTCTGGGCGAGTACGGCAGCAGGTCCGCCGATAGAACCGAGGTAGAAGCCACCATGCTTGTGGCATGCATCAGTTACCTGCTGGCTTCTGTTGCCTTTTGCAATCATGATCATTGAGCCACCGGCAGCCTGGAATTGGTCTACGTAGGGGTCCATTCGGCCGGCTGTAGTAGGACCGAAAGATCCTGATGGCATTCCGGCGGGAGTTTTAGCCGGGCCTGCATAGTAGATGGGATGGTCCTTCAGATATTGTGACATGGGTTCACCGGCATCAAGACGCTCTTTAATTTTGGCGTGAGCGATGTCGCGGCCTACAATGATTGTGCCGTTGAGCGACAGGCGTGTAGCCACGGGATATTTGGTGAGCTCGGCCAGAACCTCGCTCATCGGGCGGTTAAGATCGATCTTCACTACATCGCCCTCGCCTTCGCGGCGGAGTTCTTCAGGTATCAGTTCACCTGGATTGGAGTCGAGCTTCTCGATCCAGATACCGTCGCGGTTTATCTTTGCCTTCACGTTTCTGTCGGCAGAGCAGCTTACACCGAGTCCTACAGGGCATGATGCGCCGTGGCGGGGCAAGCGGATCACGCGTATGTCGTGTGCGAAGTATTTGCCTCCGAACTGTGCGCCAAGTCCGAGCTTCTCGGCTTCTTTTTTCAGTTGTGCCTCAAGTTCGACATCTCTGAATGCATGACCATATTCATTGCCTTTGGTGGGAAGATTGTCGTAATACTTCACCGAAGCCTTCTTTACTGTCGCAAGGTTCATTTCAGCCGATGTACCGCCTATCACAAATGCGATGTGGTAGGGTGGGCATGCGGCAGTTCCGAGCGATTTCATCTTGCTCACCAGGAAAGGAATCAGAGTCTTAGGATTGATAAGAGCCTTGGTCTCCTGATATAGATAGGTCTTGTTGGCAGAGCCGCCGCCCTTGGCCACGAACAGGAAATGATACTCACCGCCTTCCGTAGCGTGCAGGTCGATCTGCGCGGGCAGGTTGCATCCGGTGTTCACTTCGTCGTACATATTGAGGGGGGCATTCTGCGAATAGCGCAGGTTGTCCTGTGTGTATGTGTCGTAGACTCCTTTTGAGAGGTATTCCTCGTCGTTGCATCCGGTGTATACGTTCTGACCTTTTTCGCCGTGTATGATTGCTGTACCGGTGTCCTGGCAGAACGGAAGCTGGCCTTTGGCTGCTACTTCGGCGTTGCGGAGCATTGTCAGAGCCACAAATTTATCGTTTTCGCTGGCTTCGGGATCAGACAATATCTTTGCCACCATGGCATTGTGCTCGCGACGCAGCATGAAAGCGTTGTCGTGTGTGCACTGGCGTGCGAGTACTGTTAGAGCCTCAGGGTCTACGACGAGCATCTCGTGACCGGCCCAGTTCTCAACCTTCACATAGTCGGATGTGAGGTGATAGTATTCCGTGGTGTCTTCTCCGAGCGGAAACATTTCCTGATAGTGGAATGGTTTTGTAGCCATAGCTTTATAGATGGTTGTTTGTGTAGGTGTTGATTTGAATTTCTGCAAAATTAACGATAAAAATTCATCGTTGCAATAGTGCGCCTGCGCGATTTTTACAATTTATCAGAGCCGTGGCAATCTGTTGGTGCGGAGTTTTTCGGAATATTCGCTTATGTGCTTCATTCGGCCCGGTATGTCTATGTGTCTGGTGCATTTGTCGAGGCATTCGCCGCAGCCAATGCAGTGGTCGGCCTGCCGCAGCCTGTCCACGCTCTTGTTGAGTCCGACGAGGAACGCGCGTCTTTTCTTGTCGTATTCCGGATCAGGACCATCGGGGTCGAGGATTATATTGTCTTCGTTCAGGCACAGATTGTAATGACTGAATGTGCCTACGATATCCACTCCGTAGGGGCATGGCATGCAGTCCATGCATCCCACGCATTTTATTATCGGATGGCGGGTGATGCGTGCCGCGCAGTGTTTTAGGAAATTTATGTCATCTTTTGTCAGCGGGCGCAGAGGCGAACATGTGGCGATGTTGTCTTTGAGATGCTCTATGTAGACCATACCGACCACAATGGTTTTCACTCCCGACAGAGATCCGGCGAAGCGCATTGCCCATGATGAGATTGTGCCGTCGGGCTGGCGTCTGTACATCTCTCGGGACAGCGGACGACTCACTGTCCCGAGCTGTCCGCCAAGCAGCGGGTCTACGACGTTTACCGGTATATTACGTCGGTTCAATTCATTATATAGATACTGCGAGTCATTGTCGGAGTGTTTTCCGCCTGAAGGGAAGAACCAGTCGACGTAATTAAGGCTTATCTGTGCGCCGTCCCAGCTGATCTCGCCTTCGTCGTGCATTTTCATGGCGTGATTGAACACGTCGATGTCGCCGGTGAATGAGAATCCGAGATTGCGTATCTTGCCTTTCTTGCGCTCTTGCTTCAGAAATTCGAGCATACCGTTGTCAATGAATCTGCGGTTGAAGTTTTCGATGCCTCCAATGCCTATGTTGTGCAGCATGTAGAGGTCTATATAATCGACTTGCAGTTCCTTGAATGAGTTGTAGTAGATCGCTTTGGATGCCTCGGTGGTCTGTTGTTCCGGTTCGAAATTCGATAGTTTCGATGCCAGAAGGAATCTGTTGCGCGGATAGCGGCTGAGGGCTTTTCCAATTGCCCGTTCGCAGAATCCGTTGCAATATGCCGGAGATGTATTGAAGAAGTTTACACCGTGGTCTATGGCGTAGTCTACCGAACGGTTGACAGCTTCCTGATCTATGTTGTCCACTCCGGGTGTCTCCACTGCATTGCGCAGGAGCGGAAGGTGCATTGTGCCGTAGCCGAGTATTGAGACACTGTTGCCGGTATTGGCATTATAGTGGTATGTCATCTTGCCTTTTGTATGCGACATGGATGGCATTGGACGATTGCTTTTTGTTATTTCTTCATCGGAGCATGAAGTCAGTACCGATGGGGCTACAGCAGCCACGGCTGATACCAAAGATGCTTTTTTCAGGAAGTCACGTCTGCTGATGTGACGTTCTGCCGACGTGTTGTCTGATATGCTGGATTTCTTGAATAAATGCATTATGCTTGTTGGTTGTGATGGAGATGAGGAGTGGGTATGGTGTTATGCCTCAGACTGTATGGTGCACTTCGATGCCTTCAACGTATATGGCCGGACCTTTGGCTGAGCCGGTGCGGCCCACGGGGCAATGATATTCGCATGAACCGCAGCCTATACATCTGCTTTCGTCCACAACAGGGCGAAGATTGCCGTTTTCGGCTGTCTCTACCATGATTATGGCTTGCGCAGGACAATGTCGCTCGCAACTGTCGCATTTCACACCCTCCGCGGCCGACAGGCAGGTAGATGTGTCAACTGTGGCTCTGCCTATCTGTGTGGAGCATTTTTCCTCAAGACTGATAGGGCATATTGCTCCTGATGGGCATACATGTGAGCAGATGTTGCAGTCAGGACGGCAATATCCCTTGTCGAAATTCATCTCAGGCTGCATGAAACTGTCGAGTTCCGACGACGGCCGCAGTACATTATTCGGGCATGAGGACACACATAGCTGACAGGCGGTGCATCGTGCGCGAAAGTTTGATAAACTGTGCGCCCCTGCCGGCACTACCGGGGTTTCGCGTGTGGATAACCGTGTGGCGCGTACAGGTAAGAGTTTATCTTTTCCGGAGGCTGCGGCCGCTTTTACGGCCAGCGCACCGGCTATGATTCCGGCCGATGTCAGGAAGTTGCGGCGCGATATGTCGGCAGTCTCTGCGTCTGTCTCTTTTTCTTTGGCAACTGCTGTGACTGACCGGCGGAATGCAGGTTTATAGCGCAGTGCATTATTGGGGCAACTGTCCACACAATTGAAGCAGGCCACGCATCTTGAATAGTCGATGGTATGAGCCTCGGCATTTATGCATGATGATTTGCATTTGCGCTCGCATCGCCCGCAGTTGTTGCATTTAGACGTATCGATTGTGGGCTTCAGCAATGAGTATCTGGAGATGAATCCGAGCAATGTGCCAACAGGACATACCTTGTTGCAGTAGTCTCGTCCGGCAAACCACGAGAAACATACAAGCGCCATAAGGGTTGCACCGGCTATGCCGGCTGTCAGCATGGAGCTTGCACGGTAGACTGTGTAGTAGGTATATCCGGATGAGTTGATTGCTATTAAGTCATTTATAAAATCCCATATCGGTAAGGCAAATGCGTTGGCTATACGCCCGTAGGCGCTGTAGGGTTCGATAAGTCCTGCCAATGAAGCGCAGGCTATATTTGTAATACCGAGAATTAGGAGTGCCGCGAACAATACCAGAATGATGATCCGGCATATCGTGGCGGCTTTTTTATAGTGAAACGTCAGGCCGTGTTTCTTTGTGAGACCTAATAATTTGTGTATTCGGATGATAATGTCCTGCATTATACCGGCCGGACATACTACGGAGCAGTATATGCGCCCGAAAAGCAATGTGGCTATCACTATGCCGGCAAGGATCAGTACACTTGCCGATAGCAATGCAGGAATGAACTGGATGCGTGCCATCCAGCCAAAGTATTTATGTGCATCGCCGGTAAAGTCGGTGAAAAGCGTAGTGAGCGCCAATATGGAGACAATGGCCAGGGCCACTCTTGTTTTTTTCAGCATTATGATCTGGAGAGAGGAGGTACGGGTGTTTTGATTGAGTTTTTGCGGCGTTGTCATAGATCGGCTTCCGGGGTTTCTTCGGAGTCGTGGGTTATTATTCTCCGCGCTCCTATGAAACGTTTGCTGTAGTAAGGATCGTCGGGATAGGAATCATACCTTATACCGCCGCCGTTTGCGGCGTGTATGAAGCGTATCCGCCCTGTCGATTCGTCCACATCCACAACCATTGCCACATGTCCTACTCTTGTTGTTGATATCTTGCGTCCGGAGAAGAACAGCAGATCGCCGGGTCTTACCATGCGTAAGTCTATGGGTTCGCCCTGAGTATATTGTGTGGATGATGATGGATTCAGCGAGTAGCCGAACTTCTTGAATACGTAGCTTGTGAATCCGGAGCAGTCGAAAGCCGATGGCCCTTTGCCACCGCTTCTGTACGGTCGGCCGAGATGGCTTGCAGCGAAGTCAAGGATCGGATTCACCTTCTCATGGTCGAAAAGTGGAGATTCCGAGAATCCGTCGTCGGTCATGAGCATGGCCGTCGTGGGGTCGAAATCATCTTCCATGCCTGATGAAGTCGCGCTGAGAATGCTGACGATATCATCGTCTCCATCTGCCTCCGTCTGATCCCGGGAGGCTGAAACGAGAATCGCCGGAGCAAGTAATGCCACGGATACTGATGTGATGAATGATTTCATGTCGCTATGTGTCTGCTGGGGCAGGCACTAACGCAAATTTATTGATAATACAAAGATTGTCAAAGCGTTTGTAACACTACGGTAATATTACACGGGATAAAACTTGTACTATTATATCTCGTGTTGGAAGTGTAATATGCGTGTAATGATTTCGTAGCATTCACTTTCTTTCAAGTTCTGAATATCCTCTCCTGAAGTGTTCGGATTCATAGTCGGAGGGCCTTATGATTTCTCCGTCGGTTATCACTATATCTATGTCGAGTGGCACGTGCTGGGCTGTGCGTTGGCCGTAGGCCTGTTCTTTTTCTTTATATATTCTGTTCAGGGCTTCAGGGGGAAGGGTGCTTGTGCCTTCTATCACGATATTAAGATAGTCAGGCACACCAGGCCGACCGAGTGCGTCTGGTGAGGTATATATACAGCTTTTACTCGGGCATTCCAACGTAGCGGCAACCTCGGTGACTGCCGTGGCAAACTTGTTGGTGTCCATAGTATTGGACCCTATGCAGATGGTATATCTGTGCCGTGCCATTCTGCTATTGGGTTACTCCTTTCATTGTCAGTGAGATCCGCTTGCGGCTGAGATCCACGTCGAGAATCCTTACACGGACCCGCTTGTTCAGGCATACAACGTCGAGCGGAGATGACACGTATCTCTCGCTCATTTGAGACACATGCACGAGTCCGCTTTCCTTGATTCCTATATCCACGAATGCACCGAATGCAGTGATGTTGTTCACTGTGCCTGTAAGTTCCATCCCCGGCTGCACATCTTCAATTGATTTTATGTCCGGGGAATATACAGTAGACTGCTCGCTCTCCGTGCGCGGATCTCGTCCGGGCTTGCGGAGTTCGGATATTATGTCGCGCAGGGTAGGCAGGCCACGCTCATCTGTCACATAGCGCGACAGATCTATGCTGTCTATGAGACCGCTGTTGGCTGCGAGCTGACCGACACCGACGTTAAGGTCCTTAGCCATGCGTTCTACGATTTTGTAGTCCTGAGGGTGTACCGCAGTGTTGTCGAGAGTGTTGCCGGATTCGGGTATGCGCAGGAACCCTGCACACTGCTGGTATGTCTTGTCGCCGAGTCGCGGCACTTTCTTCAGGTCGGAGCGCGATTTGAAATCGCCATTTATTCTCCGGTATTCAACGATTTTTGATGCAGTTGCAGGACCTATACCGGACACATATGACAGCAGGCGTGCTGAAGCAGTATTGAGATTTACACCTACACGGTTGACACAGGAGGATACAGTGAAATCAAGGGCTTCGCGCAGGGCTGTCTGGTCCACATCGTGCTGGTATTGTCCGACACCTATGCTCTGCGGATCTATCTTCACCAATTCGGCCAAAGGATCGAGAAGACGTCTGCCTATCGACACAGCACCACGTACTGTCACATCCTGGTCCGGCAGTTCTTCCCTGGCAATGGCTGAGGCTGAATATATGGATGCGCCGCTTTCGTTGACACTGTGTATGCTTATGCCGTCAGGCAGTCCTATACTGCGGATGAATGTCTCTGTCTCGCGCCCGGCAGTGCCGTTGCCTATGGCTATGGCGTCTATTTCATATCTGGATACAAGCGACTTGATTTTCGACTCTGAGCCGGATATGTCGTTGCGTGGAGGGACCGGGTATATCACATCATGATGCAATAGATTGCCTTGTTGATCAAGGCAGACGACCTTGCATCCGGTGCGGTATCCCGGATCGATGGCGAGTATTCTTTTGCGGCTAAGCGGAGGGGTGAGCAGAAGTTGCTCGAGGTTTGAACCGAACAGAGCTATAGCCTCTGAATCGGCGCGTGCTTTGGCTGATGCATGCATCTCTGTCTCGAGGCCCGGACGGATAAGCCTCCGGTAGCTGTCAGCGGCAGCTTCACCTATGAGGCTCGCGCATTCGTCGGTGGCATCTCGTCTGACGGCAATTCTGTTCAACTCGTCAAGGGCTTTTACGTTGTCCGGATCGAGTGTCACTTTCAGCAGACCTTCGCGCTCGCCACGTCGTATCGCCAGATAGTTGTGTGAAGGCAGAGAGCCGAGTGGCCTTGAGAATCCGTTGTAGTTGGCATAATTGGAAGCCTCTTGTTCTTTACCTTTGGATATCTGAGACTCTATGCGTGTTGTGCGTGAAAATATTTTCCTGAGTCTTCCACGCACGCGGGCATTGTCACTGATCCATTCTGCCATTATGTCCTTAGCACCGGCTATGGCTGATTCGCTGTCGGGAACGTCTTTATTGATAAAGCGTTTTGAAGCCCGCACGGCATCTGAGCATCGTCCCGACATTATCATTGCGGCAAGAGGTTCGAGACCGCGCTCCCGGGCTATTGCAGCGCGAGTGCGCTTTTTTGGACGAAATGGAGCGAAAAGATCCTCAAGTTCTGTTGCATCGAGTGTTGTCTCGATCTGATTTTTCAGGTCAGGCGTTAGTTTTCCGGAAGCCTCTATGGTCGACAATACGTATTCGCGTCGTTTCTCAAGTTCACGCAACCGCGAAGTTTCTTTTGCGATATGGGCAATCTGGACTTCGTCGAGTTCGCCTGTGGCCTCTTTTCTATAGCGGCTTATAAAGGGTATGGTAGCTCCTTCGTCGAGCAGAGATATGGTGGCCGCCACTCCGCGCAGGGGTAGGGAAGTGGTTAGTGCCACTGATTCGGCGAGAGTATGTCGAGGGGTCATTGTTGTGTCGCTTCTGAAGTTGTATGGTTGCGGCCTTTAAGTGTGAACAGCGTTATTTCCGGAGTAGCACCTATGCGCATTGGTGCGCCTACGGTTCCAGTCCCTATATTCACGTACAGGTTATGACCTAAGCTGTCGGTATACAGTCCACCCCAGGTCTCGTAGCGCCATGCTGCCGGCGATATTCCGAAAAGTTCGATCTGCATAGCGTGTGTATGTCCCGACAGTGTGAGTGCAATATTGCAGGCTTCGTTTCCGGCTATGTCGTTGGCCCAATGCATCGGATTGTGCGAGAGCAGGATTTTTGCGTTACTGTCGTCAAGATCGCCGCTGTATGAAGCCTTGAGGTCGCCATAGACACTGAATGGTGGTTCGCCTATATTCTCCACACCTATTATTGCTAACGAGTCGTTGCCTCGCTTGAGCCATTCTGTTTCGTTTCTCAGCAATTTCCATCCCATGTCTTTCTGCAATGAGTATAGCAGTTCGCGGTCACGTAGTTTTTCGGCCTCGTTGGTCCATGTTGCATAGTCTCCGTAGTCGTGGTTTCCCAGAATGGATATGACTCCGTCGGGAGCTTTCAGCCCCGACAGTGTTGTGGTATGAGGCAGAAGTTCGGCAGTATGTCTGTTCACAATATCACCTGTGAAGACTATGAGGTCGGGATGCAGAGCGTTTACTTCACTTACGAGCTTGTGAAGGAAAGTCGTATCCGCTCCATATGTGCCTACGTGCATGTCGGATACCTGTACTATGCGATAGCCATCGAAAGCGGTTGGAAGATCGGGGATCTCTATGTCCACTTCGCGTATGTCGGTACGGAAACGATTGATCAATGCTCCCCACCACATCAATGCAAATACAATGATCCCAAGAGTCGCTCCAGCATATGTAAGCGCTTTTATCCTTGGTTTTCTGAAAGCCTTTGGTAATCCTCCTATGAAGTCGGTTATGATGAAGACGAGTTTTCCGGCATATACGCTGAAGTACGTGAACAGGAGCCACATCACAGAGATCAGCATGGCATCTGTGCCGCTCTTTCGCGGCAGGCACAGTGCCGCAGCGAGCATCACGGCGAAGAACATTCCTGATGCAAACTGGACTGAGCGCCAACGCAGACGTGTGCGCGCCACCACGGCTTCGCGCGGTATGCGTCTGTAGATATATAGATCTATCAGAGCACCGACTACTATGATTAATAAAACCGGCAGTATCGGGAGTCGCATACGGTGTTATGTTTTGGATAGTGGCTCAGACTGTTCTGAGTTTGTTTTTCAGAGGATTGGCGTACATACCGAGTATTGTCTGCCGCATATATTCCATTTCTTCCGTATTGATATCGTGGATAAGCTCCTCGACCTTGCCAAGCCGTGAGTCAATGTATGCGTTGGTCTTGTCGAGATCCTCCGCTGTATACATGCCGGCGAATCGGTGTCCGCTTTCAAGTTGGTCGAAAGCAATGTAGTTGATGGGGTATATTCTGTATCCACGGTGAATGCCTGAGTCTACAAGATGGCACACACCTTTCACCAATTCGTTTTTGTCCTCTGTGTCCAAGGCTTTTATGTCGTCGGATATAGGCTTTCCGATTTCTACATGAACTCTTCCTTTGGGCTTTATCAGGCCTGTCTCCATTGCGAGTAAGTCGTCGTGTTCCGATTTGTGGAAAGCAGGATCGCGGCGGCGCATCAGGAATTCGCGGGCCTTGAGGTAATCATTCGGGTCATATTCATACGATATGGCCGATGGAAGAAGGTTCACTTCCACAAGATTCTCCATCGTAGAGCCGTCTCCGCCGAGTGCCAGCATCTTTATCAGGCTCTCCTGGGTCACGTCGTTGGAATCTTTGGCGCGGCCTTCGCGTTGCGCAATCCATACGCTTTGATGCTTCTCCACTATGGCATGGTGTATGTAGGCTGAAAGCTGGCGTGCCGCCTTCAGGGCCTCGATCATACGCACGTCGCGTTTTACGATGAAGCTTTTGTTGAGCTTCACCAGATCAGCGATCCAGTCGTATATAAGCAGGTTGTTGCCAATTGCGATCTCAGTGGTCGTCATCTTCTCGCGCAGCATGCACAGGTTTAGGAAAGATGCGTCGAGTACTATGTCGCGGTGGTTGGTTATGAAAGTATATTTTTGTTCAGGATCAATGTTGCAGAGACCTCCGCATGTGATGCCGTCGGTTGTCTTGCTGGCAAGCATCTCGAGGAATGGCCACATTATCTGTACCTGAAAATCATTCTGGCTGTGTATGGTGAGCACTCTTTCGACAAAAGCAGGATAATCCACATCGGGCATGGCATAACGTACAGCATGCTCGAAGCCCGGTTCTTTCACCAGCGTAGCCATCTTGCCGTTGAATTCGGCATCTGAATAGGGGGCTATGTCGGCGAATGAAACTTCTGTATCCGTGTTATGTAGATGTGTCATGTCGGGTTCTGTATTGAAATACTTGGCGAATTTACGTAAAATTCGTCAACTTGCCTAACAAAAGTACTGTGTGCGGCGGAATCTTAGAACTTTTTAAGAGGTCATTGAAAACAAGCCGTTGATGGCGCTCATTGTTTCTCGCTCAGTTCGAGCCACCTCAGTTCTTTTTCATCGAGTTCGTTGATAATGGCGCTGTAGCGTGCCGATGCGTCGGCTATGTCAGACACTTTGCCGTCGGTTTCTCCTGCAAACAGTCTGTCGAGCTGTTGCTTTTCTTCCGTAAGTGCTTCTATTTCTTTTTCGAGCGATTCGAATTCGCGCCGCTCGGCAAATGTCATCTTGTTAGGTTTTTCTGTCTTCGGCTTCTGTTTCTGCTTTTCTTGTGTGGCAGAGTTATTTTTCTTTGCGTCGCAGTCACCTCCGGTGTTTTCTTCTATCCATGCGCGGTAGTCCGAATAGTTTCCGGGGAAGTCCTTGATCACGCCGTTGCCCTGCATCACAAACAGATGATCCACGATATTGTCAAGAAAATATCGGTCGTGGGATATTACGATCACGCATCCTGAGAAGTTGACCAGATATTCCTCCAGTATGCCCAGGGTCACGATGTCGAGGTCGTTGGTGGGTTCGTCGAGGATAAGGAAGTTCGGCGATCTCATCAGCACGGATGCGAGATGCAGTCGGCAGCGTTCTCCTCCGCTGAGATTGTCGACATACTTCTGTTGGTCGGCGGGGGTGAACAGGAAGTGCTGCAGGAACTGCATGGGAGAATAGTGCAGCTTGTCGTTCACCACCACATCTTCGGCAATGTCTGTGATCACGTCGATCACTTTCTTGCCCGGGCATGGAGCGAGTCCGTCCTGCGAATAGTAACCGAACCGCACGGTCTCGCCCACATTCCATTCTCCGCTGTCGGCCGGAAGTATGCCTTGCAGCAGTTTTATGAATGTGGATTTTCCCACACCGTTGCTGCCTATTATGCCAAGTTTCTCCCGGCGAGCGAATATATAGCTGAAGTCGTCGAGTATCTTTTTGTCGCCGAAACTTTTGCACACGTGTTCGGCTTCGAATATCTTTGAGCCTATGTAGGTGGATTCCACGCCAAGGTTCACCTGCCGTTCGTTGAGGTTGACACGCGAGCGCTCCTTTAGGTCATGGAATGCGTCGATCCTGTATTTGGCTTTCCCGGCGCGTGCCTGAGGCTGACGGTTCATCCATTCCTGCTCCTTGCGCAGTGTGTTTCGCACCTTTGCAAGTTCTGCAGCCATAGCTTCTATGCGTTCCTGACGTCGGCGCAGATAGTAGTTGAAATTGCCGTCGTAGGTGTATATGCTCTCGCGGTCGATTTCTATTATGCGGTTGCATACACGGTCGAGGAAATATCTGTCGTGCGTGACCATAAGCAGGGAAACACGGCTTCTGCGCAGGTATCCTTCGAGCCATTCGATCACGTCGATGTCGAGATGGTTGGTTGGCTCGTCGAGTATCAGCATCTGCGGTTCGTCGAGCAGGATGCGTGCGAGGGCGACTCTTTTGCGTTGGCCGCCGGAAAGTTGCGACACGGGTTGCGACAGGTCTGTAATGCCGAGTCTCGACAGCATTTGTCTCAGGCGTTCTTCATAGTCCCATGCACCGGCAGCGTCCATAGCCTGCATTGCAGCATCGAGTTCTGCAGATGATGCGTCATGTCGTCCAATGATTTCTTCGTATGCGGCAATGGTGCGTGTAGCTTCTGTGTCGGCATTCATGCAGGCGCGTGCCACACTCAGGCTGGGGTCAAGATAAGGTGTCTGAGCCAGGTATCCCACGCGTATATCGTTGTGGAAAGTGACTGTGCCGCTGTCTGGTTCGTCATGACCGGCGATGATGCCGAGCATCGTGGTCTTGCCTGTACCGTTTTTAGCGATGATACCGATTTTGTCGCCTTCATTGACTCCAAAAGTGACGTCGGCGAACAGAATACGGTCGCCGACGCTTTTGGTGAGGTTTTCTACTTGCAGATAAATCATGCTGCAAATATACTCATTATTTTATACACTATGTATGTCATTCGGATCAAAGCCGGGGCAGTGTCACCGGAAAAAGAGGATTATCGCGGTGTTCCCGGTGTATGATTCCGATCATTGTTCGCACTATTTCAGGGTTATCGCCGGCCACATCGTTGTCTTCGTGTATGTCGGTCGACAGGTTGTAGAGATATGGTTTTCCGGACTTTACCACAAGTTTCCAATCACCGGTCCTGAGTCCTATCTGATCGGTCTCGTGAAATTCCCAGTAGAGAAAGTCGTGTTTCCGCTGCATGTCTGTGTGTCCCTTAAGAGTAGGGGCGAAAGAGATGCCGTCAAATCCGTCGCCGGGAATGCTGCGGTTCACGTAAGCTTCAGGAAAGGAACTGTCGCCGATGAGTTCGGCCATTGTAGGCATGACATCGTAGAATGCAAGCTGATGGTCGCTCACTTGTCCCGGTTTTGCTACTCCGGGCCAACTTACGATGTAAGGGATGCGTATGCCTCCTTCATGGCATTGGCGTTTGAGTCCGCGGAGTTTGCCGTCGCGTCCGAAGAACTCCGGGTCTGCGCCTCCTTCCTCGTGAGGACCGTTGTCGCTCGTGAATACTAATATGGTGTTATCGTACAGACCTTTTTCTTTAAGTTTGGCTACAATCTCCCCAACATATGCGTCGAGACGAGTTATCATGGCTGCGAATTGCGCGTGAGTGTGCTCTACGGGGTTGTATCTGCTGCCTTCCTGACCGCCCCATGTCTTGTCCTCGAAAAATTGTTTCTTGTAGCTTTCGGTGATGGAATCGGCCGGCTGCGCGAGTTCGGCATGTGGCAGTGTGTAGGTCAGCAGTCCGAAAAATGGTGTTGAACTATCCTGACGGTCTATCCATTCCAACGCGGCCCTATGGATCATGTCGCCTGAATACTGTGTGCGATTGCGGTATTCGTCGCCGAACATGGGATGGTCTATGTTGTCTTCAAGCACAACACGCACTACAGCGGTATCGCCTTGCAGTTTGCTGTAGCGGTTGAGAAAATTGGGATAGTAGAGATGAGCCTGAAACTGGCATATGTATCCGAAGAATTCGTCCACACCGCGTTTGTCGGGAGTAGATACAGAGCCTTCGTAGCCGCCTGCCCATTTTCCGAACATGCCGGTCGAGTAGCCGTGGCGTTTCATATATTCGGTCAGTATGATATGACCGGGGTCGTATGGTTCCTGGCCCACTACCGAATAGTCGGCGTTAGCTCCGTACATTATGGTGTCGGACTGCGGCCAATATTCCCTGTTGCCGCGCACATGGCCGTGGCCGGAGTGTTGGCCTGTCATCAGCGATGCACGCGATGGGGCGCTTACCGGCGATCCTGCGTATGCCTGTGTGAACAGTATGCCGTTTGAGGCTAAGGAGTCTATGTTAGGTGTGCTGATATACTTCTGTCCGTAGCAGCCGAGATCGCCATAGCCCATGTCGTCGCACATTATATATACTACGTTGGGCTTGCTTTCTGCCGCTGCGGCAGCTTGTCCGGTAAGGGATAATACTGAGAGCAAGGCTATAGCCTTGCTCTGTTTGGATTGAATCGGGTCGTGCATATACATTATTCCTGTCCTGCCGGTGCAAGACGTACGGTGAAGTGTCTCATAAGTTCGCTTTCCCAGACTATGCGGACGCCACGTGTTATGCTCTCCCGCCTGTCGTATACATTCTTTAGCGCTGCTGCCACAACGTTCATGTGGTTGTCTGTGTAGGTACGTCTTGGAATTGCCAGGCGCATAAGGTCAAGGCCGTCGAAGCGGTTCTCACGAGTGACCGGATCCCGGTCGGCAAGTATGTAGCCGATCTCACAACCGCGGATACCGGCTTCAAGGTAGAGTTCTACGGTGAGTGTCTGTGCCGGGAATTCCTCTTTAGGTACGTGTGTGAGTATGCGCGATGCATCTATGAAAAGTGCGTGTCCGCCGGCCGGCCGCTGGTAAGGAATACCGTATTCGTCGAGCTTGGCCGCTAAGTATTCCACCTGGTGTATGCGTGAGTGCAGGTTGTCGAATTCAGTGTTTTCGTCAAGACCTACGGCAAGGGCTTCCATGTCCCTGCCGTTCATTCCTCCATAGGTCAGGTAGCCTTCGAAGGGTATTACAAAACGTTTCGCGCCCTCATACCAGTCGGCGTGGCGTGTGGCGAAGAAGCCTCCCATATTCACAAGCGCGTCTTTCTTGGCCGACATGGTCATTCCATCGGCCAGACTGAACATTTCCCGCACGATTTCCTTGATAGTCTTGTCGGAATATCCATTTTCGCGGATCTTGATGAAATATGCGTTCTCGGCAAAGCGGGCCGAGTCGAAGATGACGCGCTTTCCGAACTCATCGGCCAACGCACGTACTTCCTTGAGATTCTGCATCGACACGGGCTGTCCGCCGGCAGTGTTGTTCGTTATGGTCACTATGATGAATGGCACTTTGTCGGCGTCGGCCTCAAGCACGCGACGCAGTTTGGATATGTCTACATTGCCTTTGAAGGGATAGTCAAGAGCAGTGTCCTTAGCTTCGTCCACAGTGCAGTCTACAGCGAATGCTTTGCGGCTTTCGATATGCCCCTTGGTGGTGTCGAAGTGTGAGTTGCCCGGGACAATGTCGCCTTCGTGTACAAGATGGCTGAAGACCACGTTCTCGGCCGCACGTCCCTGATGAGTGGGCACTACGTATTCAAAACCGGTGATGCGGGTGATAGTGTCTTTCATTCTGTAGAACGATCTTGCTCCGGCATAGCTTTCGTCGCCGGTCATCATGGCGGCCCATTGCCTGTCGCTCATCGCTCCTGTGCCGGAGTCCGTGAGCAGATCTATATATACTTGTTCGGCCCGCAGTTGGAAGACGTTGTAGTGGGCGTCGCGCAACCACTGGAGGCGTTCTTCTTTAGTTGACTTGCGGATGTGTTCCACCATTTTTATTCGCCAAGATTCAGCAAAGGGTAATTCCATAAAATTTAAGGTTTTCGGTCAGACTGTGTTTTAACGTGTAAGGATATAACGCTTTTGCGCGTTTGTTTATTGTGGTATTGTTTCTTATTGTTGAGAAATAAAACCGGCGTCTTCATCCTGCCAATCGGGGGAAGACGCCGGTTGTTTCATATGGTATTGCGTCAGCGTATGAAAAGCAGCTCGCGGTATTTTGGGAGCGGCCACATCTCATTATCTACCATAAGCTCGAGTTTGTCGATATGGTAGCGTATGCTGTCCATGCGGGGCAAGACGGTGTCGTGGTAGGCTATTGCACGCTCGCGTTCGCTATGTATGCGGTTGGCAACCTTACGGGCCTCGACCATAGCATCTGTCTCGCCTTTTATCACGGCCATGTGTTCGGCTATGCTTTCGATTGTGGTGAGGTCATGAGCGGCAAGTCTGTTGGCTTTCACTTCGGGGAAGAGGCTGCGGAGCTTCACCACATTGTCGACGAGCATCGACTGATAGCGGGTGGCCACCGGTATGATATGGTTGAGGGCAAGATCGCCGAGCACTCGCGCTTCTATCTGTATTTTCTTGGTGTACATCTCCCACTTGACCTCGTTGCGGGCTTCAAGTTCTATTTTCGACAGCACGCCTGTGCGTGCGAACATATCGATGGATTCCTGACTCAGATATGCGTCGAAGATCTTTGGCGCGGAGGTCTCGCAGTCGAGTCCGCGACGCCGGGCTTCTTCTTTCCATTCGTCGCTGTATCCGTTGCCATCGAAATGTATTGCCTTGGACTGTATTATCAGGGTCTTGAGTTCGTCGAGAACCGCATGCTCCATCTGCTCGCCTCCGGCTATTCTGGCGCTTATGCGGGCATGGAATTCATTGAGTTGGTCAGCTACCGCGGCATTGAGTGCCAACAGCGCTGCGGCATTGTTGGCAGATGAACCTACTGCTCTGAATTCGAAACGGTTGCCCGTGAATGCAAATGGGCTTGTGCGGTTGCGGTCTGTATTGTCGACAAGCAGTTCGGGGATCTGTGCGAGTCCCATCGAGCGGCTGCTTTTAGTGTTGAATTCAAGAATGTCGTCTGCTGTGCTGTTCTCGAGTTTCTCAAGCACGCGTGCGAGCTGTGTGCCGGTGAAGATTGAGATTATGGCGGGCGGAGCTTCGTTTGCGCCAAGGCGATGAGCATTTGTAGCCGACATTATGGATGCTTTCAGCAGAGCGTTATGTTTGTGCACTGCAGCCATTGTGTTTACGATGAATGTCAGGAATTGCAGGTTCTCGATATGAGTCTTTCCCGGTGCGAACAGCAGCACGCCTTTGTCTGTGCCGAGACTCCAGTTGTTGTGCTTTCCTGATCCGTTGATTCCTTTGAACGGTTTCTCGTGCAGCAGCACACGGAAGTTGTGTCGGCGGGCAACCTCGTTCATGAGCGACATGAGCAGCAGGTTGTGGTCGTTTGCCAGGTTGCATTCTTCAAATATCGGGGCAAGCTCGAATTGGTTTGGTGCTACCTCATTGTGGCGGGTCTTGGCCGGAATTCCGAGTTTATGGCATTCGATCTCAAGATCGAGCATGAAGGCTTCGACACGCGAAGGGATAGCTCCGAAATAATGGTCTTCAAGCTGCTGGTTCTTTGCGCTCTCGTGCCCCATCAGTGTGCGTCCGGTGAGGGCAAGGTCCGGGCGGGCCGAATACAGGGCTTCGTCGACCAGGAAATATTCTTGTTCCCATCCCAGGTTGCAGGTCACGTGCTGCACTTCAGGGTCAAAGAATCGCGCTACTGAAGTAGCCGCTTTGTCGATGGCGTTAAGCGAACGCAGCAGCGGTGTCTTGTAGTCAAGCGATTCGCCTGTATATGATATGAAGATGGTCGGTATGCACAGTGTCTCGTCGAGAATGAAGGCGGGCGAGGATATGTCCCACGCCGAATAGCCGCGTGCTTCGAATGTGTTGCGGATTCCGCCGTTCGGGAAAGATGATGCGTCAGGTTCCTGCTGAACGAGCAGTTTGCCGGTGAATTCTTCCACTACTCCGCCCTTGCCGTCGTGTTCGATGAATGCGTCGTGTTTTTCTGCAGTTCCGTCGGTGAGGGGATGAAACCAGTGGGAGTAATGTCGGGCTCCGTTGTCGATTGCCCATCTTTTCATACCGGCTGCTATGCTGTCGGCGAGTTCTCTCGACAGTGGTTGTTTGTTGTCTATGGCATTGGCGAGAGCGGCGAATGTGTCGGAGGGGAGATACTTGTACATCGCGCCTCTGTTGAAGACACGGCATCCGTAATAGTCTTCCGGACGTTCTTTCGGAATGTTCACCGCTACTGCCTTGCGGTCGAAGGCTTCTTCCACTACTTTGAATCTCAACGATGACATAATATGTTCGTTTTGTGGTAATCCTTGGTTTGATTTTTTAAAGCGCAAAGTTATATTTTTTAGGAATATCGGTACTGTAAAAAAACGGATAATATGTTAATGTATGTGAATAAATTGGGGGGGGGTAAAACAAATGTTACCTTTGTCCGTCATGTATTGTCGCATGACGTAAAAAATAAAAAATTCGGGCATGTCTTCAATAAAAAAACAAATCAGACGTTTTACGCGCGGCTGGATTCCGTTGATGTCGGAAAAGATCAGGGGCGTAGAGACTCTCAGGACTCCATATCTCAGATATATACTTAACTATGGCTATGACAGGCATCTGTTTACGTTCAGACACGAATATGACAATATCGATATAAAGGTGCATGAAGACACCGGCAGGGACTTGCTATATGTGTTGACCGATTCTGGACGCCGGTTATATTTCAAACGGGGAATGGACCGGGAGCGTGTCCGGCGTCTGTATCGCACGCTTCTTATGGAGCAGGATCCCCGTTCGCCTCACCGATATTTCGACGCACTTGATGTGGTCAATGACAAGGTATTCGCCGACATAGGTTGTGCAGAAGGCTTCATATCGCTTGAGATCATCGACCGTGTGAAGCATGTATGCCTGTTTGAGTGCGATCCGATGTGGATTGAGGCCCTTGAAGCGACATTCGAGCCTTGGAAAGACAAGGTGACTATCGTGCGTAAATTTGTAGGAGATGCTGACGGAGGCGACTATGTGACACTGGATTCCTATTTCAAAGACCGGACCGCTTCGAATCTCTTTCTTAAAATGGATATAGAGGGCGCTGAGCGCAGGGCTATAGCCGGTGGTCATCGACTGTTCTCGTCGGCGGGCATTTCGTATGCTGTATGTGCATATCATGACGACGACACGGATGTGTTGCCGAGACTTCTTGATTCGCTCGGATGCAGCTATGGAAAGCGCACCGGATATTTCCGCTCGAAGCTGCGCAATGTGATGCTGTACAGCAGGTGAGTATATATTTGGTTAATAAAAATTAAACCGCAGGCGCAAGTCTGCGGTTGTCTTGTTTTATACATACGGTAATTCGTATATTTGCGCAATATCATACTTACAAAAGATACCAGAACGAGAGATGAAAAAGTTTCAACTACCTCTGGCGGCTGTGGCATTGGCAGCCGTCGCTTCCGCATGTGGCGGAGGTAAAGGCAGCGATAGCGTGCCTACCGATGATGATGTGATCCTGCATGCATGGTCGTGGAGTTTCGACACTATTGCGGCCAACATGGCTGACATTGCCGCTGCGGGATATTCTTATGTGCAGACATCTCCGGCCAATACCTGTTTTGTAGGAGAGGACGGAGGTATGGCGCTTTTCTCTGCGGAGGGAGATTCCGTTAAGGGAAAATGGTATTACTATTATCAGCCTATCGACTGGAAAGTGGGCAACCATCTGCTCGGGACACGTGAGCAGTTCAAGGCCATGTGTGATTCCGCCGCCAAATATGGAGTGAGAGTCATAGTGGACGTGCTTCCCAACCATACGGCATTCGATCATACGGCAGTGCTTCCGGCTCTTGATTCGGCGGCAGGCGGACATGATCATCTGTTTCATGCCAACGGGTTCACGACCGTGAGCGATTACAACGACCGTCTGCAGTGTACGACGTATGCAATGGGAGGTCTGCCTGACGTCAATACGGAGAATCCCGGCTTCCAGCACTATTACATGCAATATGTGAATGATCTTCTGGCGCTTGGCGCACGCGGTTTCCGCTATGATACCGCTAAGCATATAGGTCTCCCTTCCGATCCGCTCGATTCTCTGTCGGCCCGCAACAATTTCTGGCCTGTGGCGCTCGGTCTTGAGGAAGTGCAGGGTTTGCGGATGAGCATGCCTTCCGATTCGCTGTTCATCTATGGCGAGGTGCTTCAGGATAAGAATGTTAAAGAAGACGAATATGCGGCCTTGATGCGAGTTACTGCCTCTGACTACGGACATGCCATACGCAAGGCTCTGGCTGATGGTAATGCGAAAGGTGTTGATCTGGCTTCTTTCCATCATAAAGCGTCGCCCGACCGCCTGGTGACATGGGTTGAGAGTCACGACACTTATGCCAACGAGCACGAAAGTGCCGGGCTTACTGATGCCCAGATACGTGCGGGATATGTGTTTCTTGCCGCACGTCAGCATGGTTTTCCCCTGTTTTTCAGCAGACCTGCAGGAAGCACACGCGACAATTATTGGGGCAACAACCGCATCGGAGCAAGAGGCAACGGTGAATTCATGCATCCGGCTGTTGTAGCTGTCAACAAGTTCCGTAAAGCCATGCACGGAAATCCTGAATCACTCTATATTTCTGAAGACGGAACTATGGCCGTGGTATCGCGAGCAGATAAAGGGTTGGCTCTTGTCAACTTCTCGGACTCGCAGCAGGATGTGGATCTGCCTGTGCAGCTTCCCGACGGAGAGTATACCGACCATGCATCAGGCGCTAAATTTACGGTTGAGAGCGGTCATCTGATAGGCTTTGCAGAGCCGACAGGAACGTATATATTGTACTGAAAAATATTTAGTATTTTTTAATAAATAAGCAAAATGAAAGGGAAAGTGTCGCTTTGGCGGCACTTTCCCTCGTTTTGACGCGAGAAGTATGGTTTTTGTGGCTTTTGATAACGCATAGTGATGGATATGTGCAAATGCCGGTGATATTACATCTTCGTCTCCGGCTCTTGCAAAGAAGTGGTGCTTAATTTAATTTTGTAGTCGAAATGACAACCCAATCTTAATTGACCTTAAGATACTTTTTACCTGACAACAACAAGGACAGTAATAAAGAGCTTTTCATATAAATATTTGGAATAGACATACAAATCTAACATTAAGTACTATGTGTAAGAAAGCAGAGGATGCCGCGACGGCATCCTCTGCTGCTTTATAGGGTGTATTCTCATTCTCGAATACAAATTGTTTTGCTCGATCCGTTGAACCTTGTATGCCATGCTTGTGTTGATAAGTCGTATTATGTTTTATTCACGATTATTCAACAATTGAACCTGATTATGAAAACTTGTCGTAAATTGTTTTTGGCGTTGGCTGTTGTCGCCGGGTTATTCACAACGCAGAAAGCCGATGCCCAGAAGGTGGACATCATGGCCAGCTACGGTGGATATACACAGATGGACTGTACCGACATGCACGACGGATGGCATGGCGTCAACAATGGCTGGGGTGCACTCAACGTGGGGGTGGATTTCCATATCACTCCCAAGATCGCGATAGGACCGTCGTATACTTTCTCAAGTACTACAACAAAAGGTGATCATCACAGCAGTATATCCTATCATGGAATAATGATGAACCTGCGTTATAAATACTGGCGCAATTCAATCGTGACGCTGTATGCCCACGGAGGTATCGGTTGCGTGGTCTCGCACATGCAGCCCTATCACGACGACACGTACAACAAGACCTATTTCGGTGTCCAGATTGTTCCTATAGGCGCTGAGGTTGGTATCGCGAAGAAATGGACCATGTATGGTGAACTCGGTTTTGGTGTTCAGGGCATTTTGCAGATTGGATTCAAGTACACTCTGTAGATATCTACTGTGTCGCGGCGTTTGTCGCACGACACGAACCGGCGGCCTGTGGGTGCTACATGCACTTCGGGCCGCTTGGCTTTTAGCTCCTGTTCAAACTTACGGTTCATCAGCAACAGGGAACTGTCGGGCACTGAAGTGTCTTTTTCAAGCATACGCATTCTGTCGCCAAGATAGTAGTTCATCGTGAAGTATCTCATATAAGGATCGTCGCCGAGATAAGAATATATGGGAGTTGATCCAGATGCCATGCTTTCTACTTCTGCCGCTGCGGAGATGTTGCTTCGCGGATTCAGCAGCAATGGCTGTATAGTGCAGAGGAAGGCTATGTATATTGTTACCGTATAGGTGACAGCCTTGGCAAGCTGGTCAAGATCCGGGGCGAGCCGGCGTATAGCTGCTACGGACGCGAGAGGAAGCCAAAGAATGATCCATTCCCACCACGACATGGGACCGTCGGCAATGGCAAGTATATATGCTGCATTCTTGCCGTGTGCGAGACTGTCGGCCATTCCGGATCTTAGTATTGTCATGGCTAAGGTGACGGTTACGGCAAGAGTAGCCATGAAGCGCGCGAAATATTTAGGCATCTGTGAGCGAATATTGCGCAATCTGTTGTATAGTAGAACTATGCCGAATGCCATGAATGGGTATGCAGGCAGAAGGTATGTGCTGCGTTTGCTTGCAGGGATGCAATAGAATCCTATTGTCAGCACCGCACCGCACCATGCAAGCAGTGTATCTGCACCATTTTCTGAATTATCGGTGCGCGCGTTGCGGATATTTTCCACCGGGCGTCCGTTGCGGCTTTTGCGGTTGAGCGCGATTGCAGCCAGTATGGCCAATATTATGTATGGTGACATTCCGTAAGCTACGCAGATCAAGTTGTAGTACCACGGGTTCAGATGGCTGTCGTATGTCATTGTACCGGTAAGGCGTCCTATGTTTTCCTCCATTGCCAGATCGAGGAAATGGCTTCCGCCCTGAAGGTATGCGGCATAGTACCATACGGATGCGATTGCGAATGCAGCGATGGCACAGGCGCTTAGTTTCAGTACGGTGACAAAGAAGTTCCGGCGTCTGAACAGCCTGTATACACCTACGATCAGGCATGGCAGCAGTGCGCCCACAGGGCCTTTGGTAAGGGTTGCACAGCCCATCAGTATAATAGCGCCTGTGACCCTGATAGCCTGACGTTTGCGGTTGAATCCCTCAGTGTCGAGCAGGAAGATCGACCCTACGGTGAAGAATGTGAGCAGCATATCGACACGACATATTACCGCAGTCCTGAAAAACTCGAATGAAGTGAGCAGTACCATTGCCGTAAGCGCGGCCGTCACGGTGTCGCGCCTGCGTGCCACCCAGTTGAATGTCATGATCACCAATGCGAAAGCTGCCAGAGCCGAAGGCAGGCGCGAGGTGAATTCGCTCACGTGTCCTCCGTTGAGTACCACTGAAGCTCCGGCTATGCACCAGGCGAGCATCGGCGGTTTGTACGGGATGTCATGTCCGTAGCTTTCGGGCAATACCCAATTGCCGCTTTCAAGCATTGATACGGCTACGATAGCTTCACGCGGTTCTCCTTTGGTGTTGAAATGTGTGCGTGAACCCCACGGCAGCAACAGGATAGCTGCGACGGCTATCACTATAATTCGCGATATGTCGGATACTGAAGTTTTCATAATACGCAAATTTACGCTAAATCCGTGAGATTTCAGAGCTTGTCTGAGAATAAATCTGGGGATGAAGCCACAATCTTTACTGTATTGCATGTATCTACAAATTTCTGTAGTCTTCTACCATTTTCATAACCGCAGGTACTCAATTGCATTAAATTTGGTGGTTTAGAATATTCTTTCTATTTTTGTAAATATCATTTTAAAGAATGTTATACGGCATATTAAGATATAAATATCATTATAATGATACTATCAAATAAATCTCTTGCAACACCTGACGTAATTCGGAATCTTGGATTTAGGTTTCGTGATTATAGGTTGCGGTTGAGGATGACCCGTAAGGAGGTCTCGGAGGCTGCATCAATCGGTATGACTACGCTCTATAAATTTGAGTCAGGCAATATGACTGACATTTCATTTAGCACTTTGCTGAGATTGCTGAGAGTTATCGGTCTTTACGAAAACTGGGAGACATTGCTACCAGAGTTGCCCGAATCGCCATATATGTATGATGACAATGATAGGAAAGTACAGCGAGTAAGACACTCAGTTAAAAAGTAATTGTTATGAGGTATCTGAAAGTGAAATTATGGGGACAAGAAATCGGACGGCTCGTTTTGGAATCTGCTACAAGACGAATATACTTTATGTATAATCCTAAGCTGGACAATATACCTGATATTGCACCACTTCTGTCACCTTCAAAGTCTCGAAACTATCTTTTACCTATTTATGGAGATGAACGACCAATATATCAAGGTTTGCCTCCCTTTATTGCAGACTCGCTACCGGATTCGTGGGGTAACACTCTTTTTGATAAATGGGTAAAAGACAATAAGATTCCCCGTAATAAAGTCACTCCGCTTTATAAGCTGATGTTTATAGGCATCAGGGGAATGGGAGCGCTTGAATATGAGCCATGCGCAGATGAGCTTACTCATACTCACAAAATTGACATCAAATCACTATATGATATATCCCTTAAAATACTTGAAGATAGGGACAACATGGTTCTGAACACTGATGAGGAACTTACTTTGCAGGCACTCCTCGCGGTCGGCACGTCGGCAGGAGGCAGGCAGATGAAGGCTGTTATAGCCATAAATGATGATACCGGGGAAATACGCTCCGGACAAACCGACGGACTTAACGGCTTTGGCTATTACATTCTAAAATTCGGAGATAAGTCGATGCCCATCGCTGAAGTTGAGACTGCTTATTACAATATTGCTGTTGCTGCAGGAATCGCAATGGAAGAATGTCGCTTGTTGCCGGTTGAAGGGGTAAATCATTTCCTTACGAAACGATTTGATAGAGCCAATGGAAAGAAAATTCACGTGCAGAGCTTGGCTGCAATGAATCCGGAGGCCCGCAGCTATGAGGATCTCGTAGCTACCTGTCGGGAACTATCGATTTCAGAGTTGGAGATTGAGCAGCTTTTCTGTCGAATGGTTTTTAATGTTATGACCAACAACACTGACGATCATAACAAAAACTTTGCCTTCCTTCTTGAAGAAAATGATAAGTGGCGGCTGGCTCCGGCTTACGACATAACGTTCATATTCAACACGAGCGGAACAGGGCCCAATATCGAACGAAGATTAAGCATCGGAGGCAAAACAAGCGGAATTACTAAGGCAGACTTACTTGATTTTGCAAAACAAAACGATATTAAGAATGCCAAAGCGATGATAAATAGAGTTGCGGTTGCCATCAAGGATTTCAAACGATACGCGGCAGAATATGGAATTACCCAACCTTGGCATAGCATTATACAAAAAACATTAAACAAAAATCTGATCGACTTCGGTTTTCTTGATCAAGAGGACAGTATAAATTCATCGTTCAGCGACACGCTTGGAAGAATTGTTGATGATCTTTCACTCTCTGTTAATTCCAAAGGGCATATTGAGGTCGCAGCAATTATCAATGGCAAGCGTTACAGAAAATTCATTCGACCGAATATGGAAATCTATTCTGATTTGATGAAGCAAGACATCTTTAACCTTCCACTTAGTGAAAAAATACGATTGGTCGAATCCCTTATTCCTATGAACTAAAGCGATGAAGTTTAGGTCAGTCGTCTGTGTATCAGGTTTTTTTGATTTCTGGTATGTTTTATGCTTATTCACAGAAAGTCGTTCAATGCTAAATTTGCAAGTAAAATATTGAGTTATCTGAAGCTGACTGCAAGGTGTGATTTTGGTGAAAATTTGCTATAGATGTTAGCTTATTTTTAAATCATCCGGTGGGATTGTGGCGAATCGGAAGTTTTTCGCTAATTTTGCAGCCCAAACAGGTACAATAAGAGTAAAAAATTGAAAATATCATTTCCAAAGGCAGGGACACGCCGCGTCACGGCGGTAGCCGCTGCATTTCCGGTTGTTGCATTGCTTGCAGGTCTTATCGTTATTATTGTCACAAAAGGTCCGGATTATATATCCGAACTAAGTCCGTTCGCTCTGCTTGGCGCTTCGGTGCTTGCCCTTGTTATCGCAGCGGCAGGCGGAAGTCTTACGCTGCGTGGATTGCGTACGGGGTATCTGCGTAGTTCGCGTCAGATACTCCCGGCGGTTCCTATACTTATATCTATCGCACTTGTGTCCACCACATGGATGCTAAGTGGGGTGGTCCCTGTGCTGATACACTACGGTTTGCATATCATACATCCTACTTTCTTCCCGGTCATTGCTTGTGCTGTGTGCGGCATTGTGTCGGTCCTTACCGGCAGTTCGTGGTCCACTATTGCAACCATAGGCATAGCTTTCATGGGCATCGGGGATGCTCTTGGCTTCGGTGCAGCCGTAACGGCAGGCGCTATAATATCGGGAGCTTATTTCGGCGACAAGATGTCGCCGTTGAGCGATACTACGGTTGTTGCATCCTCGACATGCGGAGTCGATCTTTTTGATCATATCCGATATATGCTGCTCACCACAGGGCCGGCTATGGCATTGTCGTTGATTGCATTTCTGCTGATAGGTGTGTTTTCCGTGGGTAGTGATTCGGCCGCTGGTGCTGACAGTCTGTCCGCTGTGCTTTCGCAGACTTTTGACCTTACAGGATGGACTTTGATTATACCTCTATGCACGGGAATTCTGATAGCTCGCCGTGTCCCTACATTGGTCACTATGCTTTCGAGCGCATTGCTTGGTCTATGCGGTATTTTTGTATTTCAGCCGCAGATAGTTGCCGTAATCACATCGTCGGCAACCGGATGGGTGGATTATATCCTGTCGGTGATGCGTGTGCTTTGGACCGACAACGAGATGGCTACTGGCAATCCGCATATTGATGCGCTCGTGTCTACTTCCGGCATCACCGGCATGCTGCCTACCGTTGGCCTTGTACTTTCGGCAATGGTGTTCGGGGCGGCAATGATCGGAACAGGTATGCTTTCTGTACTGGCTTCATCATTCACACGGGCTCTCAAGCGTCGTACTTCAATTGTCGGTGCTACGGTGTGCAGCGGTCTGTTTCTGAACTCATGCACTGCCGACCAGTATCTGTCGCTTATTATCAACGGCAATATCTACCGCAACGTCTACCGGCGCTTCAATCTTGAGCCGAGGCTTCTGAGTCGTACGTGCGAGGATTCTGTGTCTGTGACATCGGTACTTATACCGTGGAATTCCTGTGGTGTCACCCAGTCGGCTGTACTCGGAGTGTCTACGGTAGCTTATTTCCCTTTTTGTTTTTTCAATATTCTTTGTCCGCTGATCACGGTTCTGATAGCGCGTATGGGCTACCGTATACCGGTTGCCGGGGCTATCGCGACAGCGAAAGGCTGAGTTGTATGCCGTAAGCTGTATTGGTAGTGGGGTAGGCAGAGGTTGTCACTATCGGAGTGTTGACCTGATGCTCGAAGAATGCCGACAGCGTGAGGCGTTTGCTCATGATGTAGGATGCTGTGAAGTTGAGGTTCATCGTGCGTGATCCTGACGTGGCCTGTGTGTAGCCGGTCTCTATCCTGCGTATCAGGGCCTGGTTGTTCACGATAGAGAAGTCGGCGTGTAGCGTGAGGTCATTGCTGATGCCGTTCTCCGAACCTTTCATTTTGAGGAATGTATTGAATCCTACGATCTTGTAGCCGGCTCCTACGGTGATACCACGGTTTGTGGCTTCTACAACCTGTCCGGCTGCGGTGTTGAGTGTCAGTGTGCGGCTGTCGCGGTATTCCGCGTTAAGTGTGATGTCGTTCTTCAGTGTCATCGATACACCGATCAGCGGTGCGAATCGCTCCATGATTGCTACCGATGATATGTTGTAGGGCGACGATGGTATGGGTTCTCCGGTGAGTTCGTCGAGAGTGAAACCGAGTTCACCGTCTGCCGTGGCCCAGTTGAGATAAGAACTGTAGCTGCCAACGGTGTAGGTGCATTGGTAGGCATGGTTAATGGTGAAGCTTCGGAATATATTGCGCATGTTGCCTATGTTGACAAGACCGTCGTAGGTGATTCGCCAGTTAGGCATGGCAAAGCGGAACGATGGGAACGGATTCAGGAATATCTTTTTGGCGCTGCGTCCTGAGTAGGCGGCGAGGAATGCGGGGATAAGTACGTCGCTGCTTGTCTGGGATACAGTGCCTACTTCCGGGTCGAAAGGCTTACCGGCATGCGAGTTGTTCTGCAAAAATCCTGATGTCGGATAGTTCAGACCGGCATACTGGCTCTCGACGCGATCGCGCACGATAGGGATGTTGTTGAGGAAGTCGTTGAATGCTTTGCTTTCATATCCGTTGGATGCCTTTGAGCCGCGCAGAGATGTCAGGATTGCCATGTGTGTCATTGTGAATGAGCCGCTGCGGGTTATGGGCATGTTGTCGTACATGAACTGGATCTGTTGCGAGCGGTTGTCGGTGCGGTTGGTCGTGAGCTGCACTTTGAAACCCTTGAATAGTTCGAGAGTGAGTTCTATGTTAAGCTCTTTGGTACGGCTCCATATTGCAGGTGACGTCTGACCATCGTCGGTGATGAGCCAGCCGCGGTCAAGAGCCTTGTCGATGAAATCGCGGCCGGTGAAGCCGAAAGCGAAGTCGAGGCCCGGGGCCATTGGTCCATAGCTGTATGTCTGTCCGAACACGTTGCCTATGTTGGGGGCAAAGAGCGGTATTGTCATTGTCTGTGTGTTACGGTAGCGTACGGAGAGCTGTCGTGGCGACATTGCCAGGCGTGTGGCGTGTTCGCCAATCTCGCGCCAGATGTTTCTTTCTTCTTTCAGGATCTCGAGTATCGTGAACTTCACATTCATGTCGCCTCGGGTCAGTACCTCCACATTATTGGCGTCTATGACCTGTGTGCGCAACTGCACCTTTTTTCCGTCGGCGTCGATACCTGTCACCTTCACCTTTCTGGTGCGCAGGTTATGCTTGATCACGATCGAGGTATCCGGTTTAAGCTGGAATGTGCGTTCGAATCTTTTAGGCTTTTTCTTGGTCTGGTTTTTATTTGTCTTTGCAGAGAAGCGTTTATGCACCTCGCGGGTATACTTGAACTTGTTGTAGATGTTTTCGAAGTTGATACGTCCGTCCAGAGTCCATGCCGACTGGTTGTTGATCGTGTTGCCGAGTTTCTGATTATCGACAGTTGCGCCGCGATCCCATCTGTACGACGAATTAAACGAAGCCTGTCCGCTGAGATAGTCAAGAACCGGTATGCGGCTGAATGGGGCTTTATATGTGGCTGAGAAGCTCTGGTTGTATTGCCACGGAGTACCCATCGACAGGATGCTCTGCCAGACGGTATCTTTCCATTCGCGGTATTTGTCGGGGAAAAGTTTCTTGTTGACCGCGCCTACCGTCTCCTCGATGCGAGCCGATGTGTTGGAATTGAATGTAAGTTGCAGTTGTTTTGTGATATTCCACGAAAGGGCAAGCTGACGATCCCAGAGGAAATTCTTGCTTACTGATACAGGAAGCTGGAACATCTGGTCGACCTGGGAGCGGGTCTGCTGTTCGTAATAGTAGCGGGACATCGTGGTCAGGAACGAGATATTGGCCGGCAGATAGTTTATCTCCCACTCGCGCAGGAACTTCATGTTCTTGCTTTTGGACTTTATCCATCCGAATGGCCTTATTCCGCGCACGTATGGCGAGTAGCTGTATTGGAACGAGCCCCGGTAGTCGTTGGTGTATTCGTACTCCGTTGTAGGGTCGATGCGGGTCTGCTTGTTGAAAGAGTAGCTTATTGAGAAATTTCCTGGGTCCCAAGGCTTCGGTGTTGCGCTGGTGATGCCGAAATTAAGTCCGCTGAGTGAGAAACTGCGAATTGTGGTACGTTCTACAGCGAATGCCTCGATGGAGTCGCGCTCCTGTTTGTTGACTGCTTCGTCCAGTGCGTCCTTGAGCAGTACATCCTGATCGAGCGGATTGTATTTGGGTGTGGTTTTCTGTTTTGTGACAGAATAGTAGATCGGGGCGCGCAGCTTGACTTTTTCAGGCAGGAAGCGTCCCAGATCTGCCTGTACGGCAACGTTGTACTGCTGGTAGTCGTCCATACGGCGGTCGTTCAGGGCCTGGTCCACATTGCCGAAACCTGCGGTCTCGATATGTGCGCCGAAGTTGACTTGAGCTATATCGGACAGCGACAGATTCACATTGCTCTTGAACGCCCAGCCGCCGTCTGCATCGAAGTCAGTGACTTTTAGCTCGTTGACCCAGATAGTAGCATCTTTTGTGGCTGCTGAATTGTTGCGGATGCCTATGAGCATGACTCTGACATCGCTCAACGACGGATTACCAAGCACAGATATGGTATTGCGCTCGTTGTCGGGGTCACGGCCGCTGTACAGGACAGCATAGCCGACACCCGAATTTTCGTCGGCTTTGTCGCGGTTGCGCTGACGCTTTAGCTGTACGAAATGCTGTAGGCTGAAATCAAGGAAGTTGTTCTCCGGCCAAACTATCTCGCGCTGAGATGGAGAGTCGCCGTAGCGTCCTGCCGGGGTGAGGGTAAGAGGTATGGAGTATTCGTAGTAATTGTTCTTGACATCCGTACCAAGACGTACGAAAAGCGACAGATCGCCGGAGCGGAGGTCTGTCTTGTCGTCGATGAGAGCCTCGGCATGGACATGCATCTGTAGTCGCTTGTAGTTGCGCAGGTCATGCTGGGTGTTGCGGTATACGGCACGGGCGTCTCCTGCGTTCAGATCCATGACTTTAAGCGACATCGACTGCTCGTTTAGCTGCACGGCCTGCGATTGGCCCGGGTCTTGTATGCGGTTGACTCCCGGTGGGAGTACATAGTTGACAGGCGAGCGCGAGGCGTTTTCCTCGATGTTGACCACCGATATGTCGAGTTGGCCTTCGGCAGGAGCGTCTCCTCGGTTGTTTAGGTTGAATTTGTACGGACGCCATTCACCTCTTACGAGTTCGAGCGTAGCGAATCTCAGGTGTGTCACTTCCTTGAATCCGGTCATGAAAATACGGGCGAAGCGCACGGTGGAAAGATCGTTGATCGAGCCTACCTTGCGTTCGTAGTCGCTCAAGGGTATCTTGAATTGATACCATACTGATTCATAGTCGTTGCCGTCGCGGCCACGCACAAGTGATACCTGCTTGTCTGTGATGTAGTTTTTGCCTACTTCAAGATCTTCGGGGCGTATCGATACTTTGTATTGGAAGTACCGTTCGTATTCGTTGAGCGTATTGTCCTGGTTGATATCCTCTACATCCGGACCTGATCTGGCCGACTGATAGAGAGGATCGCTCACGTCGCTTGGAGAAAGGGAGTTGCCTTCTACGCCATTGTAATGCTTGTAGCGGTCGAGTATGCCCAGACGCTGTTCGTCGTAGTCGTAACCGCGGTAGAAATGATAGTTGTCACCGGCGGGGTCGTTGAATGGAGAGAACTGGTCGTTCTGCATGCGGTCAACTGCGTCGGGCGACAAACGTTGGCGTAATTGCGTCAGATAGTCGGCATAGGAGTGGAACGTGAACTCCATCTCGTTTGGCAGACCGTCAAGGCCGACGTCCTGCACTAGGCGTGCCCCTGAATTATTGTCGAACGAATAGGTGAGCGAGTTCTGCGACGAGACACGACCCCAGTTTGTCTCTTTCAGATATTGGTCGTTGCCATCGTAAGGGATGCCGTTCTCATAACTTTTGAGTCCGTCTTTCAGAATATCTTCGCTTATTTCTCCAAAGTTGATATAGAGATCGCCACCGTCGTTTTTAGGCGCTTCTGGATCGAGGAAAGGGCTTAGTAGCCAGAATTGAACATATTCTATATTGCTTTGCTCGAAGTTTGTGTTGTCCATGCGGCGCATGATGCCGCCCCAGCGTTTCTCAGGATTGAGCAGATTGCCGTCGGTGTCTATTTCAGTGGCGTCGAGGTTGTATGGTCCTCTCTCCGTGGGATAGAAAGAGAGGTTGAGTGTCTGTATGAGAGAAGATTCACCGTATGCCTGTTCGCGTCCGGGGAAGATCTCGTTGTAGCGTACCTCCCTCACATACGGGTTTGACAGTTGTTTGAGGTCACTGCGCAGGTATCCCGGAGCGAGTGATGAATTTCGGGATGTGAACATCCGGTCGATGTAATACCAGCTGAGCAAAGCTCGGTTTTTTCCGTAATCCACATTGTCGCTCAATGCAGCTTCAGGAAACAGTGCGTTCGGACCGCTTTCGTAAGGTGTTGAAGCCAGTGACCATGAATAGGGAGAGCGCAGGTCTATGCCGGTCTGCGTGGATTCGAAGTCGTCGATGTACGATGAACCCTTGTTTGAACCGCTTTTCTGGGAATGGGGGATGAGTTGGGCGTATTCAGCCACTACATTTATCCTTGACGGCTGAGTGGCATTGACAGTGGGAATCTTGTTCAGGAGGTTTGTCAGCCACATGAATTCGCTGTTGTAGGCCAGGTTAAGGCCCACCATAGTGTTGTTGATCACCTCGTCGCCGATGTTGACTTTTTCGGTAAGTGCTTTTTCGGAGAAGTGCAGCAATGTAGCCCCGACGTTGAGGTTCTTGTTGAACTTGTATTGCAGGTCGAGGCCGAGCAAGGTCTTTCGTTGGGTTGAGAACATTGATTGGTTCTCAAGAGTCACGCTGATGCTTTGGCCGGAATCTATTATGCTCTGGTTGGTTATGGTGACGATACCCATAGCATAGTCTACGGTGTAGTCGCTGTTCTCCACAAGAGTGACTCCACCGGCCATCACGACTACAGAGCCACGGGGCACGTTCATGGCGTTAAGGCGTATCTGTGAGCCGCTTGAGGCCTGATATTCGCCTGTGAGCATGAACTTGTTCTTGTCGGCGAACTGACGCGCCACTACAAGGGTCGAGTCATACAATTCCTGGTATACGTATTTCTCGGCCAGCACGGGATCATTTATTTTCTCAGCCAGATGGCTGCCGAATGGTTCTACTACAGGGAAGATCACTTTGCCGGTCTCCGGCATGATAGTGTATCCTTCGATAAAGTCAAAGAAGCCGTCGGGATTTGATTGTTCTGAATTGTCGAGCCTGTCAAGATTCATCACCTGAAGCAGCGACTGATTGTTGAGTCCGGGGACGGGGAGATAGTTGATCTGCGTACCGGTTGTGTCGCTAAGGTATTTGATCTGCATCCTGAAGTTGCTTTTCTGCACCTGATATGCCCCGAGATTGTAGACGTTTTTCATCATGAGTTTCCACATCGGCACTTTCGGGTTTGTAGTGGTGCTTTTCAGCATCTTGACATATAGCGACTGGTCGGTGGTTGTGATGTCGCCGGAGAACTCACCTACCTGATAGACCTGACCGCCGTATGTGTATTCGTATGCCACACCGAGAACTTCGTCGGCGTTGAGTTGGCTTTTTATGGATATGTAGCCGAGAGCCGCGTTCAGTGTATACTCATTCGGCGACAGCAATCTGGCGCTCTCTACTTTCTCATAATCCATGCCACCTTCTATGCCGTAGGCCTCGAGTGGCTGAAGCACCTGTGTCACCATGTTTATGTTTCGGGCGTCAGGGTAGTCGTTCTTTATCACTGAAAGCAGGTTGTTGCTGGCATTTCTTGGCACAGATACGGACATATCCGGAATCCAATAGTCGGATTGCAGTACCCGGTCTTCACCAAGATCCATGAACGCTACTATATTGCGCGATTCATTGTAGCGGCCGGTCTTGTTTGTTACCCAGACTTCGATACGGGTGATGTTTATGCCTGAAGCCACGTATGGCAGGCGTGAGCAGAACTTGTCATAATTATCGCGGAAATAATGCGAAAGGAAGAAGTGTCGGTTCTGGTCGTATTCGTCGGCGTTGACAGTGAATGTTGTTGTCTGCACACCACCGCGTGTGCTGACGCTGCGGGTCTCGGAATTCTGCTGCGATACAAGCAGAGTGGTAGTGAGTTTGCCGAATTGCAGCACACCCTTGATACCGAACAGGGCCGTAGACCCGCGGACGAGAGAAGATCCTGTGGTCATGGACACATTGCCGGCTTCGAGACTCTGCACGATGTCGTCTTCCTTACCCTGATATGCGAGTTTCAGGTTTTTGGAGTCGAAGTCGAATGTAGCGTCCGTGTTGTAGGTCATGTTGAACTTCATGCGGTCGCCCACTGTGGCAGCTATTGTTGCCTGTATCTTCTGGTCGAAATCGAAGAATGTCTTGCGCCTGGAGTTCAGAGGCAGGGCAGGATTGTCCGTCTTGTTGCTCTTGATGCCCATTGAGATCTGGACAGAACCCTGTGTCTTGAGTTGCACTCCACCTGGTCCGAAAATCTTCTCCAGAGGTCCGAGGGCGAAATTCATGTCGAATACGTTGAATGGCTCTTTGTCCTTACCCTCGATAAGTTCCATGTTGCGCCGCTGGTAGTAGTCCTGCATGAGCCTGCGCATCTGCCAGTTGTTGTACTGCTGCTCAGAGATCATGAATGGAGTTGCTATTTCGATGTCTCCGACGCGCGTGCGTACGACGTAGTAGCCTGTCTCCGGATCAAATTCCGCTACAGTCTTGATATTTGACGGTGTGGCCAAGTCGAATGCAAGCTCGGAGGCCATAAGTTCGTCGTAGTTCCTCGGGACTGTAGGCCGCGGTGCTACATATCCTTCCTGCTGGCTGAGGCTGTCGGCCGGAGCGGGCGACTCAACATAGCCTGCCGGCGGTCCGGCAGGGGCTGGCCTTTCGACTTTTGTATTGAAATAAGGACTCTCGGCAAGCATAGGCACGAACATACAGCCGGCGACAGTAATGATCGCCAGGACTGCAATGGTTCTTATTATGCTGTTTTTCGGGCTTGTGCGAGGAGCCTTTGCCATTTGCTGATTGGTCTGTTATTTACAACCTATTAGAAATATTTCGCAATTTCTTAATACAGCAGTCTTCGACACAGGCATTTACATCATGGCGAAAGCCTTTTTGATCGCTCCTTCGACGGTGATCGCCGGATCGGCCTTGAAGATATTGCGCAGTGCTTTCTGTGCAGCTGCACGCGGAAATTCAAGAGCCACGAGGGCGGCGAGAGCCTCATCGTAGGCAGCACTTTGGGCTGTAGCCTCAGACTGCACTATAAATAACGTGTCTTCTGTAGGTTTTATTTTATCTTTGAGGTCTACAATTATCCTTTGGGCTGTTTTAGTGCCGATGCCTTTCACTGCTTTCAGCCTGTTGTGGTCTCCGCTGGCTATTACAAACTTGAGTTCGGCCGATGGAATGGATGATATTATTATCCTTGCAGTGGATGCGCCGACGCCTGAAACCCCGAGCAACAGTCTGAAAATACGACGTTCCGCGTCATCGGCGAATCCGTAGAGCATGCGGGCATCATCGCGCAGTACTTCATGTACCAGAAGTTTTACCTGTTGCTTGCCTTGAAGTGTCGAGAATGTAGTCAGGGATATATTGATCAGGTATCCAATTCCCGCTGTCTCAATAACGGCATATGCCGGATTCAGTTCAGCCAGTGTGCCGCATATATATTCTATCATAAGGCTGTGGTTTATGATATTCGATTCATTTATTATCAGCAGAAGTATACCCTTTTAGTCCGATGAACGAGTTTATGACGGTTGTCTTAGAACTTCCGCCGTCATGAACTGAGGTCATGTAGAACCAAGGAGTGCCTGCATCATAATTCATCTTACAGTGGTTAAGTCCATCTCTCACGTTTCCGTCTACCGGATCATTCTCTCCGATATAAAGGTGTGTCACGTTTATGCTTCCGTCTGATTCGACTATGTAGTCTGCACCCCAGCATGATACTGCATGAGAACCTCCGATCACCATCATCAGTGGGCCGACTTTGAGCGAATTGTAAAGCACATCCGACATATACTTGCGTGTATCTGTACTGCTCAAGCCTTTCAGATTCTCTATCTGGTTGTATGTGTAGCGTCCATCGGCATAGGCGCTGCTTGCTTTGGTCGCGCTTTGCAGGTAACTGTATGCCTCTCCGTGAGTCATGCCCAGGAAGCCTCCATGCCAGTCGGGATAGCTTTCGTTGAGGAGCTTGATGCCATTGTTTACCTGATTTTTCTTAAGTCCCTCGGCAAACCACAGGAATGTTTTGAACGCATCGCCCGCAGAATGTGTGAATGCTTGTACAAGAACGTCCATGACTGGAGTCTTATAGCACTTGCTTTCCTGTGGGTCAAACGGCATGTTTAGTTTGTAGGCAGAACCGGTCGTTTTCTCATAATCATTGAGCCACCATTGTATAGCCCCTGCAGCGGTGCAGGCCCAGCATAGCTCGCTGTCGCTGCCTGAATACCCGTATTTATCGAGATTGCGGACTTTGTCCACGTCGATAAATCCAGTTGTGGAGCTTACCCCTGACGGAAATATGCTGCCTTTTGTGCCGGGTGCGGGTGCTGCGGCTGTGGTGACATAGTTTCGGTATAACGTAGTCGGGGAACTTTTGTCATACGATACCACTATGTACTCGGTAGCAGGTGAAAGTTTTGAAAATTCTATTGATTTGCATGCGAAGGCCGTTGATATATCGCCTTCTGTGGCCACTGTCTGCTTTTGTGCTCCTGTATTATTGTCGATGTATGCACGCAATTCGGAGTCGGAATTCAATCCGGCTGATGCCGGCACTATTCCAGTCACCATCACCGGAGCGTTGGCAGCAGATGGAGAATACGCCTCGTTTGAGTAATATGTGGCATTTATAGCCGTAGAGGATACATATCCTATGGCAATTCCTACAGGGGCTTTGACAGGATCAGGTATATTCGTATGGGTGAACTCGATGCTCTCTATCTGGTCGGTCGGAATTGTGCTGAAGCTTCCGTCCTTGTGAGTTATCACCAGCATGAAACTTTGAGCAGCAAGTAGGGCCGGTGTCAATAATGAGGTTAATGTCATCAGTCTATGATTTATTTTTGTGGCTGATGGCTGGAATGCCATAAACCGGAGGTAAAGTTAATGATTATTTTCCATCCTGCATAAATAAACCGAGGCCGGACATACAAAAATATGTGCCCGGCCTCGGTTTTTATTGTATCTATATGTCAATATACGAGTTCGAGATCGTCGATCCACATAACGGAGTTGCCGCCTACGAAGTAGTCACCGCCCTTCGAAGCTGCGGCCACAAGCATTATGTTGCTTGGTTTGATGTCTTCTCTGTAATATGTCAGGTCGATTGTGAATTCAATCATTCCATCTCCGGCAGTGGCTGCCTCCCATACTTTCTCACCATATGCGATAACGTTGCTGTCGTTCTTGTCGAACAGTTGGCGTGTTGAGGCTTTGGTCTTAACTATTACCGGGAAAGCAGAACCCTCGAATGTTTCTGTTCGGTCGGTGAGCAGGGCAATGTATACGATGCCTTTGTCGAGATCGCCTTTTTTGATCTCGGCATAGTCGCTGCTCTCATATTCTACCGTTGCAGGATTATATTTTATCCAGCCTCTAAGAGCCTTCGGGCGTGAAGTGAAGCTGCGTCCCCAGCCGAGTACGCCGTCCATACCATCGGTTTTTAAATATTTGCCGATGAAAAGGTTTCCTGCGGCGAACTTTCCGACTAAGCCTCCTAAGCCTACAAACTGCGAGGATAATTTGGCAGATTGATTGCCGCCATGCTTTACTGTTGCATCAGCCTCGGTGACGTTCTTGTTCATTGTAGAGGATCCGGTGTTGCCGGTGTCCCAGAACAGATTGTCCTTGTTGTCGGTGAAATACAGTATCTTGCCATCCTTTATCGTGTTCTCGAATCCGGCGTTTGGCAGTTGGGTTGTGGCTTCTGTAGTGAATTTCACTATGTTTTCAGCCAAAGCGTCGCCTGCATAGGCCACTACTTCATATTCCGTACCTGCTTCAAGATTCAGGAGTTGCGCTGTGATTTCGTTACCATTGCGTGTGGCTGTCGCATCTCCGCTCCAAGCCTGCTGTCCTGCCTTACGGTATCTGAAACCGCAGGTTGCTGCATCGGACGTAGTCGTTCCGGATACTTTGGCGGTGTATGCCCATACGTCGGCGTCGTTTACGTCGGATGTTGTCACCGGCGATGCCTCGCCCTCTGCAATCACTATATTCAGAGTAGCGGTGTTCTGCCTATCGTCGACGTCGGTAGCAGTAATATTGAGCGTATGGCGTCCAAGTCCAAGCTTGGAGAGGTATGCGTCGCCAAGATCTATCTTCATGGCTGCGACGTCTTTGTCGGCCACGTAGTTGTAGGAGAATGCGATACCTTTGGCCACAAGACTTTCGCGGTAATCATCGGTAATTGAAAGCAGGTGCAGGTCAGATCCTGATAAACCTGCTACGTACATCAGATCCTCGCCTTCGAGAACTACATCTTTCAGAGCGGCTGCAGCCGAGATATAGACAGATACGGAAGACAGAGATCCGGGTTTGGCCCTGAGGTCGTTTTCTATATCGAAATCAACCCCTTTGATCTCCGGTGCGAGTTTGATAACAACCTCATCCTCGACCTCGACTGCGGTCTCATCTATTTCGATCGAGAAGTATGCGCCGCCGACTTCTGTGTCTGTACCGTTATAGGTAACATTGAGTGTGTATTGGGTTGAGCGTTTTGCGTTGGGAATAGATCCGGTGCGCGTATACGTCTCTCCGTTACCGAGTTTACCTGTGAATGTCCAGGTCAGATCCTTGCTTTTGGACGACATCATGAAGTACCCTTTGCGGGTATCTTCGCGGCCTTCAAAAGTAAGATCATTGCCGTTGTGGCCTACGGTCATGGTGTAGTCTGTCAGGATGTTGTCTACTTCATCGGAGTAGTTTACTGCTACCACTGTATTGGCTATACGGCAGGTAAGGAGCACCTGGGTCACGTTGCCCGATGTTACCTCGAAGTCTTTAGCTCCGGTGAAATACCGCTGGTCAAAAGAGGCGGCAACACTGTCGCCAGTCCATGCCTCGGCCACATATTTTCCGCTCAGGAGGCTGATTCCATCGGAAGGTACAGCCGACAGACCATTGTATTTGCGCACAAGGCCCTTGCTGTTTGAAATCCATATAAGGCAGTTATCGGCCAGTTCGGCTTCTCCGGCTACAGATCTGCTCATGCTCACGTCGGCAGATATTGCGGTTGTGAGCAGCAGTCTGCCCTCGCCGGTGAGAGGGGCATCGTCGGCGCGGCAACCTGTCAGGAGAGCCACGGCGGCAAGCAGGGAGAGTGATATATTTAATATTGGGAATCTCATTATTTATTCACTATGAAGGTGAGTGTCTCTATTTTCTGATGTCCGTTTTTGTCTTCGGCCGTAATGGTGAAGTTATGTGTGCCGGAGTAAGCGCCCAACAGGGGTACGAACTGGCCGATGTCGAATCGGAGGTCCGTAACGCCATCTGCCGTTACTTCAGCGCTGACAGGGAATCCGAGTCCGCGGTATATGGCTTCTTTCGCACCGGGGAAGGCGAGGTCGAAGTTCAGACCGACCATTTCATCAACCGCAGCCTCGAAGTTTTCTTCCGCCGGACCGTTGGTGGTCTTTATCGCTACGAACAGATGCGAGAATCCGTTGTCGGAATGAATATCTACATATGCCGGTGTGCCGTCGGCCCATGAAGAAGCGTCGATTGTCTTTGGTTCGAACACGAGCGACTGGCTCGGAGTCATGCTAATTGTGTTTTCGCCGGGAGTTGGGTCAGGGGTCTCGCCACCTTCCTCTGTTCCCGGACGTGTCTCTCCTTCGATCAAGTCCTCGTCTACGTTTATATTACCGTTGATGTTTTCATTCACAATCTCAGCATCAAGAATAAGAGAAGTACCGCCAAAACTGATGTTTCCGGTCTCGTCGGGCAGAGTGCCGTCGCCGGTTTTAGCAGTGAAAGTTATGATACGATGCTGGCCGGCAGCAATGTTGCTGAATGTTTTTGTCAGTCTTACAGGCTGGCGGCGTATTGTGCTGGTGAATGTGGCAACGAGAGTGGTGCTACCTTCGACTGCGGCGAAATAGCCGGAGCGGGTCTCATCGGGTGTGTATGTGAGCATGCCCTCATCGTTGCATACAACCTCGACCTTGGTGTCAGGGCCAAGGAGTTGGGCCAGAGCGTCGGCGTAGCGGATAGAGACTTTGATATTGGCAAACTTACAGGTAACTACACCTATATTGACTATGTCGTTGTTGACAATGGTGAATTCCTTGCTGCCTTTGAAGTATGGTTTGTCCCAGGCTGCTTTGTCTACGGTATGGCTCTCGACTTCCACGGTGTAGACTCCTACAGGGAGTGTGAAGACTTCTGGCATTTCAGAGTAGGTCCATGAGCCTACGGCCAGCCCTTTTGAGTCGAAGATTCTGACTGCGAATCCGGATACATCATAGCTCGCACGGCTCTCTATCACGTTTGCTCCGTCGCTGACATCTATACCGAGCGACTGGAGACTTACACGTCCTTCTCCGCCTGATACGTTTGGATTCCAGTCATCGTCGTGGCACGATGAGAGTCCTATTATGGCGAGGATGGCCAAAAGCAGATTCAATATATTGGCTTTCATTATATTCTGTTGATGGTTAATAGATTAATTCAATGTCGTCGATATAGAGTTCCGAACCGGTGAAACGTCCGTCGGACAGGTTGCCGAACGACGGGCACGAAAGGTTCGTGGTATTGATTGTCTGGCAGTCGGGATTGCCTGACGATTTGAATATTACAACTATGTTGGCAGCTTTGGCCCTGATACTATAGTTCAATGGCATTTCCACCTGGGTATATGTATCTGTGGCTGAAAGAGATTCCGAAGCCTGGGCAATAATGTTGCCTGAAGCGTCCTTGATCTGTATCTCGGCAGTTCCGTAGTCTGCGCTGTTTTTGTATGTGTACTTATACCAGAAGCGCATGCTTTCCGGACGGCTGTTGTGACTGATGCCTGTATATACGGCTGACTTCGACGCCGAGTCATAATGTCCCAGATACAGTTCGCCTACTGTGAGGTTCTTGCAGCCTTTTCCGGTGGATGTGCTGCCGTTGGCATCATTGTCGCCCCAACCGACGGTGGATATTATCGCTGCGTTGGTTCCTCCATGCACATCAGTTGTGTTGCGAGTGCCTGAGAAGGCGCAGTAGGATGTACCTTTATGGCTGAACATATTGGTGTTTCCATCGCCAACCGATGTGGTGAGCAGGTTCATTGTACCCCATACGGCGTTTGTGTCAGCGCCGGGATAATCGATCCACCAATATTTCGTCTTTCCGTCTACCCTGAACCATTGGTCCATGTTGGAGTTAGGCAACTGTGTATCATCCTCTGTTGTCATAGCAACTGTAGCTGTCTTGTTGCCTATGGTAGCCCGCAAAGTGTATTTTGTACCGGGAGTCAGCCCGGAAAGATCCGCTTCCGTACCTGAAATGGTAGCCTTTATGTCAGTGAAACTTCCGTTTTCCGCTGCCACTGCCCATTTGGCATGCTCTGTCATCATTGCAGGATCTGCCTGACTGCATGTCAGGGTAGCTTTGGCAGTGTGTGCGAATACATCGTTGTCGTCAACTGATATTTCAAAGTCCGGAACGTTGCGCACTATAGTCAGGGTTTCAGACTTACGTCCGTTTACATACACGGCGTTCATCTTTATATCCGAGATTATGTCGGGGGTCGACAGCACTACTGTGTAGTGGCCGTCGGAAGCCGGAGTCATTTCCACTACTTCCATTCTGCTTATCGAGCCTCGCTCGTTAAGGCATTCGAAGTAGATATTCCGGGCTGCGTCCTGTCCGTTGTATTCCAGATCAATGCTCACAGTGCGGTCGCCAAGTATAGGGGATGATATGGCACTGAGGTTCATAACCACAGGATTGATCTTTATATAGAACGAGAAGTTGTCGCCCGTCTTTGTCATGTTGTCTACTGCCGACAGTGTGAATCCTGTTATGTTGTCCGATCCCTCAACATACTGGAGTCTTGCCGGCAGGCTGGAGAAGTCTATCACGGCCATCTTGTCCGGGTTGTTCCAGATTCCGCGGCACACAAGTCCTAACTGCGTCATGGCTGCACGCTCCGCCTCGGTGGCATTGACAAGATCTGCTGATGCAGGCCATCCGTTTGCATTTAGATATGCCGAATTGGTCAGGAGGTTTACATTGCGTATGCCACCCTTGGCTATCAGGTTGAGATATATCTGCTTTTCTATGTTTGTGCCCTCGATCAACTCGATAGTCTCACCATCCGCTATGCCGGCGGGTGTGAGTGATGGCGCTGGTGCATCGAACAGTTCGTCGCTCAGATCTATCGACAGAGATTCCTCATCGAGCAGATCATCAAATATAATGTTCAGCACAGCGTCGCCGGCAGCGCCGTTGTTTAAGTCGACCGTTATATGGTAATGGTGGCGTGCGGCGGCAGTGAAATTGGCTACCGAGAAGGTCGCGGACTTTCCGTTTGGCTTTGTGACGTTTAGGTTTAGAATCACATTGCCGGGATTTACGTATGCCGGGCGATCTTCTTCTTTTGAGAAAAAGACTGATTTGCCCGTGAGTTCGGCGCTATAGTCAGACATATAGCCTGTGAACGCGTCGGTGTAGCTTACGCTCACCATAGCATTGGCAAGTGTGGCTGTGAGTGAAGCGCCTGTTGTCTGGTCGGCTACCACCCTTACTTGAGTCTCCCCGAAATAATAAGGTTTGTCAAAACCTTCCGATTTGCCGTCGCCGTATGTTGCGGTGAGGGTATAAAGTCCGGTTTTGAATTCTTTGTCGGAAGGGAAAAGGTCTGGAGAGGCCCAACTCTGGTTGTAGCTGCCATCCGCGCTGGTGAGCGATATGGCCAGGTCTGAGGCTGTGATTGAGACTGCCGTCTGATCAGTAGCCCGTCCTTTGGAAGTGATGGCGCTGGCATCGAGTTGCACGCTTGTGGCTATGCGTCCGGTGTCAGAAGTTGCCGGCGAATTGTCGCTTGAGCATGCGGCTATGGACAATGTAGCCATAACTGCGGCAGTTGCTCCGTACAATTTTGCCTTTGTGAGCATTATCTTCATAATGTCGGAAATATAAAAAATAATAATGTTGTCGGTTTATTACTATGTGCTGGTTTTATAATAATCGGTCTACGTGGCTTTGCCGTGGCTACGTACATCAAAAAAACTTTTTCAAACCGCGAAATTAACTGTTTTTTTGCTGTCGGACAAAATTTAATGCGCTGAGTGCTGATTATTTAACATTTTGACCAATCTTGTCGCCGCAACCGCATGGCGACACTATGTAGTGGTGGTTGGCCTTGCATTCCTCCACATTACGGTCTACAATCAGATGCCGGTTGGCGATGTGATCGATCTGTGAGAGTTCGTGGGATACGAGTATCACGGTTGTATTATCAGCTACCTCGTGCATTATGTCGTATAGCTGGCTTTCAAATCGTTTGTCTATGTAGCTCAATGGTTCGTCAAGCACAAGCAGGTCCGGCCGCGAGATCAAAGCTCTTCCGAGCAGTGTCCGCTGCAACTGTCCTCCCGATAGTGAGCCTATGGGTGCGCGGGAGTGGGATTCGAGACCTATTAATCCAAGTATGTCCTCGATTCTATGTTCGCGTTCGTCGTTGTCAAGATTCCGTTCAGCCAGTAGTCCGGAGGCTATGACCTCGCGCACAACAATCGGGAAATGGGAGTCCACCATGTTTTTTTGCGGTAAGTAGCCCGTGCGTATGCGTGAGCATGGTGTTCCGTCGTAGTTAAACCTCTCCACTTTGCCTCCCGTTGGTTTGAGCAATCCGAGGATTATCCTCAGCATGGTGGTCTTGCCTCCGCCGTTAGGTCCGGTGATTGCTACGAAATCACCGTAATTTATGCTCACATTCACGCCGTCGAGCACCTTGCGTCTGTCGTAGCGCATGCTCACGTCGCATAGTCTTATGATAGGGCTGTCCCAGTCTGAGACATGAGTTATGCATCCGTCTGCGTGATGCATCAGGTCATGAGCGTGCGATTTCATTGGCAATCAAAATTATCTGCTCTATCCAGCATGAGTCCAAGGGATTGATACTCACTGTTTTTGCTTTGATGTTTGAGTTTATGGCTGATGCTGCCCGGCTGTCGTACTGAGGCTGCAGGAACATCACCCTGGCATCATGTTCTGCCGCTTCCACTATAGCAGAACGCATGAGTGCCGGTGTCAGATCCTTACCTTCCAGGCCAAGTGCTATCTGGTCAAGTCCGTAGTCGCGGGCAAAATAGCTTAGCGATGGATGCCATACGATGAATGCTTTTGAGGGTGCGGACTGTAGTGTATGCCGCACGGTGCTGTCTGCTTCTGATATTTTCTCGAGCAGTGAGGCAAGATTGCGTCTATAGACATCCGCACCATCCGGGTCTGACTCGCATAGAGCCGAGCATACTGTTCTGGCTATCGACGCACCATTGGTCAGCGAGGTCCATGTGTGTGGGTCTATGTCGTGACTGTGTCCATGATCATGTGATTCACCGTGAGTACCTTCAAGAAGTTCCAGTCCATCCGATGTATCGACAATCGTCATATCGGCATTCTCATGCTTGAGGTTTGTTCCCAGTGAATGTTCGAAAGGCAGGTATCCGGCTAAGAAAAATATTGAGGCTTTTCCTAATTTCATCCGTTTTGATGCCGTAGGTTCGTATGTCTCCGGGTCGGTATTGGAATCGCATACAGTCACGGTATTCATCCTGTCGCCAGCAATATGTCTTACAATTGCCGCAATAGGGGGAATGCTCGCAGCTACTGTCGGTTTATCATCTCCCTGTGAGTCTTTGTGTGAGCATCCCATGACCAGGCATGTCGCAATACCGGTCAGGGCGATGCGTTTCAGTTGATATAACCTCATTTATTTATTCAATAAACTCTTAACAACAGACCGTTCATAACATAGAAGACCCTGACAATTTTATGCTCAGGGTCTTCTATGCAGTTTAAATATCGTAGGATAGGAGACGCGGCTTAGTTTGCGCCGAGCATCTTCTCCTGAAGTTCTTTGGCACGCTCAGTGGCATACTTCTCAACGTCTTCCAACGCTTTGGTATTGGCTTCGTCGAGATCAGAACGGTGCATATATACGTATGTTGTGATCTTTGTGTTTGTAGCGTCGATTTCCTTGCTTTCTTTAGCATCGGCGATCTCGGTCATCTTCTTTGCTGCAGCTTCCTTGTCAGAGAAGTCGACGTCTGCAATAAGGTCGAATGCATACTCTGTGGCAGACTTCATAAGGGAGATAGCCTTGGAGTAGTCGTCCTGGGTGAATTCCTCATTGCTTTCGATTTTCTTTACGAGATCGTTGGCTTCGTCGAAATTATAGCCTCCGTTAGAGCTGCATCCTGTGAGGACGATCGCAGCGAAAAGTACAAACAGTGATACGATTTTTTTCATTTCTTGTGTATTTATTATTGATTATTGTATTTGAAACTGTGTGAATGCACCGGCACTCAATAGTGCAAAGGTATATATTATTTTCCATAATTGTGCATCCCGACCTGCGAATTGTGATAAAAAAGTGTTTTTGTGCATGTGCGGTTGTCTATCTCATCATAAAGGAGTATATTTGCAGAGGTATACGGGCCGTATCTTGGTACTCTGTCATGATATGGACAGGTCGTGACAGCCGGCGCGTTTCAATCCTATTTTATAATAAATGAGGCTTCAGGCCTTATGCTATGAGAACAAGGTGCTTGTCAATTATAATGGCTGTGCTGACACTGATTTCCGCAAGGGGATCTGCTGCCGGGCAAGATGTGCCTCAGTCTGTCGGACTGGTGCTTAGTGGTGGTGGTGCGAAAGGAATTGCACACATAGGAGTGATTCAGGCACTTGAGGAAAACGGGATACCGATCGACTATGTCGCCGGTACATCTATGGGAGCTATCGTGGGTGCGCTGTATGCAATGGGATATACTCCACAGGAAATGCTGGACCTTATATTGTCCAAGGATTTTTCATATTGGTCCACCGGCCAGATTGATCCCAGGCAAGTATACTATTTCTCGAAAGAGCATCCGACGTCGGCGATGATGAATGTCCCTGTTGGCGGGCGCGATACCACCGCCGTATCCGTCCTGCCTAAAAGCCTGGTATCTCCGTTGCCGATGAATTTCGCTTTCATGGAGTTGTTTGCTCCTTACACAGCCCAGTGCGGAGGAGATTTCGATAAACTGATGGTTCCTTTCAGATGTGTGGCTTCGGATATGACGCTTGACTCAAAAAAGGTCTGGAACAGTGGGGATCTTGGCGATGCAGTGCGCACGTCGATGTCTTTTCCTATAGTGTTTTATCCGCTGACCATAGACGGGCATATGATGTATGATGGCGGTATCTACGACAACTTTCCGGTGGATGTGATGCAGTCCGATTTCGATCCTTCGTTTGTTCTCGGGGTGGATTTTGTGTCGTCGACCAAACAGCCTGATAATGACATTATCAATCAGCTTGAAAAGTTGATAATGAGGAAAAGTAACAACCGCATCCCGCCGGGTAAAGGTATCAGGATGAGTGTGGACGTAGGCCAGTTCGGGCTTCTTGATTTCCCTGCTGCCAATGAGATATACCGTGTGGGATATGATAAGGCTATGAGCATGATGGATTCGATAAAATCGCGCGTTGCGGCACGCCGGTCGCCTGAAGTCGTGCGTCTGCGGCGCGATGTGTTCAAGAGCGCCACGCCGTATCTTAGGTTCAGCCGCGATGATGTCCGGGTAGAGGGCGCTTCGCCACGGCAGAATGAATATATAAAATATTTATTTACATCTAATATAAAGGATGATGCCGATACATTCGGAGTCGCGCATGCCAAAGAGAGTTATTACAGAGCCATAACGCCCGGACAGCTTGGCAATCTTTTGCCTAAGGCCACATATTGCGATTCCACCGGACTGTTCGACCTTAGCCTCGATGCCACTCTCAATAGCAAATATAAGGTGGGCATAGGCGGATATATCACTTCATCGACAAGCAGTTTCCTGTATCTCGGTGCTACATACTCCACGTTGAAATTACGATCTGTAGGTGCTGGCGTCAGCCTTTGGCTTGGCCAGAGTTATCTTGCGACTGATGTGCGCACCACGATGCGATTGGCTACGTCCACACCTTCGTCGATAGGCTTCGAGGCTGTGGTGTCGAGGCAGAAGTATTATGAGAACGATTATCTGTTCTATGAGGTGAAAGTCCCTACATTCATTACAAATATCGAAGCTTTCGGACGGTTCAGTTATGCTATGGCCAGCGGCCGGAGCGCCAAGACCACACTTTCGGCAGGTGGAGCATATCTTACTGATACATATTATCAAAGCAACTCCATCGCTGACTATAAGGCCGGCCACGATAGATCGCATTATTATCTCGGACAGTTGCGTGCCGATTTTGACTACAATACGCTTGATAATATATCTATGCCCAATTCCGGACACAGGCGCGAACTTACGGCAATGGCTGTGGCCGGGGCGATGGAATACCGTTCTGTGATTCCCGGTAGGTCACAGTCGGGAAAACATGTCGCGTGGTTGCAGTTCGAGATGCGCACTGCCGATTATTTCTCGCTCGGCAAGCATTTCGGTCTCGGACTTCAATCCGATATACTGCTGTCGACACGCAAGCTCGCCAAAGACTATAATGCGTCAGTGGTGCAATCCCCGGCTTTTGTGCCATCGGCCACGTGCTATAATGCATTCAACCCGGCATTCCGTGGCAACTCGTTTATCGGTGCGACGGTGATGCCATTCTGGAAGATGAACGATTCGTTCTCCGTGCGGTTCAATATCAGTGGCTTCATGCCGCTGCGCAAGATTATAAACAGTGGAGAAGGCAGTGAGGCTCATTTCGGGCGATGGTTCTCAGATCCCGCGTTTTTCGGTGAGCTTACCGCAGCCTATGCGCTGCCGTTTGCCACACTCAGAGGATATGTGAATTATATGTCTTATCCTGCCCGCAACTGGAATTGCGGACTGTCGCTCGGCTTGTTCTTCCTCGCTCCTAAATTCCTTAGATAAGCTCCGGAATCTGCTGCTTTTGAAAAAACGGCATGTTGGTGGCAGTTTTGGCATATTTTTCCAATACTGCTTGTGTATTTATTTGGAAAATAATGAATAACTTTGCAGGAAGAAATATAATCACATACGAAATATGAGCATAAACCTCTCATTGAAGAAAGGTCTCGATCTCAGTCTTGAAGGAGAAATAACTGATTTTTCCGTCAAGGATGTTGAGGTCGGGCTTTGCGCCGTGACGCCTGATGATTTCACAGGATTCATCCCGAAAATCGAAGTGCGTGAGGGCGATAAAGTGATGGTGGGGTCGCCCCTGCTTCACGACAAGAATAATGAAAGTGTGAAAATCACATCCCCGCTTGCAGGAACAGTAAAGTCGGTGGTGCGCGGCGAGCGCAGGAAGATCGAGCGCGTGGTCATTGAATCCGATGGCTCGGCATCATCGCTTGAGTTCGACAAATCCAGGGCTACCACATCCGACGGTCTGCTTGAACTCCTCTCGGAGTCAGGAATGATGTCAAGGATACGTCAGCGTCCTTACGATATTGTTCCGTCGCCGGCTGTCAAGCCCCGCGATATATTTGTGACTGCGATCGACAGTGCGCCTTTGGCTGCCGATATGACTATCGCGCTAAAGGGCAAAGAGCGGGAGTTGGCTGCTGCCGTGAAAGCACTGTCGTCACTCACTTCAGGGAAAGTATATATAGGACGTCGCGCCGGGTCTCTCTCCGATATTCCGGGAGCTGAGATGGTAGACGTAAGCGGCAGACATCCGGCAGGAAATGCCGGTGTGCTGATTGCGAATATAGCACCGGTGAACAAGGGCGAGGTTGTATGGACTCTTGACGCTGTCACCTTAGCCAAAATAGGGACATTGCTGGAGACCGGACGTGTCGATGCCTCGGCGCTTGTTGCCGTTACAGGCAGCGAGATTCAGAAACCGTGCATGGTCAGGACAACTGAAGGTGCGGCTGTAGGGCAGCTTATCGGTGGAAGTATCAAGTCCGATGGAGTGCATCATAGAATTATTTCCGGTAATGTGCTCACTGGTATCGCTGTCGGAGAGGACGGTTTCCTGCGTTTCCCCTACCGTCAGATTACGGTTATCCCCGAGGGCGACGATGTGGACGAATTCATGGGCTGGGCTTCTATGTCGCCGTCGAAGATGAGCGTCTCGCGTTCATTCCCCGGACATTTCCTCAAACGCCGGTTCGCACCCGATGCCCGTCTCAACGGCGGACGCCGGGCCATGATCATGTCGGGGCAGTTCGACAAGGTAATGCCTATGGATATTCTTCCGGAATATCTGCTCAAAGCCATAATCGGACGCGACATTGACAAAATGGAGCAACTTGGTATATACGAGGTCGCTCCTGAGGATTTCGCATTGGCTGAGTATGTCGATACCTCAAAAATGGAATTGCAGAAAATCGTGCGCGAAGGTCTTGATTACCTGCGCAAAGAGACAGAATAACACAACTTCATCACACATACATAAACAAATATTTTCGTGAAACCACTTCGCCGATTTCTTGACCGCGTGAAGCCTCAGTTCGAGGAGGGGGGCAAGTTGCAGTCGCTCCGCTCAGTATACGACGGATTCGAGACTTTCCTTTATACCCCGCGGTCCACTTCCTCGTCGGGAGTGCATATCCATGACAGCATAGACTCGAAGCGTACCATGATAATAGTGGTGCTCGCATTGCTGCCATGTTTCTTTTTCGGAATGTACAACACCGGCTATCAGCATTGGCTCGCAGCCGGAGAAGCCCCAGATCATTTCTGGTCACTCATGCTGTATGGATTTCTATCCATCCTGCCTAAGGTGGTCGTATGCTATGTAGTAGGTCTTGGCATAGAGTTCATCGTGGCACAATGGCGTCGCGAGGAGATTCAAGAAGGCTTCCTCGTCACCGGTATACTTATACCGATGATCTGTCCGGTAGAGACACCGCTGTGGATGCTGGCTGTCGCCACTGCTTTCTCTGTGATCTTTGCAAAAGAAGTGTTCGGAGGAACAGGCTTCAATATCTTTAATATCGCTCTGGTGACAAGAGCATTCCTATTCTTCGCATATCCGGCCCAGATGTCGGGCGACAAGATTTTCGTGGCCTCAGGGAGTGTCTTTGGTTTTGGTCCGGAGGCTGCCGATGGATTCACCTGCGCCACTCCGCTTGGACAGCTCGCCACAGGCGGAGGACTTGACGTCAGCACGTGGGATGCTTTCCTCGGACTCATCCCCGGATCGTTCGGCGAGACATCCACACTGATGATCCTTATAGGCGCTGCAATATTGCTGATCACCGGAATGGCTTCCTGGCGTGTGATGCTGTCGGTGTTTGCAGGTGGTTTTGTTATGGGTTGGATCGCCCATACATTCGCCACACCTACATATCCGGTATCGTCGCTCACAGCAGTCGATCAGCTTCTGCTCGGCGGTTTCGCTTTTGCGGCTGTATTCATGGCCACAGATCCTGTGACTGGCGCACGCACCAACACAGGCAAGTGGATATACGGCTTCCTTATCGGTGTAATAGCAGTGCTCATCCGTACGTATAATAACGGCTATCCTGAGGGTGCAATGCTTGCAGTGTTGCTGATGAACGCATTTGCTCCGCTCATTGACTATTGCGTGGTGCAGTCCAACATCCGTCGCCGCATGCGTCGTCTTAACACTAAAATATCGTAAGTCATGGCATTCAATAAGCAAAGCAACGTATACACCATAATATATATAGTGGTACTTGTGGTGGTTGTAGGCGCGGCCCTGGCCTTGGTTGCCATGTCGCTCAAGCCACTTCAGAAAGCAAATGAGGACGCCGACAAGATGCGCCAGATACTTGCATCTGTGCATATCGTGCCTGGCAACGGCGAGATAGTAGCCGATTTTGACCGTTACATCACATCGCAGACTGTGGTTAATTATAAGGGTGAAGTGATAGGGGATGATGCATTCTCTGTCAATGTAGCTGCGCAGAGCAAGATAGCTGATGTCTCGAAACGTGAACTGCCTGTCTATATCTGCACTCCTGAAGACGGAAGCACAAAGTATATCGTGCCTGTTTACGGTGCGGGTCTCTGGGGTCCGATCTGGGGATATGTGGCAATTGACTCGGACGGGTCTACAATCTACGGTGCATATTTCGCACATCAGGGCGAGACTCCGGGTCTGGGTGCTGAAATAGAGAAACCTGCATTCAGCGACCAGTTTGCCGATAAGCAACTGTTCAAGAGCGATCGTTTCATGCCGGTGGCAGTAGTCAAGGCCGGACAGAAACCGGCAGGCGACGAAGACTATGTGGACGGAGTGTCCGGAGGTACAATCACCAGCAAGGGTGTAGGCTCGATGCTCTCTAACTGCATAGCTCCCTACGAAGCATATCTTACAACATTAAGACAGAAATAAAAGCTATGGCTGAAAAAATAAGCAACAAAAGCGTACTGTTCAATCCTTTCTCCAAGAACAATCCGGTGATTGTGCAGGTTCTCGGCATCTGCTCTGTCCTTGCTGTCACCGCCAAGCTCGAACCGGCTATTGTGATGGGCCTGTCGGTGATCGCCGTACTCGCTTTCTCCAATGTGATAATCTCGCTTATCCGAAATACCATACCTACCAACATCCGCATCATCGTGCAGCTTGTGGTGGTGGCCGGTCTTGTGGTGATCGTATCACAGTTGTTGAAGGCCTATGCCTATGATGTGTCGAAGCAACTCTCGGTATTTATCGGACTGATAATCACCAACTGTATCCTGATGGGACGCCTTGAAGCGTTTGCAATGGGCAACCGTCCTTGGCCGTCGTTCCTCGATGGTATAGGCAACGGTGCGGGATACACAGTAATACTTGTGATCGTGGGTTTCTTCCGTGAGCTCCTCGGCAGCGGCACTCTGCTTGGATATCAGGTGATACCGCAGTGGTGCTATGATCACGGATATGTCAACAACGGCCTGATGATCCTGCCTCCGATGGCGCTGATCGTCGTAGCCGTGATTATCTGGGTGCACAGAATCAATCACAAAGAACTTCAAGAAGACTAAAAGATGGAGAATCTGAATATATTCATAAGGTCGATTTTTGTCGACAACATGGTCTTTGCCTACTTCCTGGGCATGTGCTCTTTCCTCGCCGTGTCCAAGAATGTCAAGACTGCCTTCGGACTGGGTGTAGCTGTCACATTCATGCTTGTGATCACATTGCCTATCAACTATCTTCTCGAGACATACGTGCTGCGTGAGGGTGCTCTTACCTGGCTTGGTCCTGAATATGCGACCGTGGATCTGAGTTTCCTTTCGCTTATCATGTTTATTGCAGTCATAGCTTCCATGACACAGCTTGTGGAGATGGCTGTCGAGAAATACAGCCCGTCGCTTTACGCATCGCTCGGCATATTCCTGCCGCTGATAGCAGTGAACTGTGCCATTCTAGGAGGTTCGCTTTTCATGGAGCAGCGCGACTATCCCGGAATCGGCACTGCCGTATGTGCGGGAGCCGGATGGGGTATAGGCTGGCTGCTTGCAATCTGCGCTGTGGCTGCCATACGCGAACGCCTGGCAGAGTATTCCAATATACCCAAGCCACTGAGAGGAATCGGTATCACCTTCATCCTCACAGCGCTTATGGGAATAGCCTTCATGAGTTTCCTCGGTATTAAAATCTAAACTATTATGAACTTATTAAATATGATTCCCTGCGCAAGCACATTCAATCTCACGTTGCTTTCAGGTGTGGGCTTCTTTCTGCTCATAGTACTGTTGCTTGTCGTGATACTGTTGGTGGCCAAGCACTTCCTTGTACATTCAGGTGAGGTTGAGGTGACAATCAACGGAGACCATGTGGTGAAGACCAATTCCGGCGGCACTTTGCTGTCGACAATGGCTAATGAGAACATATTCCTTCCATCGGCCTGTGGTGGAAAGGGTAGCTGCGGGCAGTGTAAGCTCCAGGTGCTTGAAGGTGGTGGAGAGATACTTCCGACAGAGGCTGTGCACTTCACACGCAAGCAGATAAAGGACCATTGGCGTCTGGGATGCCAGGTGAAGGTCAAGGAAAATCTCGACATTGTGATCCCCGCTTCGGTGCTCGATGTCAAGGAATGGGAATGCGAGGTAATATCCAACTACAATGTAGCGACGTTCATCAAGGAGTTCATTGTGGCTTTGCCTAAAGGCGAGCACATGGATTTCCTGCCCGGATCTTACGCTCAGATCAAGATTCCTGCCTTCGAGATGGATTATGATAAAGACATAGATAAAAGCCTGATAGGTCCTGAATATCTGCCTGCTTGGGAGAAGTTCGGACTGTTCGGCCTGAAGTGCCGCAACACGGAGACAACCGTACGCGCTTATTCTATGGCAAACTATCCCGATGAAGGCGACCGTATAATGCTCACTGTGCGCATAGCCACTCCGCCTTTCAAACCGAAACCCCAGGTGGGATTTCAGGATGTGATGCCGGGTATAGCCTCGAGCTACATTTTCTCACTCAAGCCCGGCGACAAGGTACTTATGAGCGGACCTTATGGAGACTTCCACGTCAACACCGACTCCAAGCGTGAGATGATGTGGGTCGGCGGTGGTGCAGGTATGGCGCCGCTGCGTGCTCAGATAATGTACATGACCAAGACATTGCATTGCACCGACCGTGTGATGAACTATTTCTACGGCGCACGCGCTCTCAACGAAGTCTTCTATCTTGATGATTTCCTCCAGCTTGAAAAGGACTTCCCCAACTTCAAGTTCCATCTTGCGCTTGACCGTCCTGATCCCGTTGCAGATGAGGCCGGGGTGGCTTATACTCCTGGCTTTGTGCATCAGGTAATTTATAATACCTATCTCAAGGACCATGAGAATCCCGAGGATATCGAATACTATATGTGCGGTCCCGGTCCGATGAGTGCGGCTGTCAACGGCATGCTTGACTCTCTTGGTGTTAATCCCGAAGACATACATTACGATAATTTCGGAGGCTGATCCAAGAATTAATCTCTAATTAAAATAAGTAAGCCCGGTAACACGCATATCCGCTGTACCGGGCTTACTTATTTATCGGTATATTACCGTCTTATTTCTCGAGCAGCAGTTGGAAGTCGCCTGCTGTGATGAAGTCGCGGGAGTTGATCTCCTCTGTGGCTGTCAGGCGGATAAACTTAGCCTCGATAGGGCGGCCGAAAACCACGCGCTGCGGCACGGGGTTATTTACTATGTTGCTGAATTCTCCGGAGGTCGGTATTTCTGTCCAGTGCAGTCCGTCGGCGGATGCCTCGGCGCGGTAATGGAAAATTGTGCCGGCTTTGTTGTCTTTCAGCGACGGAGTATAGATAAATCCTGCCACAGGCTTGCTTTCGGGCAGTTCGGCAGTGAGAGTCATTCCGGATATGGAATAATGCGCTGCGATTTCTGAATATCTGTCTTCCGGAGCGGTATCTTCCTCCGGGAGCGTGATATTATAGGCCTCTACATCCTTGATGCAGGCTTTTCCGCGACTGCTGTCTATTACGAGCATCAGGGCGTCGGCTGTCACTGTGTCGAATGTCAGGATGCGCTTGTTGCCGACCGTTGTACCGTGGCTGACTTTCTTCCAGCCGTCTGTAGTGCGGGCAAAGACTTCAAAACTCTCGATTCGCTGACCTTTGGTTATGTCCTCGCTGACACTTACACAGTTGACTGCGGCAGGTGCTTGGAAGCGGTATATGCCGGTAGCCTTGTCGGAGCGGACCACAAGATTGTTTGAGAAATTATCATCTACCCAATGGCGCAGTTGCATCAGGCGCTTGGCATCCGATTCATGGATAAGTCCGCGTCTGTCAGGTGGAATATTCAGTAGAAGCACGGCGTTGCGTCCAACGGATGCAAGGTATATTTCCGCAAGCTTGCGGAGTGAATGTGGCTTTTCGTTCTCGTGATAGAACCATCCCGGGCGGATGCTGACATCAACTTCCGATGGCCACCAGTATAGACGGTCTGCCTTGGCTACCAACTGACGGCTACCAATGTCTTCCGACATAGCGTTTATGCCCAGATTGGAGTTTGAAGCCTCTGATTCAGGGAATATCGACGGCGTGAGCGCGGTGGCACTCCATTCGGTCTCTCTGCCTACGCCGCCTTCGTTGCCTACCCAGCGTACGTCATCGCCTGTTATGGCAAGTACCGCATCGGGTTGCAGTGTCTCCATCACTTTGCGGAATCTCAACCAGTCGTATTCCTGGCGCTTTCCGTTAGGACCTTCTGCACATGCACCGTCGAACCATACCTCGTCTATCTTTCCGTAGTTGGTGAGCAGTTCTGTCAATTGGGCTACAAACTGGTCGTTGTAGGCAGGGGAATCGCCGTACTTTGGTGAATTTCTATCCCAAGGCGACAGATACAGTCCGAGTTTCATGCCATACTTGTCGCAGGCTTTCCGCAGTTCAGCCACTACGTCGCCTTTACCGTTGCGCCACGGTGATGCCGCTACTGAGTGTCCTGTTGTCTTTGTGGGCCACAGGCAGAATCCATCGTGGTGCTTGGCAGTGAGTATCACTAAGCGGAAGCCTGCATCTTTAAGTGTCTTTACCCATTGTTCGGCATCGAGTGCAGTAGGGTTGAATACAGCAGGGTCTTCCGATCCGTCGCCCCATTCGCGGTCTGTGAATGTGTTTACACCGAAGTGCAGGAATGCGGTGAGTCCGAGATTTTGCCATTCCATCTGGTTTTGCGATGGTACAAGGCGTGAGGCCATCTCTATCTTTTCTTCAACTGTGGCCTCTTTCGGAAATTCAACAACTTTCTCATAGAAGGCGCTTCCACCGTCCGACTGCGCCAAGGCGTTGAAAGTCGGGAGGGCACATGTGGCCAGAAGCAATTTGCATAAATGTTTATTCATGTATACCGGATTTGAATGTGAATCTGAATGTGAATGTGGTTGGCTCTGTGGATATACGGTATTTGGGCAGAATGTCGGGTCCGCATGTGGCAGTGCCGACACCTGTCTGCATGGCGTCGAGATGGATGGTCGTCAGGCCATCGTCGGTAAGTTCGTTGATGTGGCAGGCTCGGTATATCTCTGCATCTGTGTATGGAGTGACGCTGAACTGGAAAGGTTTCGGCGAAGTTATGTCCAGAGTGCTGCCAAACAGCGATAGCAGTCTTGCATCGGTGTGGTTGCCTGTGGCCTGCGGGACAATGTAGCTGTGGAACTCAGCTTCAGGCATGGTCGAGAATCGCCCTACATATGTACCTGTGTGGCGGTCTGTATAGTTCTCTACGGGTCCGTTGGCTACATAGCTGAATTCCTTTCCAGAAAGATCTCCGGAGCGGAACACAAGCCCTATGCGGGGAAGTGATTTCACCACACTTGTGTCGGGAGTGAAATGAGTGGTGATCTCAAATGTGGAGTCCGGGAATATGCCGTATTCCATTCTTGCTGTGCCTACACGTTTGCCGGATGTGTTTCTTATCACAATATCGGACTTGACTCTGTTGCCGTCGCGGGAGATTTTGAGGACTGTGGCCGAGAGGCTGTCAAGACCGGCCTCTATCCAATATTTTCCTGAACCGTTGCGGTGAGCGTCGTTCTCAGTAAGCGGACGCCACAGCGAAATCTCGATCGGAGTTGCCAGTATGTTTCTGTAGCCGGCATATATGGCGGAGACATAGCCCGACTTTGGGTCTATTGTGAAACTTATTCCCGAGGCGCTGTATTGATTGCCCTTACGCTTGAGCTTTGCTGTTGCTGATTCTGTAGATATGGATTTCTTGCCTGGAATCTCGAACTGCTGTCTGGCACTCTCATGGCCTGCCGGGACGAGTCCGGATGCGTCGCGGGTTTTCCATATCAGGTTCAGGAAGCCGCCGCTTGCCGGTATTCCTGATTCCACAATCTCCGAGAAGTCATAGACTGTGGTATCGCCGGGTGCGGTGTCCTTTGCTCTGAGGGTCTTCGAACCGGTCGGTCTGCCCATAGTGTCGGTAGTCTCTACCGTGATGTCGAAGCCGGAAAGGTCGGTGAAGTCATGGTAGTTACGGACAGTTACAATTCCGGGAGCGGACGGGTCCATCGTTGCATGTATATAGCTGTAGACTGCTTTGACTTCGGCAAGGTGAGGGTGGGGGATGCGGTCGGCGGAGACAAGTCCGTTGCAGCAGAAAGAGCCGTCGGAGGGTACTCCCTCAGGTCCGAAATCGCCACCATAGGTATAGTATTTTGTTCCGGATATGCTGTCGGTGAGTATGAAAGACTGATCCACCCAGTCCCATATGCATCCGCCTTGCAGTTTTGGCTCGTTCTCGATCGCATCCCAATATTCGCGCAGTCCGCCTACGCTGTTGCCCATAGCGTGAGCGTACTCGTTCAGTATATAGGGCCTTTTCTTTTCAGGGTTGCGTGCATAGTCCACCATGAAGTCCACGGGCCTGTACATCCAGGCATAGTAGTCTGAGTTCCATCCGTCGAGAGCGCGTTCATGCAGGATCGGTCTGTTTTTCTCAGCCTTCTTCATCCATTTGTATGTCTCCTCGAAGTTGATTCCGTTGCCGGCCTCGTTGGCCAGGGAATATACGGTGACTGAGGCATTGTTCTTGCTCTTGGCATACATCCTTTCCGTGCGGTCGAGATGTGCGCCGAGCCACGCAGGATCTTTTGCCAGGGATTGTTCTCCGTAGCCCATGCCATGACTCTCGATATTGGCTTCGTCTATGACGTAAAGTCCGTATTTGTCGCACAGATGATACCACAGACGCTCCATCGGATAGTGGCTGTTGCGCACTGTGTTTATATTGTTGAGCTTCATTAGCTCTATGTCCTTGATCATGGTGGCTGTGTCGACTGTATGTCCTGCCTGAGTGAATGCGTGACGGTTGACGCCCTTGACAAGCACCGGTTTGCCGTTGATAAGGAACTGTCCGCCGATTACCTCACTTGTCTTGAATCCAACGTTGCATCCTGTAGTCTCCGTTACAGTCCCATCGGGAGCATGCCGCTCTATCATCAGAGTATATAGATATGGATTTTCTGCATTCCAAGGTTTCACATTGTCGATTTCCGCTGTGAACTTCACGTTCTCCGACGAAACGGCTTTTCCGCAGGCGACTGTAGCCCCTGAGGCATCAGTGAGCGAGTAGCTCAGAAATCCTCGGTTGCTGTCAGGGCCGTCTGTGTCGATATCTATGCCGAGAGTACCGCGGGTACTGTCATCACGGTCGAGTGGAGATGTGACCGTAAAGTCGGCAATATATGTCTGTGGAGTGGAGTACAGATACACGTCGCGTTCTATTCCGCTGAGTCGCCACATGTCCTGACATTCGAGATACGAGCCAGCCGACCATCTGTAGACAGCTACGGCCAATATGTTGTCTTTTTCTTTCACGTAAGGGGTGATGTCCCATTCCGCTGCGGTCTTCGAGTCTTGATTCCATCCGAGGAGAATGCCGTTGATCCACGCGTAGCAGAACGAAGACACACCCTCCAGGCAGAGTACTGTACGTCTGCCTTCCCATCCCTGCGGAAGATCGAAAGAGCGTCGGTATGCTCCGGTCTCATTGCCTGTGCAGGGGACAAGTGGTGGATTTTTTGTGAAGTTATAGAATTCAGAGTCGAATTCATATCGCTCGTTCACGTAGACCGGATAGCCGTATCCTTGAGTCTGCCAATTGGCAGGAACGGTGATGCTGTCCCATCCGGCTGTTTCATAACCGGGATCAGCGAAGCCGGCAGGAATGCCGTCGCAGTTCTCGGAGAAATGGAAATCCCATGTTCCGTTGAGGTCAAGGAAATATGGCGAATCCTGAAATCGGAAATCGCGTATGGCATACCTGTCGCCATCGGCTACCGGCACAACGAACCCGTGGACGGGTATCTGTCCTTTGCGGAATTCATTCTGGTTCTGACAGGGATCGGAGCTCCCTGCCGCAGAGCATGTGAGTGCGGTCAGGGATAGCAAGGCTGCTGTAATATGGACGGTCTTCATGTAGGGATCGGAGTATCAGTCGATAGGATATGTGTGTCGGATGGGATCGTCGTATTGCTCTTGCAACCGCTTGAGTTCCTGCATCATCTGGCGTGTCACTTCCTCAGTGCCGGGTTTTCCGTATATATTGTTCATTTCTTTCGGATCTTCTTTAAGGTCGTATAGCTCCCATTTGTCGATGTCGTTGTAGAAATGGATCAGCTTGTAACGGTTGTTGCTGACGCCATAGTGCCGTTTCACCATGTGTTCGGCCGGATATTCGTGGAAGTGATAGTAGAGGGCGTTGCGCCAGTCGTCGGGATTTTCACCCTTGAGCAGAGGCAGGAGTGACACGCCTTGCATATCAGCGGGGACATCAAGTCCGGCTATTTCCATGAATGTGGGCGCATAGTCGATGTTCTGCACCATCTGCTGAATGTCGCCGCGACGTTCGTAGCCTTTAGGCAGCCGCATTATCAGCGGTGTGCGGAACGATTCCTCGTACATAAACCTCTTGTCGAACCATCCATGTTCCCCCATGTAGAATCCTTGGTCCGAGGTGTAGACCACAAGAGTGTTGTCGAGCAGGTCATGCTGTTCGAGATAGTCAAGGACACGACCGACATTATCGTCCAGGCTTTTGACCGCCTTGGCATAGTCGCGCATGTAGCGTTGGTACTTCCATTCGGCAAGTTCGTTGCCTTTGAGGTCCGCATCATAGAAGTCTTTTATGATAGGATCGTAGAAAGCGTCCCAGGCGGCGCGTTGTGCCGAATCCATCCGTCCGATGTATTTGTGGTATTGTTGCTTCAGCGCGCTGTTCTTGTCGGCACGGTCCATCTTCAGGTCGTAGATCAGATCCATGTCCTTTATAATGCTCATTTCCTGCTCTGCAGCAGCCTGGCGACCCTCATAGTTGTCGTAGAAGTTGTCGGGCAAGGCGAATGTACGGTCCTCATACAGTTGCAGGTCGGCAGTGTCGGCGAGCCAGTCGCGGTGGATGGCCTTGTGATGTATGAGGATGCAGAAAGGCTTTTCCGGATCCCGGCCTTTGTCGAGCCAGTCGAGGCTCTTATCTGTGATCAGATCGGTGAGATAGCCATGCACCTGCACAGTGTCGCCTGTCTGCATTATGAAGTCCGGGTTATAGTAGTCGCCTTGTCCGGGGACTATCTCCCATTTGTCGAAGCCTTGCGGCAGACTTTCGAGATGCCATTTGCCGAAAATCGCTGTCTGATAGCCTGCCTCCTGCAGGTATCGTGGAAATGTGGGCTGTGATGCATCGAAGACGCACGTAGTGTTGTCGGTGAATCCGTTGGCGTGGCTGTGCTTACCCGTGAGCATGCAAGCCCGTGATGGTCCGCTGAGCGAGTTGGCTACAAAACTGTTGGTGAAGCGCACGCCATCTGCGGCTATGCGGTCGAGGTTCGGTGTCTCTATGAATCGCGTGTCATAGCAGCTCATCATCTGGGCTGTATGGTCGTCGGTCATTATGTATACAATGTTCAGGGGCTTGTCTTCGTCCGTGGCTTCCTTGGTGGAGCTGCAGGACGCAAGGGTTACAGGTATGGCTGCTGTGGCAGCGACCGGGATTATTGCTGAATGCCGGAGCAGATTCTTGTGCATAGTGCGCATGGTAAGGATTTTAGGGATGATATAATTTCCGTAAAATTAGTAAAAATGAAATTTAACCACAATAATATAAATAAAGTCCCGGTGAAAATTTTGAAAATTTTTCACCGGGACGTGTTTTTTTGCTTAAAAAGTAGGATTATACAATCTCGATCTCTACCGGACAGTGGTCTGATCCGTAGATTGTGTTGAGTATCTTGGCTGATTTAAGCCGAGACAGCAGTCGTTCGGAGACGAGGAAGTAGTCGATACGCCACCCTGCGTTCTTCTCTCTTGCGCGGAAACGGTAGCTCCACCACGTGTAGGCCTCTGTAATGTCGGGGTTGAAGTGGCGGAATGTGTCGATGAATCCGCAGGCCAGCAGGTTTGAGAAACCCTCGCGCTCCTCATCTGTGAATCCTGCATTCTTACGGTTGGTCTTAGGATTCTTGAGGTCGATCTCTTTGTGGGCCACATTGAGGTCGCCGCATATAACCACCGGCTTCGAGGCATCGAGACCGGTGACATAACGGCGGAATTCCTCGTCCCATTGCTGACGGTATTCAAGTCTGCGAAGTCCGTCCTGCGAGTTGGGGGTGTAGCATACCACCAGGTAGAAATCGGGATATTCAAGTGTCAGTACGCGGCCTTCGGTGTCGTGTTCGTCGATTCCTATGCCTTTTGTGACTGATAGAGGTGTCTGGCGGCAGAAAGCTGCCACACCCGAATAGCCCTTCTTCTGTGCCGAATTCCAGTATGCAGTGTAGCCTTCAGGATTGTAGTCTGCCTGTCCTTCCTGCATCTTGGTCTCCTGCAGGCAGAAGACATCGGCGTCAGATTCCGATAGAATCTCGTCGAATCCTTTTCCGAGCACAGCGCGGAATCCGTTTACATTCCAAGAAATCAGTTTCATATTTAAAATCGCTTAATCACCCATTGTACGTAGCAACTCGTCGTTGTCCACGGTGCGTTCCATGCGGTCCTTGATGAATTCCATTGCCTCGATGGAGTTGCGGTCGCTTAGGAACCGGCGAAGAATCCACATGCGGTTGAGCGTCTCTGAGCGTAGCAGCAGGTCGTCGCGGCGGGTGCTTGAGGCCATGATGTCGACAGCCGGGAAGATTCGTTTGTTGGACAGCTTGCGGTCGAGTTGGAGTTCCATATTGCCAGTGCCCTTGAATTCTTCGAAAATCACTTCGTCCATCTTCGATGAAGTTTCGGTAAGGGCTGTGGCGATAATGGTGAGCGAGCCTCCGCCTTCGATATTTCGTGCCGCGCCGAAGAAGCGTTTCGGTTTCTGAAGCGCGTTGGCGTCCACACCTCCCGACAGGATCTTTCCTGAAGCCGGTGCTGCTGTGTTGTAAGCTCGGGCCAGACGGGTGATGGAGTCGAGCAGGATTACTACATCGTGGCCGCATTCGACCATTCGCTTGGCTTTCTCGAGCACGATCGAGGCCACTTTCACGTGGCGGTCGGCCGGTTCGTCGAATGTCGATGCTATGACTTCGGCATTCACGCTGCGGCTCATGTCGGTCACTTCCTCCGGGCGTTCGTCGATCAGGAGGATCATGATGTATGTCTCAGGATGATTTTCGGCGATAGCATTTGCTATATCTTTAAGCAGTATGGTCTTACCGGTTTTTGGTGGAGCTACGATAAGTCCACGCTGACCTTTTCCGATGGGGGAGAACATGTCCACCACGCGGGTCGAGATATTGCATGTGCGACCGCTCGTGAGGTCAAACTTTTCTTCGGGGAAAAGCGGAGTCAGATGTTCGAAAGCCACTCGGTCGCGGATGAATTCCGGGCGTCGGCCGTTGACGTGGTTTATCTGTGTGAGCACAAAGTATTTCTCGCCTTCTCTTGGTGGGCGTATCGTGCATTCCACTACGTCGCCTGTCTTCAGACCGGCGGCTTTGATCTGTTGTTGCGACACGAGGATGTCGTCGGGCGAGGGGAGATAGAAGTAGTCGCTCGAACGTAGGAAACCATGATTTTCGGGCATCACTTCGAGCACTCCCGATCCCTGGAGCACATTGTCGAAGCTGTAGGACTGCATCTGCTGGTTCTGCTGCCTGTTCTTCTTGTTTTTCTTTCCCTGTCCGGGTTGTGCCGGTTGTCCGGGTTCGTGGATCATGATCGGGGTTGCAGGAGCAGGAGATGCAGGCATGGGTGCAGCTTGGCCGGATGAGTCTTCTTTGTCGCGCTGCGAGCGAGGAACGAATTTACGCGTTCCGCCTGTGGGGAAGAACGATGAGAATGATGCGTCCTTTTTGCCGAATTCCCTGCGTCCGGTAGGAGCGGTGTTGCGTTGGGTGGCGTCTTCAGCGGCAGCAGAGTGTTCATTGTTTTCGTTGGCGGGGCGTGCTTCTTCTGTCTGCACAGGTTCAGTTTCAGCAGCCGGACGTGTGTTTTCTGCGTCCGTGGGCTGATCTTTGGAGTTGTCTGCAGCAACAACGTCATTCTGTGCATTTTCGGATGGGAACTGTGCCTTCAGTGCGCGTTCGCGAGCCTCTTTTTCAGCTTTTGAGGGGCGTCCGCGCTTGCGCTTGCCCTGCTGGGCGTCAGTTTGTTCCTTTGGCTTTGCTCCGGTTTCGTCCTGAGGCTGCTGTGATTCGGCCTGCTGGGCGCTCTGGCTTTCGGAGTCTGTATTATCTTGTTGTACAGGTTCAGCTTCGGCGGACTGCTTTGCGGGTTCTTTTTTCTTCCGTGTGCGTTTGGCCGCCTGGTCGGACGATGTTTTCTTGTCCTGATTGTCGCGGTCTTTTCTTCCGGGCTTGGCAGCGGATGCCTTGTCGAGAGCCTGCTGGTCTATAATGCTGTAGGCCAGTTCCTCGCGGTTTTCAGGATCTATTTTTTTTACATTCATGGATTGAGCCACTTCTACTAATTTTTCGAGTGGCATTGTTTCCAATTCAAATAATGTGTACATTCTTCTATATCTGGAGTTGAGGTATGAAGTTTCGGTGAAATTGCAATTTATGACGCTCTGCGGCAGGCCATTGCCATTATGCGCACATCTTGCGCCGCGCCGCATGCGATGCGTCGTCTATTGTTGCAGATAGGTTGATGGTGTAAATTGAAACGATTTCAGTCCGCCGGAGAGGGGAATGATTGAAAAAGAATAATCTAACAGAGGGAAATTCGCATTCGGAGACCGGTATTACCGACACTGCCCCGTATTCGCGGCGGTTGTGATATTTATCCTTAAATTTATATATCCGATTGCTTTTTTACGCTGCAAAGTTAGTAAATCTTTTCTGTTTTAACAAATCACAGACGCCGTTTGTTTTGTCTGTTTTCAAATATACAGCAAAATTATATAAGCGATTGCTGCGTTCATTGTAAAGATAAGTGATTTTATATGTTAAAAATAGTAAATTGCTTGTTGGGGGGGGGGGTAAAAAAGTCTTAAATTTGTCATTTGAAAAATCAGTACATGTCCTATATTCCCAAACATCAGGGAATATACCTAATTTATATACTATTTCTTGCTGCCATAAATCAAATGCCGGCGGCATACCTTAAATCATAGACAACACATAATCAATCATCTTTACTTAACTTATCGTTTTTTATGAAACCAACATTACTCACAAAGTCTTTGTTGTCGGTTTTCATCGCTGCGGCTGCTTTGGTCAGTCCGGTGGATGGTCGATCGCAAGCTGTGGTGTTCCCTCAGCCTGCTCAGCCGGGAACAGCGTCATTTGATCAAAGTGACACATCCGACGAAATTACGTTGAGGAATAACATCCTGTCGGCCAAGTTCCTAAACGAAAATGGCAAACTCGTGTTCGGTGGCTCGCCCGAATTAGGGCTGAAGGAAGGCACAGAGTTATTTACAGTAGCGCTTGGCGAAGGTGAGACAGTGATTCCCGCATCGGCTATGACTGTCACATCGTGGGAACACGAGGACCTTGCCGGAGACCCTGCTGCTGTTGTGGCTTCCGAGAAGCTGTCCGGCCATGCCGTTAAGGCAACTCTTACCTATGGCGATCTCGAGTTTGAATGGCGTGCATTGCTCCGCGACGGTTCGCACTATATCAGGACCGAACTCAAGCTCACAGCCGGAAAGGATGTGGACATGTACAATGTCATCCCCATGATATATGAGGTAGACAAAGCCGATGCACCAAAGGTTGTGGGCAACACCCGTGGTTCCATCCTGGCTTCAGAAAGAATTTTTGCCGGACTTGAGACTCCTATGGGTATCAACTCAGTGGAATCTGCAGGCGGAGGTACTTCTTCCGACAGCAAATTTCAGGCCGACGAAGGTTTCTCTTATAATTCCTGGCGTCGCGATACCGACGGTGATACTCAGCCGGCTAACCCTGCATATTGGACATGGAGTCCGGGCAGTGATCTGCCTCAGGGTGTGAAGTCGCTCGGATTTACCTCAGGGGATGTACGCGGCAAGCGCGGATTCGTGAGCTTCGGAAACAGCGGCACATACACTGCAACATTCCAATACACAAGCGGTACACACGGACTTAATATCATTGGTGTCGATGTGATCGATGCATCAGGCAATGTCCTGGCTTCAGACTATCATATCGGTTTCACCGGAGGTATGTCGCGCAACAATACATTCACTCTGAACATGCCGCAGTCCGGTGTTTTCCTGGTGCGTTACTTCGTGGAGATCAAGACAGAGACGATCACATCAAGTGGCACTGTCACCTGGAGCCCGTCGGTAAGCGCGGCAGAAAAGCCTGCTTCTGATGTAAGCGGCAGAGAGGCCGGAGGCAGTGTGATCCAGGGTCTGTGGAGCCGAAACACAACTCTTGCGGCAGGAAAGACTTGGGAAATCAGTGCGGTAGTAGGTCTTATTGCCCCCGGACAGGCTCGCCGTTCAGTTCTCTGCTACAGCGAGCGCGAGCGTGCAGTGCCCTGGCGTGCATTCCCGATCTATAACTCATGGTATGAACTGAACATAGACCGCAACAACTCGCCCACATACGACGGACACATGACCGCTACCGACTGCGCCAATGTGGTGAAGCAGTGGCGTCAGAACCTGTATGAGAAACATGATGCAAACATCAAGTCGTTTGTATGGGACGATGGTTGGGATGAATACGGCACATGGACATTCAACAAGAACTTCCCCAACGGTTTTGCCGAACCCTATGCAGAAGCAGCAGCAATGAATGCCGCTACCGGCGCATGGCTCGGTCCGGTTGGCGGTTATGGTACATCCGGCGACTTGCGCAGGAGGTATTGGACCAACAAGGGTGGTATGCAGTTGAGCAATCCGGCTTACTACAAAGTCTTCCTCGACGCATGTCAGGATATGGTCGACAAATATGACTTCAACTTCTTCAAACTCGACGGCATCAGCGCCCAGGGCAACTCTGTAGGTCCTGATCCCGGCAATACCGGAGAAGAAAATGCAGAATCTATCATCGACATTCTCTGCCAGGTGCGTAAGATCCGTCCCGACATGTTCTTCAATACTACTGTCGGCACATGGGCTTCTCCCTTCTGGTTCCACTATAGCGATGCCGTATGGCGTCAGGATGCCGACCACAGCACTATAGGCAATCAGGGCGACGACCGTGAGCGCTGGATCACCTACCGCGACTATATGGTGTACAAGAACTTCATCCAGGGTTCTCCTCTCTGCCCGATCAACACCCTTATGACACACGGTGTGATCCTGACTGAGAATGGTAATGTTTCCCGTTCGATGGACTATGACGGTATCGTGCGTGAGATCCGCTGTGCCTTTGCCTGCGGATCCGGTATGGTAGAGCTGTATTGCGACTCCAAGCTGCTCAACACCATCAACGACGGTGCTCTGTGGGGAGATATTGCCGAATGTATCAAATGGCAGGAAAAGAATGCCGATGTTCTTCCCGACGTGCATTGGGTAGGCGGAAATCCCTGGGATGGCGCTAAAGCTAATGTCTATGGCTGGGCTTCATGGAACGGACCTAAGTCTACACTTGCCCTGCGCAATCCTGTGGCTTCGACACAGACATTCTCATTCACTCTCCGCGAGGTGCTTGAAATACCTGCATATGTGACTTCTCCAATTTATCTCACTCCGGCATTTGAGAATCAGTTCGATCTTCCCGGCTTGACAACCTATGAGGCTATCGATCCCGATACCCGTATCTCTGTCACTCTCCCTGCATCGTCGGTATTTGTATTCGATGGAAGCGATTCTCCAGCTGAAGTACCCGAAGACACTTATCTTGTCACCATATCCCAGCCCGAACATGGCACTCTGAAGCTTTTGGACGGTGAGAAGGAACTGACATCAGGACGTAGGGTTGAAGCCGGTACTGTACTTACTGTAAGCACTGAGCCTGACTACGGTTATATGCTTGAATCAGTGATGGTGAACGGTGTGGAACTCGAAGGAAGCACTATAATTGTCGAGGAGTCTGTAGCAGTTTCTGCTACGTTCGTGCGCGACCCGTCGGTTACTGTCATCTACAAAGAACCTTCGGGCAATGTGCGCTCGAATACTTATGTAAAAGCTATCTCATCCGAAGGTGCTGATCAGAATATCGACGTTACTTACAATCAGATGCCGCAGCAGGTTTTCAATCTTGTAGATCAGAAGATTGTGGCTGCTCCTGGAAGTGCGTTTACCGTGAAGCTTGATGCTCATTCGCTTGGCGTAGGTTCAAACACAATAGTACGTCAGGACCTCCGCTACGATGCAGCTTATGTCTTTGTGGATTGGTATGCCACCGGAGAGTTCGAATTGGTAAAGACCTACGGAAAGCTTCCTCCTTCCCACAATATATATGGCAACTATGACCAGGTGATGAACATAGCTCATCAGTTCACAGTTCCATCCGATCTTTCCGACGGCGATACCTCACGTCTGCGTTTCATCTATGCAAATGCATGGACTGTTCCCGGTGCGAATTCAGCTTTGTCGACAAACGATGGAGCGAAGGCCGCCGACTGCGATCCTAACTCACAGTATGTGACAGACGGAGCTTGCTACGACATTCAGTTCACAGCCAAAAGCACTGTCGGCATAGATGATATAAATGCCGACAATAACGACGCTCCCGAGGAGATATACAACCTTCAGGGAATGCGCGTTTCAGGAAAACTGATTCCCGGTGTATACATCATCCGCAAAGGTAATGAAGTCACAAAAGTGCTCGTGAAGTAAAGACCGGACTTTTATCCTGTGCCACTGCCTGTGGCCGGATCTGATCATAGACCTGCCTCTGTAAGCATCGATAAGCTTACAGAGGCAGGTTGTTTTATTAACAAGCTCTAAATTTAACCCGGTGGGAATGCCGCATTGCACTGAATTGACGATATTATATTATCTTTGTGGATTGATTCAATAAAAACTAATCCATTCCATAATGCCACAATTCGTCTCAGGCTACGCTTATTTTCGTAAAGCGGTACTTGTGCAGGCTTTATTGCTGTCGGGGGCACTGACATCGACGGCTCAACTTACGTTCTCAGATGCATCCGCAGCTCCTGTAATCATAGATCCGCAGGCAACCACCGGCCTTAGCAATGTATATGTACTCCCTGCTACACGTGGGGTGACTGCCGTAGCTGCGGTAGATGGCTCAGCCTCGGCGGCCAAGGTCTACAAGTTTTCTAACCTCGGTGCTGCATACGCGCAGGAAATTGAATGCTCGCCGGTGTCCGGAGGTGTGGGTTTCGCGCTTGAGGACGGAGATATGGGCTATATGGTGGAGTCTGCATCCGGACGCAGCAAATACTACTGGGTCACGGATTACTCCCGGCACACCTATGATGTGACGGATGCTGTTGCCGACGCAACATTGAGCGATTGCGATATGCTGGCCATAAAGCTGTCCGGTTCGGCCTCGGCGATATATTACTATACGATAAATGGCCGCCGCAGCGAGCTTGGCCGAGGTATTGAAGTTGAGTACAACACTCTCGCATTCGATGAGAATGTCTACGAATATCGTGAGACTCAGGTGTCAGAAACCATAGACCATGCCGGAGAGGATGGTGTCATACGAGTGCGGCAACCTTTGTGCCGGACAGATATTGAAGTTACAGGCGACAGATTCCTCAAAGCATGGGGCGAGCAGCATACCGTGGTATTGAATGATGTGGCCCCCGGAGGTGTGGAGGCCAACACCAAAGCGGAAGTCACGGAGCGCGATTCGCCCAACGAGAAGAAGGAGGAAGGAAGCGATGCCCTCGGCGGCAGTGCTCCTTGTGAGATCACGTTCACCGCAGCAGTGACAGATGCAGCGGCCTTTCACCAGTGGCAGATCGCCCGCGATGAAGAATTCAACATTGTGGATCTCCAGTACAATGAACTTGATTTCACTTATGTGTTCCGTGAGCAGGGCTACAGCTATGTGCGGTTTGTGGCAAGCGATGAGAATGATGTATGTCAGTACTATGGCGATGTCTACACCGTGTATATAGGTGATTCCCGCCTTGAGTGCCCCAATATATTCTCGCCCGGGGCTTCGGAAGGCGTCAACGACGAATGGCGTGTTAGCTATAAGTCGATTGTGAGCTTCCAATGCGATATTTTCAACCGCTGGGGTGTGAAAGTGGCATCATTGTCTGATCCGTCGCAGGGATGGGACGGGCGCTACAAGGGCAAACTTGTGCCTGCCGGTGTTTATTTCTATGTGATAAAGGCACAAGGCGCCGACGACAAGGCATACAACCTTAGCGGCGACATCAATGTTATAAACTACAAGGGCAGTGAATCACCGTCTACCGGACCTTCGGAGACACCTTGATAAAAGAGGTTGTTGCATAAAAATACTCCCTTCTGATAACCTATGGCAAGAATATCCTTATTACCAAGATCTTTAGCAGCTGCGGTAGCTATGGCTGCATGTTCGATGTTTGTCTGCATTCCGGCATCTCAGGCGCAGTCGGCTTCGGGCAAGTCCGGATTTTCGGAAATTATCAATCCGGAGATACCGTTGTCTGTCAAGTTTGCAGGCAAGACCGTAGACCTCGACCGCACGGACATGTATGAGCGCTTCGACCGCGAGCTAACGTCGATGGCCTATACACACGGAAATACTCTGCTCACTATAAAGCGCGCCAACCGCTATTTTCCGGTCATGGCTCCTATATTGAAGCAGGCCGGTATTCCGGCCGATATAATCTATATATCCTGCATCGAGAGCTACCTGAATCCGAGGGCTTATTCGCCTGCGAAGGCTGCCGGGGTATGGCAGTTTGTGCCTGCTACTGCCAAACAGTACGGTCTGGAGGTGAACGATGAGGTGGATGAGCGCTACGATGTGGAGAAAGCCACACGCGCGGCGGCTAAATATCTGCGGGATGCTTATGCCAAGTATGGAAACTGGGAGTCGGCCGCAGCCAGCTATAATGCCGGGCAGGGACGTATCACGACTGAACTTGGACGTCAGGGCGTGTCGAGTGCTTACGATCTGTACCTCAACGACGAGACATCAAGGTATATGTTCAGACTACTGGCCATGAAAACTATAATGGAGCAACCCGGCGCATTTGGATTCAGGTTGAATCCGAAACAGCTTTATCAACCAGTGGAGTACACAGTGGAAACTGTCACAGGTCCTGTGGAAGACTGGGTGCAGTGGGCCAAGGATCATGGCATAACTTATGCACAGTTGCGCGATGTCAATCCTTGGATTCGTGCGCGTAAGCTTACCAATAAGGCAGGCAAGACTTATCAGGTGCGCATTCCGCGGCAGAGTTCGCTCTACAGGTCACGCCAGCAAAAGTCGGTGATATATAATCCTGCCTGGACACAGAAACCGTCAAAATAACACAGAAAGATATAAAATGCCTACAGCAAAGCCTGAAAAAGACGATATCACGACATCCTCAGCCATGATTGATGCCGGTCCTGATACGATGATAAATGTAACCGGAGCGCGGGTCAATAACCTGAAAAATATTGACGTGAGCATACCGCACAACGCACTTACGGTGATTACAGGTCTCAGTGGCAGCGGTAAATCTTCCTTGGCATTCGATACTATTTATGCCGAGGGACAGCGACGCTATATCGAGACATTTTCGGTTTATGCACGGAACATGCTCGGAGGAATGGAACGTCCCGATGTGGATTTCATCACCGGTCTGTGTCCGGTGATAGCCATAGAACAGAAGACGGTGAACCGCAACCCGCGAAGTACTGTAGGAACGACCACAGAGATATATGATTATCTCCGACTCTTATACGCCCGTGTGGGAAAGGCACGCAGCTATGTCTCCGGCGAATTGATGGTCAAGTATACCGACGAAAAAATCGTGCGTCTGATACTCGACAAGTTCGAGGGACACAAAGTATATCTGCTTGCCCCGCTTGTCAAGAACCGAAAAGGTCACTACAAGGAGTTGTTCGAGCAATTGCGTAAGAAAGGCTATCTGAATGTGCGTGCCGACGGGGAGATGTGCGAGATCACTCCGGGAATGAAACTCGACAGATACAAGAATCACGATGTGGAACTGGTGGTGGACAGGCTTAAAGTGGCCCGTAAGGATGAACACAGGCTTAGCCAAAGTGTGTCGGCCGCACTTCACGACGGTGATAAAGAGATGATGGTTCTGGATGCAGACACAGGCAAGGTATTCCACTATAGTCAGAGTCTTATGGATCCTGTGAGCGGAATCAGTTACCGCGAGCCTGCACCGCATAATTTCTCTTTTAATTCGCCACAGGGAGCATGTCCCGTGTGCAAGGGATTGGGAGAGGTCAATATAATAGATTTCGAGAAGATAATTCCCGACCGGAGTCTGTCTATCCACGAAGGGGGTATATTGCCTTTAGGCAAATACAAGAATACGATGATATTCTGGCAGATAGCGGCGATATGCGAGAAGCACGGATGCACTCTTAAAACTCCGATAGACAAGCTACCGGAAGAAGCCTTGTCGGAGATATTGAACGGAACGGACGACAGGCTGACGCTCAAAAACGACACAATGGCCGTGTCGAACTATTTTGTGGCTTACGAAGGTTTGCTTAAATATATCGAGATGCAGGCGTCTGATGAGGCGGAGGGAAGCGCCCGCAAGTGGAGCGGTCAGTTTTATTCGCGTGTGACGTGTCCGGAATGTCATGGCGACAGGCTCAATCGCGAGGCCCTGCACTTTTTCATAGATGGCAAGAACATATCCCAGGTATCTAAGATGGATATTGCCGATCTCAGGACATGGATATTGACCTTGAAGGGGACACTCGATGGTTCGGACGGTATTATAGCCTCAGAGATACTTAAAGAGATAGACACCCGCCTGAGGTTTCTGCTTGATGTGGGGCTGGATTACGTGTCGCTCGACCGCGCGTCGGCAACACTTAGCGGAGGCGAGAGCCAGCGCATACGCCTGGCCACACAGCTTGGCAGTGAACTTGTCAATGTCCTCTACATACTCGACGAGCCGAGTATCGGACTTCATCAGCGCGACAACCTGCGTTTGATTGATTCGCTCAAGAGGCTCGTTGATGCCTCGAATACTGTAGTGGTGGTGGAACACGACAAGGATATGATGCTCTCAGCCGACTATATTGTGGACATAGGGCCTAAGGCCGGCCGTAAGGGAGGCGAAGTGGTCTTTCAGGGCCGGCCATCCGATATGATGAAGGTGAGGACGCTGACATCTGATTATCTTTTAGGACGTGAGTATATTCCTCTGCCGCAGAACCGCAGGCCGGGAAACGGTCTGTATATAAACCTATATGGTGCATCGGGTCATAACTTGCGCGATGTGGATCTTCATCTTCCGCTTGGCAAGTTTGTCTGTGTGACCGGAGTGTCGGGCAGTGGTAAATCCTCGCTTGTCAACGGCACGCTTCAGCCTATATTGTCGCAGCATTTCTACCGGTCCAATCAGCAGCCGTTACCGTATCGGAGTGTGGATGGTATCGAAAATATCGACAAGGTTGTGACAGTGGACCAGTCGCCGCTGGGCCGTTCGCCGCGCTCCAATCCGGCTACGTATACGGGCCTGTTTGCATCAATACGTCAACTTTTTGTCAATCTGCCCGAAGCGAAGATACGAGGCTATAAACCGGGACGGTTTTCGTTCAACGTGGCCGGAGGTCGTTGCGAGGCATGTTCGGGCAACGGCTATAGAACGTTGCAGATGAATTTTCTCCCTGATGTCCTCATACCCTGCGAGGTATGCGGAGGAAGGCGCTACAACAGGGAGACGCTTGAGGTGAGGTACAAGGGTCGTTCGATAGCGGACGTTCTTGATATGACCATATCCGAGGCTCTCGAATTTTTTGCTGGTATTCCGGCTATCACACGTCAGTTGCAGGTGCTTTCCGACATAGGCTTGGGTTATATAAAGCTCGGACAACCATCGTCCACGCTCAGCGGAGGCGAGAACCAGCGTGTGAAACTTGCTGCGGAACTTGCACGCAAGGACTCAGGCCGTACACTCTATATTCTCGACGAACCCACTACAGGATTGCATTTCGACGACGTGCGCACTCTGCTCAATGTTCTCGACAGACTTGTGGACAAGGGCAATTCGGTTGTTGTGATAGAACATAATCTTGATGTCGCAGTCCACTCCGATCATATTGTGGACCTCGGACCGGGTGGAGGAGTGCATGGAGGTATGATTATCTCGCAGGGCACACCGGAAGAAGTGGCTACTACAGATTCTCCTACCTCGCTCTACATCCGTCTTGAGCTTGAGAATGCTAAAGACCGGGAATCATGACTGTAATTTTTGCTTTATTAACGATTTCGGATAAACAATACAGGCCGTCGTCTGTTCATTTTAAATAACAAGTTGTATTTCCCGTCGTTCGCGGGATGTCTATCCATTCATCACACCCTTTAACCATGCACACCAATCACACCCGCAAAGGCGGTGGCCTGCCGTCGATTATCAAGACATATATACCATCTACCCGTCGTGGCCGTATAACCGCTTCGGCGATCTGTCTGTTTGCCATTGCAGCTATCGTTGCTGTGGTATGTCTGCTCACACGCAGTCGTGCGGCTGCACCTGAGATTCGGCCGAATGTCGAAGTCGAGCCGGTGCACGAGGCCGATGTAAGCATCTATGGGGAATATGTGGGCAGGATAGGCGCACAGCAGTTCGTTGAAGTCCGTGCCCGTGTGGAAGGTTATCTGGAGAGCATGCTGTTTGCCGAGGGTACTTATATAGAGAAAGGTCAGACCCTTTTTGTCATAGATCCGAGTGTCTACAAGGCGCATGAGGCGCGCGCACGCGCGCAATTGGAGAAGGCCCGTGCGGTGGCGCAGAAAGCAGAGCGTGATCTGGCCCGCATACGTCCTCTGTATGCGCAGAACGCGGCTTCGCAGCTTGATCTCGACAATGCCGTCGCTGCATATGAGACTGCTAAGGCCGATGTTGTAGTGTGCGAAGCCGACCTGACACAAGCCAGACTCACCCTCGGATATACCAATGTCCGGTCTCCTATATCCGGCTATATTTCCCAGCGCAGCGCCGACATAGGCACACTTGTAGGTCCATCCGGAAAGTCCCTGCTCGCTACGGTTGTAAAGAGTGATACGGTGCGTGTCGACTTCTCTATGACCTCGCTCGATTATCTCCGTGGCAAGAACCGCAATGTGTCGATCGGGCGATCGGCTAAGGGCGATTCGGTAGCCAAGCGTGAAAGTTATGTGACCGTGACACTTGCCGACGGTTCGGAATATCCCTACAAAGGAGTTGTGGATTTCGCTGATCCGCAGGTCGATCCCAAGACCGGAACATTCTCTGTACGTGCCGAGATGCCGAATCCGGACCGCAGCCTGCTTCCGGGTGAATTTACCCGTGTGAAAGTGTTGCTTGATGTACGTGAGGATGCTATCGAAGTGCCGTCGAAGAGTCTTGTGGTAGAGAAAGATGGAGCGTTCATATATGTAGTGCGCCCCGACAGCGTGGTTGAGAAACGCTTCGTGGAGACCGGTCCTGAAGTAGATGGGAACACCATCATCGAGCGAGGACTGGCACGAGGAGAGAATATTGTTACCGAGGGTTATCATAAGCTGACACACGGAATGAAAGTTACTCCTGTGCGCCGCCCTCACGACGAATCGGAAGGTGAATAAATTACCGTTATGAAAAAGAATTTTTTTCTATCTCACCCGGTCCTGTCGATAGTCCTGTCGATAGTGATATTCATAATAGGTGGCATTGGTCTGGCACTTCTGCCGGTGGACCAGTACCCGTCTATTGTCCCGCCGGTGGTCAGGATTTCCGCATCATATCCGGGTGCGGATGCAATGACCGTGACCGAGGCTGTGGCCACTCCAATAGAGCAGGAACTGAATGGAACTCCGGGCATGATATATATATCTTCGTCAAGTACGAATACCGGATATTTTTCCTGTGATGTCACTTTCACTATAGATACTGATCCTGAGCTTGCTGCCGTCGACATACAGAACCGTGTGAAGAAAGCAGAGAGCCGTCTGCCGGCAGAGGTTGTGCAGAATGGCATTTCTGTCGAGAAACAGACGGCAAGCCGTCTGATGACTCTTACCATCCTTAGCAATGATCCTAAGTTCGATGAAATATATCTGAGCAATTATGCTACCCTCAACGTGATAGACCTTCTCAGGCGAATACCCGGAGTCGGAAGTATCAGCAATGTGGGTTCGAGATATTACGCGATGCAGATATGGGTATCTCCCGACAAGCTTGCGGATATGGGCATAACGGTGAAAGATCTTCAGGATGCCATCAAGGACCAGAACCGCGAATCAGCGGCAGGTGTGCTCGGTCAGGCGCCTATCAACGATGTGGACATAACCGTACCTATCGTGGCACGCGGACGCCTCTCATCAGTCAAGGATTTTGAGGATATCGTGGTCCGCGCGATGGCCGACGGACAGGTGATAAGGCTGAAGGATGTGGCGCGTGTCTCGCTTGAGGCGCAGACATATTCCACAGAAAGTGGTATAAACGGAGGCAATGCCGCTGTTCTCAACATCAACATGCTCCCGGGGTCGAATGCCATTGAAGTGGCCGATGCCGTTAAGGAGGCCATGAAAGAGATAAGCGCCAACTTCCCCGAAGGTATCTCATACGAGATTCCTTTCGATATGACGACATATATATCCGAATCAATCCATCATGTCTATCAGGCGTTCTTTGAAGCGCTCCTGCTTGTGATATTCGTGGTTTTCCTGTCGCTTCAGAACTGGAGGGCCACCTTGATACCTGTGATAGCTGTGCCTATCTCGCTTGTAGGTACGTTCGGTGTGATGCTTATTTTCGGATTCTCGCTGAACATGCTGACACTTCTCGGCCTGATCCTTGCCATTGGTATTGTGGTGGATGATGCTATAGTGGTGGTGGAGAATGTGGATCGTATAATGAATTCCGAGCATCTGTCTCCATATGAGGCCACTGAGAAGGCCATGAGCGGATTGGGAAGCGCTTTGATTGCTATGTCGCTTGTGCTGTGTGCCGTATTCGTGCCTGTGAGTTTCCTTCCTGGCATCACAGGCCAGTTGTACAGGCAGTTTACAATAACTATCGCTGTATCGGTGGTTATCTCTACTGTTGTGGCCTTGACGCTGTCTCCGGTGATGTGTGCCAAGCTGCTTAAACCGGAGAGTCACCGGCGCAAAGCCCGTGTCTTCAGGCTGATAAATTATTGGCTTAATCGTGGTAATTCTTTCTACGGCCGGCAGATCCGCAAGGTGGTGCGCAATCCAAAGCGCATGTATGTGGCTTTCGGACTTGCGATAGTCTTCATCTGGTTTATGAACAGGGTACTGCCTACAAGTTTCATGTCGCAGGAAGACCAGGGCTACTTTACAGTTGAGCTTGAATTGCCGGAAGGCTCTACTCTCGAACGCACGAGAATCGTTACTGAAAGGGCGCTTGAGTTTCTGATGAATGATCCGGATGTGGATCATGTACTCAATGTCACAGGATCGTCGCCCCGAGTTGGAACGAACCAGGCGCATGCAGCACTTACTGTTATACTTAAACCCTATGCAGAGCGTTCCGGATCATCGATAGGCGATGTGCGCGAGCGCGTACGCCGCGAACTGTCGACCTATCCCGAGAGTGATGTGCATGTGTTCACACCGGCAATCATACCGGGTCTGGGTACTTCAGGCGGATTCGAGATGGTCCTTGAAGCCCGAGGCGATGCCACATATGCTGATCTGCAGCGGGCGGTGGATACTCTCAAGATGTATGCCGTCCGGACAGGTATTGTAAGCGACCTCAGCACATCGATGCAGACCGATATTCCTCAGCTGTATTTCGACGTGGATCGTGACAAGGCACGCATGCAAGGCATTCCGGTAAGCGATATATTCTCTACCATGAAGGCGTTTACAGGCAGTATATATGTCAACGATTTCAATATGTTCAACCGCATATACAGGGTATATATCCAGGCTGAGGCTCCATTCCGTGCCAACCGTGGCAATCTCAATCTGTTCTTCGTAAGGGGTACGGGTGGTGTAATGGTTCCTGTGACATCGCTCGGTACGACACACTATACTACTGGACCTGGAACTATGGGACGCTTCAATATGTTCAACTCTGCAGTTGTCACTGGTGAAGCTGCCGGAGGGCATTCCACGGGCGAGGCTATGGATGCGCTGGAGAAAATAGTGCGGGAGAAACTGCCCGCCAATATCGGTGTGGAATGGAGCGGTCTGTCTTATCAGCAGAAGCATGAGTCCGGCAATACGGGGCTTGTACTCGTTTTGGCCTTTGTTTTCGTATTCCTTTTCCTTGCCGCGCAATATGAGAGCTGGACCGTGCCGCTGGCCGTTATTTTATCGTTGCCGGTTGCGGGTGTAGGTGCGTACCTTGGTATATGGGTATGCGGTCTTGAAAACAATATATATTTCCAGATCGGACTCGTGATGCTCGTCGGTCTTGTGGCTAAGAATGCTATTATGATAGTTGAATTCGCCAAGGAGGAGGTTGACAAAGGCCGCGAGGCATTGGACGCCGCGCTGCGTGCCGCAAGGTTGCGTTTCAGGCCGATTGTGATGACTTCACTGGCTTTCATGCTCGGGCTTGTGCCGCTGCTTATATCGTCAGGTCCTGGCTCTGCTGCGCGCAGGGATATAGGCACAGGTGTATTCTTCGGCATGCTCGTGGCTGTGACCGTAGGACTTATATTTGTCCCGTTCTTCTTTGTAATGATCGACCGGGCACATAAACGTATAAAAAAACTCAGACACAAATGACAAAGATAACCAGATATATGGCGCTTGCCCTTGTCGCTGTATTCTGCGGATGCTCCGGAGTGAAGGGGCTTAAACCGGCAGAAGTGGCGGAAGGTATGCCTGCTGAATGGGCAGGCATGCGCGCGACTGACTCGCTTACGATGGCGGATATGGGCTGGTGGGAAATGTATACAGATACAACCCTTGTCAGCATCATAAGGCAGACTCTCGACAATAACCGCGACATGCTGAAGGCAGCGGCGCGTGTCGAGGAATTGCGCCAGTTGTACGGTGTGACAAAACTGAACTATACACCGGAAATAACGGCTGACGCATATGCCAACCGTGAGACTAACGACTACAACGGCAACAATTATGTGAACGACCCGGAGACGGGAGTGAAAGTCTCCCTGGCTTGGGAGATGAATCTGTGGGGCGCTCTCACATGGTCGCAGCGCAGTGCTAAAGCCAACTACATGGCCTCTGTGGAGGACTGCCGTGCCATGCGAATGACGCTTGTGGCAGAAGTGGCTTCGGCCTATTTCCGCCTTGTGGCGCTTGACAATGAACTTGCCATCGTGCGGCGTACGCTCGTCACCCGCAAGGAAGGTGTGGATCAGGCCAGGTTGCGTTTCGAGGGAGGTCTGACGTCAGAGACTGTCTATCAGCAGGCTCAGGTCGAATATGCTACTACAGCGGCACTTGTGCCTAACCTTGAGATGCAGATAGCGGCGGCCCGCAACGCCATAACTTTGCTTATGGGAGAATATCCCGATATAAGGCTTGACCGAGGCCATCTCTCGCCTGAGAGTCTTGTCCCGCCTACATTACCTGTAGGGCTACCATCCGAGTTGCTTCAGCGACGCCCTGACATACGTGCTGCCGAGCAACGCCTGCAGGGGGCTATGGCAAATGTAGGACTTACGTATGCCGACCGCTTTCCGAGGCTGAGACTCGCACTGAGTGCAGGTGTTGAGAACGATGGCTTCGGCAAGATGTTCGAATCGCCTTTTACTTACATGGCAGGCAGTCTGGCAGGCAGTGTATTCGATTTCGGCCGCAAGAAGCGTCGCTACAAAGCTTCTATCGCTGCATATGATCAGGCCCGGTTTGCTTACGAGCAGACGGTGCTTACGGCCTTTTCAGAGGTGAGCACAGCTATCACTGCATTCCGTAAGGTTCAGGAGACGGCACACTTGAAGCTCTCTCTACGCGATGCAGCCCGCAAATATGTGGATCTTGCCCACCTGCAGTACAGGGCCGGCTCGCTTAACTATCTTGATGTTCTTGACGCGCAGCGCAGATATTTCGATGCCCAGATAGGCCTGAGCAATGCCGTCCGCGACGAGTATCTGGCCATAGTGAGTCTGTACAAGACTCTTGGCGGTGGCTGGCAGGTCGAGGACGCGAGATAGAGCGGAATAAATTTGGCATTACGCTCAACTTATTCGTATCTTTGACTACGTCTTAGATACTCACGTTCGGTAATGCTCAAATAAATTTGGCATTACGCTCAACTTATTCGTATCTTTGCCATATACAATCAAATGCAGACGTGTCATGGCTTCAGAAGAATTCAGCAAGAAATATTACAAGATACGCGAGGTCTCGGAAATGTTGTCGCTCCCGGCGTCTACAATCCGTTTTTGGGAATCATCTTTTCCCACGTTCATCCGCCCGAGGCGCAACGACCACGGTATACGCTACTTCAAGCCTTCCGACATAGAAGCCCTTCAGATGGTGCAGTATCTACTGCATGACAAGGGTTTGAAAATAGAGGCCGCACGCGAGCAGTTGCAGAAAAACCATCGTGGTGTGTCGCGTCGTGCCCGCACTGTGGAGACACTGAGAGGTATCCGTGACGAACTGCAGCAGATGCTCGACGCTCTGAACCGTATGCGCTGAAATAAACAGGGCGTATGGATCAGAATTATGGAAAGTGGGGCGAGAGTGTGGCAGTGGATTTTCTGATATCCAAAGGCTACGCTATCTGCGAGCGCAACTGGCGATCCGGCCATTATGAGATCGACATTGTGGCCATGAAAAACTGCCGCATCGTGTTTGTGGAGGTAAAGATGCGCTCAGGTAAGTATGAAGATCCGGCTGATGCTGTGGATCTGCGCAAGATGAGGCGCATGGTCTATGCCTCAGATGCATATATCAGGGCTACTGATGTTCCGTTTGACTATCAGTTCGACATAATAACCGTCACCGGGACTCCGCAGGACTATGAAGTCTGCCATATTGAGGATGCATTTCTGTCGCCGTCAGTCATGACCATGTAGCGGAGTACTCAGCAGGTCTGCGCGTATGATTGCGTCAGATATGCGTTGCGCCGAGTATATATGGTCTATTATCTGCCGGGATATTCCTGTAGAGTCACCGGCAAGTTGTTTGGTCATAGTTGATATGGCAAACGGAGCTTTGTCCGGTGAGAATATTGTATGTCCTAGTCCTTTCCATTGGTAGGTGTCGAGTCCGAGCAGGTTGAGAAGGGTAGGGTATATGTCCACTTGTCCCATTACCTGATCGTAGCGGCCGCTTACCGGAGAGTTCAGTATCAGCATTGGGGTGTATTGCCCTCCTGATACTAAAGCTTTGGCTTTTTCAGAGGAGTTTATTATGTCCTCTCTTGAAGCAGCGAGTCCTTCATGGTCGCCGACAATGACTATCAGTGTGCTGTCGTAGTCCGGTCTGCTTTTGATGTAGTCTATGAGGGTATGCAGTTGGGAATCGGTATAGTGCGCCATAGTGATATAGTCGGAAAGACGCTCGGGAAATCCTGCACCGCTTATGTCAAAGTCCGGATCTGCAAATCGTTCCGGCAGTTTGAACGGACTATGTCCGGAATAGGTGACGAAAGTCAGCATACGGTTCGATCCCACAGGCCACAGTGTAGAATCGGATTCAAGCTTTTCAACGCTTTGGCGCAGGAAAGATCCGTCGGACAGCTTGGCCGGGTTGCCGATCATCTCATCCATTCGCCAGGCGCGGCGGTCTATCAGTTCGCGGTAGCCGAAAGCCCGTGCGATTGCCTCCTGATTCCACGTGATAGGTTTGTCGCAGGTGAATATTATGCTTTCAGCTTCGTGTAGTTCCGTCATTGCTTTATTGAGCGACGGATATGTGGATGAAGGATATTTCATCGAGTAGACCGACGAGACCATCGGAAGCATGCCGCTGTGTATGAGCAGTTGGGCATCGATTGACCGTCCCGGACCTACTTGTGTGAGTACGTTAGGGGCGTAGAAAGTTGTGGAGTCAGAAATGAGGGAGTTGAGGTATGGTGTTATTTCCTTGCCTTCGGCATAGCCTTCAAGAGTCCAGCTTTCGAGAGATTCGCAAATGATGAGCACCAGGTTGCTGCGGCGCTTTACTGAATCAGGAAGTGATCTGTGAGGCATAATAAGCCTGTGTTCTTCAAGCCACGGTCCTACTTCTGCGATCTGTTCCGGCGATTGTGCCGACTGTTTGTCGAGTTCGCTGTAGATCAGATGTCCGGCAATGGTGTAGGTCGGAACGCCGCAGGTGCTGTAATAACAGGATTGTACGAGACGGTCGTATTCTTTATAAAAACCTCCGCGCGATTTTATTCCTATAAAGGAAATTACGAGTAAGATCAGTGTCCATAGAGACACACAAGCCAGTGATCTACGCCTGGTTGATGATACTGGTGTAATATAAGCACCTACAGCTCCGGCGGTAAGTATGAGGGGAAAGCCCAAGTCAAGCCAGCGGAGCGAATCCCAGATACTCGCCGTGAAGTCGGACAGATTGGACGCCATTCCGTAGCTTTCGGGAGGTATGGCTGTGAAATAAGTGCGGCAATACATTATATTCGCAAGGAAGGCAACATCAAGTATGGCGGTCCATGCTATTTGTATCCATGCTTTACGTGTCAGCAGCCAAGGCAATGTAAGTATCATGGCTGCTGAGATATTTATCGTGTACAGCAGCCAGTCGCTCATGGCGCGGTATGTGGTGGATGCACACCAGTCTGCCACAAACCACATCACTGACAGAAATGTTGTGAGCAGCAATACACCAGTGCGACCGAACCAAATATTTTTATCGAATAGTAATGTTTTGATATACAGAGTATTATAAATGTCCCCCCTGCGCTTCATGGTAGAGTGTGTGGCTGAAGATTAGTTTTAAATAAAAAAGGAGAGGGCTATGGAAACTCTCTCCTTTAAACTGAAACTGTAGCGGGATCGAGAATTGAACTCGAGACCTCCGGGTTATGAATCCGACGCTCTAACCAACTGAGCTATCCCGCCATCCTTTGTTTTGCGAGTGCAAAGTTAAGCTAAAATCGCAATAAAACAAAATTATTTCACACTAAATTTACAAAAAAATAATTTCATCGTGTTTTTTGGGCTGTTCTTCCGGCAGGAACGCCCACGTATGTGCCGGATTCAGTGATGTCGGAGATGACTACCGCACCTGCACCTATCACAGCAGGCTCGCCTATGTTGACCTGCGAAGAAACCACTGCTCCGCTTCCTATGAAAGTGTCGTGCGCTATATTGCAGTCTCCATTTACTGTAGCGTTGGTGGATACATGCGTGAAGTCGCCTATGAACGCTCTGTGCTCTATTATAGCTCCTGTATTGATTATGCATCCGCTTCCGATCGATGCTTCCGCGTTTACTGTTGCGTGGTGTAGCACAGTGGCTCCAGTACCGATGGTTGCCATCGGAGAGACGTATGCGGTGGATGCTATGATTGTGGCAAGCAATCCTCCGGCGTCTGTCACCCTTTGTTGCAGACTCCGGCGTCTTGATGGATCGGTGATGCTTCCCAAGGTGATAATGAAACTGTAGCGTCCGCTTGCGGCCAACGGTTCTATATCGTCGTCGTTTCCGACAACCGGTACACCTCCTATCTTATCGCCGAGAGTTGCAGCGGGATCAAGTATACCGGCTATGGTGTGCCCTGCCGACAATGCGGCATCTATCACAGAGAGGCAGTGTCCGCCTCCTCCTATCATTATAAGTGGTAGCATGATGTTATTAAAATGCCGCGGGAAAACTATCCCGCGGCATATTTTATTTAGTTATTGTAAAGTCGAGGACTTGTGTTATTCGCCCAGGAGTTCAAGCATCTTGATGGCTGATGCGGGGATGCGCGAGCCCGGTCCGAAGATTGCTGCTACGCCTGCTTTGTAAAGGAAGTCATAGTCCTGTGCGGGTATGACACCACCGGCGATTACCATTATGTCTTCGCGGCCAAGCTTTTTGAGCTCCTCGATTACCTGGGGTACAAGGGTCTTGTGTCCTGCGGCCAGTGAAGATACACCGAGCACATGGACGTCGTTCTCAACTGCCTGACGGGCGGCTTCAGCCGGAGTCTGGAACAGCGGGCCCATATCTACGTCGAATCCGCAGTCGGCATAGCCTGTAGCTACAACTTTTGCGCCGCGGTCATGTCCGTCCTGACCCATTTTTGCGATCATTATACGTGGCTGACGGCCTTCGCGTTTTGCGAATTCCTCGCACATCTGCTGCGCTTTTGCGAAGTCAGGATCTTGTTTTGTCTCGCTTGAATACACGCCTGAAATAGTTCTGATTACAGCTTTATAACGGCCTACGACGTCTTCGCAGGCATCTGAAATTTCGCCGAGTGTGGCACGGAGTCCGGCTGCTTTCACTGCAAGATCAAGCAGGTTGCCTTCCTTGGTGCGTACGCACTCTGTGATTGCCTCGAGGGCTTTCTTCACGGCAGCTTCGTCGCGGTGTTCCTTGAGGTCTTCCAGACGCTCGATCTGCTCCTTGCGCACTTCTGTATTGTCGATCTCAAGGATGTCGATAGGATCTTCGTGGTCAAGACGGTATTTGTTGATACCTACGATGGTCTGGTGTCCGGAGTCGATGCGGGCCTGTGTGCGGGCTGCGGCTTCTTCGATGCGCAGCTTGGGCAGACCTGTCTCGATAGCCTTGGCCATACCTCCGAGTTTCTCGATTTCCTGGATATGTTCCCATGCGCGGCGCGCGATCTTGTCGGTGAGAGCTTCGATATAGTAGCTGCCTCCCCAGGGGTCGATCTGCTTTGTGACGAGAGTTTCCTCCTGTATGTAGATCTGGGTATTACGCGCGATACGTGCCGAGAAGTCGGTGGGGAGAGCGATGGCCTCGTCGAGAGCGTTGGTGTGGAGGCTCTGGGTATGTCCGAGGGCAGCACCCATAGCTTCGATACATGTACGTCCCACATTGTTGAACGGATCTTGCTCGGTGAGCGACCATCCGGATGTCTGCGAGTGTGTGCGCAGTGCCAGGGATTTCGGGTTCTTGGGGTTGAACTGTTTTACGATCTTGGCCCAGAGCATACGAGCCGCACGCATCTTTGCCACTTCCATAAAGTAGTTCATGCCTATGGCCCAGAAGAACGACAGGCGTGGAGCGAAAGCGTCGATGTCGATGCCTGCATTGATACCGGCGCGGAGATATTCCAGACCGTCGGCCAGTGTGTATGCCAGCTCGATGTCGCATGTAGCGCCGGCTTCCTGCATATGGTAGCCAGAGATGGAGATCGAGTTGAACTTGGGCATATTCTGCGAGGTGTACTCGAAGATGTCGGCGATGATTCGCATCGAGAATTCCGGAGGATATATATAGGTGTTGCGCACCATGAATTCCTTGAGGATGTCGTTCTGGATTGTTCCGGCCATTTCCTCGAGTTTGGCTCCCTGCTCGAGTCCTGCATTGATATAGAATGCAAGCACGGGCAGCACAGCGCCGTTCATGGTCATGGATACAGACATCTTGTTCAGGGGAATTCCTGCAAAGAGCACCTTCATGTCCTCGATGGAGCAGATGGATACACCTGCTTTACCTACGTCGCCTACAACGCGTTCGTGGTCGGCGTCGTAGCCGCGGTGTGTGGCGAGGTCGAATGCTACCGAAAGACCTTTCTGACCTGATGCGAGGTTGCGGCGGTAGAAAGCGTTACTCTCGGCTGCGGTAGAGAAACCTGCATACTGGCGTATGGTCCAGGGACGCAGGGGATACATGGCGCTGTACGGGCCACGGAGGAAGGGCGGAATACCGGACACATAATTGAGGTGTTCCAGGCCTTCGAGATCTTCTTTTGTATATACAGGCTTTACGGGGATGCGTTCAGGAGTGAGCCATTCTTCCCCGGCAGCTTCGACGGTGGGGGCAGCATGGGCTGCGCCAAAAGCGTCGTTTGTAATATCTATGTTTTTGAAATCTGGTTTCATCTTTGTTTGTAGCTGAGGTTATTTGAGAAGACGGGCATTGAAATCGCGGAGTGTATCGAGTACGTTGCAGCGTACGTGCACATAGTCGTTGATACCTTTGGCTTTGAGTTCGTCCATGCATGCGGGTGCGCCTGCCACGACAAATTCTGCTCTGCCGGCCAGATAATCGAATGCTTCGGGCGCGTATGTAGCATATTCGTCGTCGCTCGAGCAAAGAACCACAACATTTGCACCCTGCGACAGTGCGGCGTCGATGCCTTCCTGTACGGTGTTGAATCCGAGGTTGTCGATGATTTCGTAACCTGCACATCCAAAGAAGTTGCTTGAGAACTGAGCACGTGCCAGACGCATGGCCAGATTGCCGATCGTCAGCATGAATACTTTCGGGCGCACAGGGGATGCCTCTGTGGCGAGACGCAGAGCCTCGAAGTCGCTTGCTGCGCGTGTGGAGGGCAGTGATTTGGCTGAATCGCCTTCGGTCGAGCATCCGCATCCGCAGGTCTGTGTGTTCTCGATCTTGCCGGCTGCCATCTCGTTGATGTTGGGATACTGGTTTGTGCCGAGCAGGATCTCTTTGCGACGGGCTACATCGGTGTGGCGTTTTGCGCTTGCTTCAGACACAGCCTGCTGTATAAGTCCATCGTTTACAGCCGCGAAGAATCCACCCTTGTCCTCAACCTCGAGGAATAGTTTCCAGGCCTCGCGTGCCAGAGCTACTGTCAAGGTTTCTACATAGTAAGATCCGCCTGCGGGGTCGAGCACCTTGTCGAGGTGGCTTTCCTCCTTGAGCAGATACTGCTGATTGCGTGCTATGCGTTCCGAGAATGCATCCGGAGTCTTGTAGGGGGTGTCGAAAGGCACAGTCGTGATGGAGTCCACACCGGCTACAGCAGCGGAGAATGTCTCAGTCTGGCTGCGCAGCAGGTTCACGTGGGCATCGTAAATTGTCTGGTTGAACTTAGATGTAGATGCGTGTGCCATCATTTTGCATGCGTCGTCTCCGGCGGGGTTGTATTGCTTCACAACCTGTGCCCAAAGCATGCGGGCGGCACGGAATTTGGCAATCTCCATGAAGAAGTTGCTGCTGACACCCATGTTGAACTTGATGCGGTTGGCGATTGTGTCGACTGCAACACCTGCATCGGTGAGCGCGGTGAGCCATGCTGCACCCCAGGATACTGCATAACCAAGTTCCTGATATATGTATGATCCGGAGTCGGCGAGCATCACGCTGTCTACTGCGAGTACGCGCAGCCCGGGAACATCCTTCACTGTCTCGAGCAGTTCCTTTGTCTCTGCTACTATCGCAGCAATGTCGACCGGAGCACCGTGGCGCAGGGGGCGGCGCAAAGGATTATAATCTATAGAGCCGCGGAAAGATGCGAGAGCACCGTTGTCGCGCAGGTATTCTGTCAGCACCTTTGCAAGTTCCAGAGCCTTGCGCGGACAGCATGTGAAGTTAAGTTCCACGGAGTCGGCAGCAATGCCTTTCAGCAGTGTGTCGAGAGTCTCGCGTGAGGGATCTTTCACTTTGAATCCGAGTGAGGTCACGCCTTTGCCAAGTACGTCGAGTGCGACTGCATTGGCTTCTTCGGGTGTTGCGCCGATGATCTCCTGACGTGTGAGCCAGTTGTTGTCGGTGCGTGTGCCGCGGACAAAGGGATATTCGCCGGGCAATGTGTCTGTGGTCTTGAGATCGGCTGTGTCCTCGGCGCGGTAGATAGGCTCGACGTTGAAGCCTTCGTTAGTACGCCATACCAGTTTCTTGTTGAAGTCTGCACCCTTGAGGTCGGCTTCTACCTTGGCGCGCCACTCATCGTAGCTTATGCCGGGAAACTGATCGAACAAAAGTTCTTTTTTTTCTGCCATAATGGTTTAATAGATTGATATAAACTATTTTTTATATGTATTTTCTGCTTTTTTGCTTTATGGTATTTTCAAGGTCGTAATTGCCATGTATTTTTCTGTACGCCTGATACCTGAAATTAGGTAGGTATAGCGTAAGGCCTCACAAAAGTAATAATAATTTGTCTCGTTGGCAAAAAAACGTATAAAAAATTCGGGGTATCAGATGTTTGCGTTTGAATTTTCCGGTTTTTTTCAGAATACCCGCCGCAATATTTGTCCTTTATTGCCAGTAATCCGAAAAATATTCGTATTTTTGGTCATAAAACCTGTTATACACATATTATAAAACAAGCACTAAGTATGCGTTCCGGATATTTTATCTGTCTGTTGTTCACTATTGTAGCTATTCCATTGCTAAGTTCTTGCGGGAGTGCGCGCAAGGCTACGTCGGGGGCAACTACTTCATCGGTATCGCGTCCTAAGAGGCCTGATAGTGGAGGCATACCGATGCCTTCGACGCTTGACAGTCATACGCGGAGTTTGCTTGAGGAGGCAAGGGGTTGGCTTGGTGTGAAGTATGCCTACGGCGGCCATTCCAAAAGCGGAACTGATTGCTCAGGTATGGTGATGGAGCTTTTCGGCAGTGCGGCGGGGATTAAATTGCCGCGCAATTCGCGTGAGCAGCATAAGTTCTGCAAGAAAGTGGATAAGAAAGAGCTTGTCCCCGGCGACCTTGTGTTTTTTGCAAATAATCTCAGGACAGGGCGTATCGGTCATGTCGGGCTTTATGTCGGCGATGGTCTTATGGTGCATGCGTCGACAAGTCGAGGTGTGATAGTCAGCGGATTGGGAGAGGATTATTGGACAAAGCATTATGTGGCCGGTGGCCGGGTGGAGGATTTCTACAAGCGTGTGTCAGACCAGCAGCGCAAGGATAAGAAACGAAAGACGAAGTCAGGCAAGGCAGAGAAACCTGCTCCACAGACTGAGCGCGAGACTCCTACGCCTGTCGTGCCTGTCCCCGCACCTGTGCCGATGCCGGCTGATGCGGATGAGTCTGCCGATACGGCTGATGTCACTGTCTCGCAATGGTTCGACATATTACCATGAGTGGCTTGCGGTTGCTGTCGGTGATTCCGTAGAGCCGTACGTCGTTTGAGTCGCGCACTTTGAGTTTGCGTCTGAGGTCATCGGCGCGCAATGGAAAATTTCGAGTCGCCACGCTTGCCTGAGGCCACCTGCGTGCCAGTCTCTTGATCTCTCCGGATGAGTATGGCAGTACTTCCTCTATTAAATATGATTCGCCGATGTCGTCGCGGACCGAGGGGGAGAAGTATATGTGTGTGTTGTTGGATGCTGTTGTCATTCCTGAGCCGGAACATAAAAGTCTCCAGGGAGCTGTCTTCATCACAGACGGATATGGATCTATGAGATATAGTCCGGGATGAGGATCTCCGAAATCTGCGGTTGCGGCGGCTTCTTCCGTTCTGGTGAAGCTGAACTCATGTTCGGTATCATCGGGACATAATGTCACTGCCTTTATCTCAGGCTCTTTCCCGTGCTCACGTGAGAGATCGCATATCGCAATCAATTCTTTGCATTCGCGTCTGTCGCCAAGGGCTATGATGCCGGTGATATACGGTGATAGCCGGCTGCATACGTCCGAGATGTCGAGCATCGGTGAGATTTTGGCTATGAGCTGTCCGGTGTGTTTCTTTATCTCAGGGATCATGGCCACTACATCGGGATGGCATTCCGACAGTGCGTATAGCCGCCGGCTGTGCTCGCCACGGCGTGCGGGGTCTATGAACATGCTGTCGTATTCTCCCATCTGTGGGAGCAGTGATGTGCAGTCTCCGCAAAGCACTTCAAGATTGTTTATGCCGAGAACGAGCGCATTGTCTCTCAGAGTGGCCGCGATATGGCTGTCGATCTCGACAGCCGTTACATTCAGGCATTTGCGGGCCATGTGGAGCGCGTCGATTCCAAGTCCGGCCGTCAGATCGGCAACTGTGCTTCCTTTAGCTACCAGCGATGTGTGAAAACGTGCGAGTCTGTCGGAGGTGGATTGTTCCTGCGACAGTTCGGTAGGAAATTCGAATGCTTCGTTCTGCAATGTGTGCCGTAGTTTGGCAGCAGCTTTACGCCTGCAGTCTATCTGGTCGATCAGGTATGCGGTACGTATGTCGCCTCTGTATTTGAGGCGTAGTTTGGCAGTGTCTTCTTTTGAGTGTGATTTGATCCACTCTATTTCTTCCTTGGTTAGCATTGGTACGACGACGTAAAAAAAGTCGCCCGCGCTATTGTGGCGCGGGCGATATAATTAGCTTGTATGGCTTGACTTAGCCTTTGATGGCTGCTACTCCGGGGAGTACCTTGCCTTCGATTGCCTCAAGCAGTGCGCCACCACCTGTAGACACGTAGGATACCTGATCGGCAAGGCCGAACTTGTTGACGCATGCTACGGAGTCTCCACCGCCAACGAGTGAGAATGCACCGTTCTTGGTAGCTTCTACGATAGCGTCAGCGATAGCACGGCTGCCTGCTGTGAAGTTGTCGAATTCAAAAACTCCGGCAGGACCGTTCCAAAGGATAGTCTTTGCGTTGCGGATAACTCCTGCAAAAGAATCGCGGGTCAGAGGACCTGCATCCATGCCTTCCCATCCATCGGGTATGTCCATAGATGAGCATACCAATGTGTTTGCATCGTTGCTGAATGCATCGCCTGCTACGCAGTCTGTACCGAGTACGAGGTTTACGCCCTTTTCTTTTGCCTTCTTGATGATGTCAAGAGCCAGGTCGAGCTTGTCGTCCTCACAGATTGAGTCGCCGATCTTGCCACCCTGGGCTTTGGCGAAGGTGTATGTCATACCGCCGCAGAGGATAAGGTTGTCTACCTTGTCCATGAGGTTTTCGATGATGCCGATCTTGGTGGAAACTTTAGATCCGCCCATGATTGCGGTAAAAGGACGCTTGATGTCGCTGAGGATGTTGTCCACAGCCTGCACTTCTTTCTCCATCAGGTAGCCGAGCATCTTGTTGTCAGCGTCGAAATAGTCAGCTATGACAGCTGTGGATGCGTGCTTGCGGTGTGCTGTGCCGAATGCGTCGTTCACGTATACGTCGGCATACGATGCAAGTTTCTTTGCGAAGTCTTTCTGGCGGGACTTCATTTCCTTTTTGGCTTCGTCGTATTTGGGATCTTCCTTGTCGATGCCTACGGGCTTTCCTTCTTCCTCGGGATAGAAACGCAGGTTTTCGAGCAGGAGCACTTCGCCGGGCTTCAGGTTTGCGGCAGCCTCGGATGCGTCGGCGCAATCGGGGGCGAACTTTACGTCTGTGCCAAGAGCCTTGGCTACGTCGTCCTTGATCTGCGACAGGGAGAACTTGGGATTGACCTTACCTTTGGGTTTACCCATGTGGCTCATGATGATGAGGCTTCCTCCGTCGGCGAGGATCTTCTTCAGAGTGGGGAGTGCGCCGCGGATACGGGTGTCGTCAGTGATCTTGCCATTTTCGTCGAGGGGTACATTGAAGTCCACTCGTACGATTGCCTTTTTGCCGGCAAAGTTGTAATTGTCGATTTTCATTGAATAAACTGATATTTAGATTCTGAGATTTATTTTTTGAAATATTTGTGAAGTCTCCGCATGTGTCGACTTCACACGGCAAAATTAATAAAACCTTTGGTGAATGTCAATATAATAAATCAAAATTTTTCAGGATGCGGACAGTAAAGCAGAAGATCCGGTCTGAAATCAGATCGGATCTTCTGCTTGTGTAGCGAATCAGGGAATCGAACCCTGGTCTCCACCGTGAGAGGGTGGCGTGCTAGGCCACTACACTAAATCGCCATGCGTTGTTTTTTCGTTTGCGATGCAAAGTTAGGCATAATTTCTGAACCTCCAAAATTTTTCGGTTGATAATTTATTAAAAAATCTAAAACGGAAGATAATCGTGTGCGATTGACATTCGTCGGGTGCGTGAATACGATAATTCTATGTAACTTTGTTATACAGAAAACTGCCGAGGCTGAGGCATTGAGGCTGAAGTACGTCTTTGTTTCTGTTTTTTATTGAAAAATTCAATCCTCCTTTGATATGGAATACAGCAAGAGTCCTAAACAGGACACAACGAAGCCGGTCCGGAACAGTCGCCGCAGACGATTGGCGATTGTGATTTGCGTTGTGATAGTTATTCTCGGTGCACTGTTTTTTACCGGTATGTCTTACGTCACAACTGGTTATAAAGGCTCTGAACCTGTAAGAATCTCTTTCAGCGAAGGCACTACACCCGAACAGATGCGCGACCTTCTCACGTCGCAACTCGGGTCTTATGGCGGCAAGGTATATTGGCTGTGGTCAGTAATGGGGCATGGTGCGCCGCATGGATCATACGTCGTACGACCGGATATGGCCGCATTCCGTGCTGCCAGGATGATAGCCAAAGGACGACAGACTCCGGTACGACTTACGTTTAACAATCTGCGTACATTCAGTCAGTTGTGTGGACGTATCGGTGCTGTGATGGAATGCGACAGCGCGTCGTTTGCAGCCGCAGCCGATAGCATATTGCCGGGACGCGGCTATACTGTTGCTGCATTCCCTGCCGCATTCGTCCCTGATACATATGAGTTCTATTGGACAGATTCAGCCTCGCGGATCGTGGAGCGTCTTGTGTCTGTACGCGACGATTACTGGAATGATTCCAGACGTGCCAAGGCCAAGTCGTTGGGTCTGACCCCTGTCCAGGTCGCTACTGTTGCCTCGATAGTGGAGGAGGAGACATCAAAGGCTGATGAGAGGCCGTTGGTAGCACGCTTGTATCTCAACCGGCTCAAGAAAAAAATAAAACTTCAGGCCGACCCGACCGTGAAATACGCAATTGGTGACTTCACGTTGCGGCGCATTCTGGGAAAGCATCTTGCTGTGGAGTCTCCATACAATACATATAAAGTCGAGGGCCTTCCGCCAGGTCCGATACGCATATCGGACCGTAGCGCTATGGACGCAGTACTCGATGCACCGGAGCATGATTATATTTATATGTGCGCACGCGAAGACTTCTCTGGATACCATAATTTCGCCACTGACTATGCGACGCATCAGGCTAACGCCAGACGCTACCGCCAGGCTCTCGACCGCCGGGGTATCAGGTAACGAAAAATAAATGCTTTTTCACAAGCTCTTTGCATCTGCTGATTGTAAATTACGGGTATATGTGTTATATTTGCGGAGAATATTAATAAAAGATACAAATTTCATTTAACTTGATCATCCATGAAACCAGGCAAGCGAATCTACTTATGCGCTATGGCAGCGCTGGCGATTTTATCAGCTCCTTGTACCACAGACGCAAAAGTCGGAGACCCTGACTTGCTGTCGAAATCTTTGGTATTTAACCTCGGCGACAATGGCTCGAAGTACTACCGCATACCGGCTGTGGTTACACTCCCCGACGGCACACTCGTGGCAGTGGCCGACAAGCGTATTGACTCAAACGCAGATCTCCCCGGCAGGATTGATGTGGTGTGCCGCACGAGCAACGACCGCGGCGCTACCTGGAATCCTGTGGTGACGGTAGCTGAGCATGACGAAAACGGAGGTTACGGCGATCCCGCACTTGTACTGGACCGCAAGACCGGCGATATAGTATGTATAGCCACACACGGAGAAGGCCTGTGGACCGCTACTCCTGGCAAGTCGGCACGTATCGTGGTCATGCGCTCAAAAGACAAAGGCCAGACCTGGAGCGAGCCTCTTGATATTACCGACCAGTTTTTCACCTCGACAGGTGAGGCCGACAAACCTGTAAAGGGAGTCACCGGTTTTGCGAGTTCGGGTAGGGCGCTTCAGCTTTCCGACGGGAGGCTTATGTTTGTGGATGTAGTGCGCACGAATCCTCAGCCCGGATGGTCGCAGCTATCCACATACGCCATCTATAGCGATGATGGTGGATACACATGGACCTCCTCCGGTGTTCCATCCTCGACCGACGGCGACGAGTCCAAGGTAGAGGAACTGTCGGATGGACGTATCCTCATGTCGATACGCAACCGCAAGCGCGGACCGAGATTGTTTTCTTTCTCCTCCGACCGTGGAGACACATGGACACCTGCGGTAGAACAGCCAGAACTCGTAGATCCGGCATGCAATGGCGATCTTATGGCTATAGAACGCGACGGCAAGCGCATATTGCTGCAAAGCATATGTGCCGATCCGACCGAGCGCCGCAACGTGACGATATATGCAAGTTTCGATGACGGAAAGACCTGGCCGGTGAGCAAGACTGTTTGTCCTGAGCCATCGGCATACTCGGCTCTCACACAGCTTGACGATGGAACGATAGGTATATTCATCGAGGAGTCGGCAGCGGACGGCGACGGTTTCCGCCTGTGGTTCAGCAGACTCAATCTTGACGATTTGCTGTCGCAGAAATGATGGACGGAGCAGGAGAGACAGTGTTTGCGCCTTTCGCAAGGCCGGTCTATGTGATGGCCAAACCGGTAGGCGCAGCCTGCAACCTTGCTTGCCGGTATTGCTATTACCTTGAGAAAAAAGACTTATATCCCGCACAGAAGCGTACGCTGATGAGCGAGCAGACGCTTGAGCGGTATATAAAGTTGTATATTGAGGCACAGACGACGCCGCATGTGCAGTTTGTATGGCATGGCGGCGAGGCCACCATGCGTCCGTTGGATTTCTACCGGAAAGCGCTTGAGTTTCAGCGCAAGTACGGACGCGGAATGCAGATCGAGAATTGCCTTCAGACCAACGGCACTCTGCTTGATGATGAGTGGTGTCGTTTCCTGCACGACAACGGTTGGCTTGTGGGACTGTCTATCGACGGCCCGCAGGAGTTTCACGACGAGTACCGGCGCGACCGTGCCGGGAAGCCTACTTTTCTGAAGACGATGAGAGCCGTGAATCTTCTCAACAAGCATAAGGTGGAATGGAACGCTATGGCTGTGGTCAATGACTACAATGCGGATTATCCTGTGGAGTTTTACCGCTTTTTCAAAAGCATAGGTTGCAGGTATATCCAGTTTACGCCGATAGTCGAAAGGGTAGACGGCTGCGGTCGTCTGGCGGCAGTGACAGACAGGCGTCCGGGATTGCAGGTGTCTGAGATGAGTGTTTCGCCACAGCAGTGGGGCAATTTCCTTATCGGCGTTTTCGACGAATGGGTGAAGGAAGATGTAGGTACTGTATTCGTGCAGTTGTTTGATTCGACCTTAGCCAATTGGGTGGGTGTAGAACCTGGGGTCTGCACATTGGCGCGGACATGCGGACATGCAGCAGCTATGGAATGGAACGGCGATGTGTATTCGTGCGATCACTTTGTATTCCCCGGCTACAAACTTGGTAATATCCATACATCTACATTTGTCGACATGATGGGTTCGGAACGCCAGTTGCGCTTTGGCGAAGACAAGCGTTCATCCCTACCCGGTGATTGCCGTGAGTGCAGGTATCTGTTTGCCTGCAACGGTGAATGCCCTAAAAACAGGTTTGAATCAAGTTCAACCGGAGAGTCCGGAAAGAACTATCTATGCGAGGGATATAAGAAATTTTTCGCTCATGTAGCCCCGTATATGGACTTCATGGCCGGAGAACTGAAGGCAGAACGTCCACCGTCAAATGTCATGAGGCATTTCCATCGCTGAGGCTACAGCTTCGGCACACCGTTCTCCGTCGATGGCGGCGGAGACTATTCCTCCTGCATACCCTGCGCCTTCGCCACAGGGGTAAAGTCCCTCTATCGATATGTGGCATAGGCTTTTGTTGTCGCGTGGTACTCTCACCGGTGATGAGGTGCGTGTCTCGCAACCTATGAGTGCAGCTTTTTCGGTGAGGAATCCACGCGATTTGCGTCCGAATTCCGACATGCCTTTTTGCAGACGTCCTGCAATCGGTGCAGGCAGAAGCTTGTCGATGCGTGCAGGGTGGATTCCCGGAGCATATGAAGTAGCCGGAAGTGTGGCCGAAGATCTCGATGCCACGAAGTCGGTCATGCGCTGTGCGGGTGCGTTCTGCCCGTCGCCCCCATCGGCGAAGAAAGCTTTTTCGATATCTTCCTGATATGCCATAACTTTCAGAGGGCCGAATGAATCGTATTCGGCAGGTATATCCTCGGGAAGTACCTCCACCACCATACCTGAGTTAGCCCATCGGCCCAGACGTCCTGACGATGACATGCCGTTGACTACAAGCTGCCCGGGAGCGCTTGCCGCAGGGATTATCACCCCGCCGGGGCACATGCAGAACGAATACACGCCACGTCCATCCACCCGCGTGAGCATCGAATATTCCGCAGGTGGTAGATATTTGCCGCGTCCTGCCGGCGAGTGGTACTGTATAGTGTCGATCAGTGCCTGCGGATGCTCGAGACGCACGCCTATTGCTATACCTTTCGGCTCGGTAGGGATTCCTGAATCATGCAGCATTCGGTATACGTCGCGTGCCGAGTGTCCTGTGGCGAGTATCACCGGACCATGATACGTGTCTCCATCCGCAGTATGAACTCCCGTGACAGAGTCTTTATCCATCACAAGGCGATCGACACGGCTGTTGAAACGCACTTGACCGCCGCACCGTATGATGGTCTCCCGCAGGTTGCGTATTATTACCGGAAGCTTGTCAGAGCCTATGTGCGGATGTGCGTCCACAAGTATATTTTCATCAGCACCATGACTGTGAAGAATCGAGAGAATACGTTCTACCGAGCCGCGTTTCTTGCTGCGTGTATACAGTTTTCCATCCGAGAATGCGCCGGCTCCACCCTCACCGAAGCAATAGTTGGAGTCGGGATCTACTGTGCCTTCGCGGGAGATCATAGCCATGTCGCGGCGGCGGGAATCCACGTCCTTTCCGCGTTCAAGCACGATTGGGCGCAGGCCAAGTGTTATCAGTCTCAGTGCGGCGAACAATCCGGCAGGTCCTGCGCCTACAACAATCACGGGCCTGCTTTCCGACACATCGCCGAATTCCACATCCACGATGTCGGGGCGTATAGGCTCGTCTGTATCTATGGCCATACGCAGGGTCACATTCACCATCACACGTCGTTGTCTGGCGTCGATACTCCGTCTCACGATTTTTATATCATGTATTCGGTTGATGTCGATGGATGAGGCTGTCGAAGCCGCAGCTTTCAGCATCATTTCGTTGGATGCCACCTGGGGAGTGACACGTAGGCTTATGTCCTGTATCATTGTCTTGTATTGTCCGTAGCCAAAACAGCGTCCGGCTTATGGTTCTTGAATTTACGGATGGATATGTATAGAGTCACAATAGCTGTAAGGAAGGCAAGCATGTCTGATCCGGCCATAGAGGCCCATACGCCGTCCACTCCGTAGGCAGGGGGCAATATCCAAAGCAGCGGCAGCAGGAATATCAGCTGCCTTGTCAGTGACAGGAATATTGAGACTGCCGGACGGCCAATGCTCTGGAAATAGTTCTGGATCACAACCTGTGCGCCCACCACGGGGTAGAAGATAAAGTATATCCTTGATCCCGTGCGTGCTATGTCGATGAGATTACGGTCGGTGGTGAACAGTTCGCTGACCGCGTCCGGAAACAGCTCGCACAGCAACCATCCGCATGTGGATATGGAGACTCCGATCCATATGCCTGTTATAAGGGTTTTCTTCACGCGACCATACAGTCTCGCGCCCATGTTGAATCCGAGTATGGGTTGCATGCCTTGAGTTACGCCGAAGATGATCATCACAAAAAACATGGTCGTGCGGTTGATTATGCCATAGGCGCCTACGGCAAGATTGCCGTCTATGTCGGGGCATCCGAGGAGGGCTTTATTGAGAAACATCACCACGATGCAGGCGCATAGGTTCATGAGAAAAGGCGACAGGCCGATGGCATATATGCGCTTTATGATCGGTAGAAAAAGCCATTTACGAGACTTCTCGAGGTGTACGAAACTTTTGCGCGACAGGAAGTGGTGCAGAACCCAGGCGAACGCTGCTGTCTGTCCGCATATAGTGGCCCATGCAGCACCGGCTATACCCCAGTCGAACACGAAGATGAACAGCGGAGCGAGGATTATATTCACAAACACCGACAGCAATGCCGAAATCATGGCTTTCTTTGGGTATCCTGTGGCGCGCATCAGGTTATTCAGTCCGATAAAGACATACGAGATGGGAGTGCCGGCGAGTATGACACGCATAAACGAGCGGGCATATCCTATGGTCTCGGGTGTAGCCCCGAATGCATATAATATCGGATCAAGAAATATCAGGGTCAGTCCGCCGAACACTACAGAATGTATCAGGCAGAGTGTCATGACATTATTGACCACATCCGTGGCGCGAGGAATGTCTTTCTGGCCAAGGAAAATGGATGAGATTGCCGCTCCGCCCACAGCCACAAGTGTACAGAATCCTATGACGAGGTTCATCAGCGGGAATGCTATGGCCAGGCCTGCGATAGCCATAGCCCCGACTCCGCGTCCGATGAAGATGCTGTCCACAATATTGTAGAGAGATGTGGCTACGGCTGCGATTATAGCCGGGCCGGAATACTGGATCAGCAATGAACTTATCTTGGCAGTGCCAAGAGTCATTGGCGATTTATCTGGTATAGTGGCTTTGTCTGTCATGTGCGGCTTGTATTTTACACAAGTGTAAATGGATAATCCTCTGAAAAAGTTCGCAAAGCAAAGCCGGAGTCTCATGTCTTGAAACTCCGGCATCGTGTATTGTGATGTTCAGAATCAGAACGGCAGATCGTCTGTAGCGCCTGCTGCAGGAGCGTCGGAAGCGGTGGGATAACCTGCTGCCGGGAATGCAGGTGCGCCGGGCACAGCGAAAGGCTCTGGTGCTCCTGCGGGCTGTCCTTGAGGAGCATCGGCTTTCTCTGCTTTCCAACCTCTGATGGAGGTATACCATCTTCCGTTGTATTCGCGGCTCTCGATGTCGAAGCTCAGACGTATGATGTCGCCCACATTCAGAGGATATTGGTCGGCACGTTCTCCGAAAAAGTCAAAGAATACTTTCTTGGGGTATGTCTCCTGTGTTTCAAGTACATACTCACGCTTTTTCCAGGGGTTGCCCGATGCTTTGGCCACACCTGTTATCTCGGGGAGGGCCACTATGATTTTTCCTGTGATTTCCATTGGAATTTTTTAAATATTTCTAAAATTTCAGCACAAAGATACAAAAAATTGCGGCATCGGGACAATATATTAGGAGAATTTTGTAATTTTATGCTCTGTTAAATCATTAAGGAATATATATTCATTACAACCTGTTGCCTCTATGGCTTTTGTCGCGAACAATTGCTTGCCTGAAAGGCATCGGGTAGATAGTCGTACGTATGATCAGATACACTAAAACCATTGGACTTCTGTGTGCCGCGGGTCTGCTGTGCTCATGTGCTTCGGGCGAAGGTTCGTCTGATGTGGACCTGACAAAATATGTCAATACTTTTGTAGGTACTGACTTTACTGGGAATACATATCCGGGAGCGCAAGTTCCATTCGGAATGGTGCAACTGAGTCCCGACAATGGTCTGCCGGGATGGGATCGCATCGCGGGATATTTCTATCCCGACAGCACAATAGCAGGTTTCAGCCATACGCATCTCAGCGGCACGGGAGCCGGTGATCTTTACGATATATCTTTCATGCCGGTGACTTTGCCGGCAGTTGAGGCGGATGCACCGCTGGGCATTCATTCGCGTTTCGATCATGCCTCGGAAATTTCAGAACCCGGATACTATAAAGTCTCCCTTGCTGACTATGGCATAGATGTAGAGCTTACTGCCACCGAACGAGCCGGCATACAACGTTATACATTCCCGAAAGGAGATTCGCGTGTAATCCTGAATCTTGCCAAGGCTACGAACTGGGACGCTACACAGGACACACATATAGAACTGGTGGATTCGGTGACTATTGCCGGGTATCGTTTCAGCACAGGTTGGGCGCGTGATCAGAAAGTATACTTCTACACTCGTCTGTCGCGTCCGTTCGAATCGGTGAGCATGGATACGGTTGTGACGGCATCAGGAGGTATCGGCCTGGTACTTAATCTTGACTACAGCACACAGAAAGGTGATGAAATAACAGTGTCTACGGCAATATCCTCTACAGGAATCGAAGGAGCTAAAAGAAATCTCATGGCTGAAGTGCCGGATGATGACTTCGAGCACTACCGCTCGGAGGCGCTTGAACGCTGGCAGGCTGCATTGTCGTCGATTCTTGTCAGCAGTGACAACCGCGAGCAGTTGCGTGTGTTCTATACCGCGCTGTATCACAGTATGCTTGCGCCTACAATCTTCTCAGATGTGGATGGCGCGTATACCGGTCCTGACCGCAAGATACATTATGCCGACGGATGGACGGACTACAGCACATTCTCGACATGGGACACGTACAGGGCTGCGCATCCGTTGTTCACCATAATCAATCCCAAGGCAGCCTCCGACATGGCCAGGTCCCTGTTGGCTTTCTGTGATGAGGGTGGGCGTCTGCCTGTCTGGAATATGTGGGCTTCGGAGACAGATATGATGATAGGTTATCACTCCGCAGCCATTGTTGCTGATGCATACCTCAAAGGCCTGTTGGGCGATATGGATAAGAACAAGATCCTCGAAGCCTGCGTCCGCACGGCAAACAGCGACGATTACCGAGGCATCGGGCAATACCGGCGCAGCGGTTACGTGCCTGCCGATATGTCCGACCCTCATAATGAGGCCGGTTGGTCCATGTCCAAGACTTTGGAATATGCATTCGACGATTATGCCGTGGCGATGTTGGCCAAAAGTGTAGGCAACGGCGACGTATATGATGAATTTATAAAACGTTCGCGCAATTACCGCAATACATTCAATCCGGCGACAGGATTCATGCAGCCGCGCAATACCGACGGTTCGTTCGTCGAGCCGTTCAACCCTGAAGCATACACAGAAGATATATGCGAGAGCAATGCATGGCAGTATCTATGGTCGGTGCAGCATGAGCCGGATTCGCTTGTGGCGCTTTTAGGTGGGGCGCGTAAGTTCGAGGAGAGACTTGACAGCATGTTCACCATGAAAGCCGACACGACCATGCTGCCTATTTTCTCAACCGGAATGATCGGACAGTATGCTCACGGAAATGAGCCTTCGCACCATGTGGCCTATCTATATAATTATGCCGGATGTCCGTCCAAGACAGCAGAATATGTGAGCCGTATCATGCGCACTCTTTATTCAGATACTCCAGCCGGACTCCCCGGGAACGAGGATTGCGGTCAGATGTCGGCATGGTATGTTTTCTCGGCCATAGGAATGTATCCTGTCAATCCCGTAGGCGGCGAATATCAGATAGGAACACCGGCATTCCAGGTGGTTGAGATTCCCGTTCCCGGCAGGAAAAAATTCACGCTGAAAGCCCATAACCTTTCTCCTGAAAACATATATGTGAAATCAGTGACAGTGGACGGCAAACTATATGACCGCAGCTACATCACCCACGATATGATCATGTCAGGTGCGACAGTCGAACTGGAAATGACCGGCACACCTGCACCGGCATGGTACACACAGCATTAATAATCTCGATTAATTTACAAAACCCAAACCATCATAACAATCACAAGCAATGAACAAACTTCTGCTCACACTTGCCTCAGGTACGCTTGTAGCCTCTGCCGCAATCACGGCGTGCACACAAGCATCGGCTGATAATAAAGATTACACTGCCTATGTCGATCCTTTCATCGGCACAGGAGGTCATGGACATACATTCCCGGGTGCAATCGTGCCGAACGGTATGATCCAGCCGAGTCCCGATACCCGTATCCATCAATGGGATGCTTGTTCGGGATATTATTATGCGGATACATTGCTTAACGGTTTCTCCCAAAGCCATCTCAGCGGTACGGGTTGTGCCGATTATGGAGACTTCCTGATTATCCCGACAGTCGGCGAGCAGGTCGTAGACCCGCAGATAGACACGCTGCAGAACCGTCCCTATGCCTCCTCTTTCTCGCATGCCAATGAAGTGGCAGAACCCGGTTACTACTCCACATATCTCGACCGCTACGGTGTAAAGGCGGAGATCACGTCCACAGCGAGAGCTGCTATATATCGATTTACCTTCCCTGAGACCGACAAGGCCGGATTTATCGTGGATCTTGACTATGCTATACAGGAACAGACCAACACCGCTATGGAACTCGAAGTGGTGAGCGATACAGAGATCCGTGGGTATAAGATGACAAAATACTGGGCGTTCGACCAGCAGTTGTCGTTCTATGCGAAGTTCTCGAAGCCTGTGACTGTGACAAAACTTACTGATACTATTCTCGACAGTAAAGGCAATCCAACGGCGCGTTGCAAAGCGTTGGTTAGCCTGCCTGCTACGACTAAAGATGAGCAGGTATATGTAAAAGTAGGTGTGTCGGCTGTGGATTGGGATGGCGCACGCAAGAATCTTGAGGCTGAGATACCTGCCTGGGATTTCGATGCAGTGCGTTCAGATGCCCGTAAGGCCTGGAATGAATATCTGTCAAAGATAGACATAACTACAGAGGATGAAGCTGACCGCAAGATATTCTATACTGCATTGTACCACACAGGTATTACCCCGAGCATATTCATGGACGTAGACGGTCGCTATCTGGGCATGGATCGCAAGCCCCACCAGGGATCGCTGGACAAGCCTATATATACTGTGTACTCGCTTTGGGACACGTATCGCGCTTTCCATCCGCTTATGACTATAATTGCTCCCGAGCGCAACAATGAGTATATCAACAGTCTGCTTGTGAAGTATCAGGAAGGTGGTCTGCTGCCTATGTGGGAACTTGCAGGAAACTATACTGCCACTATGACCGGCTATCATGCCGTATCGCTAATGGCTGATGCTTTGACAAAGGGAATAAGCAATTTCGATCCGGCTCTGGCCTATGAGGCAGCGCAGAAGTCGTCGCGCCGCGATACATCAGGAATTGTGACACCTCTGCCTGTAAAGGTAGCGCTGCAGCCCATGTCGAAGGAGTATAAGAATAAGCTTGGATATATACCTTGCGATCTTGAATATGAATCTGTGGCCAAGGGCCTCGAATATGCTTATGATGACTGGTGCATATCGCTTCTGGCAGAGGCTGCCGGCGATACTGCCGGTGTGGCCCGCTATGCAGAACTTGGCAATGCCTACAAGCAATATTTCGATCCTTCGGTACGTTTCATGCGCGGTAATGACAGCAAAGGCAATTGGCGCACACCTTTCAGCCCGCGTTCGTCTAATCATCGTGCCGACGACTATTGTGAGGGCACAGCCTGGCAGTGGACATGGTATGTGCCTCAGGATGTCGATGGTCTTATCTCGCTGATGGGAGGTGAAGATGCATTCGCCGGCAAGCTCGACTCGCTGTTCACCGCTGATTCTTCGCTTGAAGGAGATCTTGTGTCCTCGGATATATCCGGTCTTATCGGACAGTATGCCCACGGCAACGAACCGTCGCATCATATCATCTATCTGTATAACTACGCAAATCAGCCTTGGAAAGCTCAGGAGCTTGTCGACAAGGTTCTGAAAGAGCAGTACCGTGCGGATATCGACGGTCTCTCGGGCAATGAGGATTGCGGCCAGATGTCGGCATGGTACATACTCAGTTCGCTCGGTTTCTATCAGGTTGCTCCCGGTCGTCCCGTCTACAGCATAGGCCGTCCGTGGTTCGAACATGCCGAGGTAAGGCTTCCCAATGGAAAATCCATAGAGATCAAGGTGGACAATTACTCCAAGGACAACATGTATATCGAATCTGTGAAGCTTAACGGAAAGGCTCTCGACAGGCCCTTCTTCAACCATAGTGATATTGTCGATGGCGCCGTATTCGAATATGTGATGACAGATAAGCCCACAGAGTGGGGTGTGTCTGCCAAGTGAGAGAATATAAATATAATCGACATATAAAAAATATATTTTAGGTATATAGCAATGCTTAGAATAGTTGCTGCAACATTTCTTGCATTAGTAAACTTCTCTATCTGTGTTGCCGGACAAGTCTCCGGGCCTGTGGATTATGTCAATCCTTTGGTTGGCACTCAGTCGACTTATGAATTGTCGAATGGCAATACATATCCGGCCATCGCACATCCGTGGGGCATGAATTTCTGGACTCCGCAGACCGGTATCATGGGCGATGGTTGGCAATATACCTACGATGCAAACAAGATCAAGGGGTTCAAGCAGACGCATCAGCCAAGTCCGTGGATCAATGATTACGGGCAGTTCTCGATCATGGCCGTCAGCGGCGCTCCGCTGTTCGAGCAGAACGAGCGGGCAAGCTGGTTCTCACACAAGGCTGAGACCGTGACACCATATTATTATAAGGTGTATCTTGCCGATCACGACATTGTGGCAGAACTTGCACCCACTGAGAGAGCTGCCGTATTCCGTTTTACATTTCCGGAAGACAGCAGTTATGTGGTTATTGATGCCTTTGACCGAAATTCATCAGTCAAGATAGACACTGCGTCGCGCAGGATAACAGGTTATTCAACCCGCAACAGTGGCGGTGTGCCCGACAATTTCCGCAATTATTTTGTTGTGGAGTTTGACAGGCCGTTTGAATATGTGGCCACGTTCAGCAATGACGCTTATCCTGATGGTCCGGAAGCTCATGTAGAAGTGACTCTGAAACCGGGTAAGACAGAGAGCAAGGCTTTTCATACAGGAGCGGTTGTAGGCTTTAAGACCCGTCGTGGCGAACAGGTGACAGCAAGGGTCGCATCGTCGTTCGTCTCTCCCGAACAGGCAGCGCTCAATCTGGAGCGCGAGGTGGGCGGCCGCGATCTGGAATCTGTGGCAACTGAAGGGCGTGATAGATGGAACGATGTCCTTTCCAGAATTGAAATCGAGGATAACGACATAGACCGTAAGCGCACGTTTTATTCGTGTCTTTACCGTTCGCTGCTTTTCCCCCGTAAGTTTTACGAGATAGACGGTGCAGGAAAGACCATCCACTACAGCCCGTATTCAGGCAACGTGTGCGATGGATATATGTATACCGATACAGGCCTGTGGGACACGTTCCGTTGCCTGTTCCCGCTTCTCAATCTCCTGTATCCATCGCAGAGCCTTGAAATGCAGGAAGGACTTCTCAATGCTTATCGCGAAAGCGGATATTTCCCGGAGTGGGCAAGCCCCGGACACCGCAGTTGCATGGTGGGCAACAACTCCGCCTCTGTATTGGCTGATGCATATCTTAAAGGCATACGTGTGGAAGATACCGCGACTTTGTGGGAGGGTGTGACACGCGGTGCGAACAGCGTGCATCCGCGCGTGCCTTCTACCGGACGTCTCGGCTACGGGTATTATAATGCTGTGGGATATGTGCCATGCGACGTGAAGATAAACGAAAGCGCCGCACGCACGCTTGAATATGCCTACGATGACTGGTGTATATCGCAGCTTGGCAAGGCTCTGGGACGTTCCGACAGCGAAATAGAGACTTATGCCACACGGGCCGGTAACTATAGAAATCTTTTCGACAAGTCGACAGGACTTATGCGTGGCCGAAATCTTGATGGAACTTTCAGCAAGAACTTCTCTCCGCTGAAGTGGGGAGGCGACTTTACCGAAGGCAATTCCTGGCATTACACTTGGTCTGTATTCCATGATCCGCGCGGACTCATGGATCTGATGGGCGGCAAAGCTACGTTTGTGTCAATGCTGGACAGTGTGTTCAATGTGCCGCCAGTGTTCGACGACAGTTACTATGGCTTCCCGATACACGAGATACGCGAGATGCAGGTTGTAAATATGGGCAACTACGCCCACGGCAACCAGCCGGCACAGCACATGATATATCTGTATAATTATGCAGGACAGCCCTGGAAAGCGCAATACTGGATAAGGCAGGTACTCGACAGACTCTACACTGCTACACCTGACGGGTATTGCGGCGACGAGGACAATGGCCAGACATCTGCGTGGTATGTATTCTCGGCACTCGGATTCTATCCGGTAGCGCCGGGTACAGACCAATATGTGCTCGGTGCGCCACTGTTCAAGAAAGCTACGCTTAATTTTGAAGACGGCAGCAAGTTTGTAGTGAATGCACCGCAGAATTCAGACACTAATTATTATATCGACCGTATCGACCTGAATGGCGCTGACTTGCAGAAAAACTATATAACGCACAGTCAGTTGCAATCCGGGGGAATCATGGATGTGCGCATGTCTGCCACTCCCAACAAGCTGCGTGGCACACTCGAAGCCGATGCACCTTACTCCATGAGTTCCGAAAAACAGAAACACTAACCTTAAAACTATAAAAAAACAATCAGGCAATGGAACAAACGTCTGCAACCTTAAAACCCAATCCCGGCCGGCGCAGCCCGATCACATGGATTCCGACAGCGTATTTCGCTATGGGGCTTCCGTTCGTGGTGCTCAACATGGTGTGCGTGCTGATGTATTCAGACCTCGGTATAGATACCGACACCATCACATTCTGGACATCACTGATACTTTTACCGTGGACTTTCAAGTTCCTGTGGAGTCCGTTTATGGAAATATTCGGAACAAAGAAGATCTATGTAGTAGCTACGCAGATCATCACAGGCGCGACATTCGGAGGTGTTGCTATGGCACTCGGCATGTCTGATTTCTTTGCTATAACTATAGCGTTGTTGGCAGTCGTAGCTTTTTCGGGAGCTACCCATGATGTTGCCTGCGACGGTGTGTACATGAGTGAACTGTCAAATTCAGAACAGGCGAAATACATCGGATGGCAGGGTGCTTTCTATAATATCGCAAAGATTGTGGGTACTGGCGGACTTGTGTATCTGGCCGGAATATTTTTCAAGAGTTTCGGTGGAAATCCCGATCTTAGCGGTTCTGAAAACTATGATGCCAGCCAAAAAACATGGATACTGATCATGCTTATTCTCTGCGTCATAATGGTGGCGCTCGGTGTATATCACATCTTTTTCCTGCCATCGTCTAAGAAGAAAACCTCTGGAGTAAAGCGTTCGGGTGGAGAGGTGATGAAAGAGTTTGGCAATGTGCTGCTGCTTTTCTTCAAGAAGAAATATATATGGTACTATATAATGTTCATCATACTCTATCGCTTTGCCGAAGGCTTTGTAATAAAGATTGTTCCCATATTCCTCAAGGATTCTACAAGTGCCGGAGGTCTTGGCCTGTCGCTTGAGAATATCGGACTTTATTACGGTACATGCGGCGCTGCCACATTCGTGCTTGGCTCGCTTCTTGCTGGCTACTATATCTCGGTGAGGGGCTTAAGCAAGACCCTGTTCAAGCTTGCACTGATCTTCAACCTGCCTTTTGTGGTCTACACGCTTTTTGCCATATTCCAGCCTACAAGTGGATGGATCATAGCCGGTGGTATAGGAATCGAGTATTTCGGTTATGGATTCGGTTTTGTCGGTCTCACGTTGTTTATGATGCAGCAGGTCGCTATCGGAAAACATCAGATGGCCCACTACGCATTCGCCTCGGGAATCATGAACTTCGGCGTGATGCTGCCCGGCATGCTCAGCGGCTGGGTTCTCAATAAGCTTGGCGGTTATGAGAATTTCTTTATCTTCGTACTTGTGGCTACTGTAGTGCCGCTGCTTGTCACATGGTTCGTGCCCTTCAAATACAACGACGATGGCACACCTATAGCCGGCGCAGTGGAGGAAGCGCTCACTTCAGGCGAAGGCACTGAATAAAGGATATTATTTCCTACAGAATATAATAACAACACAACCTATTAACTCGTATTTTTTCAAAAAAATGACAACAACAGACAAGACCAGGCTGCCTTGGGAGAATCGTCCGGAAGGCTGCACGGATGTTATGTGGAGATTCACAAAAAACCCGATTATCGGACGTTATTCAATACCTACATCCAATAGCATCTTCAATAGTGCTGTAGTGCCTTTCGGCGACGGTTTCGCCGGAGTTTTCCGCTGCGACAACAAGGCCGTGCAGATGAATATATTTTCTGGATTCAGCAAGGATGGTATCAACTGGGAAATCAGTCACGAGCCTATAAAGTTTGAACCGGGAAACACCCAGATGATCGAGAGCGACTATAAGTATGACCCCCGTGTCACCTGGTGCGAGGACCGTTACTGGATCACATGGTGCAACGGATACCACGGACCTACAATCGGCATAGGCTATACTTTCGATTTCAAGACTTTCTATCAGTGCGAGAATGCATTCCTGCCGTTCAACCGCAACGGTGTGCTTCTTCCCGAGAAGATCGACGGAAAATTCGCCATGCTCAGCCGCCCGAGCGACAACGGTCACACTCCTTTCGGCGACATATACATGAGCTTCAGCCCCGATATGAAGTACTGGGGTGAGCACCGCTGTGTGATGAAAGTCGCACCTTTCGATCAGAGCGCATGGCAGTGCACAAAGATCGGTGCAGGTTCTGTGCCATTCCTTACCGAGGAAGGCTGGCTGATGTTCTATCACGGTGTGATCAACACATGCAATGGTTTCCGCTATTCTATGGGTGCTGCGATTCTCGACAAGAACGATCCTACCAAGGTTCTCTATCGCAGCAAGCCCTATCTGATCGCTCCTGCCGCACCCTATGAGCTTGCAGGCGATGTGCCTAACGTGGTATTCCCCTGCGCATGCCTTCAGGACGGCGAGCGTGTGGCTGTGTACTATGGCGCAGCCGACACATCGGTATGCATGGCATTCGGCTACATCCGCGAGATTATCGACTTCGTAAAGAACAACAGCCTCTGATATGAAGCGCAGTCTTATCATAAGTCTTACCGCACTCCTTGGCCTGACATATGTCCAGGCCAAGGAGCCGGTTGACTATGTAAATCCTTTTATCGGTACTACGAATTTCGGCACAGCCAATCCGGGGGCGCTTACTCCCAACGGCATGATGTCGGTGTCTCCGTTCAACGTCATGGGCTCGCCCGACAACCGCTACGACAAGGATGCAAGATGGTGGTCGACCCCCTATGATGTCACAAACTCTTTTCTCACCGGATTCTCTCATGTGAATCTGAGCGGTGTCGGCTGTCCCGAGCTTGGCTCGCTGCTGCTGATGCCTACAACCGGTCCGCTTGAGGTGGACTATCACGACTACGGAAGCAAGTATTCTTCCGAGAAAGCTCATCCGGGCTATTACTCGGTGGAAATAGATAAATATAATGTTTTGGCCGAAGCCACGGCAACCCCGCGCACCGGCATGATGCGCTATACCTTTCCCAAGGGAGAGAGCCATATCCTCCTCAATCTCGGACAGGCATTGTCCAACGAGACAGGTGCTACACTCCGAAGGGTAGGAGAGCGCGAATTTGAAGGATCGCGCATGCTCGGCACGTTCTGCTACAATCCTCAGGCCGTGTTCCCGATCTATTTCGTGATGCGTGTCAACAAGACTCCCAAGGCTTCCGGCTATTGGAAGAAGCAGCCTCCAATGCAGGGTGTCGAGGCCGAATGGACTCCTGACAATGGAAAGTATAAGATCTATACAAAATATGGCCGCGATATTTCCGGCGACGATATTGGTGCATGGTATACATTCGATACTGAGGACGGAGAGCAGATCGAGGTGTCGGTGGGTGTGAGCTTCGTGAGCGTCGAGAACGCCCGCGAGAATCTCGACCGTGAGCAGCATGGCATGTCGTTTGATCAGATACATGCCGAGGCCCGTGAGAAATGGAACGGTGATCTCAGCCGCATAGAGGTTGAAGGCGGAACTGACGATCAGAAAGAAGTGTTCTATACGGCGCTCTATCATGCTCTGATACATCCCAATATCCTGAACGACGTCAACGGACAGTATCCTATGATGGAAGGCGACGGTGTCGGCACAGTTGAGCAGGGCCATAACCGCTACACAGTGTATTCTCTGTGGGACACATACCGCAACGTGCATCAGCTCCTTACATTGCTTTATCCCGACAGGCAGACCGACATGGTGCGCTCAATGGTGGATATATACAAGGAATGGGGATGGATGCCGAAATGGGAACTTTATGGCCGTGAGACATTCACAATGGAAGGCGATCCGGCGATCCCTGTCATTGTGGACACATGGCGCAAGGGCCTGCGCGATTTCGACATGGATACCGCCTATGAGGCATTCCGCAAGTCGGCCAATACGCCCGGAGCTGAGAATAAAATGCGCCCCGACGTAGATCCGTATATCTCAATGGGATACATACCGCTGGGAATGTATGCAGCCGACAATTCTGGAGATAATTCCGTGTCGCATGCTCTGGAATATTATGTGGCCGACAATGCTCTGGCATGGCTGGCTGAAAGCCGTGGCGACAAGGCTTTTGCCGATTCGCTCGTGCAGCGCTCCCGTGGATATAAACATTATTATTCAAAGGAAAGCGGTACGCTGCGTCCGATCACTCCCGATGGTAAGTTCCTCGATCCGTTCGATCCTACGCAGGGAGAGAATTTCGAGCCTGTACCCGGGTTCCACGAAGGTACGGCATGGAATTATACATTCTTCGTGCCTCATGATATTCCCGGTCTGGCTAAGCTAATGGGGGGCAACCGTAAGTTTGTGGACAAGCTGCAGATGGTGTTCGATAAGGGGTATTATGATCCGGCCAATGAGCCTGACATAGCCTATCCTTATCTGTTCAGCCGCTTCAAAGGCGAGGAATGGCGTACGCAGCGTCTCGTGAGCGAACTGCTTGGCAAGCATTTCACAACCAAGCCCGACGGCATTCCCGGCAACGACGACACCGGCACTATGTCTACCTGGGCATTGTTCTCCATGATGGGATTTTATCCCGACGTCCCCGGAGTTCCTGAATATACTCTCACAACACCGGTGTTCGACAAGGTGACTCTACATATCGACCCTGCTTATCATAATGGCGTGGACAAGATAGTGATAGAGACTACGAACCCTGAAGCCGAGTCAGTCTATACACGTAGCGCGACTCTTGGAGGTAAAAAAGTGCCTATGCGGATCACCCACGATCAGCTTATGCAGGGCCGTGAACTGAAGTTCACGAAGACTACGGATGGCAAACCCGCCAAATGAAATTCCGATATATTTATGATACAGCAGCCGGATGCTCAAAAGCATCCGGCTGCGTGTTTTTTATATAGTGGCAAGTTGGTTATCTGTAGTTGGCGATTTCCATAAGTTGCCATTTCCAGTTCGAGAATCCGAACAGATAGATAACCCACAGGGCATATAGGACATATGTTGCAAGAAATAGCTTGCGGTATGGCTTTGGCTCCTGTCGGGAGCCAAAGATTTACAGAGTATTATTATCCTTTCGATACCCTGCGGTAGAGTATTATTGCTATTATTGTGTATACAAGGTTGGGAATCCACATGGCCACCATAGGTGAGGTGAGTCCGGAGATTGCGAAAGTGGAAGTAACGCCCATGAACAGTATGTAGCTGAAACTGAGTACGAGTCCTATGCCTATGTTCAGGCCCATGCCGCCTTTGACTTTTTTAGAAGACAGGGCCATGCCTATCACGGTGAGGATAAAGGCTGCAGCCGTCATGGCGAAGCGGCGGTGATATTCCACTTCGAATGCCTGTATATTTCCTACACCGCGGTCTTTCTGGCGGTCGATATATTCCGAAAGATCGGGAGTCGTCATTTTCTCATGGTCGTTTGAGGCTATCAGGAAGTCGCGTGGTTCAAACGGGATCATGGTGTCGAGGCTGCGTCCGGTGGTCAGGAATTCGCGGTGCTCCGTGAAATCGCGGATAGTGTAGTCGCGCACAGTCCAATGGTAGAGCGTATCCCATTTTATTGTCTGTGCTGTAAGTCGCGACACGAGTTTCTTGCCTTCGAATTTTTCGAGAGAAAAGCGCGTGCCGGTCTTGGTCACGTTGTCGTATCTTGTAAGATAAGCAATCTCGCCGGGCGCTACCATAAGCATGATGTTGCTGCCGTAGTCGATGCGTTTGTTCTTCACGTATTTGTTGGTATAATCTATACGCTTGACATTTGCCGGAGGTATGACGTAGGCACTGAGCACGAAGGTGAGCGAGGCGATCACGAACGCAGAGAACAGATAAGGCCGAAGCATGCGTCGGTAGCTCATGCCGGAGGCGAGCATCGCTATTATCTCAGAATTGCCGGCAAGTTTCGAGGTGAAGAAAATGACCGCTATGAAAGTAAAGAGAGGACTAAACTGGTTGGCGAAATACGGTAGGAAGTTAACGAAGTAGTCGAGCAGAGTTTCCTTGAACGGCGCTTTGAGGAATGCATCGAGTTTCTCGTTCACATCGAACATCACCACGATGGCCAACAGCAGCAGGATGGCGAAGATATAAGTGCCGAGGAAGTTGCGTATTATATAGCGGTCTAAGATCTTGAACATTGCAAGTGGAGGATTGTGGTGGGGAGAATTACAGTCGTCGTGTCACGCGCTCGATCATCTGAGGCTTCCATGTGGCGAAGTCGCCGGCAATTATGTGCTTGCGTGCCTCGCCTACGAGCCACAGGTAGAAAGCAAGGTTGTGGATGGATGCAATCTGCATGGCCAGCAGTTCCTGGGCGATGAACAGGTGGCGCACATAGGCGCGGGAATATACGTGGTCGACAAATGCAGTTCCGGCAGGGTCGAGTTCGGTGAAGTCGTCGGCCCACTTCCTGTTGCGCATGTTCATTATGCCTTCGGATGTGAAGAGCATTCCGTTGCGTCCGTTTCTTGTCGGCATCACGCAGTCCATCATGTCCACACCACGGTCTATCGCTTCAAGAATATTCGCCGGAGTACCGACACCCATCAGGTAGCGTGGGCGGTCGGTGGGAAGAACTTCGTTCACGACCTCTATCATCTCATACATTTTTTCGGTCGGTTCTCCTACGGCAAGTCCGCCTATGGCGTTTCCGTCAGCACCAAGATCGGCGACGAATTTTGCAGATTCGCGCCGCAGGTCAGGGTAGGTGCATCCCTGTACTATGGGAAAGTAAGCCTGTGAGTATCCATAGAGGCCCTCTGTCTCCTTATAACGCTTCCAGCCGCGTGTGAGCCATCGTTGGGTGAGCGAGAGAGACTTCCGCGCATATGCATAGTCGCTGTCGCCCGGAGGACATTCGTCCAGGGCCATCATTATGTCCGCTCCGATCACACGTTCGATATCCACTACGTTCTCCGGAGTGAAAAGATGCTTGGATCCGTCGATATGGCTGCGGAATACCGCTCCTTCTTCGTTGAGCTTGCGGTTGGCACTCAGTGAGAATACCTGGAATCCGCCGGAGTCGGTGAGTATAGGGCCGTCCCATCCGTTGAATTTGTGCAGTCCGCCGGCCTGGCGCAGCACCTCGCATCCGGGTCTGAGATATAGGTGATATGTGTTGCCGAGGATTATTTTGGCTTTTATGTCGTCGCGCAGTTCGCGTGCGTGGACTCCCTTTACAGATCCTACCGTGCCTACCGGCATGAAGATGGGAGTAGGTATCAGGCCGTGGTCAGTGGTTATCATGCCGGCACGGGCCTGAGTGCCGGGAGCTGTAGCTTCTAATTCAAATTTCATCGCGCAAAATTAGCAATAAATATTATACCGCAGGCGATCATTGTGCCGACTGCTCGTTGAGGCGTCCGGCCATCTCTATACGGTCGGCATAAATCTCTGTAACGGTATGCTTGATCGTGTTCCGGTCCTCCCAGTAGCGTGTGCGTATTTTTCCCTCGACAAGCAGCCGTGAGCCTTTGCGGATATACCTTTCGGCCAGTGTGGCGTTGGCGTCCCAGCACACGATATTGTGCCATTCGGTTCGTTCGGGGACAGCAGTACCGGAGGCCGTGGTGTATGCACGTTCGGTCGTGGCCAGGGTGAACGATGCCACCGGCCTGTTGCCTACGTAGCGTATCTCCGGGTCTCGCCCCACATTTCCCATCAGGATTGCTTTGTTCATCGGTAAATTGACGCTAACTCTTATTTTATTATATATACAGCGCAAAATTAGCAAAAAAACTCGTAATTTTGTGGCTTGAATAATTTAAACATTCCAAAGACAAAAGATAAATTGACCCATGAATGAGTTAGCACCGAAATACAACCCGTCGGAGGTTGAGGACAAGTGGTATGCCTACTGGATGGAGCACAAGCTTTTCCGTTCCGTTCCTGATGCGCGAGAGCCTTACACGATAGTGATTCCGCCGCCTAACGTCACAGGTGTTCTCCACATGGGACACATGCTCAACAACACGATCCAGGATATTCTTGTGCGTCGTGCGCGCATGGAGGGCAAGAATGCCCTCTGGGTGCCGGGCACAGACCATGCGTCTATCTCTACCGAGACTAAGGTGATAGCAAAGCTGGCTTCGGAGGGTATCAAGAAGACTGATCTTACGCGCGAGGAGTTTCTGAAGCATGCGTGGGACTGGACTGAGAAACATGGAGGCATCATACTTCAGCAGTTGCGCAAGCTCGGCGCATCGTGCGACTGGGATCGCACTGCTTTCACTATGGACGAGAAACGCAGCGAGAGCGTTCTGAAGGTGTTCGTAGATCTGTTTGACAAGGGCCTCATATACCGCGGAATGCGTATGGTGAACTGGGACCCGCAGAACCGTACGGCTTTGAGCGATGATGAGGTTTTCTTCGAGCAGGAGAATTCGAAGCTCTACTACCTGCGCTATTATCTCGCGCCTGAATGTGAGTTCGGTGCTGAGACTGTCTTCCCGGAAGAATGCGTTGTGCACACAGATCCGAGCGGACGTCACTATGCAGTTGTAGCCACCACACGCCCCGAGACCATAATGGGCGATACGGCCATGTGTATCAATCCGAAAGACCCCAAGAACGAGTGGCTTAAAGGCAGAAAGGTGATAGTTCCTCTTGTCGGTCGTGTGATACCTGTGATCGAAGACCGCTATGTGGAGATCGACTTCGGTACAGGCTGTCTGAAAGTGACTCCGGCCCACGACAAAAACGACTACATGCTCGGAAAGAAACACAATCTCGAGAGCATCGACATTTTCAACGAAGATGCTACAGTCGCTCCTGCGGCCGGTATGTATGTAGGCATGGACCGTTTTGATGTCCGCAAGCAGATCGCGTTGGATCTTGATAAGGCGGCTCTGCTTGAGAAGATCGAGGATTATGTTAATAATGTAGGATTGTCGGAGCGTACGAAAGTCCCCATCGAGCCGCGTCTGTCACTGCAGTGGTTTGTGGATATGAAACACTTTGCAGAGATCTCGCTATCGCCTGTGATGGACGATATAATACGCTTCGTCCCCGAAAAATACAAGAATACATATAGGGTATGGCTTGAAAATATACAGGATTGGTGCATAAGCCGTCAGCTATGGTGGGGACACCGCATCCCTGCATATTTCTACAATAAGGAGGGCGAGGAGGAACGTTTTGTCGTGGCTCTTTCGCCGGAAGAAGCGCTCGAGAAGGCACGCATCCAGAGCGGCGATGCCGGCTTGCAACTGTCTGATCTGCGACGCGATGAGGATGCTCTCGACACTTGGTTCTCGTCATGGCTATGGCCGATCACACTTTTCGACGGCATCAATAATCCCGGCAATGAGGAGATACAGTATTATTATCCTACATCGACGCTTGTTACAGGTCCGGATATTATCTTCTTCTGGGTTGCGCGCATGATCATGGCAGGCTATGAATATGTGGGTAAGCAGCCGTTCGACAATGTATACTTTACCGGCATCGTGCGCGACTCGATCGGTCGCAAGATGTCGAAAAGCCTTGGCAACTCGCCCGATCCTCTCGACCTGATCGCGCAATATGGCGCCGATGGCGTGCGTATGGGTCTGATGCTTGCCGCTCCTGCCGGAAACGATATCATGTATGACGATAAACTCTGCGAGCAGGGACGCAATTTCTGCAACAAGATATGGAATGCTTTCCGTCTCGTAAAGGGTTGGCAGGTTGAGGACAAGCCGCAGCCGGAGGCTTCGGCGCAGGCAGTGCGCTGGTTTGAGGCTAAGCTTGACGCCACTCTTGCCGAAATCAAGGACCTTATGGGTAAATTCCGTATCTCCGAGGCTCTCATGGCAGCATATCGTCTGTTCTGGGATGAATTCTCGTCGTGGTATCTTGAGATGGTTAAGCCGGCATATGGCGACAGTGCCGATCGTGCTACACTGGAGTCCACTCTTGGATTCTTTGATGCGCTTCTCCGCATGCTTCATCCTTTCATGCCATTCATCACTGAGGAATTGTGGCAGCATCTGGCAGCCCGTCGCCCGGGTGAGTCGATAATGTATGCTCAAATGCCGGAGGCCGGAAAAGTCGATGCCGACATTATCAGCGAAATGGAGCAGGCCAAGGATATTGTGACCGGTGTGCGTGGTGTACGCGCTTCTAAGAACATAGCTCCTAAGGAGCAGCTTGAACTTTTGTCGGTAGGTAACGCTCCATCTGCGCTGTCGCCGGTGATTGTGAAGCTTGCCAATCTCTCGGGATACACCCGCACAGATGCCAAAGATCCTGCAGCAGCATCGTTTATGGTAGGCACATACGAGTTTAATGTGCCTCTTGCCGCAGCAATAGATGTCGAGGCCGAGCTTGCCCGACTTCAGGATGCGCTTGACTATGCCATAGGATTCAAGGCTTCGGTGGAGAAAAAACTGTCCAACGAGCGCTTCGTGAACAATGCGCCTGCAGCCGTTGTTGAGACCGAACGCAGGAAACTCGCCGACTCGGAGAGCAAGATTGCTGCGCTTACTGCGTCTATCGAGGCCCTTAAAAAATAAAAAAAGCAAATTCAGCCCTATGAAAAATCTCCTTCTACGCTCGGTGACGGGCATTATATATATAGCAGTGATCGTATGCGGTATAATGCTGCCATCGCCTGCTATATGGGTGCTTATATTCTTGCTCGCCGTAGGGGCGGCATCTGAATATCATCAACTGACGCAGAAACTCGGATCGTCCGGGAATTCTCCGCTGATGTTCTTCGATACACTTGGTGTTATGTCGGTGTCGCTGTTGGCGGCTACTGCCGCCACTCCCGGTGGTATGGGAGTTATCTCCATGATCATGTTCATAGTCCTGTATATGCTCAGCCGGCCTATAGTCGCTCTTTACAACGCCGATATGAAGAAGTCGCTTGTGGATCTCGGGTTTGCAATGCTTGCACTCGTCTACATAGGCTTGCCTCTATGCTGCATGGGATGGATGAGCCTTATGAACGGAGGACGATGGCTTCTGCTTGGCATGTTTATCCTTATCTGGCTGAACGACACCGGAGCTTTTATCATAGGTTCGATGCTCGGATCGAAGAAACTGTTCGAGCGTCTGTCGCCAAAGAAATCGTGGGAAGGATTTTTCGGAGGGCTGGTATTCTGCATCATAGGTGGAGTTGTCTATTACTACTGTGCCAGATCGTATATTCCGGAGAGAATATCCGCTGTGGACATGGGTGTCTATGGAGCAGTCGTGGCTGCAGTGGCAACATGGGGCGATTTGTTCGAGTCTATGCTGAAGCGTGCTGCCGGAGTCAAGGATTCGGGCACATTGCTTCCGGGCCACGGAGGTGTACTTGACCGTATCGACAGTTTCCTGTTTGTAGCCCCGGTGACACTTATCTACATGACAATTGCACAGATAAACTGATTTATAGTCACATAGACAGATAAAATGAATGGCGCGTAATTCACATTATGCGCCATTCTTCCGAGTATAGAAAACTATGTGAAAGATATTAATACAATTGCAGATGTAATTAATAAGACCCCCTCGGACGGGGTGATAGATTTGCTTTTACAATATAATACAGTTAAACTTTATCAAGAGCTTGGTCGAGATCGGCTATCAGATCGTCGATGTGTTCGATGCCTATTGAAAGCCTCACCGTGCCGGGGAAAATGCTTTGCTCGGCCTGCTGCTGCGGAGTCAGTTGCGAGTGTGTGGTTGTGGCCGGATGAATTACCAGCGATTTCACATCTGCCACATTGGCCAGCAGCGAGAATATCTCCAGACTATCTATGAATCTGTGGGCGGCCTCTATGTCGCCATCTATCTCTATGGTAAATATAGATCCGGCTCCGCGGGGAAACAGACTGTTGTAGAGCGCGTGGTCGGGATGATCGGGCAGTGAGGGATGATTCACTTTCTTTATCTTGGGGTGTCCGTTGAGATGTTTTGCTATCTCTATGGCATTCTGTACGTGCCGCTCTACCCTGAGCGAAAGAGTCTCAAGGCTTTGAAGCAGAAGCCATGCGTTGAGCGGCGAGATAGCTGCTCCGGTATCACGTAGCAACACCGTGCGTATTCTCGTCACGAAAGGAGTCTGCGGATCTACGTCTATGAATCGTGTTCCGTGATATGATGGATCCGGATCGCAAAGAGTAGGGAATTTCCCGGCTGCAGCCCAGTCGAAATTGCCGGAATCGACTATTATCCCGCCGAGCGACGATCCGTGGCCGCCGATGAATTTTGTGGCTGAGTGGACAACGATGTCTGCTCCAAGTTCGATTGGTCTTACAAGATATGGTGTCCCGAAAGTATTGTCGATTATCAGTGGAAGACCATGACGGTGAGCCATGTCGGCTATGGCGCGTATGTCTGTGACGTTGCTGTTGGGATTACCTAATGTCTCTACGAAAACAGCTTTTGTCGATGGCTGTATGGCTGACTCAAAGTTGGCGATGTCCGCAGGATCGACGAATGTAGCAGTAATTCCATATGCCGGCAGTGTATTGTCCAGCAGGTTGTAGCTACCTCCATATATATTGTTGGCTGCTACGATGTGGTCGCCTGCTCTTGCTATGTTCATGACGGCATATGTTACTGCCGCTGCACCTGATGCCACTGCAAGTGCGGCTTTGCCGCCCTCGAGTGCCGCTATACGGCGCTCAAGTACGTCCTGCGTGGGATTGGACAGACGTCCGTATATATTTCCCGGTTCTTTCAGGTCGAAGCGGTCGGCTGCCTGCCGGCAACTGCCGAACACATAGGAGGTTGTCTGATAGATCGGCACGGCACGTGCGTCGGTTGCCGGATCTGCTGATTCCTGTCCTACATGAAGCTGCAGTGTCTCGAAACGGTATTTCTTATCAGGTCTCATACAAGTGTAGAAGTAATTCGGTTCACAAAGATAAAGTTACAGAATTTTTCTTGCAAGAAAACTGTTTATTATGGAAATATTTTATAATTTAGCGAATGTTTGTAGAATTTGATTCTGTATATAGTAGTAAACCGAGCACTTTTAAGAATATTTTTATTGTTATGAACACATTGGACAAGACAGATCTGGCTATACTTCGTGCTATGCAGAAAAATTGCCGTCTCACTACAAAGGAGTTGGCCGCCAAAGTCAATCTTTCGACCACACCGGTGTTTGAACGTCTGCGGCGTCTTGAACGCGAGGGTTACATATCGCGTTATAGCGCTGTATTGAATCCCGAGAAGCTGGATCTTGGGTTCATGGTCTTCTGCAATGTGAAGCTTCAGACCATGAACCGCGAGCGTGTCATTGAATTCACCGACCGCATACGCAGTACCGAGGGTGTGGCCGAATGTTATAATGTGGGCGGCCGTTTTGATTTCCTGCTCAAAATATATGCTCCTTCTATGAAACGCTATCAGGAATTTGTGATAGATACCCTTGCCACGATTGACAACATCGCATCCATAGAATCGCAGTTTGTGATGGAAGGAATAAAGACCTCAGGCAATATACCTATCTGATGCTTCCGAAGCTGAGGGTGTGGAATTTGCTTGTGGCAAACTGCTTTTTTAATGCGGTTATAGTGGGCTTTCGTTTAAATTTTTGCTAACTTTGTGGGAAATAACACATCCCTGCCACATAGTTCACTTGTATTTATGAGCGACGATATATTTCCCGACGACTACAACGACACACCTGACGAGATCTCTGGTGATACCGCGAATTCCGACTCCCTGATGGAGCCGGCCTCCGCCGAAGGTCCGCATTTCAATCCCGACGGCGATTCAATAACGCATCATCTGCGAGGAATGTATCGCCGGTGGTATCTTGAATATGCCAGTTATGTGATTCTTGAGCGTGCCGTCCCGCATATAGATGATGGTCTAAAGCCTGTGCAGCGCCGTATACTGCATTCAATGGAGACTCTTGACGACGGCAGGTTCAACAAAGTGGCGAATATCGTCGGAAACACGATGCAATATCATCCTCACGGCGATGCTTCAATCAAGGATGCTCTCGTGCAGCTCGGGCAGAAAGAACTGCTTATCGACATGCAGGGAAACTGGGGAAATATCCTTACAGGCGCTCCAGCGGCGGCAGGACGTTATATCGAGGCGCGACTGTCGACATTCGCTCTCGAGACTCTGTACAATGCGAAAGTTACAGACTGGACTGTCAGCTATGATGGACGCAAGCGCGAGCCTGTGACTCTGCCGGTAAAGTTTCCTCTGCTTTTAGCGCAAGGTGCTGAAGGTATCGCCGTCGGCTTGTCTTCAAAGATTCTGCCGCACAATGTGAATGAGATTCTTGATGCAGCCGTGGCTTGTCTGCGTGGCGAGAGTTTCGAACTTTACCCGGATTTCCCCACAGGAGGATTCATCGATGTGGCGAGATACAACGACGGTCAGCGTGGAGGCAGAGTGAAAGTGAGGGCCAAGATCGACAAGATCGATAACAAGACCCTTGTTATTTCTGAAATACCCTTTGGAAAGACAACCGAGACTCTTATTGATTCGATCATAGAAGCATATGAGAAGGGCAAGATAAAGATACGCAAGGTTGAGAACATGACCTCGGAGACTGCTCAGATTCTTGTGCATCTTCAGCCGGGTACTTCTTCCGACAAAACAATAGACGCTTTGTATGCATTTACGGATTGTGAAATCAGCATCTCGCCGAACTGTTGTGTCATATCCGAGGAAAAACCTGTTTTTGCGGGTGTGAGTGATCTGCTACGCCACAGTGTTAGCCGTACTACCGACATACTACGTCGCGAACTTGAGATATTGCGTGGCGAGGTGCGCGAGAAACTGCATTTCGCCTCACTCGAAAAGATTTTCATCGAGAAGCGTATATATAAGGATAAGGAGTATGAGCAGGCGCCGGATATGGAAGCTGCTATTGAGCATGTCACTGCGAAGATACTCAAATATGCTAAAAATCTTGTGCGCGATGTGACCCGTGACGATATTCTGCGGCTTTTCGAGATCAGGATGAAACGCATATTGCGTTTCAACGCCGATGAGGCTGATCTGCAGATCGCGTCTTTCAACGAAAAGATTGCGGAATACTCCCGTGATATAGATCACATCGTGGACTACACGATCCGGTGGTATGAGCATCTTAAAGAAAAATACGGTGCGGGATTTCCCCGCCGCACGCAGGTGCGCAGTTTCGACAACATTCAGGCAGCATCGGTTGCGGAGGCTAATGAGAAGCTCTACATAAACCGGGAGGAAGGATTTATAGGCACAATGCTGAAGAAAGACGAGTTTGTGTGCAACTGCTCTGCTATCGACGATATTATCATATTCTACAAAGACGGACGATATAAGGTGGTCAAGGTTGCAGACAAACTGTCGGTAGGCAAAAATGTGATACATGTGGCAGTATTCAAGCGCAACGATACACGCACTATCTATAATGCCATCTATCAGAATGGCAAGAACGGTCCATACTATATGAAGCGTTTCAGTGTCACCGGTGTGACGCGCGACAAGGAATATAACCTGACACCAGGAGCTCCAGGCACACGGGTTTGCTACTTTACAGCCAATCCCAACGGTGAAGCCGAGGTCGTGAAAGTGATACTGAAGCCTGATGCGAGACTAAAGAAACTCCAACTCGATGTGGACTTCAGCAAACTGGCTATAAAGGGTCGTGCTTCGCTTGGCAATCTGGTGACTAAGAATCCAGTACACCGTTTCTCACTCAAAGAAGCCGGAAGATCGACTCTTGGCGGACTGAACGTGTGGTTCGATGCTGATGTGCTGAGGCTCAATTATGATGGACGCGGACAGTTGTTGGGCGAATTCTCGCCGGACGATCGTGTCCTCGTGGTACTTGCCGACGGATCATATTATACGAGCGGATTTGAGTCCACAAATCATTATGAAGATAATATACTGAGAATTGAGAAGTTCGAGGCTGACAAAGTCTGGACTGCTATCCTGCACGATGCAGATCAGGGTTATCCATATATAAAGCGTTTCCAGCTTGATCCTGTGGCGAAGCGTCAGCGTTTCATCGGCGAGAATCCAGAAACAGAGCTTATAGCCTTGTCTGACAAAAGTGGTGCTCGGTTCAGAATTGAATTCGGCGGTGTGGATTCGTTCCGTGAGCCTCTTGAAGTCAATGCTGCTGAATTTATCGGTGTCAAGTCAAGCAAGGCAAAGGGTAAACGACTCACAATGTTTGAGATCGGCGCAGTGGTCGAGATCGAGCCTGAACCTTCGATGGATTCTCTGCCTGAACCACAATCGGAAGAAGTGGATGAGAACTTGGAAGAATCTGAAAATATAGGTCCGGATGTCTCCGACGATGAGATCCGCGATGAACTCACCGGCCAACAGCGGCTTTTCTGATACACCACGATTCATGAAGATACTCAGGATATTATTATCGCTTGTATTGGCGATGTCGCTGAATGCAACTGTGGCAGCCGAAACTGATTCGGCTGATGTGCAGCCCTATAGGCCGGTGACGGCGTATTATACTCTTGACGCGGGAAGTTCGTCGATTGTGGATACGTATCTTACTCCTCTCAGATACAGCGGATGGAGTGTAGGTTTTGGCTACGACCGTTGGCAGGCTTTCAAGCGCAGTCCTGAAGATTGGCTTATGAATCTACGGCTCAATGTAAATGTGGACCGTGATGAAAATCTGACCGGAAATGCAACAATGTGGAATCTCGGTCTTGCTTTCTCGTGGGGAATGTACAGGAGGTGGACGCTTCATTCGCTTGGAGGGATAACCGTCGGCGCAGGACCTCGTGCCCGGATTGATGTCGGCTGTCTATATACCTCGCGCAACGGTAATAATCCAGCCTCAGCAAAGGCATCGGCTACGGTTGACGCCTCAGCTTACGTGGCCCGTAAGTTCACCCTTTGGGGTAAGACAATGGGGCTGCGCTACACTACATCGCTGCCGCTTGCCGGCGCTTTTTTTTCTCCTGACTATGGCGAATTGTATTACGAGATATGGATGGGCAACCATTCAGGACTGTCGCATGTGGCGTGGTGGGGGAATTATTTCAGATGGAACAACGATTTGATGGCGGATATAAGGTTTGGCGGAACTGTGCTCACCTTTGGCTACAGGTGTGATCTCTTGTCTACAAAAGTCAGTCATATCAATACCCGTATAGTGCGGCATGCATTTGTATTCGGTATAGGAGGCGAATGGATCTCCATGTATCCCGGCCGCAGGTTGTCAGCCGACACAAAGATTATAAGTGCGTTCTGAACGAATTCGAATTGTTATGGATCTGAAGAAAAATATAATAATAAGCCTCGCAGCCATCATGTCGCTTGCATCGTGCCATCATATTGATTCATGGGACAATGATCCGGTGGGCAATTTCGAGGCTCTGTGGACTATAGTCGACGAACATTACTGTTTCTTCAAGGAAAAGGATGTGGACTGGCAGGAGGTATACAGCCGTTACAGACCGAGAATACACGATGAAATGTCGGCGCGCGAGCTGTTCACCATATGTTCTGAGATGCTCGCCGAACTGCGCGACGGTCACACTAATCTTACGTCAGGATTCAATACCTCATACTATACAAAGTGGTGGAGTGATTATCCACAGAACTACGATGAGCGCTTAGTGGAGCAGTATTATTTGAATTTCAGTGAGAACCATATAGGCAGCGTCACCTATGCCATGCTTCAGGATAATGTAGGCTATATACGCTATCCATCTTTCAATTCCGGACTTGGTCATGGCAATATCGACGCCATGCTAAGCAGTCTGATCACAGCTTCGGGATTGATAATAGACATACGCGACAACGGAGGTGGCGGACTTGACAATGTGGAGACTCTTGTGATGCACTTTCTGCGCAACCGTACGCTCGCAGGTTATCTATGCCACAAGACAGGACCGGGGCATGACGATTTCTCCGATCCTTTCGCTTACTACTATGATCCTGTCTCCGAACCGCACATCACATGGATGAAGCCCGTTGTAGTACTCACCAACCGCAGCACATTCTCTGCCGCTAATAATTTTGTGAGTATTATGAAAATGTTGCCGGGCATATACATCGTGGGAGACCGCACCGGTGGCGGAAGCGGCATGCCGTATTCTTCTGAAATACCGTGTGGTTGGGGAGTGCGTTTTTCGGCATGTTCGATACTCGACAGCGAGGGACGCACTACTGAATTCGGTATTGATCCGACTGAGGGATGCCATGTAGACCTCGATCCGCAACTTGCACTTCAGGGACGCGATACAATGCTTGATTTTGCCGTGGCTCTTTTGATGCGGACAGTCTGATAGATGTCCGGCGCACAGATACTTTGTCCATCAAATGTGAAAAAATAACGGATTTTTTTCCGTAATATAGAATATAGTCGTAACTTTGTCTCATAATTTCACCTACAGATAATTCACTTATCAGTAAACAACTGCTTTCATTATGAAAACAAAGAAACTTCAAATTCGTGATCTCACGCTTCGCGACGGACAGCAGTCTCTTTTCGCTACCCGTCTGAAACAGGAAGAAATCGACAAACTCCTGCCTCTGTATCAGAATGCAGGTTTTTATATTATGGAAGTGTGGGGCGGTGCAGTCCCTGACTCAGTGATGCGTTACCTTGACGAATCTCCGTGGGAGCGTCTGCGCATAGCCTCCAAGGCCATGAAGGGCAAGTCGCTTCTGTCGGCTTTGTCGCGCGGCCGCAACCTGTTCGGTTATGTTCCTTATCCCGATTCGGTACTCGAGGGTTTCTATAAGGAAGCTATTGCCAATGGCTTGAACGTGATGCGAATCTTCGATGCGCTCAACGATATAGACAATGTGAAGGAGAGCATACGCCTGATCAATAAACTCGGTGGTATCGCCGACGGTGCTGTATGCTACACCGTGGATCCTAAGGATGAACCAGTTGGTACTCCTGTCAAGAAGTCGTTCTTTGCCCGCCTGTTCGGCAAGAAAGACGAAGTTGTGGAAGTTGAGAAGATTTTCACCGACGAATACTTTGTAGAGAAAGCCAAGGAAATGGAGGCTCTTGGCGCGAAGATCATCACACTCAAGGATATGGCCGGTCTGGTGAATCCGCTTCGAGCAGCTTCGATTATCTCACGTCTGAAATCCGAACTGAAAGTGCCTGTTGACTTCCATACTCACTGTACTCCCGGATATGGTCTTGCATCTTCCGTGATGGCAATTCTCAATGGTGTGGATATTCTTGATACTAATATATGGTGGTTTGCTGAGGGCTCGGCCGCTCCTGCCATCGAGCTTGTATATATCTTCTGTAAGAAGATGGGAGTAGAGCTTGAGGCTAATATGGAGGTTGTCGGTGAGATCCGCAACAAGCTTAAAGCCGCTCGTGAGAGCCTGAGCGATTTCGATCTTCACAAAGATCATTTCCCCAAGGCGTTCGATCCGCTTGCCGACAAACTGCCTGCAGAGATCGATGCTCTGTTCGATCGTGCAATCGCATGTGCTGAGGCCGGCGACGAAGAAGGTCTGCTTGCAGCATGTCATGGAATCGAGGACTATTTCGGCTTCCCCAAACCTAACCTTACGGTTAAGAATGCTGAAGTTCCCGGTGGCATGTATTCCAATATGGTCGCACAGCTCAAGGCACTTGGTGCATCCGATCTTCTCGAAGATGCTATGGCGCTTATTCCTAAGGTTCGCCGTGATGCAGGTCTTGTACCTTTGGTTACACCTACAAGTCAGATTGTGGGTTCGCAGGCCGTATCGCTTGCTCTTGACCGCAAGAAAGGAAATCCAGACTATTCCAACCCCTCCAACCAGTTCATTTCGCTTGTGAAGGGTGAGTACGGACATACACCTGTGCCTGTAGATCCTGCTTTCCGCGAGCAGCTTACCGGCAGTCCTATTGAAAAGCCTTACGACACATCATCATACCGCAAGCCGGAAAATCCCGAGTTGCCCGAACTCGGAGGTGTGAAACTTGCGTCAAACAATGAGGAGTACCTGCTTCTGGAACTTCTGCCTAATGTAGCCAATCCCTTCCTGCGTCGTCGCAGGAGTGAGGAAGTTGCCGCTGCTGCGCCTAAGGAAGAACCTAAGAAGGAAGAACCCAAGGCCGCTATGGAACCCATCACCGGTCCAACATTCAAAGCTCCTATGGGAGGCAAGATCATCTCCGTGGATGTGAAGCCCGGTCAGACTGTGAAGAAGGGCGAACTGCTTTTCGTATACGAAGCCATGAAGATGGAGAACGATGTAATGTCTGAGATGGATGGCGTAGTCAAGCGCGTGTTCATTGAGCCGGGCGACGTTGTATCCACAGACCAGGTTCTTATCGAGTTTGAGTAAAAACGTCCGTTCGAATAATAAGCGGCTCCGCACCGAGGTTATCCGCCTCTTGCGGAGTCGCGTTTTTTAAGGACTATAATTTATTGATTTCGCGGTTATGAAAAGGATAGGTCTTCTGTCGGACACACATTCATGCTGGGACGATCGTTTTCAGCTTCACCTTGGTGGATGCGACGAGATATGGCATGCCGGTGATGTAGGCTGTATAGACGTCATACGCAGGCTCGAATCCATAGCGCCGGTCGTGCGTGCTGTAAGTGGCAATATTGATCATGGCGAGGTGTGCCGAAGATGTCCGGAACTCCTCGAATTCAAGGTTGAGGATGTGGACGTCCTGATGACGCATATAGGGGGCTATCCGGGTAGATATTCACGCGGTATGGCCGAGCTGTTGCGCCGAGATGGCATCAAACTGATGGTCGCCGGTCATAGCCATATACTCAGGGTGATGTACGACAAGCAGCTCGGACTGCTGCATCTCAATCCCGGGGCTGCCGGATATGCAGGTTGGCAGAAGGTGCGCACACTTATGCGTTTTGTGATCGATGGTCAGGACATACGTGATCTTGAAGTCATTGAACTCGCCCGTCAGCGGGATGTTATTAAATAAATACTGTGTCTTATGAAAAAAACTATGATTGCCGCAGTTGTTGCAGGCGTTGCATTTTCTCTGACGTCATGCCGGACCACGGAGGCCAACTACAGGGCTGCGTATGAGCGCACGATGGCCCGCCAGAACGAAGGTATTGATTCTGCTACAGTGGCTGCTATAGAGAGCGAACGCGGACCACGCCAGATGCGTGTCAATGACAGTATATCTCTGCCTGTGGTGAGCCGTTTTGTCAAAGCTGTAGAAGGTGGAGGAGGTACGCGCGAGAGCATAAAGAAATATAGTGTAGTGGTAGCCGGGTTCTCTCAATTGTTCAATGCGCGTTCGATGCGTGAAAGACTTGTCGATTCAGGGAAGTGGCCCGGTGCTTTTGTCGTCCAGTCCGGCGAAGAATATTTTGTGGTTGCGCAGTCGTCCGACGATCCCGCAGAGGCAAGCCGTGCATTGGATTCCGTTAAGGCTGATGGCACGATATATATAAAATCGCCTTTTCCGTGGGTGCTTAGGCGTCCGCGCTGACTGTCACAAGCCGAAAGTCAGTTGCTTGCGGTGACTCCAGCCTGCCGTGGAGTTGCGTATCTCGAGCGTGTATAGTCCGAACCGGCTGAGGCTGTCGGGTCGTAATAATTTTACTATTTCCGCAACTGAGGCTATTCCGGTGAGTATTCGTCGGCTTATTGTGTTGTGTCCGCAGCTAAGTGTCGCGAAAAGAATGTCGGAAGTGTGGATAGTACCCATAACTTTTGAGTGAGAGGTTGATACATTTCTTTATCTGTATCGCGAAGTTACGGGTCTGGTTGGGCATTAAATGTGCACTGACGGTCGAAATGTTGTTAAATACTATCCATAATACATTGTATCATATCGCTTTTGCAGTTGAGGAATATCGTATCAGGATCTTTCTTCAGCCATGTTAGTTGTTTCTTTGCGTACACGCGTGTATTACGGGCTATTTTTTCAGTCGCTTCGTCGAGCGACATCCTGCCATCAAGATATTCAAACATCTCCTTGTAGCCTACAGTATTGAGAGAGTTTAGATCGCGCAGGTGCATTACTGCGCGGGCTTCGTCTGCAAGGCCGGCGGCTATCATTTCCTGTGTTCTGCGGTTTATTCTGTCGAACAGGATTTCACGGGGCATGTCAATGGCAAATTTTTTGATAGCGAACGGACGGGATTTCTTTTGCCCTGTGCGCAGAGTGGAGTAAGGAACACCTGCTTCCATGCTTATCTCTATGGCATGAACGATGCGTTTGTAATTGTTGAGATCTACCTGTGCATAGTAGACCGGATCTAAGCGTGCAAGTTCAGCCCGTGCAGCCTCTATGCCGCCTTCGTTGTAAATCCGGTAGGCTTCAGCGCGCACGCTGTCGCTCACAGTCGGCATATTGTCGATGCCTTTTGCGATTGCATCCACATACATCATTGAACCTCCGCACATTATGGCGAACCCTCCTGACTGATCCCATAATTTTGGCAACAGATTCATCACATCTTCCTCAAACATTGCTGCGCTATAGTAGTCGCTGAGATCAAGTGTGCCTACAAAATGATGCGGAACCTGACGCATATCCTCAGCTGTCGGGGCGGCAGTGCCGATAGGTATGTCGCGGTATATCTGCCTGGAGTCGGCAGATATAATATGGCATCCGATTTTTTTTGCCAAAGCGAGGGCCAACGCGGATTTTCCCGATCCGGTTGGCCCTGTTATGATTATGAGTGTGTTACTGGCGTTCACCTACCAGACGGGCTATTTCTACAATCACATCCTGTGCTTTCTCCATTGATGGTACAGGTACGAATTCGAAGCGTCCGTGGAAATTGAGTCCGCCGGCGAAGATGTTGGGGCAGGGGAGTCCCTTGAATGAAAGCTGTGCTCCGTCTGTGCCGCCACGGATTGGTGTCACTTTAGGTGGTACTCCGGCATTCTCCATAGCCTGTTTGGCTATGTCAACCACGTGCATCACCGGCTCGATCTTCTCGCGCATGTTGTAATACTGATCCTTGATCTCAAGTTCGCAGCATCCGGGGAATTCATGGTTTATCTTACGCGCGAGGTGTTCGAGTTCCTTTTTGCGGCGTTCGAAGCGGTCGCGGTCAAAGTCACGTATGATATAGGTGATCACAGTTTTCTCTACAGTACCTTCGATTGATACAAGATGATAGAATCCCTCGTATTCTTCGGTGTGCTCGGGTGTCTCCCAGCGTGGCAGCATGATAGCGAATTGTGTGGCCACACGCATTGAGTTCAGCATCTTGTGCTTTGCATAGCCGGGGTGTACGTTTCTGCCGTTGAATGTGACATGTGCCACGGCAGCATTGAAGTTCTCATATTCGAGTTCTCCGATTTCCCCGCCGTCCATTGTATATGCCCATTCTGCACCGAAGCGTTCTACATCGAACTTGTGTGCGCCCTGACCTATTTCCTCATCGGGATTGAAGGCTATGCGTATATCTCCATGTTTGATTTCGGGATGTGCGATCATGTAGTCTACGGCCGACATTATTTCGGCTATGCCGGCCTTGTCGTCAGCTCCGAGCAGAGTGTTGCCGTCGGTTACGATCAGATCCTGGCCTTTATAGTCAAGAAGTTCGGGGAACTGCGATGGGCTGAGCACTATGCCCTTGTCTGCGTTCAGCGTTATATCTTCGCCATCGTAGTTTTTAACGATTCTGGGAGATACATTGTGTCCCGACATGTCGGGTGATGTGTCGAGATGGGCGATGAATCCGACCACAGGCACTTTCCTGTCTGTGATATTGCCTGGCAGTGTACCCATCAGGTAGCCGTTCTCGTCGAGGCTTATATCCTTGAGACCGAGCTTTTCCATCTCGCCTTTCAGGAATTCGGCGAATACCATCTGCCCGGGTGTCGAGGGTGTCATATTGGTGAGTTCGTCGCTCTGGGTGTCGAACTTCACATATTGAAGAAATCTGTCTACAACATTCATGTTCAAGCGTTTTGGGTTTTATTCTGCAAATATACGACAAAACCGTCTAAATTGACGGTCTTGCATAGATGTTTTTCAATTGATTTCGACACACAGTCCGTCGTAGGCTATGCGTACATTATACGGCAGACTACGTTCCACCTCTGCATGCAGTCCCATCTGGTGAGACAGATGCGTCAGGTACGCGATCCTTGGCTTTATACGCATTATCAGTTCAATTGCTTCAGACAGACTCAGATGCGAGTTGTGTGGTTCGATGCGCAGTGCGTTCAGCACCAGTGTGTCTATTCCCTGAATCTGGCGCACTGTCTCGTCCGGCATGGTCTTGCAGTCTGTTATGTATGCGAGGTTGCCGATGCGGAATCCTAATATCGGAAGATTCCAGTGCATGATCTCAACAGGTAGGATTCCGGTTTCTGTAGCCTTGATGCGGAACGGGTTGCCCGGTGTTATCTCATGCAGATGCAGTTGTGGCACGCCGGGGTAAGGCGACTGTGCGAAGCAGTACGGGATGCGTCGGCGCAGATCCTCTGCCACGTCTGCCCTGCAATATATGTCGAAGCCATCGGGATATGTATATGGTCGTAGGTCATCCATACCGCCTACGTGGTCGTAATGCTCGTGTGTGATCAGGGCGCAATCTATTTCGGGCGAGCCGGCACGCAGTATCTGTGTACGGAAATCCGGTCCGCAGTCGATGAGGATATTGCTTCCGTCGTCGGTCGTTAGCAATGCCGATGAGCGTAGTCTGTTGTCGCGTGGATCTGATGATGTGCATACAGAGCATCCGCATCCGATCTGCGGTACTCCGGTAGATGTGCCTGTGCCTAAGAATGTAAGTTTCATCTGCGGAATCTGGTGAGTAATCCGTCTTGGAATATAAGGTATTGTCCGTCGTCGTAGTTCCATATCTCGTAGACTCCCGCAGTGGATGGTCTTCGGTCAAGTTCGGACGGAGATCCCAGAGCCAGACGACATTCGTCGCGGGTCATGCCGAGGGCTACTTTTGAATTCTGGATCAGATGCCAATTGGTGTCTGATATCGAGGGATAGCGCAGATGTGGATCGCTAAGGGCGAATACTTTGGCGAAATTGCGCATTGTCGAGTTTTCCGGATCAGACAGCGAGAGGAATACACAGCGTTCAAGCCCGGTATCTGCAGTTGTGAACATTACTTTCAATGGATAGACATGGTTTCCGGGCAGTACGTCGGTCACGCGCACTTCAGTGAACCGTAGTCCGTCGACGGGACGTTCCTCATTGTCGTACCACAGAGGCGTCAGGATATAGAAGTTTTTGTCTGAGATCTTGTGGCGTGCATCGGCGATGATGTTCATTTCAATTGTGAACGGTATCTCGACCTGTTTGCGTCTTCTGAGTTGCGACGCGGATGCATTGACACGGTAGGTGAGCGATGTATCGTCTTTGGCAAGCACTATGTCTGTCACACTGTCGCCTGTGACAGACAGGGCTTCCTGATACCTCAGATATGTGATAGTGTCTCCGACGTTTATTCCTTGTTGTCCGACTCCTTGCGATGGGGTGAAAATGATGCCTATCTTGCTGTCTGTGACATAAAATGGTTTTCCCGGCAGCCATTCGGCAAAAGGTTCTGCCGTTATGTCCGACAGATATTCCATCTCGGGAGTTGACACTACGTGCTGTTTCCTGACTTCCGACGAGGTTATTTTAGGAGTGCTCTCCACCCCGGTAAAGCAACTTTGCAGAAGCACCGGGATGGAGAGCAGACTTATTGCTGATAAGATGATATGCCGTCGCATCATTCTTTCGGCGAGATTCCGAGGTTGTGGTAAATGAAAGAATAAATGTCTGTATATTCGTCGATTACCTTGGCCACGGGTTTGCCACTGCCGTGTCCGGCTTTGGAATCTATGCGGATGAGCTTTGGTGCGTCTCCAGTGTCAGAAGCCTGCAGTGTGGCTGCATATTTGAAGCTGTGTGCCGGCACGACACGGTCGTCGTGGTCGGCAGTTGTAACCATGATGGCCGGATATGGAGTACCGTCGTTGCTGATGTTATGAACTGGAGAATATCTCAGCAGATATTGTGCCATCTCGGGAGAGTCGGCGCTTGTGCCATAGTCGCTTGCCCAGTTCCAACCTATAGTGAACAGGTGGTAGCGCATCATATCCATTACGCCTACACGAGGTATGGCTACTTTGAACAGGTCAGGACGGAGGTTAACGGTTGCGCCTACGAGGAGTCCGCCATTGCTGCCGCCTTCGATGGTGAGCAGTTCGGGATTTGTCCATCCTTCCTTGATCATATATTCGGCAGCAGAAATGAAGTCATTGAACACATTTAGCTTGTTCTGCTTTGTGCCCATCTCGTGCCATTTCTCGCCATATTCCGCACCACCGCGCAGTCCGGCCTGCGCGTATATTCCACCGTTTTCAAGCCAGATCAGCCGGTTGGGGGAGAATGACGGGTGCAGAGTGATGTTGAAGCCACCGTAGCCGTAGAGATATACTGGATTCTTGCCGTTGCGCTCGATACCTTTCTTATATGTAAGGTACATCGGGATCATTGTGCCGTCGGTAGAGGGATACATCACTTGTTCAACGACATAATCTTCGGGGTTGAACCCTTCTATATCAGTGGACTTGAACAGGGTACTATTGCCGTTGGCAGTGTCGAGGCTGTAGATTGACGGCGGGAAGTTGAACGATGAGAAGCTGTAATATACGTCGTCGTTCTTACCATTGGCTGATACGCTCACAGATCCGAGTGTCGGCAACTCGACTTCATTGATGCGTTTGCCGTCGCGGCCGTAGATATACAAGTGGTTTGTGCCGGCTACGTCGTAGGTCAGCATCATCTTGTCTTTGCCGGAGAATTCAGCATCGACGAGCACACTGTTCTTGTCTTCGGGTACGAGTACATTCCAATTCTCGCGCGAAGGCTTGTCTACAGGCACTGTGATGAGCTGACGGTTTTCCGCTCCGTCTGTTGTGAGAGCATAGATAAGTCCGTCGCGTACGCCCACGACGTTGAACAGATAGTCCTGAGAGGGCTGTACGGTCTGCCATGTCGCATTTTTGTCGCCGAGTTTTTTGAAAATAAGTCCATCGCCGATGCCTTGGCCTCCAACAGAGACAAGCAGGTACGGCTGGTTTTCGGGCACGTATGCCGAATGGAAATAGAGCGGTTGCTCGCGGTTCTCATAGGCTACGGTATCGTCGGACTGCGGTGTGCCGAGCTTGTGGTAGTAGATTGAATGGTATTCGTTGGCGTTGGAGAATTCCTTTCCTGCCTCGGGGCGTGGGTAGGCGCTGTAGAAGAATCCTCCGTCGTGCCATGATACACCTGTGAATTTAGCCCATTCTATGTGGTCGGACAGCAGTTCGCGTGTGGCTGTGTCCATAACGTAGATTTCAGTCCAGTCGCTTCCGCTTCTCGAGATGGTATAGGCTGTGTATTTGCCGTCGGGCGACATGAATATGCCGGTAAGGGCCACAGTTCCGTCGTCTGACAATGTGTTGGGATCAAGAAAGACTTCAGTGCTGTCGCCGATCTGACGGTAGATCACAGACTGATTCTTCAGACCGTCGTTCTCTGAGAAATAGATGTTGCCGTCGTTCTCTCGCGATGGCATACCTATTTTTTTATAGTTGTTGAGTGCGGTCAGGCGCTTCCTGATGTTGTCACGGAAAGGAATTTCCGACAGATATGCTTCTGTAAGATCGTTTTCGGCTTTCACCCACTGGAGTGTGGCCTCTGCGGTATCGTTCTCGAGCGGACGATAGGGATCGCGTACCTCTGTGCCGAAGTAGACATCCACTGTGCTGTCCTGTGGTGCTTTGGGATATTTTATATTGCCTGTCCCTGAGCCGCATGATGCTATTGACATTGGTATTATGGTCAGAGCAAGTAGCTTGCAATTTGTTTTCATAATGATTGGTATGTGGAAAGCCGGTCCGTAGGAAATGCAGTCCGTCCGGACTTCGTTCCATTACGAACCGGCTGTATGTGTATTATAAAACAAGTTTTTAATCTTTGATGAGATTGTGGCCTGTCATTTCCTTAGGCTGCGGCAGTCCCATGATGTGCAGTAGCGTGGGAGCGACGTCGGCAAGGATGCCGTTCTCAACGGTAGCATCTGTATCGCCGGATACATATACGCAGGGAACAGGATTGAGCGAGTGGGCAGTGTTCGGTGTTCCGTCGGGATTTATCGCGTTGTCGCAGTTGCCGTGGTCGGCGATGATGATGACGCTGTAGCCTGTGTTCTTGGCTGCTTCCACTACGTCGCGCACACAGTTGTCTATTGTCTCCACTGCTTTCTCAATAGCGGGATAGATACCGGTATGGCCTACCATATCGCCGTTGGCGAAGTTCACTACTATGAAGTCGTACTCATCCTTGCTGATAGCTTCCACGAGTTTGTCTTTAACTTCGTAGGCGCTCATCTCGGGCTTGAGGTCGTAGGTTGCTACTTTCGGCGATGGTACGAGAATGCGGTCTTCACCGGCAAATGGTGTCTCACGTCCTCCGTTGAAGAAGAATGTCACATGGGCGTATTTCTCGGTCTCGGCGATGTGAAGCTGGCGCTTGTCGAGTGAGGCAAGATATTCACCGATTGTGTTGTCGACGTTTTCTTTGTTGAACAGGATATGAACGTTCTCGAACGACGAGTCGTAGGGCGTCATGCAGTAGAATTGCAGTCCGGGTACGGTGTTCATTCCCTGCTCAGGCATATCGTGCTGTGTGAGTACGGTTGTGATCTCCTTGGCACGGTCGTTTCGGTAGTTGAAGAAAATCACCACGTCGCCGGGCTTTATAGTGCCGTCTACGGTGGAGTTGTTGATAGGCTTGATAAATTCGTCGGTGACGTCTGCGTCATAGCTTTCCTGCATGGCCTGAACCATGTCGGTTGCCTGTTTGCCTTCGCCATGCACGAGCAGATCGTAGGCCACCTTGACACGCTCCCAGCGTTTGTCGCGGTCCATAGCGTAGAATCGACCTACGATAGAAGCGATCACTCCGGCCGATTCAGAGCAGTGTTTCTCAACTTCTTCAATGAAGCCTTTGCCGCTGCGGGGATCGGTGTCGCGGCCGTCCATAAAGCAGTGGAGGAATACTTTCTCAAGTTCGTATTTTTTGGCTATGTCGCACAGGGCGAATACGTGGTCGAGCGACGAATGCACACCGCCTGTCGAGGTCAGTCCCATGAAGTGTATGCCTACGTTGTGTTCCTTGGCATAGGAGAATGCCGAGCGAACTTCTGTGTTGTCCATGATGCTACCGTCCTTGATAGCCTTGTTGATCTTCACAAGGTCCTGATATAGTACGCGTCCGGCTCCGATGTTGAGGTGTCCTACTTCCGAGTTGCCCATCTGTCCGTCGGGCAGACCGACATTCTCGCCTGATGCCTGAAGTTCCGAGTGGGGATATGTCTTCAGCAGGTAATCCCAGTAGGGGGTTGGTGTCACGGAGATAACGTCGCTTTTCGAATGGTCGCCAATGCCCCATCCGTCGAGAATCATCAGTAATGCTTTGCTTGCCATAATTTTTATGATTTGAATTTTGTTTCAGATAAATATTCAGGCGTGACGCTTGCATGCGGCGCTGCCATTTGGAATGAGCAAAGTTACGAAAAAACCGTCATACATATACATTATTTATAGATAATTAAACTATTACGTTCAGCGATATCGTGAGATAGCGGAATGTGATGTAATGGATGCCTCGTCCGGTATCTGCGGTGTTTTCCGGTGGATGGTTGACATCTGGAAACGAATATTGAGTATCAAAATGGCATTTGTAAAATAAATTTGAAAATAATTAAGAAAAATGTTGCAAAATATGTTTAGCAGATATAAATTTGCAAATGCTTACACTCGAGATTGCATAAAGTACTTACACGTGTTTCAGTGGTACATTATGTCCGCATTTATTAGATTCAAATTCCAATTATTTATCAATCCTTTTTTTATGAAAAAATTTTACTCCCTGATTGTTGCTACAGCCATTGCTGTAGGCGCTAACGCAGAAGATTTTGTGCTATACCAAGGCACTCCGTCAGCCGTCCCTGTATCTGAAAAGGTTCTTACGCCTGCAGTGTTTGGCAACGCTGCGGCCATTGCTCCGGAAGTTAAGACGTCGCCGTCGCGTGCCGCCAGTATTTCTGAATTCGAAGGCTCTTTCGACTGGTCGTACTATGCTCCCCTCGGAGACGGAAGCTATGTGGACGGGACACTTGATTTCGCTGCTGTAGACGGTCAGGACAATCAGATTTCTGTGACAGGCATATTGAACAATATATCTATTATAGGTACTGTTGATTTGGCTGCCAATACAATCACGTTCCGGACACAGGATCTCGGACAGTTGAATGCTACCGGAATTGGCTATGTTAATACAAAGTTGTCATTTTGCGAGATTCAGAGCGGAAAGATTGTAGACTATAACGGTGATCTGGTTTTCACACTCACTGAGAATGGTTACTCTGTTCCGCGCAATCTCTTGTTCGGAATATCAGCACACAACCTTACAACGGGTGATCGTATGGGGTGGTTCAATCTGTGCGCATACAACGAAATCACAGCGCAAGCACCTGATCCTAATTGGGAAGATGCAGGTGTGGCTGTGTTTTCCGATGGAATACTGACAGAGACTTACTCTAAGTCGGAAACACCAATCACTACGAAATGCACGGTCCAGATTAATGTTGAAGACCATAATCTGATTCGTCTGAAAAAAGCTTTCCCTTATGATTCCAAAAGCACCCTTACTCTTGATCTTACTGACAGGCAAAATATACACATTCCATACCAAAATATCGGAGTGAAAGATGAGGTAGATGGCGATGTGTATCTGGTAAGTATCTCGGCGCTTGGTGATAATTCCGACCCGATAACTATGGAGGGCAATGTAATATCCATTTCTTCCGGTGCATGCAAGATCCGCTGGCCTGAAGCTCCTGCCGACAGCGAGTATGAGACTAATTCGAATGCATACTACAATACAGGCACAATGTCTTCAACGATCACCCTTCCTGACGAAGTTGTCGGAATCCGTGATGTCTTCACCGACACAACATCCGAGAATGCTCCGGTCGAGTATTTCAACCTGCAGGGCATGAAGGTGACTAATCCTGTCGGAGGACAGATTTATATTGTCCGTCAGGGTAAGGACGTGAAGAAAGTCATTGTAAGGTAATGTTTATCAGATATACGAAGCATTAACGATCTTAAAAAACAGATATTATGAGACGAATCTGTATCTTCATGGCGATACTGATTGCGGCACTCGCCGTTCAGGTCTCTGCAAGGCAGAGCTTTGTAAAGATGGCCATGCGCAGTTCTTCTACCGAGGTGGAATTCACCCGGTCTGGTATGGTGCGCATCAATGTTAAAGACCCGCAACTGAGAAAGCAGCTGCGCACTCAGGCAGCTTCGCGTGCAGTGGAGGAAATCACAGACTGGCAGTCGATAGGCGAAGGTAAGTTTGAGGACGGCTGGGTGACAGCGTCTATGGTCGATCCGTCGCACTATGCGTTCGAGGTAGAATTTGAGGAAAGTGCGTCGGTGAAGGGTATGTACCGTATGAAAAGCCCCTATACTTCCGATAGGTTCTTGTTCCTTGGATATAATGAAAACGAGACCGAGACAGACATTGTAATTGACGGGGCGGATCCGGAACTGGTGATTATTCCTATACAATATAGCGGTTATACCGACAGTGATATTGGAGATGTCTGGGTCGGAAGCATTGAGGCATATTATATAGACTTCTTTGAGTTCACCAAAGAGGAATACAAGGAATATTTTTCAGGCAACGTGTTTGTGAACGGCGTTCTTACGATTGATGATCCGCTTACCGGAACATCGGCTGATGATTTCGGATATTCGTGGGAGACGGTCTATCCTACGGTGATCACTCTTCCTGGCTCTAAGGATTACAGCATCAGCATCATGTCACCTACGTGTGAGGCAGAAGGAAGCCTGTGGTTCAAGTTTACTACAGGTAATGATGTCACGAAAGTGAAATACATGGTTGCTGAAGGCGCTATGACAGCCAGCAATGATCTTTTTGATTTCGTGGCAGAGGAAGGTACAGAACTGGCTGTTCCTGTAGCAAAACCACTGGTCCTTGATATGGGTAGCGACGAGACCGCGATAAATTCGTTTATAGCAGTGACTCTCGACGATGAAGGCAAATATGCGCAGGGTGTTGTCCGCCGCTTCTACACTATAGCGGATGAGCCGGATAAGTGGCGTTCGCTCGGCAACGCTGTCTATAAAGAAGGTGTTCTTTCCGGTGTATATTCAGACTTGTATTCTATGGAATATGATGTGGAGATTCAGGAAAGTGTGTCGACTCCCGGTCTGTTCCGTCTCGTTAATCCCTATGATGACAAGTCGGGTTTCTGCCAGGAATATAACCACTTGATCAATCATGAGGAGCATAACCACTATATCACGGTGGACGCTACCGATGCCGACAAGGTGTTTGTGCATGAATCTCCGCTTGGTATCGACTGTGGAGATGGAGATGAGATCATTTCCTCTGTTCCATTTGCTAACAGTCAGAACGACGAGGAAACAGATTCAGACTACTATGGCACTATGGCTGATGGTGTGATCACACTGCCTGCCGGCATGCTCCTGCTGCGTGAGCCTGACAGCGAGCGTTGGGGCTATGCCAATAGTGAGGCCGTCACAATCAAGTTGCCATCATCAGTAGGAGTAACCGATATAATAACCGACAATACCTGCGAACCTAAAGTCTACTATAATCTTCAGGGTATGAAGATCTCCAATCCGGCTTCAGGACATGTATACATTGTCCGTCAAGGCACGAATACAACAAAAGAAATCGTGAAATAGAACATATCGAAGTTCATATTACTAATATAAAGAGCGCTTGGCATGTTTAATCTCCTGCGCTCTTTATATTTTATATTAGGATGGAAAACATTCGGCGCACAACATTGCGGAGGAGGTATGCGTTTTAATATAAATATATTAAAGTCTATGGAGATAAAACTGAAAAGAGTATATGATCCGGTGTCGCCGGCAGATGGATTCCGGGTCTACGTAGACCGTCTGTGGCCGCGCGGACTGTCGCACGAAACGTTCCATTACGATTTATGGGACAAGGATATAGCGCCATCCGATGGTCTGCGCAAGTGGTTTCATGCCGATCCTGAGGGCAGATGGCAGGAATTTGAGCGCCGATATTTATATGAACTGGAACATTCTGCGCCGTTCACAGAATTCCGGCGTCATCTTAGCGGACATAATGTGGTGACGCTTCTTTACTCATCGCGCGATGAGGAGCATAATAATGCCCGTGTCGTGGAAGAAACTCTCGGATGATGGCAGATATTATAGAGACGCATCCGTGGGAACCATACGTGCCTGATGATGCCCGTGTCCTGATCATGGGTACGTTTCCTCCACAGCCTAAACGTTGGTCTATGGATTTCTATTATCCGAACAGGACAAATGATTTCTGGTATATGATGGGGCTTATATTCTTTGGCGACAGGTTGGCTCTTTACAATGCTGATTCCAAAGTCTTCGATGTGGATGCTATACGTGCTCTGCTCGACGCGAAGCACATAGCGCTTCACGACACATGCCACCGTATACGCAGGCTCAAGGACAATGCTTCCGATAAGTTTCTTGAAGTGGTCGAACCGGTGGATCTCGACTCGCTGTTGGCGAGGATGCCTCGGTGCAAGGTAGTGGCCACAACAGGCGAGAAAGCGGCGGGAGTTGTGGCATCGCTTACATCAACTGCGGTTCCGGCTATGGGAGAGTGTGTTAGATCAGATACAGGTCTGGAGCTATGGCGTATGCCATCTACAAGCCGGGCGTTTCCTATGCGGCTCGATAAGAAAGCGGAATATTACCGCCGGCTTTTCTCCGCAGCCGGTATTTGCTGAGAGCCAAGGAAAATGATAAAAGTATTCTTTGTGGTGATGTAAAAATCGCCATTATAGAGTGCTTTTTTTATGTAAAATTTGCCAGTATAGTTGCTGATATTAGATGGGATCGACTTATTAGCTATAGATGAAGCGCAAAATATTCCTCATATAGGTAATATTATAAAATTAATTGTTGATGAGATACCAGGTATAAGTGTGCTTGCAAGTGGTTCATCTTCCTTCGATCTTTTGAATAAGGCAGGAGAGCCATTGGTCGGACGTAGTACTCAGTTTTTATTAACACCATTCTCACAGCGTGAGATATCACAAACAGAAACCGCTATTGAAACTCGCCAGAACCTGGAATCGCGTTTGATTTATGGCTCTTATCCTGAAGTTGTAATGATGACTGATTTCGAGCGGAAGAAAGATTATCTGCGCGATATTGTAGGGGCATATTTATTGAAAGATATATTGACTATTGATGGATTGAAGAACTCAAGCAAGATGCGTGATTTATTGCGTATTATCGCTTTTCAGTTGGGTAGCGAGGTTTCGTATGATGAATTAGGGAAACAACTGGGTATGAGTAAGACGACGGTAGAAAAATACCTTGACATTTTAGAGAAAGTTTTTGTTGAATATAGATTAGGTGCATACTCGCGTAATTTACGTAAAGAAGTTACCAAAGCGGGGAAATGGTATTTTTACGACAATGGTATCCGAAATGCAATTATTGGCGCATTCTCACCACTCGCTATTCGGCAGGATGTAGGGGCTTTATGGGAGAACTATATTATTGGGGAGAGACGTAAGGCTAATTTCAATGAGGGTATGCATAAAGAATTTTATTTTTGGCGTACTTATGATAAGCAGGAAATAGACTTGATTGAGGAGACTGCCGATAGTCTGGTTGCTATGGAGTTCAAATGGGGACACAAGAAGCCTGCCGTACCTAAAGCATTTCATGTGGCTTATCCTTATGCCGAATTTTACGTCGTGAATCGTGATAATTATTTGGAGTTTGTGTAATTAAAATATAACCTCTTATGTATAAAGAAAATTGATAAGAAAGTAGTTCAATTACAAATTAATATATAGCGGCAGGACTGCACCTTAAAAGCTGAGTATTTCAACATTTAAGGTGCAGTCCTGTAAATTTGGTCTATATCTTAGAATAAGATTTTTCCGTCTATATATGTCGGTTATATGATACTATTTAGCTATCAGCAGGAAGTAGTTTTTCTTGCCGCGCTGGACGAGCATATATTTTCCGTTGAGCAGCATGTCGGCCGATGCAGGGGCGTATGCGTCGGAGATCTTCTCCTTATTGATGGAGACGCCTCCGCCTTGTGTCATCTTTCGCATCTCTGCTTTGGAGGGGAAGACTCCGGCACGGTCGACGAGCAGGTCGGCAAGTTTGATGCCGTCTTCTATCTCAGCGCGTGATACGTCAAAAGTAGGAACGCCTTCCATCACTGCCAGGAGTGTGGCTTCGTCGATTTTGTGGAGTATGTCGGCCGCTTTGTTGCTGAACAGTATCTGCGAAGCCTCGACAGCGGCTTCATAGTCGGCTGCGGAGTGTACCATTGTGGTCACTTCTTTGGCAAGCCGCTTCTGCAGGGGGCGTGCTCCGGGATTCTCAGCCTGTTCGGCTACAAGAGCCTTGACTTCTTCCTCCGGCAGTTCGGTGAATATCTTTATATATTTCTCTGCATCGGCATCCGATACATTGAGCCAGAACTGGTAGAATTTGTAAGGCGATGTGTAGCGAGGATCAAGCCATACGTTGCCACTTTCGGTCTTACCGAATTTACCGCCGTCGGCTTTGGTTATTAGAGGGAATGTGAGTGCATATACTTCCTTGCCGAGAGTGCGGCGCACGAGTTCTGATCCGGTGGTCATGTTGCCCCACTGGTCTGAGCCTCCCATCTGCAGCACACAGTTGCGGTCGCGGAACAGGGTAAGGAAGTCGTAGCCCTGAACAAGCTGATAGGAGAATTCGGTGAACGACATGCCTTGCTGCGAGTCTCCGGAAAGACGTTTCTTCACAGAGTCCTTGGCCATCATATAGTTGACAGTGATATGCTTGCCTACGTCACGGATAAAGTCAAGAAATGAAAAGTTCTTCATCCAGTCGTAATTGTTGACAAGAACGGCGGCGTTAGGGCTGTCGGAATCGAAGTCAAGGAATTTGGAGAGCTGTGCCTTGATGGCTTCCTGGTTGTGGCGCAATGTCTGTTCGTCGAGCAGTTTGCGCTCCTGGCTCTTGAGCGAAGGATCGCCGATCATACCGGTTGCGCCTCCCACGAGTGCTATAGGTTTGTGTCCTGCGCGTTGGAAATGCTTGAGCATCATTACGCTGACGAGGTGGCCGATGTGTAGGCTGTCGGCAGTCGGGTCTATGCCTATATATGCCGTGGTCATGCCCTCGCTGAGTTTTTCTTCAGTGCCGGGCATCATCTGATGTATCATGCCACGCCACTTTATCTCGTTTATGAAGTCCATGTATATGTGATTATGTTTTTTAGGATAGGTTGCTATTTGAGTTCGCCGAGAGCCTTGGAGATGCGGCTCATTGCCTCGCGTATGTTGTCGTCTGATGTCGCGTAGCTCAGTCTGATGTAGCCCGGAGAGCAGAAAGCAGCGCCGTCTACTGTAGCCACATGTGCGTGTTCGAGCAGATACATGGCCACGTCGCCAGAGTTTTCCAATACATAGCCTGAAGGTGTGGTGCGTCCGATGAACTCACGCACATCGGGAAACAGGTAGAACGCGCCTTTCGGCTCGTTGACTTTAATACCGGGTATTTCTCTTGCAAGACCAACTACGAGGTCACGGCGGCGTTCGAATGCCTTGCGCATTGTCTCGACACAGTCCTGAGGACCTGTATAAGCAGCTTCTGCCGCTTTCTGTGCTATTGAAGATGCGCCTGAGGTGTACTGTCCTTGCAGTTTGGAGCATGCTTTTGCAATAGACAGCGGCGCAGCCATGAATCCTATGCGCCATCCGGTCATGGCATAGGCCTTGGACACACCATTGATCACTACCACGCGGTCGGCAATTTCGGGGAATGATGCCAGGGATGTGAATTCTCCGGTGAAGTTGATATGCTCATAGATCTCGTCGGCAATTACGGTTACGTCAGGATGCTTGGCCAGCACGTCCACGAGTCCCTGAAGTTCGGCTTTGGTATAGACGCTGCCTGTAGGATTGGATGGTGAGCACAGGATCATAAGGCGTGTGCGGGGAGTTATCGCCGCTTCGAGCTGTGCGGGTGTGATCTTGAAGTCCTGATCAAGCCCTGCATGTACGGTTACGTTGACGCCTTCGGCAAGTTTCACCATCTCCACGTAGCTGACCCATGCAGGAGTTGGGATTATGACCTCGTCGCCTGGATTGACAAGCGCAAGTACGGCATTGCAGAGTGCCTGCTTTGCGCCTCCGCTCACCACGATCTGCTCGGGGGCGAAGCTCAGCCCGTTCTCACGATGCAGTTTTTCAGAGATAGCTTTGCGGAGCGACATATATCCCGGCACAGGAGAGTAGAACGTAAAATTCTCCTCTATGGCACGGCATGCGGCCTCCTTTATGTGGTCCGGAGTAAAGAAGTCCGGCTCACCGACTGAAAGATTTATAACATCGACGCCCTGCGCTTTAAGCTCCTGGCTTTTCTGCGACATTGCCAGTGTGGCCGACTGGGCGAGTGAGGCCACTCTGTTTGATATTTGGCTCATATTTTTCAATCTATGTCTGATTTTGTCGGTAATGCTGCCGCGGGATGGCTTGCGGCTTGAATTTAAGCCACAAAGTTAATGATATTTTTTTCTACTTATGCCTTTTTATTGTGCCTAAATGCTTTTTATGCCGTAATGTTAGGTATTTTCACTAATTTTGCAGCGTAAAGGTTTATCCGGGATCATATTTGCGGCTGACGCAGCTCCCGGTGTAATTATTTGTTGGATCATATATAATACAAAGGATATGAGAAAATTATCCATCATTGCTGCTGCGATGTTATGCGCCGGTGTATCATTTGCAGATACGTTTGAGCCGATAGCATTTGGCGACATGAATCACTGGCTTATCCGGAATATCAAGGAATCAGCGGTCATAGGCGGCGATCATAAGAAAGTGTACGAGATAGCGCCTGATGGTACTGATGATTCGGGCGAACCATATACCAACCGTGGAGGATCGCCTTGGGCTACCTGCAATGTGCTGGCCAAGGTGATGGGTATCACAAAGACGAGCAATGCTGTGTTTCCGGACGTCAGAAGCGCACCTAATGGAAAATGCGTCAGGATGGAGACTTTGCTTGAACACTGCAAGGCGGTGGGAATAATAAATATCGACGTGCTTGTGGCGGGATCTATATTCTTAGGCAAGATGATCGAGCCAATCAAGAGCACCAAGAATCCATATTCGAATATGGAGATGGGTGTGCCGTTCACAAAGCGACCGAAAGCATTGCAGTTCGACTATAAGCTTGAAGTTCCGGTAGGTGGTCTGCGTACATATTCCAGCGGTTTCGGCAAAAAGAAGACTTATGCCGGTACAGACTGCGCGGAAGTGTTCATTATTCTTCAACGCAGGTGGGAGGATAAAGATGGAAATATATATGCAAAGCGTGTGGGCACAGGTCGTAAGCGTTATGCCCGTTCGACAAAAGGATGGGTCAACGGACACCAGATACCGGTCCTTTATGGCGACATCACCGGACGTCAGGATTATAAATCTTATATGGGGCTGATCCCTGACGACAAGAACTATTGGGCGCGCAATTCCAAGGGTAAGATGGTTCCTGTCCGGGAAGTGGGCTGGGATGATGCTGATGCTACCCCGACTCATATGCTCGTGATGCTGTCGGCAGGAAGCGGTCAGGCTTATATCGGAACACTTGGTCTTACGCTCTGGGCCGACAATATCGGTCTTGTTTATTGATTACTTACTTACCTTAGTCTGTTTTTAATCTTGTTATGTGGCGCAGATCATTATCCTATGGCTATATAGTGGTGGTATTACTCGCCGTAATGGCCGCATGCACACGTAGCGGAGGCGAGTATCGTGTGCTTGAAGGAGTTGTCTGGCACACTACATACAGGATAGTATATCAAGGTGATGGAGCTTTGGTGGACTCTGTGCAGCGCGTGTTTTCTGAAGTGGAGAACTCGCTGTCTCCGTTTCTGCCCAACTCCACTATCTCGCGCATCAATATGGGTACAGATTCTGTGGCAGACGTAAATATTGCGCGCGTGATGGCGGCTTCCAAGCAGGTCAACGCCCTCAGTGACGGGGCTTTTGATCCTACGGTATCCCCCTTGGTCAATCTATGGGGCTTCGGTTTCGACGGGCATCCGGGATATGCACCTTCGCAGGTTGAAATAGACAGCGTGATGAGCTTCATCGGTATATCCGGAGTAGAGGTTGATGAAAATTTGAATGTGCGCAAGCCTGACGGCCGCATGCAGTTCAATTTTTCTGCAATCACCAAGGGCTACGGTTGCGATCTTGTGGCCGATATGCTGCGCCGAAATGGTGTGGACAACTACATGGTTGAGATTGGCGGAGAGATAGTTGCATCAGGCGTGAACCCTCGTGGAAAACTATGGCGCATACAGATAGATGCCCCCCGCAGCGAAGATCCGGCCGCGCATGAACGAATGCGTATGCTTACGCTTGACGGATGTGCAGTGGCTACCTCCGGAAATTATCGAAATTATAGACAGATAGAAGGTTATGGCAGGGCTTGGCATACGATAAGTCCGGGTACGGGCTATCCTGTAAAGACGTCTACATTGTCGGCGTCTGTTATAGCCCCGCAGTGTATGCTTGCCGATGCTTTCGCAACTGCGGTGATGGCTATGCCTGCCGACAGTGCCTTTGCCATGATAGAGGCAGTGGACGGAGTGGAAGCGCTGATCGTCGTGGCAGATTCCGTGGGCGGATTCACACTTATGCCTACCTCCGGATTTCCTGCAGAATAACAGATCTTCTGATATTCATGTCTGATAGCGGCATGGACATAAAAAACAATCGGTCGTCTCCCGACGACCGATTTGATTCTTTAACCTTAAATCTAATACCATGAAAAAACACAGTGCAAATTATAGTAATTATAACACTATAACACATGCATTGCAGGATGGTTCGATGGTTAGACTGTTTTAACGTTTTTTAATCATTGAAAGCCCTGCAAAATGTGTAACTTTACGACATAAAAATAGAACAAACGAAGTACGGATGTAACATCCGGAAACATAATGCATTGAATATGAGAATTAAAATTCTTGTAGTGGACGACGAGGAATCGGTCTGCGAACTTATGAAATTCAATCTTGAAAAAGACGGTTATGAAGTTGACTGCGCATATTCAGCAGAGGAAGCGCTTGAAAAAGACACAGCCTCATATTCGTTGTTCATACTTGACATAATGATGGGACGGCTCAGCGGGTTCGATCTCGCGAAGCGTCTGCGCAACACCTCCGGTACGGAAAACACTCCGATAATGTTTTGTTCAGCTCTCGACGAGCTTGATGACAAAGTGATGGGTCTGAACATGGGAGCTGACGACTATATCACCAAACCGTTTAATCTGACCGAAGTGCGCGCCCGCGTGCGTTCAGTGCTGCGCCGCAGCCATATCTCCCAGGAAGTTGCAGCCAATATCGCATCAGGACACTACGAACCGGACATCGTGTTTCATGACCTGCGCGTGAGCCGCAACGACAAGATGGTCTATATTGCCGGAGAACAGTTGCAGCTCACCAAGACGGAGTATGATCTCCTGTTGTTCCTGATCTCGCACCGCAATCGCATATACACTCGAGATGAAATCCTGAAGAATGTATGGGCCGACGATGTGAACGTGACAAACCGCACCGTGGATACCAACCTTGCGCGTCTGCGCAAAAAGCTTGGGGTCTATGGCGGAAATATCCAGACACGTCAGGGGTTCGGCTATGGCTTTAAAGATTAAGCTCGCTTATCAGTGGCGATTGTTTCTGCCGCTGATAGGATTGCTGTGGGTGATGATAGGGTGCATGATGTGGTGGCAATACCACCGCGAGGAAGACATGCGCCAGGACGAGGTGCGTCAGATGATGGACTTCATAAACGCGCGTATCCTCTTCGAGCGCGAGGTGGACAACGATGTCTATGATCTGTTTGCGTTTCTCGGGCAGTATTACCGCGAAGATCCTATCTACAGTAAGATGCGCATATCTGTATATGATGCCGTAAACGGAGTGTGCATATATAGCCGTGGCGAACTGCTGCCGTTCGATGAGGCTGACCGTAATGCTCCCAATACCGAGATAGTTGGCGACGACGGTCATCGTCTGGAGCTTGCCGGCCACAGGCAGAAGTCGTTGTACTATTCGATCACCCACTCGCAGGACCGCAATGTGGTTGTGTATTCCGCAGTGCCATATGACTCTATGGTCGCCGATGCCCTGATGGGCGGTGCTACGGAAATCTGGGTCGCTATCGGTATTCTTGCATTGGCTATCACGCTTGTCGCATTCCTCACCACCACATATGTCTCGAACACGCTCAAGCGTCTGCGCAATTTCGCCACACGCGCAGCCCATGACGAGAGTTTTATTCCGGATGATAAATTCGGACACGACGAACTTGGCGAGATCGGCCGTCAGATAGTGCATATTTTCAATGCGAGGTCGGAGGCTGTGAAAAATATGAAGCGCGAGCATGAACTGACGCTGAAGACCATAGAGGAGAAGAACCTGATGAAGCGCCGCATGACAAACAATGTGTCTCACGAGCTAAAGACTCCAGTATGTATTGTCAAGGGCTATCTTGATACCATTGTAGACAATCCTGATATGGACGAGCGCTCGCGTGACCACTTCATCCGGAAAGCGCAGGAGAATATCAACCGCATGGATTCGCTCATAAAGGACATAAGTACTCTCAACCGCTTCGACGATGGCGCGGACGTGATACCTACCGAACCCATTGACTATCACGACGTGGTGCTTACTGTCGAGGGCGAGAATGAGGAATCAGGTCTGCTGCGCGACATGAAGTTTGAGAATCATGTGCCGGAGGGTACGTTTGTCGACGGTAACTTCTCGCTGCTTGTGGCCATGCTGCATAATCTGACAAAGAACGCTGTGATGTATTCGCAGGGTACGAAGCTCGGAGTGCGCATTGATTCGGAGGATGATGAATTCTACCACTTTACATTCTATGATAATGGGGTAGGTGTCGGAGAAGAACATCTGCCGCATCTGTTCGAGCGCTTCTATTGTGTGGATTCAGGACGATCACGCAAAAGCTGCGGAACGGGACTCGGGCTTCCGATAGTCTATGATACAGTAGTGTTCCACGGTGGAGAAATCTCCATAACTAATGCCAGTGAAGGAGGTCTCGAATTCCATTATACACTACGCAAGAGCGCAGAACCTGCAGAATAAGCGCAGTAGCAGGGGATTACACCAGTGGTTAAGCTATTTGCTGTTAAAAAAGCAGCATAAGAGAGTGCGAAACAGGATAAAATTTGTATTTTTGCAAAATAATTCAATTCAGACAGAACGAAATATCACTCAGAAATGAAACAAGTAGACCGTCTATTAGCAGAAAAACTTCTTCACATCAGTGCGATCAAGCTTCAGCCACGTAATCCTTTCACATGGGCTTCGGGCTGGAATTCGCCCATATACACAGACAACCGCAAGACTCTGTCGTTTCCCGACGTGCGCGCTTTCATCAAGGTTGAGCTGTGCCGTGCCATTCTTGAGGAATTTGAGATGCCGGATGCTGTAGCCGGTGTGGCTACAGGAGCCATAGCCCAAGGCGCTCTTGTGGCTGACACTCTCGGTCTGCCTTATGCCTACGTTCGTTCAGCACCCAAGGATCATGGTCTTGAGAATCTGATCGAAGGAAATCTTAAGCCTGGACAGAAGGTTGTGGTAGTGGAAGACCTGATTTCAACAGGAGGTAGCTCACTCAAGGCCATTGAGGCTATACGCAAGGCTGGTTGCGAGGTGGTTGGAATTATTGCAATATTCTCCTACGAATTCCCCGTTGCGGCCGAGGCTTTCAAGAATGCTAATGTAAAGCAGGTGGCACTTTCCAACTACAATGCCCTGCTTGAGTCTGCGCTTGAGACAAACTACATCAACGAGAGCGACATCGATACGTTGAAAATGTGGCGTAAAGATCCCGCCAACTGGACTCCCGATGGAGTGATCAAAGGTTAAACAAAAGCATACAAACATGGCTACATATAAGGCAAAACCGGTGACAGTGGCAGTTTCAGCTGCCACCATCGCTTCCAAGTTCGAAGATCTGACTGCATTTCAGGGTGCACTCGATAAATTGCCCGCAGAAGTTGCCGATAAGGTTGGCGACGTACGTTTTGAGAAAGACGCGCTTATCATAAATACACCGCAGCTTGGAGCTATCACGCTGAAAGTCATAGAGCGTACTCCGTCGCGTGTTGCGCTCGGTGCGGTAGGATCTCCTGTACCTCTGACTATGGGTGTCGATCTGACTTCAAAGTCCGACGAGTCCACTGAACTCCAGACCTCCGTAGAGGTGGAGATTCCAGCAATGCTGCGTCCGTTTATCGGACCTAAGATGCAGGAGGCTGCCGACAAGTTCGGAGATCTGATGGCTAAACTTGCCTCTAACTGATGGCACATATGATTAAAACGATAATCAGAAGGGCGGCGAGTGCTGCCCTTCTGTCTATAATGGCTGCCGTAACCGGATGTTCACATATAGATGACGACCGCCTGCCTCCAGTGCCGGTGAGAATTGATTTCGTGTCGGTGGGCGACTGGAATGCCTACGGTGTAGGAGGGGCGCTTGAGTCAAGACGCTTCATAAAGAATGTCGAGCCGGCAGGATTTCCCTGGACAGCTCTTACGTATACAGGATTCGGAGGAGTACTTCTTGTATGCGATGTCAACAATCAGCCGCTTGCCTATGACCTTGCATGCCCGTATGAATGCAAGTCGGACATTCGGGTCAGGATTGTAGAGACTGTGGCGGAATGCCCGGTATGCCACAGCACATACGATGTGTTCTCCAATCTCGGGACTCCGCTTTCAGGACCGGCGGCCGAACGCGGTTACGGAATGACACGTTATCGCGTAGGACCGGGACAATATGAATATATGGTGATAGGCCGCTGATATACCAAAGTCGATAACCGGAGGGTACTGGCAGTGTATAACGCTGCCGTATTCTCTGTTTTTTTGTATGCGGGACATACAATTTTAAAGTATGACGATGCGTTATTCAATAGATGAAAAAACGTATTATCATATATGTAGTGCTTCTTCTGACTGCTGTCAGTGCTGCTGCGGGTGTCAATATCCGCGGCAAGGTGACTGATGAGAAGAACGAGCCTATGGAGTTTGTTACAGTCAGGGTAGCAGGCACTGCAATCGGCGGGACTTCCGGGCTTGACGGAGGCTTCTCGCTGTCGGCGCCGGAAGCTGATACCATCCGTGTGATATTCACCTGCATAGGCTATGAAGATGCCAGACGCACGCTTGTGAATGCAAAAGGGGATGTGACACTAAATGTGAAAATGACTCCGAAAGACAGTGCTCTCGACGAGGTGCAGGTTACGGATTTCGTTAAGCAGACGTCGCAGATGCAGACGGTTGGTGCTTCTGCCGTGCACGCTTCGCCCGATGCTACCGGCGGAAGCGTGGAGGCTGTGATACAGACTATGGCTGGAGTGCGTTCCAACAATGAGATGTCCTCGCAGTATTCGGTACGCGGCGGCACGTATGATGAGAACTCTGTATATATAAATGGTGTCGAGGTATACCGTCCGCAGCTTGTATCTTCCGGACAGCAGGAGGGGCTTAGTATCATCAACCCCGACATGGTGGGTGCTATAGGATTCTCAACAGGAGGTTACGCGGCCGAATATGGCGACAAGATGTCGTCGGTACTCGACATAACCTACCGCCAGCCGCAGAGTTTCGAAGGAAGTGCCTCAGTGTCGCTTATGGGTGGCAGTCTTGCTGTGGGTACAAGTACCAAGAACTTTTCGATGCTTCATGGCCTGCGATACAAGAGCAATGCGTCGCTGCTCCAGTCTATGGACGAGAAAGGTGAATATGATCCCCGGTTCTTCGACTATCAGACATTCATGACATACCGTCTGCATCCTAAATGGACAGCATCTGTACTTGGAAATATTGCGGTAAACAATTATAAATTCATACCCCGCAACCGTACCACGAGTTTCGGTACGATGACCGACGCCAAGCAATTCACCGTATATTTCGACGGACAGGAGAAGGACCGGTTCGAGACATTCTTCGGCGCTCTCTCCTTGCAGTTCAAGCCATCGCGTAAGACCGACTTCACACTCCTTGCGTCAGGCTATCTGACTAACGAGCTTGTAGCATACGACATATCGGGAGAATACTGGCTCGATCAGGCAGGAACAGGGGGCGACTCCGGCGTGGGCGGCGAACTGGGTGTGGGAAAGTATATGGAACATGCCCGCAACAGGTTGAAGGCATCTGTTATGTCGGTAGGATTCAGGGGCAATACCGGAATCAACTATCATAATCTTTCGTATGGTATATCGTTTAACCACGAGCGCATTCACGATCGCTCCCGCGAGTGGGAGTTGCGCGATTCCGCCGGGTATTCATTGCCGGCCGATGGCGAGCATCTTCGTCTGATATACAACCTTGATTCCCGTCACGATCTTTCCACCAACCGTTTCTCTGCTTTTGTGCAGGATGCATACAGGCTATCTACTTCAGCTGGTCTGCTTACCGTTAATGGCGGAGTGCGGTTGAGTTATTGGGATTATAATCGCGAGTGGCTGGTGTCCCCACGCCTGAGCGTCGGATTTGTACCTGAGCGTAATTCGCGATGGACAATGCGATTCAGTACAGGTCTCTATTACCAGAGTCCATTTTATAAAGAGTATCGCAAGGCGGTGGAGGATGCCGAAGGCAATACCGTAATTGAACTCAACAATAATATCAAGAGTCAGCGCTCTGTGCATTTCATCGCAGGTGCGGACTATACTTTCAGGGCTTTCGGCCGTCCGTTCAAACTTACAGGTGAGGCGTATTACAAGCTTCTTGGCAATCTGATTCCATATGAAATCGACAACCTGAAAGTGACTTATGCCGGAGAGAATACCTCTAAAGGATATGCCACCGGACTTGATTTCAAACTGTTCGGACAATTCGTACCAGGAAGCGACTCATGGTTGTCTTTCTCTCTTATGAAGACACAGGAAGATCTAAACGGAGCAAAAGTGCCGCGCCCAACCGATCAGCGCTACAGTGTGGCTTTGTTCTTTACTGACTACTTCCCGAAATTTCCGAAACTCAAGTTCAGTCTCAGAGGAATATTCTCCGATGGATTGCCCGTGACACCTCCGCGCGGAAGTCGCGACAGAGGTTATTTCCGTGCACCGGCCTACAAACGTCTCGACATCGGCTTCGCATATGCGCTTGTCGGCGAACGCAAGGAAGGCCAGCCTCGCACGGGCCTTGGCAAAGTGTTCCGCAGCGCATGGCTCGGCCTTGATGTATTCAATCTGTTCGACATATCAAATGTGTCGGGATATTACTGGGTTACAGATGTGAACAATATCCAGTATGCAGTTCCGAATTATCTGACCCGCAGGCAGATAAATGTGCGGTTGAGTGTCGAATTCTGATGCAGCCGGTAGCATGCGGTTCGCGTCGGCATTCCCGGACTTGCCGGAAAGACATAAATTGCGTACATTTGCAGCATAATTAGAAACTAATCATTATACAAAAAAATATGAAAGCATTCGTATTCCCCGGTCAGGGGGCACAGTTTGTAGGCATGGGTAAGGACCTCTATGATAATAATGAGGAAGCCCGCGCGATGTTTGAGAAAGCCAATGAAATACTTGGATTCCGCATCACGGATCTCATGTTTTCCGGAACAGACGAGGATCTGCGTCAGACAAAGGTTACACAGCCTGCCATCTTCCTTCATTCGGTGATTCTTGCCAAAGCATTGGGTGCGGACTTCAAGCCCGATATGGTAGCCGGTCACTCGCTGGGAGAATTCTCCGCTCTTGTTGCCGCAGGTGCGCTCAGTTTCGAAGATGGTCTCCGTCTGGTATCGGCCCGTGCTCAGGCTATGCAGAAAGCTTGTGAACTCAAGCCTTCGACTATGGCTGCTGTGCTTGCACTTCCCGATGAGAAGGTGGAGGAGATCTGTGCCGGTGTGGAAGGCGTTGTCGTATGTGCCAACTATAACTGCCCCGGACAGATTGTAATATCTGGTGAAGAACCCGCTATCGACAAGGCTTGCGAACTGCTGCTTGCAGCCGGAGCGAAGCGTGCTCTTAAACTCAAAGTCGGTGGAGCATTCCATTCACCCTGCATGGAACCCGCACGCGCCGAACTCGCCGAGGCTATAGACCACACACAGTTCTCAGTCCCCACCTGCCCGGTATATCAGAATGTGGATGCACTTCCCCACACTGATCCGGCCGAGATCAAGGGCAATCTTATCGCCCAGCTCACAGCACCCGTGCGTTGGACTCAGACAGTCAAGAATATGGTAGCTGATGGCGCTACTGAATTTGTAGAGCTCGGCCCGGGCAAAGTGCTTCAGGGGCTTGTAAGCAAGATTTCCCGTGATGTCGCAGTCAGCGGATTCCAGGCACTTGGCTGATCATATCTGAAATAGAAATAATACTTCTGCGTGCGGAAAGAACAGTGGCCCGTTTAAGGCGCTTTCTTTCCGCATGTTGATTTTTGGAAGATAAGTTGACATTTAGATGTATATTACGTATCTTTGCAGGATAAAGAAAACCAAAAACAATACCGAAAATATCGCATAGTCATGCAGGAAAACAATCTACCTATTCTGAAGTTCACACCTATTTTCAAGAGTGTGATCTGGGGCGGAACCCGTATTGCACAGTTCAAGAACATGCCTTCTCAGGGCGATCACGTGGGCGAAAGCTGGGAGTTGTCTCCCATGAAGGGCAATGAGTCCGTAGTGTCGGAAGGCCCGTTTGAAGGCCGGACATTAAATCAGCTGATGGCTGAACGTGGAAGCGAGATAATGGGAGAACGTCTATATGCCCGTTTTGGCCAGCACTTCCCTCTGCTTATCAAGTTCATTGACTCTACCGACGATTTGTCCATCCAGGTTCATCCCGACGATGCTCTGGCTGCCCGCCGCCATGATTCTCTTGGAAAGACCGAGATGTGGTACAGTGTGATGCCTGCCGAGGGAGCATATCTCTATGCCGGATTCAAGAGCAGAATCACTCCTGATGAATTCCGCGCCAAAGTGGCAGATAACACTATCGTGGATGTGCTTGGTAAATACTATCCGGTGCAGGGCGATATGTTCTTCCTGCCTGCAGGACGTGTCCACAGTATCGGCCGAGGCAATTTTGTGCTTGAGATTCAGGAAGCCTCAGACATCACATACCGTATATACGACTATGACCGGCGCGATGCCCAGGGCAATCCGCGACAGTTGCATATAGAGGAGAGTGTGGATGCCATCAACTATGACGACACAGAGATGCAGGTGTCTAATTTTGCACCTGAAGCCAATGTGGAGACAGTGATGGAAAAGTGCGATTTCTTCACCACTACACTCATTGAGGTGAAAGGTGAAGTGTCTCTGGATCTCAAGTCACGCGATTCATTCAGTGTAATAATCTCCACTCGAGGCAATGCAGTCCTTACCGACAATGAAGGTCGTGTGACCGAACTCAGACAGGGTGAGACTGTGCTTGTGCCGTCGACAATATCTGCCGTAACAATCAAGGCTGAAGATGCCGAGATCGTGACTACCTATATCTGATAAGATTACCATAAAAACTAAACACAAAATGTATAAGTTTGACAACCGTATAGTCCTGACTCTCGATGCAGGAGGCACGAACTTAGTATTCAGTGCCATGCGTGGCTATGAGAACATTGTAGAACCGGTGACGCTGCCATCCAACGCTAAAGATCTCGACCTGTGTCTGCAGACTATGGTCGATGGATTCACCCGCATCATGGAGCAGCTTGAGGAGAAACCCGTGGCAATCAGCTTCGCTTTCCCCGGTCCGGCCGACTATGAAGCCGGTATTATAGGTGGATTCCTTCCCAATTTCCCGTCGTTCCGCGATGGCGTTGCCCTCGGGCCTTTCCTTCGTCAGAAATTCGACCTGCCTGTCTATATCAACAACGATGGAGATCTTTATGCTTTTGGCGAAGCTATCGGCGGTATTCTGCCGGAGATCAACGACAAGCTGGAGAAACTTGGTTCGGCAAAGCGCTACAAGAACCTGCTCGGATTCACATTCGGTACAGGTCTCGGCATAGGCGAGGTGATAAATGGTCAACTCAATATTGGCAACAATTCATGTGTGGAGACATTCTGTCTGCGCAACAAGCGCATGCCTGATGTTATCGCAGAGGAAGGCGCCGCTATCCGGGCTATAATCCGTGAGTATGTAAACCTTGTGCCGGATGCTCCGGCTGATCTTACTCCTTTCGATATATTCAAGATCGCTGAGGGTGATAAAGAGGGCGATAAGGAAGCCGCAAGAAAGGCGTTCGCCATGTTTGGTGAAATTGCCGGCGATGCCATAGCTACGGCTGTGACACTGACAGACTCGCTTGTAGTTATAGGCGGAGGAATCACGGGTGCTGCAAAGTATATCATGCCGTCGTTGCTCGATGAAATGCGCTCATCTCTGCGTACTCTTGGCGGAGAGGAAGTGCAGCGTGTGCAGATGCGTGTATTCGATCTCGACAACGAGCTTGAATTCGCCAAGTTTGCAATGGGTGATTCACGGGAACTGAAAGTTTATGGCAGCAATGATACTGTCATTTATGACCCGATGAAGCGCACAGGTGTGGCTATCACACGTGTCGGTGCTTCCAAGGCAATTATGATCGGAGCTTATAGCTACGCTCTTTCAAAGATCGACAGCAAATAAATACTTTAATAGCACTAAAAATATTACAGCGGATACTTATGGTGTCCGCTGTTTGTGTCTAAAAGAATGGCATCCAGAAAGGACGTAAGCCGAACTTCTGGATGCCGGTGGATTGAGTTATAAAAGCGCCTGTGCCACAGTGAGCACTTGAGGAGCGCCTTTTTCGTTATGTCTACGGCATATTGCAGTAGTGTATTAGTACTATGATAACGAATATCCACGGCAAATATATACTAATATATCCAAATCGGATGTATGTTTAATCTAATTTAACAACGTTTACGACAGTAGCTGAAAGTTGGAGATTCACTACGGCATCCATCTGAAAAATATTCACTAACTTTGCAAAAGGAAAAATAAACGGATTATGAAAATACTTGTCACCGGTTGTCTCGGTCAGCTTGGCCGTGAACTTCATGATGTGCTTGACGAACGCAATGTGGGCGACTGCGTTGTATATATAGACCGTGATGATCTTGATCTTACGGATGCAGATGCAGTGAAGACATTTCTTGAGAATGGCGGATTCACTCATGTTGTCAACTGTGCGGCCTATACGGCTGTGGATCTTGCGGAGGAGGAAAAAAGTCTTTGTACAGCAGTTAACGTAGAGGCTGTGCGCAATATTGCTATAAATGCCGAACGTCTTGGATTCAGAATCATACACGTGTCTACTGATTATGTATATGATGGATCTGCTAATACTCCTTACTCTGAATCAGCCAAGACATCCCCGCTGTCTCATTACGGCAATACCAAGCGTAAGGGCGAGACTGCTCTGCTCGGTCTTGCTCCGGATTCGGTAATTCTCCGTACCCAGTGGCTGTATTCACCATATACTATGCGTAATTTTGTGGGGGCTATACTGCGCAAAGGCGACAGTGAAGGAAAACTGAAAGTTGTTGCCGATCAGATAGGCACACCTACCTATGCAAGGGATCTTGCCTGCATGATAGCCACGATACTCCTGTCTCCACAGTGGGTGAGCGGTATATATCACTACTCTAACGAGGGTGTGGCTTCATGGTACGACTTTGCAAAGGCTGTGCTGCGTCTTAGCGGCAGGAGCAATGTTGAGGTCAAGCCGGTATGTTCCTCCGATTATCCGACAGTTGCCGCACGTCCCATGTATGCAGTCCTGAACAAAAGTCTCGTGAAAGCTACATACGGTGTCTCCATTCCACATTGGGAAGACAGTCTTTCCGATGCAATTATCCGATTCAAGAACATTCAGTAACCCCATCATCTATTTACAAGTGTCTACACTAAACGAAGAAATATCACGCAGGCGCACATTTGCCATCATCTCACACCCTGACGCCGGCAAGACTACCCTTACAGAGAAACTGCTGCTTTTCGGCGGGGCAATCCATGTGGCGGGTGCGGTGAAGTCAAACAAGATAAAGAAAACCGCTACTTCCGACTGGATGGAGATTGAAAAACAACGCGGTATATCTGTTGCCACGTCTGTGATGGGGTTCAACTATGGAGATTACAAGATAAATATTCTTGATACTCCCGGACACCAGGACTTCGCTGAGGATACCTATCGTACGCTTACGGCAGTGGACTCTGTGATCATTGTGGTCGATGTGGCCAAGGGCGTGGAGATGCAGACCCGCAAGCTAATGGAGGTATGCCGAATGCGAAATACTCCGGTGATCATATTTGTAAACAAGCTCGACCGTGAGGGACGCGATCCATTTGAGACCCTCGACGAACTTGAGGCTGAACTGAAGATAAATGTGCGTCCGCTTTCATGGCCTATAAATATAGGAGCGAAGTTCAAGGGCGTATATAACATCTATGAGCATTCTCTGGACCTGTTCACTCCTAACAAAACCAAAGTCACCGAACGTGTCGAGATAGACGATATATCTGATCCAAGGGTCGAGGAAGCTGTTGGAGAAGCTGATGCAGAGAAGCTTCGTGAGGATCTTGAACTTATCGAGGGTGTATATCCTGAGTTCGATGTTCAGGAATATCTTGCAGGACGTCTTGCACCGGTTTTCTTTGGTTCTGCCCTGAATACTTTCGGTGTGAAGGAACTGCTTGACTGCTTTGTGGAGATAGCTCCTGCTCCCAAACCTGTAGAGGCCGTAGAACGCACCGTTTCGCCTGAAGAAGAAGCTTTCAGCGGATTTGTATTCAAGATACATGCCAACATGGACCCTAACCACCGCTCTTGCATAGCATTCGTCAAGATATGTTCCGGAAAATTTGAGCGCAACGCCAACTACAAGCAGGTTCGCACGGGCAAGACCATGAAATTTGCAGCGCCTACTGCCTTTATGGCGCAGAAGAAAAGTGTGGTGGACGAGGCATATCCCGGTGATATTGTGGGTATTCCTGACAATGGCAACTTCAAGATCGGAGATACGATCACTTCCGGCGAGCTGGTGCATTTCAAGGGGCTGCCGAGTTTTTCTCCCGAAATGTTTAAGTATATCGAGAATACCGACCCAATGAAAAGCAAGCAGCTTGACAAGGGTATCCAGCAATTGATGGACGAGGGTGTGGCCCAGCTATTCACCAACCAGTTCAACGGACGTAAGATCATCGGCACGGTAGGTCAACTGCAATTCGAGGTGATACAATATCGTCTGTTGCATGAATATGGCGCGCAGTGCCGTTGGGAACCCATATCGCTGTATAAGGCGTGCTGGATAGAGAGCGATGATCAGGAAGCTTTGGCTGCATTCAAGAAACGCAAGCATCAGTTCATGGCCACAGACCGCGAGGGCCGCGATGTCTTCCTCGCCGATTCAAACTATGTGCTCACTATGGCTCAGAATGATTTTCCTAAGATTCGCTTCCATTTTTCAAGCGAATTCTGATATAGTCTGTAAAATATTACAATTCCCGGGATGACTGCTATATGTCTTTCCGGGATTATTGTATGCTTCAGTAGCATAAAAAAAGAATGTGGAACGTCAGTCTCGACGGTCCACATCTCAAAGGGATAATGATGTTGTTATGCGATTATTCAATAATTACTATCTATTTGAACTTGATACTGAGTTTTCTCAGGTTATAGATTCTCAAGTGGTATATCTTGTAATGCTTCGGAAAGCATTTTAGTATCTTGGATTTTCTGATGCAAAATTATCGCACGGATGTTACGCTTGAGTTACATCCGTGCGACATTGTGTTTACACTTGTCTCCGATGCTGTTAAAAGCAGGTTAAAGTGTGTTAAGTTGAGGCTTTTAGCTTAGATCGCTTCATTTTCTATGTCATCCTGAGGTACATCGGCGGGGAGTTTTTCAGCCGGTGCATCTGAGGTGGCATTCTCAAGTTTCTTCATGATAGAGAAGATAAACGCTGCGCTGATGAAGCATAGAGCCAGGAGTATGAGCCAAAGCAGCCATACATTGATATGTACCCAAAGAAGGGCGGGAACGACTACAAGGTAGTTACCTATGGCTGTTGCGCCGAACCAGCAGCCCATCATAGCGCCCTTGTACTTGGGAGGAGCTACCTTGGATACGAATGATATACCCATAGGCGACAGAAGCAATTCGGCGAGAGTAAGCACGAGATACACGCCTATCAGAAGGTTCGGAGACACAAGGGTGGGGCTTACTCCATCTTCAGGAGCAATGCCGAGTCCTGCCATAAGGGATACAGTGGCCATGATGCCGAAAGCTATACCTGCTACAATCATGCCGTAGCCGATCTTGCGAGGAGCAGAGGGCTCTTTTTTCTTCTTGGCAAGCCATGAGAAGAATGCCACGGAGAATGGAGTGAGCGCAACTACATAGAAGGGGTTGAACTGCTGGAAGATCTGAGGCTGTATCCCGGATACAACGTCGGGTGTATTGCCATATATGAAATATAGTCCGGCAATTGAAGCTGCAAATATTATGGCAGATATACCGCGGGCGCGTCCTGTACTGCTCTGGAACATAGAGAATGCCGAGTACACAGCGACAACTATTGTAGCCAAAGCCCATACGTTGAATCCGATGCGTGTCCAGCCGCCGGCTGTGGTGGAGGTGAACTGCTGTGCGAACTTGGTCAGTGTGGCTCCGTTCTGGTGGAAGACCATCCAGAAGAATATCACAACGGCGAATACAAGGAGAAGAGCCACAATGCGACTTTTGGTCTGTTCTTTGGTGAGCTCGGGAGCGTTTGCTTTGCCATTGGTTGAGTTTGCAGAGGCTTTGCCGTCGCTTACACCGTCGTATGTCTTGACTCCAAGCTTATAGATAAGGAACGAAAGCACCATAGATCCGCATGCCACAGCAAATGCGTAGCTGTAGCCGGTGGTGAGTGTGTCCATGTATGTGCGACACCACTGTGCGAGATCAGAAACATTGCCTGCAAGCGATTGTAGTGTTGCGATCTTTGCGGGATCGGTGAGTTCTCCGGCTATGAATGCGTTGCACAAGCCGGGAAGTGCCGGATTGTATTCGAGGCCGTTGGAGTGCATGGCCATGCTGCAAAGATATTCTGTGACAGAGGGTGCGAACATAGCGCCGATGTTAATGGCCATGTAGAAAAGGGAGAAGGCCACATCGCGTTTCTCACTGTAGCGGGGATCGTTGTATAGGTCTCCGACCATAACCTGCAGGTTGCCTTTGAACAGACCTGTGCCGGCGCTGATTAGGAACAGTGCAGCGAACATTATCACCATTGAGAGTGTAGCTCCTGGCTGTGTCGGCAGCGACATCACCAGGTATCCGGCAAACATGACGATGATACCGAGTGATACAGTCTTCTGGAAATTCCATTTGTCGGCTATCATGCCGCCGAGCATGGGCATGAAGTAGACAAGGGCAAGAAAAGTAGAATAGATAAAAGTCGCGGTGGCTGTAGACAAGGCGAATTTCGCCTGTAGGAACAGCAGAAGGATCGCGAGCATCGTGTAGTAGCCGAAACGCTCGCCGGTGTTGGCGAGGGCCAGTACATACAGTCCTTTGGGCTGATTTTTAAACATGATGATTGATTGTTATTTAAGAATTTATTAGTTTTTCTTTTTCTTGTCCTTTTCAGGAGTGTCTGACACGAGTTCTACATCGAATCCGATTTTCTTGAATGCCTGTTGGATTGCTTCCGCAGTGATCGCGTCCGCGTCGTATTTGATGGTTACTGTCTGTGTTTTAAGGTCGGTGTCGATCTTTTTGATGCCGCGTTCGAAGCGTATGTTATCCTTGATGCGTGTCTCGCAACTGGCGCAATGCATTTCGGGGGTTGGGGTGAAGACCGCTACTTTTATGTCTTTGGCGAAGCCTGACGCTGAGATAAGCAGGGCTGCTGCAAAGGTGATGATTTTAGTTTTCATTATATTATGTCTTTGTTTTTGAAAAATTGGTTATCTGTTGATGTTGATTCTTATGCCCGCATATGCCATAGCTCCGTGTAGCGGCCCCCAGATCATCGTGGAGTCGAAGTTGCCACTCCAGGGATCTGCTGCGCTTATTATGGCGTTTTTCTGTTTGAATCCTGTGAGGTTTTCTCCTCCGGCGTAGATGCTGCCCCAGCGGAAGAAGCGTGTTACTTGTCCGGAGAGCTGTCCGAAAGCCTTGAATGTTGCGGGCCATGATGATGTCCCGTCGGAAAGCGTATATGGATCAGGCATGCGTCCGGATCCGTTGTACTGAAGCGTAAGGTCTATCTGCCATAGACCCGGTGGGATGCGGTAACTTACGGATGCGAGGCCTTTCCATTTTGGCGTAAGGGGGCGCTGTCTAAGGCCTTTTTCGCCGTAGTCGGATCTCGCGTCGTTCAGTCGCCATGCGCAGGTGAGGTTGAATCCGTCGAATAATTCGTAATTGGCCTCGAGTTGCAGGGTATGGCTGAAACTGCGCCCAGTGAGGTTGCTGAATATGACTGCATGTGGATCTGAATCAAAATCCACGACTATCTGTTCGCTGAATCTTGTATAGTAATATTCGGCTGATGCTGAGAATGGGCGTCCGGCTATCCGGAAGTCGGTATTGGCGCTGAATCCGAAATTCCATGCTTCCTCTTGTTTCAGATCCTGCGCTATTATAAGTGCGCGCGAAGATGCCAGCAGGTAGTTGTTTTCAGCCAGGACGTGGTTTGTGCGGTATCCTTTTCCTGCTGCGCCGCGCAGGCTGAACTGAGGTATCGGGGTATATTTTATATGTGCGCGTGGAGTGACGAACCATCCGTAGTGGCTGCTGTGGTCGGCGCGTAGCCCGGCCATAGCTGTCAACTTTTCGCCCAGGATATATGTGTATTGAGCATATATTCCGGCTGTCGTCTCCCTCGGGAGAGAGGGTAGGGCGATGGGGATGCCACCGTTATCGGTAGCAGTCTCGTTCTCGTATGCGTCGTGGTTAAGGCTCAGTCCGGCTGATATGTTGCCTGCCTGTGATGGCAGGTTGGTTTCATACATCAGTGATAGATATGCATTCCATTGGTCTACGCTGTATTTTCTGTGTCCGTAGGTTGCGTCGAGCTTATGAAGCGAACCGCTTGCCATCAGTGCTATGTTGGAAGCGTTTTCCTGATTGAATATCACTGCGTCCTTGGCAAAAAATTCAGCGCGGTCGGTGCGTATTTTTATACGGTATGGATTGTCTTTGTTATGGCCGTGCTGTCCGCTCCTGCGGTCTTCAGTCAGAAAGTTTATGGCAGTTTGGAATATGTTTTTCTGAGATACGCGCGCCCATCTGTTGACGAGGTGCAACTGTTCGACACGAGGTTTGTCCATGAAGCCGTCGTGATTGCCGTCATGATCACGGAACGAGTTTTCGTAATGCGCGAGTATGGATGTGCTCCAAGGGCCGGACTCTCCATCGGACGTTTTGGGGAAATGTATGTTTCCGTCAAAATTAGCTTCTATTTTCAGATCGGTATCTGTATATAGATTGATGTGCATGGCTTCGTCGGCCTGCGGCTTCAGATATTCGATGTTGATCTGTCCGGAGATTGCTTCTGCTCCGTTTTTTACGGAAGCACTGCCTTTGCTCACCTGTATGCTTTGCATCCAGGGGCCGGGAACATAGCCGAGGGAATATGGTGCGGCAGCCCCACGGAAAGCCGGAAGATTTTCAGTCAGCATCTGTACGTATGTGCCGGACAGTCCAAGTAGCCGGATCTGACGGGCGCCTGTGGCGGCGTCGGTGTAGCTTACATCTACTGATGGATTGGTGCTGAAGCTTTCACCGAGATTACAGCATGCTGCTCTTATCAGCTCTCCACGGTTGAGGCTTTCGCCAATAAGGGCCGACTGACCGACAGTGCGGCCTGCGCGACGTGCTCCGACCGACAGTTCCTTTAGCTCTACCGAGCGCACGGAGTCGGCGTCATTTCCGGCGTTCAGAGCCGGAATGCCCGCATACAATATCGCCGCTGTAAATATCAGATGTCGTGGTGTTGGAGTCATATCTACTGCAAAGATAATAAAAATACAGACTGATGCAAAGACACAAAAAAAGAGTGCGACCCAATGAGTCGCACTCTTTCAGCTTTTGCTTTTATTAGTCGGGGTGACTAGACTCGAACTAGCGACCTCACGCCCCCCAGACGCGTACTCTAACCAACTGAGCTACACCCCGATTAGGTTTCAAAAGCGATGCAAAGGTAGAGACTTTTTTTGAATGAGCCAAATGTTTTGTGTATAATTTCACTTATTTTAACATATGGTTATTGCCTTGTGATTTGGATGGCTTGTCTATGTGGTTGCATATTAGTGTGATATGGCGTTGTTGGTTCAGTTGGAAGGAATTCATGTATTGTTTTGTCGTGGTCTCAATATTTTGTAGAGTCGTGGATTTTTCGTAACTTTGTCTCAGTAAAAAAGAGAATAAAGAACGGTAGTTTCCCCAATGAAGGGCACGTTGTCCGACCGCATATTACAGAGCAGAGTGCGGATATTGAGGATAGCGTATGGCCTGTGTGAAGTTGTGGCTTCCGGGGATATTCCGAAAAAATTAAAAGAAATAGTCTGCTCAAAGGAAAGAATATGTCAGAAGACGTAGAAAAAGAGAAAAAAGAATACGGTGCGAGTTCGATCCAGGTGCTTGAAGGGCTTGAAGCCGTGCGCAAGCGCCCTGCCATGTATATTGGTGATATAAGTGCCAAGGGCCTGCACCATCTGGTATATGAGGTGGTGGACAACTCTATAGACGAGGCTTTGGCCGGCTATGCCACGACCATTGATGTCACTATTAATGAAGATAACTCGATAACCGTTGTAGACGACGGTCGAGGAATCCCGGTAGACATGCATGAGAAAGAGCATAAAAGCGCGTTGGAAGTCGTACTTACCGTTCTGCATGCCGGCGGAAAATTCGATAAAGGATCGTATAAGGTCTCCGGTGGTCTGCACGGCGTGGGTGTATCCTGCGTGAATGCACTTTCCACTTATCTGCGTGCGGAGGTTCACCGCGACGGCAATGCCTATATGCAGGAATACTGCTGCGGTAAGCCAACCACAGAACTTACTATAATAGGTTCAAGCGACCGTACTGGCACAAGCATAACCTTTAAGCCCGACGATTCGATATTCACTGTCACTACCTACGATTATCAGACTCTTGCCAACCGTCTGCGCGACCTTGCGTTCCTGAATGCAGGTATCACACTTACGCTGACCGATATGCGTGTGCTGGACGATGAGGGCAATCCCAAGAGCGAGACTTTCTATAGCGCGGAAGGTCTCAATGAGTTTGTCCGCTATATAGATGCATCCAAAGAGCCGCTGATCAATGATGTGATACATCTGAATACCGAGCGAGGAGGTATCCCCGTGGAAGTGGCTCTGACATACAACAGCACATACAACGAGAATGTATATTCATTCGTAAACAATATCAACACGATTGAGGGTGGTACACACCTTACAGGTTTCCGTCGCGGTCTCACGTCCACTTTGAAAAAATACGCTGAGGACAATAAGTTGCTCGAGAAAGCAAAGGTGGAAATAAATAGCGATGACTTCCGCGAAGGTCTTACGGCTGTTATTTCTGTGAAGGTGATGGAACCTCAGTTCGAAGGTCAGACAAAAACGAAACTCGGCAATAATGAAGTGATCGGAGCAGTGCAGACTGCCGTATCTGACGCTCTGCGCACCTATCTTGAGGAGCATCCCAAGCAGGCCCGCGTGATTGTGGATAAAGTTGTTCTTGCTGCACAGGCAAGGCATGCGGCCTACAATGCGCGTGTCAAGATTCAGCGCAAGTCTCCTCTGAGCGGTGGAGGTCTGCCCGGTAAACTAGCCGATTGCTCGAGCCGTACGGCAGAGGATTGCGAACTGTTCATAGTCGAGGGTGACTCGGCAGGAGGAAGCGCCAAGCAGGGACGCGACCGACAGTTCCAGGCCATACTTCCTCTGCGCGGTAAGATCCTTAATGTAGAGAAAGCGATTGATCATAAGGTGTTTGAAAGCGAGGAAATCCTGAATCTTTTCAGGGCCATGCGTGTCACTGTCGGTACAGAGGAGGATTCGAAAGAAGTAAATCTTGCCAAGCTTGCATACCACAAGATAATAATAATGACCGATGCCGATGTCGACGGAGCGCATATCGCCACGTTGCTTATGACATTCTTCTTCCGTCGCATGCGTCCGATCATCGAGAATGGCTATCTATATCTGGCCACACCGCCGCTTTACAAAGTGACTATAGGTAAGAAAGAGGAATATTGCTGGACCGATAATCAGCTTCAGCGCTATATTGCCGAGCATGGCGATCGCGTAAAGGTTCAGCGATTCAAAGGTCTTGGTGAGATGAGTGCCGAGGAGTTGCGTTTTACAACCATGTCGCCTGAACACCGTATGCTGAAGCAAGTCCACATATCGGATGCGGCAGAGGCCGACCGTATATTCTCGATGCTTATGGGTGAAGACGTCGGACCGCGACGCGAGTTCATCGAAGACAATGCCCACTACGCCAATATAGACGCGTAACCATAAGAGGTATTGCCTGATATAAATTTTTACAACGCGCCGCGTCCGGGGTAAAACTTTCGGAGTGTGGCCGTTGTTTTTTATATATGGGGATCAGGCATGTAAATCAACATGCATAATCTGAAAAATCAACTATTTATGACTAAGAAATCAAGAACACAGACTGCAAAGCTCCGCAGCAATGAACTGCGCGCGGCTGTCGATACATTTGTGTCGATGCAGAAAAGCAATACATTCAACTACCGGCAGGTATCGCACGCCATTGGTGTGGAAGATGCGGCATCGCAGCGCCAGGTAGCCCTTTATCTGGCAGAACTCGCGTTCGATGGTGGCCTTATCGAGACTTCTCCCGGAAAATATAAGACTCCTGAGAGATCGTCTGTCACCACCGGTGTCTTCTCCAGACGATCGAATGGCAAGAATTCAGTGACAACCGATGCTGATGGGGAGGAGATAATGGTAGCGGAGAGAAACTCCATGCATGCTCTCAATGGCGATCGTGTGAGGGTTAATATCGCTGCCCGCCGTAAGGGCGCAGAACCCGAAGCAGAGGTAATTGAAATAATAGAGAAAAAAGATCAGACTTTCATCGGCACGCTTGACGTCGACAAGCATTTCGGCTATCTTACCACTGATTCAAAATATCTGGCCAATGATATATTCATTCCGAGAGCCAAGCTCAAAGGTGGTAAGACCGGCGATAAAGCTGTGGTAAAGATCACATCGTGGGATGCGGATGCCAAGAATCCTAAGGGTGAGGTAATCGACATTCTCGGTAAGGCCGGAGATAACACCGCTGAGATACATGCCATACTTGCCGAATATAATCTACCCTATAAATATCCCGAGTCTGTAGAGAAAGCGGCTGCGAAGATCGACTCCGGAATTACCGACGAGGAGGTGGCCAAGCGAGTGGACATGCGTGGTGTGACTACGTTCACCATCGACCCGCGCGATGCCAAGGACTTCGACGATGCGCTGTCGTTCCGGCGTTTGCCCAACGGGCACTATGAGGTAGGTGTGCATATAGCCGACGTGACGCATTATGTACGTCCTAACACAAGCATCGAGCGCGAGGCTGAGGCGCGTGCCACAAGTGTCTATCTTGTGGACCGTGTGGTGCCGATGTTGCCCGAACACCTGAGCAACGGCATATGTTCGTTGCGTCCCGATGAAGACAAACTCACATTCTCATGCATATTCGAGATGGATGATGAAGCGAGAGTGCTTGATTACCGCATCTGCCGTACGGTGACACGCTCGGTGAGGAGGTTCACTTACGAGGAGGCGCAGGAGATTATTGAAAAAGGTGAAGGTGAGTTGTCTGAGGAGATTCTTACTCTCGACAGGTTTGCCAAGATCCTGCGCAAGAATCGTTTTGACGAGGGCGCAGTGGAATTCGACCGTGAGGAGGTGCGTTTCGACATTGACGAAACCGGACACCCGGTTGGTGTATTTGTGAAAGTCTCCAAAGACGCCAACAAACTGATCGAGGAATTCATGCTCCTTGCCAACCGCACTGTAGCCTCTGCTATTGGAAAGCCGGCAAAAGGAAAGAAAGCAAAAGCATTCGTATACCGTATTCATGATATGCCGGATGCGACAAAACTTGGCAATCTGGCGGCTTTGGCCCGTAATTTCGGCTATCGTATCAAAACCACCGGTAGTGCGAGAGAGGTAAACCGCTCTATCAATAAGATGATAATGCAGGTCAAGGGCACTCCGGAGGAAAATCTTCTGAGCACATTGGCCATACGGTCAATGGCTAAAGCGGCATATTCTGTGAATAATATCGGGCATTATGGTCTGGCATTCGATTATTACACTCACTTTACATCTCCGATACGCCGCTATCCCGACATGATGGTGCACAGACTTCTTGAGAAATACCTTAATGGAGGCCGAAGTGTAGGGCGCGACAGGCTTGAGGACGAGTGCAAGCATTCGTCGGAGATGGAGCAGTTGGCCGCTCAGGCCGAGCGTTCTTCAATTAAGTTCAAGCAGGTGGAATATATGGCCGACAGGCTCGGTGAGACTTTCTCGGGTGTCATTTCCGGAGTCACTGAGTGGGGATTGTATGTGGAACTTGACGACAACCATTGCGAAGGACTTGTGCCAATGCGCGATCTTGCCGACGATTACTATGACTTCGATGAGCGGAACTATTGTCTGGTAGGACGGCGTCACAACAATCGTTACAGACTTGGCGATATTGTTAAGGTTCAGGTGGCGCGTGCCGACGTAAACCGACGTATGCTTGATTTCGCGTTGCTCGATGACTCCGGGCGTCCTCGCAAAAAGGAGGACGATATGGGTGAGGCTATAACCGTAGCTGAAGCATTGTCGCGTACTCAGAAGAAAAAAAAGAATAAGACTCGTCAAGGCAGACGCCGCCACTGATCATGCGTTGCGAGATAAAGGTCGAAGGTCTTGTAGTGCATGCTTTTCATGGCGTCATGCCACAGGAGCGTGCAGTCGGTAATGAGTTCGAGGTGGATGTAGTGGTGGTTTATCCATTTGAGCCTGCCTTTGACTCGGATTCGGTTGATGATACGCTGAACTACGCCGAGATAGTCCGCATCGTGAAAGATGAGATGGCACGTCCGTCTGATCTTCTGGAGCATGTGGTGGGACGCATACAGGCGTCGTTGCTCCGTGCTTTCCCTCTTATATCCGGAGGCAGGATAGAGCTGAGGAAGCTGACACCGCCGATACCGGCAGCGATGCGAAACGTCGGTGTCTGTATCTCCTGGTAAAGACCGTATAAGTACAAAAATTCCGGACCTTAGAAGTCAATCATCAACTTTTAAGGCCCGGATTTTTTGCGTTGCCGATCAAGCGGCTGGTCTATTTAGACATTTCTTCCAGTTCGGCATAGGTGTAACCTATGTCTACTTTCTTTCCATCCGGCCATTGATAGCGGTATACAATTCCGGCATTGGCTTCGCGCAGGACATCGAACAGTTTGCCGTGTGTCATGTTGATCACAGCAGGTTTCACCTGTTCGCGCACGGAGTCTTCATTTGCCTTTATGTCGTCGTACGTTATATTCTCATTGGTGACATCGCATACTATGACAATGTTGTTGTCGTCAACGACAAAAGCGTTTACAGTTCCGACCATAGGCACTTCCACAGGGCAGATGCTGTTCATCTTCTCTACAGCCATGTCGAGTTTCTTTGATCCGTTGCCGGAACATGCAGTGGCTATGATTATTGTAGCCAGCGTCAGGATTGAATATATAAATCGTCTCATTTGGTTATCTTGGCTTTGGTGAATTCTTATTTCAGTCCCATTTTCTTTGCGATCTTCGAGGGGATTGCTTTCTTATTCACGTATATGTCCATTGTCTTTGCCAGGAAATAAGGCTCAGATACATAGAAGTAGCCATCGTAGACCTGATTTGTGTCCCATGAGTTCTTCACTTTATAGAATCTGTTGCCGTTCTGGTCAGTGGCCACACCTACTATTTCCATGCCGTGATCGTCGGTAGTCTCCTGCCTGTCGAACATTTCCTGACGCATCTCCTGAGTTACGGTTATTTCCTCAACCGGACCTTTGGCTTTGTATGCGTCGTTGGCTTTCTCCGCGTCGCTGAGTTTTACCCATCGGCTGAGTTCAGTGTCGTTCATGTCGGAGGTGTCTTTGGTCTTAGGCATATTGGCAAAGCCGTCTGTCCAGTGGAATCCCGGTTCGCTGACGTCTGCTGCCCATGCCACGGGATATCCGTTCTCGACTGCATTGTCCACAATTTCCTTCATTTCTTCGAGAGGAACATTGTAGTATTGCTCCCACAACCAGTTGTCTGGAACCTCAAGAGCGAATGTCTTGTAGAATGGATGGTGTGTGAATGAGGTTACGGCTACGTAGTCGTCTATGTCTATAGGCAGGCTCTCTGCAAACGATTTAGGTGTGTACGTTTTACCTTTATAGGTGAAAGTCTCGGGAACCGGGCCGAGGTAGGCATCAAGAATAGCCTCCACTCCCTGACGCCACGATGTGCTGAGGCGACGGTTTGGCTTGCGTACTATAGCTTTCAGGTATGCGCTGAGTGCGGCATCGAGCTCGCCATGCACATGATTGTCTTCGCCATAGTTCAGACCACTGTATACTTCCTGGGGTACTACGCCGTAGCGCTGCCATACGTAGGGGACATCTGCTCCGGATCCACCTGCCGCGAAATTTGTCTGGCCATATAGGCGCACGAAACGTTCGGCCTTGTCGAGATAGCACTGGCGTACGGTGAACATTTCGCTCAGGTCGAGCGAGTCTCCGCCTTTGCGCAGGATCTCGTCTTCAAAAAAGCTGGTGGAAGAAAAACACCAGCAAGTTCCGCTCTTGTTCTGGTCTTTGACAGATGTGGTCTTAGGCAGTACCTTTATGTCCGTGAATACAAATTTTTCTTCAGCCTGCTTTGTCGAATCTGCGTCGGCCGGTGCGGCGAATCCCGGAAGGGCCGAGGCTGTGGCCATCAGGAAAAGTGCTATTTTTTTCATTATGTGGTATGTTTGTTGGTTTATCTACTGCAAATTTAGTGTTTTTACCAGTATGTGCCTAATGATTGCCCTATAATAAATGCATCATACACGGCAGTCCGGCACTATTCCCATTGTTTGATGAACTCGCGGACTTTTTCATTGTCACGGTAGACAAGCGCTTTTTTGTATGCCTTTATCTGTTCGGGTGAGCCATAGTTCATGTTGTAGGCCTGAGTCATGTAGCGGTTATAGATCCGTTCGGAGTGGCGTTTCAGTGTCTGATCCTCGCTGTCAGGCGTTTCGCCTATCAATAAGCGGGTGGAGTCTGCCTCGGCACGGAGGTTCATGGCGAATTCTACAGTCGGCTCTGTGGCGTCGGTTGTAGGCGAGGGTATGTTGGAACTCATGTACTCATTATAGTTCTCATATGCCCGGTTGCGTACCTGCTTGCGTATTGCCTCAAGTTTCGGAGTTGTGTATCCGAGATTGTCGAGGTGTTGTATCAGTCTTGCCGATTCGAGAAATTCACCGTTTTTGAGTTGTAGTTTGGCGAGAGCCATTATTGCCCTTGTGGAATCCATTGCGGCGTATTGTGCGAGCACTTCTTCGTCGTCTTGCTCTATAGCTGCGCTGATCTTACGGGTATGTGCTCCGGATCCTGAAAGAAAAACAGCCAAAATGCCTCCTATTACCAATAGAGCGGCAATAGAGCCTATTACTGCCGCTATCTTGCTTTTTTTTCTTGGTTTGGGTTGTGGGCGTGGTGCTTGTTTTGGCCCGTTTGCTTTGTCCGGAGTCTCATCCAATGATTCAACAGGCTTACATTCCGACGCGTTCTGATCGAGAACAATAGGCTTGCGAGCCTGCGAGCCAGCCGGCATATACTTCTGCAGGTCGGTGCGCAGAGCCTCGATTGAAGGAGTGCGGTGATCCTTGTTCTTCATCATGCCTCTAAGTATGGCACTTCTTGCGGCCTCAGGCAGTTGGGCCGGCAACGCCTGACCTATCATTTTGGGTGATATTTCAGATGCTATCTCAGGGGCTGCGCCGGTAAGGCAGAAGTAAAGAGTGGCCGTCAGGGCATATACGTCGGCCTGGGGGGTGAATGTCTGCATGCCTGCATACTGTTCGAGAGGGGCATAACCTTTCGAGCATGCTATATTGTGGACAAATGAAGTCGAGTTGCCTTGCTCATCATAGTGCTTGGATAGACCGAAGTCAATGAGCACAGGCTGATTCTTGCCATCACGTTCGACCATTATTATATTGGCCGGCTTGATGTCGAGGTGAGTCATGCGGTTGGCGTGCATGCAGGCCAAAGCATCGAACAACGGGGCTATCAGCTTCACTGCCCATTTGATAGGTTGAGGTCCGCAGCGTTTTATATAATCCTGAAGAGTCTCGCCTTCAAGGAAGTCCATAGCATAATAGGACGTGTTGTTGGCTTTGAACACTTCGTGGATAAAAACGATATTCGGATGATGTGTGCCAAGACGGTTGAGCATCGTTGCCTCGCGGATAAAATCATTCTCGGCATTGACAACAGTTTTCTGTGCCTTTGTTGAGAAAGACACGGTATTGTCCGGATTGCGGTCGGTATATTCGGCGATAAAAAGTTCTTTTATGGCAAAGAACTGCTGGCCACTGATATCGCGTCCTGATTCATCGACAACTGAGGCCTTGTATGTGATGCCGAAGCCACCGCTACCGATTGTACTGATGATACGGTAACGCTTGGTCGGGGATTCTATAATATAGCCTTGTGGCAGTGATTTGCTGTTTGTGTCGCTCATAGCCGTTGATTGGTGTGATATTCAGCTAACAAAATTACAATTTTTCCGGTTAACAGACAGCTTAAATACGATAATATTTTTATCGGATTTATTGGAATCAATGCTGAATTTTTCAATTCTCGCTGAAACCATTTGTGGATAACCGTTGTTATATGGTAAAAATATAAAAATTATGGCTTTTATTTGGTACATACTTATTGGCATCCTTGCCGGCTATCTCGCAGGTAAGATCATGCGTGGAGGAGGCTACGGGCTTGTCCTCAATCTTATTCTCGGTATTTGCGGAGGAGTGTTTGGCGGTTGGGTGTTCTCCTTGTTCGGCTTGGGGACAACCAGCATCATAGGAAATCTGATCACTTCAGTTATAGGCGCGGTGCTGATACTATGGATAGCATCGCTGTTATGGAAGCCCAAAAACTCCTGACTGTAGATCCGCACAAAAGATATCGGAGGCCGTAATGACCTTTATTGAAGCGGCGTTGCATGTGCAGCGCCGCTTTTTTGTGATTTATTATAAGGGTATGTGTTGTCGGTTAGGTGTAAATGCTGTAATTTTGCTGTGTGAAGCCAAGGAGTGCGCACAGTTTTCGGTTCGTATCTGACAGCACATCACACTTCATTGAATCAGTATCATTGGAATAAAAATATATCAATAGTGAAATTCGGCATTTTCTCAGGAAAGAAACAAGATGATGAGTCGCGTCGCGCACGCAATCTAAAATGGATCAAGCGCATGTGGATTTGCTTTGCCATTCTGGTTGCAGTTATTATTGTCTTTTTCGTGATGGCTTATAATGGAGTCATTGGTTATATGCCTCCTGTCGAGGAATTGAAAAATCCTAACGACCGCTTTGCTACGGTCATATACTCCGCCGATGGTCAGGAGATGGGGCGTTATTACAACCGTTCCGGAAACCGCGTTTATGCCGATTTCGACGAGATTTCGCAGAATGTAGTCGATGCCCTTATCGCCACGGAAGATGCGCGTTTTGAAGACCATTCAGGCATAGACCTGAGAGCAGTGATGCGTGCGGTGGTCAAGACCGGCCTGATGGGGCAGCGCAGTGCAGGTGGAGGCTCCACAATCACCCAGCAGTTGGCAAAACAGCTATACTCCCCCACAAGCGAGAATATATTCCAAAGGGCACTCCAGAAGCCTATAGAGTGGATGATAGCCATAAAGCTCGAGAGGTTTTATTCGAAGGAGGAGATAATCAAGATGTATCTCAACCAGTTTGATTTCCTGTATAATGCAGTCGGAATCAAGACCGCGGCCGATGTTTATTTCCGCAAGGACGCCCGCGATCTGGATCTGCACGAAGCTGCTATGCTTGTCGGTATGGTCAAGAATCCTTCGCTGTTCAATCCGGTAAGGCATCCTGAACGTGCGATTACACGCAGGAATGTGGTATTCGAGCAGATGCTGAAGGCAGATATGATCAACGACAGCCAGTTCGATTCGCTGTGTGCATTGCCGCTCGGGCTTAATTTCCACCGTGTCGATCATAAGGACGGCATAGCACCGTATTTCAGGGAAGAACTGCGCCGCATTCTCTCGGCCAAGAAGCCGGTGCGTTCGTCATATCCCTCGTGGAATCAGCAGGCGTTTATCGACGATTCAATAGCCTGGGTCGAGAATCCGCTGTTCGGATGGATCGAGAAAAATCCCAAGCCCGATGGCACAAAATATAATCTGTATGCAGACGGTCTAAAGATATACACAACCATAGATTCGCGCATGCAGCAATATGCCGAAGAAGCGGTGAACGAACATATGAGGGATCTGCAGGCGCGTTTCTTTAAGGAGAAAAAGGGCGCTGTCGATGCACCATATACATCGAATACGTCAGAACTCAGTCCGGCGGCGAGGAAAAGACTCATGGAGAACGCCATCAACCAAAGCGAACGCATGCGTGTGGCTAAGATTGCCGGCTTGTCCAAAGAGGAGATCGAGCGCCAGTTCAACACACCTGTGCCTATGACAGTGTTCAGCTACGACGGACCGGTGGATACGGTAATGACTCCCCGCGATTCGATATTCTACCATAAACACTTCCTGCGCACCGGATTCATGAGCATGGATCCGCGCAACGGATATGTCAAGGCTTATGTCGGAGGTCCGGATTTCCATTTCTTCCAGTATGACATGGTGTCGACCGGACGTCGTCAGATCGGCTCTACCGTAAAACCGTTCCTATACACAATAGCTATGGAGGAGGGCATGACACCATGTACCCGGATGCTCAACGAGCAACCGATGCTTTACGACGAGAGCGGACGTCTGTGGATGCCGCGAAATGCAGGCACAGCACGCATTGGCGAGATGGTGGATCTGCGTTGGGCACTCACCAATTCAAACAACTGGATCTCCGCGCGTATAATGGATCGCCTGCAGGCTGAGAAGTCGTTGCCACGCATGATGCATACTTTCGGTATCACCAATAAGCTACCCGAGGTGAAATCGCTATGTCTTGGATCGGGTGATGTATCTGTCAAGGAAATGGTTGGCGCATACACTGCATTTGCCAACAAGGGCCTCCGCGTAGATCCGCTGTATGTGACCTCTATTGTAGACAACAACGGAAATGTAGTAGCGACATTCTCGCCGAGGCACTCCGACGTGATAGGAGAGACCGCCTACTACCGTATGCTGTCGATGTTGCTGAATGTGGTAGACTCCGGTACTGGTAATCGCATACGCCGCGCTCCCTACAACGTGACTGCGCAGACCGGAGGAAAGACCGGAACAACCAACTTCAATGCCGATGGCTGGTTCATGGCTTTCACCCCTGATCTCGTATCCGGAACATGGGTTGGTGGCGACGAACGTTATATCCACTTCAATTCAATGGCCAACGGACAGGGTGCATCGATGGCTCTCCCGATCTATGGCCGGTATATCAGGAAAGTATACGACGATGCCAACCTCGGATACAGCGAGAGTGCGAGATTCAGTTTCCCGTCGATGGACCTGTGTGCAGGAGACTTTTTCGAAGAACCGGAAGAAGAAGTGGTAGATTCGTCGATAGGAGGCGCTTTTGACTGAAATAATTACGCAGGCTTTGTTGACCGACTGAAATTTTAATGCTATATTTGCATTGTTAAAACTATCTTTTAACACAGCATATCTAAAACTCTAACCCTAAATTAAAATACACACTATGTCAAAGGTAACAGTAGTAGGCGCCGGAAATGTAGGCGCTACATGTGCTAATGTTCTTGTAACCAAGCAGGTTGCAGACGAAGTAGTTCTTCTCGACATCAAGGAAGGCGTGTCTGAAGGCAAAGCTATGGACATCATGCAGACAGCAAACATCCTCGGTCTCAACACCACTCTCACCGGTGTGACCAATGATTATGCAAAGACTGCTGATTCTGACGTTGTAGTCATCACATCCGGTATCCCCCGCAAGCCCGGCATGACCCGTGAGGAACTCATCGGTGTAAACGCAGGCATTGTAAAGTCTGTTACAGACAACGTACTGAAGTATTCTCCTAACGCTGTCATCATCTGCGTGTCGAACCCGATGGATACCATGACTTACCTGATCCACAAGACAAGCGGTCTGCCCAAGAACCGTATCATCGGTATGGGTGGTGCACTCGACAGCGCACGTTTCAAATATTTCCTCAGTCTCGCTCTGGGTGCAAACCCCAATGAGATCGAAGGTATCGTTATCGGCGGACACGGCGACACCACCATGATTCCTCTGACACGCTACGCTGCATATCGCGGAATTCCTGCATCTACACTCCTGCCTGCAGACCAGCTCGAGAAAGTTGCTGCTGACACTATGGTAGGTGGTGCTACCCTCACCAAGCTGCTCGGAACTTCTGCATGGTATGCACCCGGTGCTGCCGCAGCTCAGGTTGCTGAGGCCGTTCTCCACAACGAGAATCGCATGATCTCCTGCTCGGCTCTCCTTGAAGGTGAATATGGCGAATCCGATCTCTGCATTGGCGTTCCCTGTATCCTCGGCCGCAACGGTATCGAGAAGATCGTTGAATTCGACCTCAACGAAGCCGAGAAGGAACTCTTCCGCAAGAGCGCAGAAGCTGTACACAAGACTAATGCAGCTTTGGCCGGCGCACTCTGATAAGACGCTTTAGTATACATTATAGACCCCTCGGCTTTTGCTGGAAGTATTGAACATTCCGCATTGCCGCGGGGTTATAATTTTTTCGCTTCGAATACTATAAACAATAATTATTATGAAAAGAATTTTCAATACCCTTCTGCTGGTTGCGCTTGCCGCCGGTTTCACCGCGTGCGGTTCTAAAAGCGCAGGCACGACTGATGCCGAAAAAGCTGGCGAAGCAGAAGTAACAACGGTTTCAGAGAATGATCCTGCCGCTTTCGATCCCAATACAGTGGCTATCGGAGTAGTGGAGCTTGATAACGACGACGCACTGCGCCCCGATATCAAGACAAATCATCCAATTGTCATAGATTTCAATGCTACTTGGTGCGGTCCTTGCCAGCAGTTCAAGCCGGCATTCGATGCGGCTGCCGAGAAGTTTGCCGGCCAGGTTGAGTTCGTATCTGTTGACGTGGACAACAATCCTAACACAGCGCAGGCTTTTGGTGTTACCGGTATTCCTCATGTTGTGATTCTTGCTCCCGGCAAGAATACACAGAATTTTGTAGGAACAGATGAACTGCTTCCGCAGGATAAGTTCTTCAAACTCGTTGAAGACGTGCTTTAATCATATAACTATAGCTTACAAGAACGCCCCGCGGAGGAATTGATCCTCGCGGGGCGTTCTTGTGTCGTATTGTCAGCTAAGTTTTCAGTATCCTTGTTTCTTGATGAAATCGAGATATACTTTGGAGAAATGCTCGTTGTTTGACTCGGGATACCTTACGTCGGTAAATACCTGTGCAAGTGTCTTTTTCCCGTTTTCCGCTATAAACCTGGCCGAATCCTGACGGGCTTCCTTCTCTGCATAGAAGCTGCGGATCACCTCATCCGAATAGTCTCGGTAGTGTCCGCGATGGATCATAGCGTCGGCAGGAAGCCGGTCAGCCTGTTGGTTGTCTACGGCGGGATACCCTACCGTAAGAGTCGTGACAGGCACAACCCTGTCGGGCAGCATGAGGGTCTGTGCTATCTCCGGGGCATTGTATGTGGTTGTGCCGAGGTAGCAGCATCCCAGGCCGGAGCTTTCTGCTATGGCACAGAATTGCTGTGCCACAATGGCAGTGTCGAGCACTGCTGTCATGAATGACTGGAAATTGCGGTAGCCGGGTTTGGCGTCGCTGACTTTGCACCACTTCTCGAAGCGGTTGAAGTCGGCGCAGAAAGTTAGAACTACATCGCAGTTCTCGACCTGAGGCTGTCCGAAGTGCGCGGGAGCAAGGGCTTTTTTCCCTTGCTCCGAGCGGGTCACAACGACGCTGTATAGCTGCATATTGCCGGTGGTGGGAGCGCGGAAAGCCGCCTCAAGCATTTCGTTGAGCATGCTGTCGGGAATGCTGCGGTTTCTGTCGTAGCTCCTCACCGTCCGGCGGGTCTTGAAATATTCAGGAATCATTTCAGGGCTGAGTAGTTGTTTGAGTAGCGAAGCATCTGCTCAGGATAGCTCTCGGTGTAGCTTACGGTTATGTCCACGATCTCTCCGTCTTTCATTACCGGAGTATATACAGGATTAACAAAACCCTTGTAAGGAGCTATATCGAGGTGTGCATATCTGTCGAGTACTTCCTTGTGGAGTTTCTGATCCACTTTGACGGCATACTTCTCAACCAGTGCGCGTCCGGCAGCGTAGTCGCCCTCGCTCTTTATGCGCTGGATCTCGGCAAGTAGTTCGCCGAACAGATTGCGCAGTGCCTTGTAATCGTTGATGCGCACGAATGTCTTGCCATCAATGTCTACGAGTTCGATCACCTTATCTTTTGCTCCGTGCTCGAATGCCCACGCGGCGATCAACTGCCTGTTGCGCATATGGGCTTCCTCTATGTCTTTGCCGGGCTCGATTCGCATAAGTTGAGTCATAAGGCCGTTGAGTATGTATTTGTAGTATTCGGCCTTGTAGGCATCAGGATTGTCGAGCAAACCGAGTTCGAGCAGTTTGGGATCTGCAAGGTAGTAGAGAGCGAACAGGTCGGCACGTGTCTCCTCAAGTGTAGATCCATGCTCCTTGAGCGCGTCCGGGTCTACTCCGGGAAGTATCTTGCCAGATCCGTGTCCGAGGCATTCGTGCAGGTCTGTATGGAGGTTGTCGGTTATGAACAGATATTTGTCCATGAGTTCGCGCGTAGGTTCGTCGATCACGAATTCTTCGTTGAATCCGTTGCCGTGCGATGCCTGATCGTAAGCTTCGGTTATATTCTCGAGTGTTACCGACTTAGAACCGTGTGCGGCACGAATCCAGTTGGCGTTGGGCAGGTTGATTCCTATGGGAGTCGCGGGATATGAGTCTCCTGCAAGAATAGCGGCGGTGATGACTTTTGCTGATACGCCTTTCACCTTTTCCTTGCGGAAAGCAGGATTTACAGGAGAATGATCCTCAAACCATTGTGCATTGCTGCTGATAACTTCGGTGCGGTGACTTGCCGGGACATTCTTGAAGTTCACTATGGATTCCCATGATCCGGTCATGCCCAAGGGATCTCCGTAGCTCTCTATGAATCCGTTGATGAAGTCTACCTGCGAAGCAGTGTCTTCAGCCCAAAGTATGGAATATTCGTCGAATGTCTTCAGATCGCCTGTGGTGTAGAAGTCAATGAGCCGGTCAATCACAGCTTTCTGTTCCGGACTCTCGGCATATTCGGCTGCCTTTGTGAGATTCTCGACAATTTTTTCTATTGCCGGGGAGTATACACCACCGATGCGATATATTTCTTCCTGTACTTTTCCGTCTTTTTTCACTACACGACGGTTGAGTCCGTAGGAAATAGGAGTGAGATCCGTTGTGTCCTTGAGCGCGTTGTAGAAAGCCTCCACTTCCGCCTGTGTGACACCTTCGTAAAGGTTGTTGGCTGATGTGACAATAAGGTCTTGGTTGTCTGCCTGATTGACACGCTTGGGCATTACCTCAGGATTGAATATTACCTCCATCAGCATATCTGTATCGGCCGGACGCTTGTCGGCAGGGAGTTTCTCAATCTCTGCGAGCAGGAATTCGCGCGAGAACTCGGGCTTGAACTTGTCCATTGAGTAATGGTGATGGATTCCGTTGCCGAACCATATTTGTTTCAGATAGTTGGTCAGGGCCTTGTAATCCGAGCTGTCCTTATCTCCATCGTAGGATGTGTAGACGGCCTCTATGAGTCTGCGTACCGGCAGATTATATTTTCCGTTCTGATCCCAAAGGATGTCGCGACCCCATAAGGCTGCTTCCGTCAGGTAGTAGACGAGTTTTTTCTGCTGTAGAGTCAGTTGTTCAAAATCAGGAACTTTGTAGCGCAGGACCTCTATGTCTGCGAAGCGGTCTACCGTATAGTCGAAATCTGCGGTGCTGTCGGCCTGCTTGGTGGTCGATGAGCATGCCGATGCAATAGTAAGCGCGGTAGCGCATAATGCTTTGGTCGTGATGTTCATATTGTTGGTTTTCAAGGTTGATTATTCGACATATAATATCAGACCTTTCAGGTATTCGCCTTCGGGGTGATATATGTTTATAGGATGATCGGCCGGTTGGGTGAGCTGATGCAGGATGCGCACACGGCGGCGAGCCTGGGCAGCAGCCGAGAATACAGCGAGCCTGAATTGTTCCTTGCTCACAGCCTGCGAGCAGGAGAAAGTGAAGACAATGCCTCCGTGGCTTATCTTTTCGAAAGCGCGGGCATTGATCCTCTGATAACCACGCAGCGCGTTGCGAAGCGCCGAACGATGTTTGGCGAATGCCGGCGGGTCGAGTATTATCAGATCGTACTGATTCTCACCCATGTCGTCGAGATACTTGAATGCGTCTTCGGCGAATGCCTTGTGCCGGTTGTCGTCTGGAAAGTTCAGGGCTACATTGGCTTCGGTCAGCGCTACAGCCTTGGCCGATGAATCTACAGAATGGACAAGTGTTGCCTGTCCGCGCATTGCATAGACAGAGAATCCGCCCGTATAGCAGAACATGTTGAGCAGACGGCGGCCGTGAGCGTAGTGCTCGAGCAGGCTGCGGTTGTCGCGTTGGTCAACAAAAAAACCGGTTTTTTGTCCTTTGAGCCAGTCGATCCGGAATGTAAGCCCGTTTTCTATTGCAGTGTCGCCGTTGTAAGAGCCTATTATATAGTCGTTCTGCGGATCGAGATGCGCTTTGTATGGCAGAGTGGTCTCTGATTTGTAGTATACGCTCGATATGCCGGCGCCGTCAAGCTCTACGAGACATTGTGCAATAATGTCGCGGTCGAAATGCATTCCCGGCGAATGTGCCTGCAACACAGCCGTATTGCCATATACGTCGACCACAAGTCCGGGCAGGAAGTCGCCTTCGCCATGCACGAGCCGGTAGGTGTTGTTGTCCGGCCGGATGATTCCGAGTGCACGTCTCATGGTCATTGCCTCGCGCAGTCTCGACATATAGAATTCTTTGTCGATCACCGTATCTGCGAAGTCAAGCATGCGCACTGTGATACTTCCGATCTGATAGTGTCCTGTGCCTATGAGGTTGCCTTTGAAGTCGGTCACTGTCACTTTGCTGCCTTCCTCGATATTGTCTGGCAGGTGATCTATTGCCCCTGAGAATACCCAGGGATGAAAGCGGAGCAGTGATTCCTCTTTTCCGCGTCGTAGTCTGATCTGGGGATACATAGCAGTTTATTTAAATATCCATCTGTAAAGGTCATTGCCGTTGGCGTAGACCAGCAGCAGCAGCAGAAATGCCATACCTGCCATCTGCGCATATTCAAGAAATTTGTCGGAAGGTTTGCGGCGTGTCACGATCTCATAGAGTGTGAACAGCACGTGTCCGCCGTCGAGCGCCGGGATCGGCAGTACATTCATGAATGCCAGAATCACCGACAGGAATGCTGTGATGTTCCAGAACGACAGCCAGTTCCATTTGTCGGGGAACATGTTGCCTATAGCTCCGAAACCGCCAACCTGCTCTGCACCGCTTTTTGTGAACACGTGTTTCAGCGAACTTACATACATACCGAGCTGGTTGACTCCGAGTTCGACTCCGCGCGGAACTGATGCGAACAGTCCGTATTCCTTTATTACTGTTGGATATATGTCGGCCGGGTGGCGATATAGGAATCCGAGTTTGCCGGCTGCGGTTGGAGTGGCTTTCAGGGCTACTAGAGAGTCGGCTCGCATTACGGTTATCGTGGTAGGCTTTCCTGCGTATTTTTCAAGCGCGGTTGCCATTTCTGTAAAGGCCGGTGTGGTGTCAGTTCCTATCTTTACGATACGGTCGCCCACCATCAGTCCGGCGGACTTGGCAGGCTCTGCCACAACGTCGCTCACCAGCACGGGGAATCTATACTCCACCGGCAATGTGTTGTCTTTGATGATTTTGGAAGTAGTGCCGTCGGGCAGAGTGAAACTCAGACGGTCGGTATGATCCCTCAGTACCTCGATGGTGGCTCCATCTTGTACGAGATCCCATTCGACGCTGCCTTTGGCGACGTCGATTTCTTCTCCGTTGAGCGACAGCAGTATGTCGCCATTTCGCAGACCGACGTCCTGTAGAGGTTGCGAGTAATTCATGCCTTCTGTAGCTTCCTGCAGGGGAACTACCTTTTCACCCCAGTAGAAAGCTATGCCAGCATATATGACTATGGCAAGCACGAAGTTGAAGATGACACCGGCAAGCATCACCAGCAGACGTTGCCATGCAGGTTTGGTCCGGAATTCCCAAGGTTTAGGCTCTGCTGCCATCTGTTCCTTGTCCATCGATTCGTCTATCATGCCGGCTATCTTGACATAGCCGCCGAGTGGAAGCCATCCTATACCGTAGATGGTCTTGCGCCAGGCTACGATCTTGCCGCCTGATGCCTCGCGGTCGCGTCCGACGCGGATGCTGAGCAATGAATGCTCCACTTCCTTCTCTTTGTCGGTTTTGTCTTTTGTGCTCCATGTGCCTATCTCGAGGCGTCCTGTAGCCGGATTATATTTAAGTATCGAGAACCAGGGGTTGAAGAACATGTAGAATTTTTCAACCCTGATGCCGAACATGCGGGCGAATATGTAGTGCCCGAATTCGTGAATCACAACAAGCAACGTCAGCGCAAGCACGAGTTGCAGTGCCTTGATAATAAATGCTTCCAATTTAAATCTATAAGTTTACAGTAGTGATATTTTTTAGTTTATGCACGGCTTCGCCAGTATGTCGGCGAGTCTCGGCATCTGTTGCCACATAGTCAGAATACCCCGGATTGGATATGTAAGGCATGTTGGCTAATGCGTCGGCGATGAGTTCGTATATGTCGGTGAATCTGGTGTCTCCGTGGAGGAAGGCATTCACGGCCACTTCGTTGGCTGCATTTATTATGCATGCAGTGTTGCCTCCGCGTTCGAGTGATTCATAGGCCAGATGCAGGCAGGGGAATTTATCGTAGTCAGGCTGCTCGAATGTCAGTGTGGCCATTTGCTCGAACGGTAACTGCCTTTCTGCGCCCGGCAGGCGTACTGTCTTACCGAGAGCGTATGATATTGGCAGACGCATGTCGGGGCATCCTAACTGTGCCTTGATGGATCCGTCGGTGAACTCAACCATTGAATGCACTATGGACTGTGGATGCACGACCGGTACGATTCTTTCTGCTCCTATTCCGAAAAGCCAGCGGGCCTCGATGATTTCAAAGGCTTTGTTGAGCATGGTAGCCGAGTCGATCGTGATCTTTGCGCCCATATTCCAGCATGGGTGCATGAGCGCTTCGCGGGCAGTCATCGCGGGCAGAAGTTCTTTAGGTGTGGTGCGGAACGGACCTCCCGAAGCTGTGATTATAAGTCTGCTTACGTCTTCTGTACGTTCTCCCTGCAGGCACTGCCAGATGGCAGAATGCTCGGAGTCTATCGGGTAGAGTGCTGCAGACGGGGATGACGCGAGTCGTTTGTTGACAAGTTCGCCGGCGACAACGAGAGTTTCCTTATTTGCCAAGGCAATCTCTTTTCCTGCGTCTATGGCCGAAAGGGTGGGGGCAAGACCGCTGTAGCCTACGGTAGCGTTTACCACCATCTCCACATCGGGCCGCTGTACAGCATCACAGATGGCGCGCTCACCGGCTGCTGTCTCTATTCCTGTCCCGTTCAGAGCCTGCCGCAAGTCGCCGTAGAGGCTCTCATCTGCTATTATGGCTAAATCAGGGCGATGCTGAAGCGCTAAAGCGCAAAGGTCGTCGACGCGTCTGTTGGCCACGAGCACGCTTGCTCTGTACATCTCGGGATGACGACCCACGATGTCGAGCGTCTGGACACCGATACTTCCGGTAGCCCCTATGATCGCTAAATTTTTTATATTGCTCACTGCGGATAATCAGTTTATTATAGAACTGCAAATTTAGCGATTTTCCGCAATGTATGAAAGCGCGTGCTCTTAAAATGTTGGCTTACTCAAGTTCGACCACAGTGATGCCGGCGCCTCCGAACTGTACATGTTCGTCGCGGTAGCTTCGAACTCCTGGCACAGTGTCGAGATATTGGCGGATGTATTGGCGCAGTGCACCTGTGCCTGTGCCATGCAGTATTCGCACACGTCCGGCGTTGAACTGGATGGCGTCGTCGATGAAGTAGGTCACAGCCTGGACGCCTTCGTCGACGCGCATCCCCCTGATGTCGATCTCGCGGTTGAATGCGAGTTGTCTGGCCCTGCTGTCGTCGCCCATAGCTTCGCTTACTGTGGACGTTGTGCGTGTGACTCCAGACTGAGTCTTCTGTATCGTGGGGTGCAGTCTGTTCAGTGCTACGGTCGTCTTCAATTGTCCGAATGCCACAATTGCATTTTTTCCTGATATCTCGAGTATCTTGCCCGGCACTCCTTGTCCGTCGAGTTTCACATTGTCGCCCGGTTGCAGTACCACTTCTGGTTTCTTGGCGGTAGTACCCGAGGTCTTGTTCTTGCGCTTCTTGGGGGCTCGGCGCAGCAACGGGTGAGCATCGGCTTCAGATGTCTCGGCCAGCAGTTCTTTTTTCTGGTTCTGAAGCGCCCGGCGGGCTTCAAGCGTGCGGTCTCGTTCGGCGTTGGCGGCTTTGATGTCGTGGATTGTACGTTCGATTGCGGCATTACTGCCTTCGAGTATTCTTTGGGCTTCTTTCTGTGCTTCTGAGATTATCTCCCTACGTTTTTCCCTGAGAGTGTCCGCATCGTGCTGGTATTGCTCAAGCACCTGCTCTACTTTTTTTTCTTTTTGCCGGATCGACAGGCGTTTGTTTTCCCAATACCGCTTGTCGCGGGCGATGTCCAGCAGGTATTTGTCGAGGTTTATGTAGTCGCTTCCGACAATTTCTCCGGCTTTGTCTATTATTTCGGCCGGAAGTCCGGTCTTGCGGGCTATCTCTATTGCAAACGAACTGCCTGGATGGCCGATCGTGAGCCGGAACAGCGGTCGCATCTGCTGGCGGTCATAGAGCATGGATCCATTCACAAGTCCGGGTGTTTCGTCGGCGAAGTGCTTCAGGTTCTGGAAGTGGGTGGTTATGATTCCCCACATACCCATGTCGTTGTATTTCTCGAGCAGAGCCTGTGCTATCGCTCCTCCCACTTGCGGTTCTGTGCCTGAGCCGAATTCATCTATTAACATGAGTGTACCTGCGCCACCGTTCGAAAGGAAGTATTTCATATTGCGCAGGTGCGATGAGTAGGTACTCAGATCGTCTTCAATCGACTGGTCGTCGCCTATGTCTATGAATATGTCGTCGAAAATGCCTATATGTGAATTTTCATATACAGTAGGGAGTAGTCCGCACTGAACCATGTACTGAACGACAGCGGCAGTCTTCAAAGTTACAGATTTGCCTCCGGCATTAGGTCCGGAAATGACGAGTATGCGTTTCTCCGGTGAAAGTGTTATGTCCAGAGGTACGATCTCCCGGCCCTGGCTTTCGAGTGAATGTTTTAGTACCGGATGGCAGGCGTGATACCATTCCATTTCAGGATGATCGTGCAGTGTGGGAAGCGTTGCGCCTGAATCTATGGCGAAAATAGCTTTGGCGTGTACGAAATCGAAATCGCCAAGCACGTCGTAGCTGCCGAGCATGTCTGGTAGCGATGGGCGCATGTTGTCGGCCAATGATGTGAGTATGCGTACGATCTCGCGTCGCTCCTCCATCTGCAGCTCTCGCACCCGGTTGTTGGCCTCCACGATTTCGGCCGGTTCGATGAATATGGTTTTACCTGAAGCGGATTCGTCGTGTACGATACCACGCACGTTGCGCTTGTGCATTGGAGGTACGGGTATCACAAGGCGTCCATCGCGCATCGACGGGGTGGTGTCGGCCTCGAGGTATCCTTCTCCTACTGCCTTTGCTATCACACGTCGCATAGTGGATGAAATAGCACCACTCACGGCCGAGAGTTGCCGGCGTATATCGGAGAGAGCCGGTGATGCCGTGTCCTTGACATTTCCGAAATGGTCGATTATCCGGTCTATGCCGCGCACGATTTCAGGGAATGCCACAAGTCCGCGGGACATTGTGTCGAGTGCGGGATAGATGCTCGATCCATCGTCGTCGCGGTGTGTGCTGAAATAAGCTGCGATATTTGCGATAGACTCAAGAGACCGCATTACTCTGTAAAGTTCATTCGCCGGGATAAATGTCCCCGGTACACGTATGGCTTTCAGTTGAGGTGTGACATCATGCACGTTTTCGAGAGAGAATCCGTCGTCGGCAGCTTTTACGGCTATCATTTCGGACACGGCTTTCAATCTTTGTTCCACAATATGGTGATCAGATGAGAAAGCCATGCGTTCGACACGTTCAATTCCAAGTGGCGATACGCATCTCTCCTTCACGTACAGGCGTATGGTGTCGAATCCGGTCTTATGTTCGAATGTAGATGGGTATATCATTATAGAAATGTCGTCTTTCGTCGTAGATAATAATCTATCAGTATATTACGTCTTGTATCGGTGCGCTCGTCCAGCAGATCGTGATCCGGATGCGAGGTATATCCGTTGCGCATTTTTGCGAAGTCGCGGTGGGCGCGCCATACTGCCGCGGCATTGGCGAAGTCAAACGATAGTGCGAACTTTCCCCAAGCCAGTGTGTCGAGCAGGCGCCGCCTGAGGAGTTTGCTACGGCGTGTGCTGTCGGGTAGGTTCTTATGCAGCAGTAGAAGATTGTTACGGAAATTAAGATAAGTCTTTTTGGGGTTTGATGCCGGGAGACTTCCGCCGCCGAGGTGGTAAACCGTGGCCTGTGGTACTGCCATGATCTTAGATCCGGACAGGAGTATGCGCCAGCAAAGATCTATTTCTTCCATGTGTGCGAAGAATCTGGCATCAAGTCCGCCGATCTCCAGATACAGTCGGGTGCGCACCATCAGTGCAGCTCCGGTGGCCCAGAATATTTCCATCGGGCTGTCATATTGTCCGTGGTCTTTCTCCACGGTCGAGAATATACGTCCACGGCAATACGGATAGCCATTACGGTCGATGAATCCGCCGGAGGCTCCTGCATATTCGAAATAGTCTTTGTCTGTGTAGGACAATACCTTAGGTTGGCATGCGCCAACTTCTGGATGGTTCTCCATGAAGTTTAAAAGAGAATCGATCCATCCGTGTGCCGGGGCTACGTCTGAGTTCAGCAGTACGGTGTACTCATATCCGGTGCGGGCTATGGCCTGATTGTAGCCTTCAGCGAAACCGTAGTTACGGTCGAGCAGGAGAGTTTTCACCGATGGGAATTCCTCGGCGAGCAGTTGGCGTGATCCGTCCGTACTGCCGTTATCAGCCACAATAATGTCGGCTTTGTCACTGTTGGTATTGGCTATTACCTGCGGAAGATATTCTCGGAGCAACTTTTCTCCGTTCCAGTTGAGTATTATTACTGCTACGGGTGGCATGTGTCTTCTGTGTTGTTTTGAGGCATGGTCACGGGATGTTTCCATCGCTTGTGTGTCCATAGCCAGATAGCGGGATTTCTACGTATGGTCTGCTCCAGCATAGCGGCATACCTGTCGGTCACACTCATGGGTTCGGTGGCAGATATGTCGTCAGTGATCAGGCGTGTTACTATCTTGTAGTGTCCGCGGCTCGGCTTGTACACATCCCAATATACTGCGGCCATCTTGAGCTTTCTGCCAAGCTGTTCTGTGCCGGTGATGATAGCTGTGGGATGGTTCAGGAACATTACAGCGTGTATGTCGTCGCCGTGGCTGGGCTTCTGATCGCTCATGAATCCGGTGATTGAGACCACGCCGTCGCGCCTGAGCATCAGAAGATCGCGGAATACCGTACGTTTCGGATAGCTCGTGGATCCGAATCTTGAACGCAGTTTCAGCATCAGACGATCCATCGGTTTGTTGCGTAGCGGACGGTATACCTGACAGAATGCATATTTGCCCGGTTCTGGCTTGTGGCGGGTGTGGAGCGTCACCGACGGCGCCCATTCCCAGTTTCCGCAGTGGGAGAAATAGGCCACGATGGATTGACCGTTGTCGAATATCCGGTCTATTTCCTCTACGCCCTCGAATTGCATACGCTTCAGTATCGTGCGGTCTGAGATATGCAGAAGTTTCACAGTCTCTACTATATAATCTGCGAAGTTGCGGTAGAACGCTCGTTCTATTCCGCGCAGTTCCTTCTCGCTTTTTTCCGGGAATGATTCTGCAAGGTTTTTTCTGACCACTCGGACGCGGTAGCGAACTACATGGTACAGCAAGAGGAAAATGATGTCCGACAGAATGTATAGCGCCCATAGAGGCAGCAGGGCCATTAGATGCAGCAGGCCCAGAACAGGGGCGAACAACAATTTCTGCATCATGGCACTACGGTAGCTTTCACCGTTTCGCCTCCCGGCATTATGTCGGTGATATGGACGTTTACAATCATGTTGTCGAGCGTATGCGGCGCATCGACTTCTACCTTCAGATAGTTGTCGGTGAATCCGCCCATAGGTCTTCCCGGACGGCTGTGCTCAAGCAGGGCAGGGCGTACGCTTCCTACAAATTGTGCGGCGAATTCCTCGAGTTTCCTCTCGCTTATTCCGAGCATCACTCTCGTGCGGTTGTGCTTTTCTTCGGGTGACACAGAGTGCGGAATAGACAAGGCGCGTGTGCCAGGGCGTTCGCTGTATGTGAATACGTGCAGCCTGGATATGGGTAGCGAATCCACAAAATCGCGTGAGCGGCCGAATCGTTCGGCTGTCTCTCCCCGTGCGCCCACTATCAGATCCACACCGATAAATGCGTGTGGCATCGCCTGACGTATGGCCTCCATTTTATGGCGGAACAAAGCAGTGTCGTAGTGTCGTCGCATTAGGCTGAGCACTTCGTCGTCGCCGCTCTGCAGAGGAACGTGGAAGTGAGGCATAAAACGCTTTGAACCGGCTACAAAGTCGATAATCTCGTCGGTAAGCAGATTCGGCTCAATAGATGATATACGGTAGCGCTCGATCCCATCAACCTGATCGAGGGCTTTCACAAGGTCGAAGAAGTTCTCTTTTGAGCCTTTGCCGAAATCGCCGATATTGACACCGGTGATAACAATTTCCTTACCTCCCTCGGCTGCTGCGCGTTGTGCTTGTTGCACCATCATATCCACAGTGCCTGAGCGCGATCGTCCTCTGGCGAAAGGTATGGTGCAGTAGGAGCAGAAGTAGTCGCAACCGTCCTGTACTTTCAGGAAAAAGCGTGTACGGTCGCCACGCGAGCATGATGGATCGAAACTGCGGAAGTCTCGTCCGGGCACTACATCCACGCTTTTACGCTTTTCGTCAAGCCACCGGTCAAGATATTCGGGAAGCATGAGCTTGCGGTCGTTGCCTGCTACTATCTGCACACCGGGTATAGCCGCTACTTCGCCGGGTTTGAGCTGGGCGTAACACCCGGTCACTAAGATTGCTGCGTCTGGATAACGGCGTGAGAATGACCGTATGGTCTGTCGGCATTTCTTGTCGGCTACCTCGGTCACACTGCAAGTGTTCACCACCACTATGTCGGGTGTCTCGCCGCGTTGCACGCGGCGCACACCACGGGCGGCAAGCTCGCGAGCGACGGAGGATGTCTCCGAGAAATTGAGCTTGCATCCGAACGTATGGTATAAGGCTGTCAGGTTGCCGAATGTAGATTTGTCAATCATCTTTTTTATTTTAGGATGCAAAGTTAGGTGATTTTGTGGGAAATGTTGTAAATTCGCCTAAGATTTATTTATCGGGGTTAAGTGAGTGATCCGATAGATGGTCTTGCGTCCGTGGAGTTCAGGCGGAACACTTGCTTAACTGGACTGAATCTAATTACCGCACTCACGCAAATACTATCACACAGTATACCATACCAATGAAAGGAATTGTACTCGCCGGAGGCAGCGGCACACGGCTTTATCCCATAACACGCGGAGTGTCGAAGCAACTGATCCCGATCTGCGACAAACCGATGATCTATTACCCGATATCGGCTCTGATGCTTGCCGGTATCCGCGACATACTCATAATCTCCACACCTACCGATCTGCCTGCGTTCCGGCGCCTGCTTGGTGATGGCAGTGATTTAGGTGTCTGTTTCAGCTACGTGGAGCAGCCTTCGCCCGATGGACTTGCTCAGGCGTTTATTCTCGGTCGTGATTTTATCGGCGATGATGATGCGTGCCTGGTACTCGGCGACAATATATTCTACGGTCAAGGATTCTCCGGTATGCTGAGTGGGGCTGTGCAAAATGCAAAAGAGGGTAATGCTACAGTCTTTGCCTATTCAGTGCATGATCCGGAGCGCTATGGAGTTGTCACACTTGATGATGCCGGCCGTGCAGTGCGTTTGGTGGAGAAGCCGAAAAATCCGGAGAGCAACAAAGCTGTCGTAGGGCTTTATTTTTATCCGAATGATGTGGTTGATTTTGCTGCCAAACTTAAACCGTCGGCACGCGGTGAGCTTGAGATTACATCTCTCAACGAATTATATATGAATCAAGGACGCCTGATGGTAAAATGCTTCGGTCGAGGTTTCGCATGGCTCGACACCGGTACTACCGACTCTCTGATGGATGCCTCTAATTTCATTGATGCGATACAGAAGCGTCAGGGCCTGAAGGTCGCAGCGCTGGAGGAGGTGGCTTTCCGCCGCGGATTCATAAATGCAGATCAGTTGCGGAATCTTGCAAGGCCGATGCTTGGCAATGAATATGGCCGTTATCTCAACGAACTTGCCGACACAGGAATCTGAACTCTGACCTCCGACCGTTATGGCTGATAATTATCTTGAGCGAAGGATGGAAGAATATCGCGCAGGACGTCTTGGTTCGGGGCGTCGTGTGCAGGCTGCTGCCGCGCGTTCCAGGCGTGAAGGCGAACTGATAGAAAAATATCCGGTTCTGCGCGTGCTGGTTCTTGGTGGTACGGGTGCTTTGGGCGAGGCTGTGGTTCGGGCTTTCCGACAGATCGACAGCCGTGTGGATTTTTTTGATACGGGATTCAAGGCCGGTTCGGCTTTGGCCCAGTCGTGCGGTGCGAGGTTTCATGATTTTGATCTTTCAGATGCAGAGCGCCTTGATCGCGAGCTTGACATCGTGTTTGCGGATCGGGGAGATATAGATGTGCTTGTCAATGCTATGGATACATGCTCAGGAAGACCTTTCGTGCAGTGTATGTCGCGTCTTGTGCTGCACCGGAGTAAAGCACAAGACATAAATCCATATGGAGGCAGGGTCGTGAATATAGGAGAAGAATATCCGGACGCAACCGATTACGCAAGGCGTCTTTTAGATTATGGTATTACGTACGGTTCAGTATCGCAAGACTCGAGCAAGCCTGTATGTACGCCTGTGGAGATTGCGGGATTAGTGAGATTCATGGCTCTCCCTGCCAACTCAGGCATTGCAGGTTGCCGTATGAAGATCTGAAAAAATATTTTTTTACATTTTTTTCGTCTGTTGCTGAACCTTGACGGTCCGAAAGTTGTTGTTATGTCATATTAATTATGATCAATACATTAACTGATATGGAAAAGAAAAGCATAAAAGGTACGCAGACTGAAAAGAATCTGCTTGCTGCATTTGCCGGCGAAAGCCAGGCTCGTTCACGATATACATTGTTTGCTCAGAAAGCCAAGGAAGAAGGCTACGAACAGATCGCGGCTATTTTTCTGATGACTGCCGAGCAGGAATTGTCTCATGCCAAATTGTTCTTCTCAAAGCTTGAAGGCGGAGCAGTGACTATTACCGCTGCATATCCGGCCGGTGTTGTGGCCGACACAAAGACAAATCTGGCAGAGGCTGCTGCAGGCGAGCGCGAGGAATGGAGCATGCTCTATAGTGATTTCGGACAGATTGCCAAAGAAGAAGGCTTCCCGGATGTTGCTGCTTTGTTCAACAATGTCGCCAAGGTGGAAGTAGAACACGAAAAGCGCTATCTGCGTCTGCTCGAACGTCTTGGCGAGGGTATGGAATTCTCATCGGACGACGATACCCAGCAATGGCAGTGCCGCATGTGCGGATATGTCTATACTGGTAAGAACGCACCCAAGAAGTGCCCTGTATGCGGCATGGATCAGGGTTGGTTCGAGCGCAAGGCCGAGAACTATTGATACAGTAAAGTTGTCAAGAATCAAGGAGAGCCGCACATGCATGTGCGGCTCTCTGTTTTTTTAACAAGAATTTTCATGTCTTGCCTCAACCTTTGCGGATGTCCGAGTGTTTTAATGACGTATTCAAGAACAAACTAAAACTCCAAAAATATGACTTACTCACAACCTGATCTTCCGTATGCCAACGATGCGCTTGAGCCGGTAATCTCACGCGAGACAATCGAGTATCATTACGGTAAGCACGAAAAGGCATATATCGACAATCTCAATAAACTTATAGTAGGTTCGGGCTTCGAGGATATGGAGCTTGAGGACGTGATCCGTGAAGCCGACGGGGCGCTGTACAACAACGCATCGCAAGCCTGGAATCATATCTTCTACTTCTTCTCTTTCTCTCCTGAAGGAGGTGGCAGGCCCACAGGCCGTCTTGCAAAGGCGATAGATGAGACTTTCGGATCGTTCGACAATTTCAAGAAAGCATTTGTCGATGCCGGCACGGGCCTTTTCGGCTCAGGCTGGGTGTGGCTTTCCCGCGATAACGATGGAAAGCTTTTCATAACCCAGGGCTCGAATGCTGCCAACCCCCTGACCGATGGACTGACGCCTCTGCTGACGTTCGACGTTTGGGAACATGCCTACTATATCGACTACCGCAACGCCCGCGCCTCATATCTTGATAAACTCTGGGATATTGTAGACTGGGATGTCGTGGAAAGCAGATATTGAGAATCTATACAATATACACATAGCTTATTAAAAGGAAGAGAGACTAAGGACACGGGTGAAAGTCCAATGTCTGAAAAGATACACTTTTAATTAAGCATAATGTGATGAATGGGAGGAGAGGTACTCGTGAGAGCGCCTCTTTTCTTTTATGTTTGCACCCTCTGCACGTTCTTATTTTTCAGCGGGCAAATAGTAGCGCACATAGTCCACTTCCATTTCCACAGGCAGATCGGCAGGATCAACTTCACCGACCCATTTACCTCCGAGCTGCATGTCTATGAGGATGTACTGCGGTCGGTAGAACGGAAATTGTCCTGGTATGTCAGTCTCGATGCGCGGGTATTCGGATGTTATCTCACCGTTGATCCTGAAAACAACCTTATCTGGCAATATGTCCACACCATAGACATTGAACTCATCACGGTTGATCGGCGAATATGTGCTGCTGCGCGGACTCTGAGTCAGGCCGTGCTTCACTGTATAGTCGGAATGTACGGTCTGGTATGCACCGTGATTATTGTTTAGACGTTCCATTATGTCTATCTCTCCGCCCGAAGGCCAGGGAGTATTAGCGTGGTCGAACGGCATTAGCCAGATAGCCGGCCATGCGCCCTTTGCACCATGAAGGCGTGCGCGTATCTCGAACCGGCCTGGATTGAATGCCTTGGTATCCTTGGTATATATGCCTCCGCATATGTATGGCGCAGGATGTGATGTGGTGTCGGGGTTTACCATGCCTTTGAGGACAAGGTATCCGTCGCGGAATTCAACAAGTCGAGGGTCGGGAGATTGTGTCGATGCCCAGTCGGGTGAACCCATTACAGTGCGCTTCCATACGGTAGAGTCAAGTTCCGTACCGTTGAATTCATCTGACCATGCAAGCTTCCATTCAGGTTCAGACGCGTTGATTGCAGATGCCGACAGTAATACTGCCGTGATGATTGAAAATGCTTTTCTTTTCATGATTTTTCAGATTACAGGTATGGTATGTCGCTATAGATATTATTAGTCTTGCGAATTTAGTGAAATATTACGAAAGTATCAACATTCTTCAATGAGCGGCACTGTTTGTTGTATTTACGGGTATATTCTGCATAATTTCATTACCAAAATTGTGCAACTAAAAGCATTTTGATTGGATTTTATTTGGTATTTTTGTAAATTCTTATGAAATGGCAAGCCCTGGCTGCCCAACCAATCCTTACACAATGCCAAACTTATGCCTTAATTCGCGTGACGAACTGATTTTGATTGATGTGGAAAAGATTGCCTGCCTTCAGGCCAATGGCAACTACACGAGCCTGACATATATCGGAGGTCAGCAGTTGCTGCTGACTATCGGTCTCAGCGGAGTAGAAAAACTGATCCGGCAGGCGCATCCTAAAAATGCCCCGGGGGCGTTTGTGCGCCTCGGACGATCGTTGATAATAAATCAGATGTATCTGTGTTCTATCAGTCTGCCCAAGCAGCGCGTGGTGCTTTCCGACCGTGGTTCGAACAGCTACACTCTCAGTGTGCCAAAGGATCTGCTTAAAGTCTATAAGCGCAAGATCGCTGATACATTTGCTTCATTCGGAAAGGAATAAGTCCCCTTGTTATATAAAATGAGCTCAGGTAATTGGCTAAAACATTTTGCTTAGAATATCCCATATGCAGACATTCACTATCGGCCGTAGTGGCGACCAACCTTTCGATATTGCGCAGACACTGACCAAGGTCCACGGCGAACATGCGCGCATAGATATAGATGATAATGGTAAATGGCGGATCTCTGATCTGAAGACTCCACGTGAGGGCACTGGAGTATACGTGCGCAACGCAGAGGGCGACTACAAGCGTGTGCGGTCGTGCGAGATCCAGCCCACAGACTTTATCAGGCTCGGTCCGCAAGGCCCGCATAGCTATACATTCATGGCCCATCGGGTGCTCAACAGCAAGGAAGCCCCTAACTCTTTTGCATATGAATTGCGCTATATGAAGCATTTGCATGGCAAGCTGAAAGCTCAGGAAGATGAACGCGAAGCACTCAACCTGAAGCATTCAAAGATTGCGAAATGGGCGCCTCTGGCAGGATTTGCCCTGAGCTTCCTGATACCAGGAGGCACACAGATAGGAATGATTGCCATCCGCCTTGCCATCATGGCTCCTGGCCTTGTGGTAGGACAACTTTTCTTTAAAGATCCTCAGAAGTTGAAGGCAATTCGGCAGTTGAGACAGAAACTTGTAGTGTGTCCGAATTGCGGAAGGCCGCTTTCCGACTATGACGTGGCTAATCTCCGTTGCTCGGCATGCAGGGCCATGTAGGGGCTATGTTATATTTCTTATGATTAAAACCAAATCATTATATTTATACGTGCAATACATAAAACAACCATGAAATTATGAAAAGATTTATTTCCATAGCTATATTAAGCCTGATAGTGGCGCTCTGCGCATCTGTAGCTAATGCCCGTACGTATGCGCTTGTGACCGGGGTGTCGCGCTACGACATAGAGGAGGCTAACCTGGCACAGTCTACTAAAGACGCCAAGGCTTTCCGTGATGTACTGCTCAAACAAACCCCGGATGTGACTATCCTGACAAGCAAATATGCCAACCGCAATAATATAATGGAGAAACTCCGGGCTATATGCAACCGTGCGCAGAAGGGCGACAGAATCATATTTTTCTTCAGCGGACATGGCGACAATGGTTTTCTTCTTACTTCGGATATGAAGCCGCTCTACTACTCAGATCTTGTGGAAGCTCTTTCGTCTACTGACGCGTCGGAGGTGATCTGCTTCATCGACGCCTGCTTTGCCGGTTCGGTCGCTAATTCAGCATCTCAGGTGAATGCGTCCGACACATCTACATTGAAGCCTAAGGACGGCCATATATATTTCGTTTCGTGCCGTGCAGATGAGAAATCAGCCGAAGCTCCTTGGGTTGGTCAAGGCTTCTTCACGCAGGCTTTGCTCAAAGGCTTCCGGGGAAAAGGTGACTACAACCATGACAGGAAGGTGACTGCTATGGAATTGTTCAAATACATACATGCCGATGTCGTGCGTCGTTCTCGAAAAGGCCAGCATCCAGTGCTTATAGCGCCTAAAGGCATGCTTGATACTGTTGTGGCAGACTGGACCGCGGAAGAAGCTCCGAAGAAAAAGTGAAAACCTATGGTTTCGTCAATAAAACACATGGTTTCAAACTGAATGATTGCAAATATTTGCAAATCCCTGTCGACGGATATTAAATTTGCATCATCAAATCAATAAACCAATCACCAACAATAAAAAATCATCATTACTATGAATGCAGAAGATACCCGCCTGGTGAACGATGAACAGTCCGGGGAAAACAAGAGCAAGAAAAATCGAGACACGGTGCGCGTGGCCGGAGCAATGGCAGGTCTGGCTGGTGTCGGTGCAGCAGCCGGAGCAGGTGCACATGCCGCTTATGCAGCAACCGTTGATGCGCAGGTGGATGAGGATCTTGATCTCGAGGCTGTTGATCTGGCTGAGGGAGCTGCCGCTGTCGGACAGACTGAAACAGCCGCATCGGCACAACCTGCGTCAGGCGCGAACGCACACCAGAATTCTCCCTCCTCTCAGCCTCAGCACCATGAAGATGAGCAGCAGCCTATCGCCGGAGAAGATGAAGAAGTTTCCGAGGAGCATACGGACAATGTCACAGATACCAGACCGGAAGTCACCGAACCTCTTACTCCGGATGAAATCGAGGCTGACGACAATGCGATAGACGAGATTCTCGCCGTAGAGGAAATGGACGTGAACGACATAGAAGGCGAGGAAATCTTCAACTTCGACGATATAGGCACAGTCTATACAGTGGACGGAGAGGAATTTACGGCAGCTTCCTTTCATCTCGACAATGGTCTTGAGGGCGTCATGATAGATGTGGATGGCGACGGAGTGTTCGACGAAATGGCAGCAAATACCACTGAAGGTCTTGTAAGTATAGGTGAAGCTCCTGCTATAACTGTCGATGATGTTGAGCTTGAACTCAATCCTGATGAGACCTATCTTGCTCAGAATGATGAGATCGATCATACGCTTGCCGAAGACTCGTTCATGGACGACATTCTCGACAGCACGTTGGTATAATTTGTAGAACCGTTCAAGCACAACTCCCTTTTTTATTTTCATTACGATAATCATGGATCAAACGCAACAACGCCAGGTGCTCGATCTGACCTGTCCGAATGTGGAATGCAAGCGCAATTTCAAGATTTACCGTCCGGAAAAACCGGGTATGGTGAAGATCACGTGTCCCGGTTGTAAGCAGGCTTTTCAATTCAGGATAGAGGCGCAGCAGTCTGCAGTTGACCATTCGGCAGATCCGGAGAAGACCGTGACCCTTGATCAGACGCCGGACGATATATATCGTTTCAGTTGCCCGCACTGTGGAAACAATCCCATCACAGCACCGGTGAAAGGCAAGAATCTGATAAAGGCTACCTGCAAGAATTGCATGGGCCGCATATCGTTGGTGATAGACCGGCCAGCTCCGGCAACGGAGCTGGGTGACGGGGAGGCTGTGTGCGATTTTACATTTCTGGACGAAGACGCACCGAAAATCAATGCGGTGCTGAGAGTATTCACCAAGCGCAGATTCCTGCCGGATGTGAAAGTGGACTTTCCTATTGTCAAGGGTTCGTACTTTATCGGACGCAATGATCCTGACAATCAGCCTGATATACCTCTGAATGGAGACACTACAGTTAGCCGCCGGTCGGTACAGATTGAGGTGATAAATGGTAAGAATCCGGGAGAATGTCTGTATCCATTCACCGTAATCAAAGCTACGAATCCCGTTACAGTCAATGGTAAGCGTCTCCGGGCTGGTGAAAGCGTCTTCCTGAACTTCAACGACCGTATAACGATGGGAAAAACCGAACTTGTATTCATGGCCGAAAATGGCAAATAGGCTTATCTGGCCATAACATACTCCTCCTCAGATGCAAAAAAACATAACGCTTTTTCTTTAACCCCCACACACTATGGAAACTGAAAACAAAGATCTATACGATTTCGAGAAAAACGACGAGAATGCAGCCGCCAAAGATAAGAAAAAGAATCTTTCAGGCAAAACTTCTTCTGCCGCAGCCAAGGCAGGCGCTGCAGCAATCGCAGGTGGTGCTACAGCACTTGGTGCGGAAGCAGCCATGACATTGGCTGAGGAAGACATAATCGATCCGGAGATAGTGGCCGAGACACTTGAGGAGTCTACTATTGTGCTTGACGATCAGGACAGCGGTCATGTCCATCAATATCGCGACACATCGGCAACCACTCATCAGGAGACTCAGCCGGAAGAAGTACGCTATTCAGAGAAAGAAATGAACGCTGTGCATGAACTGAAACAGAACAATGCCCAGTCCGAGTCTGAGGCTGATGATAACTCACAGGAGGAATCGGAAGCTGATGCAGAGCTTGCCGAAATCGTAGTGCCTGACGAGATTGAGGATATTTCCGAGGATGATCTTGCCATAATCATCGAAGGAGAGACTTCCGGGCTTGTGACCGATGAGGATCAATTGCCGATCACAGGAATGGAGGACGACGCACAGGACTATCTCCTTGCCGATGTAGAACCAATGTCCGGCGATTGTATTGACGGTGATACTGATGATCTGTCGTTTATCGACGATCTTGTATAAATCAGAATTTATATAATAACTCGTGATATGAAGAATATTATAAGAGGATGCATTCTATGTCTGATAGCCTTGGCTTCAGGTGTGGCTTCGGCGGCTGAGTTGACGCAGGACAGTATCAATGCCGTTATAAAAAAGGCGAATGCCGGAGATGAACGTGCTGAGAACATCGTGGGTACGTGGTACTATACTGGTGATAACGGTCTGCCTAAGGACTATGAGCGTGCTGTGAAGTGGTGGAGTCGTTCGGCAAAGAAAGGTAATGCCCTCGCAGTCGGTAATCTTGGGCTGTGCTACCAGACAGGCAACGGTGTGGCCCGTGATTCGCTCACAGCTGTGAAGCTTTACAAACGTTCCATTAAAGAAGGCAATCCGTCGTTGTTCAATCGCCAGCAAAAACTTGCCGATGGCGGTAATGTATTCTCCGCTATGCTTATGGCCGATTGCTACGAAAATGGTATAGGCACAGGCAAGGATGCCGAGAAAAGTGTGCATTATCTTGAAATTGCAGCCAACAACAATTGCCGTGAAGCTGTGGATCAGATTGGTGTCAGACTGCTGAATGTACGTCGGGCTGCCGATGCCGCCAAGTGGTTCAGGAAAAGCATGGAAGGCGGAGACCTCAGCAGTACATATTATTATGGAAAGCTGCTTATGGAAGGCAATGGCGTGGATCGTAATACAGCCGATGGATTTAACTATATGCTCAGAGCTGCACGCGAGGGCTTCCCGATGGCGCAGTACCAGATTGGTGAATGCTACCTGAGCGGTAACGGCGCTACCAAAAATCCGGAGACTGCTTACGGTTGGATCTCAAAAGCTGCGGCCGCCGGACTTGCAAAAGCGCAGTTTGACCTTGGTATGGCGTATGCAATGGGTACGGAGGCTTTTCCTGCCGATTATCATCTCGCACTGATATGGCTCACAAAAAGTGCCGATAACGGGTATGCAAGGCGTGTGGCATCTTTGTTTAAAGAAGGTGGAGAATTGCGGGCCACACCGTTCTACAATTATGTATGCGGTATGGATTATCTACTTAATACCCGAGATTTTGATAAGGCTCTTGCCGAATTCAAGGTTGTGTCAAAGGCAAAGCATGTCGCAGGAAAGACTATGGAGGGTGTGATACTTTCAAGTAAGGATTATCCGAAATATAATGCCAAGAAAGCAGCAAAGCAATTACGGGATGCTGCTAAGACAGATCCGTATGCAGCCTTTTTGCTCGGCAAGATGTATGAGGAAGGCGACGGTATAGATAAAGATCAGGATATGGCTCTGAAGTATCTTTCAGAGGCTGCTGATGCCGGTAACGCAGAGGCTCAGTGCTATCTGGCCGATATGTATTACGAAGGCCGCGGAATAGGTCAGGACAACATTAAGGCCGTGGATCTCTATCGCAAAGCAGCCGCTGCCGGTTTGCTCACTGCACAGGCGGCGGTGCGTCTGGCCGATTGCTATGCCAATGGCGACGGTGGACTACAGCCGGATGCCACCAAGGCAGAGGCCCTAAGAAATGGCAATCACGAAGTGCGGATTGCAGATCTTGTAAAAGCATTGGTAAAGCAATAGAGATACATATCTCTTTGATATAGAAAATACATACGCCTGAAACTTTTCCGAACATGGAGCAGTTTCAGGCGTATGTATTTTGATATACTGTCAGTGTCAATCTATTGAGAAGCCGAGATCCTCAATCACCTCACGCACAGCCGAGGCATCGGCTTTTCCGTAGATCCGTGTCTTGCCGGATGCAAGATCGACATCGACCGATTCCACACCGGGCAGTTTGGACAGGTTCTTCTCTACCATAGCCTTGCAGTGGCCGCAGGTCATTCCCTTTACAGTTAATGTAGTCTGTTCTGTTTCCATGTTTATAGGTTCTTTAGCAGTGTATTTATTTATAAATGAATAAATCAGCAATAATACCAGGATAACGGAGCATATCCCTTGAAACAGTCCTATGCCCGAGGAGTGGCAGGATGCATGTCCATCTGCAACAGGCAGAGCGAACCATGAGACTGGCATAAGATAGTCTATACACAAGCCTATAGCTATGGCACTTGCAATGATAGTTCCCAAATATACAGCAGCGGTCTTCCGTCCGAGTGTCCTGCCCACGATTATTATGGATGCGAAATTTGCAGCCGGACCTGCCATGAGCAGTACAAATGCAGCTCCGGGGCTGAGACCTTTAAGCATCAGCGACATGGCGATGGGTATAGATCCGGTGGAGCAGACATACATTGGTACTGCCACGATCACAGCGGCAATCATTGCGAGAACAGGATAGTCGGAGAAGAATGTAAAGAATCCGTCGGGAATGAATACAGTTATCGCTGCGGCAATCACAAGGCCAATCAGCAGCCACTTGCCTATATTCTGGAGCATTTCCACGAATCCATATCTGAGGGCATCCCTCACTTTCCCGAAAAATCCGTCCGACTCAGGAGCGTCTATGGTATCGACTTCTGTATCAGTATTTATCTTGCAGCTTTTGTCTTCGCGGTTGGCTATCATTCCTCCGGCGAAAGCAGTGACGAGAGCGGCCAATGGCCGGATTATTGCAAATGCAGGACCTAAGAGAGAATATGTGGCCGCGATGGAGTCTACGCCGGTCTGAGGTGTCGCTATTAGAAATGATGTAGCCGCACCGCGCGATGCACCGTTCTTACGCAGAGAGACTGCAGTGGGAAGCACTCCGCACGAACAAAGCGGCAGTGGAATGCCGATCAATGCAGCCTTTATTACAGCCCAAGCACCTGGCCTGGAAAGATGGTTGCGGTAGAAATGTCCGGGTACGAACGCATATAATATCCCTGCTACCAGAAATCCCAACAGGAGATATGGAGCCATCTCGGAGAGCATGTCGATGAGTGAATGTATGAATTGCATAGGTAAACGTGTTTACTGGTTTCTGAATTGCAAATTTACAAAAATAGTACTGCAAACAGGTTGCAAATACTGCATCGGCTCGACTGGAAAGGTTGTATATTTTTCTAAAATGAGTTATATTTGTCAATCACTCATATTATATCGGGTTCTATGGAAAAGATAGTATACAGATCAAGAATAGATTGGTGGCTGATGAGTGTCATCTTTTTTGCCTTCATCGTAGTTTTTGTCGCATGTATAGGCACATATTGGTGGCTTTCCGCACTCTATGGTGTATTGATTCTGTTTCTGTTTGTTGTCCTGATGTGTGGGTGCTGGTATGAGATTGAAGGCGATGACCTTTTGGTATACCAGTTCTTCAGACCTCATAGGTTTCCTATCGCTAAAATAAAAGAAGTGAAGAAGACCACAGGCTATCTGGCTACGGCGGGTATGTCGAGCAGGCGTGTATCGATACGGTTTACAGACCGTTCTGTGCTTAAAAGCTCAATGCCTCTTGAGATTTCGCCAAAGGACCGGGATGGCTTTATTACCAGGCTGATGGAAATAAATCCTGCTATAAGACAGATAAAATAGACATTGATATGGAGTATACACCTGAGAATATAACAGAACTTGGTCCGGATGATATATTTGTATTTGGCAGCAACCTTCAAGGCATACATTCAGGAGGAGCTGCACGTGTCGCTCATCAGAAATTCGGCGCGATACTCGGACAGGGAGTCGGCATACAAGGTCAGTCATATGCCATACCCACAATGCAGGGTGGGGTAGAGACCATAAAACCATACGTAGACCAGTTCATAGCGCTTGCCCGCGAGTGGGATCAGAACACATTCTATGTGACGCGTATAGGATGCGGAATAGCCGGTTTCAGGGACGAGGAGATCGCTCCGCTGTTTGACGAGGCTTACGATCTCTACAATGTACGCTTGCCCAAGTCATTTGCGGAGATCATTGAGCGCAACCGCAAAATGCGCGGGCTGGCTCATGAGTAGTGTGCGGGATAGTCAGTTGCGCAGACTTTTGGCGCGGGAAAACATCTTGCGTATCCGTGAGAACGCCGTTACGGCCATGATACCGTAGTCGATATACGATAGAGATGCGGTGATCTTGGAGAAAATAGTGCGGTTGCCAGAAGTGATAGGTGCACCGTCGGCCACTTCCTTGCAGAGTGTCTTTATTTGTTCGGACACTATCTCGCGGCGGGCGTTGTTCAGCGCGCGTTCATAGCGCAGATCCTCTATTGTATAACCCTTCCACTCCTTGACGTCCGGTCCGTTGAATTGAGAAAGTTGCTCCATAGTTTTTGATGTTGTATGGTTCGAAATCAGGCGGGTGTCAGCCCTGCTGAGGAATACGTTTTATTCATGCTCTTTATGCTTGGGTGGCTCAACGATCATTCGTGAGAGAAAGCGGCATATTGGATCAATAAGTATCTTCCTGCGGAAGACCCATATAGTGCCCACTATTGCAAAATATATTCCTGCGATGATCAGGTATACCCATTCAACCTCCAGCGCACCCTCGAGGAGATGAGCAAGTCCGGCAGTGAGAAATACCAGACCGATTGTACCCAGAAACAGCGCTATCAGGAAGAAAGCCACTGAAGACATCAGTATTGTGAGGCGTTCTGTGAAAGAAAGCCTTAGATTCTCGACATTTAGTCTGACAAAACGGCGCAGGAGTCTTGCGATCGAGTTTATGTCGTAGCGGGTCTGTTGGTTCATTGATGAATGGTGTTTATTGTTGTGAGGTGGGGATGCGTTGAAACATTTGAGAAGCCGGACACGTCAGCCCGCAGGTCCTCTGGACTATGCTGGGGAATCCGTGTCCGGCCGATGATTTTGTCTTTGCGCTCTTACGCGCTCCTGTCACTTTCAGGACTCGCGGATTTCTTCTGCAATCTGATCGGCGAGTGCTTCAAGCCGGTCCTTCTTCATTTTTGGACAATGAGACTTGACGAAGTCTTTGATTTTTTCACGTGTGTCCTCGCCTTTTTCGGGTGCGAATAATAAACCGAGGGCTGCACCGGTTGCTACACCGGCAAGAGCTGCAATCACAATTCCTAAATTTTTCATAACAGTAATTATTGAAGTTATAGCTGAGTTAGTATTAATTCTTTATAAAAATCATAACAACATTTCTGCCGAAAGGTTCGGCTTACGCTTTATTTTTTCACGGAAGATACCGTGTCGTTTCCGCGCGAGTCGCGTATGTTTACAGTCAGTTGCTGACGACGGTTGGATAGTATTATCCCTGCGGCCATTCCGGCCAGTACACCGCCGGCCACGGCCATTATGCTCTTGAATTTGTTCATAATTGTTTTGTTAAAAGAGAGTCTGTTTCAGATTTCTCTTTAACAACGTCCGTAGACGACTGAATGTTCTTGGTGCAGTTGTGCAGATTTGAGCCTTCGAGGTATTTGTGTGTGAGCTGTTCATATCGTGGCGACTCCTTGTATCTTGCCAACCAGGTGTTTATGTCGTTGGCAAGGATAGCGCTGTCGTCGCGCAAAGCCCATGTCTGGAACTGTGCGAAGCTCATGGCCGTGGATATATCGGCATCGGGATAATTCTTTTCCATCAGCATGGCTACACCTTCGTTTACCACAGCGCGCGGCAGTTCGCCTACTGCCACAAGTATGAAAAGTTGTTCAGATGAGAATTGCTTCGGTTGCTCCACGTATATTGTGTCGCCTATCTCATGCGACAGGAGGCGTACACGTGTAAGGAATGGAGATCCTTCTGGAAGCCAGACTGTGTCGCCGGCAAGTTGATGCTGTGACACTATCGGAGGGAGTGAATCTCCCGGCATACGTCGTTGTACCAATACCTGGCGGTCGATATACAGAGGTTTTGTCATCGTATACTTGCCCTTCATCTCGATTGTAGACGGCAATGTGGACACGGCAATGTCGTAGCGCCCTTTCTCAAGACCCTCGAGAGCTTTGCCTATCGATGTGAAAGGATGGAATTTAATGGGTCGTCCGGTTTGACGGGAGAAGTCGCGCAGCATTTCGTAATCAAGACCTTCCACCGTGTCCGATGCCAGTGAGTATAGCAGTGGCGACACCTCTATGGCAATGTCTATGGTATCTCCACCCGAATGTCCTGAGGCCCTGCCATAAGGAGATCTGCGGTCGAGCGTACATTGACGTATAAGGAACATTGCGGCTAATGCTGCGGCGAGGATTCCGGCATATAGCGCGAAGTGGCGTTTTCCATAAGGCGTTTTCTTGGTATTCTTTTTCATAAGCAGTCAGTTTTGCCATGATGCCTGTGGGGCGTCAGTTGGCAAAGTCAATCGACAGCCCTATCTGGAAGCGGCGCGGGTTGAGCGGATAATGAGGTACGGAGAAATAGTCATTTTTACCCATTCCCTGATTGACGTGCGACATCATCACGAAGAACCTGGTCTTCGAAAGCTTCATGTTTGCGTATAAATTCATAAACGGAAAACCGCCTACTTTGGTTTCGCGCTGGTTGTAGAAAGATGCAGTTGCGGGCTGATAGCCTAAACCATAATACCGGGTGTAATAGTCGCAGTCGATACCGAACTGTACATGCAGTACGCGGGCCACCTTGAACAGTATGTAGAGATTGGAATATATTGCGAGTTTTGGCAACGGAATCACAGCATCGTCGGTAGTAGTCTGATATGTGATCCGGTTGTTCCAGTGGAGTATTCCGACGTTGAAGTCCTGATGAAGCCTTGCGGTTATCACCTGTACGCTTCCTGATGCCTGTGTGGGCAGGCATGATTCATTGAAGTATATGGAATTCTGTACATTCTCCACCGCTACCTCGAGGCGGGTATGTGTCTTTGGATAAGAGATTTCTCCACCAATGCGCAGACGTCTGGTCTTACCGAAATCATTGTTCCAGGCAAAATGATTGGAGATGTAATGGTTCATTAGATAAGGTGCTTCCTCATTGGAGAAGCTTGCGAATCCGCTTACTGTAAGTGTGTCCTTGAACAGGCGCATGTGGGTATCCACCCGACCGTCCACATTGATGTCGCCGGCCACAGGTCCGAGGATTCCGAGTCGGGCGTCTACGGCGTAGTTAAGAATCCGGCCTTGTTGTTTTGTGAGCTGCGCGCCCGCCCAGAATAGGTTCTGGGTTTCCTTGCGCTTCATCTCCGCCACACCCTCGGGCAGTGGAGTGAATACTTCGTAGATGTCTTCCGGAGATCTGTCGAGTGTGTCCACCGTCTGTCTGTATGACCTGATCTGGTGCATGGCGTAGACAGAGAGTCCGGCTTTGGCATACTTGTTGAATCCCTCGAGCAAAGCTACGCCTGCTGTGTTGGTCAGACTCCAGTATTTTGTCTTGTCGTCGGTAAGTTTGTCGTTGATATACGTATTGGTGAAGAAATCACGCGCTTCGTCTGACCGTGTATTGTGGAACACGTGGCGACCGGTCTTGTAATCGAGAGTCCAGATGAAACTTGTCACGGGGACGTATGTACGCACGGTGGTTGTGTCGTCCACCTCATCCTCGCGCCAGAAACCTACCTTATATCTGTTGTTGAGATATATCTGTTTGCCATTGAATCTTGTGTGCGCGTCGGAAAGCCTGGTTGGAATGTTCTTAGGCTCGATGTTTGACTCGCCGCCCTGCAGTTCTGCCGGATCGGTGATATACAAGTCGTCTGTGATACCACCGTTTTCCTTATTAAGCAGGTTGTAGTTGTTTATAAAGCCCTGAAACTCATATCTGTCGCCCATATAGCTTCCGTTCAGACCCCACGACAGATCTTTTGTGGCCTGATAGTTGTAGCTTCCTTTGGAGTAGAGGAAGTCTATCAAACCACCGATCTGGGCCTTGCTGTTGATGTTGCCGGAGAAGACGCCTGATAGTCTTTCCTGAGAGTTGTCGCGAGTCCCAGCCGTTGTATATGACAGCAGAGTCATGGGGATACGCGTGTTGTAGAAGGTCATCTTTTCCAGCGTCGGATACCAGTGTGTGAGTGCATCCCTGAAAAAGAAGTCGCTCGTTTTAGGCCGGTCGAGGTATATCATGTTGATGCCTTCAGCACCGAGATTTCCGGTGCAAGCCCATGCATCAGATATGGCCGAAGGTATGGATTCCTGGCCGTAGTTGAGCATCAGAGTGTCTATGGTCGATGGTGTGCGCAGCCCCAGTGGAGGCATGATTTTCCATGCATATGAGGGTGCGAGAACTGGTTTCTTGCCATGACACAGTGCAACCGCGCAGATTGATATGAGTATGCTGAGACAGATTCGTTTCATTAGTGACCGATATTTCAGACACAAAGGTACACGAAAAATTTGTATTCCGTGCGCATCTGTGCGGGAAATCAATCGAGATAACGGTGCGTTAGTCCGTCGTATGCATCAATTCTGCGGTCGCGCAGGAAAGGCCACCACCGCCTTACGTGTTCCGACCGGGAGAAGTCAACATCCACTATAGCTGTTTCCTCGTTGTTGTCCGAGGCTTGAAACAGTATCTCGCCTTGTGGGCCCGCTACGAAACTTGAACCCCAGAACGAAATGCCGTTGGTAAGACCGGATGGGTCTTGCTCATGTCCGGTGCGATTGACAGACACTACCGGCAGACCGTTGGCTACGGCATGAGCACGTTGTATTGTTATCCAAGCCTGACGCTGCCGTTCCTGTTCGGCATCGTGATCGCTGCTTTCCCAGCCTATAGCGGTTGGATAGATCAGTATTTCCGCACCTCTTAGAGCCATCAGGCGTGCAGCTTCGGGATACCACTGATCCCAGCACACAAGTACTCCAAGACGTCCGACGGATGTGTCGATGGGTTGAAAACCTATATCACCCGGGGTGAAGTAGAATTTTTCGTAATATGCAGGATCGTCGGGAATGTGCATTTTGCGGTACTTACCGGCGATTGATCCGTCGGATTCAAATACTACAGCCGTGTTGTGATAAAGTCCGGGCGCGCGTTTCTCGAATAGAGATGTCACAAGTACTACTGCGCATTCCTTGGCAATGGCTGAATAGAATTCGGTTGGTTCGCCGGGAATAGGGCTGGCGAGATCGCACATTTCCACATGTTCGGTCTGGCAGAAATACAGGGAGTCGTGCAATTCCTGCAATACAATAAGTCCGGCGCCTTCGGAGGCGAGCCGGCGGATCTTGCCGGCAAGTCTGTAACGGTTGTCGGCTATGTTGTCTGTGTTGGCCTGCTGGATTACTCCGACACGCAGCACCGTAGGTTTCTGATGGCTCATAGGTTTTTTGATGAGAGGTTATATATTCAGCACTCCGGCCGGAATCTGCATTGTGGCGCAGTGAAGCGATCCGTGCTGGCGGATGAGCGGCCGGCAGTCCACCGGTTCGATCTTATGGTCGGGATAAACGATCTGTAGCATCTGTATTGCAAGCTGATCTTTTCGTTTTTGGCCGTAGACGGGTACGAGCAATGCATCGTTGAGCGGGAGGTAGTTGGCATACGTTGCCGGCAGACGCTGTCCGTCTTCATCATAGATTGGGTCGGGAAGCGGAAGCTCAATCAGGTTGTAGGGCAAGCCCGAAGCAGTCCGGAATTGCTTTATCTGTTGAGCCATATCAGAGAGTGCCTGATAATGCACGTCCGTGGGATCGTCGCATCCAGTGTAGACTATAGTGTCGTGCGGGGCAAGTCGGGCGAGTGTGTCGACATGGGAATCGGTATCGTCTCCTTCGAGGTATCCGTGGTCGATCCACAGGACTCTATCAGCGCCGAGATCCGTTTTAAGCGTATCCTCGATCTGCCGGCGCGACATGGCGGCGTTGCGGTTGGGCGACAGCAGGCATTCCGAGGTGGTGAGCAGTGTGCCGCAACCGTCCGAATCTATACTTCCGCCTTCGAGAACGAATCCGAGCCTGTTGGCAATGCATCCCGGGCGCATCAGAGAGGAATCAGATAGAGCGCGTGTCACGCGGTTGTCGAGGTCTGAGGCAAATTTCAGCCCCCAGCCGTTGAACACAAAGTCGCATGCGCGCCAGTTGCCGTTCTCCATTATGCATATGGGTCCGTAGTCGCGTGTCCAGGTGTCGTTGGTAGGACAATTGTGGAATATGATACGGTCTTCCGGTATGTCTGCCAGAAACTTTTGTGGATAGCTGAGGTCAGGACCTATTATAATCAGCCGTGCATGCCGGGATATGGCGTGCGCCAACTCTACGTAGCAGAGTTGTATGTCGTCGAGCATTCCGCACCAGTCTGTGTCTTTATGCGGCCATGCGATCATAACTGCGTCCGCCGGTTCCCATTCGGAGGGCATCCGGCGTATGATGTTGTCTGTCATATCCGTATGTCGTTATCAGTTTAGATATGCAGGAGAGAGTTATATGTTTATTCGTCCAGATCTCCGAGGTAATCCCACATTGATTCCTGGTCGGCCATATAGTCGTGGCAAAAATCGAGGAAACCGTTTTTTTCCGAACTTCCTACCGCATGACACCATTCGCGGTACTCGGACCGAAGCTGCTCATCCTCGCCAAGCAGTTTCTTGAATTCAGCATTGGCAATATCCACACTTCCGTCGTGGTCGTTGAGAAGATCTGTGAATAGTTGCGTTAAATCGTTCATTAGCAATTAGATTCGGTGGTGATGAAATAAGTTTTCTTGGAATAGACCTTGCAAAAATACATATTTTATTCCAAAGTTCAAATTTAATCGGTGAAAGTATCGGGATATTTATTAATTTTGCAATATGAAACAGACACTGAGCAATGACCTACTTACGGTCACAATAGACACTATGGGTGCGGAACTGCAGAGCATCGTGGACAATCGCACCAAGTATGAGTATCTTTGGCATGGCGACGCCCGTTTCTGGGACAGACGTTCGCCTGTGCTTTTCCCGATTGTCGGCTCTGTATGGGAAGGCAGGTATAAGATGGATGGCGTCGAGTATCAACTTGGACAGCATGGCTTTGCGCGTGACTGCGAGTTTGAGATAATGACGGATGTCCCTGAAAACGAAGCATGGTTCTCGCTTGAATACAACGACTCTACACTGGAGAAATATCCGCGTAGGTTCAGGCTTGAGATCGGATATGCTCTCAACGACGACCGTCTGACAGTGAAGTGGCGTGTGAAAAATCTTGATGATCGCGTTATGGACTTCCAGATAGGCGCTCATCCCGCATTCAATTATCCCGCGTTCAGCGCTTCTGACGACGTACATGGCTATCTGCTTTTCGACAACCGGGGCGAGATGAGCACCCAACTGCTCAAGGAGAAGGGTTGTGTGGGTTATGACGAGATGAAAGTGGAGGTCGACAGCGAGGGCATGATTCCTGTCACAGCCACAACATTCGACATCAATACAATCGTATTGGCGGATAATCAGGTACACCGTGTGTCGCTTCTTGACAAGGAACGCCGTCCATATCTATCGGTCTTCTTCGATGCTCCGGTTGTAGGTATATGGTCGCCGGCGCCGGATGCGCCCTTTGTGTGCATAGAACCTTGGTATGGCCGCTGCGACCGTGCCGACTATACCGGAGAGTTCTCCGAAAGAGAATATGTGGAGCATCTCAATCCCGGCCAAGTGTTTGAAACCTCTTATCTGGTAGTTTTCGACAGCCTTTAATCGACACAGCTTAATACAATAACCGGTTTGCGGCCTTCGCCATCCCTGTGCTGAACGGGAAGCGGAGGTCGCTTTGTGTATGTCCGTTTTAAACTTTATTTACTTAATTGATTTAGCATTAGCCATCATCTGCATGATAAAAATGTGCTAAAGCCGAGCCTTTTTACTTAATTTATTTAAAGCCGAGTGATGTGTCGTTTGCAGGTGTGTAATAAATGCATACTTTTGCCGTCAATCTATAGAGATTCATCAACAGAATTAATATATTCACACATTTAAACCGATATGAACACATTTGTAAAAACCGGCCTTGTGGCCCTTGGAGTGGCAGCAATCTTAGTGAGCGCGCGTCCGGCTTCGGAGAGCGCGACAACACCTGCCGACGCCCCCATATCTTCAGATGCCTTTGAGTCATGGCAGCAGCAATTCACTATCGTTGCCGAAAAGACAGTCAACGGTGTGGTTTCCGTGAAAAGTTTTGCCGCACCGAGGCGTAATCCTTATCAGGGAGGCGGTTACGGCGACTTCTTCAATGATCCGTTCTTTGAATATTTCTTCGGTCAGCCCGGCAGGCGTCAGGCGCCAAGCAGGCAGCAGGAAGAACCGCAGGAACAGCAGCTTGGTCTGGGTTCAGGTGTGATACTCAGCCACGACGGATACATTGTTACAAACAACCATGTCATCGACGGAGCGGAGCGCCTTGAGGTGACGCTTAACGACAACCGCAATTTTGCCGCCACTGTGGTAGGTACAGATCCAGTGACGGATCTCGCGCTTATAAAAATTGATGCCGAGGACCTGCATCTCATTCCTATGGGCGACAGCGATTCGCTGCGTGTGGGCCAATGGGTGCTTGCGGTAGGTAATCCATTCGGGTTCACCTCATCCGTGACACAAGGAATAGTGAGTGCCAAGGCACGAAATATATCCGCAATGACGCAAAGCGGAGGCAGCAACGGTATTGAAAGCTATATTCAGACTGATGCGGCCGTCAACCGTGGTAATTCCGGAGGTGCATTGGTCAATCTGCGCGGTGAACTGGTGGGTATAAATGCTGCTATATATTCGCAGACGGGAACGTATGCAGGCTGTTCGTTTGCAATACCGACCTCTATCGTCAACAAGGTGGTCAAGGATCTTAAAGAATACGGCATGGTGCAGCGTGCTATGCTCGGAATACGCTTTGCCGAACTTACTCCTGAACTCGTGAAGAAGGAAAACATCCAAGGTGTGAATTCAGGAATCTATGTCGGCCAGATAGAAGACAACAGTGCGGCCTCCGAGAGTGACCTGCGTGTAGGCGATGTGATTGTGGCGCTTGACAATCAGGAAACCGGCAACACAGCTCAGCTTCAGGAAGCCGTGGCCCGTTACCGCCCCGGCGACCGTGTGACCATTGCCTTTGTCCGCGATGGGCGCAGGATGCAGACCTCTGTCACCTTGCGTAACAACAAAGGTAATACTGAGATGACCCGTCAGGGAACATTCGACGATCTCGGGTGCAGTTTCGCCACACCATCGGCAGAGACTCTCAAGAAACTTGGGGTACGCTCTGGTGTAGAGGTCAAGGATGTGCGCGACGGAGGCAAAGTGAAACGCGCTGGAATTCGCTCCGGTTTCATTATCACGGACATTAACAACATCGTAGTATCTTCAGGCAAGGATGTGGAGAAGATATACCGATCCATTGTGGATCAGGATGAATATGATCATGTGATGTTTGTGACCGGAATCTATCCCAATTCACGCAAGAAGGCTTATTTCGCGATAGATCTCGCGAACTGATAATCAGATCTTCCATAGTTGAATATATTGGATAATACGAGACCCGCGTGTGGACATTTATTCCGCGCGGGTCTCGTCGCTTTTTTGATAACATCGGTAAAATCACTCCCGGCCGTGAAATTTTTTCGCGAATGTTGCGTCTTACATATATATCACGCGATATAAAAATCAATACATTCTCACAATATGTCTGAAAATATATTAGAAATCAAGAACGTCAGCAAGAGCTATACAAATCATCACGCTCTGAGCGACGTTAGCTTCAATGTACCGAAGGGAAGCGTATACGGTCTGCTCGGGCCTAACGGAGCAGGCAAGACAACGCTTATCCGTATTATAAACCATATTACGGCTCCTGATACTGGAAGCGTTATCTTCAAAGGCCATCCGCTTGTAGCCTCCGATATCTATTCCATCGGTTATCTGCCGGAGGAACGCGGATTGTATAAAAAGATGAAAGTGGGCGACCAGGCCATGTTCTTCGCACGCCTGAAAGGGTTGACCAAGGCACAGGCTCGAAAGAGTCTTGAGGAGTGGTTCGATCGTCTCGAGATAAGATCCTGGTGGAACAGGAAGGTTGAGGAGCTTTCAAAAGGTATGGCTCAGAAAGTACAGTTCATCGTCACAGTGCTGCACAATCCTGACCTGCTGATATTCGATGAGCCATTCTCAGGCTTCGACCCTATCAACGCGGCATTGCTAAAGCGTGAGATCCTGCGTTTGCGCGACAATGGAGCCACGGTGATATTCTCCACGCACAATATGGGCAGTGTGGAGGAACTGTGCGATGAGATCACACTGATCAATAAGTCTAAAAATATCCTTACAGGATCAGTTGCCGATGTGCGCAGCCATTATGGAGCCAATCGCTACAGGATCTCGACTCTCCCCGAGCAGATGGATGCACTGAAGTCTGCTGTCGATCCATTCGTTGTAAGCTTATGCGAGCGCGACATCGACAAGATAGGTACAGCTACGCTTGAGTTCACCCTCCGTAGTGCGGAAGACATGCGACCGATGCTTGCCGCTGCCAATCAGGCTGTGGATCTCCGGTCGTTCGCTCCATACATGCCGTCGATGGACGAGATATTCATATCCGCCGTCGAGAAATCAAATACACCTCAACCCCCAGTATTTACAACACCTAACCAGCAATGAAATCATCACTGTCTTTAGTAATAAGCCGCGAATTCCTTCAGAGGGTTACGCGCAAAAGCTTCATCATCACCACAATACTGATGCCGGTGCTGATGCTTGGCCTAATGATGCTCCCTGCTCTGATTATGTCGGTATCGACGCCCTCGGAGAAGCGTATAGCTGTGATTGACCGCAGCGGTTCGGTAGTGCCGCATCTTCAGAGCACTCAAGAAATAAAGCTATGCCCCTTCGGTGCAGATACCAACCTCGATACATTGAAGGCCGACGACAGCTTTTATGGAATACTTGTGCTTGGCGAAAACTTCGTGGAGAGTCCTTCTGAACTACAGTTCCTGACCCATGAGGCCGCATCCATTAGCGTGGAGACAGCTTTGTCCTCGCAGTTGTCGTCGATCATAGAGAATATTCGTCTGCAAAGCTATGGAATAGCGGATCTACGGCAGATCATAGATTCGATCCATGCAGATGTATATGTGACATCGGAACGTATCGGAGAGGAACAATCCGCATCGTCGATGATGTCATACGGTCTGGGGATAGGTATGACTTTCATTCTGTATATGTTCCTGCTCATCTACGGACAGATGGTGATGACTGGAATTATAGAGGAAAAGAACAACCGTGTGCTTGAGATCGTGGTCTCGTCGGTAAAGCCCTCCAGTCTCATGCTCGGAAAAATAATCGGAATCGGTCTTGTGGCTACTGTACAGGTTCTCATCTGGGCCGTACTTATCTGTGGCGCGTCGATGTGGCTTATGCCGTGGGTTAGTGCGTCGATGGCAGGAGCGGACGCACAGATGCTCGCTGTAGTCGGTATGCTCGGCAATGTAAACTACATACTCAGTCTGTTTATATGGCTGCTGCTGTTCCTTATAGGTGGATTCCTGTTCTATTCGGCCATATTCGCAGCTATCGGTTCGGCTGTAGACAATGTACAGGATGCAAGCCAGCTCACATCAGTAGTTGTTGTGCCGATTGTACTCGGACTCGTGATGGCAATGACAGTTGTAGCAGATCCGAATTCGACAATGGCATTGTGGCTAAGCTACATACCGTTCACCTCACCTATGGTCATGCTTGCGCGCATACCGTTCGGAATACCGGTATGGCAGATCCTGACCTCGCTCGTCACTCTTTATCTGAGCACGATGCTGATGGTCTGGCTTGCCGCCAAGATATACAGGGTCGGCATTTTCATGTATGGCAAGAAGCCCACAGTAAAGGATCTGATCCGCTGGGCGCGTTATAAATAATTAAACAACCAGTAAGTAGACGTCCGCCGCGCCAAACTTAAAAGGCACGGTGGACGTTGTTTTTAATACTTGGAATATCAGTTTGATACGCAATAAATCTACAAACATGACGTTTATTTGAAGAATTATTGCTAATTTTGCACGATTTATACCGTCATACGATACATGAGACAATTAAAAATTACCAAATCGATTACCAACCGCGAGAGCGCGTCGCTTGACAAATATCTTCAGGAGATAGGCCGAGAGGAGCTTATATCCGTAGAGGAAGAAGTTGAGCTTGCACAGCGTATACGCCAGGGCGATCAGGCCGCGCTTGAGAAACTTACGCGTGCCAACTTGCGATTCGTCGTGTCTGTGGCCAAACAGTATCAGAATCAGGGGTTGAGTCTTCCCGACCTTATCAATGAAGGCAACCTCGGTCTTATAAAGGCCGCCCAGAAGTTTGACGAGACACGCGGATTCAAGTTCATATCTTATGCTGTGTGGTGGATCAGACAGTCGATACTTCAGGCACTCGCCGAGCAGTCGCGTATAGTACGTCTCCCTCTCAATCAGGTAGGTTCGCTCAACAAGATAAGCAAGGCCCTCTCTAAGTTTGAGCAGGAAAACGAACGCCGGCCTTCGCCGGAGGAACTTGCCGAGAGCCTTGAAGTACCTGTAGAGAAGATTGCCGACACACTGAAAGTATCGGGTCGCCACATATCGGTAGACGCTCCGTTTGTGGAAGGAGAAGACAACTCCCTGCTTGATGTGCTGACAAATGACGATAGCCCGATGGCAGATGCCACGCTCACCCAGGAGTCTCTATCGAAGGAAGTCGACCGAGCATTGCATCAGCTGCATGAGCGCGAACGCGAGATATTGAAGATGTTCTTTGGTATCGGATGCCAGGAGATGACGCTCGAGGAGATCGGCGCTAAATTCGATCTTACCCGCGAACGCGTGCGCCAGATAAAGGAAAAGGCCATCCGCAAGCTTAAAGGACAGCGCAGCCGTCTGCTCAAGACTTATCTCGGTCAGTAACCGGAAAATTTATTGAAAACCCAATTCTACCTCGCACCTCCGCATTGCTCACTATGGCAAATGTGGAGGTGTGTTGCTTAATGCTTATGAAAAAGATTTTGCGTAGTCTGCCGCCTTTTTTGTTTTCTGTTATCGTGATCGCGGCCGTTGTCATGCTCACATGTTTTCCCGTACCGGAAATGGTGATGAAAGCACCGTCTTTTCTTGGAGCGGATAAGATTGTGCATGCTATAATGTTCTATGGCGTGGTTTCGGCTTTGGTTTTTGATGTGTGTCGTAAGTCGCCGTCCGGACTGTCGACTGGTATGCTTGCAGCATTTCTTGCTGGAGCGCTTGTTCTCGGCGGCATTACTGAACTCGTGCAGGCTTTTGCCGACATTAACCGTAGTGGCGACATAAATGACTTCATAGCTGATTCAATCGGTGCATTTGTCGGGTGGCTTACGTCTCCGAGGCTCTGCAAGGCATTTTTCTCAGTCTGAGAAGGGTGGGGGAAACAAGGCCGCAGCCCAACGATGATCCGAAGGGCTGCGGTTCTATAAATGCGTTGTTGCGCGGGGTATTGCTCCGTTACTTCTGTGCTTCTGCGTCAGGAGCGATGAGTTTGTATCCCTTGCCGTGAATGTTGATGATCTCGATCGAAGGATCATCCTTCAGATGCTTGCGGAGTTTGGTGATATATACGTCCATCGACCTTGCATTGAAGTAGTTGTCGTCGATCCAGATTGCCTTGAGTGCGAAGTTTCGTTCGAGTATCTCGTTCACATGCGCGCAGAGGAGGCTCAGCAGTTCCGACTCCTTGGTGGTTAGTTTTGTCACCTTGTCGTCGATCATAAGCACCTGCTTCTGTGTGTCGAATGTGAATTTTCCGATCTTGTACATTGTTATCTCCTTGCCCTTCTTGACTTTCACGCGGCGTAGGATTGCTTCAATACGGAACACAAGTTCTTCCATCGAGAAGGGTTTGGTGATGTAGTCGTCAGCACCCAGTTTGAATCCTTCAAGAATGTCGTCCTTTAAGGATTTTGCGGTCAGGAATATGATAGGAGTCTCGGAATTGACCGTGCGGATCTCCTGTGCCAATGCGAATCCATCTTTCTTGGGCATCATCACGTCGAGCACGCAGATGTCGTATTTTCCCTTCAGAAAAGCTTTGTAGCCGCTGTCGCCGTCGGCGAAAAGATCAGCGTTGAAGCCTTTGGCCTGGAGGTACTCCCTGAGCAGCATGCCAAGATTCTCATCATCTTCGCATAGCAGTATACGAGTTTTTTCTTCCATAGTCGTTTCAGTTTTTGGTTAGAGGTATTGTTATTATAAATTTTGTTCCGTTGTTGATTTCGCTTTCCACAGTGATGTCGCCTCCGAGTTCGTGCACCATTTTCTTTACGTAGGCAAGTCCGAGCCCGAAGCCTTTCACATCGTGACGGTTTCCCGTGGAGACGCGGTAGAATTTCTCGAATATTTTCTTCAGGTCGTCTTTCTTGATTCCTATGCCATTATCGGCTACGATTATCTGAAGACGATTGTCTGATATGTCGCGGGAAGTGACACTGAGTTCAAGAGGTACATCCTCGCGTCTGTATTTCACGGCATTGTCAAGCAGGTTGAATATCACGTTCGTGAAGTGCATCTCATCTACGTTGACAATGGCGTCTTCTGCGTTAAGATTGGCGGTGATGTGGCCGCCGTATTTCTCCACTTTCAGTTTGAATGTGTTCACGATGTTGTTGATCGCGCTGTTGGCGTCTACTTCCTGAAGGCGCAGTGTGGCCTTCTGACGATCGAACATAGACATCTGAAGCACTTTCTCGACCTGAAAACGCAAGCGTTTGGTTTCGTCGTTTATCACTGTGGATATCTGCTGGAGCATGACGGGAGATTTCCTTACAGCACCGTCGTTCAGCATCTGGGCCGCCAACGATATTGATGATATAGGAGTCTTGAACTCATGAGTCATGTTGTTGATAAAGTCATTCTTCATTTCAGTGAGCTTCTTCTGCCTGAATGCCACAATGATAGTGAATACAAAAATTATCATCATTATCACCGTGAATGCGAAAGCCGGCAGCATGAAGGATATCGACTGGTAGATATAGTCCTTTTTGGTTGGGAAAATGACTTTCAGGTAGTAGTGTCCGAATCCCGGATCATGCGGAAAGAGGATCTGGGTGAACATATTGTCCTGATCGGTAACCGATGGATGAAAATCCTCGGATCTGTATATTGGCGTTCCTGCACTGTTTACGACCTCGTATTCGAATGGCACGTGCAAGCCCAGTGTGTCAAGCTCTTTGCGCAGATATTGCCGTACGACAGCCGAGTCGGCTCTCTGTATGAACGGACGCCGGCTCGACTGGCTTATAAGGTTTATTATCACATTGTCGATGAGGCTTTTCTGATGAAGATACTGCTGTTGCCATGCCTGCTGCGCTGTCTTGTAGTGGTCTACTACAGATCCATTTGAGCGCAGACGGTTGATGTCGGTCGGATTTCCTACAATGGTAAGGTTGGCCTGCAATCCTCCTCTTGTAGCGAATGAATACCTTATGCTCCCCATTCGGGCATTGGCATCGTTGAGATATTGGGCATACGACGAAGAAGATTCGATGTGGGATACTCCTTCTTCAAGAAAGTAGCGGGCCTCGTCCTGTTCCAGACGGCTGCTTACTGTATATAGGCTACGTTTGACTCCGGACGAGAATTGCTCATAGCGCATCTGCACCATGTTCTTCATGTACATCACCTGTACATATAGAAGCCCCATGAATGTCAGTGTCATGAGAGTTGTCAGTATCCAGATTGTCGATTTCTTCATTGCCGAATCTTCTAAATATACAGGGTAAAGCCGGTATGTTTTAAAATTAACCTTTATTACGTTAACAACTCAACGCCTTAAAAGTTTTTATCCAAAAGCTGCGCACCGGCATGTGTTTAACAATTCGGTGTAAAATTAACATAAAAACAATTCGCTGCAAAATTTTAAAATGAAAAATGATTCAATTTTCAGAAAGATATATAAATCAGGCTTTAAATGTGTTGATATGTTAAACGGTAGGTTGCTTATTGCGAACCATAACTCGTGCGTGTGTGTTGTTTGACTATGTGGGATCGCACTATAATTCGGTCCGTACTATAAATAATATGAACTTGATAAAAAAACAGGATTATGAACGTAGAACAGAACAAACAAGTGGCAAAAGCTGCGGCTCAGGTAGCTCAGAAAGCAGCGGAAGTATCGGCTGAGGCTGAACAGACTGCTCTCCGCCAGGAGGCAGAGCAGGAGAAGTCAAGTCTTATGGATAAGTTCAATGATACAAAGGAACGGGCATCAGAGATGCTTCATGATAAGACAGACGGACTTAAAGATAAAGTTAAGGACGTGGCATCTAAAGGCCTTGCCGCAGCAGCCAATATGGTAGAGTCGCTTGCCGACAAGGCACGAAATGCGGCTGATTCATTAGGTAAATAATGGGCTGGTACGGATACTATTAAGGTATCGAGCATATCAGGTGCTTATCGTACAATCCGCTTTCCTCTGAGGTTATATGCTGAGGAGGAGGGCGGATTTTTTTTGTGGATTTTTTGTTGGGGAATATGGGGGATTATTATTTTTTATTTGTATTTTTGCGACTGTATATCAATCTATCAAACGTTTCAAAAATGAGTAACACTCAAGATCCTCAAATTGACTGGAAATCGCTGCACTTCGGCTACAGCGACACTGATGCCAACGTCCGTTGCTATTACAAGGATGGCAAATGGGGTGATATCCAGGTCGAGACTTCTACAACTATAGAGATACATATGGCCGCTTCATGCCTTCACTACGGACAGGAAATTTTCGAAGGGCTGAAAGCTTTCCGTGGCCGCGATGGAAAAATCCGTGTTTTCCGTCTTGAGGAGAACGCACGCCGTATCGCCGACAGCGCCAAGGGATTGCTGATGGCTCCTGTCCCCGAAGAATTGTTCATAGAGATGGTCAAGAAAGTGGTTAAGCTCAATGAGCGCTTTGTGCCGCCTTACGAGAGTGGTGCTTCCCTTTACATCCGTCCTCTTGAGATCGGAATCTCGCCGCGTGTAGGTGTAGCTCCTGCTTCTGAATATCTGTTTGTTATCATGGCCATGCCTGTAGGTCCTTATTTTAAGGAAGGAATCAAGCCTACAAAGGTATGCATAACACGAGAATTTGACCGTGTAGCCCCCAAGGGTACAGGACGCTGGAAAGTCGGTGGCAACTATGCTGCCTCTCTTGGAGCAGGCGAGATGGCACATTCCAAGGGATATTCAGCCATGCTTTATCTTGACCCGAAAGAGAAAAAATATCTTGACGAATGTGGTCCGGCTAATTTCTTCGCCATTAAGGATGGAAAATATATTACTCCGGCGTCGGACTCGATTCTCCCGTCGATCACCAATAAGAGCCTGATGCAGCTTGCCCGCGATATGGGTATGGAGGTAGAGGCACGTCATATTCCTGTTGAGGAACTTGCCACAGTGCAGGAAGCTGCAGCCGTTGGAACGGCAGCCGTGGCATCGCCCATAAGTGAGATCGACGACCTTGACAACGGCACTAAATATGTCATTCTCAAGGATGGTAAGATCGGACCGGTGGTGATGAGCCTGTACAACAAACTCCGCGCTATCCAGTATGGCGATGAGGAAGATGTACACGGATGGGTAACAGTCATAGAATGAGTATGACAGACTATCTGAAAATAATCGACAAATATTATCTCCCGGGCACACCGCTCCGGGAGATTTTATTGCGTCATAGCCGAAGTGTGGCTGATCTGGCACTTGAGATTGCCGCAAGGCTTGATCTTCATCTCGACAGGAGATTGATAGAGTCTGCTGCAATGTTGCACGACATAGGTATATTCAAGACCGATGCCCCTGGCATTTTCTGTAGTGGATCTGAGCCTTATATCCGTCATGGGGTGCTCGGCGCAGATCTGTTGCGCGGCGAGGGCGTGTGTGAGGAGGTGGCTCGTGTGGCCGAACGGCATACCGGAGCTGGTATAACTCCAGACGATGTCAGAAACATGGCTCTGCCTTTGCCTACCGACCGTATTCTGATGCCACAGACGCTTCTCGAACGCTTGATATGCTATGCCGACAAGTTCTACAGCAAGAGCGGCGACATGCAGCGCAAGAGCCTTGATCGTGTGCGCCAAAGCATGCTTCGCCACAGTGCAGACACTCTTGCCCGCTTCGAGAAGCTGCATAGCGAGTTCTCGTAGAGAGATCATTTGGATTAAATAAAAACAGACGCCGCAATTTCAATGAATCGCGGCGTCTGTTGTGTTTATAAGGTTTATAGCCTTTGGCTGGTATTTTATTCAGCTTCGGTTATCACCACGCGGTAGTTGTTCTGATCCAGAAGGTTTTTGAGGAAGTTCTGGAGATCAGCTACTGTGATGGAGTTGATCAGGTCTGTACGGTTGTTGAAGTTGTCCACTCCATTGAGTGTTGTGCCAGTGATGGCGTTGATCCAGCTTCCGTTCAGTTCTGCATTCTCGATGGCTTCCTTGACCATGAATTCCTTTATGGCATTGAGTTCTTCTTCCTTGATATTGCCGGTCATGGCGTTGACTTCGTTTGAAATGAAGTCGAGTACTTCCTGCTTCATCTCTGGTTTCATGGGGAATACAGACTGGAGACCTGTATTGAGGAATCCCTGGCGGCCCATGTAGCCGGCAGCGTTGATTGAATATACAGCACCCATGTCTTCGCGTACGGTCTTGATAAGACGCTTGCTCAGGATCTGACCGAGGATGTTAGGCATGAGGCTTTCCTTTGCAGTATAAGGCTCAGTACCGTTGATCACAATGCCTACGTATGTCTGAGGATTCTCCATCTTGATCTTGAATACATCTGTACCGCTGCCTTTTCTTACTTCTTCTTTTTCGTTAAAGACGGCTGTAGTGCGTGCGGTAACGACGTCGGCGGGCAGTGTTGCGATGTATTGCTCGACGAGCGGACGGAATGTCTCCATGTCGATGTTGCCTACGAATGCAAATGTATAGTCGGCGGCATTTGACATAGAATTGCGTACGATCTCGATGATGTTCTCACGCTTTGCTTTGCTGATGGTCTCGGATGTGATCATCTGGCGTTTGGGAGATTCGAAAAGCGCACGCATGAGGTTGTCCTGCATCTTGAAGTCGGGGCTTACTTCCTGATTCTTCAGTACGCTTGAGAAACTGGCCGCAGTGGATGCGTAGTCGTCGGGAGTAATGTTGAATTCAGTGAATGTGGCATAGATCAACTCCATCATTGTGGGGAGATCCTTGACAGTGGTGCGGCCCTCTACCTCGCGTGAGTAAGTAGACATAGATGTTCCTACAGAGGCCTGCTTTCCTTGCAGATATTTGGTCAGGTCGATATTTGAATAGTCGCCCAGACCATGACTGCTCATTGCATAAGGCATAAAGAGCAGATCTGCTGCTACTTCGTCGGGGAGCTCCGAGCTACCACCTGCTGCAATAGCGTCGAACAGGATCTCGTTGTCTTTGAATTTAGTGGGCTTTACTATTACTTTTACACCGTTGCTGAGCACCATTTCAGTTGCGCCCCACTGGGTGTTTTCTTTTTCGCTGACGATTTTTCCGGGAGCGGGAAGGTTGGGGATCAGAGGCTCGCTCTTCATCTCATCCTTGTAGGGCTCGAGTGTCTCGGCATCGACGCGGGCAATCATTTCTGCAAACTGCTGTTCGGTCGGATCTGCAAATTCGCCATTGTCGGGATATATTGCCAGAAGCACGCGGTTGTCTGCCTTGATGATCTCGGGCAGGAACGAATTGATCTGTTCCAGAGGAATAGCGGGAACAACCTGTTTCATCATCTGGTAGCGATCCTCAAGAGAGGGCATCGGGGTATTGTCAATGAAGTTGCGCACGTATTCGTTGACGAAAGCCTCGCTCTGGCGGGTGTTGCGGTTGTTGTAGACATTTTCGAGGCGCGAGAGGTATTCCTCCTTTGCACGTTCGTATTCACCGACTGTGAAGCCGCCGTCGCGTGCACGGAGAAGTTCGCGGTACACGGTCTCGAGTGCAGGTACGAGGTCATCGCCCTTGGGCAGTGCTACGATTGTAAATGCTTTCTTGTTGTCGCTGAGCATGTAAGCTCCGAAGCTGCCGCCACCCTGTGCGATAACTGCATCGGGCTTCTGTGCGATCTCATTGAGTCGGTTGTCGAACATTTCAGACACCATGTCTGTCATGAACTTCAGAGGATAATATGCTACAGTGTTGTTGTATTCCTTGGGAATAACAGGGTCAGTCTTGAACATCAGCTGAACGATACCTACCTGCTGCTCCTTATCCTTGCCGATGGCATAGATAGTGCCGGGGGTGTCGGCGACAGTGGCATATACGCGTTCGTTGACTACTTCGGGCATCTTTATCGGTGAGAAGATCTCCACGATCTTGCTTTCGATGTATTCGGGATCAATGTCACCGACTACAACGATACCCTGCTGGTCGGGGCGATACCATGCTTCATAATAGTCGCGGAGTGCCTGAGGTGCGAAATTGTCGACAACCTCCATTGTACCGATTGGAAGACGTTCGCCGTACTTCTCGTTGGGATACATCTTGGGAAGGAGTTTTTCGAGGATTCGCATCTGTCCTACGTTGCTGCGACGCCATTCTTCGTGGATCACGCCACGTTCCTTGTCTATTTCCTCAGGGTCGAGCAGCAGGCCGTCGGCCCAGTCGTGGAGAATGAGCAGACATGAGTCCTGCACACCCTTGCGGGCAATAGGTACGTTTGATATTCTGTAGACGGTCTCATCCACGCCGGTATATGCGTTGAGGTTCTGTCCGAATTTCACACCGATTGTTTCCAACCAGTCAACAAGGCTGTTGCCGGGGAAATTTTCGGTTCCGTTGAAGCACATGTGCTCGAGGAAGTGAGCCAGACCGCGCTGGTTGTCTTCTTCAAGAGCAGAACCCACCTTCTGTGCGATATAGAAATCTGCCTGTCCCTTGGGTGTCTCATTATGACGGATATAGTAGGTAAGGCCGTTGGGCAGTTTTCCTACTTTTACGTCTTTGTCCACCGGCATAAGTGGAATCTGCTGAGGCATTTGTGCAAATGCCATCGCTGACGTGAGCATACCTGCGGCGAGCAGACATACTCTTGCAAATAGTTTTTTCATTGTTTGGTTATTATAGTTGAGCAATTTGTGATTACTTGCCATATTAATATTTGACGTATGAAAGCGGCATTCATTGCAGAGACTATGGTTAAAGTGTGTTAAATGCGCTCTGAAAGTTGATAGGCGGTCATGTAAGCCTGCCGGCGATGATTCTCCGGAATCGCTTTTTCCGGAATTATCATCACCCCGAGCCGTCGGCCTTTTAGTCTGACCACAATGCTGTCTCTGCCGAAAGATATTTCCGCTATTTTATGTGCAGGCACGTCGTCGGTGGATTCGGGTATGTAAGTTTCCTGGTCATCGTCGTCGGTCTGTATGCAGAATCTCTCTACCGCAAGACCGTTTTCGCTGATGGTGACTATATGAGGCATTACCTCGGCACGCGCTTCCAATGTGAGAGCATGCCTGGAATATACCAGAAGAAGAATCGCCGGATATGACACGGAGAACAGTATCAAAGCAAGATAGAGATAAACATCGTCCACCGTACATCCTGCTATCACAAGAGCAGCTATCGGGACAGTCGGTATCCACCAATATCGTTGCAGCAGTATCAGTATGATTGTCTTTACGTAAGTCGACGATGCTACCCTGAAAATATTTGTGCGGACTGCATTATTTGTCATCTTACAATTATTTTCTGGATGAACTGGTATTTCTCACCTCCTACTGTGGCAGTAGCCCTGATGATGTAGAGGCCGGCTGATATATTTCCGGTGTTAATGTTCAAGGCATCACCGGAAGATCTTTCCGATATGCAAACCTGTCCGGATATATTATATAAGGTGGCTTCGATTGTTTCCGAGCCGATACAGCGCAGGATATATCGGTATGGACCGTCGCATGTCAGCAGGAAGTGTTCTGCGTCGTATAGTATTCCGTCTGCTGATGCTTTCCTCGACAGTACTTCATTGAGTCCGTCCAGCGCATTGAATTTTCCAGCGCCGAATCGAGCAGGCTTATCTGTATCTTGTGTCTGGGTGTCGGTATGCGCGGTCTTTTTGATGATTTCCTTTACTTCGGCTGCCGTCAGTGTAGGATCTGCTTCCATCCATGTAGCTACAGCACCTGCGACCACCGGAGTTGCCGCGGAAGTGCCGCACTCGCTTCTCCAGTAGTGAAGCGAACCGTCAGAGTCCGGCACGCAGGCAGTCGATTTATTTCTGCTGTCCTCCGGTTGACCGGCTGTGTAGTAACGGCTGTATGACGATATCACCTCGTTGCCCGGAGCGCATACTGTGGGATAGGAAGTTCCGTCGGGCAATTCCGTGTAGCTTGAGAAATAGGCCGGATAGCCGGGTTCGGCTGGATAAAAGTAGTTGAAAGTTGTACTTATTCCGCCGTCGAGGGTAGGGATATTGCCTCTAGTGACGTAAGCGCCAACTGAAATTATGTTATCACCGCATACGAGCGAGCTTATCGATAAGTCAGGCGTTCCGACTGTGGCATTTTCAATGCCGAATGCCGCAAACTGGATATTGGCATCAGTAGTGATCTCTACTCTTTGTTCTGAGTCTGCGGTGACGCGGATTCCTAATGCCGACTTTTCTCCGTCGGAGTAGATAGCGCCTATAGAGAATGCTATTATGGTCTGAGACTTTCCGCTCGCTGCGTCCTGTTCACTTCCGGCGGTGATGTCTCCTGAATAGTAGCGAGCCAGTTCCGGACTGTACACGGCGGTATCTTCATTGTCAGTCTGCTGTCGGGTTGTTATGCTTTCAATCTCTCCTGACTGTGGGATTTGTAGAAGTGTGATTTCTTTTCCGGAGGAGAAGTCGTACAGCAATATTTCTGTCGCCGGTTGTCGGTTGTCGGATGCATTGATCTGAATATACCGGGTTGGGGCGTTGTTTTCGGGATCATGCAGAGGGAGGCCGCTTATGTATGTCGTCTTCGTACGGGTGTTTTCGTCTGCACCGATACATAACGACATGTTCTTGTGACCGTCGTTTCCTGCGGCAGCAATTATTATGGCGTCTTCTCTGCCTACTTCGTTGAGATATGCGCATACGGGATCAGATCCATCGAAAGGTCCTCCGGGACTACCTATCGACAGGTTTATGACAGGCCGCCTGCCGGTTGATTTTCCGTATGTCACGATATTCTCCACCGCCTTGATGATATTGGCGTCGGTAAGTTTTCCGCATCCGGCTACCAGTTCGGCTTCCGGTGCTGCCCCGCAGAAAGGAATGTCGACACCGTCTGTCACTGCACATGTGCCATTATCGGATAATGTGGCCAACCGTCCTTTTCCGCAATAACTTCCGGCCATTATGCCGGAGGTATAAGTGGCATGAAAACTGGACGGCATATCTGTGTCGAGATCCTGCACCGCTTTGTCGAGATATTCCTCGAATTCCCCGTTTTGTCCGGGGAATGTCCATACGGCTGAAAATCTTGAGCCTCCGTCTGAATTCCTGAAGTTGATGTGGTTCGGGTCGAGGCCCTGATCCATCATTCCAAGCAGCACACCTCGTCCGAGATAGTTACTACCATCTGTAACTCCTGCGCCACTATGTACCTTGTCCAATCCCGAGAACGCCGATGCCATATCCAATGTTGTGTGTGTGCGGTCAAGATTGCCAAGCCGCACGCTTTTCACTCCGTCGACATTGCAAAGGCTGTCCAACATCTGTATATCGAGCAACACTAATGCTATGTCTCCACGGGCAGCGAGGACATTGAATCCGGCCTCGCGTATGGGATCTTCCCGATGGTCAGGCGCAAGCGTTACCGTTGCCGATATGGTGCTGCTGGAACTGCTGCGCGATGGGCTGTGCAGCTTGTGGTCACTGAGTGTTATTCTGGATATCAGGTCGAGAGCCGGCGATGCAGCAGGTATGCACAGTAGTGAGGCGAGAATAGCGGAGAGAGTTCTGTTCATAGAAAATGGATATTGCGTGCGGCAAGCCACTGTCTTGCCTTTTCGAGAGTCTCGGGTTTGCCTATGTCGTACCAACTGTAACTGTCGCGCGCAGGACAATATGCACGTATATCGAGTAGATCCGTGCAATTGATATAAAACGGTATGATTGAGAATTTATCGCCTGCGGTATGCGCGAATTTCTCAAGCAGCGGGAATACTTTGGGAGTGAGTATATGTATTCCTCCGAATGCCAGCATATGCATTTTTGTTATGTCGCCGGGATTTTCCACCGAAGGGCCTGCTTTTATTTCTCCGGTTCCAAGGTTCATCCATCCATGCATGCGCCCGCTGTGGTCGAATGCCAGTTTACGGGATGTGTCGCGGTCGCATACAAGCAGTGTGGCATCAGCACCGGTGTCTGTGTGGTGCGTGATCATTTCTTGCAGATCCACAGTCGACAGTATGTCGGCGTTGTGTACAATGAAAGGTTCATCAGTCTTGATGCTGTCGAGATATTTCCTTGCACGCAGGATACCGCCGCCCGTGTCGAGCAGGCATTCGCTTTCGTCGCTTATATGAATTTCTGCCGGAATTTCGGATTTCACCGACGACAGATAATCCTTGATCTGTCCGGCGAAGTGGTGCACGTTTACCGTTATGTCGTCGACACCGGCAGCCGTGAGCCTGTCGATCACATTTCGGAGCATAGGCTTACCTCCAACATCGACAAGTGCTTTAGTATGCTTGTCTGTGTACGGTCTGAGTCTCGAGCCTATGCCCGCAGCGAAAACCAGCGCTTTCATTTCGGCATGAGTATCTGTTCGATATTCTGTTCGCGGTGCAGAAGTTCGACTTTTACGTTGAACAGTCTGTTGATACGTTCGGCAAGGTGTTGGGCGCTATAGACGGATCTGTGCTGACCACCGGTGCATCCGAAAGCTACCGACAGGTTGGTGAAACCTCTTTCGATATACCGCTTTACAGATGCATCCACCAGTGCATAGACATGGTCGAGGAATGTAGTGATCTCGCCGTCGTCCTCAAGAAATTTTATTACTTGAGGGTCAAGTCCGGTGAATCCCTTGTATCTGTCGTACTTGCCAGGATTGTTGACCGCGCGGCAGTCGAATACAAATCCGCCACCGTTGCCTGTAGGGTCGTTGGGTATACCTTTTTTGTAGGCGAAAGAAAGCACTCTGACTGTCAGGCTTCTGTTGGCGGGATCGTCTGTGAATTGTTTCAGGTTGACCAGTTCCCTGAGCATGCTGCTCAGGTATGGATATTCAGGGTAGGGTGTCTCAAGAAGGCGTCTGAGGTTTGCGATAGCGAAAGGTACGCTCTGCATGAAATGCGGTTTCTTCTCGAAATAGCCTCGGAAACCATAGGCTCCGAGTACCTGCAGGGTGCGGAACAGCACGAAATGCCGCAACTGCTCGCGGAAATATTCTTCATTCACAGGTTTGTATTTCGACAGGGCATCTACATACTGGCTTATTAGCTCGTCGCGCAGGGAATCCGGGAAGTTGGCTTTGGCCTGCCATAGAAAGGAGGCCACGTCGTAGTAGAACGGGCCTTTGCGTCCGCCTTGAAAGTCAATGAAGCGTGGTTCGCCATCGGGAGTGAGCATTACGTTGCGCGACTGGAAATCGCGATACATGAATGTGCTCGACTTGCCACGCATCAGCACCTCAGCCATCGCCTGAAAGTCGTCTTCGAGTCGGTCTTCCTGAAACTCCAGTCCTGTGGCCTTCAGGAAACAATACTTGAAGTAGTTGAGATCCCACATTATCGACCGGATATCGAATTCCTTGGCGGGATAGCATTTCGAGAAGTCCAGCCCTACAGCTCCGAGAAACTGTATGTCGGGCAACGAACGTATCGTGCGCACCAGCAGTTCACGCTCGTATGTGCTGAACGATCTGGTTTTGCGTCCTGTCTCTATCGAGTCGAACAGTATGGTGTCGCCGAGGTCTTCCTGAAGATATACCATACGGTCAGCGCTTACTGCCACGACATGAGGCACAGGCAAGCCTTTCGACGAGAAGTGCTCGTCGAGATAGATGAATGCTTCATTTTCTTCAACTGATGTACCGAGCACTCCTATCAGTGAGTCCGGACTTCCGGGTTTCTTGTGCTCTGCATCAGCCAGCAGCCTGAAATAGCGTCGGTTTGATCCGGATGAAGGCAGTTCGTATATCTCGGATGGCGTATTGCCTGTTGCCTCGGTAAAGAGGGTGGTTAGTGTATCCTTTGTGGGCATCTTGGATGGTGGTAGTGCGGGGTGTTAGGGCATCAATTGCCTAATTCTGATAATAACTTGATGCGGACCAGTCTTATTTCTTCTTCCGAGAAGTCGTTGCCCAGTTCGGCGTAGGCTTCTTTCAGGCAATCGGTGTCGCTTTCCTTGAAATAGTCGTATATGTCGGCTTGATCGTCGGGATCCATTATGTCGTCAAGGAAATACGATATGTTGATTTTTGTTCCTGAGTAGACAATCGCCTCGATCTTGGAAAGCAGGTCCTGGAATTCAAGACCAAGCGATACTGCCAGTTCGTCAAGAGGCACGCGACGGTCTATACCTTGCACGATCGACAGTTTCTGCTGCGATTTCTTAGGCACGGTGCGAACCACCAGGTCTTCCGGACGCTCGATCTCGTTGTCCTCCACATGCTGCCGTATGATTTTTATGAACTCCTCGCCGTAGCGTTTGGCTTTACCTGCGCCTACTCCGGTGATGTTCTGAAGTTCTTCCATAGTCACTGGATAGGTTGTGGCCATAGCTTCGAGCGACGGATCTTGAAATATTACATAGGGGGGGAGAGAGAGGTGTTTGGCAATTTTCTTTCTTAAATCCTTTAGAATGGCAAACAGTTCGGGATCAACGGCGCATGTGCCGCCACCCTTAACTATAATGTCTTCGGATTCTTCGGTGAATTCACGGTCTTCCACAATTTTAAATGATTTTGAGTTTGTGGCGAAACGTCGGCCTTCCTCAGTGAGCCGGAGCAGGCCGTAGTTTTCAATGTCGCGGTCGAGGTAGCCGGCTATAATGGCCTGGCGTATCGCTGCATTTATGAATTTCTCGTCTTCGCCCTTACGGCAGCCGAACACCTCCAGTGAATCATGTCTGTAGCTTTTTACGTCGGGAGTGGCCCGTCCTCGCATCACGTCAACGACATGATCCGACTTGAACTTCTCTTTCAGTGCCGTAAGTGTTTCTATTACATCTAATAATACGTCTTTTGCCTCTACATATTTCCTTGGCGCAAGGCAGTTGTCGCAATTGCCGCAGTTATCGCCTGAAAATTCTTCTCCGAAATAGTGGAGAAGGCCTTTCCTGCGGCATACGGCTGATTCTGCATAGGATTGTGTCTCGCGCAACAATTGTTTTCCTATTTCCTGTTCGGCGAGTGGCTTACCCTGCATGAATTTCTCCATCTTCTGCAGGTCCTTGGCTGCATAGAATGTTATGCATTGTCCTTCGCCTCCATCGCGTCCGGCACGTCCGGTCTCCTGATAGTAGCCCTCAAGCGACTTGGGCATGTCGTAGTGTATGACAAAGCGCACGTCCGGCTTGTCTATGCCCATGCCGAATGCTATCGTAGCTACTATTATATCCACTTTTTCAAGCAGGAAGGCATCCTGATTGTCCGAGCGTGTGGCGGCATCCATACCGGCATGGTAGGGGAGGGCCTTAATATTGTTGACCTTCAGCATCTCGGCGAGTTCCTCTACTTTCTGTCTCGACAGACAGTAGATGATGCCTGATTTACCTTCGTTGGCCTTGACGTATCTGATAATGTCACGGTCGATGTTCTTGGTCTTTGGCCTTACCTCATAATATAGGTTGGCTCTGTTGAACGACGACTTGAACACGGAGGCATCCGGCATGCCGAGATTCTTCTGTATGTCGTGCTGCACCTTTGGGGTGGCAGTGGCGGTGAGGGCTATGACGGGTCTTGTGCCTATCTCATTTATGATCGGACGGATGCGTCTGTATTCAGGTCTGAAATCGTGACCCCATTCCGATATACAGTGAGCTTCGTCTATGGCATAAAATGAAATATCAACGCTTTTTAGGAATTCGATGTTGTCCTCCTTCGTGAGCGATTCCGGAGCCACATACAGCAATTTTGTCTTACCATCCAGGATGTCTTTTTTCACTTTGCTGATCTCGACTTTGTTGAGCGACGAGTTCAGAAAATGTGCGATCGAATCATCTTCGGAGAAGTTGCGCATCGCATCCACCTGATTTTTCATCAACGCGATCAGTGGCGATACTACAATGGCAGTACCTTCCGACAAAAGTGCCGGAAGCTGGTAGCATAACGATTTTCCGCCTCCTGTGGGCATTAGCACAAAGGTGTCTTTGCCATCCAGAAGGTTGGTCATGATGGCTTCCTGATTGCCTTTGAACGTGTCGAACCCGAAATATTTTTTCAGGGCCGGAAGGAGAAGGGGATTGCTTGCCATGGAATAGTATGGTTGAATGTGATTTTGATCGTTGGTGGCAGGTGTTTGCTTGACACCGGTTATAAATTCGCTCTTATGATTTATTTTGACTTACATCAATATGTAAAGGGAGGTTGTGCTTTGATTATGTCATTCGTTGCCGCCGGCTTCAGCTCGCGCTTCAAAGTTCGCTTTCACGAGTTGGTTGAGCGCATATTCGGCTGTGACATCGAAAGACTTGACATTCTGCGACGGCAGTTCAAACATGGCGTCCATCATTATGGTCTCCACAATGGAGCGGAGTCCGCGTGCGCCAAGTTTGTATTCTATAGCCTTATCTACTATAAGGTCCAGAGCGTCGTCTGTGAAGTTTAGCTCCACGCCATCCATCTGCATCAGTTTTTTATACTGTCGTGTGATGGCGTTCTTAGGCTCAGTGAGTACTCTCCGCAAAGCATCGCGATCGAGTGGTTCAAGGTGAGTCAGCACAGGCAGGCGGCCTATAATCTCAGGGATCAGACCGAAGCTTTTAAGGTCCTGCGGGGCTACGAAGCTCAGGTATGAATCCCTGTCGATGCGCTTGCGTCCGCCGTCGGCTGCATAACCTACGACATGAGTGTTGAGACGGTGGGCTATTTTTTGCTCTATGCCGTCGAATGCTCCTCCGCAGATGAACAGGATATTTTTTGTATCTACCGCGATCATCTTTTGTTCGGGATGCTTGCGTCCTCCCTGCGGCGGCACGTTCACCACCGAGCCTTCGAGAAGTTTGAGCAGTCCTTGCTGCACACCTTCGCCGGAGACATCGCGTGTGATAGACGGATTATCGCTCTTACGGGCTATCTTATCTATCTCGTCGATGAACACGATGCCGCGTTCTGCGCGCGCCACGTCGTAGTCGGCGTCCTGCAGTAGCCTTACGAGAAGACTCTCCACGTCTTCGCCCACATAGCCTGCCTCTGTAAGTACAGTCGCGTCGACGATGGCAAACGGCACATCAAGCATCCTCGCTATAGTGCGTGCCAGCAAGGTCTTACCTGTGCCTGTCGGTCCTACGAGGATAATGTTGCTTTTCTCTACGTCCACCCCGTCTTCTGTCACGTGCTGCGCGATGCGTTTGTAGTGGTTGTACACCGCTACAGACAAGTAACGCTTTGCGCCCTCCTGACCGATCACGTAAGTATCAAGAAAAGCCTTTATATCTGCCGGTTTCGGCACTTCGTCAAGGTTTTTGATGCCGGAATCTCCGGGTTTTGACGATTTGCCTGAGCCATTGCGCATGTCCTTTAGCAGCATATGTATCTGGTCGATGCATTCGGCGCAGATGTGGGTGTCGCCGATAGCCGAGGGTATCAAACCCTCGCTCATCTCGGCCGGACGTCCGCAGAAGGAGCATTTAAGTTCTTTTTTCTTTGCTGCCATGATGCTTGATTAGCTGCGCTTGTTTCTAATGAGCACCTGATCTATCATTCCATATTGCTGCGCTTCCTCTGCTGTCATCCAGTAGTCACGGTCGCTGTCGCGCTCCACTTTTTCGAACGGCACGCCGGAGTGGTCGGAAATGATCTCATACAATTCTTTTTTCAGCTTCTGGATCTCGCGGGCTGTGATCTCGATGTCGGAAGCCTGTCCCTGTGCGCCACCCATCGGCTGATGTATCATCACGCGGCTGTGTTTGAGAGCGAAGCGCTTACCCTTCGTGCCTGCAACGAGCAGTACTGCTGCCATCGATGCGGCTATACCGGTGCATATTGTGGCCACGTCGGACGATATGTATTGCATTGTGTCGTATATTCCCAGACCGGCATATACCGATCCACCGGGAGAGTTTATGTAGATGGATACATCCTTGCCGGGATCTGCGGAATCAAGGTAGAGGAGCTGTGCCTGTATCACGTTTGCTGTGTAATCGTTGACATCTGTGCCGAGGAAGATGATGCGGTCCATCATCAGTCTTGAGAATACGTCCATCTGGGCTACATTCAACTGTCGCTCCTCTATGATTGTGGGGGATATGTAGCTGTCTACCGGGGCATTGAGCGATGTAATGATCTGCTTGTTTGTGGCCGAGGTATAATTGTCGAGAGCCAGGCCATTCATGCCAAGATGGTTGACGGCGAAGTTGCGGAAATCGTTTTGTTTCATTTATATATCTGTAATTCTGTAGTTCGTGTAAGAAATTCTATTCCAAAATTAATAAAAAACCGGTATATACGGAATATTTTGCTTGATAAAAATTTAAAAATGCGTTAAAAACGTATCACCAGTTCTGCCGTTATGCGGTCGCAGTCGCGTGACGGCGCAGAGATTCCATGCCGGTAGAAGTATTTCTCGTAGTTTATTCTTACGTCGGCACGCACTTTTTTCTCAACGTATGAGACGGTTGCACCAACCGTAGCCCTGCGGCGCGACGGATCTGTCTCTGTGAGTAGCCCGTTCTCATCGCGTTTGCCGTTGCTGTTAGCGGTAGCACCGTCGAAACGACCCTGGAACGACATGCGGTTGAAGATACCGGCATTCACAGGCATGGAGTAGTTTGCCATAATATTGAAGGCGTGGGTGGTCGAGAAAGCGTTGTTGGTATACTGCTTGCGCAGGTATTCGCCTTCAACGAACCAGTTTCCACATATCCAGGTGACGGAGCAGTCGACTGAATTGAACCGCACAGAGTCAGGCGATAGTGATTCGAATCCGATTTCTGCGGTTACGTTCTTGAGCCTGTATTTTGCCGTTGCGCTGAAAGTCATTGAATGTTCCCATACGTTATGGTTTTCTTTGGCTGCGGTGTTGAATGCTCCCGCTTCGATCTCGAGCGGATATGATTCCGGACTCCAGCATGCTTTAGCGCCGACTCCGCGATAGTTGCCTATGTCGCGTCCGATGAACGACCGGTTTGCGAAGTAGAGCAGGTGTGGCGCGCGGCTTGCATCCACGGAGAATGGCATGCGTGTCTGGCCTACGGTTATCTGTGTCTGCGCCGATGGTTTTATCCAACCGTAGGCATCGAGTACCTTGAATGAGCCACGGTCACAGACGTTGACCTGGGCGAAATAGCCGATAGGTTTTGCTATTCGTCCGCTGAGTGTGGCCCTGAAATCCCTTACCTGAAAACGCCCTTCGGAGTTGTCGACGGCATATTCGTAGCGTCCGCGGAACGTACCGTGTATCTCAGGTATATACTCGGACGGTTCCATAGCACCGGCTGCGAGGCTGCATAAGGCAGACAGGGCAAATGTACTGAATCTCATTGTAAAAATGTGTGGATAATTGGTCTTATCGTAGTAAATGTAGTGCAAAATTAAGAAAAAATTCGCTAACTTTGCCGACAAAATTTTGTACCCGTCTTATCATGGTAGAAATAAACGAACAAGACAATACAGAGAAGAAAGGACTCAACTTTGTTGAGCAGATAGTGGCCGACGACCTGAAAGATGGTAAGAATGGCGGACGCCTGAATACACGTTTCCCTCCGGAACCTAACGGATATCTGCACATAGGGCATGCCAAGGCCATATGCATGGACTTCGGTGTGGCCGAGAAGTTTGGCGGCACATGCAATCTGCGTTTCGACGACACCAACCCGGTGAAAGAAGACGTGGAGTATGTGGATGCAATACGGGAAGATATACATTGGCTCGGTTTTGACTGGGGCGACCGCGAGTACTATGCCAGCGACTATTTCCCCCAGTTGTACGATCTGGCTATACGTCTTATCAAGGAAGGAAAAGCATACGTTGACGATCAGACATCGGAACAGATTGCCGCCCAGAAAGGCACTCCGACCACTCCGGGTGTCAACAGCCCTTTCCGTGACCGCAGTGTGGAGGAAAACCTGGACCTGTTCCAGCGTATGAACGCCGGAGAATTTGAAGAAGGCTCAAGGGTTCTGCGTGCGAAGATCGACATGGCGAATTCAAATATGCATTTCCGTGATCCGATCATGTATCGAATCATCAAGCATCCGCACCACCGCACGGGTACAACCTGGAAGGTCTATCCAATGTATGATTTCGCGCATGGTCAGAGCGATTATTTCGAGGGTGTAACACATTCGATCTGCACACTGGAGTTTGTGCCACATCGTCCGCTCTATGATTATTTTGTACGTGAGCTTGCCGACGACACATATTGCCCGCGTCAGATTGAGTTCAACCGGTTGAACCTCACATATACTGTGATGAGCAAGCGCAAGTTGCTCCAGCTTGTGAAAGAGGGACTTGTAGCCGGTTGGGATGATCCCCGCATGCCTACCATATCCGGAATGCGCCGCCGTGGATTCACACCTGCTGCAATCCGTAACTTCATTGAGCGCATCGGTTATACGAAATATGAAGCACTCAATAGCGTGTCGTTGCTCGAATATGCGGTGCGTGAGGATCTGAACGCTCATGCCACACGAGCTATGGCTGTCATCAATCCTGTAAAGGTAGTCATAACCAACTATCCGGAGGGGCAGGTAGAGACAGTAGAAATGGATAACAATCCTGAAGAACCTGAGAGCGGCACACATCAGATGCCATTCTCCCGCGAGATATTTATCGAGCGCGACGACTTCATGGAGAATCCTCCCAAGAAATTTTTCCGTCTCGCACCTGGTGCGGAAGTTCGTCTCAAAGGTGCTTATATCATAAAGTGCGACGAAGTGGTGAAAGATGCCGAAGGCAATATTACGGAACTCAGATGCAGCTACGATCCTGATAGCCGCAGCGGTATGCCGGGAGCATCGCGCAAGGTCAAAGGTACACTCCATTGGGTATCGGCAGAGCATGCGGTGGATGCTACAGTACGCCTCTACGACCGTCTGTTCAATGTCGAGAATCCTGCTGCCGAGACCGACCGGGACTTCCGCGAGATGCTTAATCCCGATTCGCTGAAGGTAGTCGAGGGTGTAAAAGTAGAACCTTTTATTGCCGAGAATGCCTCGAAAGGAAAGAAGTTCCAGTTCCAGCGCATTGGCTACTTCACTCCCGACTATGATTCCACTCCCGAACATCTTATCTTCAACCGCACGATTGCGCTGAAAGACAGTTGGGAGAAAGAGCAGAAGAAATAATCTGTAACATATAAACCCCATATATTCAAGGGACGCGACACACCGGCGGATGATGTCGCGTCCCTGAATGTCATTTTTGATATAGCCGATGGAGCAGTACAACGAGAATGAGAATGAAGCCATCTACCGTAGGTTCAAGGAATCGCTTTCCAACGGCGGCGGAGAATATTTCGATGAGGACGATATTATAGATATATTCGATACAGCCGGCGATTTCAATGATGAGTATATACGTGTGGAGGCGCTTCTGTATGCTGCCAGATATTTTCCTGAGAGCAAGCACATGGCCGATCGCAGGGCTATATTCTACCATAGTTATAGCGATACGATGCGCGATCAGTTTCTTGTAGATCATCCCGAGCAGGTCACATTCATAACATCCGTTCTCAGGCTTCTGTCTGTGGGGCAGACCAAGGAGCAGATACGTGAGAGTCTTGACAAGTTGATCGCCGATGTATCCGAACTTGAGGATGAGGAGTTGATCCAGCTTGTCGATGCCGCTGCTGCTCTTGAGATGCACGACTGGCTTGCCGACAATCTCGAATTGCTGAAAAGCAAGACTCCTTATCCTCAGACGCTTCTTTATGAGTACGACATAGTGTTTGAGAATATCAAGCGATATGATATATGCATACGTGTACTTGAGGAACTCACTATGCTTGAGCCGTTCAACGGAGAGTTCTGGCGTCTGCTGGCCCAGACATATATGGAGAACGACAATATGGAGCAGGCGCTTGGTGCTGTGGACTATGCTTTGGCCATCGATCCGGCCGACGATGTAGCCGCTGTCGTGAAAGCCGAGATTATGTACCGCACAGGTGGAAAGGAAAAAATGAAGGAGGCTATATCGCTGCTTGAACCTATTCTTTCCAAAGATTCCGCGCGCGACGATGTATATCAGCCCCTTGCTCTATGCTATCTGGCATGTGGTGAGACAGAGAAGTTGGCCTTGCTGCTCGACAGTGTGATGCTCATTCGTCCCGGAGATGAGTGGGTTGCAGGGACGTATATGACCCTCCGCCCAGAAAAAATACCTGCTGCGTTAGAAGCTTATGCTGCCGCAGGAGAGCATACTGAGGAGGACTGGGTGAAACTTGCTGAGTTTGTAGGTGACTCGAATCCCTCGGCCGGTGCGGATGTCATGCTGAGAGCCGCTTCAGCTACGGAACTTACAACCGGTTGGGATATACTGCTGCAGATGCTCTATAATGCCGCACGCTATCGAGAGTTGTGCGATCTTGTGCAGACGCACGACAAGTATCCATCCATGAGGTCTAATTTCACTCACAGTATGTCCATGCTGTTCGTGAAGTCGCTCGTAGTGTTAGGTGAGTTTGGAAATGCGGTGTCGTATGCACGCGCTTGGTGCGATAGTTTTGACCGCAACGGTGCGGGCGACAATCCGTCAATGGAATTAAGATTTCAGGCCATGACCATGTTCATGCGTGATATAATAAATAAATACAGTACTGAAGACAAATGATGAAAAGTCTGCTCGTACAGTTATTCATTACTTTTTTTAAAATCGGTGCGTTCACATTCGGAGGAGGCTGGGCTATGATTTCCATAATAGAAAAGGAGATCGTGGACAAGCATGGCTGGCTGGAGCGCGAGGAGTTCCTAGACTTGCTCGCTGTGGCGCAATCACTCCCCGGCATTCTGGCAGTGAACATATCTGCAGTGGTCGGCGACAGGCTCTATGGACGCAAGGGCAGTGTGTGTGCGTCGTTGGGCACGATTCTCCCTTCGTTCCTTATAATTCTGGCGATAGCCATATTTCTTACGCCAGATATTATCAAGAATAACCCGGTGGTGTCCAGGATATTCATGGGCATACGTCCTGCAGTGGTAGCTCTGATCGTAGCGCCTGTGATTTCAGCGGCGAAAGCAGCAAAGTTGAATATCCGCACTGCGCTTATACCTGTGGCTGTGGCATTGCTGATATGGTCCAAACTACCGGTGGTCTCCAACCCTATCATATATATTGTGGCAGGAGCTTTGGGCGGATGGTATGTATTCAGTCGTGCGCAGAAAGCTGCCGGAGACCGGAAAGGAGGTGAGCTATGATATTCCTGCGGCTTATATGGAGCTATCTGAAGATTGGCCTGTTCGGCTTTGGCGGAGGATACGCTATGCTTGCCCTGATAGAAAACGAGATTGTAGGCAGCGGTTGGATTACCGAACAGATGTTCACCGATATAGTGGCAGTGTCGCAGATGACGCCGGGTCCTATAGGTATCAATTCCGCCACATACATCGGCTATGTAGCACCTATGCATTCGTCGCCGATGTTCGCTTCGCCGCTTTGGGGTATAATCGGATCACTGGTATGCACACTGGCAGTTGTGATTCCGTCATATCTGCTCGTCATAAAGGCGGCGCATCTGATTTCGCGACACAAAGAATCTGCAGTGGTCAAGGGTATATTCACCGGTCTGCGTCCTGTGGTAGTGGGGTTGATTGCCTCTGCTGCGTTGCTTCTGATGAACAGTGCTAATTTCGGCACTTCGCCATATCAGCTCACTGCAAGTATCGCTATCTGTGTGGCGGCGTTCGTGGCCGTATATTTCATCAAGATACATCCTATTCTTGTAATTTGTGCAGCCGGGGTTATCGGCCTTATAATATTTTGAGATTTATGCGCGATTATCAGCAGACGATAGATTTTCTATACAACAGTTTTCCTATGTTTCAGAACATAGGTGCGGGAGCATACAAGCCCGGACTCGGGCGCATGCTTGAGATGCTCGACACGATCGGATGCCCGCATGAGAAACTGCGGGTCATCCATGTGGCCGGGACTAACGGCAAGGGTTCTACAGCGCATACATTAGCTGCGATATTGAATTCCGCAGGTTATCGTACCGGGCTATTCACATCTCCGCATCTTGTCGATTTCCGTGAGCGCATACGCATCAACGGGGAGATGATAAGCAGGCAGGAGGTGGTTGAGTTCGTTGAAAACCACGGCATGTTAATGCCTGGCGACGGAATAGCGCCATCATTTTTCGAGCTTACAACAGCAATGGCTTTCGACCATTTTGCAAGGCATGACGTCGATGTCGCTGTGGTTGAGGTCGGCCTCGGTGGTCGGCTTGACTGCACTAATGTCGTCAAGCCGGATCTGTGTGTCATAACCAATATTTCATTTGATCATGTGGCACTTCTGGGCGACACTCTGGAGAAGATCGCGGCCGAGAAAGCCGGGATTATAAAGCATGGAGTTCCGGTTGTGATCGGTGAATCGGCAGATCTTCCGGGAGTGAGAAAAATTTTTGCAGACACTGCTGCAAGTGTAGGCGCACCGATCACATATGCAGACGATTGCCCGCGCTTTGCCTCTATGAGCAGAGGAGAGGGGAGTGTCATATACAGTGGCACGAACTTTGGCGATATCGTTTCCGAACTGACCGGAGAGTGCCAGCCTAAGAACGCCGCGACGATACTCTGCGCAGTGAAAGTCCTTGTGGATCATGGATGGAGAATACAGGCAGCCGATGTTGCCCGTGGATTTGCCGGTGTATGTTCTCTCACCGGACTTGCCGGCCGATGGATGCGCCGCAAGGTGAAGGGTGTGGATGTAATCTGCGATACTGGCCATAACAAGGGAGGATGGGAATATCTGTCTGACACGCTTTCTTCTATTCCTGATCTTAGAATGGTGATCGGCTTTGTCAACGATAAGGATGTCAGCGGCATACTTTCCATGATGCCTCGTGATGCCATGTATTATTTCACTCAGGCAAGCGTGCGCCGGGCAATGCCGGCTGCTGAACTTGCCGGATATGCTGGGCGTGAGGGTATTTCCGGACGATGTTTCGATGATGTCGCATCCGCAGTCGAGGCTGCTGTAGGCGACGCTGCGGACGGTAGCACCGTGTTTGTGGGAGGCAGCACATTTATTGTAGCGGACTTTATTGCATCATTGGACCGTATTTCCTAAACTTTTCAAGCCGCAAGGTGTTGTGTGTTTATCACATTATTAATAAAGCAATCAATAATATCAAGAAAATATGTCATTAAAAGTTATCAAGGATTGTGAGTTCGGCGGAGAGCGTCCGCTGTTTGCAGAATCATCAGTCAGACTGGAAAATGTTAAATTCCTGCCGGGCGAGTCTGCATTGAAGTGCTGCCGTAATATAGATGTGGACAACTGCACGTTCCAGGGTAAATATCCGCTGTGGCATGTCGACAATTTCACAGTTGAAAACTGTAGGTTTGAAGCCGGAGCGCGCGCCGCTATATGGTACAGCGACCATATGACGATGCGCGATTGTCAGGTTGATGCCCCTAAAATGTTCCGTGAGATGGACGGTCTTGTGATCGAGAATGTGCGCATCCCGGATGCACAGGAGACACTTTGGCATGTACGCAATGTCAAGATGTCGGATGTAGAGGTCTCTAACGCCGATTATCTGTTCATGCACAGTTCAAATATCAAGATCAGGAAATGGCGTCAGCAGGGCAATTATTCTTTCCAGTATTGCCGCAATGTGGAGATATACAATGCATATATAGATTCCAAAGATGCCTTCTGGGAAACTGAGAATGTGACTATCTATGATTCAGAACTGCATGGTGAGTATCTTGGATGGCATTCTAAGAAGCTGCGTCTGGTCAACTGCCATATATCGGGCACACAGCCTCTGTGCTATTGCTCGGATCTGGTGCTTGAGAACTGCACGATGGATGCCGATTGCGACAGGGCATTCGAGGACTCTACGCTAAAGGCCACTGTCAACAGTGTGATCACGAGTGTGCAGAACCCGCGTTCGGGAGTAATCAAGGCACTTGGATATGGCAAAATTATAATAGACAAGAATATCAAACAACCTGCCGACTGCAAGATTGAGAAAATAAAATAGTCTACGATGACCGAAGCTAACGACGGCAAAAAACGCCGTAAGCTCGATATTGCTGAAGTGCTGCGCGGAGGTGGTGCCAATACTATAAGGCATCAGCTCCGTCTCACGTTGCAGTTGAGTATGCCATCAATCGTGGCTCAGTTGTCCACTATACTGATGCAGTATATCGATGCATCAATGGTTGGCTCACTCGGGGCGTCTGCATCGGCTTCGATTGGCATTGTGTCCACAACTACGTGGCTTTTCTGGGGTGTCGGTTCAGCTATAGTCGCAGGATTTTCAGTACAGGCAGCACATCTTATAGGTGCAGACCGCGACGACAGCGCCCGCAGGCTCGTGGGGCAGGCCATGACAGGAATTCTTACTGTTGCTGCAGTGCTTGCGTTGCTGGGACTTGCAATATCCGGGTCTCTGCCGCGTTGGCTTGGAGGTGCTGAGGACGTAGTACCGCAGGCAACGTCTTATTTCAGGGTATTCTCGCTTAGTCTTCCTGTACTGTTTGTAAACTTTCTGGCAGGCAGTCTGCTCAGGTGCAGTGGCAATACTCTTGTGCCGGGACTTCTCAATGTGGCCATGTGTGTGCTCGACATTCTGTTCAACTGGCTGCTAATATTTCCGGCACGCGACATTGTGGTGTCGGGAATGACGTTACATATACCAGGGGCTGATCTTGGCGTGACCGGTGCGGCTTTGGGTACAGTATTGGCGGAACTCGTAATTATGGGTCTGATGCTGTGGTATCTTCTGCGCAAATCAAGACACCTGAATCTGAAGAAGGGATTCATCTGTTTCCGGCCGTCGGCTGAAGTTTTGCGCAAGGCGTTGCGAATCAGTCTGCCTATGGGTACTGAACATATAATAATGTGCAGTGCTCAGATTTTTATCACCGTGATCGTAGCTCCTTTGGGTACGGCTGCCATCGCAGCGAATGCTTTTGCTATAACAGCCGAGAGCCTGTGCTACATGCCCGGATTCGGAATAGCGGATGCCGCAACCACTCTTGTCGGGCAGACAATAGGTGCGGGACGTCGGAATCTGACGCGCCGTTTTGCCTATATATCTCTTGGCATGGGTGTCTGCTTCATGACAGTCACCGGATTGCTGATGTATATCGGTGCGCCTTTATTGATGGAGATATTCACGCCGGTTCAGGAAGTGCGTGATCTGGGAGTCATGGCATTGAGGATAGAAGCTTTTGCCGAGCCGATGTACGCAGCATCCATTGTTGTCTATGGCATTTTCGTCGGTGCAGGTGATACGCTTGTGCCGAGTATGATGAATCTGATAAGTATATGGGGCGTGCGCATACCGCTTGCGGCATGGCTCGCCGGAAGCATGGGCCTCAGGGGGGTATGGATTGCAATGTGTATTGAACTGTGTTTCCGTGGTGTGATATTCCTGATAAGGCTGCTTCGCGACAAGTGGATAATGAAAGCCTCAACGCTGACTCAGGATGAGATCCGTCAGATTGAACAACCTATAAATGAATTTGAACTATGATTGGATATGACTTTGATTCGCCGGTGGGACGCCGCGGCACTGATTCGTATAAATGGGATACTCCGGAAAGTGCCGGAGTACTGCCGATGTGGGTTGCTGACATGGATTTCCGTACAGCACCGTGTGTGGTGGATGCGTTGCGTGGGGTGGTGGACCGGCAGGTATTCGGATATACCTATGTCCCCGACGATTTTTATGAAGCGGCGATAGACTGGTTTTCGAGTCGTCATGGCTTTGTGTTTTCCCGGAATGATGTGATTTATACGTCCGGAGTTGTACCTGCTGTATCAGCCGTGATCAAGGCTCTGACCAGCCCCGGCGACGGTGTCGCCCTGCTTACCCCAGCTTATAATTGCTTTTTCTCTTCTATCAGGAATAATGGCTGTCGGGTGGCTGCATGTCCGATGGCGCTTGGCGAAGATGGTAAGTATTGTATTGATTTCAATCGTCTTGAGGAGGTCCTTTCGGGCGATGATGTAAAGGTATTCATCCTTTGCAACCCTCACAATCCCGGAGGAAGGGTATGGCGACGCGATGAACTGATGCGCATAGGACAGGTGTGTCTTTCCCACGGTGTACGTATCATAAGCGATGATATTCATTGCGAACTTGTCTACGACCCGTACACATATATCCCCTTACCGTCAATCGATCCAGATATTGCTGCCATCACAGTGTCGTGTCTCTCGCCGTCAAAGGCATTCAATACAGCGGGTCTTCAGATAGCTCTGATTGTTTCGCCGGACGATGAAGTGCGCGATAAGATAGACCGTGCTATCAATGATAATGAAGTGTGCGACGTGAATCCATTCGGTGTAGCTGCGCTGAAAGCAGCCTATACGCAAGGCAGTGGATGGCTTGGAGCGCTCAAGGAATATCTATATGGAAACTACCGGTATCTCTCCGGCCGTTTTGCCGAGGAATTACCCGAAGTGACGGTGATGCCGTTGGAAGGCACTTATCTCGCATGGGTAAACATCACGGCATTGGGTAGAACCTCCGGTGAGATCAACGATTATCTGCACGATAACGCGCAGGTGCGTCTCAATCCCGGAACTATGTACGGCGACGATGGGGAAGGATATATACGCATCAATTTCGCTTGTCCGCGCCGCGTACTTGCCGGCGCACTCGACCGGATTATCGGTGCGCTCAGGCAAATAGAAGTCTTACGGCTTCTTCTATTTTCGAGACTTCATGAATCTTGATATTGAAGTCCCTCTCGACACCTTTCAGGTTGTGCCGAGGTATGACAATATCTGTCATGCCGAGGCGGGCGGCTTCGTTGATGCGCTGTTCAATGCGAGTGACCGGGCGAATCTCTCCGGACAGCCCTACTTCGCCGGTCAGACACATTGTCTGAGGCACAGCCATGTCTATGTTGGACGACAGGATAGCTGAGGCTACAGCGAGATCAAGGGCGGGATCATTTACCTTGAGGCCGCCGGCTATGTTCAGAAATACATCCTTGACGCCAAGTTTGAATCCTGCCCGTTTCTCAAGCACGGCAAGCAACATGTTCAGGCGTTTGGAGTCGAATCCTGTGACACTACGCTGAGGTGTGCCATAGGCGGCAGTGCTGACCAGGGCTTGCGCTTCGACCAGGAAAGGACGCATCCCTTCAAGAGTCACCCCTACTGTCATGCCTGAAAGATCTTCATCCTCGCGATGACTCAGAAGGATTTCCGACGGGTTAGAGACCTCGCGCAGTCCGCGCTGGCACATTTCGTATATTCCCAGATCGGATGTGTTTCCGAAACGGTTTTTTATCGCACGCAATATGCGGTACATATATCGGCTGTCGCCTTCAAATTGAAGCACTGCATCCACTATGTGTTCCAATACCTTAGGTCCGGCGAGGCTTCCTTCCTTTGTTATGTGGCCTATGAGAATCACCGGAACGCCGGATTCTTTGGCGTATTTGAGCAGTGAGGCTGCGCATTCGCGTACCTGACTGACGCTTCCAGCCGAAGACTCCAATGTTTGCGAAGCCATTGTCTGTATCGAGTCAATTACAAGTAGTCCCGGCTGTACGGATTCGATATGTTCCATTATACGCTCCATAGATGTCTCGCACACGATGAAGCAGTTGTCGCTCGGACGTCCTATTCTGTCTGCTCTCATCTTGATCTGCGATGCGCTTTCTTCGCCTGAGACATACAGGATGGTACGCGATTTTATAGAGAGGATATTTTGTAGCACCAGTGTCGATTTGCCGATTCCAGGCTCGCCGCCTATCAAAACGAGCGAACCGGCTACGAGTCCTCCGCCGAGCACACGGTTAAGTTCCTCGCTCGGCATGTGTATGCGCTCCTCCGAGGAACTTTCAATGGCGCTGACAGCTACCGGTTTGCTTGAACCTATGGCTGACGATGGCGCGAATGTGCGTTGTGGTCCGCGGCTTACCCTCTCCTCAACCATCGTGTTCCATTCGCCGCATGAGGGGCATTTACCCACCCATTTAGGTGAGTCCATTCCGCACGATGAACAGTGCCATACCGTTTTTATTTTCATTGCAGACATCGGGAACTTGTATTTTGACGTCGGAATTCCGACAGAGTTATTGCTGTGGCAACAGCTACATTCAGAGATTCGGAAGTTTGTTCGCCTGGAGGATAGGATGGTATGTAGAGGCGTTTGGTAGCAAGATTGGCCACTGGTTCGGACACGCCTTTGCCTTCGTTTCCCATCACGATTATGCCTTCTTCTGTAAGTTCGGTTGCATATATGTTGTCTCCGTCAAGGAATGTACCGTAGACAGGCATACTTTCCCGGAGCTTACGCAGCACATCGGATAGGTCGGCATAATATACTTTTACACGTGAAATAGCACCCATTGTGGCCTGCACCACTTTAGGATTATATACATCCACAGTGTCGCGACTGCAAATTATATGCCTGACTCCCATCCAGTCGGCGACTCTTATGATTGTGCCAAGATTGCCCGGGTCTTGTATTCCATCCAGGGCAATGCTGAGTCTGCCTTTCAGTTCTCTGTCATTAAGTTCACGTACGGGCATGCGGTATATTGCCATGACCTCAGGCGCAGTGCTCATGTGAGACATGCGTTCAAGGTCACTGCGTCGGACTGTTTCAGCCGTGATACCATGAGGCAACGAAGCGACATGCTTTTCGATCCAGGCTGATGTAGCGAATATGTATCTGCATTCAAAAGCATGGATCGTATCAAGCACACATTTCGTACCTTCTGCCACGAACATCTGCATCTCTCGCCGCGTACGGGCGTTTTTTGCCAGAGATGCAATGTCTTTGCGCAGAGCTGCTGTCAGTTCAGTCATCAGATCAGGGCTGAAGCTGTATTTCCTGCGATGAGGAAGCGTTCGGCGTCTATAGCCGCACGACATCCCATTCCGGCTGCTGACACCGCCTGACGATAATGCGGGTCTGCTACATCTCCTGCGGCGAATACACCTTGAATGTTTGTCTCTGTTCCGGGGGCTTTGACCTTTATATAGCCGGATTCGTCAAGTTCGAGATATTTCGCGAAGACCTCCGTATTTGGGCGATGTCCGATTGCAAGGAAAAAACCGTCGATAGCTATCTCATAGATACGCTCCTTATCAGTTCCCATAAATTCTATGAGGTGTGCGCCCTCTACAAATTCATCGCCGAAGAGGTCGATGGTATTGGTGTTGTAAAGGATCTCGATTTTGGGGTTGCCCGTCACTCTCTGCTGCATCACTTTGCTTGCACGCAGGTAGTCCTTGCGTACGATCAGGTATACCTTCGATGCAAGGGTCGACAGATATAGTGCTTCCTCGCAGGCAGTGTCTCCGCCTCCTACGACAGCCACAGTGCGTCCGCGGTAGAAAAATCCGTCGCATGTAGCACATGCCGATACACCTGTGCCACGATATTTTTCCTCGCTGTCGATGCCAAGATATTTGGCTGATGCTCCTGTAGCTATTATAAGGCTTTCGGCAAGGATTTCTGTCCGGGAGTTCACTGTTATCCTGAAAGGTCGGGCAGAAAGATCCGCGTCAGTCACAAGTCCTGTCATGAACTCAGCGCCGAAACGTTCGGCTTGCTTGCGCATGTCCTCCATTAGTTGCGGACCGGTTACTCCGTCGGGATAGCCGGGAAAGTTCTCAACGTCTGTTGTAGTGGTAAGTTGGCCGCCTGGTTGCGGTCCTTCGATCAGCAGAGGATTCAGGTTGGCTCTTGATGTATATATGGCGGATGTGTAGCCTGCAGGGCCGGATCCTATGATGAGGCACTTTACGGTGCGCGGTGCAGTAGCTTGAGTTTCGCTCATAATTATATATTTTTCAGGTAATTCTTATCTTAGATCTATTATTTCTGCTTTGGGGGCATCTGACTTTTTGAACCGGAATGTATCGATGGAAATGGCATCTCCACTCCGTACGGATTTTATATCTATATCCACCGTTGAACGGTCGGCCAATGTAAGCCGTATGTGCGACGGATAGAATGATTCTTTGTTGATGGTTACAACGGCTTTTGAGAATGTCTGTCCTTTATGTAGCGGGGTCATCTCTATCATATATCCGTCGGAAGTTGACTTCAACAGGCGCGGAGAATAGAGAGTCTTGTAGTTGTTTATGACGGCAAACGGATTCACTTCAAGCAATTCGCCTGCAGTCGGTGTGGTGATATTCACTTCGTCTAGAGCGGGCGAATATGTCCACATAGTCAGTCCATCGTACCATGTGCGTAGCGATGGGCTTGTGAGGGCGAATTTTCCCGAAGCCATCGTCAGCCGTCCTTTCTCCGATGATTGTCCGGAGCTTATGACGTATTCGGCTGTTACAGATTTTGCCGCATTGATTCTGGATGCAGCCTTGCCTAAAATGGACTCGGCGCTTTCTGCGGCATAACCGCAGATTCCAGATATAACAACACTCATGAACAGAAGCGTGATAAGTCTTTTCATATTCACTATAACGTAATTATACCGTTGTTAGTTGCATTCGAGTATTCTTTCAAGGCCAATGGCGTCGACAAGGATCGCACGTGGTTTACCTCCGTTGGCAGGACCGACGATGTGGGATGCTTCAAGCTGGTCCATGATCTTACCGGCGCGGTTATACCCTATTCCGAACTTGCGCTGCAGCGACGAAGTGGAACTTGTGCCGGATGTTACGACAAAGGTAGCGCATTCTTCAAATAAAGAGTCCCTGTCGCCTGATACACCGGTTGTATCGGGTGTGTCCGGTTCATATTCCGGGAGGTAATATGCTGAGTCGTATCCGGGTTGCTCGCTGATCCAGTCGCAGATCGAGGTCACTTCCTCGGTGGATATGAATGCACATTGCACGCGGTCTACTATGCTGTTGATTGAAAACAGCATGTCACCTTTACCAATCAGAGAATTGGCTCCGGGACGGTCGAGGATTGTCTTGCTGTCGACCATCTGGGCTACACGGAATGCCATTCGAGCCGGGAAGTTGGCTTTGATCATACCGGTGATCACGTTTGTCGACGGACGCTGTGTGGCTATTATCAGATGGATACCCACAGCTCTCGCTTTCTGGGCTATACGTGCTATTGGCATCTCCACCTCTTTTCCGGCCATCATTATAAGGTCTGCGAACTCGTCCACCACTACTACGATGTAGGGCATATAGCGATGGCCCTTCTCCGGATTCAGACGGTGGTTTATGAATTTATCGTTATATTCCTCAAGAGAACGGACATACGCATCTTTGAGCAGTCTGTAGCGGTTGTCCATCTCAAGGCACAGCGAGTTGAGCGTCGCTTTCACTTTTTCCGGATCTGTGACAATCGCGTCTTCCTCACCCTCTATCTTGGCCAGGAAATGGCGTTCGAGCTTGCTGTAAAGCGAGAATTCCACCATCTTGGGGTCGACGAGTACGAATTTCAGCTCGGCCGGATGGCGCTTATATATCAGTGAGGCAATGATGGCGTTTAGGCCAACAGATTTACCCTGGCCTGTAGCGCCTGCGACCAGCAGGTGGGGCATTTTCTTGAGATCCACGATGAATACTTCGTTGGAAATGGTTGTGCCGAGAGCCATTGGCAGTCCCATCTTGCTGTCCTGATATGCCTTGGAGGTCAGCACTGATCTCATCGAGACCGTGTGTTTCACGTGGTTAGGTACTTCTATACCTACAGTGCCGCGTCCTGGAATCGGGGCTACGATACGTATGCCCTCTGCAGCGAGTGAGCGGGCGATGTCGTCTTCAAGTCTGCGGATAGAGGCAATGCGCACACCCTCAGCCGGCACTATCTCAAACAGAGTGATAGTCGGACCTACAGTCGCTTTGATGTCGGCGATCGGTATGCCGTATTCAAGCAATGTCCTGATGATTCGCTGCTTGTTTTCCTCCAGTTCCTCAATGTCGACATTCAGTCCTGTATCCTTGCTTTCAATAAGAAGGTCTACCGGAGGCTTTACATATCTTGAAAGCTCGGCTGTAGGATCGTACAGCGGTTGTTCGGTTTCAGTGGCTTCTTCGATCTCGTTGGCTTCAATGTCGAGTTCTGCATCTTCTGGATTTTGATCATCGGCATATTCATCATCATCCGGTTGATAGAGTGTTTCTTCCGGCAGGTGGGTTTCCATCACGGGATCTTCTGGCGTAGGATTATATAGATCTGTATTCTCGTCTTCGGTATCATTGTCCATAATGTCGCAAGTCGGATTTTCATCTGCTACAGGCAGGTCTTTAGGCTGTGACGGTATGGACTCCGCCGGCTGTTCAGTGATGTTTGCTTCATCGCTGCTGTCTATGTCGTCGACGGCAAAACCGAGGTCTTGCGATGTGTTGGTGCATTCATCTGTCTCCGCACTCAGATTGTAGTCCGGAGTAATCGATTCCAGGCTGTCGGCATCTTCTATGTCGTCAAGCGAAATGCACTCATCTTCGCTGTCGATGTCAAATTCTGTCTCTCTTTTGTCGGCCGGATCTATGGCTATTATCTCGTCGGAAATGTCTTCGGCCATATCACTGTGTGCTCTGGCAAGTTCTGCTTCAGCCTCTGCCCGCTGTCGCTCTAATTCGAGTTTTGCGATTCTGCGGCGCTCCTTGCGGGCGTTGTACACAGCCCTGCGTGATTTCACGAAGGCGCTTACATAGTTGAGATATACGCAAAATACCGCACCGATCAGAAGTACGGAGACGCCAACAGCGCCGAGATCTCCCGTATATAGTCTCAGGTATTCGTTTACGTATTGGCCATGCATTCCGCCCCATGCGAATGTAGTGGGCCAGTTGGTGGAGACGAGTCCGAGAACTACCGATGTGGTGATACCTATGAGCAAGGCTTGGAAAGTCGCACTCCAGAAGCGGCATTTCCGCACACCGAGCAGGCTTAGGCCGATAACAGCAAAATACGCAATGAAAGGGATGACGCCCAGTCCAAACCACTGTGTGACGATCGTATGGCTTATCTTTGCACCTACAGGGCCACCGAGGTTGCTTGTGCTACCTGATGCGGCCATTTCTCCTACAGTAGCATTAATCACCATACTTTGATCTGCCGCACCGCTTCGCAAATGTGATACTGTGACTACTGCAAGAAACAAAGCTACAGCAACAAGAAGCAGTCCGAAGAATTTGTGGGTACGGTGGTCTGTGAAGAAGCGGACAAATCCGGAAGTTGTCAGATCTGTATCGTATTCCGTGGTTTTTTGCTTCGGTTCGCTTTTTGGTGATGGTTTGGCTTTCGCGGATCTTGCGGGCCGTGGTTCAGTTTGCCGTTTTTCTGTCCTTCCGGCAGTAGTACCACCGCGTCGTATGCGCGGTTTTGTCAGGTTTTGTTCAGCCAGAGGAATGCCTGCGTCTTCGGCAGGGTAGGCACGTTGTTGGCTTGTCTGCCTTCTGCCGCTATAGTTGCCTGGCTCATAACTTTCGGGCAATTGTGGCCCGAAATCATCTATATGGTTATCGTAATGGCTCATTGGTATATGTGTTGAGAAAAGAGGTGTGAGGTAGGGATGTGGAACGAGGGTTATAGCTCTGCAAGTTCAGCTATTGCTTTCAGTGGATCTTCTGCAGAGAATACAAAGTTTCCGGCCACAAGAGAATCCGCTCCGGCTGCCGCAAGCAGTCGTCCGGTCTCAAGATTTACTCCACCATCGACCTGGATTATGGCCTTTGATGACGACGAGTCTATCATCTTGCGCAGTTGTTCTACCTTGTGGAGTGCCGACGGTATGAACTTCTGACCTCCGAATCCCGGGTTAACGCTCATGATCAGGGCCATGTCAATGTCCTCGATCACATCTTCGAGCATCACTACAGGAGTTGCAGGATTGAGTGTCACTGCAGCTTTCATCCCGGCAGCTTTTATAGACTGGATGCAGCGGTGCAGATGCACGCAGGCTTCCTGATGTACATTCATAATGGTTGCACCAGAATCTCTTACCTGATTTACGTATTTCTGTGGATCTGCTATCATCAGGTGCACGTCAAGCGGAAGGTTTGTCATGGAAGCCACAGCCTTGGTGACCGGGAATCCAAATGATATGTTGGGTACGAAGACGCCGTCCATGACATCAAGGTGTATCATGGCTGAGCGGCTTTCGTTCAGCATTGAGATCGCTTTGTTGAGGTTGCCGAAGTCGGCGCTGAGAATCGAAGGTGAAATAAGCATTCCGTTGATCTGTAATGAATGTGGTTCAGAATATGCGTGTCTGCTGTGGAGTGGGGGTGTTTTTTATCCCTTGTTGGAATCACTGTCTGTCTTGCGTGGTTTGAATGCGTTCCAGAGTATGATTCCCAAGCATATGACACCTATGGCAAAGCCGAAATATGTCAGATAGTCGTTGTATTGCTCAACCATAGAGAAAAGGTCCTTCAAGGGAACAGTAGCCGCAAGCCACCATCCAAGCAACGCCAATATGATATTCCATACCATTGCTCCGAGTCCGGTGAAAATAACGAATTTACCTACGTTCATGCGTGCGAGTCCTGCGGGAATGGATATCAGTTGCCGGACGGCCGGTATCAATCGGCCGATGAAAGTGGATATTGCCCCGTGTTTGTCGAAATAAGCCTCGGCCTTATCAACTTTCTGCCTGTCGATCAGGCATGCGTGCCCCAAACGGCTGTCGGCGAATCCATAGACGATCGGCCGGCCGATGAACATGGCTATGTAATAGTTGACCAAAGCGCCAACGATAGCACCTGCTGTGGCGACAAGCACTACTAAAAAGACATTCATGTCTGATGTAGAGTCGCTGACACAAGCCAGATATGCTGCCGGAGGGACTATCACCTCGGAAGGAAACGGGATGAACGAACTTTCGACCATCATAAATATGAAAACCATAAGGTAGCCGGCATTATTGACAAACCAGTCGAAAAAATTGGCCGCATTGAACCAGTCAGAGAACTGGTTGATGGCAAGTATAATATCAAGTTCCATATATTCTTTTGTTTTTCAGAATGCAAAGTTACACAAAAATCGCATTCCGCAGGTAGATGTTTCTGCGAAATGCGATTTGGTTATTTAAAATACATGTTTATAAGCATGATTATTTCTGCCCCACGGTAAGGAGTGTTCCGGAGGAGTGTGCTGTCATAGCCGGCGCGTACTGGCTCTGTATGGTTGCAAGCCCTGAGGTGAAGACTCCTGCATTATTGACATTAAGCTCGTATTGCAGCATGTATGTGCCTTTGGGCATATATTGTATGAAGAAGCGAGTGGCTGCATCGGAGTTCTCGCGGTAGAATGCCACACCTTCACTGTACTCATATCCTGGAAGCTGATCGACTGGCTCGAATGCGGCGGCACGGTTGTCATCGATCACCACATACTCCATGTCGCGGCTCGTTTCGATTGTCAGAAGAACTTTCACACGGTCGCCGGTTGAGATTTGATCGGCCTCAGTCCATTGATAACCGCTGTCTGTAGCTTCGCGGCGAAGCAGACGCTTTGTTATGCTCACTGCATCGCAGTCTGATGCTTTTATGTCGGCAGGATTTGACTCGTAGCGTACGACGATAGATCCGAATGCTTGTGTCAGGTTGTTGCCGCTGCGGGTCAGGTGCAAAGTCTTTCCTGAAGGCGACAGATGTCCAAGAGGCATATCGAAACTACCGGTCAGGCGTTCGGTCTTCGACGGATTGAGTTTAGTACCGTCGAGAGTAAAGACGGTTGTTGAAGCCGGCTGTAGAGTTGTAGCCGCAGAGTTGAGCAGAGACGATATCACCTGTGTTGTGGCTACGGATGTGCCCCAGTTCTGGGCTTCCTTCTGTAGTATGAGCCATTGGGCGAGTCTGTCTTTGTCTGGCGATGCCGGATCGATCTCTGCGAATGCATCAAGGGCGAGTGCAGTGGCTATGTTCTTGGGCATGTTCCACCACGGTTTTTCGTCGTCGAACGAAGGAAACCACATGCCACGCTCCGGAGTGTATTTGCTGAACTGCCGCATTGACTCGAGTACTTGCGCTGCCAGTTCGCGGTATCCGTGCTTGTAGAGGATCATTGCCGCCATCGGTTTATCGGCGAGGGTGTATTTTCGCCAATTGCCCACTATGTACTGGACCACTGCTGCTGTCAAGTCGCGTGCGCCGCTTTCCATCCCTATGGTTGGATAAAGATCGCGTACGAACACATACTCGGCGTAATTTTCCGGATGTCCGTATTTCTTCCAGCTCCTGACTACATCGTCATCGAGCCAGCGCACCGATGATTCGATCATGCCGTCAAGTTCCTTGTCTTTTGGCAAATAGCCTAACTTTCGGAGATCACCCATCATCCCGAGGATATTCTGAGTGGTCCACCTTGATGCTTCATGTGCCTGGGCATACCACATCCATCCTCCCGACGAGGCATAGAGTTTTTTTAGGGTCTCCTTGGCTTTGTCGAAGTTGGCCTTTGTCTGTTTGCGGTCGAACAGAAGCGCGAGACGTGCCATGCGTTCGGTATCATCAGCTGCCTCCCGGACCCAAGGCGTAGCATTGAGCACGGTAGATTTCAGATTGTCGTTTTTCTCAAGCATTGAGATCAGCATTGAGTCGGACGGATTTTTGCTCCATTGCTCTATGGCTTCGCGTATATTGCTGTGGTTCTTGATGATTCCTTCTGCCATGCACACTGAATATATGGCTGCGGATGCTGAATTGGCATTGTCGCACATGTCTTTGAGCAGTCCGGGTAGTGCGCCTACCACCATCCATCGGGGATTGTCGCAGTAGCTTAGATTGACGAAAGCGTTGGATGGCAGATCTGGGATGGTCAGATCAAAGTCGGTCGTTCCCGGAGCGAGATAGAAAGGTTTACTTTCTATTACAGATTCAGCGGATGGCAATACGGGTAGTGCTATCTGCTCGCCGTCGGTAAACAATCCGGAGGTTGCGCGCACCCTGTAGCCTATGGCTGAGGAGTGCCCGTTGGCTGTTACCGTAGTCTCTACCTTAGCATACGATCCGGCCTCAATGGAGACATCATATGTCTCGGATGAGATTACATCCGATGTTATGGGATCGAAGATTTCGATACGAACAGAGGCGTTCAGGGTACTGTCTGTTGCATTCATAACCGATGCTGGTATTATGGCCTTGTCGCCAGAGCGCATGAAACGCGGCGCGTTGGCTGCAACCATCAATGGTTTTGAGGTGATGAAATCTTTTTGAATGAATGCTGTATTAAGGCTTTCTGTGAATGCCACAAGAGCCATTCTCCAAGATGCGTTTGCATTAGGCACGGTGAATCTGATCGTCTCAGTGCCATCAGCACCAGTCTCCAATGTCGGATGGAACATCATGAGCGGCATTTCCGCCGGACGATATTGGTCGTTATGTTCTGTTTGGCTACCGCCAGTTTCTCCTCCATCTTCCTCGACTTCCGCTTCGGCGACTTCCTCCTTTGCTATTGCGCCGTTTGCTGCTGCCGACGACATGGTTACGGATTCATACAGTACAAGAGCATCGTCGGCGAACATGTCGGCGTCTGCCTGCATTTTTGCTTTGGCCATACCGCGTATTCTAAGATTTCGAATACTGCTGAACCCGAATCCAAGTCCGTAGTCCTTGAATGTCGGTTGACTCAGGTCGGGTGTGTTGACGTATTTTGTCTGCTGATTCAGGACGCTGTTGATTCTGTAGCCTGAGAGATTATCCAATGCGATATTGTGAGCCAGGAAGGGGCGGGACACCGGATTGCCGCTGAAATACTGCTGGCATATCTTGTTAAGGGCAAGGTTATATACATCGAGAATCATGGCTGACTTCACCGGCCGGCCTTTGGAATCGGTGGTTTTGAATGTCCAGCTTTCGGAATTGCCCGGAACAAGTCTGTCGCGGAAGCTCTCTACTGCCAGATCAAGACGTTCGGCTGCGTCAGGATTGGCAATCTCAAAGGAAATTTTAGTCTGTTTGAAATCCTTTACGGTAACGAGTGTTACGTAGGTCTTTTCAGCTGTATTGTCCAGTGGTTTTACGGTAAGTCTGTGATACCCGCGGCCAACTTCAAATCCGGAAATTTTGAAATTTCCATTAGAGTCCGCGGTGATGCAATATATGTATGCGTCGTTTTTGGCCGTGCTGTAAAGAATTTTGGCGCTACCGTTCTTGAATGTCAGATTTGAGTCAGGAGACCACAATGGCGTTTCAACAGCAGGAGTCTTGGCTTCAGGATTGTATAGAGTGATGTCTACTTCATCCGGTTTGGCAAGTGCTGTATCTGCTGTAGATATACTAAGTCTGTATTTGCCTTGTGGCAGCTTGCTGAAATCCAGTGAAGTATCGGATATATTGAAGTCACCGGCAGCGACGGCATCTTTATCATTGCCCTTGAATAATTTGTAGGTCATAGCCAAAGACTTGACAGGCTTGTATTCTTCATCGAATACCTGCATGTCGAGCTTTGCCGGTTTGGTCTGGTCGAATGTATCGCCTGAGACGCTGATTATGTATGGTTTGCCGTCTGTGAAGCTTTTGGTGCAGGATTGAGTCTCGCCGGTGGTGGAAGTTACGTCGAATTGTGCAGTAAAGGCTTCGGATTCGGCACTTCTGAGTGTCTGGTTGTCAAACGTGATAGAGAATGACCCATCGGTGGCAGTTACCGTGTCGGCAGTTGTGATCTTGCGCTCGGAGCCGCCATACCACCAGCGCATGCGCGTACAGGTCGACAGTCCGATTTGCACTTTTGCTTCGGCTACCGGAAAGTCTGTGTATGTCAGTGCTTTGCCGTCAAGAGTCACATCGCCTTTTTTCGGAAAATCGTGGCGCACGGCTGTAATCTCAACGTGGAATTGCGGCAGTTTATAGTCGCTGACTTCGAACGATTTGTTGCATATGGTCTGAGATCGGCCATTAGCCCGGTCGATTAGCAGAGAGAGGGTATATTGTCCGGTAAGCAGACCTTTGGGAATGGTCATAGAGCCGGTGATACGTCCATACATGTCAGTACGTGTAGCCAATGTATCGATTGGAGAATAATTGGCATCGCGTAGTATAACCTTTGCTTCTTTGTCGCGAAGCAAGCCTGCTTCATTGCCTTTGCGGAAAGATGTCACGAAGACAAAATCCACATTGTCGCCGGGACGGTAGAGTGCCAGCGAAGTGTATCCTGTGGCATTGTAGCTCTCGTCCGTATTGTCGTTATCTCCTATGCTTATATAAGAATTGTATGATATGAATTTGCTGTTTCCTTTCGACAGGATAAACCGTCCGGATTCCTGCACAGTCTGAGTCGCAGGATAAATATACTGTCCGTTGCTACCTGTTTTGCCGATATGTTTCAGTTCATGTGTATTACGCCCGTTTTTCCAAGTTTCGGTTCTGAAATCCACAGACACACCGGCCACGGGGCGTCCGTCGGTGGGATTTACAGAAATCATGGCGTGGTTCGAGGAATTGACCTGTTCGGCATGTATACCGAATAGGTTGGTGCATTGTATCACCGGTGGGTTGTTATTGACGGAATTCTTTATCTCCGGACTACTCAGGACAACTGCATAGAACCCTTCTTCCGGCAATGTGACCTGTACTGATTTCTTGGCCGAGAATGGAGCTATGCTGTCGCATTCCACGGACACTGTCATGCTGGGCTTCCCGGATGGTAGTTCTGAGGACTTTATATAAGAGTCGTAATATGTACCGTTCAGCTTGTAGAAATTAATTATGGCCTTGTTGGCGTTATCCATTGTTACATCGACAGTGAAAGGATGTCCCGGTATTGCCAATGGAATGTTTATATCGCTGTTGATGCGCTTGTTAAGTATTTGATTCAGGCGGTTGGTTATGCTGCCCTTATCCCAGTATGCCGGATATTTTTTCACAAACTCGCGTAGCATGTCTGCATATTCCCTGGTAGGCTTGTAAGAATAATAGTCTGAGGCATTGGCAGTCAGGAATTGTCCGCTGAACTCCGAGTAGCTATACTTATGATATAGATTGGTAAATTCACTTAGTGTGGCGTTGCCGTTGAGTTTCTCTACTGTGTAGTTGATAAATGGGGCACTCCCGTCGCGATGGAAATTTATAAGTGAGTCTACCAGTTCCGAGGCTTTTGCTTTAGCGGACAAAGAAGAATTGAAGGTGGAGAGTATGTCGATCGACTTGCATGCAACAAAGTCGTAAAGGGTAGGGTAGTAGATGGTCTGCAATCTGTCGGCATTTATAATGCCTTTGAATGTAGAGATCTCGGCTTTTTTTAGTTCGTTGGAGAACGACAGAGCCTCGTCTACGAGCGAGAAGGTCTTGTCCCGTAACTGTTCGCCGCTCCATTGTGCTATGTCTTCAGGCAATGGGGTGGAAGGCAGATCGCGTCGGTCGAAGTTCCATCTGTCTGCGGTATAGTATTTGGTGTATATGATGGCTTGCATAAGGTCGATAAGTGCCCGGCAGCAAGGATCTGATGCATGGGCCTCGGCAGATACCAGTCTGTCGAGGCATAGGCTTGTGTTCTCGCGTGTTATCAGTTCTTCGGCAGTAACATAGTCGATGAGCGACCTTAGCATTAGTGTCGGATCTCCTGTGGTCAATGCCTTTTGATAAGATTCGTCTGCGTTTTTAGCCACTGTTTCTGGAAAAGCGAAGTCCGGTTCGCTGATCTTAGAGGCTGCATTTGAATATGATGGATCGGTAAACGACAACATGATTATCGCTAATATTAATATACTGTGCACACTACGGCAAGAGAGCCGCCTGCATATGCTTGAAGTGTTCATAGCCATAATGAATATATTTTGGAGTATAATCGAAACGTAGGCTTATATAATAACGAAGGTTTCGGAAAAATGTATATCCGAAACCTTCATTTTTAGTATAATTTTGTTTTGGAAGCGGGTATATAAGAAAATGAAGATTCTTAACCTCGGACAGATGCGGTGTCAGCGTCGCGGACCTCGTTCGCCGGTCTGGGAGTTTTCGTTGCGCATGCGTCCATGCCTGCGTACTACTTGTCCGGTGAAGTTACGTTCCGCACCTTTAAGCTGGAAAAGCTGTTTAGGTGTCAGGATTTTCTCAAATTTTGCGAAGTATGTCATTTCCACCTCGTTTTCCCTGCTTTTCTGCTCGAATAGGGTTTTAGCTGCAGTGGAGTATTCTATGTCAGTGATGTTGCTGCCGCTTGCTTCCATTCTCGACTCAAGCTCTCTGGACTGCGCCGTCAGAGCGTTCAACTCGTCTTCCATGCTGTCATAAAGCGGGAAGAACTGGTTTTGCTGTTCGCGGGTGAGATTGAGTGCTTCGATCAGGAAACTGTGTTTCAGGTCTCGCATCCGCTGTGTCCACTCGCGCCGGTTGTTTTCCGACATCTGCTTTTGTCCGCAGACCGTAAAAGGTGTGGCAACCGACATTGCGGCAAGCAGGAAGAATGGTATCAGGCGTTTCATATGATCTATTGTGCGGTGAGATTCGTTTGATTCTAATTTTCAGCAGTCAGAAAGACATCCGACATGGATGTTGAGTCTTCGGCCATGTCGTCATACAGGTCGTACTCATTGTAGTCGTCGAGAAAATATTCGTCTATGAACTGGTCGTTGCTGATTGCCTCCGCTACCATAGGATCGTTGTCGAAACTTATCCCACCGGTTGTGGGAGACAGCAATGAGAACATCTTGAGCATGCACCATGCTCCGGCAAACATTGCAGCCATATATACATATGGTCTGACACGTTGCCATCTTGTAGGTGTGGCATCGGCTATCAGCTTTTTCTTTCCTTCAGCCGACAATTCGAATTCGGTCTGAGGCAGCATGCTTTCCATTCTGGAGACGAAATCATTGAAGTAGCCGTCCGGTACGGTCATTCCGTCGCGGTGCTGTGCAGCCTCCAATATGTTGATTTTGTCTGGTTTCATGACTTTATGCGGTATTGTTTATAATATGAGACTTTAGGCGGAGGATAAGGTTTAATTGCTGTTGTTGATAAATTGCTCTATTTTTTTTACTGCTAAGTGGTACGACGCTTTGAGCGCCCCTACACTTGTGCCTAATATCTCCGACATCTGCTCATATTTCATATCATCATAATATTTCATATTGAACACAATGCGCTGTTTCTCAGGGAGGGAAGCTACAGCTTTCCGCAGTTGTGCGGCAAGTTTGTCTCCATCTACATGTTCATCTGCCTCAATGGTATGTATCAAAGCAGACTCCTGATCGTCGAGCGATATGTTGAGGCGTTTCCGTTCTTTGGCCAGAAATGTGACGCTCTCATTGATGGCTATTTTATATAGCCAGGTAGATAGTTTGGCATCTCCTCTGAAGTTTTCGAGGTTCTGCCATGCTTTCATAAATGTGTTCTGGAGAATATCATTGGCATCTTCATGATTCTGGACCATGCGCCTGATTTGCCAGTAAAGCGGCTCGGAATAGTCGCGTATGACCTCGCTGAAGGCCCTGCGGCATTCAGCCGGGTCGCGCAGGCGCTCGACCAGTTCTGCTGTCTCGGGTGGGGCTGTACGTGGCATTCCTTTTTCGCTTTTTGTATGTGATGTATTTTTATTTGCTCAAAATTAAGGCTTTTTTTTGTGATACGCAACCAAAGAAATGTGAAAATATATGTTATATTTGCACTATATATATTATGTGATATGAATGATAGTATTCTTTATATAAAGCGTTATGTCTCTCCTGCGGGCGATATGGTGCTCGGCTCTGCTCAGGGACGGCTGTGTATATGCGACTGGAGTTGTTCTAAAAGGAATTCTGACAATATCCGTCGTGCGGCTGAATATTATAAAGCCAGGGTAGTGGATGGCTGCGATGAGGTAATATTGTCAGCGGCAGTTCAGCTTGATGAGTACTTTTCGGGATGCAGGTGCAGTTTCGATATTCCGCTTGCTCCTGTTGGTACTGATTTTCAGCAGACGGTATGGTCCGTGCTGTCTACAATTCCATATTCTTCCACAGTTACATATTCAGATGTGGCATCAATAGCAGGTCGACCGCGTGCCGTCAGGGCTGTGGCTTCGGCAATAGGCGCAAACCCACTGTCGATATTTGTGCCATGTCATCGTGTAGTAGGAGTCTCAGGCATTGGCGGATATGCCGGGTCTGTGGCAGCTAAGCTTCTGTTGCTGGAACTGGAATCGTCTGCCTCAGTCGGGAAAGGGGAAGTCAAAGCATGAAAACGCGGCCATAAGGTCGGAAAGACGCATGTTTTCAGTGTCCTGCGACAGTGAATTCTCGATGTTGCTGTAATCTGGTTCATAGAGGGAGTCGAACATGGTGTGTAAGGTTTTATGAAAGGAAATAATTGTGTTGATTTTCGGTAGCAAAGATGACTGCCTGGTTGTGCATGATTAAGGTATGCGGTTGTTAAAATATGTAAACAAAAGAGGTTTGTTTGTCAGACGAAGCAATTATTATTAATTTTGGGTATGAATGTTATAAAAACCGGTATTGAAGGAGTTGTGATACTTGAGCCGAGGGTTTTTGCCGACCCGCGTGGCTATTTTTTTGAGAGCTATTCCAAACGTCTTTTTGATGAATGCATAGGTCGCGAAATTGACTTTGTGCAGGACAATCAGTCGCGGTCGGTCCGTGGTGTGATCCGTGGTCTACACTTTCAGAAGCCTCCTCATGCACAGAGCAAGCTTGTGAGGTGTATCCGAGGGGCTGTGCTCGACGTTGCTGTCGACATCCGCCGCTGGTCTCCCACCTACGGGCAGCATGTGGCAGTGGAGCTTACTGAAGATAATGCGCGCATGCTGTTTGTGCCGCGCGGGTTTGCCCACGGTTTCTCCGTGCTGTCGCAGGAGGCTGTCTTCCAATATAAATGCGACAACTACTATGCGCCCGAATCGGAGGGCGGAATTTCTGTGGCTGATGAATCGCTCGGTATTGACTGGCGTATCAGTCCTTCAGAGGCGATATTGAGCGAAAAGGATCTGAGACATCCTGAATTCTCAAAGTTCGAAACACCTTTCATTACCGAAAAACTATACTGACCTTTACATGACACGCAACATCATCATCACCGGCGGAGCCGGTTTTATAGGTAGCCATCTGGTACGCCTGTTAGTTAACAAATATCCTGACTACCATATAATAAATGTCGACAAGCTTACGTATGCAGGCAATCTTGCCAATCTGAGCGACATAGAGAATTACCCCAACTATACATTTGTCAAGGCTGATATCTGCGATTATGACCGCATGCTTGAGGTGATGAAGATGTATAAGGTGGATGCCGTGATTCATCTTGCTGCCGAATCGCACGTCGACAGGTCTATAACGGACCCTTTCACTTTTGCACGCACGAATGTCATGGGCACGCTCACATTGCTTCAGGCTGCGAGAATATATTGGGAGTCATTGCCGGAGAAGTATGAAGGCAAGCGTTTCCATCATGTCTCCACCGATGAAGTATATGGGGCACTTGAGCTGACTGATCCGGATGGAGTGGAGTCGCCTTTCACCACTGCGGCTTCGTCGGAGCATCACCATGCATATGGACGTGACTTTTTTGTAGAGACTACGAAGTACAATCCTCATTCACCATATTCAGCGGCAAAGGCTTCCAGCGATCATTTCGTCAGGGCTTATCACGATACATATGGAATGCCGGTGGTGGTGACAAATTGTTCTAACAATTATGGCCCTTATCAATTCCCTGAAAAATTCATTCCGCTGTTTATAAACAATATCAGGCTACATCGGCCGCTGCCTGTCTATGGCCGGGGTGAAAATGTGCGCGACTGGCTGTATGTCGAGGATCATGCCCGTGCCCTTGATCTGGTGTTCCATAAAGGTAAGGATGCAGATACCTATAATATAGGTGGCTTCAATGAATGGAAGAATATCGATATCGTGCGGTTGCTTGTGCGTACGGTCGACAGGCTCCTTGGCAATCCGGAAGGATATTCGGATTCTCTGGTGACATTTGTTACCGATCGTGCCGGTCATGACCTCCGTTATGCCATAGACTCGCGTAAGATATACCGTGAGCTCGGTTGGGAACCTTCGCTTCAGTTCGAGGAAGGACTGGAGAAGACCGTCAGATGGTATCTTGAGAATCAGCAATGGGTCGATGACGTTACATCCGGCGACTATCAGAAGTACTACGAAAGCATGTATTCCGGCCGCTGATCCGACTCTAATAGATAATAATAAGCCGCAAGATTCCGGACTGTGTACAGTTTCCGGACCTTGCGGCTTATTGTTTCTTGAGATATGCCGGCTGCATCGCACGGCATACGTTCATTATTTACTTCTTTGAAGCTTCGATCGAGATCTTGCGGAATTCCTTCATCGCCTTCTCGAGTTCCAGGGAAGCCTTGCGGGCGCGAGCACCTGCAGCCTTGTTGTTGTTCTCTGCCTGAAGGGCAGCGTCCTTTGCGAATGCCTCATACAGAGAGGCAACCTTTTCGATAAGTTCTTTCATTGCGAAATGTATTATAAGATTTGGGAAAATATATTTCTATGTTGTCGTTGAAATGCAAAGTTATGAAAATTTTGCAGATGCAACGGAAAATATCAAAAAAAAATAAAAAATCGCCCGAAACTCAATGCTTCGGGCGATTTCTGTACAGTTTATGGAGCGGGACAGATTACATCATGCCGCCCATTCCTCCCATACCACCGGCAGGCATTGCAGGTGCGGGATTGTCTTCTTTCTTGTCGGCGATGACACATTCGGTGGTAAGGAACATGCCGGCGATTGAAGCGGCGTTCTCAAGAGCCACACGAGTCACCTTGGCCGGATCAATCACACCGGCGGCCATGAGATTCTCGTATGTGTCGGTACGGGCGTTGTAGCCGAAGTCGCCCTTGCCTTCGCTTACCTTCTGCACAACTACAGCACCTTCCACTCCGGCGTTGGCTGCAATCTGGCGCAGAGGTTCTTCGATTGCGCGCTTGATGATGGCGATACCGGTAGTTTCGTCTTCGTTGAGACCTTTTACACCCTCAAGCTTTGCAAGACAGCGGATGTATGCTATGCCTCCACCGGGCACGATACCTTCGGCGATAGCGGCGCGTGTTGCAGAAAGTGCGTCGTCGACACGGTCTTTCTTCTCCTTCATCTCCACTTCGCTTGGTGCGCCGATGTGCAGCACTGCCACACCTCCGGCGAGTTTAGCAAGGCGTTCCTGAAGCTTCTCGCGGTCGTAGTCGCTCTTTGTCTGTTCGATCTGGGCTTTGATCTGGGCCACGCGGGCTGCGATAGCCTCCTTAGATCCTGCGCCGTTGACGATAGTTGTGTTTTCCTTGTTCACATCCACTTTTTCGGCGCGGCCAAGGTCGTTTATTGTAGCGGATTCGAGCTTCATGCCCTTTTCTTCGGAAATCACTGTACCACCGGTAAGGATAGCGATGTCTTCGAGCATTTCTTTGCGGCGGTCGCCGAATCCGGGAGCTTTCACAGCACAGATCTTCAGAGAGCCGCGCAGACGGTTCACTACGAGAGTGGCAAGAGCCTCATTGTCAACATCCTCAGCTATGATGAGCAGAGGACGTCCGCTCTGTGCCACACCTTCGAGCACGGGCAGGAGATCCTTGAGGTTGCTGATTTTCTTGTCGTAGATGAGCAGATAGGGAGATTCCATCTCGCACGACATCTTTTCTGTGTTTGTCACGAAGTAGGGGGATATGTAGCCGCGGTCGAACTGCATGCCTTCCACCATATCGACTGTAGTCTCTGTGCCCTTGGCCTCGTCTACGGTAATGACGCCCTCTTTCTTGACTTTCTTCATGGCTTCTGCTATGAGCGAACCGATAGCCTCGTCGTTGTTGGCTGATATGCGGGCCACGTCTTCGATCTTCTTGAAGTCATCGCCTACTTCCTCAGCCATCTCGCGGATGCCTTCCACTACAAGGGCCACACCCTTGTCGATACCGCGTTTGATGTCCATAGGATTCGCACCGGCGGCCACGTTCTTGAGGCCTACGCTGATGATCGACTGTGCCAGTACTGTAGCTGTGGTAGTTCCGTCGCCGGCATCATCGCCTGTCTTGGATGCAACTTCCTTCACGAGCTGTGCGCCCATGTTCTGAAACGGATCTTCGAGTTCGATCTCGCGGGCAACACTTACACCGTCTTTGGTGATGTGGGGCGCGCCGAATTTTTTGTCGATGATCACGTTGCGGCCTTTAGGTCCGAGTGTCACTTTTACTGCGTCGGCCAATGCGTCTACACCTTTTTTGAGTTCCTCGCGGGCTTTTATGTCGAATTTGATTTCTTTAGCCATGATTATATTATTGTAATAAGGAGTTTATGAAAAAATTACATTGTGCTTTTGTGGGCGGGAATTATTCCACAACAGCCAGCACGTCGCTCTGGCGCATTATCAGGAGTTTTTCGCCGTCGACGTCTATCTCAGTGCCGGCATATTTGCCGTAGAGTACATTGTCTCCTGCTTTCAGTACCATTTCCTCGTCCTTGCTTCCAGTTCCTACTGCGATAATTTCGCCGCGCAGAGGCTTCTCTTTCGCGCTGTCGGGGATGATGATTCCTGATACTGTCACTTCTTCAGCTACCGTGGGGCGGATGAGCACCCTGTCGGCCAATGGTCTGATTTTCATGTCGGTTTTGTTTTATATTTTGTTGAATTTATATGTTGTTTGTCGTATTGGGTCAATGTCTGCATCAATATTCTTGCATAAATTGTGCCAAACTCTCCGTCTGACAAAATGTCTTGTCTGTTCTCTGACAGAATAACATGTACTGTGGTAAAATGTTTGCGGTGGTGTCGTTCGTCTAAAGATTCAGCGAATTTGTCTAAAATTATGTGCAATGTATTGTAATATTGTGAAAAATCGCTAACTTTGCACCTTAATTTTTAAGAAGTCTGCTTTGTCTTGCTTTTGAGCCGAGAGGCAGATAATGCTATGAACACAAGCAGAATATGCTAAATTTATGAGTTTCAACAATTTATCCCGGTTTTTCCGGCTGTTCTTATTCTTGAGTTTGTTTTTGGCGGGCTTTGGTAACTCTGCTTTTGGTCAGAGGGTTGCTCTGAGTACAGATGCAGTAGACTGGCTCGTAGGTTCTGCCAATATTGGAATTGACGCACGCCTGTCGCGGAGGGTGACATTGGGTGTCAATGTGGCAGGAAATCCTTTTAAAAGTATGTTTGGCCGCTCAGACCTGCGTCTGGCAAATTTCAGGATACAGCCTGAAGTCAGATATTGGTTCAACCGTCCTATGGCGCGTCATTTTGTTGGAATAAATGCTATGGGAGGTATATGCGATATCATTCTGAAGGATAACCATTATAAGGGTGATATATTCGGCTTCGGTGCACGCTATGGTTATGCACTCGTGCTGGGCAGGCATTGGAATGTCGAGTTCTCCGGAGGAATAGGTCTTGGAGTCGTACACGGCTATAAATATAAGACTTATGAAAACAAACCGGATCGTACGAATCTGAAAAAAGTGATTCCTTTGCCTGATCTGAGCGTTACATTTACCTACATTCTGAAGTAACAGGAAACACATATCCAGCTATGATAAAATTATCAAGACTGACGGCTTTTGCCGTCTTGGCCATACTTGCTGCTGTCTGGCAAGTGGCTCATGCCCGCCTGATTATTGTCGTGGGAATGGTGGTAAGTGAGACCGGAGAGCCTCTTAATGCCATTAATATCTATGATGTGGCCTCCAATCAGCCTCTTGGAACTACCAACCTTGACGGAAAATTCAATGTTACCTGCGACGAGGATGCGATTTTGCGCTTTGAGAGTAAAATCAACGCCAACGAAATGGAAGTGGAGGTCAATGGCCGCAGGGAGCTCAACGTAGTGTTTGCGCAGAAATCTACTATGATGAAAGCTGTAGATGTGGAAGGCAAGTATATACCGAAACCCAGCCCCAAACCTACCAAGACGCAGCTTGTCTATCGCAACGGCTATCTTATTGTCTCAAACCGCATCACTATCCCCAACAAGTTCTTTGGCAGCGAACAGCGTCTTACCGTGCAGCCGGTGCTGACCAATGCTACAACCGGTGTGGTGCGTTATATGCATCCCATGCTCATTGATGGCTGGCGTTACAGCGACACTCAGGACCGAATGCTTGACTTCGATATGGAGCATGACGATCCGTGCGCTCCTTATGTCAGGGTTAATGCCGAGCGTAAGTCTGAAGTTGGAGGTAAGGCTTTCTCTGTAGCATATATAGATTCTATAAAGGTGGCTAATCCCAATGATGAGTATAGCTGTCTGATGGTATCTGCTCTCGAGGACTACAACCGTGTATATGGCATGGATACCACGATTATCGCAAACGGAACGGTGAACCCGCTACGTTTCTTCCAGTATTCGATGCTTGCCCGTCAGATTGAAGATGAAAAATATCTTCCATCTCCCGAGTTGGCCCAGCATGCTGATGAAGGTGATATCAGTCTGTCGTTCGAGCTTAACAAGACAACGATAGATATGAATTACGGACGTAACCGTGAGGTCCTTGATTCTCTTATAAATGTACTGCATAGGATTGAGAATGATCCTGTTAGTGCTAGCTTTATAAAGAGCTTCTCTTTGACAGCAAAATCATCGCCGGAGGGTAATTATGCTACAAACTTAGCTCTGTCTAGAGCACGTGTGAAAGCTGCGACAGAACTTATTACAAGCTATTTGTCGGATTTTACCCGTAGAAATATGGAACCTGCCCGCTCCGATGCAGCAGTAGAGCGATGGGATGTGCTTGTTGACCGTATGCGCGCTGGCGGACATCTCGATGAGGCAGACAAAGTGCAGGAAATAATTGACCGTTACGGCGATTCACACGATCTGATATCCGCTGCCGTGCGCCGTCTGCCGTTCTATCGTCCTTTGATCACGGAGGAGTATCTGCCCGGCATGAGAAGCCTAAAATATAGTATTGTAGCCGTGCAGACACGTGCGCTTAATGACGATGAGATTCTTGAAAAATTTGCAAAGGATTCCACGTCTCTCTCCGAGTATGAATATTTCCGTCTGTACCGTAATATATATAAAGATGACGCACAGCGTGAGCGGGTTATGAGAATCGGACATAAATATCAGCCTCGCTCTGTTGTCATTGCCAATGATTATGCTGCCTACCTGATCAATCATAAGCGTTCAGACCCTTCTATACTTGAGGATGTGCTGGCCAAAGCCGGACCTTATACCAGGATTCCGCACGAAGTGCGTTTCAATCAGGTTGCCGCCCTCCTGTCTGTGGGGCGTTATCCTGAGGCGTATGGTATAGCTTACCGTCTGCCAGACGATGACCCGATTTATCGCAAGGCCCGTAATTATGCCTCTATCTTCAACAATGAATTTACGGACGAGATCGTGGCCGAAGAATGTGCTGATTCTCCGATGAATGAGGTTGTCATTTTATTGTGCCTTCAGGAAGACGAGGTTGCATTGGCGAAGTCCAAAAGCCTTGGCGATTCTGCCGACGAATTATATATAAAGGCAATATGCTGCTACCGTATAGCCAAGCGCGACGAGAGTCTGTTTGACCTATGGGACGATGCTGAGGACTATTTGTATACAGCATTGGCCAAGAAGCCTGAACTTAAAAACACACTGCTTGTCGATGGAGACCTTGTAGACTTTTACAAGCAATGCGAGGCCCGCAGAAAGGCATACGCCGCAGAAGAACAGGCTTTAAGTTCAACAGAAGAAAGCGATTCCACATCTGAATCGGCAGAAGATTAACTCTGAATTCTTACAGACATGAATATATTTAGTGCAAAATCACTTACGGCAATAGCGCTTGCCTTAGGATATGCTACGTCGTCAGCCGCACCGGCCGACAGTCTTGTCGTAGACACTGCCTACAATTTCAATGCCATCGACTATCTCCTTCAGAGGCCTGCATCGATGCCTAAATTCGAGAATAAGGAGTTTTTTGATCACTTCTTTATCTCCGCTGAGGCCGGTGCTACATGGATGAGAGCTAATCCTGACGGTTACGGAGGTATAAGCAATGGCTACAGATTCGGAGTTCAATTCGGTGATTGGATCACACCGGTTCACGGATGGCGAGTAGGGCTGAATGCAGGAAGGCATAAGGGCCTTTATGGCAACAAGCCGGTATTCGCCGGCGTTTCGGCTGATTATCTGATGAATCTGAGTGCTTTGATGCGTGGCGATGATTATACTCGTAAATTTGACGTGATAGCTTCTGCCGGACTTGAAGCCCAGATGCTACATAGATTAGGACGTAAATTCTTTGCCGGAGGAGCGCGTCTGGGAATGCAGTTCAGGTGGTATGCAACACCTTCAACTTTCTTGTTCGCTGAACCGCGTTTCGGTATTTATTCCGACAATCTCGACGATGGAAAGACCTGGCATCACTACGACTGGCAGGCCAGCATATCATTTGGCCTCGGTTATCGTCTTACAAGATCCGGATTCTGGCGTCGTTCTGTCGACAACTCGGAGTTTGTTAGTGATCGCTTCTCTGACAATCTTTTTGCAGGTGTCGGTGTTGGAGCGGCAACGTTTACCAATCAGCCTGCCGATGTGCTCAAGAACACGTCGGTATATTACAGCGGATTTGTGGGAAAATGGTTTGCTGCCCATTCCGGCGTGCGTATCAAAGCGAGCATCGGTCAGATAAAGGAGCGCAGGCTTCCAAGCCGTTGGTCCGGAATCGTTGATCTTGACTATATGGCAAATCTTAACTCGATTATCAACGGCTATGATCCTGACCGTAAGATAGAGACAAACTTTTTCGTGGGCGTCAGTGCGATAGCGGCTGAAAATACCTCCAAGCATTTTTATCCCGGTCTTCATGCCGGCGGCCAGGCTGTATGGAATGTATCGCGCAACGTCGGACTTTATATTGAGCCTGAACTGCGTATGTTCAAGAGTTCGCTGATGAATGCCAATATATCGCGGCGCTTCATAATGATGCCGTCAGTGTCGCTCGGGCTTATATACCGCAGCCGTCCTACACGCAGCCGCAACTTTGATGACTTCATGCGTCAGGAACGCCAGGCATTCGCCGCTGCCCGTACTCACTATATCTCAGCCGGTGGTGGCGTTTTCGGCCGATCTTCGGCTTGGAAGCCGGCGTTTATGGCAACAGTATCATTTGGCGGATGGTTCACACCTCAGACAGGTTGGCGTTTCAATCTCGGCGCCGACAATTATGAGGACGGATCAAATACATATCGTTCGGTATATACCGGTGCAGATCTTGTACTCAGCCTCTCGACTCTCGCTTCGGGATATGATCCGTCCAGAGTGTTCGACCTGCGTGCATTCGGTGGTATTACTATAGCAAGAGCGCGTTATCAGTATCGTGGATTGCATCAGGAATATGTTTTCGGTCCGGAGGCCGGTCTGCATGCCGCCTTCAAGGTAAGCAGCAATTTCGAATTGTTCCTTGAGCCGATGGTGCAGGCGCTGAAGATACCTGATTACAGACGCCGCTTCAATCCGCAATGGAGGCTGTCGGCCGGTATCACATATCGCATGGGCCGTGATTCCAATCCTTCATCTTCATCCGACGAATCCGAGAAGAAAAATTTCGTATCGGCAGGCGTAGGAACAGGCATTTATTCAGAGACTATGTATAACCATCGTTTACCTTTGGCTATTAATGTCGGTGCTGGCCGTTGGCTCAACGATATTTCCGGTGTTCAGTTGTCCGGTAGCTATCTCGGCACTAAAATGCACAAGCGCTATGGTCTCTATGTATATTCTGCCACACTCGACTATCTTCTGAATATATCAGCTCTGCTGAATGATGGCAAAAGATCGAACCATATAAATATTATAGGTATTGTAGGTGCTGGTGCAGGATGGACAAATGTGGAGGACAGCTCTGTAAGTTTTGCCGGCAAGATCGGCCTGCAGGCACGCTGGAGTGTTTCAGACAGGATAGACCTGACACTGACACCTTCAGTGACCGGATGCACCAAGGGTATGCTTGGAAGTCTGAACGTTCATAGCAAGAGCGCTGCGGCTACTCTTACTGCAGGCGTTGTATACAATTTCTGATAATCATTTTAAGTAATAATCGCGGATGCGTCATACAAGATGATGCATCCGCGAATTTTTTTTATTCATCCGTGTCACCTTTGGTTCGGTAATGGCGTCTTACTTCCGAGACGTCTTAATAATACATTAATCAACCAAATATAAAAATTATGGAAATTCTTGTACCTATTCTTTTGCCAATTTTCATTTGTGCGGTTTTACCGGCAGTTATCGTATGGATAATATTTAATTCAGTCAATAACAAGGAAAATAAGCGTGCGGAAATCATGATCGAAGCCATCCGCAACAACAATGGTCTCGATGCCGACCGGTTGGCCGACGCATTGGCCGATCCGCGGAAGACACCGTCTCAGATAGCACTGTCGCGACTTCTCAAGGGATGTCTGTTCTCGCTTCTTGGTATCACGTTTACGGTAGCAACCATAGTGATGCGTGTGGGAGACTACGGCATTTCCGACATGTTTGGCTTTCCGCTTCTGGCTGCCGGTGTATGTTATGCCATTGGGATAAGCTTCCTTGTAGTGTATTTTGTGTCCAGGCGTAAGTCGGAGCAGAACGAGGAATAACTACAGCAACGATATATGACACGCGAGCAGTTCGTAACTTATGCACGTTCCAGTCAGGAGGCGCTCAGACGTTTCCTGACCGGATTGTGCTGTGGAGACACTGCGCTTGCCGATGATATTGCCCAGGAGACTTATATAAAAGCGTATCTTGCAGCCGATACATTCCGCGATCCGGCATGCTTTTCCGCCTGGATATACCGTATTGCCTACAACACGTTTGTGAGCTCGCGCCGTGCATCGCGTACGATGGTCGGCATCGACACTCTCGCTGACAGCAGGGCTGAGGAGCGTGCCGACGATTCTTTCAGATATCAGGAGCTTTATGCGGCTTTAGACAGGTTGTCGGAGAAAGAGCGGACCTCCATCCTGCTCTACTATATGGAGGGTAGGCAGATAAATGAGATAGCGCAGATCATAGACTCGACAACTGATGCGGTGAAGCAGCAGTTGTCGCGCGGCAGGTCGCATCTGAGAACAATACTTAAAACCACTTCGCTATGAACGACGACGATATCAGAGACTTATTCAAATCATTCGAACCTGAAATATCCGACGGAGATGATTTCATCGGACGGCTTCAGCGCAATCTTGATTCGGTAGAGATGGTGAAGGCTCGCAACGAGTCCTTTCATCGCTCCAACAGGGTGGCTGCCGCAGTGGCCGCAATGGCGGGTTTTGTGGCAGGCGGCCTGATGACAGCCGGTGTGCCATGGTTGAAAGGCATTCTCGGTCAGGTCTGCGTCAGGGTTGGTGGTGCGCAGATGGTGTCGGGTTGGCACGATATCAATACTGTCATTGCCTGGGTTGTTGTGGCATCTGCCGCTGTTGTGACTTCGGTGTCGGCATATGAGATATGTATGTCGTCGGTGCGCAGAAAATGTGTAGTCCGGTAATGCCCAAATAAATTTGGCATTATCATCACAATTGTCGAATCACGCATCAGCGAGGCGGCGCTTCCGTCAGGCACACGGCTTTCCACTCCGCACACCATCGGGTGGAGTGTCCGATAGGACACAGATTAACCAGTAATCTGGTACACCGAGCCACGGGCGAGGTGTGCCCGGTGGTACATCCCCCGCGCTGTGGCGTCCGTCAGGACGCCGATTTACTCCAAGATACAGTTTATATCACCCACAAAAATATTCATTGTATTATATATTTTAGACCGACTGAATTAGAAAATGTCATATTGTCCTTGATTTTAGGACAAAAATCACTATCTTTGTCCTAAAATTTAGGACAACATGAACAAGCTATATATAAAATCTCAAATCGCGATGCGTCAGTCAGAATTTCCGACTGACTTGAAAAGACGTGATAACCCTTTGCCTGTCGGTGCAAATAAAATCGTAACCATACCGGGAGTAAGACGTTGTGGCAAGACATCCCGAATGGAGGTTGTGGTGAATGACCTTTTGACACAAGGTGTTGACAGGAAACGTATTCTATGGGTCAGTTTTGACGATGAGCGTCTGGTAAGAATGAAATCAGACGAACTCGACCATATAATAGAAGCATACCGGGAGATGTGCCCTGACATTGAAATGTCAGATGTGTATATGTTCTTTGATGAGATACAGCTTATCGAAGGATGGGAATATTTTGTTATGCGTCTTTACAAACATTACTCCAAAAACATATACATAAGCGGCAGTAACGCGACAATGCTCAGCTCTGAACTCAAGTCGGCTTTGCGAGGGTGGCCGGAGGAAGAAGAAACATTGCCGCTCTCATTCCGTGAATACTGTGAATTCAAGGGCGTTGATGCCGATGGTTGGCTGGAAAGTGATCTTGCAAAGATACACAATGCGTTTTTTGACTACAATAATGAAGGCGGTTTCCCGGAAGTTGTGCTGACGGATAATCCTCTGCAAAAAGCCAAAATCCTGCAAGGCTATTTTGACACGATGCTACTAAAGGATTTAGTAGAGCATTATAATTTGTCAAATATAGAGGTACTCCGTTATTATCTGAAAAGGATTATGGCAAACCTCACAAAGCCGACATCAATACGGGCAATACACGGGGATATAAAATCACGGGGACTGAGAGTAAGCAAAGACAATCTCTATGATTGGGCTGGTTATGCGTGTGACATATTTATGTTTCTGCGCATACCCAATTACAGCAAGTCACTTCAGAAAGTGGAAAGCTCTCAACCAAAATACTACTGCATCGACAATGGTCTGAGAGATGCTGTGCTTCTGCCACAAGCCAATGATGATGGCAAGAAACTTGAAAATACGGTTTTCTTACAGCTTTATCGTCAACGAACACCTGTTGACAGAATTTATTATTATCAAGGTAAGGGCGAATGTGATTTTGTAGTTCAGCGTGGAACTGAGATAACCCAACTTATACAGGTCACATGGGATATGACTGATGAAGAAACTCGTAAAAGAGAAATCAATGGTCTTATTGAAGCATCCAATGCCACAAACTGTGATAATCTTTTAATTATCACAGCAGACCAGTATGATGAAATAATAACTGATGATGGCAAAACGATCCATGTAATACCTGCATGGCGATGGCTTCTCGGCAAATAGGCAGCTGACTAAACGCCGCCTTTGGGCGGCCGAAATTTTCAGCAAAATCAGTGGCGCAAGCTCTTGTACAGAGGTCGTACCAGGGCACTTTCCTCGGTAGTACGCAGGTCCATGCACAGAGGTGTCCGCAGGACGCCGATTTAGTAGTAACCGGGTACACCGAGCTATGGGCGAGGTGTGCCCGGTGGTACATCCCCCGCACTCTGGCGTCCGTCAGGACGCCGATTTACTATCTTTCTTATACCAAGTAGGATACCATAATATTTGCTTTCTTGCTTGGAATTGCGTAAATTTGCGGATATTTTAAGGACTTGTATTGTTAAACAAGTTAAAAACAGTCAAGATTCAAATTTTCATTAGAGAATGGACAAGGTAAGAGTACGTTTCGCTCCGTCGCCCACGGGGCCGCTACATATCGGCGGTGTGCGCACCGCTCTCTATAACTATCTTTTTGCAAAGCAGAACGGCGGAGAGATGATTCTGCGCATAGAGGATACTGACTCGCAGAGATTTGTGCCAGGTGCTGAGGACTATATCAATGAGGCACTTGCATGGCTTGGAATCGGAATTGACGAAGGCGTGCGTGAGGGAGGCCCTTACGGACCTTACAAGCAGAGCGAACGTCGCGACATATATCGTGAGCATGTAAAGATGCTTATGGATGCAGGAAAGGTATATATGGCATTCGACACGCCCGCCGAGCTTGAGGAAAAGCGCAAGTCTGTGCCTAACTTCCAGTATGACGCATCAACCCGCATGAGCATGCGTAACTCATTGTCGCTTCCCACCGATGAGGTGCAGCGACTTCTCGACAGCGGCGCGCAATATGTGGTGCGCTTCAAGATTGAGCCGGGCCGTGATGTGGAGGTCAATGACCATATCCGCGGCAAGGTGGTGATAAAGAGCGACATACTCGACGACAAGGTGCTGTATAAAAGTGCTGACGATCTGCCAACCTACCATCTCGCCAACATTGTGGACGATCATCTGATGAAGATCTCACACGTGATCCGCGGTGAGGAATGGCTTCCTTCCGCTCCGCTGCACGTGTTGCTCTACGAGGCTTTCGGTTGGGCTGATACCATGCCTGCCTTTGTGCATCTGCCCTTGCTGCTGAAGCCCGACGGCAAAGGCAAACTCAGCAAGCGCGACGGCGACCGTCTCGGATTCCCGGTCTTTCCCCTTGAATGGCACGATCCCAAGAGCGGCGATATAAGCTCGGGATATCGCGAAAGCGGCTATCTTCCCGCTGCAGTGGTCAATTTCCTGGCCTTGCTCGGATGGAATCCCGGCGACGACACTGAAGTGATGTCAATGGACGAGTTGATCTCCAAGTTCTCCCTGTCGCACTGCTCGAAGGCCGGCGCTAAGTTTGCGTTCGAGAAAGGCAAGTGGTTCAACCACGTGTATCTACAGCAGACACCGACTGAGGATCTTGTAGCCCTGTTCAAGAATGTGATGACGAAAAACGGAGTTTCTCCCGAAGATTTCTCCGACGAATATATAGCCAAAGCCATCGACATGGTGAAAGGCCGCGCCAACTTTGTGAGCGACATATGGGATCAGGCCAAGTTCTTCTTCGTAGCGCCGACAGAATATTCCGCAAAGGATATACGCAAGCGCTGGAGCGAGGACACCCCCCGTCTGATGGGCGAGCTTACGGCAGTGCTCGCTTCGCTTACGGACTTTTCGTCGCAGGCAGCCGAACCCGTTGTGCTCGGTTGGATAACCGACAACGGATACCACATGGGTAATGTCATGAACGCATTCCGCTTGGCTGTGGTCGGAGAATGCAAAGGCCCGCACATGTTTGATATAACAGAACTTATCGGACGCGACGAGACAATAAGCCGCATAGCTAAAGCTGTGGAGGCGATAAAGCTTCCTGAAGCATAATATCATATACAATCGCTTGACGATGAACATATTCTACAACGCTGCCATCCGGCTATACTCTATCGCTGCCAGGGTGGCGGCGGTGCGTTCGCAGAAGGTGTCGAAAATGATTGCCGGCCAGAAAAAGGCTGTTGCCGACATTGAGGCGGCGCTTGGCGCTGATGGTTGTGATGTGTGGATCCATGCATCCTCGCTCGGCGAGTTCGAGCAAGCAAGACCCCTGATCGAACGTATCAGGGGAGAGATGCCTGAAAAGAAGATACTGCTAACGTTTTATTCTCCGTCGGGATACGAGGTCAGACACAATTATCCGATGGTAGACTGCGTGGCATATCTTCCGTTTGATATGCTGAAAAAAGTACGTGCTTTTCTTGATGCAGCGCGTCCACGTATGGCCATAATGGTAAAATATGAATTTTGGGGGAATTGCCTGTCGGAATTAAAGCGCAGAGGAATTCCTACTTATATAATTTCTGCCATATTCAGGCCATCGCAGCCGTTTTTCAAAAGTTGGGGCGGAATGTTCCGCAATATGCTCAGGTGTTTCGATCATCTCTATGTACAGGACGAGGCTTCGCGTAAGCTTCTTGACGGCATAGGGGTCAGGAATGTCACGGTAAATGGTGATACACGTTTCGATCGTGTAAGCCAGATAATGAAGTCGACATTTTCTATTCCGGCGGTGGAAAGCTTTGTCTCCGACGCTGCATTTACTTTGATAGCCGGTAGTTCTTGGCCTGAAGATGAAGACCGGTACATACCTTGGCTCAATGCCAATGCTTCGAAAGGCGTCAAGGCAATAATCGCACCTCATGAATTCGATGGGGATCGGCTGAAAGCGTTGCTCGGACGTTTCGATGGTCATGCAGTGCTGCTGTCGGAGATAGAGAACAGTGCGGACAGCAGGTATGAGGGCAAGCGTGTTATAATTGTCGACAGCTTCGGGAAATTATCAAGTCTTTACCGTTATGGCGATGTAGCCTATATCGGAGGTGGATTCGGGGCAGGCATACACAACATCAATGAAGCCGCCGTCTATGGAATGCCGGTTGTCTTCGGACCTAAGTATGCAAAGTTCAAGGAGGCAAACGACTTGATAGAACTCGGTGGAGCAGACTCGATAAGTGATGCTTCCGGTTGTGCGGCAGTGCTTGATAAATATCTGTCGTCGGCCAGCAGTATAAAAAAAGCCGGTGATACAGCCGGTGCATACATACGCAGGAATATCGGGGCTACCGATAAAATATATAACGATTTATTCTCTTCTCAATAAAATTCATGCCATGATTAAAGCCGGAATTATAGGAGGTGCAAACCGCAATGCCGGAGAACTTGTACGTCTTCTTGTCAATCATCCCGATGTAGTGATAAAGTGGGTGCATTCGCACGAGCATTATGGCCGGCGGTTCACAGACCTGCATCCCGGACTGCTCGGCGAAACAGATCTGATTTTCACCGATGACCTTGCCTACACGGATGTGGATGTCGTGTTCCTGTGCCTGCCTAAGGGCGAGGGCCGGAGGTTCGTGGAACGTAATTCCCTGCCTGCTGGTCTGAAAGTCGTGGATTTGTCTGGTGATTTCAGGCTTGAAAATTCCGATAATGATTTTGTGTATGCGCTTCCTGAACTGAACCGTAAGGCTTTGGTGCGCGGGGCTGTGAAAGCTTCTGTCCCGGGAGCGTTCGCAACGGCAGTCAATCTGGCTCTGCTACCTTTGGCCAAGCATCTGATGCTAAACCGCACGTTGCATGTGACTGCCATCTCTGGTCGGGGCGGTGATGATTGCGGCATAGAGCAGCCGGAATTTCTGACCTTGCCGGAATTTTCGGTGTCCATCGCTCACAGGCAGACCGAGGAAATACGCAGCACGCTACGCAACCTTCAGGCGAGTTTCGCATCTGATATCGATGTCGTGGCGATGCGTGGACCGCATGCACGCGGATTGGCGGTAATGATATATTTTGACAGTCCGGTTCCGGCAGATACAGTACTGCCTCTGTATGACGAGTATTACAGCGATCATAATTTCACCTTTATATCTCCGCGGCGTCCGTCGTTGGAGGAAGTCGTGGGGACTAACAAGTGCATAATCCATGTCGAGAATGCGGGAGGAAAGCTTGTGATCACAGCCTTGGTAGATGAAGTGCTTAAAGGTGGCGCAGGCCAGGCCGTGCATGTAATGAATCTGTTGTTCGGACTTCATGAAAAGGTTGGCCTGCAACTTAAATCCACCGTTATCTGACAGGCAACGCCCGTAGTAAAAGCATAGTATAAACTTATGTATGAAATAGTAAGCAAAAGGAATTTTTCCGAGAATGTGGTTCAGTTCGTGGTCAAGGCCCCGCTGATTGCGCGTTCCCGTCGCCCCGGACATTTTGTAATAGTCCGCACCGGAAAGGAAGGTGAGCGTATACCACTCACTATTTCAGATGCGGATGTGGAGAAGGGTACAATCACGCTTGTAGTGCAGGCCATAGGTGAGTCTACGCGCGATATTTGCCGTCTTGATGCAGGCGACTGTCTGACTGACGTGGTTGGTCCGCTCGGACGTGCCACTCATATAGAGAAAGTCGGTACGGTTGTCTGCTGTGGCGGTGGAGTGGGGGTAGCCCCGCTGTTGCCTATAATAAAGGCGATGAAAGCTGCCGGCAACAGGGTTGTCTCCGTTCTTGCAGCGCGCACACGCGATCTGATCATACTCGAAGATGAGGTGCGCCGGAGTTCCGACGAGCTTGTGATAATGACCGATGACGGATCTTATGGCGATAAAGGTCTTGTGACCGACGGTGTGGAAGCTGTGATCAAGCGTGAGCCGGTGCAGCAAGTGGTCACAATCGGACCGGCCGTGATGATGAAATTCGTGTCGAAGCTTACAGAAAAATATGATATACCCACAGTTGCATCCCTCAATACCATAATGGTGGACGGTACTGGAATGTGCGGTGCATGCCGTGTGACAGTTGGAGGTAAGACCCGCTTCGTATGTGTTGATGGGCCGGAGTTCGATGCACATCAGGTTGACTTCGACGAGATGATAATGCGTCTGCGTGCATATAATTAAAAGAAAAGTTTTATGGATGAACGATATACTATGGCATCGCGTGATGCAGAATGGCGCTCGAAGTTGAGACAGGAGATGACTCCGGTGCAGCGGCGTGCTATTCCGCGTGTCAAGATGAATGAGTTGCCGGCAGACTACCGAATCACAAACAATGAGGAGGTGAACTGCGGTCTCAGCGAGGCCCAGGCATTGCAGGAATCCACCCGATGCCTCGACTGTCCTGATCCGCAGTGTGTGCAGGGATGTCCTGTAGGGATCGATATACCCGGATTTATCAAGAATATCCAGCGTGGCGACATCTCAATGGCTGCTGCTGTTCTCCGTCAGACAAGTGCGCTGCCTGCTGTATGCGGCCGTGTGTGTCCCCAGGAAAGGCAGTGCGAGAGCAGATGCATATACAATAAGATGAAACTACCATCGGTTGCGATAGGTTATCTTGAACGCTTTGCTGCCGATCATGCCTTAGCTCAAGGTGATGGACCCGTACAGGAAAAACCGTTGTCCAAGAATATAAAGATAGCAGTTGTCGGTTCAGGGCCTTGCGGACTTTCGTTTGCGGGCGAAATGGTACGACGTGGCTACGGTGTGACTGTATTCGAGGCGCTTCACGAAATTGGTGGAGTGCTGAAATACGGCATTCCGGAATTCAGACTTCCCAACTCAGTGGTTGAAGCAGAGATCGATTCCCTGAGGAAAGCCGGAGTTGAGTTTTACACCGATATAGTGATAGGAAAAACTTTGTCGTACGACGATCTGCTGAATCAGGGCTTCAAGGCCATGTTTGTAGCTTCAGGAGCAGGACTTCCCCGTTTTATGGGTATTCCAGGCGAGAATCTTTCAGGGGTTATGTCGTCGAATGAATATCTCACCCGTATCAACCTTATGAATGCCGGTCGTGGAGGCAAGACCCCTGTTGCGACAGGAAGCCGTGTGGCTGTGATCGGAGGTGGCAATACGGCTATGGACTCTGTGCGTACAGCCCGGCGAATGGGTGCTACAGATGCCATGATAATCTACCGGCGCAGCAAGGACGAGATGCCTGCGCGTGTCGAGGAGGTTCATCATGCCGAGGAAGAAGGTGTGCAGTTCCTCACACTCCACAATCCGGTGGAGTATATCGGCGATGAAAACGGACGTGTGCGTGCCATGCGTCTGCAAAAAATGGTTCTCGGAGAGCCGGATGAATCGGGTCGCCGCTCGCCGGTCCCTGTAGATGGCGATATTGTGGAGGTTCCGGTAGATGTAGTCATTGTAAGTGTAGGTGTGTCACCAAATCCTCTGATTCCGGATTCGATCGACGGACTTGACGTGAGCCGGCGCGGCACAATAGTTGTGGACGAAAGCATGCGCTCGTCGATGCCACTGATTTATGCCGGAGGCGACATCGTGCGCGGTGGAGCTACGGTGATTCTTGCAATGGGCGACGGACGCAAGGCAGCCGCTGCTATGGATGAGCGTCTTTCAGCGGAACAATTGAATTGAGTAAATATAACAACAATATAAAAAGTAATATATAATGGCTTTAAAATGTGGAATAGTCGGACTCCCGAACGTGGGCAAGTCGACGCTTTTCAACTGCCTCTCCAATGCAAAGGCCCAGTCGGCCAACTTCCCTTTCTGTACGATCGAACCTAATGTGGGTGTGATCACAGTGCCGGACGACCGACTCAATAAACTTGTGGATATGTGCAATCCGCGCAGCGTAGTCCCCGCTACGGTAGAGATCGTAGATATAGCCGGTCTTGTGAAAGGCGCGTCCAAAGGTGAAGGTCTTGGAAATAAATTTCTTGCCAACATACGTGAAACGGATGCCATACTGCACGTGCTCAGATGTTTCGATGACGATAATATAACACATGTCGATGGTAGCGTAGATCCTGTGCGCGACAAAGAGATCATCGATTATGAGCTTCAGATCAAGGACCTCGAGACTGTGGATGCTCGAATCGCCAAGACTCAGAAGCAGGCTCAGACCGGAGGCGACAAGCAGGCCAAGATGCAGTATGAGGTCCTGCGCCAGTATAAGGAGGCTCTTGAAAAAGGTCTGCCGGCACGTACGGTGACATTTGAGACAGTAGACGAGCAGCGCTTTGCAAAAGAGTTGTTCCTGCTGACTAACAAACCTGTGATGTATGTCTGCAACGTGGACGACTCCTCTGCTGTGGACGGCAATAAATATGTGGATGCAGTCCGCGACGCTGTGAAAGACGAGGATGCACGCATACTGATCGTGGCTGCGCGCACCGAAAGCGAGATTGCTGAACTCGACACATATGAGGAGCGTCAGGAATTCCTTCAGGAAATGGGTCTTGATGAGTCCGGTGTGTCGCGTCTTATACGTGCAGCATACGCATTGCTCGATCTACAGACATATTTCACGGCAGGAGAGGACGAAGTGCGTGCATGGACATTCATGCGTGGTTCGAAAGCTCCAAGATGCGCGGGTATCATACATACCGACTTTGAGAAAGGCTTTATCAGGGCCGAAGTCATAAAATATGATGACTATGTGGCGCTTGGTGGAGAGAAAGGTGCTCGCGATGCCGGAAAACTCTCAAGCGAGGGAAAGGAATATGTGGTGCAGGACGGTGACATAATGCACTTCCTGTTCAATGTCTAATTTATCAAGAATAGAATCAATTATGGATAAGAAAGAAATAGTGCTCAGCGGCATCCGCTCTACCGGCAACCTGCACCTCGGCAACTATTACGGTGCTTTGAGTAAATTCGTGCGCATGCAGGACGATTATGACTGCATGTTTTTCATCGCGGATCTGCATGCACTGACCACACAGCCCGATCCCGCCCAGTTGCATGCCAATGTCAAGAGCATCCTTGCCGAATATCTCGCGGCCGGCATAGATCCTGAGAAAGCTACCATATTCGTGCAGAGCGATGTGCCTGAGATCTCGGAGATGTATCTGTTGCTCAACATGCATGTGGGTATCGGTGAACTGATGCGTACCGCAGCTTTCAAGGACAAGGCAAGAAAAGCTCTCGGTATCAAGACCGATGATTCTGCCGACGAGGAATCAATCGAGCGCCAGATAATAGGCACTGAGACAAACAAGCGTGTCAATGCCGGTCTGCTGACCTATCCTACACTTATGGCAGTTGATATTCTCATTCAGAAAGCCAATAAAGTACCTGTAGGCAAGGATCAGGAACAGCATCTTGAGCTTACCCGCCGCTTCGCCCGCCGTTTCAACAATTACTATGGCGTGGAATTATTCCCAGAACCTACAAATTTCGATTTCGGAGGTCACGCTGTAAAAGTTCCGGGACTTGATGGATCTGGCAAGATGGGAAAAAGCGAAGGCAACTGTATCTATCTGATTGATGAGGAAAAGGTGCTGCGTAAGAAAGTGATGCGTGCTGTTACCGATGAAGGTCCTAAAGTGCCTAACTCTCCGGTCTCGCAGCCTGTAGAGAATCTGTTTTCTCTGATGGAACTTACCTCTGCACCGGAAGTAGTGAAGCAGTATCGCGACGCATATGCCGATTGCTCCATCCGCTATGGCGATCTGAAGAAGCAGCTTGCCGAAGACATACTGAAAGTAACTACCCCGATACGTCAGCGTGTAGGCGATATTCTGGCGAATGATGAATATCTCGGCAGAGTGGTGCGCATGGGTGCGGAGAAAGCCCGTGAGCGTGCATCTAAGACTCTTGAGGAAGTCCGTCACATAATGGGCATCCGCAGGTTTTATTAATAAGCCGCTTCAGAACTCCAAATGCGGTAAACCATAACAGTATTCATTCATCCAATAATTCTATCATGCTTGACTATATAGTGTGGGCGGCCGACCCCGACATCATCTCGTCGCCTATAACAATCCGGTGGTATGGGCTTATGTTTGCCATTGGCTTTATATTGGGCTATAATATCGTGGCCAAAATGTTCAAGCACGAGGGTGCTCCTGAAAAATGGCTTGGCACGCTGTTGGGATGGACCATTGCCGGTACGCTCGTAGGCGCTCGCCTCGGTCATGTGTTTTTCTATGAATGGGAGCAATATTCGCAGAACCCTATAAGCATACTCTATATATGGGAAGGCGGTCTTGCAAGTCATGGTGGAGCCATAGGTGTTATACTCGGAGTGCTGATGTTTTCGTGGCTTACGAGCAAGCGCAGTCCGCTGTGGACTTTTGACCGTCTTGTAGTACCGATAGCTCTTGTCGGTGGTCTGATACGTCTTGGCAACTTGTTCAACAGTGAGATATTCGGTCATGCAACAGATCTCCCGTGGGGCTTTATGTTTGTCAACTCGCGGGAGTGGCACGTCCTCTACGAAGGTCAGGCATGTCATCCTACGCAGATTTATGAAGCGTTGTGCTATTTCGCTCTGTTTGCAGTGCTCATGTGGATGTATTGGAAGAAGAATGCCGAGCGCCGTCCGGGGTTGATATTCGGCGTATTCTTTATCGGCATTTTTGTGCCTCGCCTGCTGATCGAGTATGTGAAGAACGATCAAGTTGCCTGGGAGGCCGGAATGGTTCTCAACATGGGGCAGTGGTTAAGTATTCCGTTTATACTTGCCGGTGTGTTCTTCATAGTCAGGGCTATGGTTCGTCCGCCGGTGCATATTGATTTCCCGAATAGATTTGCTGATGCCTGATATTCAGATCTGATGAAAATAAAGAATTCTCTCCTTCTTCTGTGTTTCTGTGCGGCTACATTTATTGCCGTTCAGGTGTATGCAGGCAATAGCGAATATGAAGGTATGAGCGGCGACAGACTGCTCGACGCCATTAGATCAAAGGCCACACCCCGTGCCGCAGTACCGGCCGACAGGGTGTGGTCCTTTCTGTATGAAACGGATGTTACCTCAGACGGACATCTATATTGTCCTTGGGTTCAGGAGCAACCATTGGCTCAGGCTACGTCCGTGCCGGAAGGATATTGTGTGATGGATCTGATACCGGAAGGATGGTGGATGAACGGCGATAATCCTGTTTGCGATCTTTATAATCTGGCAGTTGGCACGCACGATGTGATTCAATCGCGTGGCGAACGCCTGCCCGGCGTGCTGACGAAAGTTTTAAGCGACTTCACGACATGGCAGACCGGTCATGGACTGCTTGGTGGTAATGTGGTGGATATGTATGCGCCACCGCGTTCTTTGCGTGGCGACATAGCCAGGATTGTCATGTATGTAGCTGTAGTATATCCGTCAGATCTTCACTCTAACACTGGATTCATGGTGTTCGGCGACGGTCGCAAGCCCGGTCTCTCACCGGATATGTATGCTATCTTGCAGACGTGGCATCAGGAAGATCCTGTAGATGAATATGAGAGACGAAGGAACGAAGTGTTTTCACAGGAGCAAGGCAATGTCAACCCGTTTGTAGAACATCCGGAACTTGACCGTTACATATGGGGCGATAAGGTAGGGACGCCATTTACAGAAGATGGAGATAGCGGCGGAGAAACTATGCCGGTGTCGAGTCTTAAAGGTGAATATTCCATAGCGGAGGATTGTGTGCTGGGGCTTTCTTCACCGTATGTCCAGGCCGACGCTACATGGAGTATTGATGGTGTCGAAATTATCGGAAACAAGGAACTAAGACTTGCTGCAATCGGTGCAGGGCGGCATGTAGTGAGCTTCATAAGTTCCGGCAGAGGCTTGCGAGGTAAAGTTGTGATAACCATAAATCCATGATTATGAAGATTCAATGTCTGATAGCTGCTGTTTTGGCTATTCTCATATGTTCCTGCGGTAAGGATAAGGCCGGCTATCATCTACAGGAACCCATAGTGATCGAGCCATCCGAAATATCGCTTGAGGTAATGGAAAGTATCACAGTGACTGTAAGCGGTGCTGACGGCATCACTGCAACGGTTTATCCAGAGATAGTGAGTGTCAACGTGGATGGAAATAATGTAAGGCTTACAGCTTTGGCAACAGGTTCGGCAACGCTCACAGTGCGTGGTTCGGATCGCCGTACAGCCACAGCAAAAATCGAGGTGCGCGAACGAAGTGGTGTCCCGGATCTGACTCCTGCACAGATCGAAGATAAGAACCCGCGCTTCGAGTCAAGCACGCTTTCGCTTAAATTTGGCGAAGCAGGCGTCATGTATTGCATAGCGGATGATCCCTCGGAAATATCCTTTTTGGATATTGATCGGCCGGAGAATTCTGTGGCGTTTCGTCCGCAGGAAGACTTGCTCTATATATGCGGAAAAAAAACAAAGGCGGCTTTCGTGAAGAAAACCACCTTTGGAGATGTTGTCTTTTATCAGATTGTGAGCGGCGATGATGGAGAGATCATGCTGCTTGCTTCGGAACAGTAGAGGAGCTATTGCATATAGACCGGTACACAACGCAACATATAATCGCGTGCTTCGCTCCAGGGCAGATATATACGCTCGTCGTTCGGAATAAGTTTCACAGGGCGTTCATTATAGTCGGTGCGCAGGTAGCAGTGGCCGCTGTCAGTCTTGAAAAGAATGAACTGGATGTTGGCTGCCATAGGTACGACATCAAAGTCGCGCCAGTGTAGGCCTACGGTGTCAAAATAGTTGGTGAGATAGTAGCATCCCGGCAGGCGCAGCAGTGAGGCCAGTGGCATTAGCGTCTCGGCATGTCCGAACCGGAGGTCTGCCACAGCGGAATTATTACCTTCAATGATGCCTTCTATACCGGTTACGATGTTCAGAACAAGAGGACCGGCTATATCGGCCGGTACGGTGGAGATTGTAGTAGCCGTGCGTTGGAGGTATTGCCGCATGTTGAAGCAACTCCAGAGAGCGTTGTATTCCTCGATAGTGAACAGTTTCAGAGGATCGTAGGAAATGCCCATTGCACTTAATCCGGCAATGACATAATATTCAGTAAGTGCCAGATCGCGTTCCTGAGTCTTGTCGGCAAAAGGATATTTTTCGCCAAGTACACGGCGTATTGCTGTAGTGGGACAGGTCTGTGCTATATGTAGGTCGTAGGCCGGTTTCCACTCATTCGACTTTCTGAAGTCCAGATAGTCCTGATCTACATCGAATGGCCTCATCAGAATGGAATTCTGCCGGCCCGTAGTCGTTGTGAATTCAAATTTATTGTTAAGCCTGTCCATCTGGTGTGTGAACGAATACATACTCATCATCGCTCTTGGCGAATATGATGAAATGGCATTTATCTTTCCTCCTGAAGCGAATAGTTCCGGGAAGTTCATTACCATCCTTGAAGCTATGCCTCTTTGTTCGGCCATACCGAGAGAGTCAAGCGCACCCCACCGGCCATCGCTTGCTGATATTACGAGGTTAGTGATACGCAGCAATTCCTGACCGAGCGATGTGATCGTGCCGATGGAGTCTGCTTTCAGTAGCGCGGCACGCATTGCCAATGAGTTTTTTGCCGACGATGGAAATCTTGCGCCGTGGCGTCCTACGTGGCTTATATATACCGGCGTCAGTGAGTCTGGTACAGTGACTGCGGATGATGGGGTAGGGTATGGTCGCAAACTGCCCTGGCAGTCGGCAAAAGAGTATCTCGTGGCAGTCGGGTCGGCGGCGTGGCCGGCGAGAAAAAATATGGTGGATAGAACCGCGATGATGTTGAAACGTTTCATAACTTTGTAGTTTGTTACTTATATAAGACAAAAATAGACAATTATGTTCAATATTACAAATATTAAGGCGATGGCCGAATCCGGCAGGACAGAGGAAGCAATAGCCTCTTTGGATGATTATCTGTCCGGAGTTGGTAAGGACAACGATGACGCATGGTTTTTGCGTGGACGCATCTGTTGGCAGAGAGGCGACAGCAAGGCTGCAATAGCTGACTATAAGCGAGCCTTGGAACTGAATCCGGATTCTCCCGCAGGGATAGCGCTTGATCAGCTATACAATATTATGGATTTCTTCAATCCTGACATATTCAATCCGTAATTGTCAGGGCGGAGAAATTTTTGTAAATTTGCGGTTGAAATGAACCGGTCTATATCCACAGATAGAATCAAAACCCTCGATGTAGTTAGGGGATTGACGATGACGCTTGTTGTCTTCCACCATGTGCGTGGTGTCACGTTTGGCCTTTATGGCAGTCCGTCGGTTGTGTCGGAATTGTTTGTGGCTTTGCGCATGCCTATGTTTTTCTTCATAAGCGGCTTCGTGGCATCCAAAGCCATAGATGTGTGGACCGGATCGTATACCGTCAGCCGTCTGCTGACCAAGGCGCGCGTTGAGCTTGTACCGACTGTTGTCTTCTTCACTTTATTTGTGACGCTGACATCGTGGAGCTGGTTTTTTCCGGGTGGGTATTGGTTCACTCTGGCGCTGTTTGCAATGCTTGGCACGTATTATCTTGTATCGGCGCTGAGCAGGCGATATTTTCCACATATGCGTACGATAATGCTTGTGACGGCAGGTATGACGCTCTATATTCTCGGTCCGGTGTCGCATCTGATATATTCCGATACATCGGCCGAGATCAGATGGTTTCCTGTAGACAATGTGTCCAAGTTCTTTATTTATTTTGTCTGTGGAACTGTATGCGGAGGTAATAAACCGAAATTTCTCGGTATGCTCGAGCGCAATATGTGCATGACATTTGCAGTGCTGCTTGCGGCCGTAAGTCTGTCTTTGGCGCATTTCAGCAAAGAGTTGGAAATTGATGGTTACGTCAAGGCGATATTGAGTCTGGCCGGAAGTTCCTCGATTGTTTTGGTTGTACTTTCGGCATTCTGGCGCAACAGGGAATATTGGAATGCAAATGGACGTCTCAGCCGGATAATGCAGTTTGTCGGACGCAGGACCTTGGACATATACATGATACACTGGTTTCTGCTTCCAGGTATTCCGGAGCTTAAAAGCCTTTTCTGGCATAGAAATAACGATATTCTCGAACTGGTGATCATAGGAGCGATGAGCGTGGCGGTCGTGGCCGGTTGCCTTGCCGTGAGTGCGCTTATACGTACATCGCCGTTCCTATGCGAATGGTTGCTTGGCGGATCACGCAAGAGATCCAGAGCATTAACGGAAATGTCTTATGCATCGTCCGCGCCCAAAATCGCTATAGAGCGAATTGGCAAGCCTGCGAAAGTGGTTGGCGTGGAACAAATGGCAGGAAAAGCTGAGATTCTATCCGTGCATAGAGAGACAAGATAATTCAGAAATGAAACACATACACACATAGTGACTGATGCTTGACATAAATAGTAATATATCCGGGGGAAAGAGCTTCTCGTTTGAGGTTCTGCCTCCACTCAAAGGCAGGAGCATAGCCGGACTTTTCGGCAATATAGATGCCTTGATGGACTATGGTCCGAAATATATAAATATCACCACACACCGCAGCGAACTGGTGTATAAAAGCATATCTGACGGTCTGTATCAGCGCGTGTCCGAGCGTTCGAGACCGGGAACTGTGGCAGTGGCGGCAGCAATTCAGAACAGGTACAAGATTCCGGCTGTCCCTCATATAATATGCAGCGGATATTCTGCGCTTGAGACAGAATATGCACTGATAGACCTGAGTTTTCTCGGAATAAACAACCTGCTTCTGCTCAGAGGTGACAAGGCGCATCATGAGAGCCGCTTCATACCCAATGAGAACGGTTACTCGCATGCATCTGAGCTTCAGCATCAGGTCAACAGGTTCAACGAAGGATATTTCCTCGATGGCACGAAGATGGATATTCCGGCCACTGAGCATTTCAGCTATGGTGTGGCCGGTTATCCGGAGAAGCACGAAGAAGCGCCTAACAGCGCCAGCGATCTGCAGTGGCTGAAACACAAGGTGGACAATGGAGCGTCATATATCGTGACGCAGATGTTTTTCGACAATAGCAAGTTCTACAGCTTTGTGGATTCGTGCCGTGCAGCGGGAATAGACGTACCTATAGTTCCGGGAATAAAACCGATAGTCAATATGGGGCAGTTGTCGTTGCTTCCCAAGACATTCAAGGTGGACCTTCCGTCGGAACTCGTATCCGAGATACTTGCGTGCAAGGATGATTCGCAGGTGAAGCAGGTGGGCGTGGAATGGGCCGCATACCAGAGCCGCGATCTAATCGAACACGGAATACAGCACATACATTATTATTCGCATAATGCAGTACGCTCGGTTCAGTCCGTCGTAAAGCAGGTTTTCTGATTTATTTTGATAGCATGAGGTTTGCTGAAATACATGGACATGAGGATGTGAAGCAAAGGCTTCGGGAAATGGTGGATGACCGCAGACTTCCGCATGCACTTTTGCTTGAAGGACCTTCCGGTACATCCAAAATGATGCTTGCCCGGGCTTTTGTCCAGTATCTGCACTGCACCGGACGTGTCAAGGGCGACACAGACAGTTGCGGGCGTTGTCCATCGTGCCGGCAGCATGAGGGATTCAATCACCCGGATACGTTTTATAGCTTCCCGGTAGTAAAGAAAGGGGAGTCCACTGTGTCGGATATGTTTGCGTCTGAATGGAGAACCATGCTTACGGAATATCCTCTTATGGACTTTCGTAATTGGCTTGTTCTTCTCGATAATGTGAATTCCCAACCGAGGATATATGTGACAGAAGGTGCTGAACTTATCCGGAGACTCAACCTCACCGCAGTGGCCTCGGAACGAAAGGTTGTGCTTATGTGGCTTCCTGAAAGGATGCAGCCGGAATGCTCCAACAAGATATTGAAAGTGGTGGAGGAGCCGTTTGCCGATTCTATGTTTGTGATGGTGAGCGACAATCCGGGGGCTATATTACCGACGATATATTCAAGATTGCAGCGCGTGAAAGTGCCTCGCTACAGCGAGAGCGAAGTGGCTTCCTACCTGACGGGAAGATGTGGCATCGATGCAGTTGCCGCAGATAATATATCACGATTGAGCGATGGTGATCTCAACAGAGCTATAGAACTCATAAGCGTCGATGATGTGTCCCGTCAGTGGCTGGATATGTTCGCCTCTCTTATGCGTCTTGCGTATCAGCGTAAAGTGCGTGAGCTGAAATCATGGTCTGCTGATGTGGCCGCGCTCGGACGTGAGCAGGCCATACGGTTTATTTCATATTGCCAGCGTCTTGTGCGTGAGAATTTCATACTCAACATAAATGTCGACGGCCTGAATAGCCTTACGGCTGCTGAGGCTGATTTCTGCCGGAAATTTTCACCGTTCATAAACGAGAGGAATGTGATCCGTATAGTGTCTCTTTTTGATACCGCAATAGCGGATATCAGTGCCAATACGAACAGTAAGATCGTGATGTTCGATGTGGCCGTGCGTATGTGTATGCTTATAAAGTGCTGACAGATGTTTCTACGACAGATAGCGCGCCGCTATTGCGCACCGGAAGAAATCAATAATCTCGGTCGATATTGTTTTGTCTTTCCAAACAGGCGTAGTTCGTTGTTTTTCCGCCGTTATGTGCTGGAGGAATTCGACAGACTCGGACGTCCGGCGTTCATACCGTCGTTTACCAATATCAGCGACCTTGTGGCGAGGTATTCCGTTGGTGTCGAGGCTTCGCGCAATGAATTGATTTTCGCTCTATACGACAGCTATAGAAAAGTACTGGCAGCCCGTGGCAGGACTGACCAGTTGCGTGATTTTGACAGATTCCGTTTCTGGGGCGATCTTATAATCAACGACTTCAACGATGTAGACCGCTACCTTGTAGATGCCGGCGCTCTGTTCACCAACATAAAGCGACTAAAGGAGATCAGTGCCGACTATCTTACTCCTGAGCAACGTGAGATCGTAAGCCGTTTCTGGGGTGATGTCGATGAAGCTACATCAGGTTATCCCGATGATGTAGACCGTTTCTGGATGCATGCAGCGGACGATGGAGACGATGGGTCTATCAGGAGTAAATTTCTGAGCCTCTGGGAAATACTTCATGATATATACATTGAGTTCAGATCTTCGCTCAGAAAACGCGGGCTCACCTATACTGGAATGGCGTATCGCGATGCTGCTGAGGCTCTCATGCATACAGAAGCTGAAGATCTGCCATTTAAAAGATACATTTTCGTCGGTTTCAATGTTCTGTCGACAAGTGAGTTGAAAATATTCAAGAGATTGCAGGAACTTGGTTCGGCAGATTTCTATTGGGATTTCTCATCACCGGCGTTTTTCAAAAAACGCTATAAGGACCTGAGGACTTATGCCGACATTACCTCCGATAAGATAAACCATCATAATCAGGCTACACGTTTTGTCGGGCAGAATCTACTGCGTTTTCCTTCACTGTACCCGCTCGACATTGATTTCAGCGACAGTGCATCTGAACCGACTATTGAAGTCCTTGCTGTGCCGGGCAATACCGCGCAGGCCAAGGAAGTGGCAAGGATCATTCAGGAAGGAGTCGATTCCGGAAGTATAGCGGATCCATCTGACGCCATAGATACGTGTGTGGTGGTGAACGACGACAGTGTGTTTGTGCCGTTGTTGCATTCGATACCTGAGTCGATCGGCGATATAAACATAACCCTCGGTATGCCCAAACGCCATACCGAGGTAGCTTCCCTGATGTCGGCAATAATAGGAATGCATGGCAGGGCAAGGCGGGTTTCCGGCGAGCAGAGCTATTTCTATGAGGATGTGCTGACTGTGCTGAATCATCCGATCGTACTTGCATTTGCGGCTGATGAATGCTTCGCGATCCGAACGGAGTTAATACAAAGTCATCTGTTTACTGTGCCGGCATCCCTTTTGCGCGACAATTATCCTTCTATGTCGTTTATCTTCGCGGATGTGGATTCCAGTGACTCAACCGGTGTCTGTGTATACCTGAACCGAATACTTGACACACTGACTGAGAAAATGGAATCGCTGCGGAATGAGGGTAGACCTGTGGAGGGACATGAGCGTCAGTTGGCTGTGATCGAAGACTATCGCAATTCCGTGTCCGAGATAGATGAACTGTGCCGCAGATATGGTGTGAGGATGGAGGACGGGACATATTTCGCTCTTGTCGAGAGCATGATAAACTCTGATACTATCAATTTCTCCGGACGTCCGTTGCGAGGACTTCAGATTATGAACATGCTTGAGACAAGGACACTTGATTTCAAAAATCTTGTGATGCTGTCCATGAACGAGCGTATATTCCCTCGTAAACACTATGCAGGTACGTTTATTCCAAATGCCTTGCGTAGCGGCTACTGCATGTCCACGATAGACCATCAGGAAAGTATTTTCTCATATTATTTTTACCGTCTGCTCACCAGGGCCAGAAAAGTAAGCCTCATTTACGACAGCCGCACGTCTGGAATCTCGTCTGGCGAAATGTCGCGCTACATATATCAGTTGAAATATCTCGGATGCTACAGAAATGTGGTGTTCAGATCAGTGGAATATCAGCCGTCGTCGCCGGATCTGCCGCAATTGTCGGTTAAGAAGGATGCAGGTGAGTTGGCCGGATTTCTTGAAGGCGGTACACTATGCCTGTCTGCATCGGCATTGAAAACGTTTGCAGGATGTCCTCTTAAATTCTATCTGCAATATGTGCGCCGGTGGAATGCCGACGATGAGGATGCTGTAAAGGAATTCATGACGCCTATAACTTACGGCAATGTGGTCCATCATGTGGCACAGAAATTATTCGAATATGTCCGTGGCAACGCCGATACGGTTACGATTACTGACGATCTGCTCGAGAGAATGAAGACCATGAAGCGTCCCGGTGATCCGCTTACAACCATGATCGAGGCGTTGATCCGTGAGGAGGTGAACAAGGAATTCCACAATCTGCCGCCCGAAAAAAGAGACAGGCCATTGAAGGGTCAGTCAAGGTTGCTGGCCGATATAATGACCCGTACGGTGTGCAGTATGCTTGAGGCGGAAAAAACGTTGACGCCATTTGAGTTCTATCGTGCCGAGTTTGGCGGCACGCCGTTTGTATGGAGACTTGCTCCTGATCTTGCTGTGCGTTTCAAGATGTCGATAGACCGTGTCGACATTACAGATGTAGGCAAGCGTCTGCGGCTCATTGATTATAAGACCGGATCGGACGGTCTTCTGTCCGGCGATATGGCTACTTTGGCCTCGCGTGCCGGAGACCATGCCTATGGAGCTGTATTCCAACTTATGACATACGCGATGGCTTATACTGATATAAGCGGCGATCCGCGGCCTGTGCAGCCTTATATCTATAAATTAAGTACAGTCATGTCCGATGGCTTCAAGCCGGTGCGTAAGTCCGAGGCAGGGGATGTCATATATTCTCACCTTGATTATCTGGGTGAATTCAGACCTGGATTTGTAGAGCTGGTAAGACGTATTTTCGATACTGACGAGGATTTCAGCCAGTGTGAGCGGGGCAGTCAGATATGTAATATCTGCCGTTTTGCCGAGATGTGCGGTAGAGTTACCCAAAGTTAACGATCATCACTAATTTACTGATGTATTATCGATATGGCCGGACTATACATTCATGTGCCTTTCTGTCATAGCAAATGCGCATACTGTGACTTCTACTCCCGTCCTTGCACCACGGATTATGATTATAAGCGTTATGTAGAGGCAGCGAAAGCCGAGTATTCAATGCGTTCGGCCGGGTATCTTGCCGATGGAAAGTTCTCTACCGTATATATCGGAGGCGGTACACCGTCGGTACTTCCTGCTGATTTGTTGAGAGAATTGCTTGCAGCTGTGAGGCCAGATGTCGCTACAGAAGCCGAGATCACCATTGAATGCAATCCGGAGGACGTCGACAGTACTAAAGTCGGGGTATGGATGGATGCCGGAGTCAACAGGGTAAGCATGGGCATACAGAGCTTCTCCGACAGTGAACTTGCAGAGGTTGGACGAAGACATGATGCAGCCGGTGCATTGCGGGCATATAACACCCTAAGGACAAGTGGAGTGAGGAATATCTCGCTTGATCTGATATATGGTTTGCCTGGGCAGACACTGAAGACTTGGATGGAGTCTGTCGATACGCTGATGGACCTGCATCCTGAGCATTTTTCGTCGTACGCACTATCGGTAGAGCAAGGTACGAGGTTATATGCGAGAGTGCTGTCAGGCAAATTCACACCGTCGGATGATGAGCTTATAGAATCAATGTATGCCTATTTGTGTGAAGCTGCAGCCGCAGCGGGGTATGATCATTATGAGATCTCTAATTTCGCGCTTGCAGGTATGCATTCGAGGCATAATTCATCTTATTGGCGTGATGAGGCCTATCTTGGCATAGGGCCGTCGGCTGTCAGTTTTGATGGTAGAAACATGCGACGTACCGGATCAAATAATTTGAAAGCCTATCTTCAGTGCGATTTCTCAGGTAGCGATGTTGAATGCGAGAGTATGGACGACCGGATCAATGATGCCATACTGACAGGATTGCGTACTTCCGTAGGGCTTGATACCGCTTATATTGAGTCTTTAGGAGGCAAGAATATGGTGGAAGCAGTGCTTGATAAGGCACAGCAGTTTATCGATAGCGGTATGCTTGTAAGCAACGGAGCGGGCAGGCTTCGGATTCCTGAAAGCCGGTGGTTGCTTTCCGATATGGTGATCCGCGAACTATTTATCTGATAACAACAGGAGCCACATTTAGCAGACGTTCGTATCTTTCGCCCGGTGCGGAGTAGTATATGCAGATCAGATATTCGTTGACGGTCTGATACTTGTTTCCTTCGATATATCCTGCATCAAGACTGGGATCGTTGGTGTCTGTTTTTCCACGTCCTACAAGATATTGATAGTTGTAAGATCCCTGTTTTAGCAATAATGCGCGCGTGTATGCTCCTATCTCATGGTCATACTGCATTTTGGATGCGGGATCAGCTGTGTGGTAGGTGAGGTCTCCGTCGATGAATACGTCCACTCCTGGCGGCAGTTGCGGCATGGACAGAGTGAAATGTGTGACGACATATTCGGATTCAAGATCACTGTTGTCAGCATTTGCATTGCGTATGCGCAGGCGTCCGTGCTGGGTGCTGTCGTAGCTGTATGGCTCTGAAGCTCTGGGCGTATCTGTCTCTACCGACATGTGGTAATACGGGTAGTGGAAATCCATGCCGTCTATTCTAAGAGGCAGGTAGTTGGTTGATACGGTTTCGAATCTCCGGTATTCGTTGCCGGCAGGGAAGATCAGCGGCCGTAGATGGTCGTATATGATTTTGTTGCGGCCCTCGGCTCTTAATGGATGGTCGAGTCGGACGTGGTTGTCTGTGCGGGAGTTCTGATAAATGACGGCAGTTATTCGTGAGAACGGATCCACGACTTCCGGTGCAGTATTGCGTGTGTCCACGCTGAAACTCAATTGCTGATGCGCTTCATTATAGTCGATGTCGGTACTGGTGTTTACCGATGCTGAGACCGGGGCAGACTGTTCGCTGACCATGAATCTGCTCACAAGAAGTGTGTTTTCCGGATCGTCGTATGGGTAGACACGTATTATATAGTTGCCGGAAATAGCCGGACGCATGTGTCCTGACGGAAAAGGAATCGAATAGTGGACATATCGGGTCGAAAGTCCGGGCATTGAATATTCGTAGTCGGTAATATCTTCTTCGTTGAAAGATCCGGTAATATATTCCTGTTCGGTGAGGTTTGCAGTAGGATTCCATCTGCTGTCGCAGTGGATCACCTGGTATCTCAGTTGCCGGTATTCATCGGCAAGTTCGTCGAATGAGATTTCAAGCAAGCCTTCGGGAGCATCAGGTGTTATCACCGGCACAAGTTGGTCGTTTCCGTCGACAAGGGTCCGAATTGACCGTATGTACGGGTCTGTGCTGTGGGTGCGTGTGTCGAGTGCCATGCATGTTGCACCCATGATCAACGACAGGAAAACAAAAAGGCCGGATCTTACCATATGATTTCTTTTTGTCCGTGCTGTCTGAGGTAGGCATTAGCCTGGGAGAAATGGTGATTTCCGAAAAATCCTCTGTAAGCCGACAGTGGGGAGGGGTGGGGTGATGTGAGTACAAGGTGACGGGTGCGGTCTATGAACGCTCCTTTATGAATGGCATAGCTACCCCATAGCATGAATACAATATTGTTGCGGTCAGTAGCGAGACGCATTACCACTTCGTCAGTGAATTCTTCCCAGCCGCGGCGCTGATGTGAACCTGCCGAATGTGCCGCTACTGTAAGTGTTGAGTTAAGCAGGAGCACACCCTGGCGTGCCCACCTGCTCAGGTCTCCGTCGGTTGGTATTGGCGCGCCTGTATCGTCGTGCACTTCCTTGAAGATGTTTACCAAAGACGGAGGCTGCTGCACACCTTCGTTGACAGAGAAACACAGCCCGTTGGCCTGGCCTATGCCATGATAGGGATCTTGCCCGAGTATCACCACTTTTACTTCATCGAACGGACATGCATCGAAGGCTGCGAAGATTTGTGATGCCGGTGGGAAAATGAGTCTGGTGGAGTATTCCTTCCTTACGAAGTCGGTTAGTTCCTCGAAGTATGGTTTATCCCATTCCGCCGCAAGTGCGGTGTGCCATGATGGATGTATTCTGACGTTCATGATGCTCAGATATTTTACGCAGGGTTTTTATTTGCCTTTGCAAAAATACAAAAAAATGTGTATCTTTGCACCGCATTGACGATATTTGACAATCATCGGATAGAGTTGATTTTAATGCGCCCGTAGTTCAATGGATAGAATTACGGATTCCGGTTCCGTCGATTGGGGTTCGACTCCCCACGGGCGTACAAATTAATTGCATTTGAGAACATTCTCTTAAGTGGTAATGATACATATCAGCTTATAATTGCCGTATGTATCGAGGGAATCCGGTTAGAATCCGGAACAGTACCCGCTGCTGTAAGTCGAATCCTGCTTAAAAATGATGCAGGTGTGGAATTGCAAACATGTCACTGGACACTATTGTCCGGGAAGGCGTGATACCGATAACGACAAGTCAGAAGACCTGCCACTTTATGAAACCCGGCCAAGGGAAGTCTGCGGGATCTATCAGACACAGCCAAGCCACTATCATTGTATAATATCGCCGGAACTATTCCGGTGCGAAGTACATGTCCGGCTATCCTCAGACGTATCTCTCAAGCAGAGTTTTCGAAGGATAGGACCGAACATTATTTTTATATATACAATGAAAAAAGTAAAATTATTCTCGGCCGTGACCGCGCTTTTGCTTGCTTCGGCCTCATTTACGGGATGTGAGACAAACACAGATGATCTGTGGGACAGCATCGGAGACATCAACGATAGACTCGATGCCCTGGAGGCAAAGGTCGACGTTGCTAATACAGATTTATCGGCATTGAAGGTCCTTGTGGAATCAATGCAGAATCAGGTTACTATAACTTCGGTAGATAACAATGAGAACGGCTATACGATCCATTTCTCCGATGGACGCGAGGTGACGATCTCTAATGGTAAGAACGGCACAAATGCACCTCAGATAGCTGTTGTCAAGGGTGACGACGGCAAGTATTACTGGACTCTTGACGGTGAGATCATAAAAGTGGAAGGTCAGCCTCTTTCTGCGACTGGAGCTGATGGGGTGACTCCCCGCATACGGATCAATCCCGACAGCAAGATGTGGGAAGTATCTACCGACGGAGGCCAGACCTGGGAATCGACAGGTGTTGTAGCCGAAGCCGGAGGATCGTCGATATTCGCTTCTGTCTCTACTGATAATCCGGAATATGTGATATTCACACTTTCCAATGGCACAGTATTTTCAGTAAGCCGTTATGATGCAGATGCCGCTGTGTTTGCTGTGGAAGGCATTGAAGGCACACAGACATTCACTTTCGGAGAGACAAGGACATTTAAGGTGAAGGCGGAGAATATCTCGGACTTCTCGATAACAAAACCTGACGGATGGCGTGCGTCATATGCTGATGGTGTGCTGACACTCACTGCACCTGATGCTGCCAATACATATGCTGAACGCGAAGGCAATATCTCCGTGAACATAGTGTCGGCAGCAGGTAAGGCAATGATTGTGAAGATTGCTGTAGCCGTGTTCGAGATGAAAGTGCTGACTTTCGAGGATGCGGATGCAAAGTTCTCGGAATATCCGCTGTCCTACGCAAATGCCAATATTGCAAAATGGAGCGATCTGATCGATAGCAAGCAGTATGGAGGCATTCTTCTTTACGGAGAGGATACATATGGCATGGATGAGCCTTATTACTGGTATGACGAGGGCAACACTGAGTTGATGCATCTTTTCCCTGAGAGCATGGGTGAATATTGCTATTGGTACGGTGGTCATGCCATCTCAAACTATACAAGCACAAATCTCGCTGACGGCACATTTATGAATCAGCTTGCAGTCTATGGTACAAGTGGAAACAATGGCTCAAAGAATTTCGCTGTACATAATGGATATATAGATGATGCAGTTGTGGGCATGAGTTCAACTCTACCGGCACTTGAATTCTACGACGGACAGACACATGTGATTGATCATATGTATGTGAACAACACACTGTATGCTGTAGCTGAGTATCGTAACAATACTTCCATTTCTGATTCCGATTGGGCAGCTATCGAGGCCAAGGGTTACGATGAGTCCGGAGTTGAAACAGGTACTGCTACATTCTATTTGTTCAAGGGTGTGGACAATATCGTGACCGAATGGACCCGTTGGGATCTGAGTGTTCTCGGTGCAGTATCAAAAGTAGAGTTTAATATCAAGGGTTCACTTAAAAACACATGGGGTCTGACAACCCCGGCCTACTTTGCCTACGATGACGTAGCTGTAAGGCTTTGATATAATATAGATTGATAAAAACTGATGATAGGGCTGTGTCGTTGCTGAGACATGGCCCTATCAGTGTTTTTTAGCTGTGTATAATTGGAGCGGGTTTAGGAAATCAGTTCCCGCTTAATTTGAGTCGGATGTTCAAGTCGTGTCTTTGCACAAAGAAATTGGGCTTTAGCATACTTATGTAGTACGTTAAAGCCCAATGCTTTTATCTCTCTAATGAGAGTCTATGTAGGAAATTCTGTTTTAGAATCTGTAGGCAAGCGAGAAGACGAGCTTGTTGTCGGTATTTGTTAGTTTGGCGTTTGGAGCTACGAAGCTCTCGAAATTAGTGAATGCCTGATACTTGCTCTCTTGTGTGCGGTGCACGTATGTGATGTCGAACGAGAATGCTTTGTAGCGTAGGCCTGCACCTGCTGTGATGTATTGAGTGTCCTTGTTGAATGCATACGAACAATCTGTTCCTGCAGTGGCGATGTCGTAACCAATCTCGCCGTCGTATGCGCCACTCTTGACATTGGATGATTCGTAGGAGTATCCTGCTCTGAGACTGAGCCAGGGCAATGCTCTGAATTCACCGCCCACGCGGAGGATATTGGAGCTTTGGAAGTAGTCCTTTACGTCGGCGTTGAGTGCGTCATTAGTGCTGAATCCGCCCCAACCATCAGGTGTCTTTATACTCATGGATGGATACATCACGCGTTCATAGTCGGCGCTTACGATTACGCGGTTGAGGAGCACGCCGGCCACACCCAAGCTGAAACGCCAAGGTGAACGCAGACGCCAGTCGAACTCAGCTACGGGGGTGTAGTTGTAGGGGTGGTCCGGATTGACATCAAGTCCGACGGAGGGGGAGAATGAGTTTGTTGCGTAAGCGTAGTCCTGACCTGCGAGTTCGTAGCGTATATTGGCTGCGTAGCTCTGTGTGAGTCTGTACCAGGTAGGAGTATGTATTGCAGCGCCTATGCGGAGTTCATTGATCGGTTTGAATATAAGGCCAAATTTGAAATTGAAACCTGTGCCTGAGATTGCCTGGGAGTTATAAAGATCCCAATCGGCCGTGCCTGTGGCTGTACCGGTAGCATCCTTGTTAGGAATGATGGCGTTGTCAATGGATTCGGTGTAGCGTGTGTCGCGTGTGTAGCTGAGGTCGGTGATACCTATGCCGATACCCCAGTAGAGTGTGTTCTGAATATTTCCGCCGAAATCAATGGCATATTCGTCAATATAACCTTTGTCGCGAACCTCGTATTCAGCCGCGCCGGTGGAATTAGCGCCGAATAGGCCTGAAAACTGCCCGGGTGTGCCGCCATTTATAAGATAGCTGTTATAGGCCAACGTACTGAGCCAGTCACAGGAACTGTCGAAATATGGAGTGTATTTGTCAGTCTCAAACAGTTCGTTGCCTGAATATCCGAGCTGGTTGGTGAAGCTTGCAATGTAATTGGACAGAGATGTCTCCATCGCCGGGGTGTAGCCTTTGTATCGGCGGTTGAATGATGCTATTCTGCTATAGCTGATACCCCACGAGAAGTAAGGCATGGTCTCATTGTCTAGTGCGATCGAGCCGATATATCCTATGTTTGTGAAGTCAGCGGCTGTATGGTCTTGGGTGAGCTTGCTTCCCATTGAATTCATGGTAGCGCTCTGCATGTCGATGTCGAAGCTCAGTCCGACTTCGTTGCTCCTGTATATACCTACACCGGCTGGGTTCTGGTTAAGGGTGGAGAGATCTCCGCCGAGGGCAGTGAACGCTCCGGCCATAGCCTGAAAGCGGGCTGTGCCGTGCAGACTGTTTTGCGAGATTTTGTATGCGTCGATGGAGCTTTGGGCCAGCATGGCGGATGGAACTCCGGCGAGCATCAGCATTATAGGCAAACGATAAGGAATCTTCATATCTGTATCCTGTGAAAAAATGTGTTCAAAACTATACTATAGGGTATGTGTCTGTTTGACTTTTATCTGCGGCTTCCGCGGCCACCACCGCCTGATCCTCCACGGCTTCCGCCACCGGAGAATCCTCCGCGGCTGCCTCCGCCTGAAGACGGGCGCGAGTACGAACCTGTATTGCGGTTGCTGTTATTGTTATAGGTCGGTTGCTGGCGCTGTACGCCGGGACGCGAGCCTTGTCCGTTGTACGACGACGAACTGCTTGGTCTGCGGTTCTGCATATATCCGGGACGTGTAGTTGTCGATCCTGAATTTGCACCGGGACGGACATTGGCGCCGGGGCGCAGACCGCCGGATGATGTGCCCGGACGTGTCGTACTGCTGCCGCTGTATCCCGGACGGCTGCCTACTCCAGCACCAGGACGATTATGAATGGCTGAACCAGCTCCCGGACGACTGCCGACTCCTGCTGCGGGGCGCACGCCGTGCGTGCCTGCATATGCTGGGCGATGTGTCATTGAAGATCCTATGCCTGTAGATGGTCTTCCGGGATATGCCCAGCCCCAAGATGGGCCCCATCCCCATGAGGGTGTCCAGCCCCATGCCGGTCCCCAAGCCCATGAAGGACCCCAGTCCCAATAAGGGTCGTAGCCCCAACCCCATCCCCAGTTGACCCAAGGACGGTAGCCAAATCCCCACGACAGACTCCATGACGGTCCGAAGTAGCCGAAGCGGTAAGGATTGTAGTAATAAGGCCAGGAATCCTGCACATAAACGTTGATCGTTGTGGTTGGCGCTTGATTGCGGGTGTAATATAGTTCCTTCAGATCTTCGTCGTTGCTTCCGGATACAATATCGGGGTTATGGAATCGCTCAAGTCTGTTGGTGTAAGCGAAATATTCTGATAGCGAATCGGCCGGAACCGAGTCTATGTTATTGCGTGCGAATATGCCGCGGCGGTTGTATTCATCCACGTCGCGCATATTTCCGGAATTGAAATCATAAGAGCCTGCAGCCTTGTATTCCGGGTATATGTTGCCGTCGCCTCCATAGTAGAATCCTGTGCCTGAAAGCGAAGGAATGGTCTGAGTCGTGGTCTGTTGCTGTCTTGCAGGGGCGGTCTTCGCCGGCTTTTCCACTGGTTTGGATGCGTCGTATATGTCGTCGTCATAAAAACTCAGTGCGTTTGCCGTGAAAGGCAGCGCAGTCCCGAGGACAAACAGAGATAATATTGATGCTTTTAGATTTGATTTCATCTGTGGAAAGAGATTACAGGTGTTTGTGATGCAAATTTATTATAAATTAGACGCTACAGACCTCAATAGGTTTAGGCTTATGATAGAAAAATAATGTTAACGCAGTCAAAGCCGAGTCCGGACGTTTCTAACTGGAAGTGTTTCCTTTACAAAAATACTAATAATCTTTGATATATGCAACAAGAGCCTGCTGTAATATAGCAAGCTCTTGTGTTTCGATTTTGTCATTTATGCGCTGGCAGACATTGTTCCAGGCGTTATTTTCAAGTCAATGAAACTGCGTCTGTCGTTGCCCGGGTGGCTTATTCTTCTACAGCCGGACGCATCTCGTAGGCCACCATTGCAACGGTGAATCCCCAATAGATGAATGCGATTGAAGTAAGGAATGAAACCATCATCATATTCTGTACGTATCCTGCTTCAAGGAAGAAGAAGCCGATGAGACACAGAAGAATACCGTTGATGATACCGAGCCACCAGTATTTTCCGCCTTTGTTGCTTGCGCGTATCAAAGCTTCGATACCCCAGAAGATGAATACGAAAGCAAGGAAATAGGGGAAGACAACTTCAGCAAGTATTACGCTGCGCACGAGCATGAAGCCGATGAACATGTCGATGACACCACCGGCAAGCCACCATCCCCAGCCGCGGGGTCGATTTTCGCCTGACGATACACATAGCTGTACGATTCCGGCGAGAATAAGCAGCCAGCCGAAGATCTGGGAGGCTACAGCATATCCCTCAACGGGGAAGAACCAATATGCGAATCCACCGATAACGAGTAGAATTCCAACGACGAGGACAAGCCACCATGCGCGGCTCTGTCCGAGATAGCTGACATTTAAAGATTTCATGACTTTAAGAATTTAATAAATAGATGAAGTGAGTTATAATCATTTGATATATTCCTCTTTTGGAAGAATTCAAATTTATAACAATCCTTAAAGCCTTTTTGTTGAAGGTCCTTTATTTTTTATCAGTTTTTATCAGGCGGATTAATTCTCCGGTCCACAGTACGACGGATGTGGATGCGATTATGATGGCCCAATCGGTTGCCGGAAGTGGCCGCACGCTGAAAAATTCTCCTCCGAATGTGACTATCACTATCTGTCCGATGAGGATAATCAGAGAAATGAGGATGAACCCTGAGCAACCTTTTAGATGCAGGGCGGATCTGCCTGTGGCGAATGCACGTGCGTTGAACATGTTCCAGAACTGGAGCATCACGAATAAGCAGAAGAACACAGAGAGTTCGTAGGGCGTGAGACCTGTGTTAAGGGAGGAGATAGCCACGTTTCCAATCTGTCGTAATCCTGTTATACTTGTATGTTCGAAATAGTAGAGGATGCAGATGAGTGCGATGAAGAATGCGCCTCCGGTTCCGATGATTGATCTCCACATGGCAGGACTTATGATAAATGCATTGCGCGATCGTGGTTTTTCGGCCATGACCGAGGATGTGGGAGGCAGTGAGGCGAGAGCCACGGCTGCAAAAGTGTCCATGATGAGATTGATCCACAGCATCTGGGTGACGCTAAGCGGCGACTGCATACCCATGAACGATCCGATCAGCATTATTAGACAGCCGGCCACATTGACTGTCATCTGGAACAGGATGAAGCGCTGGATGTTGCGGTATAGAGAGCGTCCCCACATTACCGCGCGTCCGATCGAGGAGAATGAATTGTCGACAATTGTTATGTCGGAGGCTTCTTTGGCTACGGATGTTCCGTCGCCCATCGAAAGTCCCACATGTGCTGCTTTCAGGGCCGGCGCGTCGTTAGTGCCGTCTCCGGTCACGGCCACTACCTCGCCGTTGGCCTGAAGGGCTTCCACAAGGCGTTTCTTGTCGAGCGGGCGGGCTCGCGCTATGATCTTGAGATCGCCTGCACGTTGGCGTATTTCGTCGTCTGATAGCAGTTCGAATTCGTTGCCCGTGATGATGTTGGTCTGATCGTCTACACTATCATCCCAGAGACCGATCTGGCGTGCTATTTCTTTGGCTGTATTGGGCGTGTCTCCGGTTACGATCTTCACCTGTATACCGGCTTCTGTGACTTCCCTTACGGCATCGGGAACATCGGCGCGCACAGGGTCGGATATGGCGGCTACTCCAAGGAATGTCAGTCCCTCTGCAGTCAGCCGGTTGTCTGTTATCGCAGTTTCGCCTGGAGCAAGAATCTTGTATGTGAAGCCGAGTGTGCGCATAGCCTGATTCTGGTAGTCGAGCAGAAGTGCATCGATTTCTTTTTTTGTGATACCGGGTGTTTCAGAACACATACCGAATACTATCTCAGGAGCGCCTTTTACGTATAATGTGCGTGTGTGGTCGCTGTTTTCGGCGACTGATGCCATGAATTTACGCTCTGTAGAGAATGGTAATTCCTCAACTATGCGAACTCCGGCCCTTAGAACTTCTGCATCCGCACCTTTCTCTCTGAGCCAAAGGAGCATTGCACCTTCGGTCGGATTGCCGAGTATTTCAGGAATGCCTTTGGAGAGATCGAGGTGCGCGGTGGAGTTTACAGCTATACCTTCATATATTGTGTTTTCGGTAGGATTGCCGAAAAAATCGGCCTTGTAGACTTGCATGCGGTTTTGTGTGAGAGTGCCCGTCTTGTCGGTGCAGATTACAGTGGCGGCTCCCATTGTCTCGCAAGCATGCATCTTGCGCACGAGGTTGTTGGTCTTCAGCATGCGGCGCATGGAGTAGGCGAGAGACAGGGTGACTGCCATTGGCAGACCTTCAGGCACAGACATCACAACCAGCGACACTGCAAGCATAAGCGACTGTAACATATATGATATGAAGGATACCCATTCGAATGACGTGCTTGAGAAGTACATGACTACACGGCCGATAATGACAGCCGCAGCTACTCCGTAAGCTATTTTGGAGATGAGGTGTCCAAGTCCTCTGAGCTGGATGTTCAATGGAGTGGTCACGCTGTCGTCGATATGTGTGGCAGTGTTCACTTTACCGTTTTCTGTGGCATCTCCCACAGCAGACACTTCCATTATTCCATGCCCCTCCATCACTTTTGTGCCTCTTAGGGCTTGGTTTGAAGGGAATGTGGCGTCGGGGTCAAATTTAGTATTGTCGGTGGTCTTGTGGCATATAGGCTCACCGGTAAGGGACGATTCGTCAATGCTCATGGACGTGGATTCGAGAAGCGTGCCGTCGGCAGGTACTTCGTCGCCTGTATTAAGGATCACAATGTCCCCGACCACAATGTCTTTCTTAGGAATGCTTGTGGCATTACCGGACCTGATGACCTGTACAGGATCGTCGTCGCTTACTTTGTTGAGGAGTGAGAATTCCCGGTCAGCCTTTTGCTCGAATATGAAAGACAGACCTGTGGCGAGAATAATTGCAGCGAAGATTCCGAGTGGCTCGAAAAACACTTCGCCGGCGCTTTTACCGAGGCTGTAATGCTCATACAAAGAGATGCACACCGACAATACGCCAGCAATCAGGAGTATGATGATCAGCGGGTCTGTGAATTTGACAAGAAAGACTTTCCAAAGCGGTGCTTTACAGGGAGCGGATAGGACGTTTGCTCCGTTGAGGTTGCGGCTTCTTTCGACATCCGGATCTGAAAGGCCACGGTAATTTTGCTGTTGAGACATAGTTAGACTGGAGTGCAGAACCAATAATGAGCCGCAAAATTAGCTTATTTAGTCAAGGTGTGCAAAAAATAATACAGCGCTTCGTATAATCAGTTAATATTCGCCGAAAGTTTGTAACTTTGGTGCATAAAACATCTAATGTAGATTGATATGAAAACAGCGTTGATAACCGGAGTGACCGGGCAGGACGGAAGTTTCCTGGCCGAGCTTTTGCTATCCAAAGGATATGAAGTGCATGGCACAATAAGGAGATCCTCGGTGGATTTCCGCGAGCGTATATCTCATCTTGAGAGTATGGATCATTTTCACCTGCACTATGCCGATATGACAGACTCCATGAGTGTTATGCAGGTTGTTGGTAAGGTCAGGCCCGACGAGATTTACAATCTTGCAGCACAGAGCCATGTACAGGTCTCGTTCGATTCGCCTGAGTTCACTGCTGATGTCGATGCAGTAGGTGTACTCCGCATCCTTGAAGCTGTAAGGCTCACCGGCCTTGCCGACAAATGCCGCATATATCAGGCATCCACATCCGAATTGTATGGGAAGGTAGAGGAAGTGCCCCAGAATGAGAACACGCCGTTTCATCCGTATAGTCCGTATGCAGTGGCCAAGCTTTATGGTTTCTGGATAGTGAAGGAATACCGAGAGGCTTACGGGATGTTCTGTTGCTCAGGTATACTGTTCAACCACGAGTCGGAACGCCGTGGTGAGACATTCGTTACCAGAAAGATCACTCTTGCAGCCGCACGTATAGCCCAAGGCAAGCAGGATAAACTGTATCTTGGCAATCTGTCGTCGAAGCGCGATTGGGGCTACGCTCCGGACTATGTGGAATGCATGTGGCGTATACTCCAGCACGATACTCCCGACGACTTTGTGATAGCTACAGGAGAGCAGCATACTGTAAGGGAATTTGCCGAGCTTGCGTTCAGGAATGTGGGCATCAATCTCCGTTGGGAAGGCGAGGGCGCGGATGAGAAAGGTGTGGACCGCGCTACCGGAAAGGTGCTTGTGGAAGTATCGCCTGATTTCTATCGTCCTACTGATGTGGTCAATCTGTGGGGCGATCCGACAAAGGCACGCGCTTTGCTTGGATGGAATCCGCAGAAGACATCGTTTGCCGAACTGGTGAAGATAATGACAGATTCCGATATGGCTAAAGTGGCTGCTGAACGTGCCGGTGAGAGCGTACGCACCAATCTGGCCGAGTATCTTGAAAAGGGCATAGTGAAATGATGGACAGAGATTCTAAAATATATGTGGCCGGACACCGTGGAATGGTTGGTTCGGCCATAGTACGCGAGTTGAAAAGGCAGGGATATGAGAATATCGTGACGCGCACGCATGCCGAGCTTGATCTGACCGATCAGCGTGCAGTGGATGATTTCTTTGAGGCCGAAAGACCGGAATATGTATTTCTGGCAGCGGCAAAGGTCGGCGGTATTGAAGCCAACCGTAGCGCACTTGCCGATTTTATGTACGAGAACATGATGCTTGAGATGAACGTCATACATGCGGCATGGCGTTCGGGCGTCAGGAAACTGGAGTTTTTAGGATCGTCATGCATTTATCCGCGGATGGCGCCGCAGCCTATGCCTGAGAGTTGCCTTCTTACATCTGAGCTTGAGAAGACGAACGAAGCCTATGCGCTGGCCAAGATTTCGGGATTGAAATATTGCGAATTCCTGAACAGGCAGTATGGTACGGATTATATATCGGTCATGCCGACAAATCTGTATGGGCCGAACGATAATTATCATCCCGAACACTCGCATGTGCTTCCGGCGCTCATACGCCGCTTCCATGAAGCAAAGATGGCAGGGATAGAGTCGGTGACATGTTGGGGCGACGGTTCGCCTCTGCGCGAATTCCTGTATGTGGACGATCTTGCTGATCTTTGCGTGTTCCTGATGAATACGTATTCAGGCAACGAAACTGTGAATGCCGGTACAGGCAAGGAACTTTCGATCAGGGAACTTACAGATATGGTAGCACGTGTGGTAGGCTATGAGGGCCGTATCGAGTGGGATGCCTCGCGTCCTAACGGCACGCCCCGAAAGTTGCTCGACGTGTCCAAGGCTACAGGATTGGGTTGGACATATAAGACAGAGCTTGAGGATGGAATCAGGCTTGCCTACGATGATTTCCTGAGAAACCCGGTGCGGGCTGAACGTTGATAAAATAATAATGGCCTTCAATGTGTTGAAGTCCATATACGGTGCCGCGTCGTCTCGACGAAACACTCGGTGTTGTTGTTGAGGTCTGCAAAAGTAGTAATATTTTTGCAGACATTCAATCTTTTTATGTATTTTTTTTGCAGAAGCGGTAAGATATATACTCCCACACATCGCTTTGTATTCTTGATTTTCCCAAGAAATTGAGAGCAATGTATATAGTAGCACCTGCTGCAAGTCTTATGAGCAGCGTAGCTGTATCGCTTGAGGCTTCCGGTATGAATATCATTGCAGCCGACATGGCAAGGGTTATGCATCCGTATGGAATCATATCTCGTAGCAGGGTGTACAGCCCGATCCCGGTGACTGCTGTTGTAGCTACGAGCGATGCACACCAGGCTATAGCTGAAGCGGCAATCTGTCCGTAGAGCATTATTTTTATTCCGTAAACTATGTCGTGAGCCGTTTCAAGCGACATCATCGGCAGTGTGGCTATAAGTGCGCCGAGTGCGGTGACGTCTCTTATAACTTCCAGATAAAGAACCGTCCGGGTCTTTCCAAGCGAAATTATAAAGTTGTTGTAGTTGCTCATCAGCACGCTGAATATTCCTCTTGCGAGCAGCAGTTGGAAAAGAGGTATTGACGCGTCCCATTTTATTCCGAAAAGTATGTGGAATATTTGCGGAGCGGTGATTGTCAGCGCAGCTACACAGGGAAATAATATGTAGCATGTGAAGCGGTCGGTTTTCGACGCAATTCTTCTGAATCGTTCAGGGTCGTCCTGCACATGCGACATTACAGGCAGAAACGAGGCCGTGAGCACCTGCATTATGGAAGATATTCCCATCGTGCTCCATTTCTCGCTTTGTGTATAGTAGCCTAAAGGTATGAGTCCGGCCTTGTTGCCAATGAAGAACGAATATATTTTCTGGAACAGTGTGTTCAGAAAGGAAGTAAGCATCATGCTTGAGCCTACGGAGAAATAGCTTCGCAATGCCTTCCATGAAAATTTAAGCATCGGAAACCAATGTCCTGTTGTCCATAATATGATGCTCTTGATAGCCGCAGCCGATATGCTCTGCCATACTATAGCCCATGCTCCATATCCGCTCACGGCAAGCCATATTCCCGCCACTGCTCCTACGGCGAGTCCGGCTATGTTGCTCACAGCTATCATCTTCACATCCATGCGCTTCATCAGACGGTTGGTCTGTACGATTGCTGTGGCATTGAGTATAAATGTCAGGAACATGGCCCTTGACAGCGGTACAAGCCTCATGTCGCCCTTGAATATATCGGCGATAGGTACTGCACAGAACCATAGCGTTACGTATATGAATACCGCCAGGGCTATGTTGAACCACAGTACGGTGCTATAGTCGAGTCTGGTAGGCTGTTTGCGCTGAAGCAGGGCATATGAGAATCCGCTGTCGATAAGCAGTGATGCGAATGCCTGAAATATGAGTATGGCGCCCACAAGACCGAAGTCCTCCTGCGACAGAAGCCGTGCCAGTACTATGCCGGTGACGGCATACATTACCTGCTGGCCGAAACGGTCGACCAGATTCCATTTAAGAGTCCTTGCCGTGGCCAGTTTAAGATTGTCGGTCTCGCTCATCCGTAGTGGAGTATCAGTTGACAGGCTTTTTCATGTCGGCCTCGTCGAGATTGACGATCTTGACCTTGGTTGCCCGGTTTTTGATGTTGCTCGGGCGTCCGCGATAATATACTGTAGCACCGGACAGACCCTGGAGTGTTAGATCTCCCCCATTGACAAAGCAGCTTACCTCGCTGCCTCCGAACAGACTGCATCTTACGCTTGTGGCAGTAAGTCTGTCGGCGTTTATCTTGCCTTTTCCTGAGATGGACAGTTTGGCTTCGTTGCATAATCCCCATACTGTGATTGTGCCGTGTCCGGTAGAGGTAGAGGCATCGAGGATCTTGACGTGCACATCGTTGGCTATAAGCGATCCGTTGCCTTCAAGTTTAAGTTTCAGATATGGCCCTGAAGATGGCTTCTGTACGGTAAGGGTGGAGTCGCCTCGGTTTTCTGCTTTTGTGAGTATTGAGGAATATACGGTTACGGTAGGCATCACCGATACCGTATCGTTGTTGTCTTTCTTATCTTTAGAAAGTTCGATTTTAAGTTTTCCGGAGGGATTGGAGAAAAGCAGACGTGAGGTTTCTTCGGCTCTTGCATGAAATATTGCATAGCCGGCTGAATCAGGCAAGCATTTATATATTACATTTATGTTTCCACGGACCAGAAGTTCCTGAAATTCACTTACATCTACAGTGTATTTCATCATTGTGTCGGCCTTCACGGAGTTTGTTTGCGATGATGCGTGGAAGGGGATCGCAAACATAGACAGAAAGACAATGGAGAGTAATTTATGCATTTTCATTTATGAGTTTTGTTGTTTCCGGTAATATATCGTGTTGTATGTGGGAGAGGATTGCATCGAGTTCGTCGTAGTTGTCGGCGCGCAGCATGGCGATCCGGGTGTCGCGGAAATGCGGAATTCCCTTGAACAGAGGAGATGCGGCCAGATGTCTGCGGATATGCAGTATGCCTCTGTATTGGTCTATCCGGTCGATGCTTTCCTTTATCTGACGGCGCAGGATGGCGAATTTATCAGCATCGGACAGGGGTTGGTGTGAAGTGTCGCCTAAAGCACGCTTCATGTCGTTGAATATCCACGGAGCACCTATGGAAGCACGTCCGATCATCACTCCGTCTACACCATATTTGTTGAAGGCATCGAGCATCCGTTGCGGATTTGTGATGTCTCCGTTTCCAATCAGGGGAATGGTTAGCCGAGGGTTTTCTTTCACCCGAGCTATCATTTCCCAGTCGGCATCTCCGGTATACATCTGTGATCTTGTGCGGCCGTGGACTGTAAGGGCTGCTATACCGCAGTCCTGAAGTTGTTCGGCGAGAGTCACAATTATTTTTGATTCATGATCCCATCCCAGGCGGGTCTTGACGGTGACTGGAATGCCCACGGCATTTACTACAGCCTTTGTTATCTCAAGCATTTTGGGAATATCGCGAAGCATTCCTGCTCCTGCGCCCTTGCCTGCCACTTTCTTTACGGGGCATCCGAAATTTATGTCTATGATGTCTGGTCCGGCTTGCTCCACCATTTTTGCGGCCTCAACCATAGGTTCAACCTCCCTGCCGTAAATCTGGATTGCGGTTGGCCTTTCGGCGGGGTGGATGTTCAGCTTTCTTGTCGTCGCAGCTATGTTGCGTATCAGTGCGTCGGCAGAGACAAACTCTGAATATGTCATGTCGGCGCCCTGCTCCTTGCATATCAGGCGGAATGAAGTGTCGGTGACATCCTCCATCGGGGCAAGCATCACCGGACGGTCGCCTAAGTCAATGTGGCCAATTTTCATGCCTGTAATATATTAAATGTGTGAATTGCAGCACGAAGTTAGCAAAAAAAACTGTCATGGCAGGTATGTGCGATTAAATTTTAAATATGTACACGATCCGTATTGCAAATAAAACACTATCTTTGTGAACAACCACAGTATGTGTCGGGCAGTGATATATGGAAAATAAAATTACAGATAAGATTGTTCCAGGTGATATGGACAGGAGAGGCAGGATGATAGCGGATATGGCAGTTTCCGAACGGCCGCGGGAGAAAGCTATGGCTCATGGTTTCGACGTGCTTACTGATGCCGAACTGCTTGCTATTCTTTTCAGTACTGGCACGCGCGATATGAATGTGGTGCAGCTCAGTGAGAAAATCCTGCAAGACAATGGCGGACATTTGTCCCGGCTAGTGCGCATGAATGTCAGGGATATAACTGCGCGATACAAGGGTATCGGTCCGGCCAAGGCTCTGACGTTGCTTGCCGCATTGCAGCTTGGAATCAGGGCTGTGAAAGATGGCAGTGTGCTTGAGAATAAGCCGGTGAGGAGTTCTTCTGACATATACGCTCGCATGCGCGCGTCGCTCGAATGGCTTGGTCATGAGGAATTCTGGGTGCTATATCTTTCGAAGTCGAACGAGGTGATAAGCGAACGTATGGTAGGCAAGGGTGGACTTGATGCTACGGTAGTGGATGTCAGAGTAATCATGCGCGATGCATTGCTGTTGTCTGCTTCAGCGGTGGCTTTTGTGCATAATCATCCGTCGGGAAATATGAAGCCGAGCATTCAGGATAAAGCCCTTACGGAAAAACTCGCTGAAGCAGCAAGGATGTTGGATATACGTGTGCTTGACCATATAATAGTCGGAGGTACTAAGGGATACTTCTCTTTCTGCGATGAAGGACTTTTATAAAGATATGTCGGTGTGACGTATGAAAGCGTGTAGCTGTACGCTTTTTGATAAGTGTGGTTTGCTGTTTTGTGGGTAAAGTTTTCCAAAATAAATTTTAATGCACTGATTATTTGCATGTTGTGAATTTTATGTGTGTAAAAAGTTTTCCAAAATTAAAAATTTGACAAAACTTTTGCTCTGATATTTTTGTATATTTGGAAGTATTGTGATACCTTTGCCGACGCAATATTCAAGATCATATTGACAGTAAAATTAGAATCTTAAACACCCCTCAATACTCCAAAGAAATGATACAGACTGTACTTAAGCGCGACGGACGTGTCGTTGGCTACAATGAAGAAAAGATCAAGGCCGCCATACGCAAGGCTATGCTCAACACAGAGCTTGGCGAGGATGAAGCGCTTATCCAGAAGATCACCGACCGCATAGGTGTGACAGGTAGCGATCAGATGACAGTCGAGGACATTCAGGACCGTGTGGAGTTTGAGCTTATGAAAAGCCCCCGCAAGGAAGTGGCTAAGAAATATATCGCGTATAGAGACCAGCGCAGCATAGCACGCCAGGCAAAGACGCGTGATATTTTCCTCGAAATAATCGAGGCTAAGAACAATGACATCACCCGTGAGAATGCGAATATGAACACCGACTCTCCGGCGGGAATGATGATGAAATTCGCGAGTGAGACCACCAAGCCTTTTGTCGACGACTATCTGTTGTCCAACGAGGCCCGTGATGCAGTGAAGCATGGTTATATCCATATTCACGATAAGGATTACTATCCTACAAAGAGCCTTACCTGCGTGCAGCATCCGCTTGATAATATCCTACGTCATGGATTTGTGGCAGGTCATGGCGAATCGCGTCCGGCCAAGCGTATTGAGACAGCCTCTATCATAGCATGTATCTCGATGGAGACTGCACAGAACGAAATGCATGGAGGGCAGGCTATTCCGGCATTTGATTTCTATCTCGCTCCATTCGTGCGTTCTTCTTTCATTGAGGAAGTCAAGAATATAGAGGCTCTTGACGGATTGGATCACAGCAATCTTTACAACCGGGATGTAGAGGATTTTATCAGCCGGCCTCTCGACGGCCTTTCGGGTGACGAACGAGTTCTACAGCATGCGATGAACAGGACTGTGAGCCGTGTGCATCAGGCGATGGAGGCGTTTATCCACAATATGAACACGATACATTCTCGTGGTGGTAATCAGGTAGTGTTCTCATCCATCAATTATGGTACGGATACATCGGCGGAAGGGCGTTGCGTGATACGCGAGTTGCTTCATACCACATACCGTGGGGTAGGCAACGGAGCTACAGCCATTTTCCCGATTCAGATATGGAAGAAAAAGCGAGGCGTGAGCTACCTGCCCGAAGATCGTAACTATGATCTTTACCGTCTGGCCTGCAAGGTGACAGCCCGTCGGTTCTTCCCTAACTTCGTGAATCTGGACGCCACATTCAACCGGCATGAGAAATGGGATGCCGCAGACCCAAGGCGATATATGTATGAAGTGGCTACTATGGGATGCCGCACGCGCGTTTTTGAAAACCGCTTCGGTGAGAAGACATCAGTAGGACGAGGCAATCTAAGCTTCACGACCATCAATATAGTTCGTCTGGCTATTGAATGCATGAATATCATAGACAAGGAGGAACGTATCTCTACATTCTTCAGCAGACTTGAAGACATCCTTGAGATAACGGCCCGACAGCTCAACGATCGTTTTGACTTCCAGCGCACGGCCTTGGTCAAGCAATTTCCTTTGTTGATGTCCCGCCTGTGGGTAGGAAGCGGAGAGCTCCGTCCCGATGCAACTATCGAAAGTGTGATAAATCAGGGAACACTCGGTATCGGCTTCATCGGTCTTGCCGAATGTCTCGTAGCGCTTACAGGAAAGCATCATGGCGAGTCTGAAGAAGCGCAGGAACTTGGATTGAAGATTGTGACACGCATGCGCGACAAGGCCAATGAATTCTCGGTGCGCTATGGACATAACTTCTCTGTACTGGCAACTCCGGCCGAGGGTCTGTCAGGAAAATTCACCCAGAAAGACAAACGTGCCTTTGGTGAAATTCCCGGAATTACAGACCGTGCATACTACACCAATTCCAACCACGTGCCTGTATACTATCATTGCTCACCGTCGCATAAGGCCAAGATCGAAGCTCCGTATCATGACCTGACACGTGGCGGACATATATTCTATGTGGAGATCGACGGTGATGCTACGCACAATCCAGATGCTATCGCTGCAGTGGTCGATCTGATGGACAAGCATAATATAGGATATTGTTCCGTGAACCACAACCGCAACCGCTGCATGCATTGTGGCTACGAGGATGCACAGGAGACACTTGAGACATGTCCTTGCTGCGGTAGCACAGCCATTGACCGGTTGCAGCGAATCACAGGCTATCTTGTCGGTACTACTGACCGATGGAACAGTGCCAAGCTTGCCGAACTTAACGACCGTGTAGTGCACAAATAATATGTGTGATATGACATATGGCTGTGGAAATGCAGTCATGCGTGTGGTTTCTATAGTGGAAGGAACGTCGGTCGACGGGCCGGGATTGCGTACTGCAATTTATTTCAGCGGATGCAGGCATCATTGTCCGGGATGTCAGAATCCATCTACCTGGGATCTGAATTCAGGGCAAGAAATGACAGTGGACGAGATTGTAGCTGCAATTGAAGGAGCTGAAAACCGGGGAGTCACCTTTACAGGTGGCGATCCGCTGATGCAGGCCGGAGTGCTTGCCCTTCTTGCCGGCAGACTCAAGGAATCCGGTCACGATATCTGGTGCTATACCGGATATACTTTCGAGCAGGTGAATGCGGATGAGACGTTGCGGTCAGTACTACCATATATAGATGTATTGGTGGATGGCAGATATGTAGAGGCCCTGCGGGACACGCGCAATCTGCTTTTTCGCGGATCGTCAAATCAGCGCCTTGTAGATGTCGGTCGCTCCTTATGCAAAGGAGAGGTCGTGGAATGGATTCCGGATACTGAAGTGCACTTCTGACAGGCGTATATGCTCAAATTTATTATTAAACAAGCTATAAGTACAATTTCATTATATTTGTTGGAATGAAATAAATGTACTAAATTTGTCTCACGTTTTGGTTCGCTTAAATGCGATTAATAGGGAATCCGGTGTGAATCCGGAACAGACCCGCTACTGTAATTCTTGTGAAATCACCGGCTTATAGCCACTGTCAGCAAATTTGATGGGAAGGTGTCGGTGAGATGGGATAAGTCAGGAGACCTGCCAGACGCATAATATTTCAATAATCTCGTGGATTAGATTTTGAAGTGAGGAGAATTGACATTGACCCCATTTTGTCGGGATACATCTGCAAAAGTTCTTTTGTGAATCCTGATCGCAGCTACGGCAGTCTGTCGAAGTTGATTTGTTGTATCCTGTCTGTTTATGCCATTGTTCCTCCGGTCTTTAATCTTTTCCACCTTAAAACATCATTATCTCTTTATGAAATGTGCAAGGTGCGAAAAGGAATTCCTTATTGAGTTCCTTAGAGTTCAACGATGTCTGAAGTTGTCAAAACTCATCAATCTTCGGCATCCCGATTTATCTTATGATTTCCCATCTGGATTATTGTGTTGCTGACACATTATTATCGGAATATTTTGAGACACTCTAAATAAGGAACTTCTATGTTTACCATGTTTCATGGGTTTCACCTGGTGGAAGAATACCATAATTGGAAAAAAAACCACCGCAGAAACCGCAATACTATAGGCATTAAGTCTATAAAACTATTTTTTGCAATAGTAATTCCGCTATTCTTCTGGATCGCGCCATCGTCATTTTACGGATTGGCGGGATTATCGCCCGTGGAACACCGGGTTTTGGCGATATTTGTGTTTGCGGCCTTGATGTGGCTGTTTGACGCAGTTCCTGCATGGACTACATCTCTTGTGGTCGTAGTCTTGCTTCTGTTTTGTGCATCAAACAGTGCGCTGTGGTTTTTCCAAACAGATGCAGGTGGTGGGAAGATGGCCAACCTTATAAACAATACTGATATATTGCATTGCTTCGCCGATCCTACAATCATGCTTTTTATCGGAGGGTTCATTATTGCTATTGCAGCCACTAAATCAGGGCTTGATGTAAAACTTGCAAAAGTAATGCTGCTGCCGTTCGGGACTAAGTCAGAAAACGTTCTTCTGGGTTTTATTCTTGTGACGGCTCTTTTCTCCATGTTTATAAGCAACACAGCTACAGCCGCAATGATGCTTACTTTTCTTGCTCCGGTTCTTAGCGCGCTACCGTCCGACGGCAAGGGTAAAATTGGTTTGGCTCTCGCAATCCCTGTAGGAGCTAACATCGGTGGTATGGGCACGCCTATAGGTACGCCTCCTAATGCTATCGCACTCAAATTTCTGAACGACCCAAATGGAATGGATATGGGAATAGGATTCGGGCAATGGATGATGGTTATGGTTCCACTTACAATCGTACTCCTGTTCATTGCTTGGTTAGTGCTTAAAACCCTGTTCCCGTTTAAGCAGAAGACTATTCATCTTAAAATAGAATCTGATCATACGCCTCATTGGAAAGACAAGGTGGTGTACGCAACGTTTGGTATAACTATCCTCCTGTGGCTTACCGATTCATTTACAGGTGTCAATGCGAATGTAGTGGCAATGCTTCCTGTTGCGGTTCTTTGCATGTCCGGAATCATCACTAAACGCGATCTCGAGCAACTCTCGTGGAGCATCCTGTGGATGATAGCAGGAGCTTTTGCTCTTGGAGTTGCGATGAAAGAATCAGGACTTGCCGGACATCTAATAGAGGCAGTGCCTTTCGGCTCTTGGTCGCCTATGGTTGTGATCGTTGGTTCTGGCCTATTGTGCTATCTTATGGCCAATTTCATCAGTCACACGGCCACAGCCGCTTTATTTGTCCCCATTCTTGCTATAGCAGGTACATCCATGACAGAGCAATTGTCTTCGTTCGGAGGAGTTTCTACTTTACTTATAGGTGTCGCAATCAGTTCTTCTGTTGCTATGGTTCTGCCGATATCGACTCCACCGAATGCTCTTGCCGATGCGACTGGCTTTATTCAACAAAAATATATGGTCAAGACTGGCCTTATCATGGGGCTTGTCGGTTTAATCCTCGGATATCTAGTACTTATTATCTGTGGAGTAAACGGTATTTTCTAAATTATTATGACAATTGAAACTATTGGCAGTTTTCTGCCTGATGAATCTCTGATTTCCGCCAGACACGATTTTGAGCGGGGGATAATTGACCGTTTACACCTCACGGCGGTTGAAGACGATGCTGTGCGCGACATTGTCGGGCGTCAGATACGCTGCGGTGTACCATTTGTCACTTCCGGCGAACTTCGTCGAAAACATTGGGCAAATGACTTCTGGTTCGGGCTCGAAGGTATTTCATGTGAGAATGTGTCCTGCGGTCATATCTATCAACCGGTGGAAGCCTTGACAGATCTTCTCCATATCACAGGACGTATTGGCTTTAATCCAGCTCATCCGTTCTTCGAAGACTTCTGTTTTCTTTATAGTGTTGTAGCTGGTCGTGCCAGATGCCGTCAGACGCTTCCGTCTCCTGCAAATCTACTATTGGAGGTATATGCTCTTTCTGCCGGAAGACCTGAGACTATATATCCCTTATCAATTGACGGTTTAATAAATGATATAGCGGAAGCCTATCGGCAGACGGTACTTCATCTGCATGCTCTGGGGTGCTGTTCTATTCAATACGACGATACTGCGCTCGGACTGATGTGTAACGACAATTACACCAAGCGGTTGCTTCAGGGAGGTGTTGATTTGATCAGACTTCACCGTGAGTTGATAACTGTGATCAACAGATCTATGGAAGGTTTGCCTGATGATATGGAGAAGTCCATCTATATTTCCGGTGGAGAAATAATCGTTCCCGAATGGGAATACATTGAATATCCTGACAATATAATGCCTAAAGCGTTGGCGTCGCTTGATGTGGATAAGTTTTTTATCCCGTTGGATCTTGAAAATGACTATGCAATCGAGGTATTGCGCCACATTCCTCAAGAAAAGGATGTAGTGCTTGGACTCGCAGATGCTCATAGTCCTTTCCCCGAAAATCGAGGTTCAATAGCAGCGATGATCCACAAAGTAGCACGATTGGTAGATCCGTCGCGGCTGTCATTGAGTACGCGAACAGGGTTTAAATTATCAAGCTACAGTCAAAGAGCATTGCATTACGAAGATCAATGGCGCAAACTCCATGAACTTTTAGCGGTCTGACACAGCCACTTATACATCCGACAAACGTTATCATCCCGCCAATTTTTTTTCTGTCACACTCTTTTCATTATGCGGGGTGATAGCGTTTGTCGGTATTACTTTAGCATAAATAAACTGCACCACAAAAGTTTATTTATGACTTTTGTGGTGCAGTTTATCTTGTCAGACAGTCCTCTGTCTTATAATAATCAGGAATCTGCGATCAGAATTTGTCGTCGAAAGACATATCCTCGAATCCGGCGGCGTCGAATTCGTCTTCGTTGAACTGCGATGAGCCGTAGAAATCCTCGTCAAGATCATCATCGGCGGCTGCAATTGCGGCTGCTGACGCTTTGGCTTCTGTACGTGCTTCGAATTCGTCAAGATCGATGTTCTGCGACGGAGCTTGTCCAAGCGATAAGGTGCATACCGGATCTTTAAGGTTCTTTCCTGTGATCAACTCTTTCATTTCGATGAAGAAACTGCGGTCAGTCATGTAGTCGAATACCCACTGCATGCGTTGTCCTTCGTCTTCAATATAGTCGCTCAGAATGGCTTCATCCATAAGAAAGACGTCTTCGGATGAGTCTGACCCCATGTCTTCCAGGGTGATTTCTTTCTCGCGTTCCCAATTGCGGTCGCAAAGGAAGAATGAACTCAGAGCATTCTTGTCGTAACCGACAGAGTCGCAGATGGCGTTTTTCAGATCAAGAAAAGTAGCCTCTGCGTCAATTTTAATTTCGCGTTTGAAGTTATCGACTTCGTCAGAAACAATTCGGAAATTGAATATCATATGAGTGAAGGATGTTTTGTATTAGGAGTTATCACGTTGCGAAATTAATAAAATTGCATTATCCACAAAAATTATAATAGTTATTTTATTCGCATACGGATAAAAAATATTTAAATAGGTCGCCTAAAAAACAGACACGCCGCACTTTAGGGTGTGCGACGTGTGATTCTGTATTGCAGGCTAATTTATTTATTTTGATTCCATGATCTCGACTGAACGGCGGATGAAGCGGCTCAGAGGTTCGCCTTTGAGGAGTCCGTTGCCGAGGAGTGCGAGGTCCACGAGTTGACCTACGTCGTTGCGTGTAGCGGCATATTTGCTGATTACCTCGGTCTGTTGTTTGCGTGATTCCTCGGCCTGATTGCGTAGGGTTGTCAGCTGTGCGTCCTGCTCGGCATCGGGCTTCTTGTCGCCGAGCTGCTTGTTTATCTCGTCGATCTTGCTGTTGGCTTCGTCGACGGAAGCTGCCATAGGCTCTACTTCGGCTTTAAGATCAGTTTCCGCTTCGGTTATTACTTTCTTGACTAACGGATGCGACACATTGACGATCAGATTATAGCTGTCGGGAAGTTCTCCGTAGAAGTTCATTCCCGGCTGCATGGCTGCCATATCCTTCATTCGTCGCATGTACTCGTTCTGAGTGATGATCACAGGCAAGGCGTTCTCTCCAAGCGATTCGAAGTTTACAAGCAGATTCGCACCCTTTATCTCAGGTAGGCGTGACTGGAATATTGTAGTAAGCAGATTGCGCTGCAATGCCGTCAGATCTGCACTTTCGCGGTCGGAATGTCTGATAAGGTTCTCTGTGGCATCGCTGTCGACGCGTACAAACTGAGTTTTCTCAAGTTTCTGTTCCAGGAAGCCGATGAAGTGGCTGTCAAGTTGGCCGTCCATGAGCAGGACATTATACCCCTTTTCTTTTGCAGCGTTGATGTAGGCATATTGAGCTGCGGTGTCGGTGGAGTAGAGGTATATGATATTTTGGTCTTTGTCGGTCTGTGCAGCTTCAACGAGAGTCTTGTATTCGTCGAGTGTGTAGTAGTGGTCTTCTGTGTCTTTGAGAAGGACGAACTTCATGGCTGCATCGGCAAATTTTGAGTCGGTGAGCATACCGTACTCTATGAAAATGCGAATGTCGTCCCACTTTTTCTCGAAGTCCGCACGGTCTGCCTTAAATATTTCCTCGAGTCGCGACGATACTTTCTTGGTGATGTAACCGGAGATCTTTCGCACAGCCGAGTCAGATTGCAGGTATGAGCGGGACACATTCAGAGGTATGTCGGGAGAATCAATAACACCCTGAAGAAGCATCATAAATTCGGGAACGACGCCTTCTACAGAATCGGTCACATACACCTGATTGCAATATAGTTGGATGCGGTTTTTGTTGATCTCGAAATTGTTCTTGATCTTGGGGAAGAACAGTATGCCTGTAAGCGTGAAGGGATAATCTACGTTGAGGTGTATCCAGAACAGCGGATCTTCCTGTCCGGGATAAAGCTCATGATAGAAGTCTATATAGTCCTGATCTTTGAGTTCGGATGGTTTCTTCATCCATGACGGCTCTGTGGCGTTTATAACCTTGTCGCGGTCTGTATCCACGTATTTTCCGTCTTTCCATTCCTGTTCCTTTCCGCATATTACGGGAACGGGGAGGAAACGGCAGTATTTCTTTAGCATTGATTCAATGCGCGACTGCTGCAGGAATTCCTTATTGTCGTCGTCGATATAGAGTACGATGTCTGTACCTCGGGATTGCTTGTCGGCTTCTTCCATGCTGTATTCCGGCGATCCGTCGCAACTCCATCGCACTGCTTTCGCTCCTTCCTTATAGCTCAGGGATATTATCTCTACTTTCTTTGCCACCATGAAGGCAGAGTAAAAACCGAGACCGAAGTGGCCGATAATGGCGTTTGCAGAATCCTTGTATTTGTTAAGGAATTCTTCTGCACCGGAGAATGCGATCTGGTTGATATATTTGTCTATATCTTCTGCGGTCATGCCTATGCCGTGGTCACTGACGGTCAATGTTCCTGCCTCAGGATCTACTTTGACGCGCACATCAAGTGTGCCAAGCTCTCCTTTGAACTCTCCGAATGAGCTGAGAGTGCGGATCTTTTGTGTGGCATCGACGGCGTTGCTTACAAGTTCGCGCAGAAAAATTTCATGGTCACTGTAGAGAAATTTTTTTATTACGGGGAAAATATTCTCGGTTGTAACCCCGATTTTACCTGTTTGCATATGTATGTTATGTGTAAATTATTATTCTTTATCTATAACAATCATAGCAAAAAAAGTGCCAAAAATATATCACAATTAATTATAAAAAATGCGCGACACATGTGGTATGGTGTCGCGCATTTGCATTTAATTGTAATTCAGGACATTATTTCTTCATGAGAAGTTTTGTTGCTTCGATTAGCTGTGCATCTGTGCCATTGAGGAAATCGGATGGCTGGTTTATGACAGTTACGTCAGGATCAAGCTGACGGTTTTCCAGTGGTTTTCCGTCTGATCCGAGCGATGTCACCTGCGGAATGCCGAACACGATAGCTGGATTAACCTGATTCTCCCACCATACGGCAGTCATTGTACCCGGGACGGGTGCGCCGACAAGTTTGCCTAAACCAAGTGTCTTGTACACATAAGGTGTACCGTGGGCATCTGAGTAGTTGCTTTCGTTTATGAGCATGGCAGATGGCTTTGTCCACTGTGAGAATGGATCAGAGCCGATGTATTGGCCACGTGGACTGTAGTCGACGTATTTTTTGCCGGAGAACAGAAGTGCCACATCGTTGTGAAGCCAACCGCCTCCGTTGTATCTGGTGTCCACTACGATGGCGTCGCAATTGCGGTATTTGCCAAGCACTTCATCGTAGATAGTGCGGAACGAGGGACTGTCCATTCCAGATATATGAACATATCCGATTTTTCCGCCGGAGACGCTGTCGACAACGGCTTTGTTGCGGTCTACCCACCTCTGGTACAGAAGTCCGCGCATAGCACCCGCCGAAATTGGCTTTACGACTATATCTGATGTGCTGCCGTCAGCAGCATGTTTTATGCTTACACGGACGCGCTTACCGGCCTTACCGGCTGTAAGAGGGAAGTAATCCTTACCGGCTGTGATCGGCTTACCGTCGATAGCAGTTATAAGGTCGCCAGCCTTTACTTTGTCTGATTTCAGAGCAAGAGGTCCGCGGGCGATTACCTCGGATATGAGAAGTCCGTCGCCATTATGATCCGGTGAATAGAATGCACCGAGGTAGGAGGTTACGTCGAGCGACGACGGTCCGTTGGTGTATGCTCTACCGCCGGTATGTGATGCGTTGAGTTCGCCGAGTACCTCGCTGAGTACTTCTGCGAAGTCGGTATCGTTGTTGATGTACGGCAGGAATTTTGCATATTCGTTAGTATACATCTCCCAGTCTACACCATGCAGGTTCTCATCGTAGAATTTGTCTTCGACCTGCTGTTTCATATGGTCAAATATATATTTACGTTCTGCGTCGTAAGAGAAATCGGCATCTGCTGAGAAGTTGACGGTTTTGGTGTCGTTGCTTCCGAGGTCGAATATTTTCAGTTGTCCGTTGGAAAGCGAGAATAGTTTTTTTCCTGCAGAGTCGGGCATGAGCGCGCCATATCCGAAGTCCTTGGCAACTATACGTTCGTCTCCTTTCTTGAGATCAAGCATCCAAAGGTCGCCTCCCTTTTCGAAGCGTGCTATGTAGTATAGCTTGTCCATGTCGGGATTCAGGAAGTAATCGCCCATTGACGATGAATGGCGTGTAAGACGTTTGCGGCGTACATCGCGGTTCGCGAAATCAAGTTTCAGCGGCTTTTTCTTTACGTCTTTTCCTTCGTCTTTTTTCTTTTTATCTTTCTTGTTTTTCTTTTTGTTGTCCTTACTGTCGGAATCCTTATCCTGCTTGTCGGCCTTCTCAGCTTCTTTTGCAAGTTCGGTTTCTTCCTTGGTGTAGTTGAAGCGTTCGTAGGCTTCGCCGTCGAGCATCACCATGTATATATCGTTCTGTGCGCCCCAGCTACCGTGGCTTCTGTAACCATCTCGGTCGCTCTGATACAGCACGCCTTTTCCGCCGGCGATCCATTTGGAATTACCATCGGAATATCCGCTTTCGGTAAGATCTATAAGCTCTGAGCCATCGGCGCGTACGGCGGCGATGTCGGCGTTGTTCCAACCGCCCACTCCGATGTATCCATCGAACAGCAACCATTCGCTGTCGGGACTCCAGTGCATGTCAAGGTCGCCATCCACATACGAATAGGCATATTTACCGTCCATAGCAGTATTGGTCTTTCCTGATTCGAGGTCGAGTACTTTCAGTGTGGTGCGATTTTCAAGATAGGCCACTTTTTTGCCGTCGGGGCTGATTCTTGGCTGCTGGGCAGCCTTATCAGTGCTCACGATTGGCTTTTCTGTGAACGATTCAGCGTATGTGAATGTCTTGTCCGATGGTTTGTCGAGTGTCACCTGGAAGATCTGCCATCTGCCGTCTCGCTCGCCGTCGAATATGATCGACCGACCGTCCGGAGTGAAAGCCACGTTGCGCTCCTGGCCGGGTGTGGCTGTAATCTGGCGGGTGGTGTTGTATTCCACAGAGGTCACAAACACATCACCGCGTACTACAAACACTACTTCCTTGCCGTTGGGGGATAGAGCAGCATCTGTCGCTCCTGAAGTGAACCTGACCTTACGGTGATCGTCGGCAGAGTCATCGCGGATTATCTTAACAGGTATTTTTACCGGCTCGGCCTGGGTTGACGGTTTCATGCTGTAGAGTTCGCCATCGTAGCTGAACACGATGGTCTCGCCATCGGCCGATGCACTCAGGCTTCTTACCGGATGTTTTGTGAGGTGTGTGACCTGACGTTTGCCTGTGCCGTCGAGATTGCGGAAATGTACATTTAGTATTCCGTCGGATTCTTCCGTGACGTAGTAGAATTTATCACCCGAAGCCCATTGCGGATTGATCGAGTGTCCGGCAAATGATGTCAGCTTCTCGAAACGGCGTTGTGCGGGGTCGGACACATTTTCCACAATCCATATATCAGAAGTGCCAGACGAGCGTTCGTGCTTGCGCAGTCGGTCCTCGTAGCCTTTCTTATCCTGATAAAGTATGCGTCCGGAGGCATCTACACTGACCGCGTCCGAAGGAATTGAAAGCAGCAGTTGTGGTCTTAATCCTGCTTCTGTGCCTACTGTATACAACTGAGTGGATGAGAATCCGTTGATGGCATTGACGTCTGGCATTATGTTGGCTTTGAAGATGATTTCGCCGTCAGGAGTGAATGCGAGGGGTATCTCAGTGCCTGAATGAGTTGTAAGACGGGTAGGAGTGCCGCCGGTTGCATCTACCATATACACGTCGGCAGACCCCTTGCGATCGCTTGCAAAGGCGATGCTTTTGCCATCCGGACTCCATACCGGGGCTGTGTCATAGGCGGGGGATGTCGTTATCTGACGTGCAGTGCCTCCTTTTACGGGCACGGTGTAGATATCTCCCTTGAAAGTGAAAGCGACTGTGTTGCCGTCGGGGCTCAGCGAGCTGTTACGCAGCCAAAGCGGAGCTTCCTGTGCGCTTGTCCATAGCGATGTAGCCATGCAAGAGCACAATGCTAATGTGCTTAGGGTCTTTTTCATTGCTGGGTTATGTGAAATGATTGAATGTTTATCGATATGTGCTAAATTTACTGTCCTTGAATACAGCACGATGCAAAAATACGAAAAAATGGGTTCAATCAGAGGTAAAATGGAGAATTTTAAACATCGGATGAACTAAAAACAAGGAAAACGCGTATAATATATACATGTTTTAACAAATTTGTATTTATATGAGAAAGTATTTCGCTGAATGTTTAGGAACAATGTTCCTCGTTCTGATGGCCTGCGGCAGCGCCGTACTGGCCGGTCCATCAATCGGAGTCCTCGGTATCGGTCTGTGCTTCGGACTGGTGCTTGTCTGCCTTTGCTATTGCATAGGCAATATTTCGGGCTGCCACGTCAATCCGGCTGTGTCGTTCGCCATGTGGACAGCCGGCAAGCTCTCCACGAAGGATTTCGTAGGCTATGTGTTCGCTCAGCTTCTTGGTGCAGCGATAGGTGCAGGCTTCCTTTATTGGTTCGTGAATATGGATGCCGGGTTCACATTCGGCGGAATCACCGGCGATTGCAACCTTGCAACTAATGTGCTTCAGCCGGGTGCAACCTCAGGCATGGCTTTGTTCATGGAGATTCTGTTCACGTTCTTCTTCGTGCTTGTGATATTCGGAGCTACAGATGAAAAGCTTGGTTTCGGCAAGTTTGCCGGTCTTGCCATTGGTCTTGCGCTCGGTCTTGTTAACATAGTCGGTATTCCGGTGGATAACTGCTCTGTGAATCCGGCTCGAAGCTTCGGCCCGGCGCTATGGTCGCCTGAAGCATGGGGCGATTTCTGGATTATGGTGGTAGGACCGCTCGCTGGTGCACTTTTGGCTGCGATTGCCTGGAAAGGCATACTCGCATGCCGTAGTCAGGTTGAGGCGTGATATAAAGCTATAAAGAACCATATGGTTCTGAAATATAACAGAATCCGGAGATGCCAATTTGCAGCATCTCCGGATTCTGCTATTGTATATCGTGGCGTGGACAATAATGCGACTTTTTAAACAACCTCTTATTAAATAATTATTGCACCTCATTATTGAATCTCCAGCCGGGACTTTAATACTTCAATCGGCCTTCACCACGCTCCCTCACTTCCCTGTTCTCGGAATCGGTGAACGTGCGGGTGTACAGCTGCGGCCCGTAGCTGTAGCCGCAAGCTTGGCAATGCTCTGAATACACGAACGACACCCATTTACTGGTAAGCACCTGCTGTTGTCTCGTAATCTCGCCCCTCACGCGTCCGCCGCCCAGATTCTCGGCAGTGGACATATCTATTTCGGGATCGCTGATGTCGCGTCGTGTCTGCGAGCCTGTGCCGCTGCGTATGTCGGAGCGCCTTATGTCCAGGGCGGCACTACATTTTGGGCAGACTCCACCTTTGAGTTCTTCTTCTTTCTCTGTCCAATATTTGTTGGTGTCGACGTAGCCGCATTTCTTGCATTCGCCTTCCATGCAGTGCCATTCCTTCACAAGCAATGTCTTTGAGGCTGTGGCTCTGCTTGCGGCGCTTTCAGATCTTACGTAATTCAAAGGGTTGTGCAATGTTATGTGCAACAATTCCCTGTCGAGCACCACTTTGCGCGGCTTGTAGCAGTCGAGCTTGCCGCATTCAGGGCATTTCTTCAAGGCTGCCGACGCCTTTCCCTTGCCCCAGATTGCAGCGAACACAGCCACGTCTACATATAGGAATATGCCTATGAGCCAGATGCTGTGCGCCACGTTCAGGAAAGGCAGGCTAAAGCAGTAAATAGCAATTATATAAGCGCCGTAAAGAACACCGTCGGGTAGAGTCGGCACTTTTACGCCGTTGGCTCCCAGCACTATTATCAGGGAGGCGACAAAGCGTATTGAAGACAGCAGGGCGAAGCCGAACAGGAGCAACATTATCAGCGGATTCCACCACCTTATCATATCCTTGTCATCGCTGGAATAGGCGCTGTTGAAGAGGTTGTTGGCTGCCAGAGTCGAGAACAGCGGGAGGTGGCAGAACCAGTTGCCGGAGAATTCCGTTTCGGGCAATGGCAGCAAGTCGAGGATAGTGCCATTGCCTCCTACCATGAAGCCAATGCCACGGTGACGTCCGTCGTTTGATACTATGGTGAGATAGTCGAACACGTACCTGCCGGGATCCTCATAATATGTTGGCGCGCCTACGCGCTCTATAAATTCGGCTATAGGCGTGCCGGGCAAGTCAAGCACCGCCGTCTCCGATATGTAATGGCAAAAAGCGGGATTCACGTCGGGCTTGCCGTCCTTCACCACCACTTTCGGATTGCTAAGGCTAAAGAAGCTGATCCACAATACTACTGCCAGAAAACCGTAGACAGTGGTGCGAGCTTTGGCCTTGAGCGAATCGTAACTCAGGGTAAACATAGCCGCAAGCAATGCGCCCATTACGACAAGGCCACGCTTAAGCATCGGGGCGACTGCTTCGGGAATCAAGTCCGGGCCAAGCCCTAAAGAATCTCCAAAGAAAGTAATCATCACCCCCGGGAGATAGCATATGACTAAGAATAGGATTAGAATAGTTCTCATAATTTTTGAGCTTATACTGTATTTTTGCAAATATAACTGATATTTTTTACAATCCAAAAATCTCGTCCGCACTGCAATGTGTTCCGGCGTAGCGTGTGTTTGACTGTTTGAATAGAAAATAACAAACGAATGTATCAGGGCGTGGATAGCAATGCCTGCTTTTTAAACAACCTCTTATATGAATAATCGGAAAAAGTAACTAACTTTGCATTGCTTTTGCCCCTGTAAGGGCTATGCAGAGTATATATGAACGAAGTAATTGAAATAGACGGTCTAAGGATAAATTATACTGTCGGAGGCGATGGCCCGGATATGATCCTTATGCATGGCTGGGGATGTTCGTCGGCGACGCTTGCTTCTATAGATAAGATTGCCCGTGAGAATCACAGGGTATATAATATTGATTTCCCCGGATTCGGAGACAGCGATGAGCCGCGCGAGGTGTGGGGTGTTGAACGGTACACTGATTTCCTTGAAAAGTTTGTTGCTGCCTTAGGTATAGAGAATCCAATTCTATTGGGGCATTCTTTCGGCGGACGTGTAGGTATCCTTTATAGCTCAAGGCATCCTCTCGGTGTTAGTAAGCTCGTGTTGGTGGATGCGGCCGGAGTCAAGCCGCGCAGGTCGCTTGGCTATTATCTGAAAGTTTACAGCTACAAGGCGGGAAAGCGTTTCTGGCAACTTGTACTCGGTAAGGAGAAGGCGGCAAAGCGTATAGAGAAAATGCGCGCCAAACGAGGGTCAAGCGATTACAACAACTCAACTCCAATGATGCGTGCAATACTGTCGAAGGTGGTCAACGAGGATCTTTGTTCGGTCGCACCTGCAATTAAAGCGCCAACCTTGCTTATCTGGGGAGAGAATGATACGGCTACACCTTTGTCCGATGCCCGAAAGCTTGAGAAGCTTATTCCGGATTCAGGACTCGTAAGCTTTCCCGGGTGCGGACATTATTCTTTTCTTGATAATCCATACATGTTCGGTGCTGTGCTCCGCAGCTTTATAAATAAATAAACATTTTCACCGATGGACTACATGCAATTTGCATTATATCTGCTTACAATAGCAGCGGCTTTTCTTACAATGGAAGTCTACAGCCTTGAGCTGAAGCGCGACCTGATGATGTTTCAGCAGAATTCGTATCGCTACAGCCGTTATCGCAGATGGCTGTCGCAGAGCGCTGACTCAACTTCCGGTTTCCGCATGTGCGGATATGCGCTGTTTCTCCTGGCATTGGCTAAGTTCTCGCTTATTAAGGAATGGCCAGCAATGGTGCTGTATGTGGTGTTCAGTATTGTTTATATTCTCGGATGCCGCAGGCGTGTGTATAAGAAACCACTCGTATGGACAAGAAGGGCTACACGTATATATGTCGTAGCCAGTATACTGCCATTGGCGGTGGCTGCATGCCTGATGGTGGTTTTCAAAGAGAACGGATTCTTCTCGGTAGCTGTTGCCTATATGGGATTCTATATCGGTTCGCATCTGATGGTTATGTTCTCCAACCTGCTTCTGACTCCTGTCGAGCGTCATATTACGGGAAAATATTACAAGGATGCCAAGCGCAGGCTCGAATCCATGCCGGATTTGAAGATCATAGGTATCACAGGATCATATGGTAAGACAAGCACTAAGCATTATCTTGAGCGTATCGTGTCGGAGAAGTATCAGGTGACAATGACGCCTGGAAGTTTCAACACTACGCTTGGTGTAGTACGTACAGTGCGAGAGCATCTTAAACCCTATGATGAGGTGTTCATCGTGGAAATGGGAGCCAAGAATCTCGGGGATATAAAGGAGATATGCGATCTTGTTCATCCACAAATTGGCATTATAACCGCTGTAGGAGAGCAGCATCTTGAGTCGTTCAAGACTATTGAAAATGTACAGTCTACAAAATTTGAATTGGCTGATGCACTTCCTGCCGATGGTCTTGCCATACTCAACGATGATTTCCCATATGTGGCCTCGCGTGCAGTGGATAATGCTCCTGTTGTGCGCTATGCAGTGGATAACGTCTCTGATCCGGATGCAGCCTATAAAGCCTGCGATATAGAGTTCACACGCAAAGGAACAAAATTTGTAGTCCACGGTCCGGAAGGCTACAGACTTAACCTTGAAACACGCTTGCTCGGAAGCTGCAATATCTCTAACCTGCTCGGTGCGGTTATCGCGGCAAGGGCAATAGGAATAGAGGACGACAGGATAGTCAGGGCCGTAGCGGCAATTGAGCCGGTGGAGCACAGACTGAGTAGAAAGACCACAGCGGGAGGCGTCACTATCATTGATGATGCATTCAACAGCAACCCTGCCGGATCGTCAATGGCTCTTGATGTCCTTTCGATGATGACGCCCGGAAAGCGTATTATCATCACTCCCGGAATGATTGAGCTTGGTGACAGGGAATATGAACTGAACCGCGAGTTCGGTCGTAAGATCGCCCGGTGTGCCGATGTGGCCATCGTGGTCGGACAGTACAATCGGGAGGCTATTCTTGAAGGAATACATCAGGAAGGAACAATGAAGGACGATTGTATTCACGCAGTGGATACTTTTGCCAAGGCACAGGAGGTGATTGGCGGAATATGTCGCACAGGTGATACAGTACTCTATGAGAATGACCTCCCTGATACATTTAAATAAACTATCTGTTATAAAATTCTATAAATCCGAAATATACTGAAATGAAGACAAAAATAGGAGTGTTCTTCGGAGGAAGAAGCACCGAACATGAGATATCCGCCATATCGGCTTCGCAGGCCATGCATGCCATAGACCGCAGCCGCTTTGATGTAGTTCCCGTATATATATCCAAACAGGGCCATTTTTATACCGGTGATGCTTTACTTGATATTGCAAACTACCGGGATACTAAAGCGCTGCTCGAACGTTGCGAGGAGGTGTATATGCGTCCTGTATATGGTGATTATAATTTATATCGCCGAAAGAAACCTATGTTTGGCAGTGAGGTGGTTGAGACTCTTGATGTGGTGATTCCCGTACTTCATGGCTCGAATGTCGAGGATGGAATTTTCGAAGGCGTGCTTCAGACTATAGGTATACCTTACGCAGGTTGCGATGTCCTGTCGTCGGCAAATGGTATGGACAAGATCACGATGAAGATGATCCTGCGCTCGGAGGGTATACCCGTTGTTGATTATGTATGGTTCACGGATGGCCAGTGGAATTCCGGACGTGATGCCGTAATAGAGAAGATTGAGACTACGCTTGGCTATCCTGTGATCGTGAAACCGGCCAATCTCGGTTCGAGTGTTGGTATCGGCAGAGCTAAGGACCGGGACTCGCTGATTGAAAAAATAGACGAGGCCGAGAGATATTCGGCACGTATAATCGTGGAACATATGGTGGACAACCTGCAGGAGATAAACTGTTCGGTGCTCGGCGATTGTGATGAGAATGAAGCGTCTGTGACAGAAGAAGTGATGAAGACAGGAGACATTCTGTCTTATACCGATAAATATGCGGGAGGTTCGAAAGGATCGAAGGGAATGCAGGCGTCTGCCAAGGAAATTCCGGCCAAACTGAGCAAAGAGGAGACCGAGCGCATACAGATGCTCGCAAGAGAGACTTTCAGAGTTCTTGGATGCCATGGAGTCAGCCGAATTGATTTCATCATAGACCGCGACAACCGCAATATATACGTAAATGAGATCAACACAATTCCGGGATCGCTGTCGTTCTATTTATGGGAAGCTACCGGACTGCCTTTCAACAAGCTGATGGAACGCCTGGTGGCACTGGCCCTGAAGCGTCAGCGTGCACAGCAGCGCAAGACATTCTCTTTCGATGCCAACATATTCGCCTTGGGTCCGGGCCTAAAAGGTGGTGTAAAGAAATAAAGTAGTAGGATGCAGGAGGAATCTGTTATGTTTGACATTCAGGGAATACTTGTGAGCCTCGATGTGGCTGAACGTTATTTCTGCTGCGATCTTGATGCGTGCCACGGCGACTGCTGTATAGAGGGCGACGCAGGTGCGCCGGTGACAGAGGCCGAATGCGAGGCTCTGCGTCGGGTTTTGCCGGAGATCATTGATGACCTGCTGCCTGCTGCGCGCCGCGAGATTGAGGAAAAAGGCGTGGCCTATGTGGATGAAGAAGGCGATCTTGTGACCTCTATTGTCGATGGCAGGAATTGTGTATTCACCACTATGGCTCCCGGCGGTATGTGCCAGTGCGCTGTGGAAAAAGCCTACCGCGAGGGGCGCATTGATTTCCGTAAGCCTATTTCCTGCTATCTGTATCCTGTGAGGGTTGACCGCTATCCTACATGTACGGCAGTGAACTACCACAGGTGGAAGATATGCAAGGCAGCTGAGGCAAATGGACGCCGGTTGGGGTTGCGCCTTTATGAATTCCTGCGCGAGCCGCTTACTGAGGCATTCGGAAAGGAGTGGTATGATGAACTCTGTCTTGCATGCAAGGCTTATCTGGAACAGCAGAACGAGATGTAAATAAATTATTTTCTATATAACTCTATATAATATGGAAAAAGGTCAGAAGATACCCGATGTACTCGGCTATGATGCCGATGGTAAGGAAGTGAAATCAAGTGATTTTGCCGGACAGAAGCTTATAATATATTTTTATCCGAAAGACAATACGCCGGGATGTACGGCGGAAGCATGTTCGCTGCGTGATGGTTTGCCTCAGATTGAGGCTGAAGGTTATACCGTGATCGGCATAAGCAAGGATTCGCCCGCGAGTCATCTTAAATTTGCTTCGAAACATCAGTTGCCGTTTATACTGCTGTCCGATGAATCTACTGAGGTTAATCAGGCGTTCGGTGTGTGGCAGAAGAAGAAAATGGCCGGTCGTGAATACATGGGTACTGTACGCACAACATTCATTACCGATGCAGACCATGTGGTGACGCATGTGATAACAAAGGTGGATACTAAAAAGGCTGCAGAGCAGATCTTATCACTTGTATGATGAGGCATAGAGTCAGAAGAAGCTCCGGATCAGCGGCTTTTACAATCATAGTTGTCTCTCTGTTGCTTGCTCTTTTGGTTTATTTCCTAAGGAGTGGTGATACAATTTGTGTATGGACGATAGGGGCTGCTTTGGGAATATTGGTCGCAGGCGCTTTATATTTCACACCGCTTGCTGTGTCCGTGGATAGCCGGAATCTCAGTGTGCATAGGCCTATGTCGGCAAAGAGTATTTCGCTGAATGATATTTGCGATGTGAAATTGTGCCCGCCGACGATGGGTGCAAGACGCATTGTTGGTAGCGGTGGATTTGCAGGAAGTTGGTGGGGATGGTTCTCGGAAGAAGATACCGGCAAATATTTTGCCTACTATGGTAAATCTTCAGATTGCTTCCTTGTCACGCTGAAAAGTGGCCGTAAATATATGATCGGGTGTGAAAATCCCGATGTAATAGTAGATTGCATCAGAAAAGCTATAGGACAGAATCTATAGTTTTTTGCAGGAATAAATGAGTATCCCCCGGCTATTGCATACATCAGTGCATTTGCCGGGGGATACTTATGTTCTTTTGTCGCTGAGTGTCTAAGCGAAGCTTATAAGTTCAATTTCAAAAATCAGGGTTGACCCTCCCGGAATACCCGGTTGGCTTCGCCGGCCATATGCCTGTTCGGCAGGAATATATACTTCCCATTTGTCGCCGGGATGCATCTGCTGCAGGGCTATTATCCATCCCGGAATGAGATCTCGCAGGCGGAATGCAGGCGCGACTCCACCGCGGCTGGAATCGAAAGTCTTACCGTTGATTGTTTTTCCTGTATAGTGTACAGTGACTACACTACCACGGTTCGGCGTATTTGCCGACAGATTGCCGCTCTTTATGATTTTGTATAGAATACCCTTGTCAAGAGCTATCACTCCTGATTCACCAGCTTTCTGCTCAAGCCATTTGCGGTTGTTGAGTATGTAATCCTCTTTGGCCATGCTACTTGCGGTTCAATTCAGTACCTTGAATCCTGCTTCCATCAATTCTTTGCGAATACGCTCGATATGTTCGGGATTGAGAGTCTCAAGATCGAAGCGCACCGTACAGCCGTTGATTTCGGTTGATGTATTGATCCGTTCGTGTGTCACAGACAGGACGTTTCCGCCTGTACGGGCTATCACGTTGCAGACCTCGGCAAGTTGTCCGGGTTTGTCGAACAGGTCAATAATGAAAGTATAGTTTCGTCCAGCCTTGGTCAGACCTCTTGTGATGACGCGCTTTAGGGTGTTTACATCAATGTTTCCCCCGGACACGAGGCATACTACTTTTTTGCCTTTGATGGGAAGCTTGTCGAACATTGCAGCTGCTACAGATACTGCTCCGGCTCCTTCGCTCACGAGTTTCTGCTTTTCGAGCAGAGTGAGTATTGCGGCTGCAATCTCGTCGTCGCTCACTACCACAACCTCGTCTACATAGCGGTTGCACATGTCGAAGGTGTTTACGCCGGGCTCTTTTACGGCGATGCCGTCTGCAATCGTAGATACGTTGTGCAGGTGGCGTATTTTTCCTTCCTGAAGCGATGTTGCCATCGAGGGTGCTCCGGAAGACTGCACGCCGTATACTTTGACGTCCGGCCTGAGTTGCTTGATAGCGAAAGCTACGCCTGAAATGAGACCTCCACCGCCGATCGGCACGATGACAGCTTCCACGTCGGGCATTTCCTGAAGTATTTCGAGTCCGATTGTACCTTGTCCGGCTATTACTTTCGGATCATCGAACGGATGCACGAATGTGTATCCGTGTTCCTTCTGAAGTTCGATAGCTTTTGCGTACGCATCGTCGTATACTCCGGGCACAAGGCATACTTCTGCGCCAAGAGCCTTTGTGGCTTCGATTTTTGAGATTGGCGCGCCGGCAGGGAGGCAGATCAGCGATTTGATACCGTTGCGTGTGGCTGCCAGAGCTACACCTTGCGCGTGGTTGCCTGCCGAACAGGCTATCACACCATGCTTGCGCTCGTCTTCGGTAAGTTGTGAGATTTTGTAATATGCTCCGCGAAGCTTGAATGCTCCTGTGAGTTGAAGATTTTCCGGCTTGATGTATACGTCGGCCTGCGGATTGATGTTAGGGGCATGGATTAGCTCAGTATGTCTGGCTACGTCCTTTAGCACCTCTGCTGCATTGTAGATCTCCTGGATGTCTAACATGACGACAGTGTGGTTAATAAGAGAAAAAAGCTGTTGGTGTGGAATTTTATCCCTGATTCAACTGAGCGAGGGATTCTTCGAGCGCTGTGGCCAACTGGTCGGGGCAAGAGGTGGGTTTTACGCCGCAGCAGATGCCTTTGAGGCGCGGAATAATGTCTTCGGCACGTAGACCTTCGGCCATAGCGGCTATACCTTTGAGGTTGCCGTTGCATCCTCCGGTAAATACGATTGAACCTACTATATGGCTCTTAGGATCGATGTCATACGAGATCGACCTTGAACATGTGCCGTGTGTAGAGTACTGACATTTCATAATTTGTGCTCGAAGCGGGACTCGAACCCGCACAGCTGCAATAGCCAAAGGATTTTAAGTCCTTCGTGTCTACCATTCCACCATTCGAGCGGTGTTTCAGACAGGTACAACTACCGGTTGCGCCGGCAAAGTTAGGCATTAGTTTTCAGATTTGCAAATTCAATTTTTATTGGGGTTTGGGTGTAGATAAGTTTTTATTTCGAGTGTGATTATTAATTTGTACATTTGCGGTAGTAAAACAATTGCCATAAACAAGACATGTACAGAAAAGGTAAGTTATATTTCCGCTATGGGACGATGGGTTCTGCCAAAACAGCACTGTTGCTGACCACGGCCTATAATTTCGAGGAGCGGCACATGAGCTATCTGTGCCTGAAGCCTGTCATCGATACGCGTGATAAGTCGAACGTGATCCGTTCGCGTATCGGTATTGAGCGTGAGTGCAAGTGGATATATAATGAGACGGATCTGTATGCTATGGCCTGCGATCTGTTTAGGATCAGGGGGGAGCTGATAGATTGGTTTCTTGTCGATGAGGCTCAGTTCCTGTCGGCGCAGCAGGTAGATCAACTGTCGAGGGTTGTAGACGATTTCGGCGTAAATATAATCTGTTACGGTCTGCGTACCGATTTTCAGAGTCATCTATTTGAGGGATCACGCCGGTTGTTTGAGATTGCCGACACGATAGACGAGATAAAGTCGACGTGTAATTGTGGCAACAAGACCATAATTAACGCCCGCATAGACAGCAATGGCGATTTTGTGGAAGAAGGCGCTCAGGTGGAGATCGGCGGCGATGACAGATACGTGGCTGTGTGCCGGAAGTGCTGGAGGGCCAAGCGTATCCGCCAGATGAAGCGCGGTATGCTCCCGCTTGGCATGGAGGATGATCAGGAAGTGGATATTGAAAGTGTGTCTGTGAAATAATTAATTCCCATTTATATAAAAATTTTGCCTTATGATACTTTGTGAAATAAAGGATGCGTCACGCTATTATAATATTGACGAGCGTCTGAAGCAGGCACTTGTATGGATCGAGAACCATTATAAAGATCCTTTTGTCCCCGGATCTCAGCAGATTGGAGACACTGGGATTATCGTTAATGCTCAAGAACCGTCAATGCAACCCGCTGATAATAGCAACCTTGAGGTACATCGTCGTTATCTTGATATTCATGTGCCGTTGCGTGAAGAAACTATGGGCTGGGCCCCGGTAGAAACGCTCCACAACGTACTTAAACCATACGATGAGGATGCTGATTTCGAACTGTTCGGCGACTCAGCTCACAGCCTCTTTCGTGTGCGTGTAGGGCAGATAGCGATTTTCTATCCTGAAGATGCCCATGCACCGAATATCGGTACAGGTACTCACCGCAAATATTGTGTGAAAGTACCGGTGGATTGATCAGTCCTCGATAACGAGGAAATTTCCATCAAGGTCAAAGACTACGGTGTCAGGACCTTTTACGGCAAGATCTATTTCGACAACACGCCCCCGGGAATATTCGATGCCCTCGACGTTGGCTATCATTTTGTTGCTCTTTAGATATTTATATGTCTTGGAAGGCACTACTTCCTTGATCACAGCTTCCGACAGCCGTCCTTTGTCCGCAGCTTCTATCTCGACTACTTTGCCATCGTTGCCGAACTCAACTTCCACACCGTTGGAGAGTTTTACTTTGTAGGTGGCGTCGGCATAGTCGTGGGTGCACTTCTTTACCTTTACACCCCTGAAGTGCTTGTCGAGAAAGTCGGTGGCTGTTTTCGGAAGCGCGCTTGTGTCGCACGAGCCTGATAAAAGTATGCCCGGAGTAGTGTTGTTGAAACGCTGGGCCGATGCTTGGTTGTACATCCCGCAGCAAGCAATGGCTATGGCAGATGCGATGAGAACTTTGGATTTCATAATTATTGCAATTTTATCGTTTGTAATATTAACATCCCCTGAGGATAAAAGTTTTAGGGGAATTTAAAAACCTCGTGAATCTACTGATATTATGGCTAAACATCATTTTATGTACAGGATGCTGATATTGGCATCTGTCTTATTCTGTTCGGCCGGGGCATCGGCTCAAAGCGCTCCGTTGTCGCCATCGAAATATGATTGGAGCGGGCTTGCAAATTCTGTCACTTCGACCGACAAGACTGCTTACGACCGAGCGTATGATATATACCGCTGGCTCGCTGAGAATATCAGCTATGATACAACCTACAGCATATACACCGCCGATGGGACTTATGAAAACCGGCGCGGGGTATGTCAGGGATATTCAGAGCTTTTCTGTAGGATCGCTGAAGCAGTTGGTCTGCGTGCGGATATAGTGACAGGTAAGACTAAAGACGCGGACGGAAGCATTCCCGATATGGGACATGCATGGTTGTTTGTCTACACAGACGGAAACAGTGGAATTCTCGTAGATCCGACATGGGGTGCGGGTGGTGTATCGGATGGAGTCTTCAAGCGCAATCCTACCGACAGTTGGTTTCATGTGGATCCGGCGTGGATGATATTCTCTCACCTGCCCGACAATGAAATGTATCAGCTTATGCCTGAGAAAATAAGCTATCAATCATTTTTGGAAATGCCGAGATATGAGCCGTCGCTTTCCCGTTATGGCTATAATGGGCGCGAAGTGCTTGCCTCCGCACTCAAGGGCGACGCACCGCAGACTCCGCGTCTCTATACTTCATCTATTGATGCGAATGCCGTTTCTATAAATTTCCCTAAAGAAAAGACACTGAGGGTAGGGCAGGACTATGAATTTGTGGTAAAACGCAAGCCGGGCGCGAATTTCGTGGTCTCGAATGGCGATTGTGTGGAGAAGGAATGGATGGTAAGCGGGGATATTACAGGTGTGCGCTTCATGCCATCGGCAGGTGGAACACTTAACGTAGGTGTTCTCAATGAGAACGGTGGATGGACAGTCATGGCTGAATATGATGTAGCTGAACCTACGGCTTCCGATATAGCTGCATTGGAGGCCCGCTATCCGCTCAGGTCTCCGGCATTGTCAGGATTGCCGAATTTCAACAGGAATATGATTGAACACTATGGAATAGATGTATTTGCCCTGCTGAAAGAAGTCAAGGCCGGAGGAGTTAAAGAACTGCCAAAATTCTACGGTCCCAACAAATGCCGTCTGCGCAAAGCGCCGTGGAATGGTGTACTTAGGGCCGGAGCAGGGTATACCTTTGCTGTAGAACCGGGATATGAAACACGTCTTGCTATTATAAACGGTGATGACTGGTATATGGAGAACAGCGTGGATTATTCAAATGGCTCACTTGTTGTGACCATACCTTCGGCAAAACCGGGCAAACTGAAACTCTCGCTCAGAAACGAAAACAATCCTGAAAGCTACAGCACCATTCTGGAATATAGGGTTGAATAATATTATTGTCATATATGCCGGTATGAACTTTTCTTGAAAACTTGTGTTCCCTCCATAGATACTAAAACAACAGTTATATGAAAGATGTAAGGAAAACCTTGCTTGAGCGTAGAAGCATCCGTCGTTACGAACGGGAACAGTTGACCGAGAATCAGCTTGATTTGATATACGATGCCATAGAGAATACGCCTACGAGTTATAACGGACAGCAATTCACAGTGATAGATGTCTCGGATCAAGAGGTGAAAGAGCGATTGTATGAGCTTACCGGTCAAAAACAGATCAAGACATGCAGTCACTTTATGGTTTTCTGTGCCGACTACTACCGCATTCACAAGGCAGCTGAGGCAAAAGGAATCAGTTGGCCCGGATTCAACAATACTGCGGACGGACTTATTGTCGGTGTTGTAGATGCCGCGCTGGCTATGATGAGCGCTATCGTCGCGGCAGAGTCAATGGGGTTGGGAACATGTCCGATTGGATATGCGCGTACGGCGGCTCCAACAGAGATTTCCGGAATTTTAGGATTGCCTGACGAGGTTTTCGTGGTCTGCGGACTTGCCATTGGAGTTCCGCGTGAGATGCCCGATCTGAAGCCTAAGATGAGTCGCTCGCTGCTTATTCATGGAAATGAATACAGACGCGACAATATTGCCGGCGAGGTGCTTGAATATGATAAACTTATCGAAGAATATACCGCGAACCGCTCCGGACAGGCCAAGGTCCATGCCTGGATAGATAATATAATAGGTTATTACAGCGAGGCTATGGATTATACGATGCTTGATGCGCTCATGCGCAGAGGCTTCTCTTTGGAGAGATAGTTATAAATTTCCTTAGAAAAATATTTAGGGGATGATATGCTTGATAATTAGCATGTTGTCCCCTTATTTGCTGTGGCGTGGCATAAATTTATTAGGCTGGGTGGAAGATTATTATTAACTTTGTATGGTTTTCTGCAAGGTTATGAGGAATCTTGCAATGAGGCCACATAGTGCAAATTGTATTAAACTTAATCAAAACAGCTATGCGACAGACCCCCCGCGCCGTTCTTGTGCTTGAAGACGGTACTACTTTCGAGGGTAAATCTATGGGTTATCCGGTATCCACTGCAGGTGAAGTGGTGTTTAACACGGCAATGACCGGATATCCCGAAAGCCTGACAGACCCCTCATACGAAGGGCAGATTCTGGTGACAACTTATCCTATCCTTGGTAATTACGGAGTGCCCCCGCGCGGGGAAAAACAAGGCGTGAGTGCATACTACGAGAGTGATCACATACATGCCAAGGCCATCATAGCTCAGGATTATTCGTGGGAACATAGCCACTGGCAGGCAGACCGTTCGCTCTCTCAGTGGTTGGAAGAAGAAAAAATACCGGGTATCTATGGTATTGACACCCGTGCGCTCACCAAGCATCTCCGTGATAAGGGATCTATGCTTGGTAAAATTTTAATAGAAGGAACACCGGAGGTGGATTTCTATGACCCTAACAAGGAGAACCTCGTGCAGAAAGCTTCATGCAAGGAAGTCGAGGTTCATGGCGATGGCGAGAAAACAGTGGTGTTGGTCGACTGCGGAGTGAAGCATAATATCATCCGTTGTCTCACATCAAGAGGAGTTAAGGTAGTAAGAGTTCCGTGGGATTATGATTTCAATACCATCGATTACGATGGACTGTTCATCTCAAATGGCCCCGGCAACCCTGATATGGTAGACGTCACCGTCGAGAACTTGCGCAAGGCTTTTGAAAAAGACAAGCCCATATTCGGTATATGCATGGGTAATCAATTGCTGAGCAAGGCGGCCGGTGCGAGCATCCGCAAGCTTAAATACGGACATCGCAGTCATAACCAGCCCGTGAGAAGGGTCGGCACTGACACATGTTTCGTCACATCACAGAATCATGGATTTGTTGTCGACAACGAGACCTTGCCCGAAGGTTGGGAACCTCTGTTTATAAATATGAACGACGGTACGAACGAAGGCATACGCCATAAGAGCAAGCCTTTCTTCTCAGCCCAGTTCCATCCAGAGGCATCAAGTGGTCCGCGCGACACAGAATTCCTTTTCGATGAATTCATAGCATTGCTGTAAAATATAATCATCTACCGCACATGATAGATAAAAGCATAAAGAAAGTGTTGCTGCTGGGCAGTGGCGCACTCAAGATAGGTGAGGCCGGTGAGTTTGACTATTCAGGATCTCAGGCCTTGAAAGCGATGAAGGAAGAGGGCATACATACAGTGCTGATAAATCCTAATATCGCCACAGTGCAGACTTCGGACGGCTTTGCTGACAAGATATATTTCTTGCCGGTGACGCCTTACTTCGTAGAGAAGGTTATAGAGAAAGAACGCCCTGATGGCATCTTGCTCGCGTTCGGCGGACAGACTGCTCTGAATTGCGGAGTCGAGCTATATGAAAGCGGCGTGCTCGAAAAGTATTCGGTAAAGGTGCTCGGCACACCGGTGCAGGCCATCGTGGATACCGAAGACCGCGAACTGTTTGTTAAAAAGCTTGATCAGATAGATATAAAGACTATAAAGAGCGAGGCTGTCAACAACACAGAGGAGGCTCTGCGTGTGGCCAATGCCCTTGGATATCCTGTGATTGTGCGTGCTGCATACGCCCTCGGAGGTCTCGGCAGCGGATTCTGCGACAACGATGATGAACTGAAATCGCTTGTCGAGAAAGCTCTCTCGTTCTCTCCCCAGGTGCTTGTCGAGAAATCGCTGAAAGGATGGAAAGAAGTGGAATATGAAGTGGTGCGCGATAGCTACGACAACTGCATCACGGTCTGCAATATGGAGAACTTCGACCCGCTTGGCATCCATACCGGCGAGAGTATTGTGGTAGCTCCTTCGCAGACCCTCACCAACGATGACTATCACTATCTGCGTCAGCTTGCGATCAAGATCATACGTCATATCGGAATTGTAGGAGAATGCAATGTGCAGTATGCCTACGATCCTGATTCTATGGACTATCGTGTGATAGAAGTGAATGCACGTCTGAGCCGTTCTTCCGCGCTTGCTTCAAAAGCTACAGGCTATCCGTTGGCATTTGTAGCCGCCAAGCTCGGTTTGGGTTACGGTCTGTTTGAACTGAAAAATTCAGTCACAAAAGATACTTCTGCATTCTTTGAGCCGGCTCTTGACTATATCGTGTGCAAGATTCCAAGATGGGATCTTGGCAAGTTCCACGGTGTGCGCAGGGAGATCGGATCATCCATGAAGTCAGTCGGCGAAGTCATGTCTGTCGGCCGTACCTTTGAGGAAGTGATTCAGAAAGGCCTTCGCATGATAGGGCAGGGCATGCACGGATTTGTCGGTAATCATGAGCTTAATATCCAGGATCTCGACAAGGCGCTTATGGAGCCTACGGACAAACGCATATTCGTGATTGCCAAAGCTATGGAGAATGGCTATACTGTGGATCGCATTCATGAGCTCACCAAAATCGACAGATGGTTCTTGTTCAAACTGCAGAACATCATTAATACTTCGCATGAGCTTTCGGCATATTCTACAGTCGAGTCGCTGCCGGTTGAGCTTATGAGACAGGCCAAAAGTCAGGGATTCTCCGATTTCCAGATTGCCCGCTCGGTATTGAAACAGGATATGACCGATGCAGAGGCTGCCAATCAGAAAGTGCGTGAAATACGCAAGGCTATGGGAGTAGTTCCTGTAGTCAAGCAGATTGATACGCTTGCTGCTGAATACCCTGCGCGTACCAACTATCTGTATCTGACCTACAACGGAAGTACAAACGATGTGGATTATCTCCACGACCACCGTTCGATTGTTGTACTTGGTTCAGGAGCATATCGCATAGGCAGTTCCGTTGAGTTCGACTGGTGTTCGGTGAATGCTCTGCTTACTGTTAAAAAAGAAGGCTGGCGTTCGGTGATGATCAATTATAATCCCGAGACAGTGTCTACGGATTATGATATGTGCGACCGTCTGTATTTCGATGAACTGACATACGAGCGTGTCATGGATATTCTGGATCTGGAGCAGCCTCATGGCGTAATACTGTCAGTAGGTGGTCAGATTCCCAATAATCTTGCCATGCGTCTCGACAAGCAGGACGTGAATATCCTCGGCACTTCTGCAAAAAGTATCGACAATGCTGAAGACCGTCATAAATTCTCTGAGATGCTCGACCGTCTTGGCATTGACCAACCGCGCTGGCGTGAGCTTACAAGTTTTGACGATATACATTCATTCATCGACGAGGTTGGATTCCCCGTTCTGGTGCGTCCGAGCTATGTGCTTTCAGGAGCAGCGATGAATGTTTGCTCCAATTATGAGGAGCTTGACCGCTTCCTCCAGCTTGCAGCCAATGTCTCGAAACAGCATCCCGTTGTAGTCAGCGAGTTTATTCAGAACGCCAAGGAGATTGAGATGGATGCCGTGGCTCAGAATGGAGAGATAAAAGTCTACGCCATATCAGAGCATATCGAGTTTGCCGGTGTACACTCAGGCGACGCAACCATACAATTCCCACCTCAGAAACTCTATGTAGAGACAATGCGACGGATTAAAAAGGTGTCTTCAGCTATAGCCAAAGCGCTCGACATCTCCGGTCCGTTCAACATACAGTTCCTTGCCAAGAACAATGATATAAAGGTGATAGAGTGTAACCTGCGCGCGTCGCGAAGCTTCCCCTTCGTGTCCAAGGTGCTGAAGATCAATTTCATTGATCTCGCTACCAAGGTTATGCTTGGAATACCTGTCGAAAAGCCGGCAAAGAGTGCTTTCGATCTCGATTATGTGGGCATCAAGGCATCACAATTCTCTTTCTCCCGTCTTCAGGGCGCAGACCCTGTACTTGGAGTCGACATGTCCTCCACGGGAGAGGTCGGATGCATTGGTGATGATACCTCCGAGGCTGTGTTGAAGTCGATGCTTGCTGTTGGTCTGCGTATACCTGAGAAAGCCGTATTGCTCTCAACCGGAACACCCAAGCAGAAAGCATCGATGCTTGAGGCGGCCCATAGACTTCACAACAAGGGATTCCGTATTTATGCCACGGCTGGAACGCATCAGTTCCTGAACGACAATGGAATACCTGCGATAAAGGTATATTGGCCAAGCCAGTCAGATATGCAGCCGCAGGCTCTCGATCTCCTGCACAGGCATGAAATAGACCTTGTGCTCAATATCCCGAAGAATCTTACATCCGCAGAACTCAGTAATGGATATAAGATACGCCGTGCGGCTATTGACCTGAATATCCCGTTGCTCACCAATGCGCGTCTTGCTTCCGCATTTATTGATGCATTTACTAATCTGACGCTGGACGATATAGAGATCAAGAGCTGGGACGAATATAAGTAATCAGATCTCATTTCATACCATTAATTGCGGAAGCCTTGTGTCCAGTCCAAGACACAAGGCTTTCGCAGACTTTGAAATATGCTATCAGTAAACGATATTACCGTTGAATTCTCTGCCAAGCGGTTGCTTGATTCCATCAGTTTCGTTGTCAACCGGCGCGATCGTATTGCCCTTGTAGGAAAGAATGGCGCGGGAAAGTCCACCTTGATGAAAATCATGGCCGGTCTGCAGCAGCCTACGTCCGGCAATGTGTCCCGTTCTGCAGATGTGACTGTCGGCTACTTACCGCAGCAGATGCAGTTGAGCGATACGCTTACTCTGGCCGAGGAGACGCGCAAGGCTTTCAGCCATATTGACGAGATGCAGGCAACGCTCGACCGTATGACAGCCGAACTTGCCGAGCGGACGGACTATGAGTCGCGCTCTTATGCCGATCTTATAGAAAGTATGACTGCCCTCAGCGACAGGCTTGTGATGGAAAACGCTTCTGACCGTGAGGCTGAGATGGAACGCACGCTCATAGGTCTTGGATTCAAGCGCAGTGACTTCGCGCGTCCTACATCCGAATTCAGTGGAGGATGGCGCATGCGTGTAGAACTGGCTAAGATTCTTCTTGCGCGTCCTGCCGTTCTGTTGCTCGACGAACCTACCAATCATCTGGATATAGAATCAATCCAGTGGCTTGAACAGTTTCTTACTACAAAGGCTCAGGCAGTAGTGCTTGTGTCTCACGACAAAGCGTTTGTGGATAATGTAACCCGACGGACCATCGAGATTTCGCTGGGACACATATATGATTATGCTGTGAATTACAGTCATTTTCTTGAGTTGCGCCGTGAAAGAATAGAGCAGCAGCAAAGGGCTTACGCGAATCAGCAGAAACAGATCGCCGACACTGAGCAGTTCATAGAGCGTTTCCGCTATAAAGCTACAAAGGCTGTGCAGGTGCAGAGCCGGATGAAGCAACTCGCCAAGATAGAACGCATTGAGGTAGATGAGGTAGACCGCAGCCATCTGAACTTGCGGTTTCCACCGGCTCCACGTTCAGGGGACTTTCCTGTAATTGCCGATAATGTAGGCAAGGCGTATGGCGATCATCAGGTTTTTGATAATGCCACATTTACGATCAGGCGAGGCGAGAAAGTGGCGTTTGTCGGTAAGAATGGCGAAGGAAAGTCCACACTTGTGAAATGTATTATGAATGAGATAGATTTCACAGGTATGCTGAAGATCGGACATAATGTGAAGATCGGATATTTCGCTCAGAATCAGGCCCAGCTGCTTGATGGCGAGATCTCGGTTTTCGACACTATCGACCGCGTGGCAGTTGGCGATATACGCACGCGTATCCGTGACATCCTCGGAGCATTCATGTTTGGAGGTGAGGCATCGGAAAAGAAAGTGAAAGTATTATCCGGAGGTGAGAAAACACGTCTTGCCATGATAAGATTGCTACTTGAACCTGTGAATCTGCTTATACTGGACGAGCCTACCAACCATCTGGATATCCCCTCGAAAGAAGTACTCAAACAGGCCATTAAGCATTTCGACGGCACAGTCATAATAGTGAGTCATGACCGTGATTTCCTCGACGGACTTGTTGAAAAAGTATACGAGTTTGGAGGTGGCAAGGTCCGGGAATGTATTGGCGGAATATATGAATTCCTCGAGAAGAAGCGCATAGCCTCGCTTGGCGAGCTGGAATTGCGGCCGGTGGCTGAAAAGCGCGAGCCTAAAGAGGAGAAACCGCAGGTGGCCGAAGCGGATAAAAGCAAGCCGAAGCTATCTTATGCCGAACAGCGTGAGCGCGAGAAAGCCATCAGAAGGGCAAAGAAAAAAGTCGAGGAGGCAGAGGCGGATATATCTGCTTTGGAGAGTGAAATTGCAGCTATTGAACAGCGTATAGCGGACGGTGCTTCTGATGCGGAGACGCTTGCGTTGCATCAGTCTACGATGAAAAATCTCGAGAATGCCATGAGCATCTGGGAACTTGCCTCGATGGACTATGAATCGTTGAATAATTGACGAGAAGGACAGGCTCTTAGAAATTGCGACAAGAAGTTATAAGAGCGTATGTGTCAGACTTCATTATATTATCTGAAATAATAACTTTTTTACTCACATATACATCAACTAACAAATGAAAAGTATCAAAAGCATGCTTGTTTCAGTTGCATTGGTCTCTGCTTTTGGATCGTTTGATTCAATTTCGGCCACTGCTCCGGCAAGTACTCCGCGTGGTGTCGACAGGGCTAACCTCGACACATCGGTACGTCCTCAGGACGATTTCTATGACTATGCTTGTGGCGGATGGATGAAAGCTAACCCACTCAAGCCCGAGTATTCGCGATTCGGTACATTCGATCAGCTTGGTGAACTCAACCGCTCGCAGGTTCGTGATCTTATCATGAATCTTGGCAGCCAGAATGCAGAGTATGGAACCAATGCCCAGAAGATCGCCGATCTATATGCTCTCGGCATGGACAGCATCAGGCTGAATCGCGATGGTGCAGCTCCGGTGAAGGCAGATATTGCCAGAATCAATGCCACACCACGTGAGGAAATAATTGATCTGATAGCAGTAATGCCCGGGGTAGATGCATTCTTCGGTACAGGTGTTGAGGCTGATATGATGAATTCCGAAGTCAACGCAATGTACTGGGGACAGGGCGGACTCGGACTTGGCGACCGTGATTATTATCTTGAGAATTCAGCACGTGAAAAGGAAGTACGTGCCGCCTATGAGAAATATCTCAAGACGATAAGCTCCTTGGCCGGATATAGCGCAAAGGATCAGAAGCGCCTGGTGAAGAACGTTATGGAGATTGAGACCGCACTTGCCAAGGCCGCTATGTCGCGCGAGGAGTTGCGCAATCCGGCTGCGAGCTACAATCCGATGTCAATTTCTGAACTTGCAGAGAAATATCCTCATGTGGACTTCGCACGCTACTTCAACAAACAGGGCGTCAATGGTGTCGAGACACTTATTGTAGGTCAGCCAAAGTCGCTCGCTGCAGTAGACAGCATTCTTGCCAATGCCGACGAACAGGCTATCCGCGACTATGTGGTAGCCGGTTATCTGTCTTCCGCCGCTCCTTATCTGAGCGACAAATTTATTAAGGCTAATTTCGAACTGTCGAAAGTGCTATCCGGTGTGCAGCAGCAGCAGCCCCGCTGGAAGCGTGCTGTCGGCGTGCCTAACGGACTTCTCGGAGAGGCTGTGGGACAGCTTTATGTGGAGAAATACTTCCCCGCTACATCAAAGGCAAAGATGCTTGATCTCGTCAACAACCTTCGTGTGGCTCTTGCTCAGCATATCACCCAGCTTCCGTGGATGAGTGCCGAGACAAAGATCAAGGCTCTGCAGAAGCTCTCCACCTTTAAGGTTAAGATCGGTTATCCTGATACATGGCGTGACTATAGCGGTCTTGCTGTAGATCCGACCAAGAGCTATTGGGAAAATATTCAGCATGCCATAACTTTCAATAATGATTATAATCTTGCTGATTTCGGCAAGCCGGTAGACCGTGAGCGCTGGCTCATGTCTCCCCAAACCGTGAACGCATATTACAATCCTCTGACCAATGAGATATGCTTCCCGGCAGGTATCCTGCAGGCTCCTTATTTCAACCCTGATGCAGATGAAGCTGAAAACTATGGCGCTATCGGAGTTGTTATCGGCCACGAGATGACTCACGGTTTTGATGATCAGGGTCGTCAGTTCGATAAGGATGGTAATTTCGCAAACTGGTGGACCGACGAGGATGCTGAGAAGTTCACGAAGTTGTCCGACGCGCTTGCTGCCCAGTTCGACAGCATCGTAGTTGCTTCTGACGGTACACATGCCAATGGCCGCTTTACCCTTGGTGAGAATATTGCCGATCAGGGAGGTCTGCGTGTAGCTTACACAGCATATCACAATGCCATGCAGGGCAAGGAAATGAAGGATATTGACGGATTTACTCCTGATCAGCGTTTCTATATCTCCTATGCAGATGTGTGGGCCGGAAATATACGTGAGGCTGAGATCCTTTCGCGTACGAAAAGCGATCCTCATTCCCTGGGACGTTGGAGAGTAAACGCACAACTGCGCAACTTGCAGCCGTTCTATAATGCATTCGATGTCAAGGAAGGCGACAAGATGTTCCGTCCTGAGGAAGAACGTGTAATAATCTGGTAAGTTCTTCTACAGATATAATGACTACGCGGCCGAGATGGATATCCATTTCGGCCGCGTCAATTATAACTTCAATAATTAGATTTATTACTGCAGGTCTTTCAGCATCTTTGCAAGCATGATCAGAGCTGTAGTGGATGCCCGGTCGACAACCCTTGAGCGGTTGCCGGGAAATCTGTAGCATTTGGATTCAAGTCTGTCGGCAACTCTTACGGCTATCCATACAGTACCTACCGGTTTTTCCTCACTGCCTCCACCGGGACCGGCTATTCCGGATGTTGCTATCGCGCATTCTGCATCAGAAACTTTCTGTATGCCTGCCGACATCTGTTCTACAACCTCACGGCTTACGGCTCCGAATTGCTCTATGTCTTCTCCACGGACTCCGAGAGTATCGATCTTCATTGCGTTGCTGTAGCTGACAACGCCACCGTTGAAGCACTCCGACGCACCGGGAGTGGCTGTAAGTCTTGAGGCAATTGTGCCTCCTGTGCAGCTTTCGGCTGTTGCGATCCTAAGTCCGGCACTGGTGGCAAGTTCAAGTACAATGCGGTCAGGTGCGGAATCACCTGTGTAGAGAAGGTTGTCCGATAGTTCTGATGCAAGTTGCAGGCAGGTATCGGCGAATATTTGTTGCAGTTCTGCTTCATCTGTTGCGGCGGATATTCCGTCAAGACGCAGGCGTATGTATCCCGGCGAGGGCAGATAAGCAAGGTGCAGGCAATCGGGAAGGTGTGTCTCGAAGCAGTCAAGTCTGGCAGCGAGATCGCTTTCTGTGATGTCGGTCACAATAAATGACTCGTGACGCATCACTATATCCGGGTTGAATTTATCCATAAGCGCCCCGATCACTTCCGGCAGCATGCCTTCGGTCTCGAATGGAACACCGGGCATGGAGACAAGAACTGTGTCCTTGCAGCCTGTATGTTTGTCGAACCACATTATCGGTGCTGTCCCGAATCTGTTCTGGATTACTTTGCACGCGTCCGGCACTATGGCCTGATTGCGGGTAAGATCGTTCATCTTCAATCCGCGCTTTTCGAAAATGGAGTATATATTCTTCTCTACCTCCTTGTCGAAATGCGTTCCGCAGTTGAAGTATCTGCACAGCGTTGTCTTGGTTATGTCGTCCTTTGTAGGGCCGAGACCACCTGTGGTGATTACAGCGTCGGATGTTTTCATCGCTTCATCCACGGCGTTGTATATATCCTCGGCATCATCAGCGATGGTTCTTACTGAAACTACTTTCCATCCCAGCGGAGCTACACTCCGGGCTATAAAACCGGAATTGGTATCAGCTACCTGGCCAAGCAGAAGTTCATCCCCGATTACAATTATAGAAAGATCCATTATGTAATATTTATACTGTTACCCTTGCGAAAGGTGCGGCGTCGTAGGGGCAGAAGTCTTTGGAAAGATATTTATAATATCCGGCGATAGCTACCATTGCCGCATTGTCGGTGGTAAAGCTTCGCTCAGGAATGAATGCCGTGAGGTTATGGCGTTCGCAATAGTCTGCCACAGCCTTGCGTACTCCTGAATTTGCCGATACTCCTCCACCAATAGCGACAGTCTTCACGCCTGTGGCTTTTACAGCCTTATGCAGTTTATCAAGCAGAATGTCGATTATGGTTTTCTGTAGGGATGCCGCAAGATCAGCGCGGTTGTTTTCTATGAATTCAGGGTCATTGCGCAGAGCGTCGCGCAATGTGTATAGAAAACTGGTCTTGAGACCGCTGAAGCTATAGTCGAGACCTGCGATATGTGGTTTTGCGAATTTGAATTTCTCGGCATTTCCCTCGGCGGCAAGTCTGTCGATATGCGGACCTCCGGGATAGGGTAGACCCATCACTTTGGCGCACTTGTCGAATGCTTCACCGGCTGCGTCGTCAATAGTCTGTCCTAAGACCTCCATGTCATTGAAATCCCGCACAAGAATAAGCTGTGAGTTGCCTCCGGAGATCAGAAGACAGAGGAATGGATATTCAGGTACTTTGTCTGCCGCATCTTTGCGTATGAAATGCGACAGCACATGGCCGTGAAGATGATTTACGTCTACCATCGGTATCCGGAGTCCCAGCGACATTCCTTTTGCAAAGGATGTTCCTACAAGCAAAGATCCAAGCAACCCGGGTCCGCGGGTGAATGCTATGGCGTCAAGTTCGGATTTATCTATACCGGCGCGTTTTATTGCCGTGTCCACCACGGGGACTATATTCTGCTGGTGGGCGCGCGAAGCAAGTTCGGGCACTACTCCACCGAATTCCTCATGCACTTTCTGTGATGCTATGACATTTGACAGCAACAGACCATCACGGATCACTGCCGCAGATGTGTCGTCGCACGAGGATTCTATACCTAAAATTGTAATACTCATCTGTCTAAAATCTGTATCCTATCGAAATGCTGAATATCGCAGTTGGAGAATGTTTCATAAGCGCATATTTTCCTTCCAATGTCAGGGCAAGCGTCTCGGTTGCCATCCATTGCACTCCGCCTCCCATGTTGATGCTATAGCGTGTCGATCTGCTGTTTACATCGTCTGTATCCGGGCCTGCGTCCAATGGCAATATGTCGGTAGAGGCGGATGAAACGTTCCATGACCAATATCCTATACCTGCAAGTGGATATATAGTGATTGATTGCGAAGTGCGGAAAGCGAATTGACAGTCGGCGTTTATTGTGAACGCGTCTATGCCGTCATGCTTGAATATATAAGATGCGCTTGGTGATATACGCAAGAATGAATTAAGTCCGTATGTGAAATGCACACCTGCCACGCCGGACGTGTTTTTAGTGTTGAAACCGCCTGATAGGGCAAATATCTTTTCATGTCCGGAGGCAAAGATTGCCGGAGCAGCTGTTATTAACAGGCCGACAGCAATGGTTCTGAGCTTGCTGAAGCAAGGGAAACGGTGCATATTCATGTCTTTATTATCGAAGTCTGGTATTGTGGGCCGGAAGCCTTCTCTTGTTGTTGCAAAGATAAGCCATTTGCCGCATTTATCAATGCAAAATTATTTATTCGCGGACAGATTTTCTAAATTTAGTATTTTAACGTATATTCTGCGTTGTAAGTTTTCTTAACTTTTGGTATTTCAAAAAAAGTTTGTATCTTTGCAGCGCAAAAGCAGAAATGGTTTTGCGTTTCGGGGCGTAGCGCAGTCCGGTTAGCGCACCTGCTTTGGGAGCAGGGGGTCGCGAGTTCGAATCTCGCCACCCCGACGAATTTTGAGTCACCGGTGATTAAATTTCCGGTGGCTTTTTTGTTTATTATGGCGTATATTTGCGCCTGTGTGGCCTAAAAATCCGGTAAGCTACACTGTGGGGGGAACCGGGTGAGAATCCCGGACAGTACCCGCTGCTGTAAGTCGTGTATCAGGCTGATGTCTGTGTTGCGATAAGTCAGAATGCCCTGCTAACACCTGTCATACTGATTGCCTGCGGGATTATGGGCAAGATTTGAAACATGCAAAATGTTTCTTTCTGCGCATTTCGTAGCCGGCTGTCATGGCAGTTTCCGGGTCTTTACATTAATAGAGATGCGCATGCGCGGAAATATTTTAATAGCACATTACCTTAAATTAATCCTCTTTATACTGCCTGCAATACTTTTATCCTGTAATAAGGATGATGTAATCTCAGCCGGTGGTGCAGTTCCTGTGGTAGTTCTTGAAAACGAGTATGGTGTATATACCGTGAAGGTAGGACAGGAATTGACAATATCACCGGAATTCGCCAACTGTGACGACGGCGATATATACTGGTCTATCGACGGTGATATAGTGGCAAGAGGTCCGCAGTTTACATGCTCGTGGAATGAAATAGGAGAGGTATACATTACTCTGACGGCGGAAAATGATTATGGAGCAACGGTTGAAGAACTCCGGGTCGATATACTTGAACTGACTCCTCCTGTGATCTCGTTGCGTCTTCCTGATTCCGGTTTGCAGTTGTTATCAGGAGCGGATTACACCTTTATCCCGGACATTCAGCATTCAGATCTTCCGGATTTCTCGGTGACATGGTCGGTAGATGGAGTTGAGGTATGCGATGAAAAAACTTTTACGTTCAACAGTACTATCCTCGGAGTCCACCATATTGTCATTGTAGCGAGCAATTCGGACGGAGAGGCTACGCTTGACTTTGATCTGGAGGTGGTGGACACCCTGCCTTATTCCATACGGTTTATGCCGGTGTCATATTCATATAATAATCTCACGAGGTATACATTCCCCGGCCGTACGGTATATCTTCGTCCGGTACTGTCTGATTTCAAGAATCCTGTCTACTCCTGGAGAGTGGATGGTAAAGATGTGGACTGCAAGGATGGAATGTTCTGTTTCACACCGTCGCAGCCGGGACGTTACCGTATAAGTGTTACTGCCGAGGAGACAGACCTCAGGTCTGCGTCGCGTGCATGCTCACGTTTGACTACTGGCATTTCAAGAACCTCGGCCGCTGCTGTCGCTGAGGTTGAGGTTGTGTGTGTCGATGCTACGGAGGAAAGCCGGCGTCGGCCGCATTCAGCCACATCATTGTCTTCATTCGACAAGATTTATGAATGGATTCCTGCTCCGGGACAGTTCATCAACCAAAGTGTGATGGCAGGCTCGGAATCTTCTCATGCAGATGCCGTGGCATGGGCCGAGAAACGTCTTTCGCGAGGAGAAGATATAAGTCTCGGTGCATTCGGCGGATATGTGGTTGTGGGATTTGATCATAGTGTGGCGGCTTCCGGTGCAGAATATGATTTTGTCGTAAGAGGTAACTCTTTCGATATGAATAACGGTATACAATGCAGCAATGAACCCGGCATAGTATGGGTGATGCAGGATGTGAACGGCAATGGTCTGCCTGACGACCAATGGTATCAGCTACGAGGATCGGAAGATGATTCGGAGAATACTGTACGCGATTATGCTGTCACTTATTATCGCCCGGCAGCCCCGGGCATGAGTGTGCAGTGGACCGATAATCTCGGGAATGAAGGTACTGTGGATTATATAAGAGCTTTTCATTCACAGGCTTACTACTATCCGCAGTGGATCGAGGAAGACGCATATACCCTCTATGGCACACGGCTTGCATCACGGAACTATTTTGATAGCACATCCGGATTATGGCAAAATCCGCCGTATGCCTGGGGCTATGCCGATAATGTAGGCTCTGATTCAGTAGATGGACTTGAGGGACAGTGTACCGGTTTCAAAATATCAAATGCAATGCAGCCTGATGGCTCGTCGGTAGAACTTGAATATATAGACTTTGTCAAGATACAGGTTGCTGTGCAGACAAAGTCGGGAAATCTCGGTGAGTTGTCGACGGAGGTATTGGGTATATATGATTTTAATATGCTTGACAGATGAAAACGATTGGCAGATTGTGTACGCTTCTGACTATTATAGCTGCATCCGGATTTATTTTCTCCGGATGCATGGAGTGGGATTATGGAGAAAGTGAGGATTTCGAGGTATCTGGTGAGGGATTGTTTATAGTAAATGAAGGAAACTTCCAATATAGTAACTCGTCTCTTACTTACTATAATCCGGAGTCGGAAACGGTGGAAAATGAGGTGTTTGCACGTGCCAACGGCTTCAAGCTCGGCGATGTGGCGCAGTCTATGTCCATATATGGCGACCGTGGCTGGATAGCTGTCAATAATAGTAAAGTCGTCTTTGCCATAGATATTAATACCTTTCGTGAGGTCGGACGTATAGAAAATCTGCCATCGCCGAGGTTCATACACTTTGTAAATGATCGTAAGGCCTATATCACGCAGTTGTGGAGCAATCAGATAATTATCTTTGATCCGTCAACCTATCAGGTTACGGGGTATATAACCATTCCGGGAATGTCGCCGGAATCCGGTTCTACCGAGCAGATGGTTCAGTTTGGCAAATACGTGTTCTGTAACCTGTGGAGCTTTCAGAACAGAATTATAAAGATAGATACAGAGACAGATACTGTAGTTGATGAACTGACGGTGGGCGTGCAACCTACTTCGCTGGCCATTGACTGCAATGGCAAATTGTGGACTGTTTGTGATGGTGGTTATGAAGGCAATCCATTCGGCTACGAAGCCCCCTCTTTGTTCAGGATAGATGCTGAATCGTTCACAGTAGAAAGACAGTTCAAGTTCAGGCTTGGCGACATGGTGTCGGAACTGAATATCGACCGTGAGGGCAACACTATCTATTGGCTCAATGGAGATGTATGGAAGATGTCTGTGGATTCAAACAGACTTCCTGTACGGCCGGTCATAAAATCGCAGGGAACCATATATTACGGACTCACCGTCAGTCCGGCAAATGGTGATATTTACGTAGCCGATGCTATTGATTACCGGCAGCAGGGCATAGTATACAGATATAGCCAGGATGGAGATCTTATAGACGAATTTTATGCCGGAATATCTCCCGGTGCGTTTTGCTGGCGCTGATGACATATTAGAGTTATGGGTACAGATAAATTAAGACTTATATTGCTTTCTGTGTCGGTTGCCGCTATTGCATCCGGACATCAGGCGTTGGCACAGAAAATACACAACATGCGTACGCTTGAGGTCACGGCAAAGCGTCCGATGAAAGAAATAGGCATACAGAAGACTGCATTCGACTCTCTGGCGCTGAAGGAAAATATTGCCTTGTCTATGGCAGATGTTCTGGCTTTCAATTCGTCTGTGTTTGTCAAGAGCTACGGGCGGGCCACGCTGTCGACTGTGGCGTTCCGAGGCACATCGCCGGGACACACACAGGTGACATGGAACGGTATGCACATCAACAACCCTATGATGGGGACAACTGATTTCTCAACGATACCGGCCTACTTCATAGACCAGGCTTCATTGCTTCACGGCACATCATCAGTGAATGATGCCGGTGGAGGACTCGGAGGGCTTGTGAGGCTATCCACATCTTCCTCTGCAATTCCAGAAGGCTTATCTGCGCAATACATACAGGGAATAGGATCGTTCAGTACTTTCGATGAGTTTGCCCGACTGACGTATGCCAATGAAAATTGGTCGACATCCACACGCATTGTATATTCATCTTCGCCCAACGACTATAAATATGTCAATCACGACAAGATGATCAATATCTATGATGACAATCATAATATTGTGGGACGTTATCACCCGGTGGAACGTAACCGTAGCGGTGCGTTCAAGGATTTCAATATTCTTCAGGAAGTGTACTACAATAACCTCCGTGGCGATCGTCTCGGATTAAATGTATGGTATACGTATTCGAATCGAGAGTTGCCGCTGATAAGTACTGATTATGGCGATGAACGTGAATTCGAGAATCGTCAGCTTGAGAATACTCTGAGAGCTGTATTCTCCTGGAATCACAGCAGATCGCTTTGGCGCACAGCCGTGAAAGCCGGATATGTTCATACCAATATGAATTATGACTACCGTAGAGAGGTGTCGGATGGTAATTGGGCTGATATGGTCCGTTCGCGCAGCAGAGTGAATACATTTTATGCACAGGGAGATGTGGAGTTCAATCCGGTCGAGAAATGGTATTTTACAGCAGGGGTATCGGCACATCAGCACTTTGTGCGCAGTGAGGATAAGAACAAAATTACTGCTGACGACGGATCTGTGATATATGGCTATGATAAGGGGCGGATTGAGCTTTCAGGCTATGCTTCGGCAAAATGGCAACCGGTGGACCGCTTGGGCATGTCGCTGGTGCTTAGGCAGGATATGGCCGGTGATAAATGGGCTCCGGTGATTCCGGCATTCTTTGTCGACGGATTGATCTCACGGGCAGGGAATGTGATGTTGCGGGCTTCGGTGTCAAGAAATTATAAGTTCCCTTCGCTAAACGATAAATATTTTCTACCCGGAGGAAATCCGGATCTGGCATGCGAGAGCGGATTCAGCTACGATGCCGGCATCAGTTTTGACGCCGGAGTGTCGTCTGCGGTAAGGTTCAGCGGCAATGCCACATGGTTTGACTCCAGAATAGACGACTGGATAATATGGCTACCGACAACAAAGGGCTTTTTCTCGCCTCGGAATATATCGCGAGTACATGCCTATGGTGTGGAGTTGAAAGCTGCGATGGCAGCTGATCTTACTCATGGATGGAGGCTCGACCTTGACGGTTCTTATTCTTGGACACCATCGGTAAATCAAGGTGATCCGGTGTCGCCGGCAGATAAGTCGGTGGGTAAGCAGTTGCCATATGTCCCTAAACATTCTGCATCAGTGGTCGGACGCCTGACTTGGCGCAAATGGGCGTTCATGTATAAATGGTGCTTCTATTCGAAGCGTTATACTATGTCAAGCAATGATTATACGCTCACCGGGCATTTGCCGGCTTATTTTATGAGCAATGTATCGCTTGAGAAATTATTGGAATTCAGGCCGCTTGATCTTTCCGTCAAACTTGCGGTGAATAATATTTTCAACGAAGACTACCTTTCGGTATTGTCACGTCCTATGCCGGGAGTGAATTTTGAACTGTTTATAGGGATAACCCCGAAATTCAAAAACAAGAGAACCACAGATGCTGTATATTAAAAAACTTATTGCCGGACTTGTGGTATTGGGCTGTGCTGCTACCGCAATTGTTTCATGCGGACATTCAGCGGCGACGTCATACTTGTCCGATTTCAATGACACGATCTATGCCCCTTCTGAGGCAGGAGGATTTGTGATTATGGGAAATAAAAGCCATAGAAGCAGCATCATCAACGTGTTCAATCCGTGGCAGGGTGCGGATAGTGTGGTGACAAAACTATTTATCTCGAGAGACGGAGAGATAGCTCCTGATGGTTTCGATGGTTGCGTGATAGACGGTGATGCGCGGCGTATCGTGGCCATGTCTTCTACAGATATAGCGATGCTTGATGCGATAGGTGCTGTAGATAGGGTAGTGGGTGTCTCAGGACTGGAATATATATCCAATCCTCATATATCTGCCGGCCGGGATACTATAGGTGATGTCGGTTTTGATGGCAGTGTCAATTATGAACTTATTGTCAGCCTGAATCCTGATCTGGTGCTTCTTTATGGTATCAATGGTGCAAGTTCGATGGAGCGCAAGCTTGAAGAACTCGGTATACCTTATCTATACATTGGCGATTATCTTGAGGAATCACCTCTCGGTAAGGCTGAGTGGATGGTAGTTTTGGGCGAGCTTACCGGGCTGCGCGATAAGGCTGCGGATGGTTTTATCGCTATCCGGCAACGTTATGAGGATGTCAAGGCTTTGATTCCCGAATCCATTGCGTCCCGTCCGCTTGTGATGTTGAATGCTCCCTATGGCGATTCATGGTTTCTACCCCCGTCTGGTAGTTATATGGTCAGGCTTATATCCGATGCCGGAGGAGATTATGTTTTCAAACGGAATATATCCGGATCATCTGTAGCCGTCGATATTGAGGAGGCATATATGCTTGCCTCGCAGGCTGATGTGTGGCTTAATGCAGGCGACATGGCCGGATTGCAGCAGTTGAGTCGTCAGTTGCCCAAGTTTGCTGATATAAAGAGTGTCGGAGACGGTAAGGTTTTCTCCAATGACCGCAGGCGCACACCTTCCGGAGGTAATGATTTCTTTGAGGGTGGGGTAGTCAATCCAGATATAGTTCTGCTCGATCTCGTTAAAATATTGCATCCCGGACTTATTCCGGAGTCAGATTTATATTATTACAGGCAATTGCAATGATCAGATTGAGGTCTACAATTTTATTCTGTCTATTGGCAATATTGGTGATCATGCTTTTTGCCATAGACCTTTCGGTAGGTTCGGTCAGTATACCGTTGGGTGATGTCGTAGCGGCTCTTACCGGAGGAGAATGCCCGCCTGCTACAGCCAAGATCGTTGTGCACATCCGTTTGATAAAGGCTGTGGTTGCCGTAATTGCAGGAGCGTCACTGACGGTGAGCGGTATTCAGATGCAGACACTTTTTCGCAATCCGCTTGCCGGACCATACGTGCTCGGTATCAGTTCGGGTGCGAGTCTTGGCGTAGCGCTTTTTATATTGGGTGCTCCGATCGCAGGTATGTCCGGCCTGATTTCGTCTTTTGGTATAGCAGGGGCAGCCTGGGCAGGGGCAGCCATAGTTCTTGCGGTGATAGCTGCTGTCGGGCATCGTATCAAGGATATAATGGTGATTCTTATTCTCGGCATGATGTTCTCGTCGGGAGTAGGGGCTGTTGTCCAGATTCTGCAATATCTCAGTGCCGACGAATCCTTGAAAAGCTTCGTGATATGGACTATGGGGTCGCTGGGCGATGTCACGGCTTCGCAGCTTTGGATTCTTGTTCCGGCCATTATCGCCGGTTTTGTGCTGGCAGTGCTGACAATAAAGCCGCTGAACATGCTGCTCTTTGGCGAGGAGTATGCCGTGACGATGGGACTTGATATAAAGAAATCCCGTGTTTTGATTTTTTTCTCCACCACATTGTTGGCAGGATCGGTAACTGCTTTCTGCGGGCCGATCGGCTTTATCGGTCTTGCTATGCCACATGTCACGCGGATGCTTTTTGACAACAGTGATCATCGAGTTCTTCTTCCTGCAACTATGCTTACAGGTGCGTCTGTGATGTTGCTGTGTGATATTGTATCAAAACTGTTTGTCCTCCCGGTCAATGCCATTACCGCCTTGTTCGGTATACCGGTGGTAGTCTGGGTCGTGCTTCATAATAACAGATCATGATAAGATTGACAGATTTTTCCATTGGCTATGGCAGCAGAATGCTGATTTGCGGTGCGAATACTGAATTTTCGGCCGGTAAGCTTACAGCCCTTATCGGGCGCAACGGTTCCGGTAAGTCTACATTGCTTAGAGCTATCGCGGGACTTAACAACAGGTATTCAGGAGCAATATATGCCGGAGGAACAGATATTTCCACATTGAAACCTTCACAGATTGCACGTACTCTTGCTTTTGTCACAACCGAGCGGATCAGAATTCCTAACATGCGTTGTGGCGATATTGTGGCTATGGGGCGTGCTCCTTATACCAACTGGATCGGTGCACTGACAGATGCTGACCGAAAGATCGCCTGTGAGTCGCTTGATGCCGTAGGTATGGCGGGCTACCGGGAGCGTACTATGGATACGATGAGCGATGGAGAGTGCCAACGTATAATGATCGCGAGGGCGCTCGCTCAGGATACACCGGTGATATTGCTCGATGAACCGACTTCGTTTCTCGATATGCCCGGACGCTATGAACTTGCCGGTTTGCTTGGCCGGCTTGCCCATGACCGGGGGAAGTGTATAGTATTCTCCACTCACGAGCTTGATATAGCTTTACGTATGTGCGATAATGTGGCCCTCGTCGCTGATGGCACGATATATAATATGACCGCATCTGAGATGGAATCATCCGATGTCCTTGACCGCTTGTTTGGCTCGGCCGATAGCTGCTATCGGAAATAACCATAGAAAACCGTTATTTCCGGATCCTGAATATTGTTTCTTTGCAAAACAAAAATCAAGATCTATGGAAATGCCAATGCTTACATGGAGTTGCCTTGTCGCACTCATTGCTGTGTTTATCTTTGTACGCGTATTCAGGTATCTGGTATCAAGTCATCTGGCCTCGCGTAAGAATATGTTTACGTTTGGTTCTGAGCGTGAGGAATTTTTTATCCCCGGCGACAGAATAAGAGCTTCGAAGTCTGACAACTATGATGCCGAGGACCTTTGATATGTGTGCCATTCCGTCATCAAGGGATGTGTGCGTGTTTCTTTCGCGCTACGGTACAGCATTGATTGGATGCGGTGCTACATGCATCCGGCTTGAGAAAAATGTCAGTCGTATTGCCAGTGCTTTTGGTAAGTCAGTAGAAATATCCGTAATGCCACGTCATCTTTATCTGACCGTAAGTGATTCGTCGGATGGTACTATGTTTACTTCGATTGCTACAGTTCCGGAATCCGCACTGAGTTTCAATGTGAATACAGAGTTGAGCCGGCTGAGCTGGGAGATTTCAGATGGAAAGATAGACTATGCCCGGATCGAAAACAGATTTGAGAGTATAATTGGTTCGGACCGGCAGAATAAATGGCTACTGCTAATGCTTGTCTCAATAGCAAACGCTTCGTTCTGCCGTCTGTTCGGCGGCGATTATATAGCCATGCTTATTGTCGGAGTCGCTACTTTTATAGGCTTCTACCTGAAGACTATGTTGCAAAGTCGACATATTGATAGCCGTATCATTGTGGCTGTATGTGCGTTTGTGTCGTCGGTGCTCGGTTCCACGGCCGACCTGTTTGATCTTGGTTCTACGCCAGCTCTCGCCATTGGCACGAGTGTCTTGTATCTCGTGCCGGGAATTCCGTTTCTGAATTCATTCAGCGATCTGATTTACCGGCACTATATTTGTGCCGTCAGCCGTTTCTTCGACGCTCTTGTGCTGATGTGCTGTATTTCTACCGGGCTATGTGCGGGTATGCTTCTTATGGATGTAGGTATGTTTTAGCGACTGTTTAATAATAAGACTGTCTTATGTTGTGGATGTTTTTTCAAGATGCATTGTTTTCGGCGATAGCTGCTATCGGGTTTGCCGCAGTGAGCCGGCCTGCGCGCCGGGCATATATATTCTGTGCGCTTCTTGCCGCCATAGGTCATAGCGCCAGATTCCTGCTCATCGATGCTTCCGGACCATTGGCAATGAATATAATTCCGGCCTCATTCATAGCGGCTGTTATTGTAGGTTCGCTGGCTGTATTTCTGTCGCCATTGGCAAAAATGCCGGCCGAGACATTCCTGTTTCCTGCTTTGCTGCCAATGATCCCGGGAGTCTATGCATGCAAGTCTTTTGGAGGATTGGTGATGTGCATCCTGCGCACAGGTGAGGAAGGTGCATTCGGCCATTATTTCTATTTATTTGCCTATAATGGACTTGTCTGTACCTTTATAATACTCGGAATGGTGATAGGCGCAACGGTCCCTATATTTTTATTCAAGAAAATTTCGTTTCAAGCTACAAGATAACGCTATCTTTGCAAGGGTAAAATTCAAGCAGGATGGAACTTCGTCAACTTAAATATTTTGTACATGTGGCACGCACCCTCAATTTTTCTGAAGCGGCCAAGGATCTATGTGTCACGCAAAGCACGTTATCGCAACAGATCAAGCAACTTGAGTGCGAACTCGGCACTCAGTTGTTGATACGCTCGAGTCATAAAGTTTCGCTCACTGAGGCTGGAGAGTTGTTGCTGCCTCGGGCTATAAATACTATCCACGATGCCGCTCAATGCGTCGAGATTGTCTCTGATTTGAACTCTATCGCCACAGGAACACTGAATATAGGTGTGACGTATTCTTTCAGTCCTATCCTTACTGAAAGCGTGCTTACGTTCATGAAGCTTTATCCTGGTGTCAAGCTGAATATATTCTACAAGACTATGGAGGAACTGATGGAGATGTTAAGCCGGCGCGACGTTGATTTCGTGCTTGCATTCCGTCCATCAGTGCCGATACCGGGAGTGGAGTCGCATATACTGTTTCAGAACTGTCTGTCTGCAATCGTCAGTCCGAATCATCCGCTTGCATCTAAGGATAAGGTATCGCTGTCGGAAATAGTACGCTACGATCTTGCACTGCCGGCACGCGGATTGCAGTCCCGCAATGCCATCGAACCTCTACTGCGTTCATTCCCTTCATTGCGGGTGAGGATTGAGCTTAATGAAGTAAACATACTGCTGAAGCTGATCCGCAGCAGTATGCTTGTGACTGTGCTTGCAGAGGCTACCTTGCACAACGAGACAGGGATAAAAGCTGTTCCCATTGATATCCCGGATAATGAGATGTCGGGATGCGTGCATACGCTTAAAGACTCATGGCGCAAGCGGTCGATGCAGGAATTTGTGAAGATTCTCAGCGAATCTATGGCCGTAAGAGCAAGGCAGAACGCCTGGATCTGATCTTTATATTACTTCAAGATTTGATTCAAGACGCTGACGCACTACTTCATAGAGCATGACTCCTGCCGCAACTGATACATTTAGAGATCCGATATGTCCGAACATCGGAATGGATACTTTTGTGTCGCATAGTTCAAGTACTCCCGGTTGTATTCCCACATCCTCAGCGCCCATGACTATCGCTGTAGGTACTGTGTAGTCCGCTCTCGTATAGTTGATATCTGCCTTCTCAGATGCTGCAACGACCTGGAAGCCGTTGTCTTTCAGGAATCGTACCGCAGCTCCTACTGTGTGCTCGCGGCATACAGGAAGGCGCAGTAGAGCTCCCGCCGATGTCTTTACAGCATCGCCTTGTACGCTCACACTTCCATGTTCGGGTATCACTATCGCATTTGCGCCGCAGCATTCCGCTGTGCGTGCTATAGCTCCGAAGTTGCGCACGTCGGTTATGCCATCGAGAACAACGATCAACGGCAGTATGCCGTCTTCGTATAGCTGAGTTATGACATGCCCCAGCGAGCTATAAGTGACGGCTGAAAGAGTGGCTACTACACCCTGATGGTTCTTGCGTGTGAATTTGTTTAATTTCTCGAGCGGTACGCGCCTCATCGGCAGATGGCGTGATCTTATCAGTCCGAGAAGTTCTTTGATGAGATCTCCCTGGAGATCTTTCTTTATATAGATGGTATCTACATCGCGGCCGGCTTCGATTGCTTCGATGACAGCACGTATGCCGAAAATGAATTCGTTAGCTTCCAATGTCTTATATTTGTTTTTGTTAATTGTTACGTTTCTCAGAATCTTCGATGAGTGCGCGGGCGGCAGCCAGGGCTGTAGGTTCTGTCTCTGAACCACTGAGCATAAGTGCCAGTTCAGATATACGTTGCCCCTCGTCCAACCTGCGGACACGTGTCATCGTCTGTATGTCGTTGTCTTCCTTGTACACTTTGTAGTGGCTTCGGCCCTTGGCTGCAACTTGAGGCAGATGAGTTATCGTAATCACCTGTATCGTAGATGAAATATCTCGCATCATATCGCCCATGCGGTTTGCAACATCTCCGGATACGCCCGTATCCACTTCGTCGAAAATGATGGAGGGCAGCTGCATCTTCTTTCCAATAAGTGCTTTGATCGACAGCATCAGACGCGAAATCTCACCACCCGATGCAGTGAGGCCTACAGGCATAGGTGTCTGGTTTTTGTTGAAGGCAAAGAGGAACTCTACATTGTCGCATCCGTTGATATTGAGTTTGCTTCGGTTGACAGCAATCTCAACTTTCAGATTTTTCATGCCCAGAGGCAGAGCGGTGGCCTTTAGCCTTTCAGAAAATTCCGATGCGGCTTTTTTACGCATCGAGGATATTTCTTCGGCTAAAGCGAGTGCTTTCTCCTGAGCTTCCTCCATCAACCTGCGCAACTCGTCGAGTGTATCGTCGCTATTGGCTATGGCACGCAGTTTTCTTGCCAGCGCTTTCTGAATGTTGATCAGTTCCTCCACAGTGTCGACGTGGTGCTTGCGCTGTAGTGAATATATATCGTTGAGGCGTTCATCCACGGACTCAAGTCTTTCGGGATCAGCCTGCAGGTTTTCATCATAGTCCTGCAATGTCTCCACTATGTCGCGGACTTCTATGGTCGCAGATTCCAGACGCTCTGATAATTCGCTGGCAGAGTCGATATTGCCTGCAAGAGTGTTACATTCGTCGGCTGCTTTCTCAAGCATCGACAGAGCATTGTGTGTCCCGTCAGATAATAGAGACAGCAGCGATTGCAGAGACTGTTTTATGCCTGTCATGTTGGCAAGCGTGTCGCGCTCCTGTTCGAGTTGTGCCTGCTCGTCCGGCTGCAAGTTGAGACTGCGCAGCTGGTCGAGTTGGAATCGTATATATTCAGCATCCGAGGCGTTTTTTGCGATCATCTCACGTGTCTCGATCAGTTTTCGCCTGCGTCTGCGGTAGTCCTCATAGTGTTGTCTGTAGACTGAGAGTTTCTCGGAAGTTTCAGCCAGACAGTCAATGATCTCGAGTTGGAATTCCGGTGTTGCAAGCAGTTGGTTCTGATGCTGTGAGTGGATGTCGACCAATTGCAGCGCTACACCCCGTAGCATGGCCAGATTGACTGGTGAATCGTTGACAAAGGCTCTCGAGCGTCCTGTAGGTGCTATCTCACGACGCAATATGCACCTGTTGTCATCCCATTCCATCTCATTGGAGGCGAAATATTCTTTCAGTCCGGCGTAATCGCTTACGGTGAATGTTGCTTCGATGACCGACTTGCGTGTTGCGTCGCGCACGACTTTTGTATCAGCTCTTCCGCCGAGCAGAAGCGAAAGCGCCCCGAGCATGATTGATTTACCTGCACCAGTCTCGCCGGTGATAATATTTAAACCGCCGTCAAAGTCTATGTCAAGCTGGTCGATCAGGGCATAGTTTGATATGTGGAGTGATTCTATCATTTGTTATCTTCTGGTTTCCTGATTTTCTCAAGCCTTGGGTTTTCTGCCGGATAGATGCTGTAGAGTAGATCATATACGCCTTCTCGCTCATATTGTGGCGCTTTCGAGTACACATTTATCAGTTCATCCAACTTGGAATCTTTGAAAAGGCTAAGTCCGACCGACATAGGATTTGCCTGATATATTGTCCGCAGAGCCTCAAGCGATTTGGTGATATGTTCACGTCCCTTGTCCGGGCTTACCGACATCTGATCGAGTCCGAGGCGGTGATATTCGTAGAGCATGTCGCGCGATGATGATGTCGCGGCATCGGTGAATACCGCAAGCAGGGCATTCCTGTTTTTTGTGTCTTCAAATGCCCGCCATCCGGTCTCGCCTGATGATTGTGCCATCTGCACTATCTGTTGGAGCCGGTCAAAATATGGGTCTCCTCCGTGGGGAGAGAATGTGTCGAAGTCAAGAGCTATTATCAGGAATGCATAGTAGTTGAGTATTGCAGTCAACTGACTTTCCATGTTGTTTATGGAGTAGATCAGAGGTTCGTTTTCCTGATATGTGAAGTCGATCTTAGAGTCTTTGAAATTGAATACTGTTGTGGTATATGAACTGTTGTAGACAGGACGGATGTACTGCACCTGCAGGTCGCCGCTCATTTTTTCGCCATCGTATTCCTTGATGGTGAAAAACATACGGCATTCGATTTTCTCGTTTGCTGAAAACTGGGCATTGGTGAATTGGGTGGTGTTGATATACTCCGTTATGGCAGTCTGGAGTGTCTCGAACACGGATGTGCGTGTGCCCATCACCTGATCGGCATTGATCTCCACTTCGCATTTTAGCTCCTGGGCTATGCTCAGCGCAGATCCGCATATTATGGAGGTTAGAAAAACAATCAGTCGGGAGAGGAGAGTGGTCATTCGGATTTAAGAGATTGTATATTGTCTGAAGTTATAATGTCAAGTATATCGGCTGCAACAGCGCTTTTCGGCTTTATTCCAAAATCAGAACGGTGTCCGTCGCGTGAGAATATGGAGACTTTGTTATTGTCTGTGCCGAAGCAGGTTCCGGGTTCTCGCAGCGAGTTTAGCACTATGTAGTCAAGGTTCTTGCGTTGGAGTTTATCCTCGGCGTTGGCCTGTTCGTTGTCGGTTTCCAATGCGAAGCCGACCATAGTCTGATCATTGCGTTTCATTGCTCCGAGAGTAGCTGCGATGTCGGGATTTTTAACGAGTTTCAGCACCGGAGTATCTTCTCGCTTTTCGCGCTTGATCTTAACTTCGGCACACTCGGCCGGAGCATAATCGGCTACAGCTGCCGTCATTATGGCTATGTCTGTGTCGTCGAAGTGTTGGCGGCATGCCTCGAGCATTTCTTTGGCAGATTCTACATTTATGACCTCTATGTCAGGATTAGTGGTCTTGATTGCTACAGGTCCGCTCACGAGAGTCACATGCGCACCCCTGGCTGCGGCTTCTTCGGCGATAGCATATCCCATCTTGCCGCTTGAATAGTTGCCGATGAAGCGTACCGGATCTATTTTCTCATAGGTCGGTCCGGCTGTCACAAGTACTTTCTTTCCTGTCAGTGTCGCGTGCCGGCGGAAATAATCTTCAAGAATTTTGAAGATGTTTTCGGGTTCTTCCATGCGGCCTTTGCCAACGAGATGGCTTGCAAGCTCTCCGGCTGCCGGTTCTATGATTATATTGCCATAGCTTCTGAGCTTGTCGATATTGCAGGTCGTGGAAGGATGCGACATCATGTCGAGATCCATTGCCGGAGCTACGAATACCTGTGAGCGGGCCGACAGATAGCTCGTTATAAGCATATTGTCGGCTACTCCGTTGGCCATTTTTGCTATTGTGCTTGCCGTAGCCGGTGCGATCACCATTGCATCTGCCCAAAGCCCGAGATCGACGTGCGAGTTCCATTGTCCGGTATTGGCTGTGAAGAATTCGCTGATCACAGGGCGTCCGCTCAGAGCAGAAAGTGTCACGGGTGTTATGAACTCCTTTCCGTTTGGAGTTATTATCACCTGTACCTCTGCACCGGCTTTGACAAGAAGCCTCAGGAGGCTTACTGACTTGTAGGCGGCTATGCCGCCGGTTATACCTAAAACTATATGCTTTCCTTTGAGCATGGGTTGTTGTTCAAGGATCTGTTTATTTCTTTGTCCTTAGTTTTATCCTGGTGAATGCCGCTTTGGTGTTCTCGGCAAAGTCTCCGGACATGATCCATCCGTAGTATCCGGGATCAGAGGCGAGCACTTCTTCAGCTACTTTGCCTTTGTATTTTCCGAAGTTTATGATCTCGCGTTTCTTCTCATCGTATATCAGACGTCCCATCAGGTCCACATTGCGGTTCTGGGTTGTGAAGTCGGCAAGTTTGTCCATGTCGTTGGGGAGGTCGGGATAACGGTCGAGTTGGGCTTTGAGAACCTCATATGTGGCACGTGTGTCAGCCAAAGCAGAGTGCGCGCCGTCGAGAGGTTTCGAGCAGTAGAAGCGGTAGGCTGCCTCAAGTGTGCGTTGCTCTTTCTTGTGGAATATGGTCTGCACATCAATCATTCGTGCAGCGGAGAAATCGAAATCGACTCCTGCGCGACGGAATTCCTGATCAAGCATCGGCACATCAAACCTGTTGGAATTATAACCTGCTATGTCGCAGCCGAGAAACATCTGGGCCAGAGATTTTGCGATCATCTTGAATGTGGGCTCGTTTGCCACATCCTCGTCGGTTATGTGGTGCACGGCTGTAGCTTCGGGGGGGATAGGCATACCGGGATTGACTCTGCGTGTGCGTTCGGTAACTTCGCCGTTGGGCATTATCTTGATCACCGATATTTCCACGATACGGTCGTGTGTGATGTTTATTCCTGTGGTCTCCAGGTCGAAGAAAATGATGGGTTTCTTTAGATTCAGTTCCATGACACAGAGTTAGAAATCAATTATGGCCATAGGCATGAGCAGCATGATAAGATCCGTATCCTTTACGTTCTCCGAAGGGCAGAATACACCGGGACGTCCGGGATCGCTGAGTTTTATGACAATATCGTCGGTCGACAGAGTGTTGAGAATCTCGATAAGGTAGGGCGCGCTGAAACCGATCACCAGTTCGTTGCCGTCGTAGCTGCATGCCACTTCCTCGCGTGCCGTCACACAAAGATTGTTGTCCTGCGATTTCAGATATATGCGGTCTCCGCTGATACGGAATCTTACAAGTCCTACTCCGCTCTCCACGAATACGCCTACACGGCGCACTGCCGTAAGTAGCGACTGACGATCCACTGTCAGTGTATATGGATTGTTTTCGGGGATTACTCGTCTGTAGTCGGGGAAGTTACCTTTGATGAACGGTGAGCTGAGTGCAAAATTTGCAGTCTCTATTTCTATGCGCTTGGATGTGATGCGCACGTTCAGGTTGTCTTCCGACTTTGCGAATATGTTTTTGATTATGGTCGCCGGCTTTACGGGCAGGATGCAGGCTGCTGTCACTCCCGGGGCTGAAGTGGAGTTTGTGTATTTGACGAGCTTGCGTGTGTCTGTGGCCACGAAAGTGATGTTGTCGTTCTGTATATCGAGATAGATACCCATCATCTGCGGGCGGAAATCGTCGGAACTTACGGCAAAAAGGGAGTTGTCTATACCGTTGGCAAGCTGTGTGGCCGGGCAAATGAAAGTTATCGTTTCAGCTTCCTCATCCTTTCTTGGTAGGGGAAATTCGTCTCCGTTGAGGCCTACAAGATTGTAGTTGCCGCCGGGATATGTGATCTCGATGGCGAGTGTGGACTCATTGACCTCAAATGTGACACTCTGCTCCGGTAGTTCCCTGAGCAGTTCGACAAGACGGCGGGCGTCAAGGCAGAAACGGATGCTGCCGTCAGCCTCTGTGAGCTGAATACGTGCCGTCAGCGAGTTCTCCGTGTCGCTGCCAGTGATGGTGAGCATCTTGTTGTCGTCTATCTCAATAAGAAAGTTGTTGAGGATTTCAAGTACATTCTTGGAATTGATGACTTTGCTTACTGCTGAAGATGCATTATACAGCGTCCTGCTGGGTACTTTAAATTTCATATCTGTGTATCTTGTTGATTATACGAGGTTTGTTTAAATGCGTAAGTGCGTGACTACAGCAATACAAAGATATGAAAAATTCGTGATATAATGGCAGAATTTGGTCGATAAAGTGCATATATAAAGCATTACGGGAGACTACGCGTGTGCATAATCTCCCGTAAGTGTTATGTGTGCAAAGTCTTCTTACCAATCCTTGAGCCGGAACACACGTAGTCCGGTCATGTTGCGGTTCTTTCTAAATATTTCCTCAATAGGCCATGTGCTTGTCACGACTTTCCCGGCAGATGAGGAAGCGTGCATAAGATGCATCTTTCCGCCTTTCATCACGATGATTCCGATATGACTGACGTCCAAGCCATTTACTGCAGTAGTGAATGCAACTATGTCTCCGTTGCGAAACGACTGCCGGTTTTCCTTGGCAGTCACGTTGCGTGCCTTGATGTACGGAAAACGATGGTTTCTGTAGCCTACTTCCACTGATTTCATATTCTCGAACACCGTATCGTTTGCAAGCGCAGGATACAGGTTTCGGTTGGAGGACATGAAGTTCAGGCTTTTTATTGTGTAGTCCACTTTAGGGAAAAGCCGTGTGGCATCCTCGATTATTCCACGGTGAGCGTTGTCTACAGCCCAGTCGCTTATATAGTGCAGTCTCGAGGCGTATCCATCGATGTTGCCACCGCGGTATCTTATCTGCTCGAGATTATGCACGAAGTCGCGCCATGAACTTCTGCGTTCGCCTACAGTGTAGGCCATTGCGAGCACAGTCTCCACGAATGTCGTGCAGTCGAACTCATCGAGGTTTACCGTGAGCATTTCTTCTTGCGGACCGTCGTTTTCCAGCGTCTTGGCCACATATGGAGTGTCGGCGAATTTGTTACCGAGCCATGCTATGCAATCGCCGGAGCGGGAGAAGTCCTTGCCGGTAGCTTCGATGAGTATGTTATTGATGCGTGAGGTATCCGTGGTCTCGTTGTGAAACCTGATCCTGTCGAATGTCACTGCATTCGCTCCGGATGCGCATGCCAATGCAATGAGGATTGATAAGAGAACTTTCATAATCAATTGTCAGTCGTCAGATTCTGTAGATGCAAATTCCATCAGGTATGCCTTGATGAATCCGTCGAGATCTCCGTCCATCACACCATTGACATCTGAAGTCTGGAAATTGGTGCGGTGGTCCTTCACGCGCCTGTCGTCAAAGACATAGCTGCGGATCTGCGAACCCCATTCTATCTTCATTTTTCCGGCTTCCACCTTTGCCTGTTCCTGCAAGCGGTGTTGCAACTCTTTGTCATAGAGTATTGAACGCAATTGACGCAGGGCATTCTCCTTGTTCTTCGGCTGGTCGCGCGTCTCGGTGTTCTCGATGAGTATCTCTTCCTTCTCTCCGGTGTAGGGATCTGTGTACTGGTATCTCAGACGTACGCCGGATTCGACCTTATTGACATTCTGTCCGCCGGCACCTCCGCTTCGGAATGTATCCCACGACATTAGGGCAGGGTCTACTTTGACCTCGATTGTATCGTCGACAAGCGGTGTTACGAACACTGAGGCAAAAGACGTCATACGCTTGCCCTGAGCATTGTATGGCGATACGCGCACAAGACGGTGTACGCCATTCTCGCTTTTGAGATAGCCGTATGCCATGTCGCCTTCCACATTGATGGTGCACGATTTTATGCCGGCTTCATCACCTTCGAGAAGGTTGGCGATAGATGTCTTGTAGCCTTGTCGCTCGCACCAGCGCAGGTACATTCTCATCAGCATCGATGCCCAGTCCTGGGCTTCCGTGCCGCCAGCACCCGCATTGATCTTCAGTACTGCGTCCATCTGGTCTTCTTCTCGTCGCAGCATGTTGCGTAGCTCGAGTGCTTCGATCTTTGTGATGGCGTCGGAGTACAATGTGTCGAGTTCGGATTCTTCGATAAGACCTTCTTTTACGAAGTCGAATCCCACGGACAGTTCGTCCACGGCTTTTTCCACTTCATCGTATCCGTCGATCCACTTCTGCAGGTCCTTTACCTTTTTCATCTGAGCCTGCGCCTGTGCAGGATGCTCCCAGAAGTCGGGCACATGGGTGCGCAGTTCTTCTTCTTCTACTTGTATTTTCTTCCCGTCGATGTCAAAGATACCTCCTCAACGCGAGCTTGCGTTCAAAAGTCTCTTTTAATTGCTCTTGAGTGATCATAATAAATATCCTTCTGAGTAATGGTTAATATTGTTAAGTTTTTTGCAAAGATAATCATTTATCCGCAATATTCCGGTCATGGTCGTTACGAGATGTCCACCTCTGTGCCTGAAGCTGCTGCATGCGGTCTTCCGATGGATTGGAGCAAGGTGTCCAGAAGCATGTGTTGCCGCTTATGGATTCGCCTGTTCCGGTAAGGGCGTCGGGGAGGAACTGCTGCCTGACGAAGTTGCCCGGATAGTCATGCGCATATTTGTAGTTTGCGCCGTAGCCGAGTTTTTTCATCAATGCGGTAGGAGCATTGCGTATGTGCAGTGGTACAGGCAGGTTGCCACTGCGGTCCACCTCAGCCAAAGCTTTGGCTATGGCCATGTAGGCAGAGTTGCTTTTAGCCGATGTTGCCAGATAAATCGTGCATTCTGCCAACGGTATACGGCCTTCAGGCATACCTATTTTCTGTATGGTGTCGAACGTAGCGTTTGCCAGCAGGAGGGCGTTCGGATTGGCGAGACCTATGTCCTCTGAGGCTACAATTACGAGACGCCTCGCTATGAATTCTGGGTCTTCTCCGCCTGCTATCATTCTTGCCAGCCAGTAGACTGCCGCATCAGGGTCGCTACCCCGTATACTTTTTATAAATGCCGATATTATGTCGTAATGCATCTCCCCGTCTTTGTCGTAGGCGAGGGGATTTTCCTGTAGCCGTTCTGTCACTGTGCGATCATCTATAACAATCGGTTCACCGTACCCCGTCGATTGCTCAAGGAGATCCAGGATATTAAGCAGCTTGCGCGCATCGCCACCTGAGTAGCGGAAAAGCGCAGTGGTCTCGCGCACTTCTATCTGTCGCTGTCGCAGTATCTCGTCGGAGGCAATGGCTCTGGCAAGCAGCGTATCGAGTTCTTTTTCATCAAGGGGCTTCAATGTATAGACCTGTGCGCGCGACAATAGCGGCCTGATCACTTCGAACGAGGGATTCTCTGTGGTAGCTCCTATCAATGTCACGATTCCGCTTTCAACAGCTCCAAGCAGGCTGTCTTGCTGCGACTTGCTGAATCGGTGGATTTCGTCGATAAATAATATCGGGCGTCCTTTGGAAAACATCCCTCCGGCATCGGCTTTGCATCGTTCGATCACCTCCCTCACGTCCTTGACTCCGGAGGTGACGGCGCTAAGTGTATAGAACGATGATCCGCTTCTGTTTGCTATGATGCGGGCGAGTGTGGTCTTTCCGACACCCGGAGGACCCCATAGGATAAACGAGCTTATGCGTCCGCTGTCTATCATGCGGCGTATTATTCCGCCTTCGCCTACAAGATGGGTCTGACCTATGTATTCGTCGAGATTCGACGGGCGGAGTCGTTCAGCAAGAGGTGTCTGGCTCATATCCCTGATATTATTACGATAATGAAGCTTCTGTCCAGCGGCATCCGCGCAGATACTCGGCGACGTCCATACGGCGTTTTCCAGGCGCTTGTACTTCCATTATCTCAAGCACTTTTCCATCTCCTGCTATTACCGACATTTTTCCATAGGCTGCATTTACGCTACCGGCGACACGTGTGTTGTCGGTCTTTCCGGTCATGGCGGTCCTGTAAATCTTTATGTCGAATGTATTGCCATCATCTGTGGTCATGGTGCACCAAGCACCTGGGTAGGGCGACAGTCCTCTGACGAGGTTGTGAATTTTCTGTGCAGGTGCGTTCCAGTATATATGGCATGTTTCCTTGAATATTTTGGGAGCGGGGGATGGTGTAGTGCCGTCTGCCAGCAGGGAGTCCTGCGGGATGGTGGTGAGGTTGCCTGCGATGATGCGGTCGATCGTATTCACAGTAAGTTTCGCTCCGAGAGTCATCAGTCGGTCATGCACGCTTCCTACATTTTCATCCGGACCAATCTCAATGCTTTCCCGGCTTATTATGTCGCCGGTGTCGATTTCGTGCTTCAGGAAGAATGTTGTGACCCCCGTGGTGCTGTCGCCATTGATTACAGCCCAGTTGAGCGGGGCTGCACCACGATATTTAGGAAGCAGCGAGGCATGAAGATTAAATGTACCAAGGCGAGGCATAGTCCAGACGACCTCAGGCAGCATCCGGAATGCTATCACAATGAACAGATCTGCGTCGAGTGCGCGTAGTCGGTCGATAAAGTCCGGATCGCGCAGTTTCTCAGGCTGCATGATATTCGGTATTCCCACGCTCTCGGCATATTGTTTCACCGCGCTTTCGATGCGCTTGTTGCCGCGGCCACCTGTGCGGTCCGGCATGGTCACTACGCCTACTACATTATATCCGTTTTCATGTATTCTACGCAGGCTTTCAACGGAAAATTCCGGATTGCCCATGAATACTATCTTTAGGTCTTGCTTATTCATTCACAGAAAGTTGATTTTGTGTATAATCGTTTTCCAATGCTTTCCACAATGTGTCGTCGGGAACAGGTGCGGATACCTCCACCAAGTTTCCGGATACGGGATGCACGAAGCTGATCTTTCTGGCCATCAGCGATATGCTTCCATCCGGATTGCTTCGCTTGTCTCCGTATTTGAGATCTCCCTTGATCGGACATCCTATAGCCGACAATTGTGCCCGAATCTGATGCTTGCGGCCTGTGAGAAGTGTTATTTCAAGCAAGTGGTAGCGTTCTGTCGATGCCACGACGCTGTAGCGCAGTCTGGCTTCTTTGGCTTTAGGGTCTGAGGCCTCGCTTAGGTATGTCTTGTTGTTGCGCTCGACTGGCTTCAGATAGTGTGTCAGAAGATCGGACTTTTTGGCGGGCATATTGCGTGTGATGGCCCAATAAGTCTTGTGAACGTCGCCTTTGCGAAACATTTCGTTAAGCCTGGCCAGTGCTTTGGATGTCTTTGCGAATACGACAAGTCCGCCTACCGGACGGTCGAGTCTATGGACAACACCAATAAATACATTTCCCGGCTTTGAATACTTTTCTTTGAGCCATTCTGCGACGGTTTGGGACAGAGGGGTGTCGCCGGTCTTGTCGCCCTGTACGATTTCCCCAGGAGTTTTATTTACGATTATTATGTGGTTGTCTTCGTAGAGTATCTCCATAAACTATGCTAACTGTCTAAGTATTAGTTAAATAACTCGGTTGCAGATTTGAGTCCGACAATAATCAGACAATTTATGATATAGATTGCTCCATTATGGAGATCAGTTCTGCTGGGTTCTCGACCACATCATCAATGAGTGTCGGGACGAAATGAGGGCACTGCAAAACTCCCAATCTTTCAGCCTCGGTATAGACTTTAGAAAAGAGTTTGCCTCGCTCTCGTTCTGTAGTCGGCAATCTGTCCGGAATTAGACGGAGAAATCTGCACCCCCAGCCACGACAGTCTGATGACATTTGACACCAAAGATTATTAGGCCGTGTGCTTGCGCAATTCTGTACCTCTCTACACATCATTTCTGAATATCGAAACCTCAGCGAGTTTAGGAATGGCTTAAAGATAGTTCACGCTTGCTCAACGCAAGTTCTCTCTCATTGATGGCTTGCTCCCTTTCGCTCACGGCAGACTCGCGGGCGATAAGATTATTTTCTCGCTCACGCAGGTCTGAGTCTTTTGCGTCAAGCCTCTCCATAAGTTGGAGGAGTCGCTTAGACATAGACATAATCTCAGACAACTCGGCTACGCCTAATCCGTTCTGCTGTCCTCCACCATTAGAAGTTAAGACCGGACCGTTTCCTGTATATAGAAAATGTGGATTGACTTGAGGGAAAGTCTTTGTAATAAGACGCACCATGCCGGGGTTGAATTTTTTAGTACGTCCACTTCCGAGGTCGTAGATACGTTGGTAGTTTATACCCAAAGCCGTAGCGAACTCCCCTGCGGTCATGTGGAGAGCTTCAAGCAGTTCTTCGCGAATTTGCTTCGCGTCAACGCAGTTGGCTACCTTTTCTTCATCTGTCATTTTTTACGGCGCGTATTTTAGAAGTTAAACAAATATCTCCTACTCGTGGGTTGAGAGGAAATGTTAAAAATGCGATTTCTTAGCTTGTAGGCCGTAAAAATGATAAGATTTGATTGGTGATTTCAAAAATTATCACTAACTTTGCACTACAAACATAATCAACAACATCAACAAAGATAAGCAAAATCTTGCTTATAAGCAAATAAGTTCATTCATCTAAAACAGACGAAGATGGAAACAAACACCCAAAATCGGCCCTTACTGGGCGTACTTAGCGCACCTCCTGAGGGGGTACATAATGATTGCTCTCCTGTAACAATGGAGGCTCAGCCATTGCCTGTGGCTGCTACCCTCCGAAAGTTAGAAATAGGAGAAGAGGCGGTATTCCCGATTGAGCAGCGTTCCTCAATCCTGACAACACTATCTCGTTTCAGAACAGACTATGCCCGACAGGGCTGGGATGCTGAGGCTACGACTAATAAACTGAATTTCACTGTAGTTGTAAAAAGAGTTAGTTAATGCCGGAGCCCGCAGTTGACGTTATGGCTCAAAAATATCAATCCCTGTTAAGACGTACAGAACGACTCCATGTTTCCTATCGAAAAGCAGTCATGCTCGTAGGTGGCGAAAAAAGATTGGAACGACTGATGCTCGAAGAAAAGGTGAGATATTCCAAGCCGGAGGGCAGCTCGAATACCATGTGGCGATTTAATTTCGCGGACATCATAAGAAATGTAAAACCACTTGCAAATTCACCGTATTTTTGCGGAAGTTTATAGAGCATTACCACCCTCCAAAGATATTTCAGGACTGACAAAAGTCCGGCCATAAGCAAATAAGTTATCCACTTGCATTATCAAATATGCAAGATTTTACTAAAACAAACGGAGTTAAAAACTATGGACGAACAACCCATTACCACCAACAAGATTTATGGAGCAATCGCTGCCATAATGAGGGAGACTAAGGCCATTACAAAAAGTAGCCGAAACCAGCAGCAGGGTTTCATGTTCCGTGGCATAGATGCCGTGATGAACGAACTGCATGACCTGTTCGCCAATAATGGCGTGTTTATTCTCCCCGAAGTCCTTGATTATACAGTGACAGAAAAAGTCACAGTCAAAGGAGGATTGCTCTACTATACCAGAGCCAAAATCAAGTTCCATTTTGTGGCCGACGATGCCTCGGAGGTCTGCACTATCAACGTGGGCGAGGCAATGGACTCGGGCGATAAAGGAATGAATAAAGCCATGAGCATAGCACTGAAGTATGCGCTAATGCAAATGCTCCTAATCCCAACTGAGGAACAGAAAGACCCCGATGAGGCTACTCTACCTGAAACCAGACCACGAACAATCTCAGAAATCATTCAAACTCTCGATCCGGTCAAGGACGCTCAACTCGTGGCGGCACTTAATACCATTACGGGCGTTACCGACAAGGAGTCAATAATGGCCGTTTGGAACAATAACTCAGCATTACATCAGAACCCGACATTTACACAGTGCATGTCGGCCCGTAGAAAAGAACTCGGAATATGAACCAGACAATCGAACTCGCAAAGTCGCAGGTGGTGTTCAATGAACTCGACCATACGTATATGTTCAACGGCAAGCAACTCTCCGGCGTAACATCAATGCTATCAAGAACACTATTCCGCGACAAGTACAAAGGTATCTCGAAAGAGGTGTTGGCAAAGGCTGCTGACTATGGCCACAACATTCACGAGCAGATAGAACTCGTGGATAGCCTCGGGGTAACAAGCGACACCCCTGCCGTACAGGACTATCTGCGCATGAAAAGTGACCTCGGAGTGTCAACACTCGCAAGCGAATACCTCGTTTCGGATGAGGATTTAATTGCAAGTTCAATCGACATAGTATTCAACGACCTCTCACTTGTTGACATCAAAACCACGTCAAAACTCGATATGGAGTATTTGTCGTGGCAGCTTTCTATATATGCCTACCTCTTTGAGAGGCAGAACCCCTCCCTCAAAGTGCCTCGACTGATGGCTATATGGCTACCAAAACCTCGGTATGGCCGCTCCATGTGCGTTGAGGTGCCACGCAAAAGCAAAGAGACTATCGAAGTCTTACTCGCATGGAATAAATCATTAACAGTATAAATCAAAAGACAATGGCAAATTGCATTATCGGGCAAATCCTCGCAATCGGGGGAACCCAGACTCTCACGTCCAACAACGGCAACTCGTTCACCAAACGTACCCTTGTGGTATCTGTACGTCGTTTCGACCCGAACACCGGCGAACCGGTAAACGACTATGAGAACACCCCAGAGTTTTCTTTCATCGGCGACCGTTGCCGTGACCTCGATCAGTTCCAAGTAGGACAGAATGTCTGTGTCTATTTCAACCTCGTCGGAACTCGATACACTCCGACTGGTGGCCAAGAGAAAATCATCAACGACGTGCGCCCTTACAAAATCGAACTATACGGGAAGGCCACCCAACCAAGCGAACAGAATCAGGCTGCGTCCGGATATGCTGCACCTGCGCCCACCCCTCCTGCTCAGACAATGCAGCCAGCACAGGCAACTCCACAACAGCAAGCACCCGGTTATAATCCTCCATTCTGATTAAGGCATGCTTTACGACAACTCCAATCCTTTGCAGAAAGCGAACTTCCTCGCAAGAGCAAACCTCCTCGCCGAGCGCGGGGAGGTAGTGGAGTTGCGCTCCAAAAAGCAAAGGTCACTTAACCAGAACGCTTATCTCCATGTTATTCTCGGCTATTTTGCAGTACAATATGGAGAGGTGGCCGACTACATCAAAGAGGAATATTTCAAGAAACTTGTCAATCCTGAAACATTTATCGTAGCAAGGAAATTCGACAACTTCACAAATAGAGAGCGGATAGTATGCAAATCGACCTCAGACCTCACAGTAGAGGAAATGTCGGTTTGCATAGACCGCTTTAGAAACTGGTCATCGAAAGAGGCCGGTATCTATCTCCCCACTGCTGAGGAGGGTATTTTGCTCAGGCAATGTGAGGTGGAGATAGCACAAGCACAAAGATATTTATGAAATACCAACTACGCGACTATCAACAACAAGCAAGTGACGCATCAATCCGTTTCTTCAGTCAAGACAATGATAAGAACGGGTTGCTTGTACTGCCTACCGGCTCGGGCAAGAGTCTGGTAATTGCCGACATCGCACACAGGCTCGACGGGCACGTTTTAGTGTTCCAGCCCTCAAAGGAAATTCTGGAACAGAACTATGCTAAGTTGAGGAGTTATGGCGTTGAGGACTGCTCCATATATTCTGCCTCCTTCAACTCGAAAGAGATAAGTAGAATAACATTTGCCACCATTGGCAGCGTCAAAGCGCACATGGAGGACTTCTCGCATTTCAAGTATATCATAGTTGACGAGTGCCACACGTGCAACGCACAAGGAGGTATGTATAAGGACTTCTTCGATAACGCCAAACGGAAGATACTCGGTTTGACGGCAACCCCTTATCGGTTATTTTCATCTGTAACCTATCTCGATAGAGAGGGTAAACAAGTGTTCAGACCCAAAGATGAGAAGAAGTCAGAGGAGTTTGACCAACGGCTAATCAACCACAGTATAAGAATGGAGAATAAGTGCATACTGAAATTCCTTACTCGTATGCGCCCACGGATATTCCATGATGTGATTTATCAGGTGGATATTTCCACGCTCCTGCAAAGAGGCTATCTCGCAAAACAGCGTTACTTTGACCTCTCCATTATGAACCATACCTCGCTGAAACGCAATAGTACCGGCATGGATTTTGACGATGCAGCATTGAAAGTGCAATATGATAAGTGCAACCTCAGCACTCATTTAATCAACATCGTGCGCCGGCTGCAAAAGCCAAAAGATGAGAGACCCCGAAAAGGCATACTCGTTTTTACTCGTTTCATCGAGGAGTCCGAGTTGCTATGCGAGTATGTAGATGGCTGTGCATTGATAACAGGCAAGACTCCAAAGAAAGAGCGAGAAAGGATACTGAACGAATTTAAGGCCGGCAACATCAAAGTCGTTACAAATGTCGGAGTCTTGACTACTGGATTTGACTATCCGGAACTTGACACGGTAGTAATTGCACGTCCTACGATGTCGCTGGCTCTGTATTATCAGATAGTTGGCAGAGCGATACGTCCACACCCAGAGAAAGAATGCTCGTGGATTGTAGATCTCTGCGGAAATTTCAAAAAGTTTGGCCGAGTGGAAGATTTGCACTTGGTAGAACCGAGGGGTGGCGAGTATGCTATTACTGGCTCTCCTGATAATCAATTACGACAACTGACAAACGTTTATTTTTGACTATGGCAAGAGATACTTATAACAGACGGGTACTGGAGGCTATAATCTCCGGCAAAGACACAAGCGCGGTGGCCTCCAAGCGACTCGTGCAAAGCATGGAGTCTGAAAGTCAGATACAGCAGAAGTGCATTCAGTGGTTTCAATATACCTATCCTGAGTTGTGGCGTGACGGTATGCTATATCATAATGCCAATGAGGGTATTCGGCCCGGCGGTCAGGGCCGGCGCATTAAGAGGGAGGGCCTGCGAAAAGGCGTTGCAGACCTTTGCCTCTCCATACCTCGTAAGGGGTATGGCGCACTTTACATCGAAATGAAGAACCCCGGCGGCCGTATCTCTCCAGAACAAAAGCAGTGGGGAGAGAACGCAATTAAGCACGGCAATTTATGGATTGTCTGCTACTCTCTTGATGAGTTTGAAAAGGCTGTCAACGACTATTTAAGAACCGATTGAACCATGAATAAACGACAACGGTTATGGACGAAAATTCAGGGTGGATAAAGTTATCCCGGAAATTATTGCAGACTAATTACTACTTAGGAGAGAAGTTTACGAAAGCTATGTGCTGGATAGACCTCTTGCTCCTTGCTGAATGGCGCAAAGAGAGGTCGTTTTATCTCCGAGGTATAGAAGTTGTCGTAAAACGTGGTCAGATAGCAATGGCTCTCGCAGACCTGCATAAACGGTGGAATTTGTCAATCAACACCGTGCAGGCTCGGCTGAGAGAAATGGTGAAAGACGGCAGAATATCCGTGAAGTCAAGCAATGTAGTTACGATTATCACAATCCTAAATTGGGAAAAGTATCAAGGGGGAGAAAATTCGGAGTCCAGTGAGGCGAAAACTATATTGTCGGCGCCGGAGGCAGTTCCTGAGATTGATGCCACCTTACCTGAAATTGTCGTTGCTGAAGAAGTTGAGAAAACTCCGGCTATTGCTCTCGTTCCTGTTGAGGAGCCACAAGCAAAGCCAGAGATATTACCCATATCAAAGCCTAAGAAACCTGATGTGGATTGCGAATTTATATTGCGCCTTTACCATGACCGTTGCCCCTCACTTCCAAAAGTGCTGAAATTATCCGATAAGCGCAAAATGAAGATCCGTGTGCGCTTTGAGGAAATGGAGTACAATTATGAAACCCTGCAACAAGTATTTGACAAGGCTGAGGCCTCTCGATTTATGCGTGGTGACAATCAACGCGGTTGGAGAGCTGACTTCGATTGGATATTCACGAACAGCACGAATTGGGTAAAGATACTGGAGGGTAAGTATGATAATAAAGACACAATAATATCAACACCTAAAACGAACTATGGAGTCAGAGAAAACCCCGGCAATACGCCAACAAACATCAACGGAGGTGGCCATCAGTCAGCCTCTCCAATCCAGCGTCAAAGCATGTCTGTCCTTGCTACGCTCGCAAAGATTGAGCAAGCACAAGGATACGGAGGAGATATGCCCTCGAGCACTGGCATTGAGAAGCAATAATCGTCCGGCCGAAATCTCAACCATCTACAACCTTGCACTGCAAGCGGAACTCGTGCAGTGCAAGGACCTCTCACTTCTGAATGAAGTAAAAGAAACTCCTACATTCAGCATATTGGAGCAGGCTTGGGGATTGGAGTATGTGAGCCGCGTACTAATCAAAACCCATCTTCTCGGAGTTAGCAACTTCGTCGGAGTCAAGACCAAAATGGAGGATTGGCAAATGGACGAACTCTGCGACCAGATAGCAATGGAGTATGATGACCTGAACGTTTTGGAGTTTATTTGTTTCTGCTCACGGCTCCGCAGTGGTAAATATGAAACGTTCTACGGCACCATAGATCCGGCGCAAATCACAAAGTCGCTGGCTGAGTTTTATGAGGACCGGCGTGATGACATCAATCGGGCGTGGGCTAAGGCAGAAAAGGAGCGCCAAGATAGAGAATGGGAGGAGTCTCGCAAGAATGCCATCTCATTTGAAGAATACTGGGAAAGCCTCTCTGATGAGGAGAAGGAGAAGTCCGGCTATATGAAATTGCTCTTTGCTAAGAAGGAGCATGAGGACAAACGAAAGAAGCGAGGTGTCGGGAAAGTGGTTAAGGATATTCTACTTGGAGGATAAAAGTTAAAATGAGGCAAATCAGAATTTTAGCACAAAAATAATCACCCAAAAACTTGCATAAAAGATAATAAATGATTAGTTTTGTACTATCAAAATAAAACATAAAACCTCTAAAATAAACAACGATGACCCATACAAAAAACGATATTCAGGAAACAATCGACATTCTCACTGAGGAAATCGAAAAGAAAGAAAATCAGCTTTTGCAAATGGAAAATGCTGGTATTCCTGATAAAGAAAGATATGAAAGAGCCGCAAGGTTGCAAATGAGTTATCGTAAGCAGCGTGCAGAAATGCGCACAATCCTTGCCTCTATGGAATAAGAAAGTAATAAGCAAATAAGTTATACCATACCTGAAATGAAAACCAAGAAACTGAAAGTGGAGGTTGTAGAAACCCTCCGAAAAGTTGTGACCGTGGAAATCCCCGAGGAGCTTACTGGGGATGACGAGAGAGAAGCAGCTATTGCGGCAGCAATGAGAAAATACCGCAATGAGGAAGTGGTTTTATCCGGCGATGACTACGACTCCACAAGGTTCAACGTAGTAAATGAATAACCTAAAACGAATATAAACATGGCAGAAGAACAAAAGAAAGAACTCAATGAGTTCCAGAAAGTAATCAAGGCTTACCTTGACAAACGTGCCTCCGAAGATGAACTTTTTGCCAAAAGTTATGCCAAAGAAGGCAAGTCTATCGAGAGTTGCTGCAACTTCATTGTCTCAGAGGTCTATAAGGCCGGTCGGCAAGGGTTTGCCGATGATGAAGTTTTCGGTCTGGCCGTTCACTATTATGATGAGGATAATCTCGGCGAAATCAAGGCTGTCAATGCAAGGGTTGTTGTCAACCATGAAATCCAACTGACTGAGGAAGAAAAGGCGGCTGCTAAGGCCCGCGCACTCGCCAAGTTTGAGGCGGACGAGAAGCGTAGGCTTGAACGAGCCGCCGGAGTTGACTCAACACATGCCCCTGCTCCTAAGCAAAAAGCAAAACCTAAGAAAGCGGAGCCTGAGACCAATGCGCCCTCATTGTTTGACTTTGGAGAGGAGGAGGACGAGGAATGAGGCCGAGAACAAAGTTGCAGCGAGAGGTGGCGGCTTTGTCCTCTACATTGCCACCCCTAAACGCCAAACAGGAAGCATTTGCACAAAAGCATAGCCACAAAAGGATTGGCTATTTTAGCGTGGGAGAAGTATGGTGTACGCACTGCGGAAAGTTCACTGGACAACTTGACCCGATGGCTTCTCGGGAGAATGGAGAGGAATACGTCTGTCCTTTCTGTGGCGAGAAGTTGACTATCAAACGAGCCACCAATAAAAAGTACAATGAGAAACGCTATGTTACGTACATCACGACTTGCGGTCGATGGCAAGTGTTCCGGCATTTTGTTACATACTGGTCTGTCAGGAAAGGTCGCGACCCCCATAGTTGGACTGACGAGGCTGTTCAGATATGGCTGAATGAGGAAGGCCAAGAGGTAATAATGGCTCGACCTTGCACAATACATGGTGGCGATAGTTGGGACTTTTGCAAACCTATGGAGATCCGAACAAGATACCGAAGCTACTATGACTATCGAGGGCAAAAGTATAACGTATGGACTGATTACATCTATCCTGATTACAAGGTGCTCCCAGTTGTTAAGCGAAATGGCTTCAACTTGACAGCCGCAAAAGACGGAATGCCACCGTGTCGGTTAATGCTTGCTCTGCTCTCTGATACGGAGGCAGAGTTTTTAGTCAAAACACGTCAATACTCCCTCTTGAACTATTTTAAGTATAAGAGAGAGATTAAGTGTGGCCGGTATATGCCCTCAATTAAGATTTGCGTCAGAAACGGCTATAAAGTCAAAGATGCTTCGATGTGGGTAGATTATATCGACCTACTGGAATATTTCCACCTTGATACTCGCAACGCTCACTATGTCTGTCCTAAGAACCTGAAGAAAGAGCATGATAAACTAATGACTCGGAAAAACCGCGTGGAGGCAAAGCGCAAGGCTGAGGAGGCTCGGAAAAACGCCAAACAGTGGGAGGCTGAATACAAGGCCAAGAAAGGAATGTATTTCGGCATCTGTTTTGGCAACGAGGATATTCAGATTGCTGTGATAACCTCTGTTGCTGATATAGCCGATGAGGGAGAAGCCATGCACCACTGCGTGTACTCTAACCGGTATTTCAACAAAGACAATAGCCTTATCCTGTCTGCTCGTGATAAAGAGGGCAACCGGCTCGAAACTATTGAACTCGACCTCCGAACCTTAGAGATAGTTCAATCTCGCGGTAAATGCAACGGCACGACTCCTTATCACGACCAAATCGTAAGTCTGGTAAAAGACAACATAGGATTATTCCGAAAGGCCGCATAAATCCACATCAAAACTTGTATATAAGATAAATTTTGACTATATTTGTACTAATAAAACCCCAACTCTGATGAAATCCACGAAAGTAAAAACGGTTAAAGTTATGACGGGAACGGACATTCCTCTCAGCTCTCCCTCCCACCCCTACGCCATGGCGGTGCAGGTAAAAAGGGTGCTTGACCGGATTGCACATAGTTCGGAGTCGGAGTTTGAGTATGCCTGTAATGTGCCGGCCGGCATCAAGGTCTTTGAGAAGTATGGGAGAGGTATTCTTGGTCTGAATATCCTCTTCCATATCAACGGAGTCAAAGCAAAATACTCGGATGTCGTGGCGGACATGGAAAGGGCAAATAACTATATCGACAAACTGACAAACGCTGACAATGAAGATAACTGAGATATTTCAACCGCCATTCAGATCCGAAGGCGCTTTCATCTACTCTGCTAATGGAGTGATGGCGCTCATGGCTGCTAACTGCCGGAATTATCCGAAAGAAATGATGAGCCGTGTTGTGCAACTCCTCAATGGAGAAGATACTCCAAAAGGGGGTGCTGATATTGGCGTGAACGATAATGAAATCTGTGTCAATGGCGATCCGTTATTGGTGGTGAGAGGTTGGGATTATCTGACCGGCGACAATGGGTTAAGCCTCCCACAACACAAAGCGATAGAGGTTCAAAGGACTTTCGCTGTTTGGATTGTTGACCACTTGCGCGGAAACGACTAACAATATACGATATGAGGAAGATTTGGAAGATATTATCGAATTTAATTTTGACCATGCTAATCTTTGCGTGGGTCGGACTCCTCGTGATTATCGCCACTTTAGTAGAGCCTATGTGGGATAATAAGAAGCCGAAATAGACTTTCAGATCTCTCCCGAACAACAAGCAAATAAGTTAAACACCATACGAAATGAAGAAAAAGTTTATTCACAAGAAGAAAGTGAGTTGGAGAAAGACTCTCCTTGTACTCCAAGTAATCGTGCTCTCTCCTGTTCTGCTCTCCCTGATAGCGATAAATTGGCTGTCGGATTGGCTGCTAACCAAATGGGGAGCCTACCGCACATGGTTCATGTCAAAGCGCCATTAACGCATGGCCGGAGTTTGTATTACCGGCCTCTCTCCCCCTGTAAAAACAAAGAAAGCAAGCCGACCCTCACGGGCAAACTTGCTTATAAGCAAATAAGTTGTTCGCCTAAAACGAAGATGGCCTCACTGGGAGGACTTCATTATGGAGAAAAACTTAATGCAAAAGTACAAAGAAATCGCCAAAAATGCAAATTTCAAAGCACTTAGGCATTCATAATCAGAAACAAAAAACCGAATATTTTGTTGAGTAACGACGCAAATAACCTCTGCAAAGTTTGTATAAATGATAATAAATGCTTAACTTTGCATATCCAAATAAATGACGCTATGATACGAAAAGCAATAAGACAAAAACTGGCTGCTCTCGGAATTAAGCAGACGGAGTTCAGCAAAGTCATTGGGGTGGCCGCAAGCAACTTCAACGCTTTTCTTACAGGCTCTCGCACCCTCTCTTATCCCAAAGTAGTTAAATCGCTTGATGAACTCGGATTATCAGTTGGCCTGAAAGCCGCAGGTCGAGCAACTTTGCCTCCCTCTGAACTCCCGGAAATCTTCAAGTCATATTTCGCAGTATCAGGATTGAAACTGAAAGAGGTTGCTGAAAAAACGGATATTGACGACACCTGCCTCACGGCGTTTTTCAATGGATACCGAACTATGCCGGTGAAGAATATTGAAAAAGTGATGGCTTTGTTCAACCTTGACGTCGTGGAATACATCAACCCGAAAAAGAAATCAGCATGAAAATCTATACCTCATATTTCGGCAACGCTAAGGCACTCGCGAAGAATAACATAATGATAGTGAGTATCGCGTGTTGGCAGCCTCGCTTTCTCTCGATACCCTATGTTATGGGTAATGTAGCGCCTACGCCGTGGATGGTGAAAAAAGCCTCCCATCAGCAGTATCTCGACGCATATCAGCAAATCCTCTCAAAAGTTAATCCCTTCGAGTTTATCAACTCTCTGGAGCACATAAGTGGAGGACGTGATGTGGCTCTATGCTGTTATGAGAAACCCGGGGACTTCTGCCACCGACACTTGCTGGCAGAATACCTAACAAAGAATACAGGCGTAGAGGTTACGGAATTTGAGACAACACCTCCTGCTCCCAAAAAGCCTGAGAAGATTGAGCCACCCTCACTCTTTGATGACCTTTAACAAAATGGCGTGAGAGTTGAAAGGCCCTCACGCCAAACTTGCGAGAGTAGCACAGTGGTTAATGCGCCGGCTAACCATGCCGGAGTCCGGGGTTCGACTCCCTGCTCTCGCTCCAATCATTACTCGCATGGAACTGAAGATTACAGAACGGACATTCGGCATTGAGCTTGAACTTGCCAACGTTGAAAAGAGGAAGATATTTTTTCCCTCCGACTACCAGTGGGACGAGGAAGAAGTAATCCATAATACGGACGGAACGCGCGGAACAATCTCAGCACGATACGGAGGTGAGATAAACACACCTCCTATGCACCTGTGCCATAAAGACCTCGACACATTCCGCAAAGTAGTTGAGAGTTGTGCTGAGAATGGGGCAGTTGCCAGACGTGACTGCGGCGTTCAGGTCCATATCTTTGTTGGCGACCTCACTCTCGATGAGTTGAAGAATATCTACTATCTGACTTACCATGCGACCGACCTCTTGAAAGAGCTTTGTCACTTGCCACCATACAGTGATGAGCAGCGTTACAGACCCTCTCCAACACTGGAATTTTACGAGAGAGTACAGAACGCCCAATCTTTCTCCGAGTTGCAGAGGGCTTTTGAGAACAGCCATAATAAAGGCTATGTCCGGCACTTTGTCAACATCGCCTCTTACTTTGTAAGGGGTACGGTAGAATTTCGTCTGTTCAATACCACAACGGATTGGCAAGAGATAATGAACTGCATTATGTTCGCCTACCGATATGTGGACTATGCCCTGAAACACACCGAGGAGGACTTCAAGGCTATAAAGAGTGTTGAGCAGATGGTAAAGACTATCAAGTTACCCTCTGAACTTCCGGAGCTGCCTCCCTCTCTGATATTCTTTTCGTCGATACGAGAAATGGACGTAGGCGCCACCTCTCATAGTGCGGTGGACTTGACAAAATCCATGCTGAACGTCTTAGTGAAGAATACTGGCGATCAGCTTGTGTGCGTTAATCCATATTCATTCTCCACCGAGGTGCGTTTGAGCAAACTGAAGAAACTAATCGTGTTCAACAACGATGAGTTTAATCATATCCTCTACTGCATTGTCAGGGAGGGCCTGCGCATACGCTATGACAGCACATTTCAGTTCCTCGAAGATTTGAATGGCGATGACCCGATTAAACAAGTCGCCTGTCTTATCGTATTCAAGAAAATCTGCCGGTATCTGAAATCTGCTGACTTCTATAAGAAAAGTTTTGAGGCTATTCAGGCTGCAATGCCTACCACCATTGACAACGCTACCAAAGCAGCGACACGCATGGTGGAGTTCTTGACCAACTGCGACTATCGTCTTGGAACAGTCAATGACGCTGTTAAGGTTGGCGGCGATGTATTCTTCAACTTCGATGATTATGGCAAGAGTCGTACTGCTGTTAGCGCTCTCCGCAAGCATAGCGACTATAATCAGAGTTTCGAGATACAAGCAACTGAATACCTGAACCTCGTGGAAGATTTGCCGGAGGATACGACGCTGTTTTTGGTCAGCACATTCCCTTACCATGACCACTTGGAGAAAATAGCCTCTGTCGGTGACAAGATATTCTACTGCTCCAAAAAGAAGTCGGCGGCTGTGACCTATAAGTCGGTAAAGTTAAGGATGCCGTCGTTCAAAGAGCCGCCGGACGATTTGGTTATTGATGACCCTGCCAAACTTAAGATCCGTCATGTGGCCGCCAATGTGGTATTTCAACTCCAGAAACACTACGTCAAGAAAGTGCAGATTGTGTCGAAAGTGACATTTCCGTTCCTTGTGTTCTATGAGGACTATCTGCTTGGGGCATTCGGGTTCAAGTTCAGCAAGCAGGATTACGACATATCCCTTGTAACTGACTTCTGCACCAACAACGCTATTCCGCGAGTCAGCAAACTGATACTCCTATGCGTCAAATCACGCTGGGTTCGGAAATTCCTATCTCGGCGCACCCTTGATGATTTTGTGACCTGTGAGACCAAAGTCTATACGCATAACCCTGTCAGCATGAAGTATCGCGGTCTATTCAAGAAGGTTTCTCAGGAAAAGAACCACCTTGTCTATACCTGCAATCTCGGCACAGAGGGAGATTTTACCGACATTATCGCCAAGTATCAACAGATTATAAGCCGCAAGAAATGAACAAATGGAAATTAGCCACTATTGACATTAGCCAAATAGATGAGGCCAGTGTCAATGCCAATCAGATGTCCGAGCATGATTTCAATAGGCTCGTAGAGAACATCCGTATCAGCGGAGGGTTAAGTAGCGCCATAGGCTGCTATCGTTCCACTGAAACGGGCCGGTACATCATAATCTCCGGCCACCACCGCTACCGTGCCGCAGTCAAACTGCGTTATAGGGAGGTGCCGGTAATCTACGCTGATGAGGCGGATATGACTCCTGACGAAATCGTGGCTCTCCAACTCTCCCATAACTCACTACACGGCGAGGACGACAAAGGTATTCTGAAAAGAATGTTTGCCGAAATCCAAAGTGTGGACTTCAAGAGTTTCGCCCATGTCAACATCGACGAACTGGAGCCTATCACAACTGAGGGAGTAAATTTCTCCGTGGCGAGTGAGCATTACTCTTGCTGTGTGGTATTCTACCATAAGGATATGGAGCTGCTTGATGAACTTGTCGGCATTATCAACGAACAGAACGCTAAGAATGACATCGTAATGGTCGTTGATGGCGATGAGAACGAGGACTTCTATCTCCAACTTATCGGTCAGATCCGTAAGAAATACGAAATCAAGTCAAGTAACATGGCTTTCTGCAAAATCTTGGAACTTGCGAAACGTCAAATGGAAAGCGAGGTGGCCGAATGACACGCATAGGTATTATTAGGGAAACGAAAATCCCCACAGACAACCGCACCCCTCTGACTCCGGCTCAGTGCAAAGAACTACTCTCTACATACTCGGACCTGGAGATATTAGTTCAGCCCTCCGACTTGCGAGTGTTCTCCGATGAGGAATATCGACAGGCCGGCGCCGTAATTTCTGAGGATATGACCACTTGCGACTATCTTTTCGGAGTCAAGGAAGTCAACATCGACGCGCTTATTCCTGATAAGCATTATTTCTTCTTCGCTCATATCGGCAAACAGCAACCCTATAACAAAGAACTCTGCCGGGCGATGATTGAGAAGAAAGTCACGCTAACCGACTACGAATATCTAACTGACCGAGCCAAGAAACGTCTGGTATCGTTCAGTTTTTGGGCGGGAGTGATGGGAGTCTATAACACGCTCCGTCTTTATGGACTGCGCCACCGCCTATTCAAACTCCCTGCTCCTGATAAGAAATTTACGGTGGCGGATATTCTGAACAATGGCCGGCCGGCGATAAACTCAATGAAGTTGAACCCCAAGACAAAGGTCAGAATACTGGTTACCGGTCAGGGCCGGGCTTCACAAGGGGCGCAGTTTATTCTGAAGGAACTCGGGATAAGGCAGCTCTCGGTACCTGCTTACCTCTGCACTGACACCAAAGAGCCAGTTTTTACAGTTGCCTCTACTGCTGACCTCGTAAGAAGAAAGGACGGTAAATTCTATGACCGTGCAGACTTCAAGGCTCACCCCGAAAGTTATACCTCTGATTTCCGAAAGTTCGCATACGCCACAACAATCTTTATCCCCTGCCACTTTTGGGCGCCGGAACACCCAAAGTATTTCACAAGGGATTTATTCTCGACTTCAAACATTGACGTAGTAGGTGATGTGACCTGCGACATCAAGGGGAGCGTAGAGTCAACGATACGCCCCTCCACGCATCAATCTCCATTCTACGGCATAGACGTGAACGGAGGCTTTGAGGAGACCCCATACAGCACTATCGGCACTATCGGTGTAATGGCTGTTGACACTCTCCCCAACGCTATACCGTTTGAGGCTTCAAAGTCTTTCGGAGAAAAGTTGCTCGACCATGTCTTCCCGGCTCTGCTTGGCGAAGATAAGGAGGAGGTAATCGCAAGGGCAACCCTCATTAGCAATGGGGAGTTGACCGAGCCGTTCCGATACCTCAAAGACTTCGCAGGAGTTTGAAAAACCAAAAACTTGTGCATTAGATAAAGAAAAAGTCGTACCCAAATTACCCATAAAAAAATGGCAACGCAAGACACCCCAAAACAGAATGTAGGTGACGGTTATCCGTTGCCTATTTCCTATGAGAAGATAGCGCAGGTTTACGCCAAGAAAGGTGGCAATCTGTCGGCTACGGCCACTGCCCTGAACATCGCTCGAAAGACTCTCTACAACTGGAGGAAAAACCACCCTGAGTTGGACGAGCTGCTGAAAGATGTCGATGAGGCTATGTTGGACTTCTCGGAGTCCAAGTTAATGGAGGCTATTCAAGAAGGCAACCTCACGGCCATAATCTTTCACCTCAAGACCAAAGGCAAGAGCCGAGGTTATATCGAGGGTCAGGAGATTACGGCTACAGTTCACTCTGCAAAACCCATGACACAGCAAGAGGCTAAAGATTTCATTCATGGCCTCGAAAATGAATATTGATGACTGAGTATGCCCCTGACGAAGTATTGCGGAGGTGGCTCCTCGCTGACACCCTTAATTTTTCCCGATATTTCTTTAAGCATCTGAATAACGGGAAACGCTTTGTCATAGGCAAACATCACCGCCTTATCTGTGACAAACTCAATCAAGTATTGCAGGGCAAGATAAAGCGTTTGATTATCAATATTGCTCCTCGATATGGAAAGACGGAGATAGCGGTAAAGAATTTCATCGCCATGGGACTTGCTCTCAATCCGGCGGCAAAGTTTATCCACCTTTCATACTCTGGGAACCTCGCCCTCGACAACTCAGTCGCAGTTAAGAATATCGTCAACTCTGAGGAATATCAACGGCTGTTCAATGTAAGAGTTGGACGTAGTACAGACACCAAGAGTCGCTGGGATACATACCACGGTGGCGGAGTCTATGCTACGTCCTCTCTCGGTCAGGTAACAGGTTTTGGTGCTGGTGCGGTCGAGAGCGAAGATGAAGAAAATCCCCTCTTTGGAGGAGCAATCGTTATCGACGACCCAATCAAGCCGGACAATGCTCTTAACGACAATGCTCGAGAGCAAGTCAATAACCACTTTGAAACGACTATCCGTAACCGCGTCAACTCCCGAAACACTCCGATAATCATTATCATGCAACGACTCCATGAGCGCGACCTATGCGGCTATCTTATGGGGTTAGAGCCTGATGAGTGGGAGGTGTTAAGTATTCCATGTCTTGAACTCGATGAGGAGGGTAATGAAAGAGCGCTGTGGCCATTCAAGCATACGGTAGACGAGTTGAGAAAGATTGAGGCTGCGAACCAATTTGTGTTCGATACTCAGTATATGCAGAACCCCAAGCCGCTGCAAGGACTGATGTATAATACACTGCGGACTTATGAGATACTGCCGCTTGAACCGGGCCTGCGCAAAAACTATACCGATACGGCCGATACTGGCGCTGACTTCCTCTGCTCTGTCTGCTACTACGAAACTAAGGTCGGAATGTATGTTACCGATGTCCTCTATACTGATAAGCCTATGGAGTACACGGAGCCTGCTACTGCTGAAATGATGATGAGGAATAAAACACAGTTGGCGAAGATTGAGAGCAACAACGGTGGCCGTGGTTTCTCTCGGAATGTTGAGAGGAATGTCCGCATACTTGGCGGTCCCGTGGCGCAGGCTATGAGATTTGTCGCTTTCAGGCAAGGAGCAAATAAGAAAGTCCGCATATTCACTCGATCAGCCGAGGTGCAGAACTTGATATTCTTTCCGGTAGGTTGGGAGTTGAGGTGGCCTAAGTTCGCAAATGCTGTCAAAGGTTATCGTAAGGTTGGAGTGAATGGCCACGATGACGCACCAGACGTATTGACCGGTATGGTTGAGCATTTCCAGAAGGATAGTCCAACTCCAATCACGGCTAAACCGAGTACATTCAGTAATGATAGAAAAGATAATTAACTGACCTCCCAAGTTCACTAAGTATATAGGCATTAGGCCAATCCAAGAATGAATTAGTAAGTAACTTTGAAATATGGCAAAGACACGGACACCCAAGAAAAATCGCGTGAAACTCACCACATACGGCGAGTTTCTTGTGTTGTTTCCATGCTGCACTGAAGAACATCAGGCAGAACTGCTCGACACACTCTCTCATGCAGAACGCCCGGCATTTGTCGCTGGTAAGGAGGTGCCGGCCACTTTGAACATGATAACTTACGGGCAGCTCGATGACCTCAGTAGAATATCGACTGACTCTGACCCTGCGGCCCGCGTGTTCAAGATACTCATGGATATTGAGGCCCCGCTGGTTTATCAGATGAACGTCTTTGACGTGTTCGGCTTTCTGAATTTCGCCAAAGAGGAAGTTAAACGCATTAACAAGTTATTTGCGGATATTGCTCCCTCACATACCACCGAAGAACTTGCCGCCGGCATTGAGGATTTGAATTTTGGCACTTTCGGGGTTATAGACTGGTACGCCCGACGCATGGGAATAACCAACCAAGATGAGGTTTACAGTGTGGCGTGGGTGCGCATATATACCTGCATGAAGAATGACAATGAGCAGAGCGAATATGAGAAACGCCTGAATAAGCAATACATCAATCGACACAAGAAAGGCAAGTAATGGAGAATACTGGATTTGATAACAAAGAAATTTTAGGCACGGTTGAAGGTAAGATCCGTTCAATCGTGGCCACTCTTGGCTCAGACATAGAGTATCGCTTCATGAACTGGGCGCAGGCTAACGTGGAGCTTGACAGCATAGACAAGCCTACGGTGGTCTATGTTCTGCCTCCCTCCGGCACTCTGACTTTCAAGTGGAATGAGGTTAAGGACGCCCCGAACACACAGATTGCCTTTGTGTGCGTCACTGACTTCGATTTTGAAGGCTCGGAGAATGACGGGATAATCGAGGCTATGAAACGTCTGGCTATTCGCTTTGTCAAGGCTCTCAATGAAAGCGGACTTTTTGAGCAGATTGAAGGTGACGTGCTTTACCAAGTGCTGTATGACCACCTCGACCAAAACGTGACAGGTGTAGTGCTGACGCTGACTCTCGAGGAAGTCAAAGGTGTTAGCCTCTGCTCCGAAGTTGTGCGCAATCAATAACTTGCAAATATGATAACGACATGGCTACGATAGAAGAAACATTGCAGATACACTTAGAGAATGTGCGGCAAAAGGTCGCACAGGCTATGGCCGACTATGGGCGCAATGCCAGCGGTCGCTCGGTTGGCTCTCTGACGGTATCTGTGAATGGAAATGTCGGAACGCTCTTTGGTAGTAAGTCTTTCCTTGCTATGGAACGTGGCCGTGCCGGCGGTAAAGTTCCTAAAGGCTTTGTCGCAATCATTAAGCAATGGATTATCGATAAAGGCATATCGGTTGCTCCTATCCCTGCCAAACGCAGGAATACCAAATACACGCCGCATGAGCGTGGTCTGAACTCTTTTGCCGGAGCAATCGCGCACAAGATTATGACGGACGGCACAAAGCTGTTCCGTGACAAGCAGTTCAACGACATATTCACGACTGCCGTAAATGAAGAATTAGAATTGATGAGCAAGGAACTCATGCTCTATACTGCGGAGAGTCTTGCCGAGATAAACAATATACTGGAATGAGACAAACGACATTCAAGATACTCAACGTGGCTGACTCGGTGGCAACGTACCCCGATGAGATGTGCTTCGCTTTCAATCCGAATTTCATTGAGATTGAGTCGGCGTGGCCGTCCGGCGTCATAACTATCGAAGTTAGCAAAATTTCAGGCATGGACACCGTGGATATGCAGAGCATAAAGGTTTCGCTATACAAATGCAAAGCTCGGGTGTACCTCTCACGTCTGTTCGAGTTGATGTTCGATGACCCACGCAATTCTCGATGTGTTGAAGTAAGCGTCGTGGCTAAGATTGCCTCACTCCAGTTATTCTCATTTACGACCCTCGTTATATGGGGCAATATTGCCGTCGGGGAGCGCTTCGGAAATTTGGGAGTGTATAATCGCGATAATAACCGAAAAGGCTTTGAGAGAAACCTGATATGGTTTAAGCAATTTCCGTTCTCGGTATCTCTATTCCGATACAATCGCGAAGTGGAGTTTTATGGCAGGTCCGACAATGGCCGTTACTCCACCGACCCGATATATCGAGATACAAAGGTGTGTCTTTTCGAGAAGATAGAAAAGTTGACCTCTAAACTTCCAACGCTATCGAATACTAAGGTTGAGTTGCCGTTTGAGGTAGTCTATTATGCGCTCCTGAAACGTTTCGTTGTCAAGAAGGACGGTGTGTATTACTCCAACTGGGAGGGCGATGCCTCTGAGTGGTGGGGAGATACTGCCGACTACTGCGATACTGCCAATGACATGAAACCGTTGGAAAATGTGACGTATCTCTTGGAAACTGAGTCAGGGTTTGCCCGATATCGTTTTATGAACGACAACCTCGTTTACTGCGGCATGTTTACCGACCTCGGCTTTGAGGATATTCCTCCCTCACAAGTATTCCCCACGGCGCAACGGACTGCGACTATCAAATACAAAATCTCTGAGGAGGATAGAACCATGTCCGTGTTTGACCGAACTTTCGACTACACGTTCTTCCAGACTGGGGAGAATGTGGCGTTAATCAATCTGCAAATCAGCAACGACACCGCAGGATACTATTTGCGTTGGGTCGATCGTCACGGCAACTTGCAGTATTTCCTGTTCACTAAGGGGGAAACCCAGTATAAGAACAAACTCGGGACAGACAAGGTGCTGCAAGATGAAGCCATCGGGGGGCTGTACTTTGCTAACCTCATGCGCACACGCAGTCTGGAATGTACGGTAACTATGAAGTGCTGTGCGGTCAACCTCCCCTCCGACATCTTCGATTATGTGGTAACAATCGTGTCGGCACCGATTGTTGACCTCTACTGCGGCAAAGATGAAACGGGGTCTGAAATATGGCTACCGGTGACTATTCAAGCCAGCACGGTAAAGCATCTACCTAAGCAGACCCTGAACGACTTGGAGTTTTCTTTCAATCTTCCCGATGTTAACGCTCAATCGCTCTAACCATGTACGAAGAACTATTCATCATTGACAACGGCAAACGGCTGAGAGTTGACCTCTCAATCCCCTCCGGCATTACGCTTAACTTCAAGAGCAACATCTTCGGCGACCTGTCGAAGATTACTTGCTCGTACACATATACGTTCAAGTTACCCCTGACTGCCAATAATCGTCGCGTGTTCGACAATGCAGATGATGTCCGTTGTATCTCCAACAAGATCCGGCGCCGCTTGAAAGCAGAGTATATTCAGAATGGCATACCGCTGTTTAGTAATGCCAATCTTTATATCGAAAGCACGGATACCTGTTTTAATGCCGTTATGACATGGGGAGTGATAGATGGCTTTCAGAAGTTAAAAGATGATGATATTTCCATACAGAAATTACCATTATCCGCAAAGCCGGTATTCGGCCCTTGCAATTCAAAGATAGAAGACTATAAGAATACCTCTGATTTTGTTCAGCCTCTTTACAACGCTGGACTCCCCTATGTTACTGATACCGGTTGGAAGAACAGATACAATACATGGTCTGTCTTTCCGCTCCCGGTTATTCCTGTATTCCGATTGATACAGTTGATAAACCAGCATTACGGCACTAAGTTTAATCTCGGCTCTGCATACAACTATGGCGATGACTCCAATAACCATAAGATTATAAGTTTGGGAGTTGTGCCATGCGTAAACGTTGATGTTCCTGAAAATACTGAAACCGAGAAAGCGGTTTTAGATACGAATATAGGCTGTTACATGCGAGGGCCTTACGCGAATATCAATAACATTCTGACTGGAGCGACAAATGACTCCGCACCGACTGATAGCCGATTTTCTTTAGTCAAAGATAGTGACGGGTTTACTATTGGTATCAAGATGTCAAGTGATACGGCTCTATCATTCGAGGTTGATGGTTGTTGGAGAATGAAGTTCACACATGAACCTAACCAATATAAGGGGCAGGGTCGCGTTGAGATGGGCGCCCCCGATACTACTGGCTTGACCCCTAAGTTGACGTTTTATTATACGACTAATGGCACAAGCGCGGCTGCTCTTTCATCTGTCGAGGGGCGTTTCTCTTGGGATAACGATTGGTGTTGGGTGTTCGATTTTTCAAAAGAACGCGGAAAAGACCGTATCTCTCTAACAATCCCACCAAACGCAACGTTGTTCTGTGCGATTGAGGTGGAGGCTAACGCCTTGCAGTTGAAGTGGTCTGAGGGTACAAAGATTATTAAATTCTACGAGAAAGTTGACCCCGGAAATATCCAATGGAGCAAGCCGGAGGAAAGCGCCGGCAAAATACCGATGGACTTAATGAGCAATCTCCCTGATGTGAGTTGTATGAACTTGATGAAGGCTGTGTTTTTCATGTTAGGAGCATTCCCGACAATTAACACGTCAGGAGAAATAATTCCGGTATTCTATACAGTCCTCAAAGATAATATCGTCGCAGGTACTGCTGTGGACTGGAGTTCTCGCATGACAACCGACCATGCCACTCTCCCGACCAAAACGACATATAGCATAAGTGGTTTCGGACAAAGGAATTACTATATGATGAAGAATGACAACGCCGATGGTAATGGCAGCGAAGATGAGTCTGATGTATATGCCAACGGGAAAGGGATTATCTATGTGGGTAATGAGATTATTGACCGCAACAAGACAATTATCCAGTTGCCGTTCTATGCTCCATATATCAAGAATAAGAAATCTCCGTTTATTGCTACCGGCAATACGATGAAATTCTGGTATTATGAGGGTGATGAGGTTAAAACCAAAGAGGCCAAGCCATGCTTTGGAATGATAAAGCCTCTCGTGCAAACATCAAGCGGAGAACCGACTGGCGTGGTGTGGATGGGAATGGAAGTCTGGAACGATTTTGTAAATATCAATGCAGACCCTTCGTATTCCTATCTCTCCAGAATAATGGAGAACCCGATTATTATTACAGAAAATCTGCTGCTGAATGAGCATGACTTACGGCATATCAATTATAACGTGCCGGTGTACCTCTCCAAGTATGGAGCATACTTCGCCATTGTCTCGATCACTCGTGACAGCAAAGGTATCAGCAAATGTGAACTCCTTAAACTTCCTGAAGAAGAATAATAGCTATGGCACAGGATAATGTTCAAACCAAGATATTAGAGATTGAGGTAAATTACTCTGAGGCTCTGGAGAAAATCGCCCAGTACCGCATTGAGGTGGAAAAAGTCAAAGCCAAACAGAAGGAACTCAAAGACGCATTGAAAGAAGGTCGTATCTCACAGGAGGAATACCATAAAAGCATGGAGTCCTCCAAGTTGATGATAGGACAGATGAATAATGCAATCTCCACTTTGACCAAGCAGGTTAAGAACCAGTTGAAAGCACAGAATGAGCAGTCCGGCTCTCTCGTTCAGTGGAGGGCCGAACTCTCTAATCTGACTGCCGAATATGACCGATTGAGCAAGGCTGAACGTGAGGGGGCAAAGGGCAAGGAACTCAAAGATAAAATCAACGAAGTCACCACGGCTCTCAAATCTGCCGAGGAGGAAACCCAGCGTTACTACCGCAACGTGGGTAACTACCCTCAGGCTATGGCGCCCATGAAGGAGCAACTGGATATTATCGTTGCCAAGTTGCAGGAAATGAAAGCCGCTGGCCTCGACACAACTCCGGCATTTGAGGAAATGCAGACCAAAGCAGAAAGTCTGCGTGATAGTCTGGCTCAGTCCTCGGAGGAGAATACGACCAGCTTTGACAAGATGAATACCGGTGTAATGAGCCTCGTGGCAGTTTTTGCTACATGGCACACGGCTCTCGAAGGCCTCGGTATCAAGAATGAGGATTTGAATAGAACCCTTACTATCTGCATGACCGGCATAACGGCTTTGGCAACGGCAGGAAAGGTTTGGAACGCTGTACAGAAAGAGTCTGCGTTGATGACAGTAGCCACCACTGCCAAGACATGGCTCTTGAATACAGCTCTTGCCTCAAAGTTGACAGCCATGACCGCTGTGACGGCCGCAACTGGAGGTGCTACCGTGGCCACGACACTATGGAACGCTGCACTATACGCTAACCCTCTTGTATGGCTTATCGGCATTATTGTGGCAGCCGTGGCTGCGGTTTATGGACTTGTCAAAGCATTCTCGTTTTTCTTTGGCAGTAGTGAAGATCGCCGTGAGGCTCTGAAGCGTGAGGCTGAAGAATTGGAACGTCTGCACACTCTCCACCAACAGGCTTTAGAAATGGCTGCTGCCCGAGGTGCCACTGAGGAGGAGCGTGTTCGCCGGAACATTGAGAACCTGAAAGCGGAGGCTGATGCGTGGGCTCGTCACTTCGAGAAAATCAAAGAGGAGTACGATGAGGATGATGATGAATACAAGGAGGCTTTGGAGAGTAAGCGTAAGGCCCATGATGACTTTATCGCCTCTCTCGATGACGCTCTAATCTCCTTGACTAAAGTCCAGACTGAGCAACGTGAATATGAACGCAAGGAGGCACTTGGAGAATACGAATACAAGCGCACCCTTATCCGAGAACAGACCAAGCAGCAGATTGAGTTAGCCAAGACTCTACTCAAGTACAACAAGATTACAAAGGCTGAATACGATGCCCTTGTTGCCGACCTCAATAAATTGCAGACCCGTAAAATTGGAGAGGTTGACAAGGAGGAAGCTGAGGCTGCAAAAAAGGCGGCCGACGCTAAGAAAAAGGCTGCGGCCGATGCCGCTAAGTCTGCTGCTGACGCAGCAAAGAAACGTCAGGAGGCTGCTAAGAAAGCCGAGGAAGAATATTACAAGGAAGTTGAAAAGGCTCAGGACGCTCTGCTTGCTCTTGTCAAAGATGGACTTGACAAACAGTTGCAGGCTGAGAACCTTTCGTATGAGCGTGGGCTGAAAGCCTTGCAGGAAAAGTTGGCTAAGTATCAGACCAACTCTGAATATGACGTGAAAATGCGTCAGGCACTCAACGACCAAATCTATGCTCTGACCACAGCACATGAGCGCAAAGTGGCAGAGTTTCAATACTCCGAGGCTCAACGTCAGATTAAGATACAGCAAGAACTCATTCAGGCCAAATTGGAGAATATCAAAAAAGGTACTCTCGAAGAAATGCAACTCAGAATGGCCGGCATCGATGAGCAGGAGGAGGCTGATAAGAAAGCTCTTGAAAAACGCCTTTCCGACGGAGAACTGACGCAGGAACAGTATAATGCTCTCCGGCTGACCATGGAGGAGAGTTACCGCCGTCAGAAGTTAGAACTGGCTGAACAATACGATCAGCTTGACCTCGACCGCCAAAGGGCTGCTCTACAAGCCGAGATTGACGCAATGCAGTTGGCCGAAGATGAACGCCAACTGAAAGTACGGGAGGGTTATGAAATGTCTGACCAAGCCTACGAGAAATGGCGTGAGCGTGGTCTTGCCGGATTGGAGGAACACGAGAGAAATCTGCTCCTAAAACAGGAGGAGGCTGCCGCTGCTGAGCTGGCTGCATTGCAGGCTCGTGGTCAACTCTCCACACAGACCACTGAAGAATATGAGGCTGAGGTGCTGGCCGCAAAACAAAAGTCACAACAGGCTCAGGCTGCTACCAACCAAGCCATCATTAAGGACGAGCAAGCAAAGGCTCAGGCCATGAAGTTAGTAACATCAAACCTGACCGGCCTCATTGACACTCTCGGCGAAAGTAATAAGACATTCGCCAAAATGTCTAAGATTATCACGTTGGCTCAGATTGCGATTGACACTGGTAAGGCTCTTGCTTCCGGTATCGCGTCGGCCTCGTCCATGCCGTTCCCTGCGAACCTTGCTGCTATCGCTACCACAGTGGCTACAATCCTCGCTAACGTGACAACGGCCATAACAACGGTCAAGTCGGCCAAGTTTGCTGAGGGTGGTAAGGTTAACGGCCCCGGCACAGGCACGAGTGACAGCATACCTGCATACCTCTCAAACGGGGAGTTCGTAATGACCGCCCAAGCCACCAGAATGTTTGAACCCCTGCTCGTGGCGATGAATGGAATAGGCAAAGGCATTCCCATGCCCTCTCGGTCGGCCTCTGACCGCGTTACGACTGCTGAAATGATGACAGAATCATTTGGTTCTGCTGCTCGTGAAATACGGCCTGTTGTGTCTGTTGTGGAAATCAACGAAGTTCAAGACCGTGTAGATGTAATAGAGAACCTTGATACATTCGATTAACGACAGATGACTACATACCAACTACTCCGTGCCAACGAAAGTCTGCTCCAGATAATCTCGGGCAATAAGATTAACATAACAGATGTGACCCACCTCGGTATATACGCCGAATACCAGCGTATGAAAGAGGAGGGTCACAAAGTAAGTTACATCACTATCCACCTTGCCGACAAATACGGCATGACGGACAGGGGTGTCTATAAGGTTATCCGTCGACTTAAAAAGAAAGTCAACGTAGATTAGATTATCTCTTTTGACAATCCTATTTTATAGAGGTCGTTGAGAGTCTTAGCACCCTCAATAGCCTCTTTAGCAATAGATAGACCTGCGGAATTGAGTCCGTCTGCCATAGCGCCATAGACTGTCGATGTTTCGGTTTTACCTCCGGCAAAGTATTTCTCGACTGCCGCTGTCAAAATCTCCTTATCAGCATTTGAAAGTTTATAGTCTGGGTTCGCCTTAATGACTGCCAGAATTTTCTCGTTGGCAAAGATGTTACCGTTGGGGGTGTTGAAGTAATCTGCCTCAGGAATATCGCTAATGTCAAGAGTGCCGTTGTCGATTGAGTCCTGTTGCTCTGCGCCCTTGTCGATAAGGGCCACAACGTCTTTTACGGAGGTGTTGTCGCTGCTCCCTCCACATGACCACATGGCACAAGATAGAGAAAGAATGAGTAAAAGGAATAAATTTTTCATACTGGAAGTTATTTTGAGATTAAAGATTTGCCAAAGAATTTGATAGTTTCCTCGCTGTCACGACCTGATATAGATTTACCCATTGCAAGTTCAATTCGATCCAACAGCTTTGTCGCTCTGTCGATGATGAAGTTCTCGAAATCATCTGCGGCCAATAGGTCGTATGAGATTTTGTGGGAAGTAATGGCCTCTCTGATTTGTGCCTCGCTTAGACCTTTGTTAGCCATAGTTCGGATATACTCGCTGGGCGCGCGTCCTCCAATAGACCTATTGGTGCTTGCATAGATTGGAGTTTTATTTACTACCGAGTTCCACTTCAATGAGTCATACCGGGCCGCACAATAGTTCTGAGGGAAGATGTGATGTATGTCGGTGCACTCGTCGAGGTAAGTGGCAACGTCCATTTTGTTGCCGCTCATAAAGTCGAGTGGAGAGTCTTGCAGGATTAAAGCCATAACCCCTTTGTATGCGGCGCTGTTGCGCGTCTGCATTGTCAGCAAACGTCCGGGTTGCAGGTTTGCTCGGGCTACAGTGTCAGGGATTGTGCCGTCCTTAATCTGATTGAACACGCCGACCATATCAAGCACATACCTCGTTTCGTTGGCTGCTCCATACTGCTCTCCGAACACTCCGCACCAATACCACCGGCTAAGAATATCACGGTTAGTCTGGATTGAAAGATTGACTCCGGCCATATCTGCATAAGCGAAAATGGCGGCCAATGGAATGAGTTGTGAAGAATATGGCAGGTCAACCCACGTATAGACTCCCTGATGAACGAGAAAGTCTGCGGCTTTCAGAAATCCACTGACCAAAGCATCGTGGCCAGTCTTATAGTCTGCGAGAGTCAACTTCAGGACATCACGTTTCTTACAAGACACAACGGCATTGTCGGGGGTTTGCGCAAACCTCTTGTATGAGGCAAGCAGGGTCATGGCGGTCAAGAAATTCGTGCTGCTGACTGCTCGGAGAATATCTGAACGTTCCGCGAACTTGGCTGAGATTGCCTCCCAGTCCTTACGAATGTCATACTCATCTGCGGCAAAGGACGCTGTTATGAGTTCAAAGACTGTGAGTTTGACCCCTCCTGTGTTCACGTTTTCAAAGATTTGGCAGACTGCCTCCTTGCTTGTGTCCTTAGACAACGTAATGACCGGGATTTTATAGGTCGTAATCCCTTTTAGGATTTTCCCGTGGAAGTCCTTTGCCAGAGCAACATTATCATCGCCATACGGCATGACTCCGAAAATCCAATCCATTACATCGTTGGGGGAGAATACGATATTGAGAGGAAACATCATGTTCTGATACTCGGCCTCCCGTGTTGATAGGTCAAGTTTGACTGACCGGCCAATATTCTCGGTCAAGATTTTATTCTCCGGTATTGACACCACGGCCTCCAGCATACTCTTGTTTGGATTAAGGGCCTCCCGAATGTCAAGATAATAATATCGTTTCTCTCGGTTCTTAGATCCGTTGACGATGGTTGCGCCATTGCTCTTGAATACTTGGAACAAAGTGGTCAGGCGTTGCTGTCCGTCCAACACAAGTTTGTCGGGATTGTCGATTGTGGATTGCTCGGCGCCGGTGAATTTGCGGTATGTAAAACGGACTGCCGGATTTCCTGTTTCAAGGAACATGGCTGCTCCCATAGGAAACCCAGATGCAATGCTCTCGATGAGTTTGCAGATTTTGTCGTCATCCCAAACCCAATCACGTTGGAAATCGGGGAGTTGGATTTTGCCGTCCTCTATTGACTGGAGCAGTGCGGCGAGGTCTGTGTCGTTGGAATATACTGACATACGATGTTGAGGGGTGCAGAACTTGTGGCGATGACACCTCTACTGCCTGAAAGAGCCGGAGAATTGTTATACTCTCAACATCGCCACAAGAATAAAAGGCGTGGGCATCTTTGTGTCGTTCCTCGGTATCGCCAAACACCTTACACCAAGCACAAAGTCATGCCCACGCTATTCGCATGAGCATTAACTCGCGGCACTTGGTGTTACGTTCTGAGGTTGGCGATTTTAGGAACGATGATACAAGCTAACGCAGAATATGTCAGTTTTCAGAAATTCTACATAGGGGTTTCGTTTTAGTTTTCAGGTGCAAAGATACGAAAAACCTACGAAATAACGGTTATATCGACTATTCAAAAATTTGTCTATATGATAACGCCGCCGCAAGTTGTGAGGATATTATACTATGGATTGCTCCACATTCTCGATTGTGAGCAAAAGTTAAAAAACAGATTTTCAAGAATTTAACGCCAAAATAATGATGTAAAAACTTGCACAAAAGATAACTTTTGATTAGTTTTGTACTATCAAAATAAAACAATAACCCCCTAAAGAATAACAAGTTATGAACGCTTCTAATCTTACCGGTATTGCTTATCGCAAACACATGGAGAACCTTGATAAACTTGGTTGCTACATCTTCTTCATCAAGAAGAATGGCGAGCGATACAAGAAAGCCACATGGATTGATTTTGTCGGCTCTGAAAAGTGCGCTGCTGATGTGATTTCACGTCTGGAAAAGCTCAATCCGGGCCAAAAGTTTGAGGCTGCATAACCATTGAAATACAAGATATGACAACGAAAGAAAGTTTTGCCGCACTGGAGGCAATAAAGGCTGAAAAGAACCCATATCAGTTAACGCCTGAAGAATGGAGGACATTTACTCCTGAACAAAAAGACGCTCGATACAAGCAACAGCGTGAGTGGGAGGAGGAACACGATAAAAGATGGCGGCAAGCAGTTTTCGCCATTGTTCCCGAAGTCGGCCTCCCATGCACAATCAAGTATTTCAGCGACTATCGAGCAGCCACGGTGACTCGCATTATATCTCCCTCCCGGATTGAGGTAACGCACAATCAAGTAGAGTGCATAGACTACTATGCCGGAACTTATGAGATACTGCCGGAACTTGATACAGACTCAGTGGACGTGTTCACAAAGCGCAGGAATGGCCTTTGGGTAAAGCAGGGCCACATGGTCAGAGGAGGGGTTAAACTACTGCTCCATTACCAACGCCACTACATAGACCCAAGTTTTTAAGCAAATAAGTAAACCTAAAACGAATATGAATAAGAAAGTAATCAAAGCGATGTATGATTACATCGTCAGCAAGGAGGAAAAGAACCCTGTCCTTACTGGAGTCCACTTCGAGAGAGAGCGCTGCTATGCCTCTGATACGCGACTTCTCGCCATTTACAACTTCGGTAGTGAGAAACATGCCGACCAAACAATCGGAGTCAACGGAGAACCTATAAAGGGCAAATATCCGGCTGTTGACCGTATCTTCCCCAAGAAATTTTCCTCAAAGGTTTCAGTGGACTTCCGTCAATTACGATCCGCTTGCTCATGGTGGACTAAACAGTCCAGCCATAACGCCAATGACACTGTTGTACTCGGTGGGGTGGCGTTCAATATTCGCATACTCTCGCGTATGCTCTATCTGTTCAGTCTAACCGGCGAACTCGGAGCACTCTCGTTCCAAGTCACAGATAACGTACACCCTGCCGTGGCTCATAGTGACAGCCTGAAAGTGGCAATAATGCCATTTGTAATACAAGATGAGTCACAAATTGATGAGGAACGACTGGAAGGCGCCTCTTGCGTTGTGTCGTATGCGAACCTTATCAACACCTACGCCCTCGAGAGCAATAAACCCAAAGCGAAGAAAGCCGAGCCTATGAGCTGGCTCTAATCAGTAACCTAAAATCGAAACAAAGATATGGCACAGACCAAAGAAATCAAGTTGACAGAAATCGCCACCAGTCCTCTCAATCCCCGAAAGACATTTGATGAGGTGGCAATCAAGGAACTCGCTCAGAGCATAGAGCAGAATGGCCTAATCCAAGCCATCACTCTCCGTAAGAAGAAAGGTGAGAATGGAGAAAAGTATGAGATAGTATGTGGCGAATGCCGCTACCGCGCCCATGTGCTACTCGGTCGTGAAACAATCGAGGCTGTGGTCAAAGACCTCGATGACAAACAGGCTTTCGCTTGTATGGTTATCGAGAACCTGCACCGCAAAGACATCGACCCAATGGAGGAGGCTTCTGCTCTGAAATATCTCTACTCGGAGGCAAAGGTCCCGGTCAAAGAAATTGCTAAAATGCTCGGCAAAAGTGGCAGTTTCGTCACCAACCGCATACAGTTGAACAACATCGTGTCTGACTTCGTGGAACTTATGCGAGACGGCACTCTCAACCTCAATCATCTACTGGAGATAAGTAAACTCACACACGACCAACAGCGCGTCCTTATGGAGTCCTGTTTCCAACCGGCCAATATAGAACGGTGGACGTTCAAGACCCTCAAACTCGAAATGCTCAAAGAGTGGATAGATGAGCATGTGATGGGAACTCTTTCGGCTGCACGATTTGACTTTGCCGATGACACCTTTTCCACCTGCAAGGCTTGTAAGGACTGCAAGTTCAACACGGCCCGCTATCCCAATCGGTTCAAAGACACCGACAACCCTCGCTGCATGAAAGTAGAATTATTCAGGGCCAAGAACCAAGAGGCAGTGCTACGCCAAGCAAAGGAACTCGGACTGCCGATGGTGTATATTGGCACTCCCGACGAGAATAAAGGCATTGTGGCTGCCGCTCAGGAAATGCTGCTCTATCCTCAACCTCGGGGCACGAGAGAATATCTCGTTGAACCAGTTGCACCATCCGAGGACTCTTTTACCGACCCTGAGCGATACAAGAAACGCCTCGCCAACTACGAGCGTGTCCGTGGTGTGTTTGATGAGAACATCGAGGCCGGCCTTGTAATCAAGGTTTTTGAAATCGCCTACAAGGGCATACTTACTGGCGAAGTCAAGTATCTCTATAACCTACAAGCTGACGATAACGGAAACGTTGCTGAGGAAGATGACCTCCAAGTTCATAAGTTGTCGCAAATCAAAATGGAGCTGCGCTCGATTGACGAGCAAAAGCAGGTTGAACGAGTTGAGCGTCAACGTGCTTTCATGGAGTCAACCCCATACTCCCAGCGAGAGGGCAAGATCGACACAACCGAAGAGGGCGTTTTCATTGCTCTGCTTGCAAGCCGACTCCCTGCCGATTTCCGCAAGACTCTCGGTATGGACGCAGACACTGAGATTGGGACAGAAACTCTACTCTCGAAGTTGGCCGACAAAAAGGAGGTGGTAATTCGAGAATACATGAGAATGTTGCTATCTGATAAAAGCGTTGGCTACTCCTCGACCTTTGCCTCTCTGCTTGACCTCGTCCTCCAAAACAGCAACAAGGATGATGTCGCTGCCATTGACCGCCAACTTACGGCAGACTACGAGGCTAAATGCCGGGCCTACGAAACACGAATTGCTGAACTGGAAACGGCACTTGCCGAAAAGAACGGTACTCAAACCAAAGAAGAAAACGTAGCATAATAAACCAGATGAGGGGGAGTGACTTCGGTTGCTCTTCCTCAATCCTGCATCTATGGAAGAAAAGAAAGTAATACTGCTCTATGAGGGCGATGCGTGGCTCTCACGCCACTCTCTTTATCTCCGTGGTATATTTACCACTGAAGAAGATTTACGCCGTTACACGCAAGATATGGCGGCAAAGGGAGCGATTGATGAGAGTGGCAATGAACAACTCCTGACAGGCTACGGGCAAACCTCCGGCATTGGAGAATGGTCAAAAGTGATGTTTATGAAAGAAGTCGCAGAAGTCAATCCGACAGAGTATGACGGATAAAAACTGCTCCCAATACTGGATTAAGGTGTCGGAAACGGCACCTTTTTTCGTCTGCGAATAAAAGTTAAACATCGCGTAATAATCAGATTTTCAGACTGTTAAATTTGTGTATATGATAATTTTTGATTAGTTTTGTAATATGAAAATCAAACATAACATATCCAATACGATGATGAAGAAATCCACCCTCTACTCGGTAATCCGCAAGATTGAAGGAAACGAGAACATATCAGTAATCACTACTCGCTCCAATGCTGAGTGCCGTGAATATCTCCGCCAACTGGCCGATGACGGCCGACTGACAGATGTCAAGTTCTTTGGCCATGGCAGAGGTTTCTCCGCTGACCGTTTTGGTCGCAAATTCACTTTCGAGATAGTCAAATCTTCTAAAGTCGCTTAATCTCCATGGGATACGTTATCAACTCAAAAGGTTGCAAGATAGATGCCACCTTTCACCGCAAAAGTGATTTCCTGCCACTGGCTATGAAACACACGGAACGGTGCGATTTTCGGGAAACAATCTCCCACCCGTTGGTCGATGTTACATTTTGGGAGGGCCGCAAGGTTTGCCTCTCGATAAGAGGTTCACGAAATCTCCTCGTACCCAAGAAGTGCAAGACACTCAAAGACGTGGCCGAATGGATTAACAGCAAAGACTTCTAAGAAATAAGCAAATAAGTTACATACCACCTAAACGAAACAAAGATGATAGATAAATCGAAACTCTTTCGCATTGCACATTCTATCCTGAAACGCGCCCACGTTGGTAGTTTCAGTGAGGCTCTGCGTCTGGCTTGGAAGGCCGTTAAAATTTACGCCGGTATGCTCGTGGGCGAAGTTAAGTTTACATTCCGCAAGGCCAATGGAGAAATCCGCGAGGCTGTCGGGACTCTCTGCAATATAGAGTACCACCCTGTCGGTGGCGGCAATACTCGTAAAGACCGCCCGGCTGAAACAATCTGCTTTTGGGACGTGGAGAAACACGCTTTCCGATCGTTCAACGCATCAACCTTAGTCTGATATGAAACAAGCGACATACGAAGAAATCATCAATGCTCATAAGGAGCAACGTGGTGGTAAGTATAGACTAATCGCCCAGCGCCTCATTAACGGCCACAAGTGCCGTTGCTACGCCTATGTTGTAATGGTTGGCTCAGTGGCTTACTGGAATGTCGATTACATAGCAGACGGGAAACGCGACAGCGTACCTCCCAGTCTAATCTCCACCATGTATGAGATAGCGAGTGCCAAAGTAGATGACCTCTGCGCCAAAGGGCAGGAAACAGTTTTATGGACGTACTAACAAGTAAGACTATGAATGAATACCTCGAACTCCGGAAACAATGCCTCAAACAGCATGTGGCGATGAAAGCCAAACACCCAGACGCCATACTCCTGTTTCGCAATGGAGATTTCTACGAAGCCTATCACGAAGATGCCAGAGATTGCTCCGCAATTCTTGGACTTACTCTTATCGAAACAACAGGAGCCGGCAAGCGCACAAAGGTAGCATTGGTTGGCTTTCCTCACCATGCTCTCGACTCATACCTCCCCAAAATTGTAAGAGCTGGCCATAGGGTTGCTATCTGTGAACAATTACAAGACCCTAAGAAACCATGAATGAGCAGACCTACTATTGCGTGACTTCTACATTCCATGACAGCGGTAGGGTAACGGCTGCCATAACAATGACTCAGATTTGTTCAATCAAACCTGAGAGCCACATGACAAGCACTCGCGATCGGGATATTTATACCGACTGGTACGATAACTTTGCCGACGCTCAAAAAGCGGTTGCGGAGGCTCGTGCTGAATGTTCCTATTGAGTTATCAGACTTACAAGCTTTCTAAAAATCCACTGAATAGCGGAGCGGTATAACAACTGACTCCGCTATTATTTTATCGACTTGGAGTGCAGGGTGGCCTGCTTGATGATAGCCTTTTTAGTTGCAACAGTGCCGTTTCCACTGAGTCCTGCATGTTGGAGATAGTTGAGGGTAGCTCCAACATCTTCTGCGGTCAAGATGGTATAGACAGCCGCGATACTGGAGAAATAGAAGTCCTTGACCATGCCTCGTGGCCGAGAGAATAGATGAACGTGTATAACCTTAGCCATATTAAGAAACATTCCGAATGGTTGATATATGGAACAAATTTAAGATTTGCCGACCTATTGCGCGCCCTCTCAAAACAGCAAAACAATGAACGCGCCAGTTCAGTGAAATGGCGTAATAATATAGAGATTAGGCGATTAAGCGTAGGTAACTTTGCGGTATAGTTAATTAACACGAACCGCAATGGCTACTCTTAAAATTTACAACGACATCGTTGGAGAAGAAGAAAAAATCATGCTCCAGAACTGGGAGGGCAGGGACGGCGTGTGCTATAAGGACATCGACGAGTTCATCAGTTCAATGCCTGAGGACGATGACGCCATTGACATTCGTATTCACTGCCGTGGCGGTGATTGTGTCGAGGGCTGGGCGATTTACGACAAACTGCGCCGCTCGAAGAAAACAATCACTTGCACCGTAGAGGGCGAGTGTTCCTCAATGGCTACGATTATCCTTTTGGCTGCTCCGTTGGAGCGTCGTTTCGCATACAAGAACGCCCACTTCTGTATCCACAATCCGGCTCTCGCCTGTCCTGAATTAGACTGGTACACCCGACTGACCGCAGACAAACTCGAAAAGAACATCGACCAACTCAAAGTGCAGGCTGACTTACTGCGTATGGAGGAAAAGAAAGTCCTCGACCTCTATGTTCAGCGCACCAACGCTACGCGCACGGAGTTAATGGCTCTTATGGCTCTTGACACCTACGTCGGCACAGATGAGGCTATTGAGATGGGATTTATCTCAAAGACCCTCTCGCCCCTCACGGCATCGAAATCACGAACATTTATCAATATCAAACCACAAACAATTACAGCAATGAGAAAGAAATTTGTCAAGGTGGAGAGCAGCAAGCTCAACCGCCTGCTTGCAAAGGCCGGCCTCCGTCGTATGTCCGACCTCCGTATGAAGGCTATGGTAGTCACCGCTGCCGATGGCTCTGAACTCACTATCGACCGCGAGGAGGGCGAGCCGCAGGTAGGCGACACCGCAACTCCTGACGGAGAATTTGTCTTAGACGACGGCACAGTCATCATCGTCGAGGCAGGTGTAATCACCGAAATTATTCCTGCTGCTGACGGCGAACCTACCGACGAAGGCGAAGGTGAGCTCGACGAGAACGAACTTATCGAGCAGGTCGAAACTCTCGTGGAGGAAAACGCCGACCTCGAACAGCAGGTGGAAGAACTCGAACAGGAACTCGAGGCCAAGCGTGGCGCCCGTGTCCTTTCCGCCGACGAGCGTGTAATCCTCGCCAAAGTCAATAAGGCCGGTGGCCGCAAGTGGCTCGACAAGGTACTCGCAAGCAAGTCAACTTACACCCCCGCTAACCGCCGCTTCGTGGAAACCGGTCCCTCTGCCCGTCGCACCACAGGCGAAACCGCGACCCAGCGCAAGATCCGTGAGCAGCGTGCCGAGGCCGCGCGCAAACGTGCCGCCCGTGGCAAGTAACCTCGGCTTCAGTCTAATCAATCAACATTTAACTAACAACAGCTATGAATTTTAGTCAGTTTACAGTTGATAACGGTGCGATACGCGACCTTGGCGAATTGCTCTTTCTCACCGTTTTCAACGACCCCGAAATAGAGCGTGTGGTTACGATCTCCGCGGGCGTGTACAACGGACATAAACTCGGCTACATCGACGATATGGGCGATGTGGGCAAGAATAAGTCCGGCTGTTCACCTAACTATGACAATATCAATATCACCGGTATTGAGAAAGAGTGGGAACTCGGCCCGTGGCAGATTGCAAAGCATATCTGCTATACAGAACTCGAGAACACTATCGCCAAGTATTCTCTGAACACAGGCACTCAGATAGCCTACCTGCCCGATACTCCGTACTGGAACGACATTCTCGTTCCGCTGCTCCAGCGCGCAATGGTCGAAATGTTCTGGCGTATCGTATGGTTCGGTGACAAGAATGCCAAGAATATCGCTGACTCCGGTCTGCTGACCGATGGCGTCGATACCTCTCTGTTCACAATGACCGACGGTCTGTGGAAGCGCCTCAAAGCAATCACCGCAGACAATGACCACCAGCTTACCGCTATCGCCGCCAACGCCGCCACCACCTATGCTGACCAGAAGGCTCTGCTCCGTAAGGAAGGTGTGGCTATCGGCATTGTTGACGATATGCTCTCCGACGCGGACTCTCGCATCTTCGACAAGGACGACCACGCCCTTATGATGACGAACTCCCTGTTCAAGGCCCTCCGTAACGATGTCAAGCGTCTGCACAATCTTCAGCTCGAAGTTGAGCATGTAACCTCCGGCATTCAGCTTTCTCGCTATGACGGCCACGAGATTATCGTCCTCGATATTTGGGACAGAATGATTAAGAAGTATGAGGACAACGGCACTTCTCTGAACTGCCCGCACCGCGCACTTCTGACTTCGCCCCAGAACCTCTTTGCCGGTACGACCGCCAAAGAACTCATCGCCGACCTCTCGGTTACGTTCAACGACGAAACCCGTTACAACAACATTTTCGCACAGTCGAACATCGGCACCCTCGTCGGCGAGGACGCTCTCGTTCAGGTTGCGCTCTAACCCCGAACCACTATGGCTACTGAAAGTTGCGATTACAAGTTGGCTGCCGACCTCGCTGCAAACTGCGAGTCCAGCTCCGTGGCAGGTCTCAAAAATTATGGCTATATCATCAACTACGATGACATAGACTTTGACTCCTGCGCCCGCGACGCCAGTAACCCGTGTGTCCTCACGACCCTTGTCTTGAAGAAAGGCAAGAAAGCCTATCGCATGTATGTACCCGGGAAAACTCCATTCTCGGGTACAAACAAGGCGATGGCCTCAAGCACCTACCGTAACAAGTTCACAAAGACTCTCGGTCTGGTCATTCTCGACAACGGTCCTGACGTGGTAAACGACATCATCAACCCCCTCGCAAACGGCTCGTTTGTGGCCATACTGGAAAACAAGTATGGAGGCAAAGACGGCAAGAACACCTTTGAGGTGTATGGCTATGAGCAGGGCTTATCCGCTACAGCATTGGCTGACGATAAGTATTCCGAGGAAACCGATGGCGGTTGGTCTGCCACACTGGAGGAAACGGGTGCTCCGTCTGCCGGATTATATCTGTTCAATGATAGCGTAGCGACTACTCGCGCCGCTATTGCCTCTCTCGTTGCCGGTTCATAACCTCAATTTGACCAATGGACTACAACGAAATCATCAAGACCCTTCAAGACATGGAAAGCCGTTTCGCAGACGGCTTTTCTAATCTTGACAGGGCCTTTCTCGATAAAGTGTACTACGAATTGTTCGGTAAGGTTATAACTAACCGAGGCTGTAGTGACTGCTATCGTGATGCGTATATCGAAATCAAAATCAGACTTAAAAAGGACAAGACCATGCCCAAGAAATCAGACTACAAATTGAAGGCCGGTGCCGTCATTACGTTCTTCGGTCAATCGAAAGCCTATACCTCTGCCAATCTCACTAACGAGGTCGCTGAACGGTATCTCGCTCTCAATCCCAATAACGCCAACATCTTCGCAGAGCTGCCCGATGACTGGAAAGTTCGTGTGGCCGCCTATGTTGAACGCGCCGCCGACACCTCGGCTAATGCTCCCCACATGAGCGAGGAAGAAATACTCGACATCATCAAGACAAAGGATGCTGAGATTGCCGAGAAAGATGCTCTCCTCGCAGAGCGTGACTCCCACATCGCTGACCTCGAAGCACAACTCAATGCTCCGGCTGACTCTGCCGACAATCCAACGGAGAAAGACCTCGAAATCGAAAATCTCCGAATGGAACTCGGCACCGCCAATGAGCAGTTAGCCACCACCACAGAGCAGCGCGACGCTCTCCAGAAAGAGGTCGAAAACCTCAAAAAAGAGAACAAAGGGCTTCGCCAGTCAAACTCCATGCTCAAAAAGAAAGCCGACGCTGAGGCTCCTGCCGAAGAAAAGGCTGAATAATCATTTCCGAACAAAGCCATACCTCAATGAACGCCAATAGTGTAATACGCCCTCTCAAGAGGTTCAGTGTCGATTACCAGACTCTGCTAAACATTCAAACGTATGGGAGTGATAATCTCTATCCCCAACGAATGTACGACCTCATTCAGAACAGTTCCACCGGTCTGACCTGCGTGGAACGCTATATGACGTTCATTGAGGGAAATGGCTTACATAACAAAGAATTTGCAGAATACATCTGCAACCGTAAGGGGGAAACGCTTGACGATATTAACAGCCTTATTGCTGCCGATCTTGCGTATTATCATGGTTTCGCTCTCCACGTCAATTATAATATGGCCTGCGAGATTGTGGAACTCCAACACATACCATTCCAGAATTGCCGACTGGAGGAGGAAGAAGAAGATGGTCAAGTAGTCTATATCAACGTACACCCTGACTGGACGGGCAAACGTACTCGCAAAGGCAAACCTATCAACGTTGACAAAAAGAACGTCAAGAAGATTTACATGTTCAATCCTATCCCCGAGGTAGTGCTGTCGCAAATAGAAGCCTCGGGAGGAATAGACAGCTATCAAGGACAAATCTTATGGGTATCGTTAGACGGACGCTATCAATACCCCAAACCAATATACGATAAGGTTGTCACGAACCTCTCCACTGATGAGGGCCTTGACAACGTAAAATACCGAAACGTCCGAAATGGGTTCATGCTCTCAGGTATGTTCGTACACCGCAAAGGTATGACCATAGAATACGATGAGAGTGGCAACGTAGTTCCGCAGAATGATGAATATGATTTCGCCAAGAGCCTCGACGTGTTTCAGGGCGATATGAATTGCTGTTCGATCATGGACGTAACAATTAACTCCGAGGAAGAAAAGCCGGAGTTTATCAATGTCGAGGGTACGAACTATGACTCCAAATTCAACTGCACGGAGAGTAGCACGATTGAACGCATATACTCCGCATTCGGTCAAGAGCCGTGGTACAATGTTCGAGTTAGTCCCTCGGGGTGGAGTAGCAGTTTGGTAGAGGAGGCTTACGAGTATTACAACTCCTATGTATCGAAACAGCGCCGTGCAATATCCCGAGCGTTGAAAAGAATTTTCGACCACTGGTTTGAAGTGGCTAACGCCGCCGAGGACTATGAGATAGAGCCTCTTGTATATGTAAGCAACAAGTCCACAGAACAGCCTCAGGCACAAATAGTAGTCAATAACAATGGAACACCTAACCACATCAAGTGAGGTCGTAAAACTCGGCCGGCCCATAGGCGGCAAAGTTGACCATGAAAAAATTACATCGTACATCACTGAGGCAGAACAGATGAACATTAAGCCTGTCCTCGGCGACAAGTTGTTTCTTGACCTCCTCGCCAATGGGGAGGAAAACGAGAAGTATCAGACCCTCTTGGCCGGTGGCACTTACAGAGCGAATAATGGCGAGTTATACTCCTTTGTCGGCTTGAAGTGCTGCATAGCCTACTTCGTATTCGCAAAGAACGTCATGGTCGGAGACTTTCAGACTACCAGATTTGGTACGGTGCTGAAGGAGTCCGACTATGCCTCCCATATCTCCACCAAAGAACGCTCTGACTGCTACAACGACACACTGGAGGTGGCTCAAAGTTATCTCCGAGACTGTCTGCGCTATTGCAGCCATGTCGGAATACCTACGGGCAACCTCGGCTCTCAAAGAGCGTCAGGAGGCATCAAAATACGCAAAATCGGATAACCAATCACTCTACGACAATGGGACTAATAAATAAATCCAACCTGAAATCCCAAGCCGACATCATCAGATATGAGGACAGCGAGGGTAAGAATACGGCTGAACGTGTCGGTAAGTTGTTGAGCGAAATTATAGAGTCAACAGATACCTCTCTCAATACTGAAACCCAGCAGCGAGAAAGTAAGGATAACGCACTCCAGACTACGCTCAATAGCACTACGATTATAGCCGGTGACGCTAAAGCCACTGCGTCTGAAGCCAAAACTGCGGCTGCTAATGCCGCTGCCGCTGCCAATGCGGCCAAGACTGCTGCGGCCGCGGCACAAGGAACTGCAAATGCAGCTAAGGCCGTTACGGACACAAGAGGTCTGGCAAACGGCATAGCTCCTCTCGGTCCTGACGCAAAAGTACCGGCGGCTTATCTCCCCGGCTACGTTGATGACGTGGTGGAGTTCAACGCATTTGTTGAAGGTATTACCCCTCAACTTGCATCTATCGACCATAAGTCAACCGACGCCGGTTGTATGGTGGTTTATAACCGTGATACAAACCGCTTCGTACTCGCTGTATCAAATTTACAAGTTATTGAAAGTGACTGGAGTGCTGTACTGCGTCCGGTTAAATCTGAATTTGTAATTGCCCCTGCTATCGTAGGCGGTGATACAAGTGTCGGTACAAAGGTTTCTGTTAAAGACTTCTGGACTATAGAGGACAATACTCTTGCGATAAAAAAGGACGTATTCACCTATTACAACAACTGGGCTGACGCTGCGACTTTCGGTGACGAACCAGACTTTAATGGCAGAATACCAGTCGCTGGCAAAATCTACACCTGCACATCGGAAAACAAGACATTCCGTTGGAGTGGGTCGGAACTCATAGCCATAGGCTCTGACCTCGCTCTCGGCCATGTTGCTGGTTCTGCTTTCCCCGGCGACGAAGGTGCTCAGTTGAAAGAGCAGCAGGAGATGGCAAGTCGCCAAATCTATGACAACGCCCACCGTATCAACACGCTCGGTATTCTTCCGGCAGATGGATATTGGGATGGAACAGGTAAAGAGCCGACAGAAGGTGTATGGCTCTGTCCTAATGGCGAGGACGGCTTGTACTTCCAAAGTTTCGGAAATACAGACTTCTACGGCATTGCAGAAGAACTCTACAATTCGTATATTTACTACAACCCCGGCTGGCTCTATCGTCTGCCCGACGGCATCTATCGTATCAACAATGACAAACTGGAGTCAATTTCCGGCTCGGCTGTTGGTAACACCTACAACGCAACCGTAGAAATACCCCTGCCAAGTGGAGAGTATTACTCGGACATCAACGCCGAAACGCAGACCCATAACGTCCTTCAGGCTATTCTCAAAGAGGGAGTAGCCTCGCTCGGCTTGCAGATAACATTCGCCATTGGCTCTGCCTCATGGAAAACGTACCAGTATGTAGGCCCTAACGTTACCGACATTCAGTTTCTCAATCCCAAGAACTGGGTTGACCTTGCAGGTATGTCGGCCGGCGCCGAGGCTATCATAAACGTGGACTCCCTTTGTCCTCGATCCGTGGCTGGGTTTTATACCAAAGACACGGCTATTGACGCTATCCTCGCTGAACAATCCAAATCAGGCATAACCTACGCAAAGGGTGGCCTCGTTATCACGTTCCGAGTTGAGGAATACAAGTGGGAGTCATACCAGTTCACGGGTCAGCCTACGGACTTCGCAAGCAAAGACTTGTGGAAAGAGTTTGGCGGTGGTGGCTCTGTGACCACCTCTGACACTCCGGCCAAAGATGGCAAGGAGGCTTTCTCAACTGGCGGAGCATACGATATGCAGCAGAAACAATTTGCCGGACTGGAAGTCGTTCCTGACCCTGAGGACTACATCATTCAGGGAGTGGATAAGACTGGCGCAGCAATCGGAGAGGCAGTAAAAATCCCCAAGAGCAACGGTGGCGGTCAAGTCGCAGGCTCGACCCTCTCAATCTATCTGGAGAACCCTGCTGTATATGCCGCTTTCGGAGCGGATATAGTTACTCGTGCTGCAATTAAGTCAGTCACATTTGACGGTGACACAGAAGTGCTCGGTGTCATACGTCGAATTGAGATTGTTGACGCTACCTCCGGCATTACTCTGTACTCGGAAACGGTCAATACGAACTCATCTGCAACCTCCACCGACTACAAGTTTACACTGGACTTTACGCAGTATTTTTCTGAGGCTGCTCAAAAAGAGTTTACCATTGTCGCCTATGACGCTGACGGCAATGTGAAACGTCGCACCATTACAGTAACAGCGGTTGACGTGACCTGCACCTGTGTTCAGACTCTCAACTACACCACAGCCTCTACGGTTGAAGTAGGAGGAAGCACCAAGAACATTCTGATGTATAAGTTCGCTAACAACGTGTCAAAGTTGGGTGTGAAAGTCACAACTGAGATTTACCTGAATGGCGAATGGCAGAGCCTCGGAGTGGCTACGCTAACCGACAGTTACTCTCACTCAATCTCCATCGACCCGAAAGACGTTTGCGGCGTGGCTCTTGCTCATGGTGCATATCCAATCCGCATACAGGGTGAGGACGTTGCCTCCGGCGTAAAAGGCAATACGGTCTATACTGCTATAATGTGTGTTGACCCAGCCTCGACCAAGCCGATTGTCGCTCTGCGCTACAACGATAAGAACAATGGGGAAATACGTCTTTACGACACACTCGCAATGGAGGTGGCGGCATATACTCCTAACAAAAACTCCACCACAGCCGAAGTCTTTATCGACGGACACCTCGTTACCACCGTTGAATGCCAGATTTCCCAGACCTACTCGGTATCTAAACAGATACAAGGCTACAATACCGATGGCTCTGCTGTTATAGAGTTTTTCGCTCAGAATGGCTCTGTCAAGACTCTCCCCATGCAGATACGTGTTGTCGGCTCTGCTATTGCTGCTGTGCTTAAAGAGGGAGCGCTGTTCGGATATGACTTTGCCACTCGCTCCAACTCGGAACCGGACCACACAATCTCGAACAATGGCTTTACAATGGAAGTCCTCGGCTCTAACTGGTCGTCCAACGGTTTCGGCAATTACCTCGGCGATAACTGCCTCCGCATAGCAGAAAACGTCACCGCCCACATTCCGTTTGCTCCTTTTGGCTCTGCCTCTACGGAGCGAACAAATGGTATGGCGTGGCAGATGGCCTTTGCCACAAACAACATCAAAGACAGCGAGGCTAAGTTAGTTGAGTGCTATGACCCCGACAGTGGCGCCGGTTTCTACATCTGCGGCAACAAGGTTGTCATGTACTGCAAGAACGGCACTCCTACGACAGTCACTCGCGCTTTCAAGTGTGGAGAGAAAATCACGCTTGCCGTGGTTGTTGAACCCTCCACAATAACCGTTCATCGCGGCTCGACCGACTATGCTACAATCAAACTCTATCTCAATGGTGAGGAAGTAGGGGCAATCGGTTATGTCGCCAACTCAGGTGCTATCTTGAATACTCGCCAAATCAGTTTTGACGGTACGGACGGTGACTTCTATCTCTACTACGTTCTCGCCTATGACAGTTACTATGAATGGGCGCAGGCTTTCCAGAATTATCTCTGCAAACTGACTGACACTACAGCCATGACCGCCGAGTATGAGTCTGAAAATGTCCTTGACAATCAGAACCGCCCGACTTTGGACTCCCTAAAAGCCAAAGGTATTCCATACTACGTTGTCGTTGCTCCGCAGGCTACATTTGACAGCTTTGACTCTGACATCGACACTAAGCAGAATTTCAAGTGTACCCTGTTCTGCTTCCACCCGCCA
>CAJUKZ010000001.1 GCA_910586995.1 uncultured Muribaculaceae bacterium | reverse complement strand
AAAAACCAGCAGATTTACAGTCTGCCCCATTTGGCCACTCTGGTATTCGCCCTTTCGCTTCAGTGAACAAAATCGTCCACTTCCGCATTTTAGATTTTGAGCCTCTTGTCGGATTCGAACCAACGACCCCGAGATTACAAATCACGTGCTCTGGCCAACTGAGCTAAAGAGGCGTAGAATCAAGCTTTTCCTGCTAAGCGCTTCATGGAAGCTTTAGCGGTGCAAAGTTACGCAATATTTTGAGAACAGCAAAGATTTTGACGATTATTTTTCAAAAAAAGTTTCGTTCGAAGATCTTTGCGAGACTCTCTTGTCTCATTTGCGGTTGCAAAGGTAGTGAATAGGGTTGTATTATGCAAATAATACTACGATTTTTTTACTTCTTCGCGATATTTCTTTTTTTGTGTTTCATACAACAAACTGAGCTACCGACTATTACCCTGAATATGGAATATACACCGATGATTCAATTTTCGGGCATACGATGCTCGTGATATGCTTGAATCGCTCTGTTCACCGAGCCGGACATGAGGAGCAGACGGCGTGCAGAATCGTAGTCGAGGTTAAGTTCGTCGCATATCATGCGCGTACCGCGGTCGACGAGTTTTGCGTTGGTAAGCTGCATATTGACCATCTTGTTGCCTTTGACACGTCCCATCTTTATCATCACGGAGGTGCTGATCATATTGCATATCATCTTTTGCCCGGTGCCGGACTTCATGCGCGAACTTCCGGTCACATACTCAGGCCCTACGATCATTTCTATAGGAATATCTGCTGCGGCGGCGACGGGAGAGTCGGGATTGCTGGTTATCGACGCCGTGAGAATGCCATGCTCGCGGCATGCATTCAGAGCGCCTATAACGTAGGGCGTAGTGCCGGAAGCGGCGATACCTATCACGGTGTCTTTAGTGCCGACATTGAAGCGCTGCAGGTCGTACCATCCGCGGCGGGTGTCATCCTCGGCATTTTCGACGGCTGAGCGCAATGCACCGTCGCCTCCTGCTATTATGCCCACGACCCATGAGGGGTCCATGCCGAATGTAGGCGGAACTTCCGAGGCGTCAAGAACGCCCAGACGTCCTGATGTGCCAGCGCCGATATAGAAGATACGGCCTCCTCCTTTCATGCGCTTGACTATGGCAGTGACAAGTTTCTCGATCTGAGGAATGGCCTTAGCCACTGCATCGGCCACCTTGTGGTCTTCGCGATTAATATCGGTCAGAATCTCGTGCACACTCTTATGCTCGAGATCGGTGTAGTCAGATTCCTGCTCGCTTATCTTTACGAATGTCATATTGCTGAGAGCTTGTTTAAGGAATGATACTTTATCAGTCCATCCATCGGGGCTTTGAGTATAGTGCCGACCTTACAGCCGGAGACAGCAGCTGCTTCGCGCAACACGTCGGCGAAATAATAGGCCACCGATCCTACAAAACCGCATGGTATGCTCTCGTGGCCGGCATATGACCTTACGTTTCTGCGAAAGAACGAGACAAAAGACCCCAGTACGAGATTGCGGATCTCCGGGCGGCTTATATTTTCGCTCAGGAAGGGGACAAGCGAAGCCAGAAATTTATTAGCTCCAGGCTGCCGGTATACATTGTTTATAATGGTGAGACGGTCCAAACCTGTCCGGGAATGAAATTCATCGCAAATATCAGATGGCAACTGGCGCTTGAGGACATCGCCTACGAGTGTGCGTCCGAGAACTGCTCCGCTGCCTTCGTCGCCGAGGATATAACCAAGAGGCGAAACGTTGCTGACGATCGAGTTACCGTCGTAAAGGCAGGAGTTAGAACCTGTGCCGAGGATGCATGCTATGCCGGCCTCCTGACCGCACAATGCCCTGGCCGCGGCAAGAAGGTCGGTATATACCTCGACCACTACTTCCGGCATGACTCCACGGATACCGGCGGCGACATTGCCACATACCTCATCGGACACACAGCCTGCACCATAGAAGCAAACCCGGCCTACTGCGGCGGGATCGCCGAGGCACGGCATGAGTTCGGCTGCAAAGCGGGCTTGTATTTCAGCAGGCGTCAGCATAAGCGCGTTCATGCCCGGGGTATGGAAGCGTGCGGTGTCTCCTGCAGGCGACAGGAGCGCCCACTCAATCTTAGAACTTCCGCAATCGGCGATCAACAGCATGGTGGAGTTATTTTGATTTTAATTCAATGATTGGATGCGGCAAAGTTAGTCCTTATTGCCTTTAAGTCCAAATTTAGGATCGATTTTGATGAAATGGCATATGGCTACTGTAGCGACGCAGCATATGATTGTCCAGATGAAGAAATGACGGTAGCCGATCGTCTCCTGCAACCATCCGGCGGCCATTCCCGGAAGCATCATTCCCAAGGCCATGAATCCGGTGCAGATGGCATAGTGCGAAGTCTTATGTTCGCCGCGGGAGAAGTATATCATATAGAGCATGAAGGCTGTGAATCCGAATCCATAACCGAACTGCTCGACGAAGACGCATATATTGACCGTCAGCAGCGAGGCCGTCTGATTATAGCTCAGCCACACGAAAGTAAGACACGTCAGCGACATGCTCCACGCCATTGGATGCAACCATCGCCTGAGTCCGCCGCGGGCAGCAGCTATACCTCCAATTATACCTCCGAGTGTGAGGCCTATTATACCTATTGTGCCATAAACCAACCCGACCTCACCGGTAGACAATCCGAGTCCGCCACGGTCGATGGGGTCGAGCAGGAAGGGATTGATAAGTTTTACAAGCTGTGCCTCTGGCAGACGGTAGAGGAGCATGAACAAGATGGCAGCGACGACACCGTCCTTGCGGAAGAAACTGCGGAAAGTGCCGGCAAACTCACTTAGGATGACACGTGCGCCACGATTTTCCTCCGTACGGCGGGCTTCAGTCTCAGGACGGGGAAGCATACGCCCGTGATAGAGCGACACACAGAGGAAAAAGGCAGACAACACTCCGAATACGACACTCCACGCGAAGGGTATATTGCCGGAAGATCCATTGAATCGAGCGGTTGCGGGGGCGTCGATGCGATGGTCGATCTCGAATGCTATCCATGCTGTGCGATCCCAATTGACGGAGGTAAACGTAAGTCTCGGTGAGAGAAGATTCTGCTCGGAGCGTATGCCCGGGTCTCCTGAACGGAAATTCATGTTAAGCACGACCTCGCGCCCCGGTTCCGGAGCGCGGTTGAGCCGCAAACCGACCACGACGAAATTGTCGGAGACCGGATCAGAAGATTCCCTTTTCTCACCAAACACATCGCGCACCCAACGGGTGAATGCACCCGGGCCTGACGGCTTGCCTGCCGACTGCGTCCTACTGCCTGCGCTGACATCAGAAACAAAGCCATTAAGATGATTAAGAGTGCGCAGGGAGTCGAGCATCGAAGTCTTATATAGGGCAAACGGTATATCGCCAACCATACGCGGGGCAGTCACAGCAACGCTACCCGGCCGGACTGTAGACATAAAGCATAGATCCGCACCGGGATTCTCACCTGTGGGAAAATTGGCAGTAAGATCCACCGGACTCCATTCCGCATCGGGCGAGACTTGCAGGTTGAGTTGCAAGGGCTCAGCACCTGAAGATGTCTCGATCAGTCCGGCTATGATGACAAGCAAACCCTGTCCGGCGACAGTGGCGATACGGTAGAATGTGGAGCGTATGCCTACGTAAAGCGATTGCCGGTGACTGTCGAGCGCGAGCATGTAGAAGCCGTCGGCCGCGATGTCGTGTGTGGCCGAAGTGAAACCTATGATCCAGAACACGGCAAGCGAAGCCGTGAAAAAAAACGGCGCAGGTATGGTGAACGCAACAGCAGCCATTGCAGCAGCGATGACCCACTGCATGGCTAATGTCCACCGGCGCTTGGTGGATATAATGTCGACAAACGGACTCCAGAAAGGCTTTATCACCCACGGAAGGTTGAGCCAGCCGGTATATAGGGCAATATCCGTGTTGGAGATGCCGAGGCGCTTGTACATGATGACCGACAGGGTCATTACGGCCACATATGGTAAGCCTTGTGCAAAATATAGTGTCGGTATCCAGGCCCACGGACTCCGGGTTCCGGATTTATGTCTTGTATTATCTGTCGCCATTTCGCAGGTGTGTGTTTTTTATCAATATATCTTCTTGATTTCAGCGCCGGGGAAATAATGCGAGAGTATTTCACTGTAGCTATATCCTCGGCTTCCCATTACGGCAGCGCCTATCTGGCACAAGCCCACGCCATGTCCCCACCCTGCCCCGTGCAGCACGAACCTGCCGGGAATGCCGTCAGGGCCTATGTCGTGACGATCGACGATGAATGCCGAGCTATAAAGATGGCTTCGGGAGAGAGTACGCCTGATCTCAAGTTCCTTGCCTATGGTCATGGTCCGCAGAGTACCTACAACTTTGAGGCGTACGATACGGCCGGATGTACCACGTTCTATGGGAATAAGATCCACGATATCACCGAAATCAATACCTGTGCGCGTACGCACGATCTCGGCCAGCTCGCTGCGGGAATACTCCACAGTCCAACGGTAGAAGCCATCGGTTTCGCGATCGTAGCCGTTAAGCACCTGTGACAGCACCTCGGCTGACGGGGAGGCGCAGAAGGCATCGGGCCTTGATGTGATCCATGCAGCGGCCTCGGCATCAAGACTCAGATCCGGGAAATCATGTGGAGATTCAGAATCCCGACGGGCCACAAGGTAGGGATGATGCACAGGCTCCCAACAGTTTTCAAACTCCTCGAACACACCGCCGCAGCACTTAGAAAACCGAGCGTCGACCAATTCACTGCCGCTCATAAGCACCATCCCTGCGGTAGACTCCACAGCGCGGCGCACCGTAGGATTAGTCTGCCGACTAATACCCTGATAGCGCTGGCAATGGTCGTCGGCACATACATCAAAATGTTCATGATCAGAATGATCGTACCACCGTATGAGCGTGTCTTCAGTCCTTAAGCAGGTGTCATGCGCCGCCGTTGCGCGGGCTCGTGTCTGCGCCAATAACCAACTGCGCGATATGACGGCATGCGCTTTCAGGAATTCCTCCGGCGCATTGGCATTCATCTCCGAAGAAATGACGCTGAGAAGATATTCCTCTGCATCCACGATATTGACCAGCGTTATCTGATCACCCTCACGGATGAATGACACAGATCCGCGGAATTTCTGATCCTCGCGCCTTTCCCAGTGGAAGCCCACGCCGATAGTCACACCATGCACCTCGAAGAAGCATTCCTGAGGATCGTCCGGTATATATATCTTCCCTATTCCGGACGATAAATCGAAAACCTGCGGCACACCGGATGGAACCGAGACCCCATCCACAGAATAGTGGCCATGAAAGACTATGGTAATGGATTCAGCCGACATTATGCCGACACGTATACTTGGAGAATTCATATTTTTAACCAATTTTTGAGATCTGCCGACGACAGACATACCTGCTGAAGCGTGCGAAGAATCATTGTGTCATCGGCGCAGTCGAAGTCCTGCTTACGCGGAAAAATGAACACCCCGGCCAAATCGACCGAGGCCGGCGAGACAAGAATACGGCCGGAAGCATCACCGTAGAAATCGGGGCGATGAGCCTTGCGCGGTATCACATCTATCTCAACACCGGAGTCAGGCACTGCGGTGCACAGGATATTCATCATCGGCTCGCCTGTACCTATATCCGCAGCACGGTAAAGTCTATCGAACGCTTCGGCGGCAGACTGCGGGGTAGCTGCCTTTATGCGTATAAACGGTACTGCATCATAGGGATACGCATAGATCCCCCACCCCGATCCTGTAGCTACAGACAAGGCATGCCCGGGAACAGGCATACTCAGGAAATCGGTGTTTCCGGCCTGAAAATGCATATGGTCTGGAGCAGATGCACCGCACCGCGGGCCATTGTAGAACACCGTGTATCCCGGCATCATCCCGGCAAGTGCAGCCATATCGGCCATCCGTCCGACTATGCTCTGGGCTATGTGGCGCTTGGCGGGTATGGTGAAGTGGCGAGGAAATATCGGAAATGGATTTACAAGCAATTCATAATTGCCCAGATCCATACCACGCTGACACGCAGGCCTGTTTTCGGCACAAAGGAAACACGGGCGCACAGACAGCGAAGCGGCATCGACCTTGGCCGATGTGGACAATATCCTGGCCGGATTATATTGGGCGCGGAAAATACGGTCTCCCACAGCAATGTCCTTGACCTCGACACCTCCGAGAGCATCATATCTGGCAGCGGCCTCACTCCATTCCTCAAGCTGGGAACTGAAGAAATCTTCTATACCGGATACGTTCCTGATCATGCTTCCGATCTGTTCAAAGCTATCCGCGCCATGAGTTCCCATGTGCGGATACGGTCTTTATATGTATTATTGCGGTTCACAGCTTCGACACTGAGAGCCGCATCCGAATTTCCTTCCCAACGGCGGCACAGATACAGCACGTCGAATATGCGTGCGATCGGATAAGTGCGGCTCACGGCAAGAGCCACGGCATAATCCTCACCGTAGCTCGTGTTGGGAAGACCGATCTTTCTCAGCACCGGTGTGAAAAAGCAGCGTGGCGCACCAAGTCCATTGATACGCAGAGCGTTGTTGCGCCCGTTGCTATCGGTCCACTCGGCATGATCTATTATGCCCGGAGGCAGAGGATTGCCCTCGAAGTCGGTGAGCATATACGATCCTATAAGCATGGCGCACCGGCTGGAGCGGAATGTGTCGACTATGCGTTGGATGACATCTTCGGCTGAATATAGGTCGTCGCTGTCGAGTTGAAGCGCGAACCTGCCGCAGCGGGGGTCAGCGGCCGCCAGGTTCCAGCAGCCTCCGATACCGAGATCGCTGCGGTCCGGGATGATATGCACGACCCGCGGATCAGACGCAGCGAAGTCTGCGACAATCTCCGTTGTGCCGTCGGTGGAATGGTTGTCCACCACAAGTACATTGAAAGGAAAATCGGTTTTCTGCACAAGCACGCTTCCGATCGCGTCGGCAATCGTGCGTGCCCGGTCGCGCACAGGAATTATCACGGATGCCTCTACCGGAAATTCTCCGGCGCATATCTCAAGTGGATCGTATTTACCGGGAGCAAGATACGCTCCCACGGCTTTCAGATGATCGGTGCAGGCTCGCTCCATCTCTATCTGCCTATCGCGGTTGGCAGGATCGACATAGTCGAAAAGCTTGCTTCCGCTCGTGCGGCTATCCGTGATAACGTCAGTGTATAGAAACTCGTTGATATGCACAAAGCTTCCCATACGCGAAAGCCTCAACCAAAGGTCGTACCATCCGGCAAAACGGTAGTATCCGGTCATTGAGGCAACCGCCCGGCGAAACATCGAAGTGTCGACAAGCACGAGCGGTCCGAAGTCGAAATCGTCGCGCAGCGAGCCATCTTGCCAGTCTATAGCCGGAATCTGTACGGCCTTTCCGTCTTCACCGCGACTCCTGCGGTCGGCATACACAAGTGCCGCTCCGTTCTGACGGGCAACAGCCATCATACGTTCAAGGGCGCGATAACCCGGATCAAACGGCCTGTCGCTACGGTATAACAGTGTGAAAGGAGTACGCGACGAGGCCGCAATAGCCCTGAAGCACTCCGAGGAGTCGAAAGAAGCTGCATGAAGCACCTCTCCGGCAATGCCCGCTCCGGCAGGACATACACGCACTATCCGACAGAAATCCGGCAACCTGAGCGCATCGGCGTCGCAGGCCACAAAACAGTCTATGTCTTTATTCTGTATCATTGGATCTTTTTATTTGCTTAGTGAACAGAATCTTGCGGAATATAAACAGCATGACCGCAAAATATATGGCATAATTTATAAGATTAGCCTGCACAAGTCCCACTACACCATTGACACAGACAAGCGCGTAACCAAGCAACAGGTAGATGAGCGATGATGCTATCTCCGTGACCACGTAATGCACCGTCATGGCCTTGGCAACCATCATGAAAGCCAGCAACCACGACACAACGCGCAACAGGTCGCCCGCCATCTGCCAAGCAAACAAGGCCTGCATGGAGGCGAACTCGGGGGTGAACAGCAGACGTATGATCAGAAACCTCATAAAATATATCAGGACGAAACCACCTGCGAGCAAAGGTACGATCAGAGCATAGGCTCGCAATATCTCCCTGCGCAGAAGCGCAGGAGAATGCAATTCGCTAAGCCGAGGAAGGTAGTATACCGACAGAGATGTGGTGACAACCATCATATATACCGATGATATTTTCTGCATGCCTTCCCACACTCCGGCTTCGGAGGCCGAAATATCGGTCATGATATGGCCTCGCAGCAACATCTGTACCAACGGCACAACAATAGCTGTCACCAACGACATGACAGCGAAGCCGCCGAACCCCTTGCGCACAGCCGCCGGAATACGCCCCCGGAGACTGCACAGCCTCAACCATAACTGCCGCCTGAGCAGCCACAGCGTCACCACAAACACTACGCTCTGGTAAGTGACCGCGGCCACAAGTGCTCCACCAAGTCCACAGAGCAATGCGAGAGCTACAGTGAACGCCGCTCCGGCTATACTGTTGGCGATACTGACCACAACATATTTGCGGAACAATTTGAAGCCATTGACCGCTGCGAGCAAAGCTGCATTGAGCGCATAAAGGGCTATGGTGACACCAAAAACGGTAAAGACATAGGCATAGTCGGACGAAAACATCACAAGCCTGCTCAGCCAACCCGAAAGGCAGATCATCAGCAGGCCGCACACAACCGAGCAGACAAGCGTTATCTTCAAAGCCGCAGAAAGATATTGCGACGTGAGCGATGCATTGTCCTTGTGTTCGGAGACATATTTCGTAATTCCATTACATATACCGCCACCGGCAAGAGTCTGCGCTATGTTTGTGAAATTGCCAAGCTGACCGAGCATGGCCACTCCGGCCGGACCGACTACGGCGGCCACGACCTTCACACTCACCAAGCCTGTGCATACCCGCACAAGCGTGGCAACGGAAGTGAGCGACAACACTTTCACAACCGTAGCGCCGCATGCCTTGCGGCATATTCCGGCAAAATATCCTATCAGCCGGTTCATGAGGTCAGTCGGTCCATGAGTTTACGAGACTTATCACCCTGTCGACTTCGCTATCGGTCATCACCGGCGAGATTGGCAGCGACAGTTCACGGCGGTGAATGGACTCCGTGACAGGTAGCGACAGATGAGAGTAGCGGCTGTAGCATTGCTGACGATGCGGAGCCACCGGATAATGTATCAGTGTCTCTACTCCGTGGATGGAAAGATATTCCTGAAGCTCGTCGCGATGGTCTGTGAATACCGGAAAGATATGAAACACATTCATACCCCGCATAACCTGCGGAAGCATACCTACTCCGGAAATTCCGGCGGCATAACGCCCGGCTATGTCTATACGCCTGCTGTTGTCGGCGTCGAGCCTCGGCAATTTCACTCCAAGCACGGCTGCCTGTATTTCGTCGATGCGGCTGTTGCGTCCTTCATTGTCGAAGATATATTTACGCTCCGAACCGTAGTTTCCGATCTTGCGCACCATGCGTGCAAGTTCGTCGTCGTCAGTGGTTACAGCTCCTGCATCGCCAAGCGCCCCGAGGTTCTTGCCCGGATAGAAACTGTGGCCGGCTGCATGACCCAGGCTTCCTGTGCGCCGGCTACCGAAACGGCAACCGTGAGCCTGTGCATTGTCCTCGATAAGCATCAGACCACGGGCCCGGCACAGCCTGCCTATCTCATCCGAGTAGGCACACATGCCATATAGATGAACAATCATCACAGCGCGCGTGCGCATTGTGACGGCACGGGATATGCCATCCGCAGTGATCTGGCACGTGAGCGGATCCGGATCTACAAACACCGGAGTGAGCCCACAACCTGTGACTGCCAGTATGGTTGCTATGTATGTATTTGCCGGCACTATCACCTCATCGCCAAGATTGAGACGGCCAAGCTCTATTGCGGCCTGCAGAATGAGAGACAGAGCATCAAGGCCGTTGCTGCATCCTACGCAGTGGCGCGTGCCGATGTAGGCTGCATATGCACGTTCAAAGTCTTCAGTGCACCGGCCGAACAGATAGCGCCCCGAAGCAACCACCCCGGAGACAGCACGCTCGATCTCACCGTCGAAGCTCGCTGTAATTTTTCGCAAGTCAAGAAATGGTATCATCGGCTGAGAGCTTTTTTATCGGGTATTTGTCTGAAATCCAGGAATCCGGCATAGTCGCGTATATAGTCATCCTCATCGTATGCCTCCGAAGCGAGTACAAGACAAACTGCTCCGGATGAAAAATCGTCGAGCGTGCGCCACATTCCCGGGACAAGGTATAGTCCCATATACGGTCTGTCGAGCCTGTAGCTACGCGTCTCCACCCCATCTGTAACCGAGACGGTGAAACTGCCGCTCACCGCCACTATCAACTGATGCAACGAACGATGGGCGTGCGCACCGCGGCTCTCCCCACCCGGGACATCGTATATGTAGTAGACCCTCCGGACATCGAAAGGCACTGTGCGGAATGCCTCCACAACCGACAGATTGCCGCGCCGGTCCGTGCTGTGATGCCTGGGCAATTGTATTATCCGGCAACTGTCTACAGTATAATCATTCATCTCGGAACTTCAGGTATTGATTGTAATCACGGATATAGTCATCCTCATCATAAGCAGTAGAACTCAACACCATAGCTACGGAATTAGTGGAAAAATCGTCTATAGTCCGCCAATATCCCGCAGGGACATACAGCCCCCTATACGACCGGTTGAGCGTGAAGACAGTCTCCGCGACACCGTCGTCTACCTTGACATCGAAGCTCCCGGATAGAGCAACGATAAATTCCTCACCGGTACGGTAGGCATGTCCACAGCGGCCTTCGCCTCCGGGGACATCGTATATCCAGTAGACGCGCTGAATCCGGAACGGCACATGCCGGCACTGCTCGATGAACGACAGATTGCCACGAGCATCAGGCATTTTGGGCAGTTCCACTATATGTGGTGTATCAATAAGTCTATCCACAAAATAAGGTATGATTTTTAGATGAGGTAAAATTACACCAAATTGGCGAATACAGCAAACTATCCACAAAAAAAGAAGACTCCATCTCGCGATGAGGTCTTCCCCTAATCTACAATCTATAAAAACATAAATATCTTGAAAACGGATTGCTTTCTTAATATGTCAGCTATGATGTTGGCAAAGATATACATTTATCAATTAGATTTCAAACTTTTTGTCGAATTTTTTAAATAAAAATGTGAAATTTGCTTTAAATCTACGTATAAAATCTATTTTTAGTACTTTTCTAACATCCTGACCGAAGCACAGAATGCATACGAATATGGAGGCGACAGCACCAGAGAACCTGCCATAAGCCGCCCTTCAGAACTTACTACAGGAGGCTCCAGAGAGGAAACCCCAGCTGCCGGAGCCACATGCAGGACTCCGCGCGACCCGCTGTCGAGAAAACGCGACGAGAAACCTTGTGCAACAAACCCCATCGTGCAGCGCAGATTCACTTCAATGCACGGGGCAACCCTGACAGATCCATCCTGATTCCTGTACGACAGCATATCTACCCCTACCGGACCTGTATATTCCGGAGCTACCAACCGTCCGAGCACATCGGCCACGGCCTCCCTGATATTCTGAAGACTGACTTCCGGACAAGAAGCAGCTATGTCGGAGTATATCTCGTCCTGCGTGGCGAGTACATTGCCTCCGTAGTGACCACCCCCGTCGGTGGAGAACATGGAATATCCATGAAAGACAGCCTTCCCGCCGGCACAATGGAAAAGCATGGCAAAGTCTGCAATCCGATCCAACGCTGCCTCCCACATCACATAACCCTGCCTGCGTATCACTCCGGAAAACCGCCTGACCACTTCGTCGGTTCTCATGCCTGCCGTCGAAGCCACACCACGGCCACTGCACGACCACGGTTGCTTGACATAACCCGTACCTGATTCGCACAAGTGGCGAAGCATATCCGCGGAATCGACAAGCACAGGAACCGGTGCTTCTATGCCGTGGGCGTCGCGCAACATGGTGTTGAAGCCCATTGTCAGCCTGCGCGAACTCAACTGACGCATACACTCCACAGCTTCAGTATCCGGCAATCCGGAGACTGGAAATCCTGCATCGGCAAACAGCCTGACGGCATAGGCTGACCAACCCCACGGGGCAGCCGCAAAGCGTCCGGAGGACATTTCGGACTCCGAAGCTACGTCAACATCCATGCCGAAGCGCGAGCGCATGTCGTCGAGCCATCCGGCATTGATACCGAAACTATGGAATCGGTCGCCCGGCGATGCATACCACAAAGGTAACGCCTCGCCGGAGAGATGCATCTGCCAGGCAGTGGCCGGCGGAGTGAAGCCCGCCCTGCCAAAAGCGAGTGCAAGATCGTTTTCGGGATTGAATATATAAATTCGTGGAGTCGACATAATAAAGCGGATAAAACAGATTTATTTTTCCACAAAAATAGCAAAAACAGCCGAGTTATCTACATTCGGCAGGGGGTTATCTACATAAGTATTGCACGCGCGTGAGGGAAGCTCTAAATTTGCGTCCATGAACAACGACATAATAAGAGTGCTGCCGGACTCGGTAGCCAACCAGATAGCAGCCGGAGAGGTGATACAGCGCCCGGCATCGGTAGTGAAAGAACTGGTGGAAAACTCCATAGACGCCGGGGCGACAAAGGTGGATATAATCCTGAAGGACGCCGGGCGGACACTTGTGCAAGTGGTCGACAACGGGTGCGGAATGTCGGCGCTCGACGCCCGCATGGCATTCGAGCGACATGCCACATCCAAGATCACGGCTGCCAATGACCTGCTGCAACTGCACACTATGGGATTCCGCGGCGAGGCTCTGGCGTCCATAGCCGCGATAGCGCAGGTAGACCTTCGGACAATGCGCAGGGGCGACACCGTGGGAACACGTGTGCAGATCAACGGATCGACCTTGGAATCGCAAGAACCGGAGGCGTGTTCCGAGGGTTCGAACCTGATGGTAAAGAATCTGTTCTTCAACGTGCCGGCAAGACGTAAATTCCTGAAAAAAGACTCTGTCGAACTCAGCAACATAATGCATGAGTTCGAACGTCTGGCTCTGGTGAACAACAATGTCGAGCTTTCGATCACGCACAACGGCACGATACTGCACCAACTCTTGCCCGGACCGGTAAAGAAACGTATCTGCGAACTGTTCGGTAAAAGTCTCGAAAGGCAACTGATACCGGTAGAGACCGAGACTTCGATAGTGAGGATCAGCGGCTTCGTAAGCCTCCCCGAAAACGCACGCCGCCGAGGTGCGCTGCAATTCTTCACCGTCAACGGCCGCAACATGCGTCACCCTTATTTCCACAAGGCAGTTATGTCGTGCTACGAGGAACTGATTCCGGGCGACATGCAGCCCAATTATTTTCTCAATCTGGATGTCGATCCTGAGACCATTGACGTGAATATACATCCTCAGAAGCACGAGATAAAGTTTGAGAACGAGCAGGCGATCTGGCAGATAATGGTAGCCGCCATCAGAGAATCACTCGGCCGGTTCAATGCAGTGCCCTCGATCGACTTCGACTCCACCGACGTGCCCGACATACCAGTCTTCAACCCGGATGCCACACGACGTCCGGAGATAACAATCGACCCTACATTCAATCCGTTCAACACAGGTTTTGAAGACAGTGCGGCCGCAATGCCTGAAGGAGATTCGGTGCGTCCGTCGAGGCTCAACACCGCCGCATACACCCGACCGGAGACAGAAAATTGGGAAAGCCTCTACGAAAGTTTCTCGCGCAACCGCAACGAGAGCCTCGAAGAAGCGGCGGCAATTACGACGGACAATGATGCTGCCGATCCAGGGAGCATCGGTCTTCAGAGTACTGAGGACACAGGCGGCATAACCTCGCCGATGCAACTTAAAGGCAAGTATATACTGTCGCCGGCCAAGATGGGACTGATGGTTGTGGACCAGCATCGTGCCCACGTGAATGTGTTGTATAACCGTTACCTCGGTCTGGCAGAGACGGGATCGCTGACCATGCAGCGCATAATGTTCCCTGAGATCATCAACCTGTCGGCTTCGCAAAGCTCAATACTTGAATCAATGGGCGACGATCTGACTGCCCTCGGCTTCGAGATAAGTTTCCTCGGCGACACGGCATGGGCCATAAACGGCATACCCTCCGAAGCGGCAGGCACAGATCCGGCGCTGTTGGTGACATCGCTGATCGAGAGCATCGACGAAGAAACCACCGACTTCAGAAGCCACGTAGCCGAACGCATAGCCCTGGCATTGGCACGGCAGAGCGCGGTGAAGCAGGGACAGAATCTCACAATCAGCGAGATGGACAGCATTCTGTCGGCCCTGTTCCAGCTTCCATCGCCGAACTACACACCTGATGGCAAACTTGTGCTGACAATAATCCCGATCGAGGACATCACAAAACTATTTGCATGACCGGCAGGTTATATAGACAGGGTCAGACCGCCCCATATCCGATAACAGACACAATATGATTGACGATCCACAGATAAATGTCGACGAGACCGCAGCGCAGGATACCGGAAGCGACACTCAGCAGAGCGAGGCCAAGCCCTCGCGCATATCCAGGATTATGAACAAGGCCATATCCGTATGGACATACGCCTCTGACGGTGTATGGAAAGATACGCGCCGCAACTGGAAGATAAATCTGCTCAAAACCGTGAGCCTGTCGGTGCGCTCATTTCTCAACGGCGACCTACAGAGCCAGGCATGCGCCATGACCTACCGCACATTGCTGGCCATAATTCCGGCAATGGCCATGATCTTCGCAATAGGTCGCGGATTCGGCTTCCAGAACATGCTCCAGGGACAGCTCTACAAAATGTTTCCCGGACAGACCGGAGTCATCAACCAGGCATTAGGATTCGTGGACAAGTATCTCAGCACGGCATCGGAGGGCCTGTTTGTCGGCATCGGACTTATAATGCTGTTGTGGACGCTGATATCACTGCTCGGCAATGTTGAAGACACATTCAACCAGATCTGGGGTGTGAAGCAGGGGCGTTCCATCTGGCGCAAGATCACGGACTACACAGCCATGCTGCTGATATTGCCTATGCTGATGATCTGTGCCAGCGGCCTACAGATAATGCTTACCAACACACTGCGCACGATACTTCATTTCAGCTTCCTCTCGCCGGTGGTCACAGTGTGCATAGAGGTTGCTTCGTGTATTTTTATCTGGCTTTTCTTCACGGCTGTATATATGCTGATCCCTAATGCCCGCGTGAAATTCAAGAACGCCTTCATCGCAGGTATTTTCTCAGGCACAGCATTCCTGATATTGCAATGGCTGTTTGTAAGCGGACAGATGTACGTGTCGCGATATAATGCCATCTACGGAAGTTTCTCATTCCTGCCGTTGCTTCTTATATGGTTGCAGCTTGTGTGGCTCGTCTGCCTCGCCGGTGCTGTCCTGTGCTATTCGTCGCAAAGCATTTTCCAATTCTCGTTCACCAACGAGATCGAGAACATATCCATATATTACCGCAGGCGAATATCGTTGGCAATAACGGCAGTGACAGTGCAATCGTTCACCAAAGGCCTGAATCCTCCGACATTGCTGTCCATCGTCCGGCAATATGACATACCGGTAAGGCTTGCGGGCGAGATCACCGACAGACTTGTACGCGCCGGTGTGCTGTCGCGTGTCCTTATCGACAAGGAGAAGGAACTGATCGGATACCAGCCGGCGCGCGATCCGTCCGAGATTACCGTAGCTTTCGTCAACGAGGCACTCGACAACCTCGGCAGCAGTGATTTCATACCGGAATTCGGAGAACATTTCGCAGGAGTCAACAGCACGGTCGACAAGATACAGGCTCAGATAAAGTCGGCCGGCGACAGCACGCTGCTGTCCGACATAGATATTAACATCCGCTGAGACTCCGCAGCGCAACAAGACGATTCGATTATTTGTGTATGAGTGGCCTTTTATGTATCTTTGCCGATACAGTAAAACAACCAACTCATACACATTTCTTATGCATATACTTAATAAGGTTCTGTTGGCCGGAGCCATGTTGATGCCGGCAGCCGCTGCGGCGGAATATATACCGACACCGGAAATACTGGAATCACGTCAGGAATTCGAGGACGCGCGTTTCGGCGTGTTCATACATTGGGGCATCTACAGCATGTTCGGACAGGGCGAGTGGTATCTGAACTACGGACTTGACCGCGACGAATACGCCAAGGCTGCCTCCGGATTCTATCCCGGCTCGTTCGACGCCAAAGCCTGGGTATCGGCCATAAAGGACGCAGGAGCAAAGTATATATGCATCACGTCGCGACACCACGACGGATTCTCGATGTGGGACACCGCACAGAGCGACTACAACATAGTGGACGCCACGCCTTTCGGCCGTGATGTGCTGAAGGAACTCGCCGATGAATGCGAGAAACAGGGCATACGTCTGCACTTCTACTACTCGCACATAGACTGGACCCGCGACGACTATCCGATGGGACGCACCGGAACTACTACCGGCAAAGACCCGGAGAAAGCAGACTGGCCTCACTACTACGACTTCATGAATGCCCAACTTAAAGAACTGCTGACCGGCTACGGAAAGGTAGGCGCGATATGGTTCGACGGCTGGTGGGACCGCGACGAGGATGCCACACCATTCGACTGGCAACTGGACCAGCAGTATGAGTTGATACACTCCCTGCAACCGGGATGCCTGGTCGGCAACAATCACCACCAGACACCTTTCGAGGGCGAAGACATACAGATCTTCGAACGCGACCTGCCGGGCGAGAACAAGGCGGGTCTGTCGGGGCAGGACATCAGCCGTCTGCCACTGGAGACCTGCGAGACCATGAACGGAATGTGGGGATATAAAGTAAAAGACCAGAACTACAAGGACGTGCCTACACTGATACGCCTGCTCGCCGGAGCAGCAGGAAAAGGCGCGAACCTGCTGCTGAACGTAGGCCCGCAGCCCAATGGCGAGATACCGGCAGCAGCACTCGACCGGTTCAAGGGACTCGGCGAATGGCTCGGTAAATATGGCGAGACGATATACGGAACAAAGGCCGGTGACTTCCCTGCCCAGAGTTGGGGAACATCGACTCGCCGTGGAGACAAACTCTATGTGCACATACTTTCAGCCGAAGCACCCGTGATCTACGTGCCTACCGACCGAAAGGTGGTCAGTGCCGTGGCATTCGACGACCGCAAACCCGTAAAGTTCGTGCGGCATCAGAACGGAGGCGTATCACTGAATCTCGACAGCATTCCCGACACCGCCGACTATATTGTGGAACTCACGACAAAATAAACAGCACACGATGAAACCTGTACTTGAAGTATGCTGCGGCGATATAGCGTCGGTGCGGGCTGCCGCAGCCGGAGGTGCATTCCGTGTCGAACTATGCTCGGCGCTTGGAGCAGGAGGAGTGACACCATCGGCCGGATTCATGGCCGCGGCTGCTGCGGTGGATGGCGTGAGAAAACATGCCCTGATACGCCCGCGCGAGGGAGACTTCGTATATAGCGCTGATGAGGTTGAAGCCATGAGGCACGACATCTCCCTGGCACGCACTCTCGGACTCGACGGTGTAGTGATAGGAGCGCTATGCCACGACGGGAGTATCGACACAGATACATGCAATGCTCTGATTGAGGTCGCAGAAGGTATGTCGGTGACATTCCACCGCGCTTTCGACCTATTGAAATCGCCATTCGAAGCCCTTGAGCAACTTATAGGTATGGGTGTCGACAGAATACTTACATCCGGCCTGGCTGCCACAGCCTTGGACGGATCGGAAATGCTGCGCGGACTTCAGAAAGCAGCCGGAGACAAGCTGATAATCATGCCCGGCTGCGGTGTGAAACCCGGCAACGCAGCCGAAATACTCAGACTGAGCGGATGCCGCGAGATACACGCTTCGGCACGCGGCAGCATCGCCTCGGAGATGACCTACAGGCGCACAGGCGTGTCGATGGGCACACCAGGAACTGATGAATACTCGCGCATGACCACAGATGCCTCGGAAGTGCGCGCTATCGTAGAGGCAATCGAATCTTTACAGATCGTTTAGAACCATCCATGAAACATATCCTTACAGCAGCAATCTGCGCCGTTATGGCTGTCGGCGCATGGGCTCAGACATCAGCCGACAAGTACGCGGATTTCCTATACTCCCGCATGACACTGGCCGACAGCCTCGACTATCCAAGGGATTTCTACGTGCGCAATGCCGAGGCCGCTATGCGTGCACGTAGCGAGATGCCCTGGGGAAAGAACATTCCCGAGCGTGAATTCCTGCATTTCGTGCTTCCGGTGCGTGTCAATAACGAGCATCTCGATGAATCAAGATTCGTCTTCTACGACGAACTCGCACCGAGGATCAAGGATATGTCTATGGCGGATGCTGTGCTCGAAGTGAACCATTGGCTGCATGAAAAAGCTACATACCGTCCATCAGACTCACGCACATCGCCACCGTTGGCCACGGTAAAGACATCGTTCGGACGCTGCGGCGAGGAATCGACCCTCGGAGTGGCTGCGATGAGGGCGGTAGGTATTCCGGCCCGCCAGGTGTATACTCCCCGCTGGGCGCACACCGACGACAACCACGCATGGGTTGAAGTCTGGGTGGATGGCAAATGGTACTTCCTCGGAGCCTGCGAACCTGAGCCGATACTGAACCTAGCCTGGTTCAACGCACCCGCAGCCCGCGGCATGCTTATGACGGCAAGCGCTCTGGGGGGATACGACGGACCGGAGGAGGTGATCTCGGAATCTCCACTGTCCACACAGATAAACGTAACTGCCAACTATGCGCCGGTCGACACTGCAAGAGTCATCGTGAAGGATACAGCAGGTAATCATGTCGAGGGAGCGTCGGTCCGTTTCATGTTATATAATTACGGTGAATTCTATCCTCTGTCTGTCAAAACATCTGACAAGCATGGCAAAGCGCGCCTGACATCCGGTCTCGGCGACCTTTTGGTATGGGCCACATCGCCTGATGGCCGCAACTTCGGCTTCAGCAAATATACAGTGGGCAAGGACAGGAATCTAACGGTAGTCCTCGACCGCGACAAAGACTATGAAGGTATTGTGGAACTCGACATAGTGCCGCCACGCCAAAGCGGAAGCCTGCCTGCACCCACAGCAGAGCAAGCCGCCGAAAATGCACGCCGCTTCGCCTACGAAGATTCGATACGCAACGCCTACATGGCTACTTTCTTCACCGAAGCAAAAGCGGAAGATTTCGTGCGGAACCACAACCTGCCGGCTGAAGCGGCAAGACTGTTGGTTCTCGCCTATGGCAATCACTCCACTTTAACCGAATTCCTCACCTCTGCTACCGACAAGCAGTTGGCCGTGGACTTCCTGAAATCCCTTAGCGAGAAAGACCTCCGCGACATCGAGGCAAGCATAATCACCGACTTCTATACCGACGCAGTACCTGCCGGGACTGACCGCGACACCTATGTGAGATATATAATGTGTCCGCGCGTATCCAACGAGACTCTCACGCCCTGGCGCAGCTATTTCCGGAATGCCATTCCAGAAAGCACGCGCAGACATTATGCCTCAGTTCCGGCCGAATGGATAAAATGGATCAACGATAGCATCGACGTGGCAAAATCCGGTTATCCGCGCAATATACACACCTCTCCGGCCAAGGTATATGAACACAGACAGCACATCTCGCCCCCCTCGCGCGATGTGTTCACCGTAGCCTCACTGCGCAGCTTCGGTGTGGCCTCGTACCTCGATCCTGTGACAATGCGGCCCCACTACTTCGATCCGGCCACAGGACGCGACATTGAGGTAGTCTTTGCCGATACAGATGTTGAAAATGCCGAAGCTACACCCAAAGGAACTCTTAAACTCGGCTATGACCGCACCGGGCGTATCGAAGATCCGGCTTACTACATACATTTCACTCTTTCGGGCATATCGGACGGCGTGCCATCACTGCTGAATTTCGAGGAAGAAGCCACATTCGCCAACACATTTGCCAATGGAGTGGAGCTTGATGCCGGACAGACCCTTATGGTCAGCGGACAACGCATGGCCGACGGATCGGTACTGGCCCGCGCCGAATTTTTCAAGATAAAGCCCGAGGCCACAACCGGGCGCAAACTCGTGATACGCCAGGACACGACTGCCGTGCAGGTAGTGGGCAGCTTCAATAGCGAGAACATATACCACGATCTCGCAAGCGGCACAGACAAGTCCATATTGTCGACCACAGGCCGAGGCTACTATGTGGTAGCACTGATACGCCCCAATCATGAGCCAACCACGCATGTGCTCAACGACATATCGGCATACGCGGATGAGATCGGCCGCTGGGGAGGCAAACTGCTGATGCTATTCGCCGACAAAGAAGCCGCATCGCGATTCAGGCAGCAGGACTTCAGCCGCCTGCCATCCAACGTAGTGTTCGGTACGGACGTCGACGGCAAGATTGCTGATGAGATGAAGCAATTCGGCACTGACATGCCTGTTGTATTGATTGCCGACACCTTCAACCGTGTGGTATTCATCTCCGAAGGTTACACTATCAACATCGGACGCCGCCTGCTCGACACATTGGACAAACTCTGATTAACATTTTTTGTTCCGCATGAGCCGTAAGGTTCTCGAAATTTGACCTAACTTTGTGTCTGTAAGCAACAGTCATAACCATCATCATAAGATGCCTCTTGTCAAACTCATACGCGCGGCGGCAGTGGCCATAGCAATGGTCATGGGATGCATATTGCCCGCAACGGCTCAGATCAATGCCGAGCAGGTGATGCGCATAGGGCAGAACTCGCTGTATTTCGAGGATTATATGCTCTCGATACAGTACTTCAACCAGGTGATAGGCGCGAAGCCTTATCTGGCGCAGCCTTTCTTTTTCAGAGCCATAGCAAAGCTCAATCTTGACGACTATGCCGGCGCTGAGGCGGATGCAAGCCATGCCATAGAACTGAATCCGTTCATAACGGACGCATACGAAGTGCGCGGAGTAGCCCGCCAGAACCTTGGCGACAACCGCGGCGCGATAGCAGACTACAGGCATGCGCTGAAACTCCTCCCGCAGAACCGGCAACTTATGTTCAACATGGCAATGGCACAGCAGTCGGCCGGAGAGCTTGATGGTGCAGACTCCACTTTCGCAGCGCTGCTGAAGGCATATCCGAACTTCGACAACGGATATGTAGGGCGTGCCCGGCTGAATCTGGAACGAGGCGACACGACCGCTGCCGAAAAAGACATAGCCCGCTCTATAGAGATAAATCCCAACATCGCAAATTCATATGTCATGCGGGCGCAGATAGCTATCCAACGCCATCAGGACTATGCCGACGCACTGGAAGATATGGACCGGGCCATAAAACTGATGCCCCGGCAGGCCGGACTGTACATCAACCGAGCTTTCCTGCGGTACAATCTGGATGACTACTTCGGCTCTATGGCCGACTATGACTACGCGCTGCAACTCGAACCGGTGAATACGGTAGCTCTTTTCAACCGCGGACTCCTGTTGGCGGAGGTAAATGCCTACGACCGCGCTCTCGCCGACTTCAGTAAGGTTGTGGATCTGAAGCCCAATGACTACAGGGCACGCTACAACCGCGCATCAATATATGCCGCACGCGGTGAATACACAAAGGCGCTTTCGGACCTGAACAAGGTGATAGCCGACGTGCCGGACTTCCCCGGTCTTGTGATGATGCGCAGCGACATCTACCGCAAGATGGGAAACCGTCAGGCCGCTATGCGCGATTACGACAAGGCTCTGGCCATGACACGGCGGATGAAATCGGAAGCAGAAAGCGCGAAAGCCGACAGTACCGCTGCAAGCACCGACGTTGATCCGACTGCCGAAAGCGACTCCCCTGAAGATGTGTCGAGAATGTTCGCTACACTGCTTACCATAGAGAACGACACTGAGATAGAACAGGAGTTCAATAACAAGGACATCCGTGGAAAGGTGCAGGACCGCAACTTCAACATCGAGATAGAGCCGATGATGGAACTGAGCTATCATGCCTCTCCTACCGAACTGCGCGAGAACACATATTATATCAAGGAACTCGACGATCTGAACGCCACACGCGTGCTCAGACAGGGAATTGTGGTGACAAACAATCCGCCCGCGCTCACCCACAGTGAAGACATCGACGCACACTTCGCATCCATAGAATACTACAACGCATATCTGGCCACACATACGCCAAGAGCCGCCGACTATCTGGGGCGCGCACTCGATTTCTTCACCGTACACAACTACGCTGCTGCGCTAAAAGATCTCGACCGCGCTATCGACATGGCTCCTGACTACGCCCTGTCGTACTTCCTGCGCGCACAGACACGTCACCACGTATTGCTGTCCGGCACAGACAACCACGATGAAAAGGACAGTGAGGCGGCGACAGATCCTACAGTGATGATGCAGATGCGGAGAGCCGCCTATGAGGACATCCTGTCCGACATTGCCAAAGTTATCGAACTGTCGCCACGCATGGCCCTCGCTCACTACAACCGGGGAAACATCTATGTGGAGCTACAGGACATGACATCTGCCCTGAGCGCCTACAACGAAGCCTTGCGGCTTAAACCCGATCTTGGCGAAGCCTATTTCAACCGTGGATTCGTGTATCTGCGGCTCGGCAACCGCGACGCCGCAGTGGCAGACCTCAGCAAAGCCGGCGAACTTGGAGTAATACCCGCCTACAGCCTGCTGAAAAGAATATCGAGATAAACGACAAAGAAAATCCTAAAACATATCTACCATGATTACAGAAAAAGACAAAGCAACCCTGGAAGCAAAGGGTATTACAGAACAACAGGTGCATGAACAGCTTAACCGCTTCGCTACGGGCTTTCCGTACTTGAAGATCGCCTCGTCGGCTGTCGTGGGCAATGGCATAACGGCGCTGAACGCAGCCGAGGAGACCTCGGCAATGGAGCGCTGGGAGAAATATCTGGCCGACGGCGGCACTGTCACAAAATTCGTGCCGGCCTCAGGTGCAGCCTCTCGTATGTTCAAGGCTCTGTTCAGCTATCTGGACCAGAAAGAGGAAACTCCGGCCGAAGGCTCGCCGGTGGCAAAACTCATGGCTGAGTTCGACAAAGTGCCTTTCTACGCCGAACTTGACGCCACGGTGCGCCGCATCCACGGCAAAAGCATCAGCGAACTGGCAGAAGCCAACCGTATACACGACATCATATCAGCGATCGTGAATCCTGATGGACTGAACTACGGCAACCTGCCCAAAGGTCTGCTCACATTCCACAAATACGAAGATGAGACCCGTACTCCACTGGAGGAACAACTCGTGGAAGGCGCGCAGAGCGCATCAGTCAACGGAAACGTAAGCCTGCACTTCACGGTATCGTCGGACCATCGCGCCCTCTTTGAAAAGAAACTTGCAGAAGTTGTTCCCGGCCTGGAGAAGCGTCTCGGCGTAAAATACCACGTAAGTCTGTCGGAGCAGAAGCCCTCGACCGACACCGTAGCCGCCAATCTCGACAACACCCCATTCCGCGACTCCGACGGCAAGCTCGTATTCCGCCCCGGTGGACACGGTGCTCTGATCAGCAACCTTGCCGACATAGACTCGCAGGTGGTCTTCATAAAAAATATCGACAATGTAGTGCCTGACTCCCGCCGCGAACCCACCCTGCGCTACAAACGAGTTCTCGCCGGCTACCTGATCGAACTGCACGACTCCATCACCCGCTATCTCGATATACTGAACAGCGGATGCGTACTTCCCACCAATATCACTGAGATCAAAGATTTCATGCGCACAAAACTGTGCATAACAGATCCTGCTGCCGACAATCTCGAGGGTAATGACCTCGTGCGCCATCTGGCAGCGAAACTCAACCGTCCGCTGCGAGTATGCGGCATGGTACGCAACGACGGCGAACCCGGTGGTGGCCCGTTCATTGCATATAACCCCGACGGATCTGCCTCTCCCCAGATACTCGAGAGCCATCAGATAGACCCGGCCAACGCAGAATATTCAGCAATGCTTGCCGGCGCCACACACTTCAATCCTGTCGACCTCGTATGCTACATCAAGAATCCGGCAGGCGAACACTACAATCTTCCTGCCTACGTAGACCACAACACAGGTTTCATCTCGCAGAAATCGCTCCACGGCAAGGAACTGCGTGCTCTTGAGCTTCCCGGACTATGGAACGGAGCTATGAGCGACTGGAACACTGCATTTGTGGAAGTCCCTGCAGAGACATTCAATCCCGTAAAGACCGTCAACGATCTGCTACGTCCGGCTCATCAGGCTTAAAAGATGATAAAATAACAATAGATACAGACGGGAGGCCGAAATCATCGGCCTCCCGTCTTATGTATATGACAACTAAAAAAATCTCAGATACACATCGGTATTTTAATAAATTAAGCATAGTGTGTCCGAAAGTTTTGTAATTTTGCATCCATTGAATCAAACGGTTGTATAAAATGTCACATAAAACCATCTATGGCCTTGTGGGTTGTCCTCTCGGACACTCATTCTCGCGCGATTTCTTCAACGAAATGTTTGTGCGCGAGGGAATAGACGCGGAGTATCTGAACTTCGAGCTACCGGACATCGGAGACCTGATGGAACTACTGTCCGAGATCCCGAATCTCGCAGGATTCAACGTCACTATTCCATATAAGGAGCAGATAATACCCTATATGGACGAGATGGACGGATCGGCATTGCTCGCAGGGGCTGTAAATGTAGTGAAAGTGGTTTGGACCAACGGAGAACCGCATCTCACAGGATTCAATACCGATATAACCGGCTTCACCCGCTCGATCAGCCCTTTGCTTTCTGATATGCCTGAAGCCGGGAAAGCACTTGTTCTCGGTACAGGGGGTGCAGCCAAAGCTGTATGCGCAGGACTGAAGGAACTCGGCGTAGAGTCACAAAACGTGTCGAGAAATCCGAACAACGGAGTCCTGACCTACGGCATGCTCACACCTGAAATAATGCACACCCACAGGATTATAGTCAATGCCACACCTGCCGGCATGTATCCCAATATAGACACATGCCCGGACATACCGTATGATCTGATAGAACCTCCCACACTATGTTTCGACCTGGTATATAATCCTGCCGAGACAATGTTCATGCGCGAGGCAGCCGAACACGGCGCTACCGTCAAGAACGGCCTTGAAATGCTGCACATACAGGCACTCGAGGCATGGAAGATATGGAGCGGCACACATACCGACTGAAAAAATTCCAAACGATAAACAAACATACGCATATCAATGAAACAAGCGTCAAAAATCATCTATCTCGCCATCATCGTGCTGATACTGCTTCCATTAGACAAATTCGGTCTTTGGCAGATCACCGCACCTGTGGCCCTGCTGGTAGGTCTGATATTCGCATTCACACTTGCCAATCCCTATCCCAAGTTCAACAAAAAAAGTTCCAAATACCTGCTCCAGGTGTCGGTAGTTGCCTTGGGGTTCAGCATGAACGTGAACGAGTCTCTAAAAAGCGGTGCTGACGGCATGATGTTCACCGTAGTGTCAGTGATAGGAGTGATGGTATTAGGAGTTTTCCTCGGCTATCTGATGCATATCCGGCGCAAGACGTCCTACCTTATATCATCAGGCACAGCTATCTGCGGAGGCAGTGCCATAGCTGCCGTAGGTCCTGTACTCAAGGCCGACAGCGACGAGATGGCCGTATCGTTGGGTGTGATCTTCATTCTCAACGCTATAGCCCTGTTCATATTCCCCCCGTTAGGCCACATGTTCGACATGTCGCAGACCCAGTTCGGAACATGGGCTGCTATTGCCATACACGATACATCGTCGGTAGTAGGAGCTGGCGAAGCCTACGGTCCCGAGGCCTTCCAGACGGCAACACTCATCAAGCTCACCCGCGCACTTTGGATCATTCCATTGGCATTCGCCACTATGTTCATATTCAAGGATAAGACAGGTAAGGTATCTATACCTTGGTTCATATTCATGTTTGTGGGTGCTATGATGATCAATACCTGGTGTCCTCTGCCTGAAGTTGTGAATGAATTCCTGTACTGGGTAGCCAAGCGCGGTCTGGTGCTGACACTGTTCTTCATAGGTGCGTCACTGTCGCCGGCCATGATAAAGCAGGTAGGAGTGAAACCATTGCTGCTTGCAGTTGTGCTCTGGGTTGCTATCGGAGTATCAAGCCTCATAGTGGTGCTCAACACCGTCCCGTAAGCGGGTACTGCAACATCTACCTATGAAAGCCCCAATGTCGCTCATGCCGGCACTTCCGGTTGCTTTGGGGCTAATGTGCGGCATCGCCGCAGAATATCTTACACTATCGCCACTGTGGCCGTTTTTAGCGGCCCTGTCGGCGATAGTATTTTATTTAAGGCGCATGCACTATCCGGCTTTTGTCCTTATCGGTGTTGCAGCCGGCTGGTGTCTGGCCTACAGCGCAACAAGGGATACTATACCGGAAAGGGCCTGTGGCGACAGTTGCGCACTGACAGCAACTGTGGAATCTACCCAAGAAGGCAGAGCGTCCACCATGTACGTAATGGAGGTGTTCAAGGTATCCGATGCAGATGGTATACCGACACCATGCCGCAAATTTAGAATAAGCGGCTACCTTGCCGGATTCGAGACAGCATTCTCGGCAGGAGACACAGTCTCTTGCACATGCAGCCTGATACCGCTACCGCGCCCACACTATATGCCCGGTGTGAGCGAGAGCGATGCAGCGCTGAGTGCGATCGGTATAGATGCACGGGCCGATAATATGGAGATAACAGACGTTGCACATGGAAACCGCTCAACCCGCACCATACGCTCAGAACTCTTGCACCGCATCGCCGGATCGGGTATGAGTCATGAATCCACGGCAGTCACAGCTGCAATAATACTTGGGGACAGGAGCGCTCTGAGCGATGAACTCCGGGAACACTACAGAAGCGCCGGACTCGCCCACACATTAGCGTTAAGCGGACTCCACGTAGGTATACTGCTCGCCATAGTGTGTGCTATCATGATTCCACTTCGGCTTACAAAAAGACACAAGTATATTTTCGAGGCCGTGACAATAGCTCTGATATGGCTATACACAGGATTCACCGGTTGGAACTCTCCGGTTGTACGCGCATCACTGATGGCAACCATGATATTGGCCGGAAGACTATGCGGACGGCGCTATTCGGCAATCAACGCAATTGCACTGGCTGCAATATTCATACTGGCTTACAGGCCACAGGCCCTGTTCGAGGCAGGCTTCCAACTGTCTTTCGCCGCTGTATTCTCGATCGTGGTCTTCTCACGGTTACTTAACCCATGGGAGAGAAGTCATAATTTCGCACTGAGGCATATCGGTTACGCGATATCTGTCCCGCTGTCGGCATCGGCAGGAACTTTCGCTATAACGGCATGGTGGTTCGGCAGTTTCCCGGTCTACTTTTTAATATCGAATCTCCTTATATGCTGGGTAATGCCGTGGCTGATGACGGTAGCCGCAACACATGTGGTTCTTCTTGCTGCCGGCATTGAATGTAGTTGGACTGCCGGCGTGGCCGACAAGCTTTGCACATTGCTGAACACTTCGGCCGAATGGATCTCATCGCTTCCACATGCTACTGTAGCAGTAGACAGAAACGTGGCAATAGCCACAGGTATCACAGTTACCATAGCAGCGAGTGCGATTATCTACATGAAAACCGGTAAAAACAGACGTAGCATAAGTGTGGTCCTGTGTGCGATGATGATAGCCGCATGTATACCCATATGCACGGAAGCAATCACTTCTGTAGACAGCGGAACAATGGAGATATTTGTTTTGGACCGACATGGATCTCCTGCCGTGGCCGTGTATGAGGGTAATGACAGAGCGGTGGTACTGATCGCTCAAGATGGATCAGACGCACCTGACGAGGAGCGATACAGAAAATACAGGCACGTGGATTCCGTCCATATACTTCGCGGCAATGAGATAACTACAGGCGGAATAACCTTCTTCATAGCCAACAACAAAAGAAGCCTTACGGACAGGAAAGCAAATTACCTGCTGGCCGGAAGCAACTACACAGCCAATCCGAGGCATGCACTCGAATCACTGCATCCCGATACTGTGATCCTGGCCGCAAGCACAGACAAGCGCCAACGTGCACTATGGATGACAGCCTGTGATTCAGCCGGTATTCCTATAAAAGACCTGCGCCACGAAGGCGTTCATCTGATCTTGCGGAACAACGGAGCGTCCGGAATGAGATAGATTTCCACCCGTCGGTTCTTAGCGCGGTTGACACGGGTGCGGTTGTCGTTCAGCGGATCGTCCATGCCCATGCCATAAGGTACGACAAGCGACTGCGATCCACCCATCGTGGTAAGGAATTCATCGACAGCTGCAGCGCGTGCCTCGGTAAGTTCGTCGGCATACTCCTCCGAACCGGTATTATCGCTGTGCGCAGCCACGAGCACCTTATATAGTTGTGGCTGATGCAGATATGCACCGAAAGGCTTCAGCAAAGCCGAGGCGGACGGACGCAAGACTGTGGAATTGGCCACGAAAAGACTCTCGCAAGGGATTGTGACCACTATCACTTCCCCATCGCGCACCGTACGGACATCAAAATTCTGTTTGCGCAGGTGTGTCACGTTGCTGCGGACATTGCCCAGGACAGTCTCGCGCAACTTGCGTGGTATAGCCGGAGACGACACATTGGCATCGAACTCCATCTCCAGCGGATCAGCCCGGTTCGCCTCATCGTCGGCTGACAGTTCAGGTGGCACACAAAGAACCAAGGCCACAATAAGGAACAGAACCTTAAGAAAAGGGACTTTCACAGAGTAAATCATAGGAACTCCTAAAAACAGGTGACTAACACCTTAGTCGTTTTTCAGTCTATCTCGAAATCCTCATTCTCATACAGGGCATCCTCGGCTGCCATCTCGGCATTGACAAGAGCTTCCACATCGTTGAGGTCTATGGTGTTGTGCTTGTCTTTCTTGAGCATGTCGCGTGTATGCTGCATGAGGTCGGCTATATCGAGATCATCGTCGTCCTCCGCGTCGATCTCAAGCAGCCCTTTGTCTTCGTAGTAGTCCCACACGATGTCGTATATTATGGTGAGATCATCGTCGGTATATTTGTCACGCAGTGCCTCTGGCAGAGCAGCACGTGTGGCGTCGATCAATGCTTGTTCGGAAATCATATTTCAAGTTTTTAAATTAGTCTCATGATATTATAAGGTGTCCGGCTCATGAATTGTTCACAGATCGACAAGACCAGTGGGCAGCGACATGTACAGGATGCGCTCCTGCTCGTCTATACCTGTGATAAATTCGTCGGCAACAGGGATAAGGCAGGTTTCGCCACCGGAAGTCCTGACCACAAACAGTGCGTTAATTGTAGAAGAATCGATGTCGGCTATCTCGCCGAGAGCGCGGCCGTCGGCCACGACGCTGAATCCTATCAGACTATCCGCACCGATGCAATCTTCGCCTGAGTCTGCATCATCACCGGCAAGATCCCTGAGTGTATCAGTCAGCGCATAAAGCCGCGAGCCTGTATACGCGGCTGCCTCTGAATCCGACGTTATACCTTCGAAAGAGACAAGCCATGCCTCACTGCCTCGCGGGCGCGAACCAGAGACCGGAAACGGCACAAAGATACCGTCGATATCCATGATCAGAAACCGGATATCAGACGGATCAATATCGCAGGTTAGTGTCACCGACATCTCCCCGGCGTGGCCGTGCGGCTTATTCACGACTCCTATTTCGGACAGGTCCTGGCGTCTGATCATCGGTTATTTTTTCTTTTTCTTCTTTCCCACCGGTTTGGGTGGGGCTACAAATTCGTGCAGGCGATGGATCTGAGGATCGAGTATTATAGCGCCCTCCGAGATCTCACGAAGATCCTTGAATATCTTCGCATCGTCGACCCCATCAGTGTCCGAGGCAACCATAAGCTTCTTCATGTGGTTGGCCATAAGCATTATAAGCTCATCCTTTTCATCACCTGGAGGCATCGCTGCAGCAGTCTCGATCATCTGCTCCACGTGGCGTCCGTACTGGCGTCTGCGGACCATACCGCCCTCGTAGGGTAATTTATCGGGCTGCGACTCCAGAGAGTCGGGGCGCACCACCTCTACCGGATAGTCGATATCGAGTTGGAAATCACTCATTATGGCAATGTGATCCCACAGCTTCTGGCGGAATCCCTCGGAGTTGCGTAGAGACGGGAAAAGGTTGGACATGGCTGCCACTATGGAGTGAGCGCAACGAGTGCGCTCACTCCTGTCCTGAATGGTCAGGCAGTGGTCTACCATCTGTTGTATGTTGCGCCCGTATTCCGGAAGGATCAGGCGCTTGCGTTGTGTATTATATGTAAGCATGACAGTTAAACGCAACGGAGGCTTACATGTTCATGCCACCGTCAACCTGGATTACCTGTCCGGAAACATATGCCGACATATCCGAAGCGAGGAATGTGGCCACGTCGGCGATATCCTCGGGCTTTCCACCACGGCGCAGAGGTATCTTCTTGCACCAGTCGGCACGAACATCTTCGGGAAGTGCGGCTGTCATTGCAGTCTCGATAAATCCGGGGGCAATAGCATTTGCACGAATACCACGTGAACCTACTTCCTGAGCGATGCTCTTTGCAAGCGCGATCATACCGGCCTTGGAAGCTGCATAGTTAGACTGTCCGGCATTACCGTGAACACCGACTACGGAAGCCATGTTGATGATGCTGCCTGAACGCTGACGCATCATCACGGGAAGCACAGCGTGGATAAAGTTGAAAGCGCTCTTGAGGTTTACGTTTATCACTGCATCCCACTGGCCTTCTGTCATGCGCATCATCAGGCCGTCTTTAGTGATGCCGGCATTGTTGACAAGCACGTCGATACGGCCGAAATCGGCAACAACCTGCTTCACGACCTCCTCGGTCTGTGCAAAGTCGGCTGCATTAGAGGCATATGCCTTCACTTTCACACCAAGAGCTGCGATCTCAGCCTCAGTTGCCTTGCCATTCTCGTCGATCACGAGGTCTGTGAATGCGATGTTGGCTCCTTCTGCTGCGAACTTCAGGGCGATAGCCTTACCTATGCCGCGTGCCGCACCTGTGACGAGTGCGGTCTTTCCTTCGAGTAGTTTCATTTTATGAAAACGTGATTATGAGGTTTGTATATGTGATTTTTACTGAATTACCGTGCAAATGTACGAAATCCGCCTGAATTGGCAATAAAAATATGCCTGACGGCGATCAGAGATCTATTTTTCCGGGGGCGCTAAGAATATGGAACACAAGTTCGCGAAACAGCGAGTATTCGTCCTGGCGCGATCCGCAGCCTTTGCTTTTGCGGTCGAAATCGCGCAACGCACCTATTATTTCTATGCTCTGCCAAGCATTGTATTTTGTGAGTCCGAGCTGATATTTGCGTATAGCCCACGCAGACTTGGCCTGAAGCGCGTCCATAAGTCCGCGCTCGCTCCTGTCGGAGGAGAACTGGCATATCAGCAAGTCGCTGAAGTACCCGAACAGCATGGCAGCCGAAGCTATGGCTGAATTATTCTTGGGATTGGCGGCAAAATAGTCGGCGATACGGAACACACGGGCAGCATCGCGGGCGGCCACGGCGTCGACCAGCTCAAAGTTGTTGTAGTCCTTGCTTATGCCGATATGCCTCTCCACCACCTCAGGTGTCACCTTCGCTCCAGGCGGAAGCAAAGCGCCAAGCTTGTCTATCTCGTTGAACAGACGTGATATGTCTGTACCGACATGCTCGCGGATCATGGCCACGGCTTTGGGATCAGGAAGCAGATGAAGCTGGCGGATACGCTCGGCGACAAGTGTCTCCGCTCCTGATTCACGCACTTTCTTAGACTCGAAAACAACTCCATTCTTGCGCACGGCAGGAATCAGGTCTTTCCCCTTGGCCACTGCACCACGGCATGCCACGACAAGAATGGTCGAAGGTGTCGGACGCGAGGCATAGGTGTGCAGGCGGTTGAGTGTAAGCGCATTCACCGCCTGCGCTTCCTTGAGGATGACAACCTGCCGGTCCGACATCATGGGACACCTGCGGCAAAGGTCTATCACACTGTCCATGTCGACTTCAGGAGCGTAGAGCACATACTGGTTGAAATCCTTCTCTGCATCAGGCACTATGCGCTCGAAGCGGTCGAGAAGCGCATCGATATAATAGCCTTCCTCCCCGTGGAGGAGATATACCGGAGCATATTGCCTCAGAGCAAGACGCTTGCACAGATCGTCGAATGTAACCGCCGGAATTGCTGCCATGACTTATATAGAGCTTGTTTAATAATTTATCTAATGCTTCACAAAAGTATGAAAAAATAGCGAGAACCCGAAAAAGGATTGTATCTTTGCATCTGACAGATTTACAAACCCGACCATGACTGAAACGTCAAACACTACAGCTATACCCGATCTGCGCCTGCTCGAACTGCTGTCGCAGACTTTCCCGTCGGTAGGCACTGCCTCCACCGAGATTATAAACCTCGAAGCCATCCTGAGCCTGCCCAAAGGCACGGAGCATTTCATCGCCGACATACATGGCGAACATGAAGCGTTCCGCCATATATTGAAGAACGCCTCCGGCAACATCAAACGCAAGGTGAAGGAGATATACGCCACATCACTGCGTGAGGAAGACATACGTGCATTGTGCACACTCATATATTATCCGGAACGCAAGCTCGAGTATATAAAGGCCGCGGAGAAGGATATGGAAAATTTCTATCATATCACACTCCACCAACTGATACGTGTACTCCAGTCGGTGACATCGAAATACACGCGCTCGAAGGTGCGCAAGTCTCTGCCGAAAGAGTTCGCCTACATCATAGAGGAATTGCTGCACGAACTGCCGTCGGACGACGACAAGCAGGCATACTTCAGCCGCATCATCGAGACGATAATTTCCACCGGACGCGCCGATGCATTCATAATAGCCATGTGCAACGTGATCCAGCGGCTAAGTATCGACCAACTGCACATTCTCGGCGATGTCTATGACCGCGGTCCGGGGGCGCATATAGTGATGGATACACTGTGTGCCTATGACCGTTTCGATATGCAGTGGGGCAACCACGACGCGCTGTGGATCGGTGCGGCTGCAGGCAACGACTGCTGCATAGCCAATGTGCTGCGCGTGTCGCTCCGCTATGCCAACCTCACCACTCTGGAGGACGGTTACGGAATCAACATGCTTCCGTTGGCCACTTTCTCGATGGATGCTTATGCCGACGATCCGTGCACTGCCTTCATGCCCAAGATCCCCAAGGACTGCACCGATCCGGCGTCGATGAACATGGACGAAAAGACTCGCCGCCTGATAGCGCAGATGCACAAGGCCATAGCCGTGATCCAGTTCAAGCTCGAGGGAGCGATGATAGACAAATATCCGCGCTGGAATATGGAAAACCGCAAGTCCCTGCACCGCATCGACTTCGAAAAAGGCATATACACCGATCCTGACACTGGAAAGCAGCACCCGATGAACGACATGCGGTTTCCGACTGTCGATCCAGCCGATCCCTACAGGCTGACGCAAGCTGAACGCGACCTCGTGGACAAACTGCACCATTCGTTTGCAGTGAGCGACAAGCTCAAAAGACACGTCAAGTGTATGTTTACACACGGGTGTATGTATACCGTGTGCAACTCCAACCTGCTATTCCATGCCTCGATGCCACTCAACGCCGACGGTTCGCTCAGAGAAGTTGAGATAGCCCCGGGACGCCGGTACTCCGGGCGCGAACTTCTGCACCAGACCGGAATGCTCATGCGTTCGGCATTCAACGACGATTCATCGCCCGAGGAAAAGCAATACGCTGTGGATTACTACTGGTATCTGTGGTGCGGGCCGGAATCGCCTCTGTTCGATAAATCGAAGATGGCCACATTCGAGCGCTATTTCCTTGAGGACAAGGAGACTCATGTGGAAGAAAAAGGCTGGTACTACAAACTGCGCGACGACGAATCAGTGATAGATATGATTCTTGACGCCTTCGGTGTCGAGGGTGAGCACAGGCATATAATCAACGGACACGTGCCGGTGCGCATCAACCGTGGCGAGACCCCTGTGCGTGCCAACGGCAAGCTCATGATCATCGACGGAGGTTTCGCCAAGGCATACCACCACACCACCGGCATCGCCGGCTATACACTCGTATACCATTCACGCGGTTTCGAGCTTGTACAACATGAGCCATTCTCGTCGGAGGAGGAAGCCGTGCGTTGCGGCACAGACATCATAGGACGAAAGATAATAGTTGAACTCAGTTCCCACCGGATGCGCGTCCGCGACACAGACAAAGGCCGCGAACTATCGGTGCAGATCGAGGAGTTGCGCCATCTGCTATACGCCTATCGCCACGGTCTGCTCAAAGAGCGCACCCGGTAACACCTCCGGATTCCAACGATTTCAGACAGGCAAGCGTTATTTTTTAAGTAAACTGCTATATTTTCGGATATGAATCTGATTGAACTCAACATACAACGTATAATTGATTTGTGCAGGAGGCACAAAGTCAAAACCCTCGCTGTATTTGGCTCTATCCTGACAGATAAATTCAATGACGACAGTGATGTGGACTTGCTTGTGGACTTTGAACCGGTTGACCATGATACATTTGATTACGTGAGCAACTACTTTGCTCTGCGCAATGCGTTGGAGCATTTGTTGAACCGCACGATCGACCTGATTGAATATGGCAATAACCTCAACCCCGTTTTCAAAGCTTTGGTCGACAAGAAAAAAAGAATGATTTATGGATGAATTTATCGCCGTCTATCTCTACGATGTCAAAAGAGCTATAGATGAAGTGGAAAGCTATTTTGTCGGCTATCCTATGATCTACGATGTCTTTGAAAAAGATTATCTCCGCAGGAGTGCGGTGGAGAGAAAAGCCGAGATTATGGGGGAAGCGATTAACCGGATACTCAAAATTCAACAAGATTTTCCATTGCCAAATGCGAGAGCGATAATTGATACCCGCAATCGTATTATCCACGGCTACGACTCTGTAAAGCCTGAGTTTTTATGGGGGCTTGTGATACGCCATATCCCTAATCTTAAAAAGGATGTGGACAAGATAATCTCCGAAAAATTTGGAGACTATATTAAAGACCATTAATATTGCAGTTGCCAGTTGACTCTACAAAAAATAATCTGCGGAAAACTTGGCAGTTAGAGGGGAAATTCGTAATTTTGCAGCCGAAAAGCCGTAATCTACGGCTATATTATTAATACTCATTTTATTAACAACAAAAATGAACAAGTACGAAACCGTTTTCATTTTAACTCCCGTTTTGTCTGACGCACAGATGAAGGAAGCGGTAGAAAAGTTCACCAAGGTGCTGACCGAGTCAGGCGCATCCATCGTGAACGAAGAACTCTGGGGTCTGCGCAAGCTCGCTTATCCCATTGAAAAGAAGTCGACAGGCTTCTATGCCCTGGTAGAATTCGACGCTGATCCCAAGTCGGTTAAGGCACTGGAGACCGCATTCCGTCGCGACGAGCGCGTTCTGCGATTCCTCACATTCCGTCTTGACAAGTACGCAGCCGAATATGCAGCAAAGCGTCGCAGCCTCAAGGCCAGCAAGCCCGCAGCAGAAACCACCAACGTTGAACCCGAAAACAAGGAGGCATAAACCATGGCACAGCAATCAGAAATCCGCTACCTCACTCCCCTGTCGGTGGACGTGAAAAAGAAAAAATACTGCCGTTTCAAAAGAAGTGGCATCAAGTATATCGACTACAAGGACCCCGACTTCCTGAAGAAGTTCCTCAACGAGCAGGGCAAGATCCTTCCCCGCCGTATCACCGGCACATCGCTGAAATTCCAGCGCCGCGTGGCACAGGCCGTGAAGCGTGCACGCCACCTGGCACTCCTGCCTTACGTTACTGACTTGATGAAATAAACCATCTCTGACCAAACGACACATCACACAATGAAGATAATTCTCAAAGAAGACGTCACCAACCTTGGATACAAGGACGATGTCGTAGAAGTGAAGGACGGTTACGGCCGCAACTACCTCATTCCCCAGGGCAAAGCTGTTGTCGCCACTCCCTCCGCACTGAAGCAACTGGCCGAGAACCAGCGCCAGCGCCAGCACAAGCTCGCAAAAATCAAAGCCGACGCAGAAGCTCTTGCAGCTCAGCTCCAGGACGTAGCTCTGACAATCGGTGCAAAGGTGAGCGCAACAGGCACAGTATTCGGATCTGTAAACGCTATCCAGATTGCAGAAGCTCTCGAAAAGCTCGGTCACAACGTAGACCGCAAGCTCATCTCCATCAAGGAATCAGTGAAGGAAGTAGGCAACTACACCGCCACTGTCAAGCTCCACAAGGAAGTGAGCGTTGAAATTCCTTTCGAGGTTGTCGCAGAATAAATAACGACATACTCCTCCCAAGGAGAGACACCACACAGGTGACTGTGCTTTGCAAGAAGCGCAGTCACCTGCTTTTTTAGGGACATCATTGGCCTCAGTAAGATAAATTTTGCGTATATTTACACCCGGATTCCACCAATGTAGTCCTGACATATATTCAACAATATAGACCGCCATGCATATCAGACTTCTGCCATGTAAAAAGATATTCGCCGCAACCATCACGATGCTTGCGGCTGCATTTCACGCAACGGCTTCCGATAATGAAGTTCCGGTGTTCATAACGATCGGACAATCGAACGCCGATGGATCTGCCATGTACGAAGCGCCTATCGACAGCCTTATGAAACAGTGGTATACATCAGATGCCAACACAGGCCGGATGAAGATATGGTACAGAAGCTGCGAGGTGCAGAATCAGCCTACAAACGCGCTCGGCGAAAGCGCAAGGTGGGTAAGGGACGGCGCTGTGACCGACGTAGAACCCGGATGGCTTGACCTGTGGTATCGCAACGAGAATACCGAAGGTCGCACAGCCATGAACATGATACACGGCTATGGGACATACAGCACATGCGATGGCGTGGACTGTGCACAAGGGCGTCGAGGCATGGAGGGAAGCTTCGGACGCGACTTCCTGACAGCCATGCCGGAGTCCGAGCTATACGTGATTAAACTCGGAGTATCCGGCTCTGCAATTTCGTCATGGGCCAATACGCTCGACGACCATAATTGGAACTACTTCTACGAAAACATTTTCAAACCTGCCATATCAGACCTGTTAGCTTCAGGAAAGCATCCTCGGCTTGCGGGAGTGTGGTGGATGCAGGGATGCGCCGACCAGTACTCGGACAAAGATTACTACAAGGAATCCCTCGTACGACTGATCGACAGGATAAACACCGATCTTGGATTTCCGCAAGGACGGATCTACATAGGGCATATCGTGAAACCGGGCGAATCAAAAGTAACTCCATCAGGATCGACCCAATACGGACAAGGTGTACGCGATGCCCAGGACGAAGTAGCGGAAACGTTCGGACAGGTGGAGATAGTGGACACAGATGACTTCGAGATGCAGTTCGAAGAACCATTCAACGGATACGTGCACTTCAGCCATGCGGGCGTGAATCAGATTGGCAGCGAACTGGCTTCACGCGTGACTCAGCGCGGACATGAGAAGTGGACACCTTTCACTACACCCGGACGCTGGATTCATATGCCCAATGGTTCGGTAGCGTTTATTCCGGCCATAGGCTCTCCCGAAATCGAATATCATACAGACGGAGACAGTGTGACGGCCATCCTGAAGTATCCCGGATTCTCGGAGACAAAAGTTTTTACGCCCGCAACCACAGAATAAATCTCAATATTCCAAATCCCATAAAAAAACATATAGCAATCATGAAGAAAGTTATCTCAACCACAGCCGCTCCGGGCGCTATCGGTCCGTACAGCCAGGCCATCGACACAGGCTCTTTTGTATATGCCTCAGGTCAGATACCTATCAATCCTGCTACCGGTGAGATTCCTGAAGGCATCACCGCTCAGACAGAACAGGCCATTGCAAACGTCAAGGGCATACTTGCCGAGGCAGGTCTTACATTGGACAACGTGGTAAAAACCACAGTATTCCTCGCCGATATGAGCCTTTTCGGACCTATGAACGAAGTTTACGCAGCCAACTTCAGCGAGCCATATCCCGCACGCTCCGCCGTGGCCGTGCGCGAACTTCCCAAGCAGGTGCTTGTAGAAGTAGAAGTCATCGCCGTGCGCTGACAAACTGCCAACCACAAAAATAAAAAAGTCTGCAAGACTTGCTATCGCGCACAGTCTTGCAGACTTTTTTTGATCTTAGAAGCCGACTACTTACGGTTTCTGCGGTTCTGCCAAAGGCGTGTCATATCCTCGAGTGTCTTACCCTTGGTCTCAGGCACAAGACGCCAGACAAACCATGCTGCCACAATGCAGATGACACCGTAGAGAAGATAGGCGAACATATGTCCGAACCGGTCGCCCATAGCGCCCAACTGCATGTTGTACATCGGCACAAATGTTGAGGACACTATGAAATTGAATATCCACTGGAAAGCTACTGCAATAGCGACCGCTGCCCCACGGATCGTATTGGGGAAGATCTCGGAGATCAACACCCAACAGATAGGGCCCCACGAGAACATGAAGCAGGCGGAATACAGCATGATGCTGACAACCGGGACAGCCGAAGGCACGTCGATCACATTGCTCAAAGCTACGCCAAGCGCACCGATTCCCATACCGAGCGAACCTGTTATAAGCAGCGGCTTGCGTCCAAGGCGCTCTACCGTAAATATGGCGACAAGCGTGAATGATATGTTAACGATACCCATGATCACTGTCTGCACCATCGGATTGCCCATACCCATCGACTCAAAGATGCGCGGTGCGTAATACAGCACTGCATTGATACCGACAGCCTGCTGGAACACAGACAGCATGACACCTATAAATATAACCATGATACCGAAAGAGAACAGGCGTGTGGAGGCTACTGAATCGGAACGCCGGATGCTGTCGAGAATCTCACGGCCTTTCTCCGCACCATTGATGCGCGCAAGCACACTCAATGCCGAACGCTCGCGGCCTTTCATAGCAAGAAAACGCGGCGACATCGGAATAAAACAAGCCAGAATAGTAAATGCTGCGGCGACAAATGCTTCCGAACCGAACATATAGCGCCATCCCGTCTCCACCGTCCAGGGATCTGATGAGGCACTTACCTGATAGACAGTCTCACCGATACGTTCAATCACAGGCTGGGTATGCTCGCCAAGGATCATGAAATTGACAAAATAGACGACAAGCTGGCCAAAGATTATGGCAAACTGATTCCAGCTCACGAGCGTGCCACGGATATTGGCAGGCGATACCTCCGCTATGTACATCGGACAAACGGCGGATGCAAGGCCGACACCAATACCGCCGATAATTCGGTAGATGTTGAAGACCACAAGAAGTCCCATGTGAGGGACGCCTTTTTCGTATAGCATGAACTCGGGATAGTAAGATCCAAGAGCCGAGAGCAGGAAGAAGACACCGGCTATCACAAGCGAACGCTTACGGCCGAAGTAGTTGGCGAAAAATCCCGACAGCGCAGAGCCGACAATACAGCCGATAAGAGCCGACGAGGATGTGATGCCGTGGATAACATCGGTGTATACAAAATCCCGCGCTCCGAGAAAGAAGGCCTGCAGGCCCTTCTCCGCTCCTGAGATCACGGCTGTGTCATAGCCGAAAAGAAGTCCACCGAGCACTGCCACAAGAACAATAGAATAGAGATAGCTCTTCGAGCCGGCGGACGGCAGCGAAGCCACGAATTCAGGGCTGATGGTTTGATTGGTTGCTTTCATGGGAATATAATAAGGATTTAATCTTGAAAATGCCACCTACGCGACCATCTGAGTCACGCAGGCGGCAATTGTTTTCCGAGATGTAGATGATCCACTACCGGCGCAGACCGGGACGTGAATCAGGCATACATATTGACTATAGCTTCGTAGAGCTCCTGTTTGCCGGAAGTGCATGCAGGCTCGCCATTGGCTTTGGCATATGCCACTGCATCCTCGAGAGTAAGTTTGCCTTCCTCGAATTTCTTGCCCTCGCCCGAATCGAAGCTTGCATACCTATCGGCAAGCATCTTACGGTAAGGCGACTTCTCGAGCACGTCGGCAGCACTGAGCAGGGCGCGCGCCATAGCATCCATGCCTGCGATATGGGCGATGAATATGTCCTCCAGATCGGTGGAGTTGCGACGGGTTTTGGCGTCGAAGTTTGTACCTCCGTCCGTAAATCCACCGTTACGTATGATCTGCATCATGGCCTGTGTCAGTTCATAGTTGTCGATAGGGAACTGATCGGTATCCCAGCCATTCTGATAGTCTCCACGGTTGGCGTCGATAGAACCGAGCATGCCGTTGTCTACGGCTACCGCCAGCTCGTGTTCGAATGTATGGCCGGCCAGAGTAGCATGATTGACCTCGATGTTTACCTTGAAATCCTTATCCAGGCCATTTGCCTTTAGGAAACCTATCACTGTCTCGGTATCGACATCGTACTGATGCTTCGACGGCTCCATCGGTTTTGGCTCGATCAGGAAAGTACCCTTGAAACCTTTGGCGCGGGCATAGTCGCGGGCCATCTTGAGCATTGTGGCCAAGTGTTCCTTTTCACGCTTCTGATCGGTATTGAGCAAGCTCATATAGCCTTCGCGGCCTCCCCAGAAGACATAGCTTGTGCCACCAAGAGCGATGGTAGCGTCGATGGCATTCTTTATCTGTACGCAAGCGCGCGCAACCACGTCGAAATCCGGATTTGTAGCAGCGCCATTCATGTAGCGGGCGTTTGAGAAGACATTGGCTGTGCCCCAGAGGTTCTTGATCCCCGTAGCCTCCATCTTGGCTTTCAGGTATTCTGTGATCTCCTTCATGCGGCTCTCATATTCGGCAATGTCGGCAGGATCACCTATGAGGTCTACATCATGGAAGCAGAAATATTCAATTCCGAGCTTCTGCATGATCTCGAAGCCTGCATCCACACGCTGCTTTGCGGCAGTCATCTCGTCGGCGGCATCGTTCCACGGGAATTTCTTTGTACCTCCGCCAAACTGGTCACTGCCCTCGGCTGTGAGAGTGTGCCACCAGGCCATAGCGAACTTCAGCCATTCTTTCATCGGTTTGCCGAGCACGATACGGTCGGCGTCGTAGTAACGGTAGGCCAGAGGATTATAGCTCTGTGTGCCTTCAAATTTGATTTTTCCTATCTCGGGAAAATACTCTTTAGTCATGGTTGTATATGTTTTTTATGGTTTGTAATTTCATTTGATTTCTTTAGCCAATTCGCGGGCAAGACATTCTTTCCAACGCGCATAGGCTTCAATATATGGAGTCCGGTCGGTTGCCGGATAGACAGTGTCTATACGCCTCAATGTGGCGAACGCCTCGGCTGGCGACTTGTAGATACCTGCTCCAATGCCGGCTCCGCGAGCCGCACCGATTGCTCCGTCGGTGTCGTACAGATCTATCGCCGCATCGCTCACCGAAGCCAGAGTCTCACGGAAGACGGGACTGAGGAACATATTGGCATTTCCGGCATGAATTCTATTGACAGGCAGACCGATACGCTCCATTATCTCTATGCCGTACATAAACGAAAAGACTATGCCCTCCTGAGCAGCCCGAAGCAAGTGGGCGCGACGGTGTATGTTGAAGTTGATGCCGTGGAACGAGCAACCGATGTCGCGGTTTTCAAGCACACGCTCCGCACCGTTGCCGAAAGGCAATATGCTGATGCCCTCAGAACCGGGAGCTACAGTCGACGCCTCATCATTCATCATGGCATATGACATGCCTTCAGGTGCTACGTTGCGCCTGATCCAGGAGTTAAGTATCCCCGTACCGTTGATGCACGTCATGACTCCTATCCGGGGCTGCGAGGCAGTATGATTAACATGAGCAAAGTTATTGACACGACTCAGCGGATCATAGTCCACAGTGCCATTTATGCCGTATACTACGCCGGATGTACCTGCGGTAGATGCTATTTCTCCGGGATTGAACACATTGAGCGACAGAGCATTGTTGGGCTGATCTCCGGCTCGGTAGGTGACAGGCGTACCTTCCGCCAATCCGAGTTCGGCGGCCGCAGCAGCCGTCACTTGACCCTGCTCGCTGAAAGTCTCCCCCACCTGCGGAAGTATGTCGCGTGGAAAGCCGTAATAATCAAGCAGAAAATCAGCCGAAGCATTACTGCTGAAGTCCCACAGCATGTATTCCGACAGCCCTTCCGGATTGGTGCAGATCTCACCGGTAAGCCGCATGGCGATATAGTCGCCGGGGAGCATAACCTTATATATCCTCTCAAACAGATCCGGCTCATTGTCCTTCATCCATTTGAGTTTGGCTGCTGTGAAGTTGCCAGGCGAATTAAGCAGTCTCGGCAACACATTATCTGGTCCAAGCTCGGCGAAAGCTTTCGCCCCGAAAGGCACGCCGCGCGAATCACACCAGATGATAGCATCGCGCAATACCTCATGCTCGCGGTCCACAGCCACAAGACCGTGCATCTGATATGATATGCCTATCGCCTTGATGCCGGAAGGCTCTATTTTCGACATAGCCAGAACCGATGCTGTGGCTTCCTTTAGATATTGCCACCATTGGGCAGGATCTTGCTCAGCCCATCCGGCACGCAATGCCTTGATAGGAGCTTCCTGACGTGGATAAAAATCAGATGCTATACACTCTCCGGTGACTGCATCCACTATAGCAGCTTTCACCGACGAGCTGCCAATGTCGTAACCTAATAAATACATTCGTCAAGTTTTCATCAATATTAGAATCCTCCACCTGCATGTAGCAGGCTGACTGGCGCAAAGATAAATATAATTTCGCAAGGGTCACTGATAATAAATTATAAAAAAACAGACCTATATTTAATGGCGGCCCGGAGGCGCACATATACTTTACGATAAAATTTGCTAAATATCAGAGCGGCGGGGAAATAGATGTTGCATAAACGGATTTAAATCCTTAACTTTGCGCTCTTGAACAGACTTGAATGCATCCGCTATGCAAAATAAAATCCTGACCCTCATAATGTTGGCCATAGTAGCCTTGGCAGCGCCGTCGTGCAGCGAATACAACAAGGCCACTAAAAGCACTGACTTCAACTATAAGTTCGACTACGCCAAGCGCGCATTCGAAAAAGGCAAGTACGCACAGGCCGCTACGCTGCTAAAAGACTGCATCACAGTATTCAAGGGCAGCGAGAAAGCCGAAGAATCGCTCTATCTGCTTGCCCTCAGCTATTATGAGAACAAGGACTACACAAGCTCCGGTCAATATTTCAAGCTCTACTATACCCGCTATCCCAAAGGCAAATACGCCGAACTGGCACGGTACTATTGCGGATATGGCTACTACCTCGACTCCCCCGAGCCTCAGCTCGACCAGTCGCTTACTATCAAGGCCATAGAGGAGCTTCAGGGATTTCTGGAATACTTCCCCAACAGCGACAAAGTGAGCATAGCGCAGAACGCGATATTCGAGATGCAGGACAAACTCACGCTCAAGCAACTCGAGAATGCCCAGCTCTACTACAACTTGGGATCTTACATGGGCAACAATTATGAGAGCGCCGTGATCGTGGCCAAGAATGCCATCAAGGACTACCCCTACTCCAAGTACAAGGAAGACCTTGAGATGCTGGTACTCAAAGCCCGCTATCAGGAGGCCTCGATGAGTGTCGACGAACGCAAGGCCGACCGCTTCCGCGACGTGATAGACGAATACTATTCGTTCATCAACAACTATCCCGACAGCCCAAACCGCGAGGAGGCAGAGAACATCTACAAGATCGCGAGCCGCTACGCCACTTATTAACAGAAAAAAATTTACAAGCATCACATAGACAACCCAACTTCAAAGTATGGACTACAAGAAGAGCAACGCACCCCTCAACACCGTCACCCGCGACATGGTGAAGCTGTCGGAAGATTCCGGCAATGTATATGAGACCGTATGCATCATAGCCAAGCGCGCCAACCAGATCTCAATGGAGATGAAGCACGACCTGGAGAAGAAACTTCAGGAATTCGCATCTCTCAACGACAACCTTGAGGAAATCTCGGAGAACCGCGAGCAGATCGAGATCTCACGCTACTATGAGAAGCTGCCTAAACCCACACTCATCGCCACCCAGGAATATGTGGAGCACAAGATCCACTTCCGCAATCCGGTGAAGGACAAACCCAACCTTTAAAAATAAAAGGCACAAACCGGCACAAGGATTTGGCAGTCTGACAGATTATCGCTAACTTTGTGCCCGCAATACAATTTTTATATATTTCATTAACCAAAACATCTGTAAGAATGCACCTCAATTCTGAAGAAAAAGTAGAAATCTTTGAGAAGTACGGTAAGGGCAAGACTGACACTGGCTCACCTGAAGCACAGATTGCATTATTCTCAGTCCGTATCGCTCATTTGACTCAGCACCTGAAGTCAAATCATAAAGATTATACCACAGCGCGCGCTCTGAAGATGCTGGTAGGTAAGCGTCGTCGTCTCCTTGATTATCTGATCAAGAAGGACATCAACCGCTATCGTGCCATCATCGCACAGAAAGAGCTCGGTATCCGCAAGTAATCCGGCTTTCAGCCTGAACTTCCCACTGCGGAAGTCAGCGGAACACCGGCGCTTAACGATTACAACCCGAGGCCATGCAGGTCAAAGCACCCGCACGGCCTCGGGATTTTTTTAGGCTGTTGAGAAACACCCACGCACCATAAAGCGAACAAACGACAATACGGGAGCGTTATACTCACGCCGGCAGTCACGGGCGCGATGCCCGCGCATGACCACGGCTCACGATTATTCAACATCATACTTACAAGACAACAGAGACAACTATTATGCTACGCAACAAACTCATCCAGGCACTGCTCACGGCCTGCATCGCACTTCCGATGGTATCGTGCAGCGATAATGACGATAATAACGGATACTTCGGAGGAGAGACCGACGACGGCATCCCCACAGTAGACCGTGTGAACCCGGCACAGGTATTCACAGGACGCCTCCCGCTATCAGCTGCCGGCATGGTGATAAGCTATAACGAAAACGGCCTTGTGAAACAGATTACCAAACGCGAAAGCGGCGAAAACGAAATTGCTTCATTCTCCTACCCCTCACTGTCGCGTACAGTGTCGGATAGCAAACTCGTGCGCATGGATGTTGTATCCGGCAACGAACGCCATCAGTTCAACCTGCGTATAGGCAATCTGGGCTTTGTAGAATATGCGGAGGAGACTGAATACGACGGCAACAAGGCCGAGGATACAGAATACTGGTGGTTCGAATACTCGCCCGAAGGCCATCTGCTGTCGATAGACCGCACTGACGAAGACCGTCAGCATGTGGAATTCAGCTATCTCAACCACAACATCACTAAAATGCGGCTCACAAACCGCGGTGCCGAGGATCTCGAGACCACGCTTGACTATGGTGCTGACCCCAAATCCAACATCGGAGGCGTGATGATGTTCGACGAGATTTTCAACACCGACCTCGATGAAATGGAATTCGCATACTACGCCGGACTGCTCGGCAAAGCTACTGCCGATCTTCCACAGAAAGCGACTCAACGCACCGGCAGGCATACTGAAGACGTGACATTCACCTGGACTCTCGACCAGGAGGGCTATCCTACAACCATGTCTCCATCCAACGAGCCATTCGCCTACACCTTCACCTGGAAATAATCAGTCTGCCACAGAGACGAAATACACCCGTCTGACTTTTTGACACAGTCAGACGGGATTTTTCATATGTATATGAGAATAGAGGAAATACTTTTTGTTAATTTTTTATCGAATTTTTACTATGATTTAAATTATTTTACAAAAAAGTTGTAACTTTGGGCATCAAAACAACTACCACATGCCAATGCAAACGCATAGACGCAATCATCAAAAAGCTTAAAAGCCACTCTGTGTGCAGGTTACACTGTACCAAGGGTGGCTTCTATCGTAATAACGGCAAACAATAACAATCATATACAACGTTTCACACCCCAAACAAATTTGCAATGAAAAGAATCCTTTCTTTAGTGCTCACGATGTGGATGGTCTCGATAGCGGCCATCGCCGCATCAGGCGACATCAATTGTAAAGGCACGGTGGTCGACGGCGATAACGAGCCCGTGATCGGAGCTTCAGTCGCAGTCAAAGGCGGCAAGGTAATCGGCGTGACCGACATCGACGGCCGCTTCTCCGTAGCAGTACCTGCCGGCTCAAAAACACTGAGCATCACCTATGTAGGCTTTAAACCGGCCGAAGTAAAAGTGGCACAGAATGTTGGCACTGTAAAAATGGAGATCGCCGCACACATGCTCAACGACGTAGTGGTGACACAGTCGCTGGCCCGCACACGCGAGACTCCTGTGGCTCTGTCGCAGATCAATGCTTCAGAGATCGAATACAAACTCGGCAACCAGGAGTTCCCTGAAGTTCTCAAGACCACTCCCGGTGTGTGGACAACCAAAGACGGCGGCGGCTTCGGCGACGCCAAGACAAACATGCGCGGATTCAAGAGCGAGAACGTGGCTGTGATGGTGAACGGTATTCCTATCAACGACATGGAATCGGGACGCGTATACTGGAGCAACTGGGCCGGTCTCAGCGACGTAGCATCCAACATACAGACACAGCGCGGACTCGGCGCAGCCCTTCTGTCAGCACCCTCAGTGGGCGGCACAATCAACATCACCACACGCTCGACCGACGCCATCAAGGGCGGCAGCGTATGGTATGGCATGGGCAATGACGGTATGAACAACTACGGCATCAAGTTCTCCACCGGTCTGATGGACAACGGCTGGGCCATCACCGTCTTAGGTTCGCGCAAATGGGGCGACGGATATGTGCAGGGCACAAACTTCCTGTCGTACAACTACTTCGTGAACATTTCCAAGGTAATCAACGACAGCCATCAGATCTCGTTCACAGCTTTCGGCGCTCCTCAGGAACATGACCAGCGCAGCAATCAGGACGGTCTCACGATAAATGAATGGCAGACCTACGCCAAACGCGTGATGAACGGTGCAAGTCCATACAGATACAATGCGACCTACGGTTTCGACCGTCAGGGACAACGCCGCACTTCCCAGCACAACACATACCACAAGCCCCAGATCTCACTGGCGCACATCTGGCAGATCGACGACAAGTCTTCACTCTCCACCACTTTCTATTTCTCTCTGGCCAACGGTTCCGGCTACAGCGGTCAGGGCCGTAAGATCGGCTCTGTAAACTACCGCAACTACTGGTACGGAGCATCCAACGGAATCGTGAACACAACATTCCGCAATGCCGACGGCACATTCGCCTACGGTCAGATCCAGGAAATGAACGAGGCCTCGACAACCGGTTCAAACATGATCATGTCCAAGAGCAACAACTCGCACCAGTGGTACGGACTTGTATCCACATACAAGAACGAATTCTTCGACCGCAAGCTCAAAGTCACCGGCGGTATCGACCTCCGCTACTATGTCGGCATCCACAACAACAAGATCATCGACCTCTACGACGGTGAATACTATATCGACGACGTGAACCGTGGCGCAGTGAAGCCCGAGAACCGTCCGGAATTCAACCAGAACAACTTCAACTGGGTGAACCAGAAACTTACCGTAGGCGACATCGTGTACCGCAACTACAACAGCTACACACAGCAGGAAGGCGTCTTCGCCCAGGGCGAGTACACACTGTTCGACAAGCGCATGAACATCGTTCTCTCAGGCTCGCTGAGCAACACAGGCTATCGCCGCTACGATAAATTCTACTACGACAAAGCCAACGGCAAGTCGGCATGGCACAATTATCTCGGCGGAACAGCCAAACTCGGTGTGAACTACAACATCGACCGACACAACAACGTGTATGCCAACGCCGGATTCATCTCCCGCGCACCGTTCTTCGCCAAGGGTGTCTTCATCTCAAAGGAAGTATCCAACGCCGTGAACCCAAATCCCACCAACGAGAAAGTGGAATCCTTTGAACTTGGCTACGGCTACCACTCGCCCACATTCACGGTCAACCTCAACGCCTACTATACCAAGTGGCTCGACAAGACTACATCGCGTTCGGTGAACCTCAGCGACGGCTCTTACGGTGTATTCAACATGGCCGGCGTAGACGCCCGCCACATGGGTATCGAGTTAAACTTCATCTACGAACCCGTGAAGTGGTTCACTCTCGAAGGTATGCTTTCAATCGCCGACAACGAATGGTCGTCCAACGCACGCGGCTACTTCTATGATCTCAACGGTCAGCCCCTTGCATCGCTCAAGCCCACCCTTGCATCCGGCATGATGGCTGAAGACCACCTGAGCGCAGTGCTCGAGCAGAAAGGCGTGAAAGTGGGCGGATCTGCCATGACCACCGGTTCGATCTCCACCACATTCCGTCCATTCAAGGGCTGGCGCATCACTGCCGACTGGATAATGAACGCCAACAACTATTCCGACTATCAGATCTCAGACTCCAACTTCGATCCGGGCAGCGACATCAAGGTAGGCAAGCCCTGGCGCATCCCCTGGGGTCAGCAATTCGACCTGTCGGCCTCATATTCATTCAAGATCGGCAACCTCGACGCACGCATCTCCGGCAACGTCTACAATTTGTTCAACTACAACTACGTAGTAGACGGCTGGACAAATGCTACCGAAATCGGCACATGGGAGAATGCCTACCGCATTCTCTACAGCTTCGGCCGCACCTACGCCTGCAAACTTAAAATCAACTTCTAATTAGAGCAGACCAACAATGAAACACAATATACTGACACGTGCGATCGTCGCAGCAGGATGCATAGCGGCTTTCTCCGCCTGCGACGAAGACGCATGGAACAAAGAGAACCTCGACGGCTACGAATCAGAAAAGAAGCCTACAGTGGTCGAGACCCGCGAATATACACTCACCGATGCCGACTACGGCAACATTGCCTCACTGAGCGCCAACAAGGCTCTCGCAGAGGCCGGCGGATATTCCGACCAGCTCGCCGCCCTGCCCAATACGCTCGCTTTCACCGGCGATCTCAATCCCGAGAAGCTGATACCCGCGTTCCTGAGCACTCAGAATTTCCCGTACTACATCCTCAACGATGGATCGTACGCGAAAGTGACATACAATGTGGCTGCCGAAGCCGATCCCGCTGTCACCGGCGCATCGTCGGCCAAGACCCTGACCGTAGGCGAGGACACGTATGCCAACACCGTATGGGAAAGCCACGAGAACTATATCAACGCGTTCGCTCCCTCGAAACAGCCTTCGCGCTACCTGCCGGGAATCCTCAAGACTGAATTCCCCGATGCAGTATCGGGCGACTACGTAGTTGTGACCTACGACATGGCATCGCAAGAACCTGTGTTCGGCAACGTAGGCGGTGGAGAAGAAAAACCGGAGGTATTCGAGATGACAAGCCTTCTGGGCGACGTCACAGACAATACCGACTATGAGATCTGCGGTGTTGTGACCGGCATCTGCAACTGCGGATTCACCATCACCGACAAGACCGGCACAGTACTCGTCTATATGGGCAACGGCTACGACGGCACTACTTATCCCATCGGCACACAACTCAAGGTTGCAGCAACCACAGGAGCATACAAGGGACTGATGCAGCTTAAAAACGCTGAAATCACAGTAATGGGCCAGCAGGAATACACCTACCCCACTCCAACCGTGTATGACCGCGCTGGTCTCGACGCCGTGATGAACAGCATCAACGATAAATCGTTCACTTACGTTCAGATCTCCGGTAAAGTATCTGTAAGCGGCAACAATGTGAACATCAACCTCGACGGCGACGGCACAGCAGTTGGAAGCATCTACTACGCGACAGCAGAGCAGAAGGCTCTTGCAACCGATGGCTCTGAAGTGATAGTGCGCGGCTGGCTGGCCTACCTCTCCGGCAGCAAATACTGCAATATAATCGCTGTAAGCATCGAATCGGCTATCAATCCTGATGCTAAAACCATGTCGCGCGCAGCCGCTGTGACAGTTCCTACAGAACAACAGAATGCGATGTATGTATTCGACGGAAGCCGCTGGTCAGCAGCAGCAGACTTCACCGTGCTCAATCCCGCCGACTACACAGCTATGGGACAGACCTACGGCAATCTTTCCGGCACAACTCCGGCCACACTGCTGCCTATCTACCTGAAGGACAAGTATCCATACGCCCAGGCAGAGGCTGTGAAGTATGTGGTATATAAGTACTACGACTCGGCAAGCAAGACTACTACCAACCGTGTATCCAAATACACCTTTGACGGCAGCGCATGGACTGCAGCCAGCAACCTTGCCACAGCTACATCGCAGTTTGTGAAAGTGGACGGCGAATGGAAATTCGACCCGAGCGTTGTGCTCACACTCACCACAAGCCGCAACGATGCCACAAGCACTGCATACTACACGGCTTGCGTCGACTATGTGCGCGACATCGTGCCCGACGGTGCGAAATATGTGACCTCGTACGGCAATAATGAATACTGGGCAGGTGCATCATGGTATCAGAACAACATAGACCTGCGTCCCGGCAAGGCCCGCGAGCAGTATGCAGAAGGTTGGGAAGGCTACGACAACGATCAACTTGTGGAGACCATGAAGAAGCGCTTCGTGGAGGAATCACTCCTGTATGCACTCACCAAGCTCAATCCCGATGCCCAGACCAATCCTGAGGTGGACGTCTTCTATACCGTAAACTTCTATGCTTACACGGGTGTGACCACAGGCCCGCACGCCGCAAAATATCGCGTCACAGGTCCCGGCCAGTTTGAGTTCGTAGAGGTGAAGTGGAACATGTAGTATTCCACCATCGACGAATGCATCACCAATAAAATCAGAAGCGCCGCCCGCACATCAACAGATGCCAGGGTGGCGCTTTTGGTAAACAATACAGGCCTGTATTCAGTTATAATTATGATATTCAACCAAGACACACACCATCAATGAAACGTATTCTTTCTCTCGTCTTAGGACTCACGCTTCTATCAGCCTCTGCCGCTCATGCACAATACTATGAGATAGCCAACCAACTGACCGGACTTATCCGCCCGGCACTGTCGGGAGCTTTCAATTACAAGGGTTATGTGGAACTCAGCGGAACGGCCGGAGTTGGTCATGACCGCGCCAACTTCATCGGCATATCCACATCGCAAGGATTCAAGTACTCGTCGTGGTTCTTCATGGGAGCCGGCATAGGCTTGGATGTGGCGATGGCCAACCAGACAAACCTCAACTATTCCGGAGACTACGGTTATCCGGACTATCTCGGACATTCTACCACAAAGACAAAGGTGATGATCCCGGTCTTCTCGGATTTCCGTTTCACCATCGGAGACCAGACCGCGACTTCTTTTTTCATAGACCTGAAGATTGGTGCGGCATGGCTTATGGGTTCTGACTATCTGCGCATGGACCGCGGATGTCTTACCGACGGCACGCAATTCTATTTCAAACCGTCGGCAGGTGTGCGCATACCTATAGGCAACGACAACCGCCGGGCCGTGAACATAGGACTTACATATCAGTTGCTGACCTCCAACAACAATTACTACTGGCATTCCAATTCACTCACTCTGAGCAATATCGGCGCGACGATAGGATTCGAGTGGTAGAACATAAAAAATAGAGCGTCCGTCTTGGCATATTAAGATGTATGCCCAACGGACGTTCTATTTTATGATATTATGACGGATAGACTTACGCCTTCACGCGCTCAACGTATGCACCGTTGCGTGTGTCGATGCGCACCTTGTCGCCGATGTTACAGAACAGGGGAACACGAACCTCTGCACCTGTCTCAACTGTTGCGGGCTTGAGGGTATTGGTTGCGGTATCGCCCTTGATTCCGGGCTCGGTATATGTGATCTCGAGCACAACGTTCATAGGCATCTCGCATGTGAGTACGGTGTCGCTGGCTGCATGAACCATAGCCTCGCAGATGTCGCCTTCCTTGAGGAACTGTACGCCTTCGATGCTTTCGCCGGGGACGATGATTTCTTCCCAAGTCTCGGTGTGGAGGAAGTGGTAGCCCATATCGTCCTTATATGAATACTGGTAAGGACGACGCTCGATGCGAACCTCGTTTACCTTAACGCCGGAGTTCCATGTCTTGTCGAGAACGCGGCCGGTCTTGACATTCTTGAGTTTTGTGCGGACGAAAGCCGGGCCTTTACCGGGCTTAACGTGCAGGAACTCAACGATAAAGAAATAGTTGCCATCGATGTCGAGGCACATTCCATTTTTAAAATCTGCGGTAGTTGCCATAAAGTTATATTGTTTGTCTTATTTCGTGTATTTTATTGACAATCAAAGCAATCAGCATGCCACGCCGGTTGCGGATGCAAATTTACAAAAAAAACAGATGAAACGCAACTTTTGAACAACCACCTTACAAAACTTGCTGAGTCTATACTGCAAAGCTGATTATCTGAGATCCTATTTACAGCATCCGGAATAAAATTGTATGCTTTGAGATTCTGCATCGCATATAGTTGGAAGACTCTGATAATCTGCCGTTAATCGGTGTCCTCTCGGACACCTGCTGCTCCTCCATGCCTCCCGGGCATACCTGTGCTATCGCTCTAGTGTACCCGGTTACTAATGAATCAGCGACCTCCGGACGCTCTCCCTACATACCTCTGTCTGATCTTGGATAACCGCTCTATCCATAGTGAATCTTCCCTCGAACTACCGGCGTCTTGCTGACGCCTAATACCACAAAGCTACCAAGCGTACACGTCTATGAGCAGATCTGTCTCTGATCACCGTGGGTAAAAGGGTATATATATGCAAAAAAGCGTTATCTCACGACAACGCTTTTCCTTTAAACCTTTATCTTAATCTAATACTATGAAAAACACACGCACAAAGGTAATGTTTTTCTCCAAGTGTGCAATAAAAACCATGCATATTTAAACATTCTTTAACACGCATTTTGTCGTTTATCCCCATTTTCATGCCATTTAGTGCCGTTTTAAGCACAAAAGGTACTCAAAGAGGCAGAATTATTGCACAAAGCCACACAAAGTGTGCATTGAACCTGCCGGCTTGCACCGACGGAAGTAAAATTGTATATTTGTGGAATATTAAACGGTTAATATGGCAAGCTTCGACGTACACATCTTAGGCTGCGGTTCAGCTACCCCTTCGCTCCGCCATCAGCCCGCCTGCCAGGTGATCGATTTTCGCGACAGACTGATGATGATCGACTGCGGGGAAGGATCGCAACTGGCCATGCGCAGGCAGAGGCTTAAATTCTCACGCCTGCGCGACATATTTATCTCTCATCTGCACGGCGACCATTTTCTCGGGCTTCCCGGTCTGCTGTCCACAATGGATCTATGCCAGGCCGGTGGCCCCGTCACTATACATATATTTGAAGAAGGTGCGGAATTGCTGAAGACAATCATGCAAACCGTATGCCCGTCGACCGGCTTCGACATACATTATAATATAATAAAGCCTGAACGGGCCACAATACTCGATCTTCCCTCGCTTACGGTAAGCACCGTCCCGCTATACCATCGGGTTCCTGCCGTAGGTTTCATCTTCAGGGAGAAGCCGCTTCCGCGACGGATGCTTCCTGAAATGGCTTCAGCATATGGAATCCCGACCTACAAGCTGAACGCCATAAAAGCCGGCGAAGATTTCGTGATGCCCGACGGATCCATAGTCCCAAATAACCGTATCACGGCCGATCCGCGCGATCCGGTGAGCTACGGATATGCCAGCGACACGGCATTCGACCCGAGGATAGTCACAGGCTTCCGAGGGGTGGACGTACTATATCACGAGGCTACATATGCCGATGACAACGCACATAAAGCTGCTATCCGAGGTCACAGCACTGCTCGCGAGGCAGGGCGTGTGGCACGCCGGACTGGTGCGAAGATGCTTATACTCGGACACTTCTCCAAAGCATATACCGACGAGGATGCTCATGTTGCAGAGGCAAAAGAAGAATTCTCAGGCGAAGTCGTAGCAGCCAACGAAGGAATGACAATCAAAATATTGCAGTAATGGACATATCACAGGACGAGACTGACATAAAATTCATGCAGGCTGCGCTGCGGGAGGCACGTGCTGCCGCTGCGGCCGACGAAGTGCCTATAGGTGCAGTGGTTACTGATCCTGCAGGACGTATCATAGGCCGCGGACACAATCTCACCGAGACGCTGTGCGATGTCACGGCACACGCCGAGATGCAGGCCATAACGGCGGCATGCGCCACCTTAGGCGGAAAATATCTTCAGGACTGCACGCTGTACGTCACCGTAGAGCCATGCCTGATGTGTGCAGGCGCTATAGGGTGGAGTCAGGTGGGGCGCATAGTCTTCGGCTGTACTGATCCAAAGCGCGGCTACTCCACATATACGGCTAATCCTTTCCACACGCGGGCAAGTGTCACTCACGGTGTTCTGGCCGATGAATGCTCGGCGCTTGTGCAGGATTTTTTCAAAACAAAAAGACAGCGATAATGAAATACTTTCTCATAGCCGGCGAGGCTTCCGGCGACCTGCATGCAGCAGATCTTATAAAAAGCATACGCAGCCGCGACAAGGCTGCGGATTTCCGTTTCTTCGGAGGCGACCTTATGTCGGAAGCAGCCGGCACAGCCCCGCTTCTCCACTACCGCGAGATGGCCTACATGGGATTCAGCGAGACGCTGCGGCATCTGCGCACCATACTCGGCAATCTGCGCCGGGCCAAGGAAGCTGTACGCGAATATCATCCCGACGCCCTGATTCTGATCGACCTACCGAGCTTCAACCTCAAAGTGGCAAAATATGCACATAAGCTGGGAATACCCGTCTACTATTATATCTCGCCTAAGGTATGGGCATGGAAAGAGTATCGAGTGAAGCAGATCAAGAAATACTGCCGCAGGGTACTGGCCATCTTCCCCTTTGAGGTGGACTTCTACCGTCGCCACGGCTATGAGGTGGACTTCGTAGGCAATCCGTCGGTTGTCGAAGTAGACAAAAAACTGGCTGCGTTGCCATCAAGAGAAGAATTCCTGAAAGAACACAAGCTGCGCGACAGACCCTTGCTGGCACTTGTCCCCGGCAGCAGACGTGGAGAGATACGCAACAATCTGCCTGTGATGCTTGCAGCAGCAGACCAGTTCCCGCAGTACAGGCCGGTTGTGGCTGCCGCTCCGGGCATAGAACTTTCTTTCTACCGCCAGTTCACCGACCTCCCGTTGGTTGAGAACCAGACATTCCAACTCATAGCCCATAGCCGCGGCGCATTAGTCACATCCGGCACTGCAACATTGGAGACAGCCCTTATCGGCACACCACAAGTGGTATGCTACCGCGCCAACGGCTCGAAGCTATCCTACAAACTGATGGCTGCGATCCTGAAAGTGAAATTCGTGTCGCTACCCAACCTCATCGCCGACCGGGAGATCATTCCGGAGATGCTTCTCCACTATTGCACACCCGATCTTGTAGCGGCGAAATTGGCAGAAGTGCTTCCCGATGGCCCCGGGCGCAAGGCCCAGACCGACGGATACGCCGACATGCGCCGGCGTCTCGGTACTACGCCAGCCCCCGACAATGCCGCACGACTGATCGTAGACGATCTGTCGTAACACAAAAAACGGAAGGATCGCCCTTCGCGGGCCAATCCTTCCATTATTCGGTTTCGCTTTATGACATATACAACATACCAATCATTATAAAAGTTCACACTACCTATCCGAATCATGAAATTTTCTTATCTTATCGTCTGTGCTGCAGCAACCGCGCTGTCGGTGTTGTCCAGTTCTTGCAGTGACAGGAGTAATGAATCAAATGTGATCGAGACAGAAATTCCCACCCGCCCTGAAGGACAAACCGACATGATAGGGTTTGCCGCTCCGGCCATAGACACCGTGCGCGTAGGCTTCATTGGCCTGGGAATGCGCGGAGCGGATGCTGTGTCGCGCTTCACACACATTCCGGGCACAAAGATCACTGCTATCTGCGATATCGACTCGGCCCGCACTGCAAATGCAGCCCGCCCTGTGGAAGAAGCCGGAATGCCAGCTCCGGCATTGTATTTCGGATCTGAAGATGCATGGAAGCAACTTTGCGACCGCGACGACATCGATCTTGTCTATATCGCTACCGATTGGCTCAACCATGCTCCTATGGCATTGTATGCTATGGAACACGGAAAGCACACTGCAATCGAAGTTCCGGCTGCCCTCACCCTTGAGGAGATATGGCAGCTCGTCGACGCGTCGGAGCGCACACGCAAGCATTGCATGCAGCTTGAGAACTGCGTATACGACTTTTTCGAACTGAACACGCTCAACATGGCACAGCAAGGCCTTTTCGGAGAGGTCCTGCACGTGGAGGGCAGCTACATCCACGACCTGACTGAATTCTGGCCACTTTACTGGAACAACTGGCGAATGGACTACAATAGCAAGCACCGAGGCGACGTATATCCCACACACGGTATGGGCCCGGCATGCCAACTGCTCGACATTCACCGTGGCGACCGCATCACCTCACTTGTAGCGATGGACACAAAGGCCGTAGGCGCTCCCGACTATATAGAGAAAACCACCGGCAGCCGTCCTGAAGAATTCGCCAACGGCGACCACACCATGTCCATGATGAAGACAGAAAATGGAAAGACAATATTGATACAGCACGACGTGGTGAATCCCCGGCCGTACTCTCGCATGTATCAGCTTACCGGCACAAAAGGTTTCGCCAACAAATACATGCGCCAAGGCTATGCATTCGAACCCGGACAGATCGACTCGACTCTTGTTCCTGACTATCAGAACCTGAGCGCTCACGGATTCATAAGCGAGGAACAGGAGAAGGCTCTGCTTGAGAAATATACTCATCCTCTGATACGCGAAGTGGGCGAAATGGCAAAGACCGTAGGAGGCCACGGAGGCATGGACTATATCATGGACTACAGACTGATCTATTGCCTGCGCAACGGACTGCCGCTCGACATGGATGTCTACGACCTGGCGGAATGGTGCGCCATATCCCCGCTGTCGGCCATATCACTCGAGCATGACTCAGCACCTGTAGCATACCCTGACTTCACCCGAGGAGCGTGGAATAAAGTCAAAGGCTACAGACACGCGACAGCCAAATAAGCCGGCAAACAAAATCCGGCGTACAATCGTTAGAATATCATGGACCTGTCCTGCTATCGAAGCGAACAAGTCCATGATATTTTTTCATCACAAAGTCAGATTATGAGAATAGGATTCTTCGTGCCATGCTATGTGGACATGCTTGCGCCACAAGTGGCGATCTCCACCTATAACCTACTGCGCCGATTCGGACTCGATCCGGAATTCATCGAGCAGGCATCATGCTGCGCCCTGCCGTTCACCGACATGGGCTATGGCAAGAAAGCATGCCGTCTTGAGTCCGGCCTCGTGCCTTTGCTCTCAGGCTACGACCATGTGGTAGTGCCATCCGGAATCTGCACAGACCAATTCCGGGCACACTTCGACGGGATTGAACAGACCGACCAGGTGAAGGCCATACGCGCAAGCGTGTGCGATCCGGTGGAATTCCTGCACGACATACTGCGTGTAGATTCCTTGCCGTGGGCACATTTTCCTCACAAAGTCGCACTTCATAACGGTTGCCACTCTCTCCGCTATCTGCTTGAAGCCAAGCCATCCGAACTGGCGATACCTGACTTTTCAAAGACAGCCGACCTGCTGGGGCTTGTCGACGGACTCGAAGTAGTCTACGCCACACGCCGCGACGAATGCTGCGGATTCGGGGGTGCTTTCTCGATCTGGGACACAAGCTGCTCAGGACAGATGGGTATAGACAAAGTGAACGACTATGCCCGCAACGGCTACCGCTACGTCACGTCGGCCGACTACTCGTGCCTGCTGCACCAGCAGACAATAGCACGAAAACACGGCATCGACATAAAGACATTCTACATCACCGAACTGCTAAACGGAGACGCAAGACCATGAGACAAGTCAATCAAGTAAAGCTCGGAGAAGCTTTTATAAAAGACACAGCCCACCGCGAGAGCCACGACAGATGCCTGTGGGCGGCCCGAATGCGACGCGATAATGTTACCTCGGCAATCCCCGAGTGGGAGGAGATGCGTACCCTCGCATCCGATATCAAACGGCATACACTCTCGAGGCTTGATGAATATCTTGAAGAATTCGAACGCAACGCCACTGCCAACGGCATACATGTGCATTGGGCAGCAGATGCCGCAGAACACAACTCTATAGTGCTCGACATACTTAGTGCACATGGAGTGAAGACTGTGACCAAAGGAAAATCCATGCTTATGGACGAATGCGGTATGCGCGAATATCTTGGCGAACATGGCATAGAGGTCTATGAAGCCGACCTTGGCGAACGCATACAGCAACTCGACCAACAGCGTCCGTCGCACATCGTGATGCCGGCCATCCATAAGTTGCGCACCGATGTGGCAGCCCTGTTTGCCAGAACACTCGGAAGCGACCCATCCAATGACGACCCACATTACCTGAACTCAGTGATGCGCGCCCATATGCGCGAGAAATACAAGCATGCCGATGCCGGCATGAGCGGTGTCAACTTCGCTGTAGCCGAGACCGGCGGTATAGTGGTGTGCACCAATGAAGGCAATGCAGACATAAGCGCCAACGTGCCGCCGCTGTACATAGCGTCGATGGGACTCGAAAAGATTGTGCCACGCATGTCTGATGTGGCACTGATGGTACGTATGCTGTCGCGCAACGCTTTAGGATTCGACATCACACAATACACATCGCACTATCACGGGCCTCGTAAAGGACAGGAAATGCACATAGTGATAGTGGACAACGGCCGTTCAGCAAGGCTCTCGTCGCCGGACTATCGGGAAGCGCTGAAATGCATACGATGCGGAGCCTGCATGAATACATGTCCGGTGTTCCGGCGCACTTCCGGACTAAGCTATGATGCGCCCTACATGGGACCGATAGGCATCGCCCTCGAACCGAGCTACGATCTTGACCGGTATGCCCGGCTGCCATACTCATGCACCCACTGCGGATCATGCGGAGCGGTATGCCCCGTGAGAGTACCACTGCCCGAAATCATATTCTACTGGAGGAACAAAGTGGTGGAATCCGGGAATTCAATGCTCATACACGACATGGAGATGTCTGCCGCAGGAATGGTGCTCAAAGATGCCTCCAACCTTGCAAAAGCAGAGAAACTCGGACTATGGGCGCTCAGAAACCTGCCTCAGGGACTCACGGAATCACAGCTGAATCCGTGGGCCAGGGAGCATACCAACCCGGAACCTCCGGCACAGACATTCAGACAATATTACGAAAAAAATATAAAACCCGGCAAGAAACAATGAACGATTCACCTTCAAGACAGGCCTCATCACGCGACAGCATTCTTGCCCGCATCCGTGAAGGCAGGCCACAGGCGTGCCCGCTACCCGACGTGCCGATGTTCACCGTTCCGGGCGACCCTTCCGACAATTTCAGGCAGAAACTACTCAGTTTCGACGGACAGATAGTATCCACAACCTCACGCGACGAGGCCATCTCCTGGCTTGAAAGCCATATAGACAAACAATCCAAAAAGGTATATTCCGCCATAAGTGGATACCATGGCAATGTAGACCACGAAGAAGCTGACGCAGATCCTCACAAGGCCTCGGAAGTAGAGATCTGCGTGGCAGAAGGAGAATATGGCGTAGGAGAGACCGGATCTGTATGGGTCACAGACAGGTCGCTTGGCCTGGCCGCATGCGCGCTGCTGTCCACCGATCTGTATCTGCTTCTGGACCATAGCCGCATATTGCCCGACATGCACCGCGCCTACTCTACGATAAAACCAGGATCAGCACAATACGGGGCGTTCTTCACCGGCCCGAGTGCCACTGCCGACATCGAGGCCGTGCACATCACCGGCGCACAGGGCGAAATATCCCTTACCGTAGTGCTTTACTGAGTCTGGAGGTTGCATAATTGGGATTTGTTGCATAATTTTGCATTTCAAGCCTTTAGGTTTTTGAAAAAACAAGCTCCCATGATAGAGATAGAATTCGACGAAGAAATACGCCGCGCCGCCCCCGGGCTGCGTGTCATCGTTCTGGAGGCCAATGTGCGCAACAGCCATACTCCTGACGAATTTTGGAACTTGCTCGGAGATCTGGCCGCAGACATCCGCAGCCGTTACGCGCTCGGGATGGTAAACCGCCGTCCGGCAATAGCGGCCACACGCGCGGCATACAAAGCCTTGGGAAAAGAGCCAAACCGCTACAGACCATCGGCCGAGGCCCTGTGCCGCAGGGCTGTGAAAGGAATGGAACTTTACCGCATAACGTCGTTGGTAGATATAATCAACTATATATCCATGTACACCGGATATTCCATCGGAGGCTTCGACGCAGACCGTGTCGAAGGCAAAGTGCTGCGTCTGGGACGAGGACAAGCCGGAGAACCCTTCGAAGGCATCGGACGCGGAATGCTCAACATAGAAGGACTGCCCGTCTACCGCGACTCAGCCGGTGGGATAGGCACGCCCACAAGCGACAACGAACGCACGAAGATCAGCGAGGACACACGCCGGCTGCTGATGATCGTCAACATGTACGCCACCGAAACTCCTGAGGACGAGACAATAGAACTAAGTACCAGGCTTCTGCATACGTTTGCAGATGCCTCAAACATAACTGTACGAACCTTCACCCCATGAAAACACTGCGACTCTATCCCTCCAACATCAACAGACCGTACATCGACGAGATAACTTCGACTATCGACAACGGAGGATGCATCATCTTCCCTACCGACTCGCTCTACGCCCTCGGCTGCGACTGTCTGGACAATCGTGCAATCGAACGTCTGTGCAAGGCGAAATCCATCAACCCTGCCAAACATCTGCTGTCAATAGTCTGCTCCGATATCTCACAGGCATCCGGATACGCGCATATCGACAACAAGGCATTCTCCATCCTGCGTAAATACCTTCCGGGACCGTTCACATTCATACTGCCGGCATCTTCTTCGCTTCCGAAAGCTTTCAGAGGACGGCGCACAGTGGGCATACGTGTGCCGGACAATGCCATTGCCCGTGAAATAGCGAACTCGCTCGACAGACCGCTTATGGCTACATCCATTGCGACCGACGGACTCGAAGCAGGCGATATAGAAGAACCTATGTCAATCGCTTCGCGCTATGAAGGCACGGCCGACATAATGGCCGATGGCGGCGCCGGAGAATGCATACCATCCACCATAGTGGACCTGACAGACAGCAACAATCCCGTCATACTGCGCCAAGGGAAAGGCATTTTTGAAGAATGACAAGCCTGGGTAAGATAACTATACGCAACGTAGATTCCGGCGAATACACCCGTATGTTTCCGCATACAGTGAGCGTATTCGACTCCGTGGACTTCGCAACACTGAACTCAGCACGGGCAGAGGAGACGCTGCACCTTGTTTTCTTCGACAGCAGCGGCAACCCGGTCATGGGATGGATAGCCGGCCGCCGCGACGGACAGATTCTCGCACCGTTTTCAGCACCATATTCCTGTCCGTCGGCAAACACAGTCTTGCCTGTGGAGGTTCTTGTGGAATGCATGCGCAGCCTTCACTCATATGCAGGAGGAAACATGCACCTTACTTTGCCCCCCGATTTCTATGCACCCGATTTTCTGCCCGCATTGAAAGCGGCCATACTTACTGCCGGAGGCACACTGAGGCACGCCGACTATAATTACCACTGTGAAGTGGAGCGTGCTGCTGATCCGGCAACACCACCGTCGCGCACCGCACGTCAGGAACTGCGCAGAGCCATAAATTCAGACCGTATGGTTTACGAAATACCCGATTCCGCAGACCGCAACCAGATAGAGCGGGTCTACAGGATCATAGAAGCCAACCATTCCGATAAAGGCTATCCGGTGAAAATGTCGCTCGACCAGCTTACCGACACATTTATGATGACAGGCGGGCTTCTGTCGGTTATCACCTGCGACGGAGAAGACGCCGCCGCACAGATAGGCTACTACTCCTCCGACAATGTATATCAACCTGTGTACTGGGGCGATCTGCCACAGTGGTCGCACATGCATCCGATGCGTCTGCTTTTCCACAGATTGGCGACACACCTGCTCGACATCGGTAAAGCATCGGTGATTGATCTTGGCCCTTCGTCTGAAAACGGCATCCCGGCCTACGGACTGTGTGCCTTCAAGACGTCGATGGGTTGCCATCTCTCTCTCAAACCTACTTTCACCATATAGAACCACAAACTTAGGGCGCACACAGATTGTTTAATAGACAAAGAGTACACAACTACCATTATGAACAGTATGTTTGACCTGCTCCTGAGCCTGCCATTCTTCCGCGGCGTCTCAAGAGAGAAAATAGAGAGAGTGGTGGAAGTCTCGAAATTCCACTTCCTGAAATATACGCCGGGAGAAACAATCGTGAAAGCCGGTGATCCGTGCACGCATGTCATGTTCATCATATCGGGCAGCGTCCGATGCACTGTGGTGAACTCCGACGGGCGCTTCAGGGTGTCGCAGACTCTTGACCGCTCGAATGTCATAGCTCCTGACTTCCTGTTCGGCAGAGTTACCAACTATCCGAATACCGTAACTGCCGAGGAAACCGCAGGCATACTCCAGATCTCAAAAAACGACTACCTGAAGATCCTGTCGTCCGATCCCATATTCATGCTCAACTTCCTGAACATACTGTCGATGAACGCACAGAAGTCAGTGGTAGGCATCCTGGCCCTCACCACCGGATCTATCGAGGAGCGCATAGCCTTGTGGATCACATCACTGACACAGCCGGCCGGAAAAGACATAGTGCTCACATGCCGGCAGCGCGATCTATATTCATTCTTCGGTGTCCAGCGGTCGAGCTTCATAGCAGCATTGGACAACATGGCTCAAAAAGGCATGATCACCTATTCGGCAAACGAGATAAAGGTGGTATCGAGGCGCGAACTGGTCAACCTGCTGCACAGATACTCGGACGGAGGCGAATAAAATAAACATCCATACGATTTTTTTGCATCTAAAGTGTAACAAATCAGGAATGCATACGTCTTATGTACAGACAACCAGACTGAATGCATGAGACAATTGACTGAAATGATGAACTCCGCACCTGTCGCGCATACCGTTGAGCCGGTGTGCGCGGCAGGGCGCTATTACACCCGATGCGCTGATTGTGGAGAGACATGAGTTCAAAAAGATTGTAGATGCATGCTCGGGCGACATGTGGCGGCTGGCGTATTCGGCCGTCCACGATTCCGACGAAGCCTCCGATATAGTGCAGGAGGTGTTCATAAGATTGTGGGACAACAGATATGAGCTCGCGAATATGCGCAACATACGTTCATACTGCATGACTGCCGTCAGGAATCAGAGCATCGACTGCAAAAGGCGTCGCACGGCAAGATACAGCGAACCTCTCGACATACACACCGATCTTAAGGAAGCTCAGGCGAGTCCTCAGGAACGCATCGAACAGTCCGAAAGCCTCAGGGTAGTTGAGAAGTTCATAGAGTCGCTGCCGGAGGATCAGCAGACGGTGATACGCCTCAACGCCTATGACGGTTGCTCGAACGAAGAAATACGCCAGATCACCGGACTAAGCCCCGAGAACGTCCGCACACTGCTATCCCGCGGACGCAGAAAACTGAGAGAACTATTCAGGAACCATATACAATAGAATACATATAGCAAATGACCGAATCGCAAACATACATCCAACGTATCCGCAATCTGCTCGGACAGTACTACGACGGCACTGTCTCAGACTCCGGCATGCGCGAGTTGCAGGAGTTCTTCAACTCAACGGATAGAGAATCCCTGCCCGACGACATGAAGGCGGATGCACTGATGTTCGGTACATTGCACTCCGGTACAACGACAGTTGCACCGCCGGAATCGCTTGCTGTGGATATCATGGATGCGGTAGACAAGCACGACATGGCCCGTCGCAGAAAGCCTAAGTTGTGGTGGATGCTCTCTGCAGCAGCCGCAGCAGCGGTGGCGCTTCTGCTGACTATACCTGCCGTACGCTACGACTACACACCGGAGAATCTACCGATAGTGGCGTTGGAGACTCCGGTTGAGCAGGACATAGAAGCCGTGACACCACCGGCCGACACAGTACCTATCGCCCCGCAAACAAATTCCGCTCCGGAACAGGTACATTTCCGCCATCCTAAGAAGCAGACTGCAAGAACCGGAATAGCGCAAGCCTCAGCAGAACCCGCCACGCCCCAGAAGACCTACACCGTAGAAATCACTTCTCCGGAAAAGGCCGAGAAAGTGGTGACACGCGCCCTCAATATCATAGCCGCCTCAGGAAAAATCTCACGGTCAGGAATCATCTATGCCGGCAGGCAGATGGATGAGGTGGAAATGCTACTTACAGAAAATCATTAACACCAACACATATCCCCCCCAAAAAACGACCATACAGATGAAACGATTACTAATTCTTTCACTTATTACGACTATTTTCCTGTCGGCTGCCGCAGACACAAGCGGAGTAAATATGTTCTCTGCCTTTAGCCATAACAAGGATATTGAAAGTGTCTATATAGGCAAGGCTATGATAGAGTCAGCATTCGCACAGTCAGATTCCGCGACTATAGAGTTAATCAAAGGCATCGACTACGTGGCCATATACTCATCATCTGACAAGGCTTCAGTACATACCATGCGTACCGATGGATTCAGGATAATACAGGATTCGGACCTTGATCTGATCGTAAGTACCAAAGAAGATGATTCCGGCGCTGTGGCCATATATGGACGTCCTTATCCCGGTGAATCCGGTATGTTCTCTCAGATAGTCATGTTCATAACCGGAAACAAGACGGTTACTATAATGAATTTTGGCGGAAAAATGGATCTGAAAGCAATAACCACACTATATACTAACTGATTAAAAGAGTAGAAACATAGAAAGCCTCCGCAAGACTGAACCTGCGGAGGCTTTCATTTTTTATAAGTTATCAGATCTTAGTATCCGATTACTTGCACATCTTGGTCTTCTTGCCGTAGCCATATACAGCAGCTGCACCGAGTTCTTCCTCGATGCGGAGGAGCTGGTTGTACTTAGCCATACGGTCGGAGCGGCTTGCAGAACCGGTCTTGATCTGTCCGGCGTTGGTAGCAACAGCGATGTCGGCGATTGTAGCGTCTTCTGTCTCGCCTGAACGGTGAGAGATAACTGCGGTGTAGCCATTGCGCTGAGCGAGTTCAACTGCACGGAGTGTCTCGGTGAGAGAACCGATCTGGTTAACCTTAACGAGGATTGAGTTAGCGCAACCTTCGTTGATACCGCGCTGGAGATACTTCACATTGGTAACGAACAGGTCATCACCAACAAGCTGGCAACGGTCGCCGATAAGATCTGTGAGGATCTTCCAGCCTTCCCAGTCGTTTTCTGCCATACCGTCCTCGATAGAGTCGATAGGATATTCGTCAACGAGCTGCTTGAGGTATTCAGCCTGCTGCTGCGAGGTGTACTTAGCTCCGTTCTCCTGCTTCCAGGTGTAATCGTAGATACCATCCTTGTAGAACTCGGAAGAAGCGCAGTCAAGACCGATAGTAACGTCAACACCGGGCTTGTAGCCGGCCTTCTCGATAGCCTGCATGATCACGTTGAGAGCGTCCTCTGTGCCGTCGAGAGCGGGAGCGAAACCACCTTCGTCGCCAACTGCAGTGGAGAGGTTGCGGTCATGGAGCACTTTCTTGAGGTTGTGGAATACTTCAGTACCCATGCGGATGCCTTCCTTGAAAGAAGTAGCGCCGATAGGACGGATCATGAATTCCTGGAATGCGATAGGAGCGTCGGAGTGAGCACCACCATTGATGATGTTCATCATGGGCACGGGAAGAACGTATGCGTTCACACCACCGATGTACTTATAGAGGGGCTGATCGAGGTAGTCTGCTGCTGCCTTGGCAACTGCAAGCGAAACACCGAGGATAGCATTTGCACCGAGGTTCGACTTGGTGTCTGTACCGTCGAGGGCAAGCATCTTCTCGTCGATGGCAATCTGGTCGAGGGCGCTCATTCCAACGAGAGCGTCAGCGATAGGACCGTTGACATTTGCAACAGCCTTGGTCACACCCTTGCCCATGTAGCGGCTCTTGTCGCCGTCGCGGAGCTCGAGAGCTTCGTTTACGCCTGTAGATGCGCCAGAGGGAACTGATGCACGACCACGTGCGCCTGATTCGAGGATTACGTCTACTTCTACGGTGGGGTTACCGCGGCTGTCGAGTACCTCACGACCGATGATTTTTTCGATTTTCATAATTCTAATTACTTAATATTTTGGGGTTTGTCAGTTTTGTTTACATAGTATGCCTATCAGCGGACAAAGTTAGCAAATAAATTCTTTTTTTTAAAATCCTGACACAGTTGTTTGTGCTTTTTTTGCATAATTATTGTCTGCGTGCAACACAATAGTGGATTTTTGTGCGGCAGTTGGCGAAATTATTCGTAAATTTGATGCCGGATTTCAATGAAAAGCAATCGCAAACTTGCCTGAGGCATACTGAATATGAGAAGAATACGTCGTCAAATACTGGCTCTTATGGCTGCTGTCGCGGTGTCCGCATCATGCGCGGGCGCTCTGCGTTGGGAGCTTATAGCCTCCGCCCCTGCCGCCGAACTCACGGAGGAGGAGCGTGTGGACGTGCGTGTCGACAACAGTACTGTATACATCACCGTCAACCGCCCGATGCAAGTGCGCGTGCTTTCGATCGTAGGCCAACTCATAGCCACCGATACCATCCAGCCGGGTACATCGCGCCTGCGACTCTCAGCCAAAGGCATATACATACTTAAGATCGGATCGTCGACCAAACGAATATCCATATAGCAGCGGTCTCCCGGCGCATCTTTTTCGATGGTTCGTCCGTTATTCATAACATAACCTCCCCTGCCTCATGGAAAGAATCAAAGTAAAAATAATCAACCGCTCGGGGCATGAGCTTCCGTATTATGCCACACCATCTGCTGCCGGCATGGATGTGCGGGCCTGCCTTGAGAGTCCGGTGACACTCGCTCCGCTCGAACGCGCCCTCATACCCACCGGTCTGCGAGTACAGCTACCGCAAGGCCATGAACTACAACTCAGGCCTCGCAGCGGCCTGGCTCTGAAGAAAGGCATCACACTGGTAAATACTCCCGGAACTGTCGACGCCGACTACCGTGGTGAGATCGGAGTCATACTGATCAATCTGTCGAACGAACCGTTCGTGATCAACGACGGCGAACGCATCTGTCAGATGGTAGTGACATCCTATACCCACGTGTCCTGGGAAAAAACCGATGAACTTGACCACACGGTCAGGGGAGACGGAGGCTTCGGTCATACAGGCGTCAACTGATTACCCTCCAAGGCTCTTAAACGACAATTGCGATCAAACCGACTATGCCTTCAAGATTACGACACATATTACCCTTGCTGCTCTGCATAGCTGCCTCACTGATAGCTGTGACTGGGCTGTCGGCACGCCGTCAGGCGCGTGGCGGCATTTCTTGGGAAGATCTCGCGCGCAAGCGCAAGGCCGACTACATATTCATGGAAGCCATGCGCATAAATTCGGCGCAGGACCGACCTGAAGATTATTTCGCAACCATAAGGCGTGCATCATCGCTCGACACATCGGACGTCGATATGTCGGCCGAACTCGGCTACTACGAATGGGCCATATCGGCAGACTCCCTCATGCATGCCAACGGCATAACCAGACTGAAAAAACACTTCCTGTCCGACCCTGCCGATTTCTTCTGGAGCTCGCTCTATGCCACTGCCGCACGACGCGACTATGACATGCACGAAGTGGTGAGAGTGGAGGGTATTCTTGACTCGCTATATCCGGACCGTCTCGAACTGTCGTTGCGCTATAGCGAAGACCTCGGTATGCTCGGCGCTGCCGGAGACACCGCTGCCTTCAACCGCGCCTTGCAAATACTGCAGCGCATAGAGAGGGGCGTCGGCAAAGAGCCGTGGCTCGTGACCCGAAAGGTACGCCTATATTCCGGAGTAAAGGACACCGTGTCGATCATGAACGAGATCGCCGAACTTTTGGCCGACAATCCCAAGAGCAGCACCAACAACCTGATAGCCGGCTCTATATTCGCATTCTTCAACCTCCCCGACAGCGCCCGCCGGTATTACGATCTGGCATGTCAGCTCGACTCCACCAATGCAGAGGCCGTAGTAACAAGAGCTGAATACTTCCGCGAAAGCGGAGACAGCGCCGCCTACGACCGGGAGGTGTTCAACGCTCTCAAATTAGGCTCACTCGACCCTGATACAAAGATACAGATGCTGACAGGATACGTGCGCGAACTTTACACTGACACAACCGCAACTCAGCGACAGCGCATCAATGACCTGTTCGGCGTGCTGCTCTCCCAACATCCGCACGAAGCCGGCATACATGCCATCTTCGGTTCATATCTGGCCATGTTGCAGAAATTTCCGGAAGCAGCCGAACAATTCCGCTACGCTACCGACCTTGATCCGAATCAGGCCGATGTATGGCGATACTACGTGTCGGCCACTGCACAGGCTGAAGACTACACAGCCATGATCGAAGCAGCATCGCGCGCCTCAGAATTTTTCCCCGACGAATATTGGTGGTATCTTATGAAAGCTTTAGGATATGCCAATACCGACCGCACTCCACAGGCTATAGAGACGCTTGACTCTGTCCTTGCTACCAAGAAATTAGACGCATCAGAACGTTCTTATCTGCTCACCACAAAGGGCGACCTCCTGTACAAGGAAAACCCAGGCGACACCACGGTTTTCGCTAATTATGACGAAGCTCTGCAGCTTGACCCTACAAATTTCATGGCCATGAACAATCTGTCTTACTTCCTGGCCGAAGCCGGACAGCAGCTACCGAGAGCGCTCGTTCTCGCGGAGAAGGCCATGACCTCTGACCCCGAAAATCCTACATTCATAGACACCTATGCCTGGGCTCTTTTCAAAAACCGCAAGTATGAGGAAGCCAAGGAATATATAGACCGTGCACTCTCGGCATATGCCGACGACAGCAACGATGACGCATCCGCCGAAGTACTCGAACATGCAGGCGACATATATTACATGTGCGGTGAGCCGGACAAAGCCAAGGACTTCTGGAAAGACGCCCTTGCCATCGACCCGGACAACGATCTACTCGCAAGAAAAGTCAAGACGGGAGCTTATCTGTATAAATAGGAATGAAAGCAACAGCCAATCATATCCACCATACCACACGAATTCACACGCGCGCCTTTCCGGTTCTGGCGCTGGCTTTGGTGTCGGTGATGCTGCTCGTAAGCTGCAGCAGCAAGCGCCAGGCGACATCCGGTACATATGCAGCCACAGAGACAGCCTTCCCAATAATTTCAGACAGCGAAATGCTTCTGACTCTGGCCGAAGATGCGAATGCCGACTGGACAGCGCTCACAATACCGGTGAAACTGAGTCTGACATCGCCCGCATCCGCTTCCATGTCCGGGCGCGCGACAATGCTGCGCGACAAAAGCATCTACATATCGCTGCGCGTGCTTGGGATGGAAGTCGCATATCTATACGCGGACACAGACTCTATATATGCCGTCGACAAATTCCACAAGTATTATCTGTGTGAAAATATCTCAACCCTGCAGGAACGTTACGGAATCACTCTCGGCAATATACAGGACTTGCTGCTCGGGCGTCCGTTCATGCCGGGGGGAACAACACTCCGCTCCGAAAATCTCGCACTATTCCAAAGCCGTGGCGAAATGTACGGAGAACAACGTATGATAATGCTCGAACCCGGTAGTCAATCCCGGATGGAGAGTGTTTTTGTGATCGGGGCGGACGCCAACGGCTTGCCCATCACAGCCGGATTCGCCATACAGAGCGAAGAAGGGCACAGCCTGATGGGACGATACACAGACCCTGTGCGCACTGCTCATGGCACGATACCGGCCGAAGTCGATCTCTCGGCCATCGTTGGAGAAAACCCGGCATCCTGTAAGATCAAATGGTCAGTGAAAGAAGCCAAGTGGGACGATAAGGCATCAGATATAAATTTCCGCCAACCCGGCAGCAACTACAAAAAAGTAAGCGCTGCCGATCTTCTGAAAATGCTGAAAACACCCGTCTGACCAATCATGATCCACCAGAGATTCCGACATCTGCTTTTCTTGATACTGGCAACCGCGCTGGCGCTGTCGGCATTGGCCGCACGGCCGAAACGCACATCAAAAGGCGTCAGGAGCGAAAAGCAGCGTACCGAACAGAGAATCCGGCTCACACAGGACCAAATACGCGAGAACAAACGCAAGACAACAGCCAACCTCAACAAGCTGAACGCTCTGGACGCCGACATAGACAGGCAACGCAAACTGATCGGCGCAATGAACGACTCGATCCGCTCTGCCGAGTCGGAGATAAAAATCGTCAGGGACTCAATCACTTCGCTGGAACGGGACGTAGACATCATACGTCGGTCATATGCCAACGCACTGCGCACCGCGCGTTCCAGACGGCGCGGGGCTGACGACATGGCTTTCATATTCTCGGCAGGAACATTCGCCCAAAGCATGAGCCGCTACCGATACTTGCAGACATTCTCGCGCTGGTTGTCGGCAAAATCAGTGAGCCTAAAAGCCTCTGTCGACAGACTTGCGGCAAAAAAACTGCGGCTCGACACACTCAGGGCATCCCGGGTAGCAGCACTCGGCAGGCTCAATTCCGCCAACGAAATGCTGCTGGCCCAGCAGGCTGCCACCAAAGTGATAGTGGACCAACTCCAGTCCGACAAATCTACCCTGAACGCACTGCTCAAGGAACAACAGAACCAAATGCGAGAACTCGACCGCGAACTCGACCGTCTTATTGCCGAAGAAATGCGAAAGGCTCAGGAGGAGGAGGAACGCCGCCGCAGAGAGCAAGCTCTGCGCGAACAGCAGGAGCGTGAAGCCCGTGAGCGACAGGAACAAGCGCAGAAAAAGACAAAACCGACAGAAAAAAAAGGAAGCAAAAAGAAAAACAAGCCCGAGACACAGCAGCCGACTAAGAAAACTCCCGCTCCTGTATCTCCCCCCGCCAATTCTGCCACAGACGTACGCCTCGCAGCCGACTTCGCATCCAACCGCGGCAAACTTCCCGCACCGGTCAGCGGACACTACCGCATAGTGAAGCCGTTCGGTGTCACCAAACACCCCAGCCTGCCGAACGTCCTCGTCGAGAACTCAGGTATCGATCTGCAGGTCGACGGCAACGCTACAGCAAATGCTGTCTTCGATGGAGTAGTGAGCGTCATCTTCCGTCCGTCAGGATATCAGACAGTAGTTGTAGTCCGCCACGGCGACTACCTGACCGTATATGGAAACCTTGATGCAATAAACGTATCGAAAGGCGACCGGGTGAAACGCGGACAGCCCATAGGCCATATCTATGCCAACCCGGCCGACGGCGGCGCAGGCATCCTGCATTTCGAAGTACGCAAAGGTCGCGAAAAGCTTAACCCGGCACAATGGATACGGTAAAGCATCCGGGCGGATGTAACAATTACGTAACACAAAACAACGTTTCTCGCTCAAATATAAGCACTTGAAAGGTTAAAAAAGCCCCACGCTCCGCATTATGATACGTAAATGTTTTAATATCTCAAAAAAAATAGTTTACTTTGCACCGCGAAAATTACGAAATTATTAATCATAAAACACTAAAATTATGTCTGAAATTGCATCTCGCGTAGTAGCCATCATCGTTGACAAACTTGGCGTAGACGAAAAACAAGTAACCGAAACCGCATCTTTCACTACCGATCTTGGCGCAGACAGCCTCGACACCGTTGAGCTCATCATGGAATTCGAAAAGGAATTCGGCATCCAGATCCCCGACGACAAGGCAGAAGGCATCCAGACCGTAGGCGACGCTATCGCTTACATCGAAGCTGCAAAGTAATATCAGCCACAGCTTACTCCTCTCTCCCTTCATATTCCCCTCCTGCCCCAAGGCCGGAGTTCTCCTCACCCCTTCCTTATAAGAAATCAATTCATTATTAATTAATGGAATTAAAAAGAGTAGTAGTCACCGGACTCGGCGCAATCACCCCCATAGGTAACGACGTAGCTACAACATGGGACAACGCCCTTAAAGGCGTCAGCGGCGCCGGACCCATCACTCACTTCGACGCTTCTAAATTCAAGACTCAGTTTGCCTGTGAAGTCAAGAACTTCAACGGCGCTGACCACTTCGACCGCAAGAAGCTCCGCCAGCTCGACCTCTACGCTCAGTATGCAATGGTTGCAGCCCGCGAAGCCGTAGCCGATGCAGGTCTTGAGACAAGCGAGAAAGTCGACAAAGACCGCGTGGGTGTGATCATAGCTGCCGGTATCGGTGGCCTTCACACTTTCGAGGAAGAAGCCGGATACTATGCCATGCATAAAGAGGACGGACCTAAGTACAATCCATTCTTCATCCCCAAGATGATCGCCGACATAGCCTCCGGGCACGTGTCTATGGAATATGGCTACCACGGTCCTAACTACGGCTTGGTATCGGCATGCGCCTCGTCAAACAACGCCATCATCGACGCATTCAACCTTATCCGCCTTGGCAAAGCCGACGCAATCGTCACCGGTGGCGCTGAAGCAGCAGTTTACCCTGCAGGTGTAGGTGGTTTCAACTCGATGCACGCGCTATCGACACGCAACGACAGCCCCGAGACAGCGTCACGCCCGTTCAGCAAGAGCCGCGATGGCTTCGTCATTGGCGAAGGCTCAGTGGTACTCGTGCTTGAAGAACTGGAGCATGCCAAGGCTCGCGGCGCCAAGATCTATGCCGAAGTTGCCGGTGGAGGCCTCTCAGGCGATGCTTATCACCTGACAGCAACCCACCCCGAAGGCCTTGGTGCGATCCTGGCAATGCGCAGCGCGCTCGAAGACGCACAGATGACCCCGGCCGACATTGACTACATCAATGTACACGGTACATCGACTCCCGTAGGCGATATATCTGAGGTTAAAGCAATCGTCGAACTCTTCGGCGAAGATGCCTACAAGCTCAATATCAGCTCTACAAAATCAATGACAGGCCACCTTCTCGGTGCGACAGGTGCTCTTGAAGCAATGTTCAGCGTTCTTTCAGTACAGAACGACATTGTGCCCCCGACCATCAACCACGATCCCGAAGATCAGGACGAAGAAATTGACTACAACCTCAATTTCACATTCGACCGCGCACAGGAACGCCCCGTAAGGGCCGCACTGTCGAACTCTTTCGGTTTCGGAGGCCACAACGCCACTGTAATCGTGAAGAAGTACGAAGAATAATCTCCTGATAGATCACACATACTATTAATGGCGGTAATGGACCAAAGTCCAATTGCCGCCATTAATATTTTATAATCCATTTGAAAAAAAGACTGCGGGGCAACCAGAAATACCGGACACCCCGCAGTCTTTTATGTGGCATTTATTTTTTAACGTCCGGAGGCCATCACGGCATCGCGCAGATATGAATTGAATGCATCCGAAGCCAGAAGCTGCTGCATGGTCATATGCATGCGGTAACGCCAATAGTGGCGGGGATTAGCCGGCACGTTGATCTGCTCCTCGGCAGGATTCCCGCGACGCAATGCACCGTCGATACTCAACCAGTCCTGAAGCGGAAGAATGCAGAGCATCGAGGGCGAAAGCAGATGCAGCCTCACTATGCGGTCGCAGATCCACGGCTCGGCATAGAATGGCGCTGCCCCGTGCTCGCCAAGCACCTGATTATAATATCGCTGAGACACCTCGTGGTTTTCTTCCCACCATCCGCGTATGCCCGACATATCGTGTGTCGAGGTAGTGCATACGGAATAGTACGGGTAGTGCCACGTGTCTCCGAATTCGCTCGCAGGATTCTTGGACATACGCTGTATCTCAAGCGAGAGTATGCGCAGGCGGTCGATCACTGCCGGCACACAGTCGGGTATCATGCCAAGATCCTCAGCGCAGGTAAGCATGTGGGTAGCGTCGATAAGCGGCGGCAGTTTCCACATGGCTTTGTGATACCATAGGTCGTTATGGCGGTGATAATAGAAATCATTATATAACCTGTCGAAACACCATTTCTGATAATCGTCGAGCGACCTGTAGATATATGTAAATTGTGCGGAGATGCGGGGATGATACTTACCCTTCTCATACGGATCTTCAACGAAAAGCACCTGATCGATAAGGCCAAGCAGAGCGTTGCAGAGCTTATCATTCTTTTCGGACTTCCCGGCGGCGGCGAAGTAGTCGGCTACCTTGCGCTGTGTATTGAACTCATCCCTGAGCCTGTTGCGGCCATATCCTACGGGGACAAGAAAACGTTCACGGGCTTCATCTGTAAATTCGCCGAAGAAGTCGCCAAGGAAATAATCCATAATATAGGGCGTGGTATGCATATCGGCATCGAACCAGAAGTCATAGCTTCCACGCAGTTCTCCAGGAGTGAATGGCAACGCAGGATGGAACACTCCAAGAAGTCCGTGCAGGGCGTCCATCGGAATCTGCCAGATGCGGAAGAAGCCAAGGATATGATCGATACGATATGCGTCGAAGTACTCGGCCATCTTGCAGAAGCGGTCTTTCCACCAAGCGAATCCATCGCGCGACATTTCCTCCCAGTTATAGGTCGGGAAGCCCCAGTTCTGTCCCAGGACTGAAAAATCGTCAGGGGGAGCACCGGCCTGACTATCGAGATAGAACAGATGTGGCTGCTGCCATGCGTCGGCACTCGTGCGTGATATTCCGATCGGTATGTCGCCCTTCAGCGCCACACCTTTTGCATGCGCGTATTCGTGGACCTCGCGCATCTGCCTGTCGAGAAAATACTGCTGATAATAGACAAAACTGATATCGCTATGATTAGCTTCGGCAAACTGCTCGACCTTCACGCGGTCAAAGACTGCATATTCGCCCCAAAGAGTGAAGTCAGGAGTGGAATTACGATCGCGCAACACACAGAATGCGGCATATGGAAGCAGCCACGCCCGGTTGCGGCCGACAAACTCCCTGAAGTCTTCCGACGACAGCACAGACGAACCGTCGGTATTGAAAATTTCTCGGGTATATTCTTCCTTGGCTTTCAATACACGCTCATAGTCGATTTCCTTGAGAGAATTAAGCTCGGCGCGAAGATCATCGAAATACTTGCGCCGTTCAGGCGAAGATGGAGTACCAAGGGCTGTAACCCTCAGATACATCGGATGCAATGCAAATGTCGAATTGGCGTTATACGGATAAGAGTCGGTCCACGTACGGGTCATGGTCGTGTCGTTCACCGGCAGAATCTGTATAAACCGTTGGCCGGTACGCACTGCCCAGTCCACCATCAGTTTGAGATCAAGGAAATCACCGATGCCGAAATCGTCGTCGGAACGCAGCGAGAACACCGGAATGGCAGTGCCGGCTCCACGCCATCGTGCGACTGCCGAGAAACGCATGTGAAGACCATCAACCACAACAGCAGCCTTAGCAGTATTACCGGTTTCCGGAAGCGTTAGAGCTCGGTTTGCCCCATCCTCCCAGCGGCACAGAGCATGAGTCGCCTTATCGAGGGTAACAAACTTGAACTGCTGACCATCACGAAGCTCATCGAGTGAGAAAGCCGCCGACCACTGCGGGAAACTGCAATCCGACAGAATGACAGCACGCGACGTGTCCCAATTGCCGAACGCTTCGCCCTCGCCACAAAGAGCGAGAACTGATCCTGAGGGTACTTCCGGCGCGCAGACACGCATAAGAAGCCTACCGGCAGCCGGACTTATTCCGGGCGCACGGTCGGCACGCCGATTGACGCAATCGGTTAAAGCCTGCGACATAAATGGCGCATCCTCCGGCCTGTCGCTCCAGGCATCTTCTATAACATAGCATTCCGGACAACCTTCCGGAGGCATGTACCTGTGTGTATGTCCCCATTCGTGGCGCTCAGAGCCATCCTCCCGCCTTACAAAATATGAATATTCAAATTCAGGTGAATCAGTCTCAATACCGACAGTCAGACTCCACCGGCCATCGCCGGAAGGCGACATTGGCACAGCCTTGGACGGATCTCCCGATCCAAGTGCCGGGGATGCCCCCGTAAGCCAGAGACTTTCGCCCCATACTGTACGGTATCCGACATTAAATGTAAGTTGTATCATTGTGTTTGATTGGTAAGAATATAAATGTATATGATATTATCTTTTTATTGTATATACGGATTCTGCATACGTTCCTGACCTATTGTAGTGGGATTGCCATGCCCGCTGTAAACCACTACATCGTCGGGGAGTGTAAGCAACTGATTATGTATTGAGCCAATAAGCGTCCTGAAATCGCCGCCGGGCAGATCTGTACGACCGATGCTGCGCTCAAAGAGCACATCACCGACAATCACGAACTTCGCGTCTGGAGAATACAAGGCTACACTGCCGGGAGAATGTCCGGGGACTGCAAGCACATGCAATTCATATCCGCCTACAGCAATACGGTCGCCATGACTGATCGCCCGGTCAATGGCCACAGGTCCGGCAAGATTCGGAATCCCGAAACGCCGCGACTGCTCCGGCACGGAAGCGCCCAGCGGTGCATCAGCACTTCCAGCCATAACATCTGCAGAATAGGCCGTCTTCACATGGTCGACACCGAAACAATGGTCGAGATGCAGATGCGTGTTCACGATACCGGTAACGGCAAGCTTGTTGCGCGTGATGAATCCATCGAGAGCCTCGCGCTCCTCGCTATCTATCATACCGGGATCAACAACAACGGCCTGCAAAGCCTCGTCGTCCCACACCACATAGGTGTTGACGCCGAACATATTAAATACGAATCTTGAAACTTTCAGCATATCAATAGTTTTTCAGGATACAGAATCATACCATAGGTACATATACAAGCTCTTTGGTGCGGAAAAATTCCTCATCGGGAAAGAATTCGCTGACCGGATAAGTGACCACACTGTAGGGGACTTTGCTCGTCTCCTCACTCAGATCACCACCCTTCAGGCATACAAGCCCGTTGGGCACGGCATTGCGGCAGACAGGCGAGATATTGCGCCTGATCAATTTCACAAGACCATCGAGTTGCATCACAGCCCGCGAGACTACAAAGTCGAACTTGTCATGGCATTCTCCACTGTCGCCATGACGGAAACTGACGTTTTCCAGACCTATCTCCCAGGCTATCTCGGAAGCCACTCTTATCTTCTTGCCGACACGGTCGACAAGATGGAATCTACACTCCGGCCAGATGATAGCCAAGGGAATACCCGGGAAACCGCCACCCGTGCCGAGATCCATGAATGTAGTACCTTCGACCGGATCAAGGAATCTGGCAATGGCCAACGAATGCAGCACGTGACGCTCGTATATATTGTCAATGTCACGCCTTGATATCACGTTGATTTTCGAATTCCATCCGGAATATAGATTGCCCAGCGCGGCAAAGCGGGCGCGCTGATCATCCGTCAGCGACGGGAAGTATTTCGTTATCAGGTCTATGTCCATATAATTATAAAAACATTGCACGGCCGATGTTGTTGAATACATAAGAGCATAATTACAGCCGTATGCTGCAAATTTAGCTTAATTTTGCCAAATTACGCCACGCGATTGTGCTTTTACCATATTTTTTTCAGAACTTAGCGGACTTAAACAAATATATATGATAAGAATAGGACAAAACAACATGCTCACGGCATGCAAAACCGTAGACTTCGGCGTATATCTCGCCGACGAAAGCGGACAGGAAATACTACTGCCTTCAAGATACGTGCCGGAAGATCTGAAAATCGGCGACAAGGTGGAAGCCTTCATATACCGCGACAACGAAGGCCGGCTTATAGCTACCACCGAAAAACCATACGCCCAGGTGGGAGAATTCGCCTACCTGCAGGTCAAGCAGGTGAATAAAATAGGAGCGTTTCTCGACTGGGGTCTGATGAAAGAACTGCTCGTGCCATTCAGGGAACAGAAGGCCAATATGCGCGAAGGCGGAATATACCTGGTATATGTCTATCTCGACAACACAACGCAGCGGATAGTAGCCTCAGCAAAAATTGACAAATTCCTTGGCAACGTGCTGCCACACTACGAGAACGGCGACCGCGTGAAGGCATTGATTACCGAACACGCCGAAGGCTTGGGATACAAGTGTATAGTGGATAATCTGCACCGTGGCATAATTTATGAAAGCGATCTTGCCATACCTCTGACACTGGGCCAGAGCATCGACGCATATGTGCGCCACGTAAGGGAGGACGGAAAGATCGACCTCACCCCTGCCGGAAACGCACGCTCACGTACCAATACAGTGGCGAAACGTATCATGCAACTGATTGCCAAAAGCGCAGACGGAACATTGCCTGTCGACGATCATAGCGATCCGGAGGATATACGCAGACTGCTCGGATGCTCCAAGAAAGACTTCAAGAAAGCACTGGGACATCTGTATAGAGAAAAACAGATAGTCTTCGGCGACGACGGCATACGCAAGACTTCACGACAAGGCTCATAAGCCTCCGCCTCATACAGTGTGAACGCGGAATCAGCACGGATTTAATGCCGCCACTGCTGAAATTTTGCCACGATTTTAGCACAAAATCAAAATATTTTTCAGAACTTTGTGAAAATTTTTGATCATAGCCGAGCAAGCAGGCTTCACCCGATGGGAATTCCGGGTAAAAATGCAGTCCCCCGCTGCCCGTTCCACAGACATGGAGCGGCGGAATTTTCTGCATCAGAACGGCACTTCCCACAATTATAGACGGTGATGTCCGCCATGCAAAAGCTGCTTTATATTATTGACGATAAAGTAATGAATTTCACAGCCGACCAGATAAGCCATTTAGTGAATGGCACAATCGTGGGCGACGCATCGGTGACTGTTAACACCTTTGCCAAGATCGAAGAGGGGCATCCGGGAGCATTGTCCTTCCTTGCCAACCCTAAATATACACATTATCTCTACACCACGGAATCATCAGTGGTGCTCGTGAAACGCGATTTCGAACCAGAGCATCCCGTGAAAGCCACACTCATCAAGGTGGACGATCCTTACGACACAGTGGCCAGACTGCTGACAATGGTGAGCGAGATGCTGACACCCAAACCTACAGGAATAGAACAACCAAGCTTTGTGGCTGAAGGTACGGAACTGCCCGAAGATGTATACGTGGGAGCATTCTCATATATCGGTAAAAACGTGAAACTCGGACGTGGAGCAAAGATCTATCCCCAATGCTACATCGGCGATGGGGCTTCGATAGGAGAAGACACGATAATATACCCCGGCGTGAAAGTATACCACGGCTGCAAGATAGGAGACCGGTGCATACTCCATTCTGGTGTAGTGATAGGAGCGGACGGATTCGGATTCGCCCCAGCGCCTACCGGCGAATATCACAAAATCCCTCAGCTCGGCATAGTTGAAATAGCCGATGATGTGGAGATCGGCGCCAACACCACAGTAGACCGCGCCACAATGGGCGCCACACGTGTGGGCAAAGGCACAAAACTCGACAATCTGATAATGGTGGCCCACAACGTAGAAATCGGCTGCCATAACGCACTGGCATCACAGACAGGCATCGCAGGATCGACAAAGATCGGCTCACACTGCATGGTGGGCGGACAGACCGGTTTCGCCGGACACATAAAAGTAGGCGATAACGTGATGATCGGAGCACAAAGCGGCATACCTGATAATGTTGCCGACGGATCAAAGATAATGGGATATCCCGCTGTCGGAATAAAAGAATTCTTCAGGAACTACGCTTATACACGTCGACTTGGTGAATTATTCGCTCAAGTCAGGAAACTACAGTCCCAGGTCGACTCACTATCTGATAAATAAAAAATAACTGCATACAGCAATGAAGCAACTCACACTGAAAGAACCATTCACCGTCAAGGGCAAAGGTCTTCACAGCGGCCTCGACATCGAAGCCACATTCTGCCCCGCCCCGGACAATCACGGATATAAGTTTCAGCGTGTCGATCTCGACGGCGCGCCCACTGTCGACGCATTGGCAGAATATGTCTCCACCACACGACGCGGCACAGTCCTCACTCAGAACGAAGTGTCGGTGGGCACAATCGAACACGCCATGTCGGCACTCTACGCTTCGGGAATCGACAATGTGCTCATCAAGATAAACGCACCTGAAATGCCCATCCTCGACGGTAGCGCACGTCCTTTCATCGAAGAAATCGAACGTGTAGGCATCGTCGAGCAGAAAGCCGACAAGGACTTCTATATCGTGAAGCGCAAGATTGAGGTATGCGACAAAGAGACAGGCTCGTCGATCGTAGTACTTCCTGACGAAGAACTGACACTCGACGTAAAAGTGAACTTCGACTCGCCCGTGCTCGCCAATCAGTATGCGACACTCGACAGAATCGAGGAATTCAACACAGAGATAGCCCCGAGCCGCACATTCGTCTTCGTCAGGGAGATAGAGCCGCTGCTCAAGGGTGGACTCATAAAAGGCGGCGATCTTGCCAACGCTCTCGTCATATACGACTCTCCCATGAATCAGGAGACCATCGACCACATCGCAGACCTGATGGGCGTACCTCACAAGAGTGTGACTGAATTCGGATATATCAACGACGGCGAACTGCTTGCCGACAACGAACCGGCCCGCCACAAACTGCTCGACGTGCTGGGCGACCTCGCACTGATCGGACGCCCCCTCAAAGGTCGCGTGATAGCGACCCGTCCGGGACACTCCATCAACACCACATTCGCCAAGCAGATACGCCGCGAACTGAAACGCCAGGACGTACAGGCTCCTGTATACAATCCCAACACCGAGCCGCTGCTCGACATCAACCAGATACGTCAGCTCCTGCCTCACCGCTATCCGTTCCTGCTCGTCGACAAGATCATCGAACGCGGATCCCAATACATCGTGGGCGTGAAGAACGTCACAGGCAACGAACCTTTCTTCCAGGGACACTTCCCCGCTGAACCGGTTATGCCCGGCGTACTCATGGTAGAGGCTATGGCCCAGACCGGAGGACTGTTAGTGCTCAGCACAGTGGACAATCCGGAACGCTACTCGACATATTTCATGAAGATAGACAACGTTAAGTTCCGCCAGAAAGTAGTACCCGGCGACACACTCATCTTCCACGTCGCATTCATGAGCGAACTGCGCCGCGGTATGGCCGTAATGAAAGGTTATGCCTTCGTCGGAGAAAAAGTCGTAGCTGAATGCGAATTCATGGCACAGATAACTAAGAACAAATAACATGAAACAACCACTTGCCTACATACATCCCGCCGCAAAGATACATCCTTCGGTCATCATCGACCCGTTCGTAACAATCGAAGGTGACGTCGAGATCGGCGAGGGTACACGCATCTGCTCCAACGTAACCATCATGGATGGAGCAAGAATCGGGAAAAACTGCAGAATATTTCCCGGTGCAGTCATTGGAGCAGTGCCGCAGGACCTGAAATTCCGCGGCGAGAAGACCACAGCCGTGATTGGAGACAATACCACCATACGTGAATGCGTCACCATACACCGCGGTACAGCATCGAAAGGTACGACCATAGTCGGAAACAACTGCCTGCTGATGGCTTATGTACATGTGGCACACGACTGCGTGGTCGGCAACAATATCATCCTTGCCAACTCCACACAGCTCGCAGGCGAAGTGGTAGTGGACGACTGGGCCATCGTCGGAGGTGGATCTCTCGTACACCAGTTCACTCACATTGGCTCTCACGTGATGATACAAGGAGGGTCTCTCATCGGTAAGGACATTCCGCCCTACGTAAAGGCAGGACGCGAGCCGATCAGCTACGCCGGCATCAACTCAATAGGCCTGCGCCGCCGCAACTTCTCAAACGACACAATCCGTGAGATCCAGGATATATACCGATTCCTGTATCTGTCGCGCATGAACGTGACCGACGCCCTCGACGCCATAGAAGCAGAGCTTCCCGCCACAAAGGAGCGCGACGAGATACTGCTATTCATCCGCAACTCCAAACGCGGTATAATAAGAGGATACGTCTAAGACAACCGAATAAGGCCGCACACGGAGGGTCCGTCGCTCGCCGACGCAATGAGCGGCGAGAGGAAAGTCCGGGCAACAACGAGCGCCATGCTTCCTAACGGGAAGCTGTGGGTGACTGCAGAGTAGCGTGACAGAAAACAACCGCCAATGCCGGCATCAGCCGGCATGGTAAGGGTGAAAAGGCGGGGTAAGAGCCCACCGGGCCGACGGGCAACCGCCGGCGCCGCACGTCTCATGGGTTGCAAGGTCAAGTATACCGGCATTTAAGGGTGGCTCGCCCGTTGCCGGGGGGTAGACCGCTAAAGCAGTATGGCAACATGCGGCTCAGATAAATGACGGACGGACAGACTCAAATCACTCCACTGGAGATCGACATTAAGTCTTCCACATAACCCGGCTTATACTCCGCGTGCGACTTTTTTCTCAAAAACACCGTAACCAGACATCATGAAGACGCAAGGAACATCACACGAAAGCTCCCGCTGGATCACCGCACCGACAGAAAGCACCGAGACCGGGAAGCTTGTCATGGTGACGGCACGGACAGATATAAGCCAATTCCGCAACAACCCGAGATTCATCTACAGAGTAGAGATAACCCTGCCATACCAGTCGGACGCCTCAGGCATGCCTCCCGAAGAAATGGCAGAAACACTCGGCGACATAACAGACGCCATCGAGGAAGCATTTTCCAAAGATCCTGTAGCTGTAATCACCGGGATATACACCGGAGACGGCCGACGGGACTGGATATGCTACACTCTAAGCCTGCACATATTCCAGAAGAAAATAAATCAGGCCCTTTCCTCACTTCCACTGCTACCTCTCGAATTTCATGCAGAAGAAGACCCCGAATGGCAGGAGTACGACAATATGCGGGCAATCGTAACAATCCCCGACGATGACGATAATGATGACGCTACTGAAGACTCTGACATATAGTCATTAACGCCTGTTATACTTTCTGTATCACCAATACGAAAAACGTATTACCCATCACTAAGCCCCAAAAAATCCGACTGAAACAGAAGAAAACGGCAAAAACTTTTAAAAAAATTTTGTCATTAAAAAAAATATGTCTACCTTTGCAACGCAATTGAGAAACACAATATGCGAAATGACTCCGTAGCTCAGTTGGTAGAGCAACTGACTCTTAATCAGTGGGTCGAGAGTTCGAGCCTCTCCGGGGTCACAACCAGCAAATCCAATCACTTGTAAATCAAGCGGTTGGATTTTTCTTTATATGAGAATTTTCAACCGTTTGTCAACCAAACTGAATTTTGAAGATTACTACAACCGTGAATTGTAAATCACATAATTTTAAGTAACTTTGGGGACTGTAGATATTCTTACTTACTATCCACTGCTAACACTCACTTAGATATTTATATGACAACGAAAAACCTGAAACCCAATCAGAGGATAACCCGGGCAATAGCGTTTGTTACAGTTTTCTGCATACTCGCGTCGCTGGCCGTGATCCGCAACGGTTCACTCTTTGGCATTGAGGCTTCCGGATTCTTCTCATCCAGAAAATCAGACATCGGACCGGGAAAAGATTCTATAGCATCAATCAGCTATGCCGGAACGCAGGAAATTATCAATACTACAGAAATCGGAAAAGACATCGCGGGGTATGCCGGTACAGTCCCTTTGAATATTTATGTCACTGACGGACGCATTGATTCTGTTGTAGCCCTACCTAACTCAGAGAGTCCTAAATTTTTTCAGCGTCTGGAGTCGGAAGGCCTGACAAGCTCCTGGAATGGCAAGACACTGGAAGAAGCCGAGACAATGGAAGTCGACGCTGTGACAGGCGCTACCTACTCATCGAATGCCTATATCGCCAATGTACGTGCCGGAGCGGCTTATGCCGAGGGCAAGAAAGCTTCCGCTCAAGGTCATGTGTCGTGGGGCGCAATCGCCGCTCTTATTGTAATTTTATCCGGTGCTATAGTACCGCTATTCACTAAAAATCCAACCTATCGTATTGTACAGCAATTGCTCAACGTGGCTGTTCTCGGCTTCTGGGCAGGCACTTTCATTGACTATGCCATGATGCTTAACTTCTTCTCAGGCGCACCTCACTTTACGCTGAGTTTTCTGCTGACTCTGATCCTTCTAATAGTGGGACTCGTCTACCCTCTTTTCAACAAGCCTAACTTCTACTGCGCCTGGATTTGCCCATTCGGTTCAGTGCAGGAACTTGCCGGAAAGGTCTGCAAAAAGCGCTGGAAAATGTCGCCGAAACTCATCAAGGGTCTTGATAATTTCCGGCAAATGCTGTGGATTGTTCTTTTATCGCTGCTCTACATAGGTTGGGGCACAAGTTGGATTGACTATGAGGTATTCACCGCATTCGTTGTAGAATCGGCATCGTGGCTTATAATTGCCGTCGGCAGTGCATTTGTCGTACTTTCACTGTTTATCAACCGGCCCTTCTGCAGATTCATATGCCCCACCGGCTCATTGCTGAAACAGGCTTAAATAAATATTCTAAAACCAGATTGACTCTCAATCATAAAAAATAAGAAAATCCATTATGAAAAGATACCATTGGATAATGCTGATTCTGGCCATAGGGCTTGTGATCGTCTCTGTACGCCTTGCCGCCGTGTCATCGACTTCATCAGACGAAGCGGGCCACAATAATGCTGACGCTGCAATTGATTGCATTATGACCCGTGCCAGCGTGCGCAGCTACACCGACCGTCAGGTAGAAGACAGCACGATAAACAAAATCCTACGAGCCGGTATGGCAGCCCCAACCGCCGCCAACCAGCAGCCCTGGCAATTCGTTGTCGTGACGGAGCAGAATCTTAAAGATTCAATATCCTCGGCATTTGAATACGCCAAGATGGTGGAGCATTGCAGTTTCGCTGTGGTTGTCTGCGGCGACATGGACAATCTGTTCAAAGGCGACACGCCAGACGGAGGCTTCTGGGTGCAGGATTGCTCCGCAGCGTCTGAAAACATGCTTCTGGCTGCCCACGCACTTGGTTTAGGTGGTGTATGGTGTGGCATCTATCCTCTTAAAGACCGCGAAACCCGGCTGCGCGATATACTGAATTTACCTGCCGGTCTGACACCTTTGAATGTGATTGCTTTCGGATATCCGTCGCAGCCTGCGACACCTAAGGACAAGTGGTCTTCTGCCAAGGTCCATTATAATTCATTCTGATGTATTTGATGTACTGAAGCCATCTGAACATTTCAGGACATCAATAGTTCTTTACATAAGACGTAGTTAATAAATCACTACGACAGAAACAGAACTTAACAATATGTCAAAATCAATTTTAAGAAGTGTATTATCTACACTTTTAATTATCTCAGGAACAATGTTTATGAAGGCGCAGACATCGTATATCTTCCTCGCACCGGGCGTGGAGGAAGTTGAGGCAACAGCAACAGTCAATGCTCTCAGGAGAGCAAATATCCCAGTAACAACAGTAGCGGTATCAGATAGCCTCCAGATAAAAGGAGCAACCGGCCAGACACTTTTGGCCGACTCACTGATATCCGAGGTCAATACCGATGATGCCGATTGGCTGATTATCCCGGGAGGAGATCCTGGGGCACAAAATCTGTTTGCCGACAATAATGTGAAGGATATGATAATGGCTCATTACCGGAAAAACGGCCGAATAGCCTCCATTTGCGCCGGACCTGCCGTAGTTCTTGCTCCTCTCGGTGTACTAAAAGGGAAGAAAGCCACATGCTATCCCGGTCTTGGTGACGCCATAAATTCCAACGGCGGAGAATATGTAAGACAGACCGTTGTTACCGAATCAAACCTTATCACTTCCGAAGGCCCAGGCACAACTCTGCCTTTCGCAATAGAGATTATACGTGCGACAAAAGGAGACAACGCCGCTGAGGCTGTGGCTTCAGGAATGCTTGTGAGAGACTGAGATCTTTCTAACAAAACAAGAGCTTGTAAAACAGTATATGTTGAACAAGCTCTTATTTTTTTTGCACAAATATGTCTTATATGGAGGACGGCAAAACAGCAGGCTCAGGAGATATCAGTAAGTCTTGCGCAGGTAGTAGGTATGGTCGCCGTATTCGAGGATCATTTTACGTCCAGTTTTTTCTGCCATCCACATACGCTGCACAAGGTCTGTGAAATATATCCAACGCGGTGGCTCATACTGCGACGTTCCAGGCTCCGGTGCAAGGTCGTCGTGATGACTGAAGTCGAGTGTCAGATAGCCATCTTTGCTGTCCCATGTACCGAAACGCTCGTCAACGACAATGCGGTCCTTGACCCGGCATATCCTGATCACAGACGTATGGAAAGAGAAGAAAGTATCTCCTCCACCATCCGGTTCTACTTCTGTGCCATCGATCTCTATCCGGTCGAGAGCCCATGTCCCGAACCAACTGCCTATCATGCCGTCGTTCTGCGTGCAGCCGCAGAGAGCAGCCACAAGCAGCACGAAATATAGAATGCGTATCTTCATACCTGTTTAGAATTTCAAATTACCTTTATAGCTTACAGTGAGCATTGCGCCAAAATTATTTCCCCGCAGTGTACCACGGTCGAGAGCGACTACCGCTTTCAGGCTAAGGCCATCGAGCAAGCGGGCTGCATCATAGTCCGCCTCGGCCATTACTGACACACAGTGTAGCGAGTGCGAGGTAGGGACATAGCCCGATCCCCACGCTTTCTCGTAAGAAAACTTGGCCTTATAGCCCAGCGTTTGCGTCAGACATCCCATTACGGCGGCATGGACACCCTGCGCCCTGTTGTGCATGAACGAAAGCAATCCGTCCGTATTATAATATGGAGACATCAGAAATGGTGTACCCATCGACATACCGTAATTAATATACGAATTATATGTCACGTTATTATAATAGTCGTCATTACCCGATGCCTCGACTTGCAGACTCGTACCCGGATGGTCGTGGATCGCCCAATGTATAGGGCCTCCCTGATTGCGGAAATCAAGATACTCGATAACAGCTCCGGTCACAATTCCGGATCTATTTCTCGGACGCCACTCCAGACCCCAGACTCCATCCCAGCCATTAAGTTTACCGCAGCCTGAGCCGTCTTCCCAGGGCCAAAGCAGATAGCCGATGATCTCGTCACCGCCACGCAATCTGTAGCGGGCACGGAAGTCGAAACTACCGAGAGTATTTCCCGTAAAATATGCTTCACCACCATAACCCAACGGTGGGAACAGCACTTCCATCACTGTCTTGAAATCTTTCTTATGCGGCTCGGTTTTCCAAAGTTTACCACGGCTGTACATGTAGGTTGTGCCACCGAACTGCGATGCGCTCTGCGCACCGAAAGTAAGAGAGAACCGCTCCGACGGCCTTGTGCGGAAATACAAACGCTTGTAGTGATAATAACTACCCAGACAGATATGTCCGTCGTAATAGTTGAAGTGATCGGTATAGTAATCATTATCGGTGAACTTACCGAAAGCTACAACACCTTCCACCTGAAGGAAATGCTTGGTATACGGTATATCCTGAAAATCATTGAAACCGATCCTTACCTGAGGCACAGGGCGTGCATTGCAGCCCTCGATAAAGTCGCCCGATGCAAGTTCGGTATTCACCACAGGCGATGACCATTGCTTCAGTCCCACAGTAATGAACAGGCTTCTGTAGCGTGCCTCTCCATAGAGTTGGCGCAACTGGACGGCCGACGGGCGTATACCATGACTGCTCCATGTCTGGGAAGGCTCATCATATCTCATATAGTCGTTGGACGACGAGTAACCGCCCGACAATTCAGCGCCATAGCCGAAATCCCAACGTGTGCTGTCCGACATGGAGCGGAAAATACGCGCCACTGTCAGGGCCTGGGCCTTGCCCGGCGTCAGAGCATAGTTGTTTGAACCGATGAAATACGGAGCGAAGTCGCCACTCGACGCATTTCCCACCAGATCGACACCCCATTCCGCCGCAGCCGGTTGCGGCGGACGTGCCGCACAGGTGAACGACAGGGCAAGAGCGGACAAAGCCGCAAGTACATGATTTCTCATTCTCTTTCTATAATGTATTCTACAATTTCATTTTAAGATTCATCGCCGCCATAGCCACGGCTTCGCCAAGTGTTGGATGCGCGTGTATAGCTCTTGCAATCGCATCCACACCAAGACCGGATGCCATCACTGTGGCAGCTTCCTGAATCAGATCGGACGCATGCGGGCCGAGAATATGAACGCCGATAAGCAGTCCGGTGTCTCTGCGGCATATCATCTTCACCATACCTACAGGTTCGCCCATAGCCACAGCCTTACCGTTTGCTCCGAACATCGACTTGCCCACGGCGTAGTCCAATCCGGCGTCTTTGCATTGCGCTTCCGTCAGACCAACCATAGCCGCTTCCGGAGATGTGAACACTGCCGCCGGAATCACGTCAGGAACAACATCGAGACCCAACACAATACGCCCCTGCGCCGAAGCGGCATGAGCGAGCATGCACCGGCCGTTGCAATCTCCTATCGCATATACTCCGGATGCTGTAGTCTCCATATTATCGCCGGTGACAATTCCTGCCGGGCCAACTTCAATACCGGCCTCAGCGCAACCCTCGGGGATTACAGGCCGACGCCCGGTTGCCATTACCACCATATCAGTCGTTAGCGCCTCAGACCCGCGCTTAGTCTCGAATGTCACATTGAAACTGCCCTCCGGCGATCTCGACACCGACGCGACTTTTGCTCCTGTCACAATGTCGATTCCTGCCTTTTGCCCGATGATGCTGCGCAGCCGCTTGGAGATGTCCTTGTCGAAAGCCGGCAATATCTCTTTACAGTATTCCAGCACACTGACTTTAGTGCCGAATGCCGCCATGATGCATGCCAGTTCCATACCGATAACACCACCTCCGATGATCACGGCATTGCCGGGCAATGACTCCGCCGACAACACATCGTCGCTCGTCACGGTATATTCAGCCCCCTCAATGCGCGGAATTGCCGGCCTTGAACCTGTAGCGATTATAATCTTGCCGGCAGTATATACCTTGTCTCCGGCCGCTACCATTCCGGGTGCTACAAAAGAAGCCTCAGCCTTAATGACATCAACGCCACTGAGAGCAGCAGCTACGCCTTCGCGAAGTGTTGCCACTGTGCTGCGCATTCTCGACACCGCCCGGCCATAGTCCAACGTATAACCTTGAACTTCCACGCCATACGAACAGGCGTCCGACACAACCGATACAACCTCCGCACTTCTGCATAGGCATTTTGTGGGTATGCATCCTCGGTTAAGACACGTGCCCCCAAGTTCATCCCGTTCGATAATGCGTACAGAAAGGCCTGATGAGGCGGCCGCGGCGGCTGTCTCATAACCACCGGGGCCAGCACCTATAATCAGCACATCGGAATGGTGATCCGCAATCATGATTCTTCCTTTTTAAGATCCATAAAAGTAACGACCGGATGCAGGGCCGCCTCCGTATCGTCGGGGTGTCTTACCGGTGTGTTGTGAGGTGCGTTCCTGACCACTTCGGGAGTTTCAGCAGCCTCGCGCGCTATGTCGCGCATAGTCGCGATGAAGCGATCGAGCGTCTCGACAGATTCAGTCTCAGTAGGCTCGATCATCAGCGATTCATGGAAAAGCAGCGGGAAATATATGGTAGGCGCATGGAAGCCATAGTCGAGCAGACGCTTGGCTATATTGAACGTTGTGACTCCGGTACTCTTGTCGCGCAGTCCGTCGAAGACAAACTCATGCTTGCATGGACCCGGTACAGGCAATAAATACAGATCCGAGAGTGCATTCATCACATAGTTTGCATTAAGGGTGGCAAGTGGGCCAACCTTCATCAGCCCGTCAGTGCCCAACGACAATATATAGCTCAATGCACGGATCAGCACAGTAAAATTACCTATCCAACCGGACACGAAGCCAAGCGACGTCCCGGGGCTGTCTACGTAAAAACGTCCGTCCGGGTCCATCATAACCCTTGGGGAAGGCAGGAATTCCTCTAAACCCGACCTTACTCCAACCGGACCTGCACCCGGACCACCACCGCCGTGGGGCGTAGAGAACGTCTTGTGCAGATTGATGTGCATGACATCGAATCCCATGTCGCCGGGACGTGCCACTCCAAGCATCGGATTCAGGTTTGCACCGTCATAGTATAGCAACGCACCGGCCTCATGGACCATAGCGGCTATCTCGGGTATGTTCTTTTCAAACATCCCCACTGTATTCGGATTTGTCATCATGACCGCCGCCACAGTATCGTCAAGTTTGCTGCGGAGATCCGCTACATCCACTGTGCCGTCGGGCAAGCTTTTCACCTCAAGTATCTTATAGCCTGCCACAGCCGCTGAGGCGGGATTAGTGCCATGTGCCGAGTCCGGTACTATGACCTTATCGCGGGCAGTGTCTCCGCGCGAGTCATGGTAGGCATGAATGACCATCAGACCGGTAAGCTCGCCATGCGCACCTGCATACGGATTGAGCGTGAATTCCGACATTCCACCTATCTCGCTCAGGTATCTCGCGAGAGTGTGGTAGATACGCAGCGCTCCCTGGGTTGTGGACACCGGCTGCGAGGGATGCAGCCCGGCTATAACAGCCGAGGCCGCCATTTCCTCATTGATCTTGGGGTTGTATTTCATCGTACACGAACCAAGAGGATAGAAACCGGTATCTACTCCGAAATTATTTGTACTCTGGTTCGTATAATGCCTCACGACCGTCGGCTCATCCACTTCGGGAAGTAGTGCCTCAGTCTGCCTGCACAATACCTCCGGCAGTTCACGCTTATGGTCCTCAAGGCCGTTGGACGGAAGTGAGAATCCGCGCCTTCCCGAACGCGAAAATTCAAATATCAGAGGTTTATATAGTTCTCGGTTCATGGCATGCGTGGTTTTCCGGATTCTCTAAATTTCTTACAATTTCAACTAACTTATCCATCTGGGCTTTGGTCTGCATCTCAGTCACGGCAATCAACAGCATGTCTTCAGAAATCCTCACGCCCGGCAGGATTCCACATTCCACACACTTCTCCATCAGAGCATCGAGATTTATGTCTACAGCCTTCATGGCAAATTCATTTACAAAAACGCCATCCGGGAAAGCCTGCACCATACGACCTGTAGATTCCAACTGCCGGCACAGATAGTGCGCGCCGGCATTGCCCGTGTCATTGATCTTCCGCAGACCGGCATTGCCCATGACCGACAGGTATATGGTCGCATACAGAGCCATCAGACCCTGATTGGAACATATGTTGCTGGTAGCTTTTTCGCGACGTATATGCTGCTCACGCGCCTGTAGCGTTAGGACAAAAACCCTTTGGCCGGCATCGTCCGTAGTAGCGCCTACAATTCTGCCCGGCATTTTTCGCATCAATGCTTTCGTGGAGCAAAGGAAGCCAAGATACGGTCCTCCATAATTCATAGGCATGCCGAGAGACTGAGCATCACCTGCAGCAATGTCAGCCCCCCATTCACCGGGAGTGCGCACTACGGCAAGCACCGACGGATTGCAATTCACAATCATCAGCGATTTCGCAGCATGTATTTCCTCAGCCAGACCGGTGTAATCTTCCACAATGCCATAGTAATTAGGTGTAGCCACGATCACTCCGGCCACATCCCCGTCAGCGAGCATGGCCGACAGAGCTGTGCGGTCGGTGACTCCACCATCTGTAGCAGGAATAACTTCAAGACGAACCTTATGATAGCGCGCATATGTAGCCACAACCCTCCTAACAGAAGGATTCACCGTAGCGGAGATAAGCACACGGTTGCGTTTGCGCGAGGCCGCCACTGCCATAAGCATAGCTTCGGCAGTAGCCGTCGTACCGTCGTACATCGAAGCATTCGACACTTCCAGACCGGTAAGCGACGCCATCATGGTCTGATATTCAAATATATACTGCAGCGTACCCTGCGAGATTTCAGGCTGATAAGGCGTGTATGCCGTAAGATATTCCGATCTCGACAGCAATGAGGGTATCACGGCCGGGACATAATGGTGATATACACCCGCTCCTGCAAAGCATGTCAGATCACGGCATTCCGCCTCAGCTTCGGCAAAAAAGTCGCGTATCTCCTTCTCGCTTATACCTTCTGGAAGCTCATAGCGTCCGCTGATTCTCAGTTCCTCCGGGACATCGGCATAGAGGTCCTCAACCGAAGACACTCCACACCTTTCCAGCATAGCGGCTATGTCTTCGGGTGTATGGGGCAGATATTGATGCCAACTCATATTGCGTCAATGGTTTTCAGATTCGCAATGAGCCTTGTAGGCTGCCTCGTCCATCAACGATTCCAACTCAGCAGGATCGGACATCTCGATCTTCACAATCCAGTTTTCCATAGGATTCTCATTCACCAGACGCGGATTGTCGATCAGATGCTCATTCACTTCCACCACAGCACCGCTTACCGGGGCAAAAAGATCGCTGGCGGCCTTGACACTCTCAATAGCGCCGAAATCCTCGCCGGCCTCCACATCGTCGCCTACCTCAGGCATATCTACATAAACGACATTACCAAGCTGACGGGCTGCATATTCAGAGATTCCTACATAGGCTATATTGCCCTCAACGCGGGCGTATTCATGGGTCGGAAGATAGTAAATCATGATAATTTCTGTTTTAGGGTGTAGTTTTATATGTTTTTTGATTATTTCTTATAATTCGGTGTGTAGAACCGTTTCTTCACAACTGTTGCAGGGAAGATCTTGCGGCGCACACGCACATTGAGTCTTGTGCCAAGAGCCGCACACGAACTGTCGACAAGCGCCATCGCGAGATTGCGTCCGAGTGTGATACTATGGTAGCCCGTAGTGACTGTACCTACCTTGTTTCCGGCTTCGTCGAGCACTTCATATCCGTGGCGCGGTATAGCCTGGCCTTCCACCTCAAGACCCACGGTCTTTCGCGGCACACCGGCGGATTTCAGTGCCATCAAAGCATCACGTCCTATGAAACCGTCCTTATCGAGCTTCACAAACATGGAGAGCGAAGCTTCGAGCGGAGTCACATCTTCCGACAGTTCATCGCCGTAAAGCGGAAGTCCGGCTTCGAAACGCAGAGTGTCGCGGCATCCGAGACCACAGGGCTGAACTCCGGCATCAATCAGGGCATCCCAACACGATTCTATCACATCGTCCGATGCATATATCTCGAATCCATCCTCACCGGTGTATCCCGTACGGCTCACTATCACAGCCGGATCGCCATCATACTTGGCAAATTCTTCGAACGTATAGAACCCGAGGTGTCCGACCTCCAGTCCAAGTACTTCCCTCATTATACGCTCGGCTTCAGGACCTTGCACAGCAAGTTCGCTGTATACATCGCTCTCGTCCTCGACCTCCACATCAAAGCCATCGGTGTTGGATTTGATCCAGGCCACATCCTTATCAATATTGGAGGCATTTATCACCAGAAAATATTCAGTGTCCGAGTATTTGTATACAAGAAGGTCATCCACCACACCGCCATGTGCGTTGAGCATCATTCCGTAGAATATCTTTCCCTGAGGCGCTCCGGCTATGTCGTTGGTAAATATATGGTTCACAAATTTTTCCGCATCCCGTCCGGTGATCCTGACCTCACCCATGTGGCTGACGTCGAATACCCCGCATCTGCGGCGCACCGCATTATGCTCCTCCACTATGCCTGCGTATTGGATAGGCATATCGAAGCCTCCGAACGGGCTCATCATAGCTCCGAGAGCCACGTGTCTGTCGTGCAAACAGGTCTTTTTCATTTCTTTCATGGTAGATTGTTAAGTTATCTGATTTTCAAAGATTACATCCAGAAGATCCCCGGCAGTGAGGTTGGCCACAGCCCTGCCCGGATTGTGGACACGCAGAACCTCTGCAAATGCCTCGCGTGAGAAGTCCACGCCCCGAAGATGGCTCAACAGTGCGGCATCAATGTCGGTGAGAGCAAAAAAGTCGCCTTGCAGGCCGATGTCGCGCACCCTACCGGAATCTCTTTCAAGACTCACACCGACGGCGATTTCCCCTACTCCCTCGATCCGCTTCCGGGATTTGGTCGTCACGCCTCTGCGTGTGCCGTAGAGCCATTCATCGGCATAATATGCATTCTCGATACTACGCACCTCAGCAATATCGCTTTCGCTGAGAGTATATGATCCGCCGGTTGCCATCGTGCTTTCTATATGACGGTTGAAACTCTCTATCGAAAGCTGCGGAATATGCTCGGATATGGTAGTGAGGCGAGATTCCACAGACTTCACCTGCTTGGACTCCAGTTTCGATCTGGACGGTGTGATGGCACGCAACATATCGGCCATATCTGTGGAGAAAAGCATTGTGCTGTGTGCGATGTTGCGGTCGCCGACACGATAAAAAGCGCCACCCGAAACCTTGCGGCCTCCTATTGTGACATCGTTACGGCCTGTCACCTCGGCTGGCAGACCCAACCGACGCAGCATATCTGCCACACGGGCCGAAAAGGCAGCGAATACCGTAGCCACATCACGCGCATCGGTGATTATGCACGACATCATGATATTGTCTTTGTTGGCATAGACACAGCCACCTCCACTGCGCCTGCGGCATAGGTCAATGCCCCGCTGGCGGCAATAGTCGAGATCCACCTCCACATCTATCTGCTGATTACGGCCAATTATAACCGTAGGGGACACGCGCCAAGTGAAAAACCAGTCCTCTGCGGCAAGCGTCCGCGCAGCCCACTCCTCCATCGCCAGATAGAAAGCGAGTCGCTCCTGATGAGCGAATCCGGATGGCAGCTTGAGCAACTTCATAGTACTGTAGAAATGACTTGGATTGTCGGGTTGTCTGTTGAGGTATCAAAGATAAACCAAATCTGCCGAATATGCAATTCTTTCGCCATAAACAAATCCTCCCCGCTGTCTGTGTGAGACGCGCAGGGAGGATCATTATAAGGATTCTAAAGCACAATCAGCCTTAGAAACCAGCTGCAGGAGAGAAATTTTCGTAATATCCGAAGAGATACATAGCCCAAAAAGCAAACAGCACGTATACTACAATGTAGATAGTCTTATAAGCCTTGGCTACATAAGCATAGGCAAAGCCTGCCACGATAAAGACAGACCACATCAACTTCTCAAGCACCCAGAAATACTTCAGCGGCATTGAAGAAAGATTGCCCGGAACAACCACACACATTTCAAGCAGGATGCACCCTAAAATCATGGACACGAGCAGCAGCCATTTGTTTGACTTACATGAGCTGGCACGGGCCGCTTCTGTAAACCTGCAGGCAACAATAAAGAAAGCCGTAGCCGCCACCAATTCGCAGAGAGCAAGACTATTGACTATGCCATAGTTGAAGTTCTCCATTCTGAAAAGCGCAGTCATCATGTGCAACGCCACGAACGTCAGAAAAGGAAGACCATAGGCAAGAAATGCACACCGGGTCGTTTTACAAGAATTTGTCATAGTATAATTATTAATTGGTGATATCGTCCGGATGATTATATGGAATTATCCGCAATCTCATACGGCATTTTTTAATTTTGTCCGAAAATACTCAAAAAAGCGATACTTTAGATATTCAAAAAAAACATTTTTAGTTAAAAATGCCACAACTACACGTTTTATATCCATAAAGTGATATTTCGAGGTGTCTAATGTCAAATTAATACAATTGTCGCGGCACAACGACCTACTTCCCACAAAAATCTTTATCTTTGCATATGCAGAAAATTTCAGAGATGCAAGATACAGACATACGATACATGCGGCGCGCGCTGGCACTCGCCCGGCTCGGCGAAGGCACGGTGTGGAGCAATCCGATGGTAGGGGCTGTGATCGCAGATCCCTCAGGTAGAATCATAGGCGAAGGATGGCACAGACGTTATGGCGAAGGTCATGCGGAAGTCAATGCCATTGCTTCTGTGGCAGCGGCAGACCAGCATCTGCTGAGTGAATCCACCATCTACGTAACCCTCGAACCTTGCGCCCATTATGGTAAGACGCCACCTTGCGCCAAGCTGATTATCGACACCGGAATTCCCCGGGTGGTGATCGGCTGCGGCGACCCGTTTGCAAAGGTTAGCGGACGGGGAATAGCCATGCTGCGCGAAGCCGGCAGGGAGGTCACATGCGGAATACTCGAGGATGAATGCCGCAAACTGAATGTCAGATTCTTCACGGCACACACCCTGAAGCGGCCATATATCCTGCTGAAGTGGGCGCAGACCTCAGATGGCATCATAGGAATAAAAGGCCGCAGACTCTGCATCTCCAACAAGGCATCCAGCATGGAAGTACACCGCATACGCAGCACCTATCAGGCAATCCTCGCAGGGTCCGGCACAATACTGGCCGACAATCCACGCCTCGACTCGCGCCTGTGGCCCTTGGGACGCACTCCTATGCGCATCACCATCGACAGGCGCGGACGTATACCGGCCACTTCGCTATTCTTCCGCGACGAGGGCTTCAGCGAAGCCCTGTATGTCGGCGGCAATACCGGGCGCACCGATCTTCCCGACAATCTCGCTACCATAGAATGGCCCGAAGATGAAGGCCTGCCTAAACTGCTCCGCAACCTCTACGACCGAGGCATAATATCAGTAATGGTGGAAGGCGGCTCAGAACTTCTGAATACGTTTATAGACCAGGGATTATGGGATGAAGCGCGTGTGGAGACAAACCCGTTGATGACCGCTGCATGCCACGATGCGATATACGCACCCCGCTTGTCCGCACCTCCGGCGAGCGTGCGCGTCATTGATGGTAATATTATACAAATCTTTGCAAACGCATCTCAGAATCACGTTAAAAACCTATAAAAATCGGCGTTTTTGGCCTAAATGTCCATAACTCTTTGCCGATTAAACCACGAAGTTTTAACTTTGCGGTTTGAAATAGGTGTGCAGCCCCCGGCTATGCACCATACAATATGCTCTTACAAGCTCACAGACGCAACACATGTTTAAGAAACTTGCAATCACGATCGGAACTATCGGACTCCTCTCAGGCATTTTCGGATGCAATTCCGACAGCAACTCCGAAATATACACAGAATCCATCCTGTCCAACTCCACACAGGTCACAGACTTCTATCTCTCGCAGGACGATTCTGTGCTGGTGTCCCTGGACTCGGTATTCTTCTCCATCGACCTCAAGACCGCACAGATATTCAATGCAGACTCGCTGCCTTACGGCACTCGCATCGACCGTCTCGTGCCCAAGATAACCCACTCCGCGGCCTCCCGCGCCGAGATTTCTTTCCCGCGCCCCGGACAGACCGACTCGGTGATAGACTACCTTACCAGCTCGACCGATTCTGTCGACTTCTCGCATGGACCTGTAAAATTCCTGATCGTATCCGGCAACGGCGATGCAGAGCGCACCTACACTATAAAGGTGAACGTGCATAAGATGAAGCCAGACTCTCTGTGCTGGACAGATATGGCATATTCAGCGCTTCCAACCAACCTGAACACACCCGACGCACAGCGCGCCATACGTCTTGACTCAAAAGCATATTGCCTGACAGCCGCAGCCGGATCGTACTGCATGGCATCTACCGCAACTCCCGTCGATAAAGACTCCTGGGAGAAGTCTACAGTAAACTTCGGATTCACACCGGATGTCAATACTCTGGCCTCCACGACCAACGCAATGTATATTCTATCGACCGACGGAAAACTGTACTCCTCTACCGACGGCTTGTCGTGGACAGCCACAGGCGAGACATGGAGCAACATCATCGGCGGATATGGCTCCACACTGCTTGGACTCAAGTCTGACGGCAGCACATACAAGCACGTCACATATCCGGCCTCAACAGAGACAGCCGTGAAAGCAGGATTCCCTGTCAAAGATGCCTCGCAGCCTGTGACATTCGACACACAGTGGGGCGACAATCCGCAGCTTTACATACTCGGAGGCATTGATGCCGATGGCAACTACGTGGACTCCACATGGGGATACGACGGCAAGGTATGGATCAAAATATCCACAACGCCCCTCCCTTCAGGCATGGCCGGCATAACGCTTTTCCCCTACCAGTCGTTCATCACCAACACCCTCAACTGGAGCGTGACCGGATACCAGGTACTGATAGCACTCGGCGGACGTACCGACAAGGGAGAGATGAACGAAAAGAGCTACATTTCGTACAACATGGGTCTCACCTGGCGCGAATGCTCCACTCTGATGCAACTACCCGAAGGCTTCCCGCTCGTGACCGACGCCCAGGCACTCGTATTCGAGTCCACACTGCATTCTCGCTCAGTCAACAGCGACGGTTGGATAACCTTCCCCTCCCGCAAGCTTCCTCCCTACTATACACTTGCCAGGCGCAACACCTCGTCGAGAGCAATACGCCCCATTGAATCATGGGAATGCCCCTTCATATACCTGTTCGGCGGCTACGACGAGGCCGAAAAACTACAGACCAACGTCTGGAGAGGCGTATTGAACCGACTCACATTCAAACCACTGCAATAAGCGATCAGCACAACGGACCGATAACCGATGACCAGATCCCGACTTATAAGCATAATCACAGCCACGTTGCTGTGCCTCTACGGCACGGTTTCGGCCGTAGCGCAGAATGTCGACGACGACTCATACCGCTACGACATCGGTGTAAACCTCGGGATGAGCGGTTATGCAGGCGACGCCAACACAAACCTGATGAAGCATATCGGATTCGGGGGACAACTGTCGATGCGCTACATGCCGAACTCAAGGATGGCTTTCAGAGCCGTTCTGTCGGGAGCGTCGTTGAGCGGAAACACCGCTGACACCGACAACGCACTTCCCGAAGGCGCACAATATGAATTCACGGCCAGCAACTTCGACCTGTCGGTGCGGTACGAATTCAATTTCTTCGCCTACGGCATTGGTGAGACATACAAGAAACTGCGCAAATGGACTCCGTATATCGTGGCCGGATTGGGTGTCAACCTTGCATCCTGCGGCGGCAATACCGCAGTAGCCCCATCTATCCCCTTGGGACTCGGCGTAAAATACAAACTGCGCCCGCGCTGGAACCTGATGGCCGAATTCACGATGACCAAGGTGTTCGGCGATCACGTCGACGGCAAGTTGCTGTCGGACCTCAACGGCATAAAAAGTTCATTCGCAAAAAATACCGACTGGGTGTCCATGATCTCCATAGGCATCAGTTATGAATTCTCCCGGCGATGCTCCACCTGCCACTATGTGGAATGAGCGGCATAGCCATACTATCAACAATACAGAACCAATCATAAATAGTGACTACCACGACTTCAGACATATCTTCACAGAACAGCGACCGCCGTCCGGCCCATGTGGCCATAATAATGGACGGCAACGGACGCTGGGCGCGCAGCCGCGGTCTCGAAAGATCGGCAGGACATGCCGAGGGAGTCAAGACCGTACGCCGCATAACCGAAGAAGCCTCCCGCCAGGGCATAGGCTACCTCACTCTGTATACATTCTCCACAGAGAACTGGAATCGTCCGGCTGCTGAAGTCGAGATACTGATGCATCTGATCGTAAGCGCTATCGAGCGTGAGACTCCCGACCTTATCCGCAACAATGTGCGCCTGAGAATGATCGGAGACACCTCACGGATGCCAGCCGAACCGCTAAGACGCCTTGAGGAATGCATGGAAGCCACATCAGGATGCACAGGTCTGACTCTGATCCTCGCCATCAGCTACTCGTCGAGGTGGGAAATAACTCAAGCAGTAAAAGACATCGCCACACGTGCGGCATCGGGCGAAATAAAGCCGGAAGACATAACTCCGGAAACCGTATCGGCCCATATGGCCACCCGGGAATTCCCCGATCCCGATCTTCTGATCCGCACCGGAGGCGACATGAGGGTGTCCAACTTCCTGCTCTGGCAGATTGCATACAGCGAAATATACGTGACTGATACTTTCTGGCCCGACTTCACCGAAGCAGACTTCACCAAAGCACTGGATTCATACTCCGGCAGGCAGAGACGATTCGGACTCACAGGCGAGCAGGTAGAAGCTTCCGCCGCTGAAAACAAACAGAATTTCTGACAAATACGACCCAATTATAAAAATCCACATATCTCACATCATGCGATATAAAGTCCTACTGATCATAGCTGCAATCCTTGGCTCCATAGCCCCGGCCATGAACGCGCAAGAGAATGCCGCCGACACCATCTACAACCCTCCGGTGCTTTTCAACGGTATGCCACGCACATACGAACTTGCCGGAATAAAAGTGGAAGGTGCTCCCAACTATGAAGACTTCGTAATCATAGGATTCAGCGGCCTGCGGGTGGGCGACCGCATAAAAGTCCCCGGATCAGACATCACCACAGCCGCCAAGCGCCTCATGCGCCAGGGACTGTTCGCACAGGCACGCATAAAGGTGGAGAAAGTGGCCGGCGACAAAGTTTGGCTCATATATGACCTGCGCACCCAGCCGAGAATATCGGAAGTGAGATATCCGGGCATCAAGAAAGGCGAACGCGATGACCTGCAGGAACGCCTACAGTTGATGAAAGGCAACCAGATAACGCCCAATATCGTCAATCGTGCCGAGCAGATTATCCGCAACTACTACGCCAACAAGGGCTTCGGCAATGTGCAGGTGAAAATCGACCTCGTCGAGGACCTATCAGCCCCCAACGAAGTGTTCGTGGACATCAAGGTCAACAAAAACGACAAGATCAAGGTACACAAAATCTACCTCGACGGCAATGAAGTGCTCTCCGACAACAAGATCAAGGGCACAATGAAGAAGACCAACGAAAAAGGCAACTGGAGGAAGATGTTCAAATCCAAGGTATACAAGGAAAGCGAATATCACGACGACCTCAACCGAATACTCCAGAAATATAATGAGCTTGGATACCGCGACGCCAAGATCGTGAGCGACAGCGTAGTGCCATACGATGAAAAGACAGTGGATGTATACATCACACTCGACGAAGGCAAAAAATATTTCATCAAGGACATAGACTGGGTAGGCAACACACTCTATCCCTCGGAATTCCTCGGCGAAGTTCTCGACATGCGCCCCGGCGACGTCTACAACCAGAAGCGCCTCAACAAACGCCTCAATGAAGACGACGACGCTGTGTCGAACCTCTACATGGACCGCGGCTATCTGTTCTACAACCTCGTGCCCATCGAACGTGAGATCGACGGCGACTCCATCACCCTCGAGATGCGCATGATGGAAGGCCCGCAGGCTCGCATCAACAATGTGGTGATCAACGGTAACGACCGACTCTATGAGAAAGTGATCCGCCGCGAACTGCGTGTAAAGCCCGGCGAACTGTTCAGCAAGAACGACCTTATGCGCTCGGCACGAGAGATAGCTCAGACCGGACACTTCGATCCCGAGCATATGGACATTCGTCCTGAGCCAAACGAAGAAAACGGTACAGTGGACATCGTATTCAATCTCGAGAGCAAGGCAAACGACCAGATCGAATTCTCGATGGGCTGGGGCCAGACCGGTATCATCGGTAAGCTCGCCCTGAAATTCACCAACTTCTCGATCAAGAACCTTTTCCAGCCATCGACCTACCGCGGTATCATACCCCAGGGCGAAGGCCAGACATTCACCATCAGCGCCCAGACCAACGCCCGCTACTATCAGGCATACTCCATCTCGTTCCTTGATCCGTGGTTCGGCGGCAAGCGTCCCAACTCGCTCTCCGTGTCGGCCTACTACAGCCGCCAGACAGGTGTCAACTCGTCGTACTACAACTCGCAGTGGAGCAATCCATACCTCTACGGCGGCTACGGGTACGGATCATACGGATACGGCAACAGCTACTATAACGACTACTATCAGCAGAGCTACCAGAACGCCTACGACCCCAACAAACTGCTCCAGATGTTCGGTGTCAACATCGGCTTCGGCAAGCGCCTCAACTGGCCCGACGACTACTTTACTTTCACTGCTGAATTCGGCTACAACTGGTATTACCTCAAGAACTGGGAATACCTATATTATATGAACAACGGTACATCCAACGCGCTCGTGTTCGGTCTGACGCTCGCCCGCAACTCGATCGACAACCCGCTCTACACACGCAGCGGATCGTCGTTCAGCCTCAGCCTGCACTTCACTCCCCCGGCATCGCTGTTCGGAAAAAAGAACTGGGAGAAGCTCTACAAGGAGAAAACCGACGAATCGCGCAAGCAACTCTACCACTGGATCGAATACTGGAAGTTGCGCTTCAAGAGCCGCACTTACACTCCGCTGGCAAGCATGGACAGCAAGTTCACACCCGTGCTCATGACCCGCGCCGATATCGGTCTGCTCGGCAGCTATAACAAGTGGCTCAAGTCTCCGTTCGAGACATTCTATGTCGGCGGCGACGGCATGTCGGGATCATACACCTACGCAACAGAGACAATCGCACTGCGCGGCTACGACAACGGACAGTTCACACCCTATGGAGCCGACGGCTATGCCTACACACGCTTCGGACTCGAACTCCACTTCCCGCTGATGCTTCAGGCCACAACCACAATCTACGCCTTGGGCTTCGTGGAAGGCGGTAATGCATGGAACGACGTCAAGAAATTCGCACCCTTCGAACTCAAGCGAAGCGCAGGTGTCGGTGTCCGCATCTTCCTCCCGATGGTGGGTATGATGGGTATCGACTGGGCATACGGCTTCGACAAGGTATACGGAGTCAAGGGCGGCAGCCATTTCCACTTCATACTCGGTCAGGAGTTCTAACGAAAGTTAAGCATCACCCGGCGAATAAACCTTACAACCCTAAAAACGTCATAGTAATTGAGCGAAATCAATTAACTAATCTCCAAACACCCAAGAATCATGAAAAAACTGATAATATTACTCGTACTCGCGGCCGCGGGATTTGGTGCAGCCCGTGCCCAGAAATTCGCGCTCGTCGACATGGAATACATCCTCAAGAACGTCCCTGCCTACGAGATGGCCAACGAACAACTCAACCAGCTGTCACAGCGCTGGCAGCGCGAGGTGGAAGTGATAGGCAAGGAAGCCGAGGACATGTATCAGAGCTACCTGGCCGACAAGGTGTTCCTCACCGACGAACAGGTGAAGAAACGCGAACAGGACATCACTGCCAAGGAAAAAGAGGCCACTGAACTGCGCTATAAGTACTTCGGACCGGAAGGCGAACTCTACAAGAAACGCCAGACCCTGATGCAACCCATCCAGGACGACGTATACAATGCGATAAAGAAAGTGGCCGAAGAACGCGGCTATCAGGCGATATTCGACCGCGCCAGCGCGTCCGACATCATATTCGCCTCTCCTCGTATAGATGTGAGCAACGAGGTGCTCAGTAAGTTAGGATATTCCAACTAAAAACACTATCTTTGCAGCAAAAGCCATTCTCCCGAAAAAATAATCCAAAAATAAACATCTTTATAAATCATCATGTTTAAGAAAATCCTTTTAGCTGTAGCTGTGGCACTTCCTATGTTCGCCGCCGCACAGTCCCCTAAATTCGGCACTGTAGAAGTGCAAAACATCTTCCAGGCCATGCCTGAGACAGCAGCGATGAACACACAGCTCGAAGAAGCTTCCAAGAAGTATCAGGAAGAATTCAACAAGCTTCAGGAAGAATTCAACAAGAAATATACCGAGCTGCAGACACTCGATCAGGATGCGACCACACCCCAGAGCATCAAGGAGCGCCGCATGCAGGAACTCAGCGAACTCAACGACAAGGTTCAGCAGTTCCGCCAGACAGCATCCGAGGATCTCCAGCGCCAGCAGCAGACCCTGATGGCCCCCATACAGGAGCGCGTGCTCACTGCAATCAAGGCAGTAGGTCAGGAAAACAACTTCACCTTCATCCTCACTACCGACGTTCCCGCCTACGTAGGATCTGACGTAGTAGACGTTACACCTCTGGTGAAGACCAAGCTCGGCCTCAAGTAAGAAAACCGACTTTCATTTTCGATATAAGTCAGGCACAATGATACATGTATCTTGTGCCTGACTTTTTATATTTCAACATATAAATAAAAAAGCGGCCGAAAAACACATCTCAAAACTTGCACAAGAAAAAAAAAAAAATACATTTGCCGCAGGAATATTATAGACTATTCTCCACACACGACATATCAACCGGACATACAGCCGATAACGGGCAACCAGACCGATAATTTCACCTTATAAAATACCAACAACCAATCACAAATTTATGAGAAAAGCTTTATTCACCTTTGTCTCCGCATTGCTCATTCTTTGCGGAGTACGGGGAAATGCTGCATCGTACACGTCGACGGTCTCCCCTACCACCGGCAACGGCATCATACAGTTCTCCGAAATGAACCTGTCGCCGATCACCTGCTTCGACGACGATGGCAAGACGAAAGTGCGCTCCAATCTTACCACCCTCGGCGATCCTATAGTACTACGAGGTGTAAGATATGAAAGCGGTGTAGGCACACATGCACCATCCGTGGCCATAATAGACCTCAAAGGCGCTACGAGATTCTACACCATACTCGGTGTGGACGACGATGCCAAGTCGCAGGCCGACCACGGCATTGTCAACTATACAGTGACTCTATATAAAGATAAAGCAGCGACAACAGTGTCCTCCGGCACAATCTACAGAACAGATGCCGCAGGTAAAACACTCGACATAGACGTCGCAGGCTACGACTATCTGAAGCTTGATCTGGCCACAGGCGCTCAGGCATGGGCCGACCAATGCGTATATGCTGATGCCCGCTTCTACTACACAGGCACGGCTCCTCAGGTGATATCGCAGACCGACATGTATCCCGATACTTCCGATCCTTCTGTAGTACGCCTGCCGGAAGCCGGACCTAACGGAGAGGAGATAATTCCGCTAAGCTCACTGCAGATCGACCGCACCACAATCGGCTGGGGCACTGTACAGGCCAATAAATCGGTGGATGGAAATCCTCTGATCATGAAAGGAATCACCTATACTTCCGGCATAGGCACTCATGCCACAGCTAAAGTCAACGTAAAACTCAACGGCGCAGTCACTGAATTCCATGCCAAGATAGGCATTGACGATGAAGTACGCAGCCAGTGTCTCGGATATAGCGGCAACGGCGTGTGCGAATACTGCGTGACCCTCGTAAAACAGAACGGCGACGTAGATGTCTTCGCTTCCGGCACGATACGCTTCACCGATACAGCACCCGTATCGATCGACATAACAGATGACCTCCAGTCCTACAAATTCCTCATAATCGAACTTCCTGAAGGGACGGGCAGCAACTCATGCGACCACGTCGACATAGCCAATGCATACTTCTGCTATCAGGAACAGAACTCCACACGCCCCGAGATCGTATCGGAGGATGCTCTCGAAGGAAAGCTCAACTGCGCCACTATCGTGTTCTCGCAGCCGGGAGTGCGCTTCATGCACAAACTGAAGTCTAACGCAGCCGGAGCGGAAATCACCGTTAAGAATCTGCCGGCAGGACTGACTTTCAACGAAGAAAGATGCCTCGTGGAAGGTATTATCGAAACAGAAGGTAAATATACCTATACAGCAGTAGTCACCGTAGACGGGGAATCGTCGGAAGACGTCATCAACCTTACCGTAAGCTCATCGCTGCAACAGCCCACTCCTTTCATGGGATGGCTAAGCTGGAATGTGGTACAGAGCGATATATCAGAAAGCGTGATCAAGACCGTGGCAGATGCTTTCGTCAGCCAGGGCCTCCTGGATGCAGGCTATAACCACCTCGTCATAGACGACCAATGGCACGCATCGAGCAGAGCCTCTGACGGATCACCACGCCCGCACGCAACCAAATTCCCCAACGGTATGAAAGTATGCGCCGACTATGTGCATTCCAAGGGCCTGAAGTTCGGAATCTACTCCGATGCAGCGACACGCACATGCGCAGGCGAGTTCGGATCTTACGGCTATGAGACCATAGACGCCAATACATACGCCCAATGGGGTGTGGACATGCTCAAATACGACTATTGCGGCGCTCCCGCCGACCAACAGGCATGCCGCGAACGCTACAAGACAATGAACGACGCACTGATTGCAACAGGACGTCCGATCATTCTCTACATGTGCGAATGGGGAGTCCGCGATCCCTGGAAGTGGGCGCCGGAGATCGGCATTTCCTGCTGGCGCTCGACCTACGACACCCGCGACGGATGGAACGGTGTCAGCGGCGGTATCGGCATGACCGAGAGCGTCGAACTGATGAAGGATCTGTGGCCCTACACAGGCGTGAACAGATGGAACGATGCAGACATGATGTGTGTAGGCATTCACGGAACAGGCAAAAGCTCCAACGACCTCGTGGTCAAAGCCGGCATGACTCAGGATGAATACCGCACCCAGTTCGCTCTTTGGTGCATGTGGTCGTCACCGCTGACACTGTCGTTTGACCTGCGCAAGAACATCTCTGACGATGACCTGGCCATAATGACCAACGCCGAGATGATAGCCTTGAATCAGGACCGCATGGGACAGGCAGCAGAATTCCTCGGTGCAGATGCCAACCAGTGTCACCTTTTTGTCAAGGATCTTGAGAACGGCGACGTGGCTGTAGCTGTCACCAACATGAGTTCAGCAGCATGTCCTTATATCATCGACTTCGCCAAGATTCCGGCTCTCGATGCCTCCCAGACATACGCCGTGCGCGACGTACAGGCCCGCGCCGACTTGCCAGACGCAACAGTAGGCTCCTATGCTATCACTACAGTGAAATCACACGAAACCAAGGTATACCGTTTCAGCAAGAAATCGCCCACATCGGTATCACTGCCCTCTGAGACAATCGAGAATATGACAGTAGAAGCAGAAGGCGGCATCCTCACTGTATGCCTCAACGGCACAGGTAATGCGTCGAAGCGCATATTAGTGAGCGACAGCGAAGGCCACATCATAGGCGCTGCCACTACCACAGACGAGTGCGTGTCTTTCAACACCGAAGGCCGCAACGGTCTTTACATCGTAAACGCCGTTTGCAACGGTCGCAGCCATTCAGTGAAGACAATCCTATAATAGATCGCAAGCATAAAAACCACCGGCCCTGTGGATCATCTCAATCCACAGGGCCGGCGTTTTATATAATTTCAGCAGTTCTGTCCTACGGTCAAAGTCCGAGATATTCTTTCACTACCTCTACCACACGGGCAGGTACAAAGCCGAATTTCTCATCGAGAACCTTATAGGGCGCGGATGCACCGAAGTGGCACAGACCATAGACAGGGCCATGCCATCCCTTGATAGCACGCAAAGTGGAGGGCAGACCTGCTGTCCATCCCATCACACGCGCACCCTGAGGAATCACGCTGTCTCGGTATTCGGCATCCTGAGCGTTGAAAAGACCGATAGACGGCACAGACACGACCCTTACGTCGATACCTTCAGCTGCAAGGATACGTGCAGCCTCGCAGCACAGCGACACCTCCGAGCCATTGGCCACGAGCACAGCCTTGGCATCAGCGGCATCCATGACTACATATCCGCCACGACGCGCACCCTTGGCTTCCTGCAGGCGGTTGCCGGTAGCAGCCGGCAGATCCGTCACGTTCTGTCGGGTGAGTATGAGCGCAGATGGAGTATGAGTATTTTCCATAGCCATCTCCCATGCCACTGTTGTCTCCACAGCATCGGCAGGACGCATTACAAGCATCGAGGGACGTCCGTTCAGATTATGCAGTTCCTCCATCAGGCGTATCTGTGCCTCCTGCTCCACCGGCTCGTGGGTAGGTCCGTCCTCACCCACACGGAAAGCATCATGACTCCAGATATATTTCACCGGGAGCTCCATCAGAGCTGCCATGCGGATGGCAGGCTTCATATAGTCGGAGAATACAAAGAATGTGCCACAGGCAGCTATCACACCTCCGTGGAGGGCTATACCGTTCATGATCACTGCCATTGTAAGCTCAGACACACCGGCCTGAAGGAAAGCGCCGGAGAAGTCGCCGTTTGTAAACTGATGTGTCTTCTTCAGGAATCCGTCGGTCTTGTCGCTGTTGGCAAGGTCGGCAGAAGAAACAATCATATTGCCTACTTTCTCTGCAAGCACTCCAAGCACTGTGGCGGATGCATTTCTTGTTGCTGAATCCGCTTTCTGCTCAATGGCGTCCCAATCGATGTCGGGCAACTTGCCGTTGATATAGTCGTTGAGGAGAGCGGCTTTTTCGGGATTCTCCTCCGCCCACTTGTTGAATTCGCTCTTGCGGCGGGCCGCTATATCGCGAAGTTCCACTGCACGCGAGGCATATAATTCAGCTACCTCAGGCCACACCTCGAAAGGAGCATCGGGATTGCCGCCGAGATTGCGCACAGTAGCGGCATAGTCTGCTCCGCTCGCACTCAGAGGCTGGCCGTGAGTCGAGCATTTGCCTTCGAAGTTCTCGCCTGCAGCAGTCACTGCTCCGCGGCCCATTATCGTACGGCCGATGATGAGCGTCGGGCGTTCTGTCTCAGCAATTGCTTTCTCAAGCGCATCGGCCATTGCAAGCGGGTCTGTACCGTCCACCTCCAGCACATTCCAGTGCCAGGCACGGTATTTTGCGGCTACGTCCTCGCTATCCACGGCGTCGACCATTGTCGACAACTGCACGCTGTTACTGTCATAGAACATGATGAGGTTGCTCAGACCAAGGTATCCGGCGATACGTCCGGCTCCCTGCGAGATCTCCTCCTGGATTCCGCCGTCGCTTATGAAAGCATAGGTCTTATGAGCAATGGCCTCACCGAAGCGTGCCACAAGAAAACGTTCGGCAATAGCAGCTCCGACAGCCATAGTGTGTCCTTGGCCGAGCGGACCTGATGTATTCTCCACACCGCGCTCCACATCCACCTCGGGATGCCCGGGAGTCACACTGCCCCACTGGCGGAATTGCTGAAGCTCCTCCATAGTGTATTTACCGCTGAGGGCAAGCACACTGTAGAGCATAGGCGACATGTGGCCCGGATCGAGGAAGAACCGGTCGCGGGCAATCCACGACGGATCATCCGGATCAGTAACGAGGAACGAAGAATAGAGTACATTCACAAAGTCAGCGCCACCCATAGCGCCGCCGGGATGTCCCGACTTGGCTTTCTCCACCATCGAGGCGGCAAGCACGCGGATGTTGTCCGCAGCACGTGTCAGGAGCTTTGCATCTTTATTCATAACAGCATTTTATAAATTTAAGAATCGACCCCCGGCCGGGTTGTACTCCAGTCTCTATGGAGCACAGCCTGCGCCGGGGGCCGTATGTCAGTATCGGGGATTATGCATTATAGATCACGCTCGTCGAAAGGCTGGTCGTCGCTGACGGGAATATCGCCATTGACATTCTTGCAGCCGATGCAACCGTAATAAAGCAGGTAAAGGAACATGGCGATGATCAGCCAGTAGGATGACATGTAGCCCCATTCGCCTGCAATCCAGTTCTGGATCAGAGGCATCACGCCGCCGCCGACAACCATCATCATGAAGATACCGGAAGCCTGTGCGGTGAACTTTCCAAGACCCTCGACAGCAAGGTTGAAGATTCCGCCCCACATCACAGATGTGCAGAGACCGCAGAGAACCAGGAACATGGCGGAGATGGGCACTTCATACATCGAGAAGCCGACTCCGGCCTGATATGCAGGCATATTGATGGTGAGATCCTTGGGCAGGAAGATGGCAGCGGCTGTGAGGAAGATGGCAAGTGTGCTTACGAAAATCAACTGAGCACGGCTCGAGACCTTGCCGGAGATGATCGACGACACAAAGCGTCCTACGAGCATGAGAAGCCAATATACAGCTGCTACAGCACCGGCTACGGCCACTGATCCACCTTCAAGAGATGAGAGCCAGAAGATGAGCACGCCGGGGATGCCGATCTCGATACCTACATAGAAGAAGATACCAACGACACCAAGCACAGTGTGGCGGAAGCTCCATGCGCTGTATTTAGATTTCTCGACCTTACCGGACTTCTGTCCCATGTGAGGCTCGGGGATATTCACAAAGCTGATGATTATGAACGCGAAAACGAAGATAGCCATAGCGATGAACAGCAGTGTCGCTACATCGGCCACAGTTGTCGAGGCTGTGATTGTGCCGATAAGCATACCTACCACAAGCGGGGTGATTGTTCCGGCCAGGGAGTTAAGAGTACCACCGGTCTGCACAAGCTGATTGCCCTTGTTGCCGCCACCACCGAGCAGGTTGAGCATGGGGTTGACAACAGTGTTGAGCATACATACGCAGAATCCGCAGATAAACGCACCCAACAGGTATATCACGAAGTTGAGAGTGACAACATCCGAACCTACTGTGAATACGGATGTAGTGGCGCCGACCTCACCCGAGAGCCACTGGAGGAACAGACCCACAAAACCTACAGCCATTGCGATCAAGGCTGTCTTCTTGTAGCCGATCTTGCTCAGCATAGCTCCTGCGGGAATACCCATGAAGAGATATGCAAGGAAGTTCATCATGTTGCCGAGCATGCCCGACCATGAATAGTTGTTGGCCCAGATAGTGCCGATAGGCGCGGCAAGGTTCGTAACAAACGAGATCATGCCGAAAAGGAACATCATGGCTATGATTGCCACAATATTGCTCTTTGCTGGTTGAGAAGCTGGTTTATTAGCCATTTTCTTTTGATTTTAGGTTAAAGGTAAGAATTTATTGTTTTAAAGTTGATTCAATATTGTCTGTCGCCGAAGATAGTCGTACCTATGCGCACCAGGGTACTGCCCTCGCTGATAGCTATGTCGTAGTCTCCGCTCATACCCATGCTCACCGTGTCGAAGCCGCGCAGATCCGGAGCTATCGACATAATCCTTTGCCTAAGCTCCGCGATGGTCTTGAAGTCGGCCCTGACACGCGAAATATCTTCGGTATTGGTAGCCATACCCATCACACCGCACAGGTGTGTGGCCTTCAGACTCTCGAACTTGCGCTCCTGAAAATAAGCGGTAAGCTCGGCGGGAGTAAAGCCGAACTTGGTTTCTTCTTCAGCTACATGCACCTGCATCAGCACCTTGGTCACAACTCCGGCTGCCTCGCTCTCAGCGTCGATCTTTTCAAGCAAGCGTTCGGAATCCACACTCTCTATCAGTGCCACACGGCCAATGATAGGACGGACCTTATTGGTCTGAAGGTGGCCGATGAAATGCCACTTTATGTCGGACGGAAGCTCCCCGGCTTTCGCCACAAGCTCCTGCACCCGGCTCTCGCCAAATATGCGCTGACCTGCATCATAGGCCTGCATCACAGCCTCGGCCGGATGAAATTTGGACACGGCGACAAGCCCGACCCCCTGCGGATCGAGTTCGGCATGCAACCTGCGTATTTCATCGCCTATATGCCCCATGATGCGCTTTGATGCTATGCGTTGGCTGTAGTTTTGTCGGAGTCTCCAGAGAGATCAGCACCGAACACATCCATCAATTGAGTCTCGCTGATGGATACAATGTCGTAGTCGGCCATTGTTCCTTTCATACCTTCGAGGAAGTTGTCGAGGGCGGTCTTGAAATCGGATGCAGCCACAAGGATCTGCGACACTGAGCGCTTCTCGACAGCAGTCTTTTCGTCGAGTGTGATGAAGGCAACCTTCACAAGATACCACTTGTCGTCTCCGACACCCCAGTTAGCCCAGAATATTTCAGAGATCTTGGTGCGCTTAACAGCAGTCACAGAGAAGTCCGACGACATATGGCTCACCTCGTCAGTGATTCTCGACTCTGCCTCTGTGAACGACAGAGCATCCACGAGATAAGGGTCAGTCACTTTCTTGATGGCGCCGTTCTCCATCGTCTTGTCATATCGTACTTTGCATTCAAACCAGTTGGCCATTGCAGTATATTAATATCGTTGTTAGAGTTTTTTATTCATGCAAAGTTAGCAAAATATGTCAGCCTCACCAAATAAAATTGGATGCCCGCTGCTTAAGCTTATCAGATTGACTAAAATAACCATCAATATAGCATAGATTTCATAACATTTTACATTTGAGTTTTAAGGAAATTTGTAACTTTGTGATTCATTCTCCTTCCGAAATGTCATCTATCATTTTCACGTCATGGATCTGACCAACACACAATACAGTCCCGAAGACGAGGACCGCATGATTGAAGACGCATTCCGCGACGTCCTCAACGGCTACCTGGCAAGCAACCACCGAAAAAAAGTCGAAATGATCGAAAAGGCCTATCATTTCGCCCGCGAAGCCCACAAAGGTATACGCAGACGGTCGGGAGAGCCTTACATACTGCACCCGATAGCTGTGGCGAAAATAGCGTCGCAGGAAATCGGTCTGGGTTCGACCTCGATATGCGCCGCCCTGCTGCACGACGTGGTGGAGGACACGGAATACACGGTGGAAGATATTGAACAGCATTTCGGTAAAAAAATCGCACAGCTCGTAGAGGGCCTTACCAAGATCTCCGGCGGTGTGTTCGGCGACAAGGCTTCCGCCCAGGCTGAGAACTTCCGCAAACTTCTGCTCACCATGAGCGAGGACATACGGGTGGTGCTTATAAAGATGGCCGACAGGCTTCACAACATGCGCACACTCGGCTCTATGGCTCCGAACAAGCAATACAAGATAGCCGGTGAGACTCTTTATATCTATGCTCCGCTCGCACACCGCCTCGGACTGTTCGCTATAAAGACAGAACTTGAAGACCTGAGTTTCAAATACGAGCATCCCGCTGCATACGACCGCATATCGCAACAGATCCGCGAGAGCGAGGAGCGCAGGTCTGCTGTCTACAACGACTTCTCCGAACCTATACGCCGCAGCCTCGACAATATGGGGCTGAAATACGAAGCCAAAGCCCGTCTGAAATCGGTATATTCCATCTGGCGCAAGATGGAGACGAAGCACATACCATTCGAGGAGGTATATGACCTCTATGCAATGCGAATCATCTTCGACTGCGACGACCAGACAAAGGAAAAACAGATCTGCTGGAACATATACTCTGCAATTACCGATCTCTACAGACTGCATCCCGACCGCACGCGCGACTGGATCAGCGTCCCCAAAGCCAACGGATACCAAGCACTGCACCTGACAGTGATGGGCCCGGACGGCAACTGGATCGAAGTGCAGATACGTTCAAGGCGAATGGACGAAATCGCCGAGAAAGGATTTGCCGCACACTGGAAATACAAAATTGGCGAAAGCGACGAGGAATCGGAACTGAACGCATGGTTACGGACAATCAAAGACATTCTCGACAATCCTGAACCCAGCGCGATAGACTTCCTGGACACACTGAAGCTCAACCTGTTCGCTTCGGAGATTGTGGTATTTACGCCAAAAGGCGAACTGCTAACGCTTCCGTCCGACTCCACAGTGCTCGACGTGGCTTTCAACCTCCACAGCGAGATAGGCTCGCATTGCATCGCCGGAAAAGTGAACCACAAGCTCATGCCTCTGAGCCATAAACTGTCTTCAGGCGATCAGGTCGAGGTGCTGACATCCCAGTCGCAATACCCACGTCCTGAATGGATCGATTTTCTTGCCACAGCCAAGGGAAAGACCAGACTGCGCAAAGCACTCCAGCGCGTACGGCAACCGGTCGTAGCCGAAGGCAAGAAGATATTGGACGAATTTCTGGAGAAAAACCGGATCACACCGGACAATCCGGTGATTTCAAAACTCATAAGCATATTCCACGCCGCGTCGAGGGATGATATGCTATACATGCTCGGATCCCGCGAGGCCGCTCTGGAAAGCTATATGGTGGCCACTCTGCGCAAGACAGCGGACAAACAAGCCTCATCGCCATCACTCATATCAAAACTGCTGCGGTTCGGAAGAGTCTCCGATCCTCAGTCCGCGAAAAAATCAGAGCAGGCCGACACGCCCAAACCGGAGATCAACCGCAAAGAGACGTATATCCTGCACCTTGACGAGAACGGCGACTCAAACTTCCGATTTGCAGACTGCTGCGCACCTATTCCCGGCGACGATGCTATGGGCTTCATCGACGACGAGGGCGAGGTAGTGGTGCATTCTCTTGCCTGCCCGCGTGCCCAGGCTCTGAAAGCAGGTTTCGGGCAGAGGATAGTGGCAGTGAAATGGGACGTATCCAGCGGTACTTTCCCCGCTCAGATACGCATCGAGGGTATAGACCGCTTCGGAATACTCCAGGAACTGATACAGATGATCTCAACCCATCTGAGCATCGACATACGCGGATTGGACATACAGGCCGAAGACGAGGTGTTCCACTGCGACCTGAAAGTAAGGGTCGAGGACGCATCTGCAGTCGACTCCCTTTGCGATAAAGTCAAGAAAATAGACGGTGTGCAGAAAGCCATCCGGGTTTCATGAATATCACCTGCACACCTGAACCATCTACTTACAGACACTAATGAAATTAAGTTCTCAGCAATACTTCCGGATCATCGTAATCGCTATAGCCACAGCGGTCATGACATATTTTTGCCCGAGACATGAGCAAAGCCATTATAAATACGAAGTAGGCCGGCCCTGGAGCTATGCCCAGCTAATCGCACCTTTCGATATGCCAATACGCCCCGACTCGGCATCCATACTGCGGGCTTCGGATTCGCTCAGGCGTGTATTCATCCCATTCTTCAGGCGCGACGACAGCGTGATGCCTGAGATGATCGACTCCGTGAACAGCCAGCTCAACCCGCTGCACGCCACAATGGCCACAGCCATACTGACTGAATATTATGAGCGCGGAGTGCTTCCATCGGCAGAAGAACTCGAGAGTCTTGCCGGACGCACCGACTCACTGCGATTCATCTCCCGGGGAAACGTTATCTCCAGACAGTCCACAGCGCACTACTACACACTCGAGCGTCTGCAGCAGGCAATGGCCTCGCTGTCAGGCCCAGGCTCGGATGCCGGACATGTGTTCAAATTAGGCACTTTAGTGTCGATGCTGAGACCGAATGTGCTATACGACACAGTGCAGTCGAAGGTCATGTTCGATCAGGCATTGCTTCCATTCACATCGGCCAGCGGGGTGATACAGAAAGGTCAGTCGATCATCAACAAAGGCCATGTGATCACCCCTCAGGACCACATCAACCTGCGCACCTACGAGGAGATGCTGGCAAAAGAGAAATCCGAGAACTTCGAGTCCAACTTCCTGCTGATACTGGGCCAGGGAGCTTTTGTACTGATGGTACTGCTGTTCATTACGGTATATCTGCGCAGTTTCGAAGCATCGGTTGCCGACGACAAGCGGAGTTTCCTGGCTATCATACTGATGGTGACGGTATTCTATCTTTTCGGAGTCACGATGAACCACTTTATCGAGAACGGTGTCTACATTGTGCCCTTCGCCATTGTGCCTATACTTATACTGGTGTTTTTCGATGGCCGGACAGCCTTGTTCATCCACATCATGTGCACCACATTGTGTGCGGCTTTCGCGCCATTCACTCTTGAATTCATCTTCCTCCAGCTTTCGGCAGGATGTGCAGCAGTATTCTCCCTTGAGAAGCAGATCTCGAAACGATCGCAACTGCTGCGCACCGCAGGCATAGTGGCCATAGCCATGCTTGCGTCGTATACCGCGATGGAACTCCTGCTCAACGGATCATTCCAGGGCATATCAAAGCACCTGATCACATATATCATCATAAACGCGGTGCTTGTATCTTTCGCCTATGTCCTGATGTTTGTATTCGAGAAGATATTCGGATTTATATCAGTGGTGACACTTGTCGAACTTGCCGACATCAACCATCCACTGCTACGCCAGCTCAGCGATGAGTGTCCCGGCACTTTCCAGCACTCAATGGCAGTAAGCAACCTCGCCACAGATGCAGCCGCACGTATCGGTGCTAATGTGCAACTCGTGCGAGCGGGTTCGCTATATCACGACATCGGTAAGATCAGCAACCCTGCTTTCTTCACCGAGAACCAAAGCGGAGTGAATCCCCACGAGGCATTACCGCCGGAACAGAGCGCACGCATCGTGATCAACCACGTGACAGACGGAGTGCAACGCGCAGAGAAAGCAAAACTGCCGCGCGAGATAATCGACTTCATAAAAGAGCATCATGGCGCAGGCAAGGCCAAGTACTTCTACTACAGCTACTGCAAACAGCACCCCGACACTCAGGTCGATCCTGCTCCATTCACATATCCCGGTCCTAATCCCCGCTCCCGCGAGACTTCTATCCTGATGATGGCCGACAGTGTGGAAGCTGCATCGCGTTCACTGTCCGACCACTCACCCGAGGCTCTGGCTGAACTCGTCAACAAGATTATCGACGGACAGATAGCAGAGGGACTTCATAACGATTCGCCTATATCGTTCCGCGACATAAGCACCATAAAGGAAGCTTTCGTACGACGCCTGAAGACAATGTATCATTCCCGGATCACATATCCGGAAGCTCCAAAGAATTCCTGAATAAAACTATAAAAAAAGATCGGGGTGCTTCGGTTTATTCCACAGCACCCCGATTCTTTTGTTGAATATATCAAGTCCTTTATTTACCTGATGAATTTAGCTGTATGAGTACTGCCATCAGAGCATACGACAGACGCTACATATACGCCTGCCGGCAGAGATGCCACTGACACTGCGCCCACCGCGCCATCGGCGGCAAGAACCCTGAGACCACCTACTGAATATACATCAAGACGACGGGTATCCATGCCGACGGGAGTTGCCACAAAGAGCATGTCTCCTTCAACCCACACGCGCACGACTGAGGCTGCGGATTCCACATTGTCGATTCCTACAGTCGAACCTACAGTTACTTCCTTGTAGTAGACATGATGACCGCCGTAAGGAACATTGTTCCCATTCTCGAGCATGATCATATACTTGCCATCGGCAAGAGAAGATCCGCAACGGTAAGTGCCTTCGCGCGAAGTTTCCGAACCGGCTGCGAGCGACATGGAGAACATGTCGATAAGTTCACCATTCCTGGCTGTGAACTGGCGGATACGCGGACGCACAGCAGTCGTCATCGTCTTCAACCCTTTCAGTGTGAGCTTATAGGAATATCGCTGACCCTGCATCACGTTTTCAGGGAAATCGAACGCCGTAACTTCAGCCTCAATATCTGCGTTAGGCTCTACCACAACTTCCGAATCGTTGCCACGGTAGCTCTCCAGAACAGTCTCATTGCCTGAGTCATCGACTTGACAGAGCACGGCCACGTATGTGCCGGGATCTTGCGGCAAAGCTCTCACAAAGGTAACGGAAACTGTCTGACCGGCCGTCATGGTTTGAGACTGCTGGAGGAACACAGAGCTCTTTCCGGTAGCCTTGTCCGTAAGTCTGAGAAGCACATTGGCTGTACCGGCCGCGCCATCATTGCGGAGTGTGACTCCAAAGGCCGCATTAACTCCTTGCTGAAGCCCTGAACTGCCAGTCACCAGATCCGAACGCACACGCACTACCGGCTGCGACGGTGCGGCTTTTACGGATACACGGGTTGTACCCACTTCGGAATCATCAAATACAGCGTCCTCGAACGCCGGATCATATGCCGTAAGCTCATACTCCCCCGGAGTAATATCGGACGGGATCTCAACAGCCAGATCAAACTGCTTCTTAGACTGCTCGTACACTATCTCGCTACCGGTGGCAACATAATACACGCTTTCATCGCCTACAGAAGTCAGACGCACTGCAATGTTGCCCAGACGGTAGTCGGTGCTTCGGTTATCTATGTCGAACCCGATCTCAGTCTTGCATCCGGCGTAGATCTCGTCATAGCTATCGAGAGCCGAGAGCAGCACTACATCAGGAGAAGGAGTATGATCTGTGGCCTCCATGATCATTCCCCGCGACACCTTTATATCCATATATTGACATGTGCCTACAGGATGGCGCATCATTGTCCATGCCCCATCAACACCGGAACGATAAGCAAAGCGGACTCTATAATTGCCATCGGGCAGAGCAGAAGCATTCACCGGGACATTGCGCATCGTATATACCGGCTCTGCTCCGCTGTGACCATTTGCGTAACCGTCGAGCGAGAGTGACTCGCTTTGCAATACTTCCACCACATTGTCATCGGTATCGGTAAGCACCGCAGCGATCTGGCCTGCAAACGGTTCGACATCGTTGTTTTCAAGTCCGGCCATCATCAGAAATCCAGTTCCGAAGTATTGCGCACGCAGTCTTGTAGAACCGTATATCTCCGCTACATATTCAGATCCGGCTGTCTGAGGCTGTATGCCTATCACCATATCCTGATTCAGGTTATAGCCTCCGTAGCCTCCACCTGCTCCAAGTTCACCTGGATTGAGATGGTTCAGCATAAAGTAACCGTCGCTGCGGCCATACCATCCCCAGTTCACGTGGAAATAGCCATTGTCATCATAACCGTCGAGTACAAAGGCATGTCCGCCGGAACCGTTGTCGCTCGAAGCCCCATAGAATACCGGGCGGCGTGCATCCAGTTCGGCCTTGATCATGCCGGTCCACTCAGACGTGTTGAAGTATTCGCGCAGGTAGCCTCTTGTGCCCTTGTCATAACCGAAATAGTTGCGCAAGGCAGAAGCAACCATCTGGTCGTATGCTCCGGAACCATCCTTGACGTACTGCATCTCAACAGCTACTCCGAAATGATAACAGAGGGTAGAGTAAGCCGAGATCTGCGCAGCCGTAGCAATCTCGGGAGGCGTAGCCGGCATGTTGTCCCAGTCATAGGAGGTGTTTCCGAAATCCGCAGATAGAGTCTGGCCGCAACCAGTTCGGTCGTAATATGATTTCTCTCCGGTTCCGCTTTCGGGATGCCGGTGGTAGCGCATGATCTGAGTAGCCGCAGTAGCTACGCATCCCACATAATAATGCGTCATACTGCCACCCGAAACGTATGTCGGGCACAATGTATTAAAGTGTGTATCCTGTCCCCAGTGGATATCGCCCAGAAGTGGCTCTACCACAGGTGTACCGACAGAAGAAGCCGATTGGCGCGCTTCCCCTTCGTCGGGAAGGCTGAACGCGTATGCCTCATACATATTCATCAATGCGATCAGCCCGTCGGGCGCACCGTCAAGGCTGAATTCGCCACTGTCGCTATAGCCAAGCACAGTGCCAAGCCTGTCGTCACCGGAGACTATCACAAAACCACCTCCGGGACGCGGCGAGTTAAAGATATGATATGGTGTCCTGTCGGCGACAGAAGTCCCTGCGGACGCGAGCGGAAGCACTGCTGCACGCGGTTCTCCGCCTATGCCGGATTCACCGAAGAAACCGGCTGCGATGCTTCTTGCCTCAGTCATGCCTATAGTGCGCGCTAACAATGCCGGCGCACCAAGCAGAAACAGACAGGCAATGGTTGCTTTTTTCATATTCACTAATAAATTGCAGATTGAAAAAGCAGGGGCGCAACCGCAGCCGCGTCCCTGCTATTGTTTTGTTTCTATGGTTTAGAGTGCAAGTTTGAATGCCTTGTCGCCAACAAGTGCCACCACAACTCCACGCACATTGAGATCAATAGTTGCCGTACCGGACACTACGCTACCTGCGAGTTTACGTCCGTTCAGATCATATACAGAGACCTGTACTGCATCGGCAGCCGCTACAGTGATCTGACCGGGAGCGCTGACGTAGGCTGACACCTCAGCTCCATCAATTCCCACATTGTCAATACCGACGGTCGATTTGATCTCCACAGGATCGCTGCCTTCTGAATAAATATCAGCGATCTCTCCACCTGATACAGTCTCTCCAACGGCTGTGATCACAACACTGTAGGTAGCGCCATCCTGAGGCACTGTGCCACTGAATGAATTTGTTTCCGATACCTCCTCCGCATACTGCGAACTGATCTCAGTACCGGCGGGCAGAACCTGCATTACATCGAAATCCTCGAAGTAAACTTTCTGAGAACCGCCATACACGACTTTCACCTTGCATGCGGCAGTACCACCGGTAAGATCAACATCATATCTATTGAAGCCGGACTTATTGATGTTGACTGTTTTTTCCGAGATAACGGTATCTTCATCGTCGCCCTCCTCAATCAGTTGCACAGTAACACTCTCGGTAGTCACGAATGATCCGAAATTGCCGGCGCCGAGGTTAAGCGACACCTTCACATTGCCGGAATTGGCTGTCAGGTCAAGCTCGGGAGTAGCCACCCAGCTACCATCGCCATAAGGCGCGAATGCGAAAATTCCGGAAGCGCAGGCCATGTTGTATCCGGTCCATCCGGGTGCATGCAACACTGCAAGATGACGGTCATAGATATACTCAAGGCTTGTGATTGTTCCCGCAGTCAGACCGGCGAAGTCCTCTGAAAGCACAGCGGCCTCGCCGTCTTCCTTGGTGATTTCGTTACGCATTATGGCTACGATATATTCATAAGCACCTTCTACTGCATCCCATGTCACTGTGTATGCACCATCCTGCTCAGCAGAAACCGATACATTGGAAGGAGTAGCGATTGTGGTCAGAACAGGCACAACACGGATCTCGTTAGAGTTATCCGATACAGCCTCTCCATTTGTTGAACGTACCACGTAGTAGTAAGTCTTTGATGCATCAAGACCACTCACAGCCTTCGATGTGACATTTCCTACATTCTCATTCTCGATAACATATTCCTTATCATCCCCATTATAGCTATATACATCGAGGAAGTACGCGGTAGCTCCTGTCACAGACTTCCAACGGGCTGTGAACGATGTGGCTGTAGCGACTATCGGCTGCTGGGCTGTAGGCGCAACAAGGAATTCAGGAGACTGCTGAATCGTTACCTTCCTGACCAGAAGTCCGGATGCGCAGAGGAAGGGTTCGAGGCGCAGGCTCGTGTAGGATGTTCCGCCATTGAGCATCATCTCCACTGTATGCCACTCGCTGTCGTACAAATATTCAGTAACTCGGGTCGAGTATCCTGCCTGGAAAGTGAACGCGCCCATATCGTCGTTAGCCTTTACTTCAAGTATGACCTTGAAGACACCACCGTTGGCAGAAAGATTCTTGCTCGGCATGGACATATAGCCGCCATCCTGGATAAGGAGCGCACCACCTGCCTCATAGCCTTTGTTAGCGAAATATCCGGAGAATACCCTATCGTAGATAGAGCCTAAGGACGTGATGGACACGGGAGATTCCGGAGATCCCTTTACCAAAATCGAGAAATCGGCGGAAAGCACTGTGGTCACTTCTGCCGAGGCAGAACCGGTAAGACCAAGCATCACAATAAGTCCGCAGAGAAATGTGCGTAAAGTTTTTACCATTTTGAAATTGTATATTGAAGATTAGTTTAAATTCTATACCGGTTTTTCAGATGCAAAGATAACTTTTAATAATCACTTAAAATGTCTACATCTACTATAAATTAGTGATTTTTACAATTTTTTCATCAATTTGGCATTAAATTCAGCAATTGACCATACATTTTGCAGCCAAAGACTCAGATTTACATACCAAGATTCAGAGTAGCATCCTAAAATAACCTTATAAAACAACGCCGCACCTCAATCGAGGCACGGCGTCATATCTTATGATCTCTATGGATCTTGCTTATTCAGCGGCTTTTTCTTCTGCAACAGGAGCCTCGGGCGCAGAAGCTTCAGCTTTGGGGGCTGCTTTGCGTCGTGAGCGTCGTGTCTTCTTAGAATCCTTATCGGCAGAAGCCTTCAGCATGTTCTCATTGTAGTCAACGAGTTCGATGAAGCAGGTCTTGGCGTTGTCGCCCAGACGGTTGCCGGTCTTGAGGATACGTGTATAGCCACCGGGACGGTCAGCGATCTTCTGAGAGATTTCGCGGAACAGTTCGGTCACAGCATACTTGTTCTGCAGGTAGGAGAACACCAGACGACGGTTTGCCATCGTATCTTCCTTAGCACGATTGATCAGAGGCTCAGCGTACATACGCAGAGCTTTTGCCTTTGCCAGCGTGGTGAAGATGCGCTTGTGCATGATCAGCGAGATGGTCATGTTGGCAAGCAAAGAGTCGCGGTGAGCTTTCTTGCGGCTAAGGTGATTGAATTTCTTATTGTGTCTCATCGTTGTATATTACTCTTTATCTAATTTATACTTTGAAATGTCCATTCCGAACGAGAGGTTCAGGTTGGCAAGCAGTTCGTCAAGCTCTGTAAGAGACTTCTTTCCGAAATTGCGGAACTTCAGAAGGTCGGTCTTGTTGAAAACAACGAGCTCGGCCAGAGTCTCCACTTCTGCGCTCTTGAGGCAGTTCAGCGCACGGACAGAAAGGTCCATGTCCGAAAGCTTGCTCTTGAGCAACTGTCGCATGTGGAGCACTTCTTCATCGAATTCCTCATTGCCGTCTGTCTCTGTGGTCTCGAGAGAGATCTTTTCATCGGAGAACAGCATGAAGTGATAGATGAGAATCTTGGCGGCTTCCTTCAGCGCGTCCTTGGGAAGGATCGAGCCGTTGGTTGTGATTTCGAGAGTGAGCTTGTCGTAGTCGGTCTTCTGGTCGACACGGAAGTTCTCGACTGCGTACTTCACATTCTTTATAGGTGTATAGATAGAGTCGATGGCCAATACGTTGACATCGTCGCTGAGCGCACGGTTTTCGTCGGCCGGAACCCATCCGCGACCCTTGTTGATGGTCAGTACGATGGTGAAGCTTGCCGTAGGATCCAAATGACAGATCACAAGTTCAGGATTGAGTACCTCGAATCCTGAGAGTTCCTTGCTTATGTCACCGGCCGTGAACACCTCCTGGCCCGAAACGGTTATAGTAGCACGCTCGAAGTCGGTGTCTTCGGTAGTCTGCTTGAGATCTACTTTCTTGAGATTAAGGATGATGTTCGTCACATCTTCCTTAACTCCGGGGATGGTATCAAATTCGTGCTTTACCCCGTCAATCTTGATCGACGAGATCGCGAAGCCTTCGAGCGACGACAGAAGTACGCGGCGAAGTGCGTTGCCCACGGTGATACCATAGCCCGGTTCCAAGGGTTTGAACTCAAACTTGCCGAAGAAGTTGTCGGCTTCCAACATGAGGACCTTGTCGGGTTTTTGGAAAGCTAAAATAGCCATGGATCTTGTGTGGTTTTATTGATTTATTACTTAGAATACAACTCGACGATGAGCTGCTCCTTGATATTCTCGGGGATGTCTTCGCGAGCCGGTACATGCAGCAGCTTGCCGGCCTTTACGCTTTCGTCCCACTCGATCCAGGGATATTTGCTGTGGTTGAAACCTGCCAGCGCGTCTGCGATCACTTCAAGAGACTTGCTCTTTTCACGCACGCCAACTACGTCGCCGGGCTTCACTTCATAAGAAGCGATGTTCACAACTGCACCGTTGACGGTGATGTGACGGTGGAGCACCAACTGACGGGCTGCAGCACGTGTGGGTGCTATACCCAGACGATATACTACGTTGTCGAGACGCTGCTCAAGAAGCTGCAGCAGGATCTCACCGGTAATACCTTTAAGAGAGGATGCTTTCTTGAAAAGGTTGCGGAATTGTTTTTCCAGCACGCCGTAGGTGTATTTTGCTTTCTGCTTCTCGCGCAGCTGAACACCGTATTCAGAGGTTTTGCGGCGTTTGTTCTGTCCGTGCTGGCCCGGGGGGAAATTCTTGCGGGCAAGAACTTTGTCTTCGCCGAAGATAGGCTCGCCGAACTTACGGGCGATTTTGGATTTAGGACCTGTGTATCTAGCCATTTTGTTTTGCTGTTAGAATTGATTGGTGGCAAGGTTTATCGGACTCGTGGCGGATAGAGACCGCGACGTCCGGAGTTTTTTCCTGCCGGCAGTGAGGGGCATCTTAGTGCAGCCGCGACCATAGAGAGGTGATAAATATGGTCTATTCACATTCAATGCTCCGCGAACGTCTACCGTACGGGACTCTGGAATCGTCCTGACTTCTTCATCTGACCGGCAGATGAGAGACATGCCTCGCCGTTTTTAAAGAAAAGTAAATGTACTAAAAGAAAGATTGTGTAGGAGGTAAAGGTTGCCTCTGCCGGGCTTCATGCGCCCGTATGTATCATCCCTCGCTTCAGGCATGCCCCAAGGCATTACCATGAGGGTGCGGATTATACTCTTCTTCTTTTGGGAGGACGGCATCCGTTGTGGGGCAGCGGAGTCACGTCGATGATCTCGGTCACTTCGATACCTGCTCCGTGGATTGTACGGATAGCAGACTCACGGCCGTTACCGGGACCCTTGACATATGCCTTCACTTTGCGCAGACCTAAATCATAGGCCACCTTGGCGCAATCCTGAGCAGCCATCTGCGCTGCGTAAGGAGTGTTTTTCTTAGAGCCACGGAAGCCCATCTTGCCTGCCGACGACCAGGAGATCACCTGACCTTCGCTGTTGGCTAAGCACACAATAATGTTGTTGAAAGATGAGTGTACGTGAAGCTGGCCATCTGCGCCGACTTTAACGTTTCTCTTCTTTGCTGCGACTGTCTTTTTTGCCATAATTTGTTATTATTTAGTAGCTTTCTTCTTGTTAGCAACGGTTTTCTTGCGTCCTTTGCGGGTGCGGGCGTTGTTTTTGGTAGACTGGCCGCGCACGGGCAGACCGATACGGTGACGGATGCCACGGTAGCAACCGATGTCCATAAGGCGCTTGATGTTGAGCTGGATCTCGCTGCGGAGGTCGCCTTCTACCTTGTGGTCGGCGGCGATCACTTCACGCACCTTGGCGGCCTGGGCATCAGTCCAGTCCTTAACCTTGATGTCGCCAGCCACGCCTGCTTTCTCAAGAATGCTCTTGGCGGCGCTGCGACCGATGCCGAAGATATAAGTCAAGGCGATATCACCTCTTTTGTTCTGGGGGAGGTCAACTCCCACGATTCTTACTGCCATATATTTTTAGCTTTTATTTTTTGCGTTTGCAAAGTTACAAAAAATATTATCCTTGACGCTGTTTATACTTAGGATTCTTTTTGTTTATCACGTAGAGGCGACCCTTGCGACGCACAATCTTGCTGTCGGGGGTGCGTTTTTTTACAGAAGCTCTTACTTTCATGTCTTTTAGTATTGTTGGGGATGATGTATTGTCGTCTGTTTTGATGCTTATTTATAGCGGAAGGCTATCCTGCCCTTCGACAAGTCGTAGGGAGACATCTCCACCCTGACCTTGTCGCCGGGAAGAATCTTGATGTAATGCATGCGCATCTTGCCTGAGATGTGGGCTATGATCTGATGCCCGTTCTCAAGCTCGACACGGAACATTGCGTTTGAGAGCGCTTCCACGATCACACCGTCTTGCTCTATTGCTGTCTGTTTTGCCATATAGGTTGTTTGCTTATAAATTTTCGCTGTTAAATGAATCTGTCGCCGAGGGCTTCCTTTATGTAGTCGAAAGTTGTCAGCACGTGGGTTTCGCCGTCAAGTACCGCAAGAGTGTGCTCATAATGTGCTGATGGCTTACGGTCGCGTGTGCGGCATGTCCATCCATCTCCTTCGATCACTATATTGCGGCTACCCATGTTCACCATCGGCTCTATACAGATTACCATTCCGTTGCGTATCACCGGACCGGTTCCGCGTCGGCCGTAGTTGGGGACTTCGGGGTCTTCGTGCATGTCGCGTCCGATACCATGTCCGCACATCTCACGGACTATAGTATAATGGCGCGCCTCGCAATAGGTCTGCACTGCATTGGCAATATCTCCGATGCGCTTTCCCTCGCGGCAGGCTTCGATGCCTACATAGAGGGCTTCTTTTGTTGTGCGCAGCAGGTCCATAACTTTTGCGTCCACATCTCCGACTGCGAATGTATAGCAGGAGTCACCCATGAAACCATCCTTCTCCACAACTGTGTCGATGCCGATTATATCGCCCTCGCGCAGTGTGTAGGTGGAAGGAAATCCGTGAACCACTGTCTCGTTGACTTCAATGCACAATGTGCCCGGGAAGCCTCCGTAACCAAGACACGCCGGCCGGCCACCATTGTCCTGAATGAATTCACGGGCAATGGTGTCGAGGCGGTGTGTGGTCACTCCCGGTTCTATCCAGCGCGCTACCTCACCTAATGTGCGAGACACAAGGTCTGCCGAGGTGCGCATCTGCTGTACTTGTTCCGGGGTTTTAAGATAGATCATTCTTTAGCGAAGCTATTTGAAGCGTTGACTTATCTGGTAAATGTTCAGTTAATGAGTCTCATCAATAGGCACTGCCGGTGGTGCGGCCTTTGATCTTGCCTTCCTTCATCAGACCGTCGTAGTGGTGCATCATCAGGTGAGCTTCGATCTGCTGGAGTGTGTCAAGCACAACTCCGACCATAATCAGCAGCGATGTGCCGCCGAAGAACTGGGCGAAGTTCTGGCTGATGCCAAACATGCGGGCGAATGCGGGCAGGATGGCAACGACTCCGAGGAACAGTGAGCCGGGCAGGGTGATGCGCGACATGATCGTGTCGATGTATTCGGCTGTCTTCTTACCGGGCTTTACTCCGGGAATGAAACCGTTGTTGCGCTTCATGTCTTCAGCCATCTGAGTGGGACGCACTGTGATAGCGGTATAGAAGTAGGTGAAGGCCACGATCATGATGAAGTAAACGAAGTTATAGGCAAAGCTGTTCACGTTGGTGAAAGATGCCCAGAAACCTGTTCCGTCGGGGTTGAATCCGGCGAAAAGCAGAGGAATGAACATCAACGCCTGAGCGAAGATGATGGGCATAACACCGGCAGCGTTCACTTTCAGTGGGATGTACTGACGGGCGCCTCCATACTGGCGGTTGCCCACAATACGTTTAGCATACTGCACGGGGATCTTGCGAGTGCCCTGCACGAGCAGCACAGCACCGATAGTGACGGCGAACAGCAGCACTACCTCGATGATGAACATCACGAGACCACCTTCTGTGCCCGAGCTTCCGGGCAGACGGCTTGTGAACTCATAGAGCAATGCCTGGGGCAGACGTGCTATGATACCCACAAGGATGATGAAGGAGATACCGTTGCCGATACCGCGGTCTGTGATTCGCTCGCCCAGCCACATGATGAACATCGAGCCTGCTGCAAGGATAATTGTCAGATATACAATCTGCCAGACTCCGAGATGCATGCTGGCCTGCGACATCTGATAGTTGAGGTTTGCCAGATAGGCAGGAGCCTGCATGCACAGGATCGCAACTGTCAGATAACGGGTGTACTGGTTGAGCTTCTGGCGTCCGCTCTCTCCCTCACGCTGCATCTTCTGGAACGAAGGAAGCACCATGCCGAGCAACTGTATCACGATTGATGCAGTAATGTAGGGCATGATACCCAACGCGAAGATCGAGGCCTGGGAGAAGGCACCGCCGGAGAACATGTCGAGGAGCTGCATTAGTCCGCTCTTGTTTGTAAAGTTGGTAAGGTCGGCAATGGCCTGGGCCGAGATGCCGGGCAATACCACATAACACCCTAATCGGTATATCAATACCAAAAAGAGTGTTATGAGCAAGCGCTTGCGCAGCTCTTCGATTGTCCAAATGTTCTTTAATGTTTGTACGAATCTCATGAGGAGTGGTTATACTTTTTTTGTGGTTCCACCTGCTGCTTCGATCGCACTCTGGGCAGCTGCGGAGAATGCATTGGCTTCCACGTTCACAGCACGTGAGAGACTGCCGTTGGCAAGGATCTTCACAAGCTGACGCTTGTTGATGAATCCGGCCTCGCGAAGCTGCTCCAGACCTACAGTCTCGAGATTCTTCGCCTGAGCAAGAGCGTCAATCAGATCAAGATTGATAGCCTTATACTCTACACGGTTGATATTCTTGAAGCCAAATTTGGGAAGACGACGCTGCAGAGGCATCTGGCCGCCTTCGAAACCGATCTTGCGGCTGTAGCCTGAGCGCGACTTCGCACCCTTGTGACCACGGGTAGAAGTTCCACCCTTACCGGAGCCGGCTCCGCGACCCACGCGGGTCTTGGAGTGTGTGGAGCCGACAGCAGGCTTTAAATTACTTAAATCCATAGTGTTCTGTGTATTTTTTAAGCTTTTGTCACTTCTACCAGGTGACGTACTTTTGTTACCATTCCCATCACTGAGGGATTGTCCTCATGGACAACCACGTGATTCATTTTTCTGAGGCCGAGTGCGTCGAGAGTGCGCTTCTGCACTGCCGGGCAGTTGATACGGCTCTTTATCTGCTTGATTTTTATCTGTGCCATTGTTGGAGAAAAAAGGGCCTTAGCCTTTGAATACTTGTTCGACAGAGATACCACGGTTCTGCGCTACCTGGGCAGGTGAACGCATTTCGCCGAGAGCGGCGATCGTGGCTTTCACGAGGTTGTGGGGGTTGGAAGAACCCTTGCTCTTTGCAAGCACGTCGGTGATGCCTACACTCTCGAGCACTGCACGCATAGCGCCACCGGCTTTAACACCAGTACCGTGGGATGCGGGCTTGAGAATGATGCGGCTGCCGCCGAACTTGGCAACTTGCTCGTGAGGTATGGTACCTTTGTGGACAGGCACACGGATAAGGTTCTTCTTTGCAGCCTCTACGCCCTTGGCGATAGCGGCCTGCACTTCGTTGGCCTTTCCGAGGCCCCAGCCAATGATGCCCTTCTCATCACCAACAACCACAATAGCGGCAAAGGTGAATGTACGGCCACCCTTGGTCACTTTGGTAACACGGTTGATGGCCACGAGGCGATCTTTGAGTTCGATATCGTTGGTCGATTTTACTCTGTTGTTTCTAGTTGCCATGTGGGTTTAGAATTTAAGACCGCCGTTGCGAGCTGCGTCGGCGAGGGATTTAACACGACCGTGGAAGAGGTATCCGTTACGGTCAAATACTACTTCGGTGATGCCGGCTTCGAGAGCTTTCTTGGCAATGTTTGCGCCTACTACGGCTGCAATCTCGGTCTTTGTGCCCTCTTCCACACCCTTCGACGAAGCAGCGGCGAGAGTCTTGCCGGCCAGGTCATCAATGAGCTGGACATAGATCTGCTTGTTCGAACGGAAGACAGTCATGCGCGGACGCTCGGCAGTGCCGGAGATTTTACCGCGGATGCGGGCTTTGATCTTGTTTCTTCTTTCTATTTTGGAAAACATATGCGTCTACTTTAAAATTTATTTAGCGCCAGCTGACTTGCCGGACTTGCGGCGGATAACTTCGCCGACAAACTTGATACCCTTGCCCTTGTAAGGTTCAGGCTTACGGAGCGAGCGGATCTTGGCACATACTTGTCCAAGGAGCTGCTTGTCGTCGCTTTCAAGGATGATGAGGGGGTTCTTGTTACGTTCGCTCTTTGCCTCGACCTTAACTTCCGGCGGCATCTTGATATAGATGGCGTGAGAGAAGCCGAGTGCGAGTTCGAGCACCTGGCCAGTTGCAGTAGCGCGATAACCTACACCTACGAGCTCCATCTCCTTGCGATAACCGGTGGAAACACCGACAACCATGTTGTGGAGAAGCGCACGGTAGAGGCCGTGCTGAGCGCGGTGCTCGCGATCATCGCTGGGACGGGTCACGTGGATGTGTCCATCCTCGATGCTTACTGTCAGGTCTGTGTTTACCTGCTGGGTGAGAGTGCCTTTAGGTCCTTTTACGGTAACAAGATTCTCGGGCGATACTGTTACGGTCACGCCTGCTGGAATCTCAATGGGAGCTTTACCTATTCTTGACATGTGTATTTCCTCCTATCGAATTAGTATACGTAACAAAGGACTTCGCCACCAACCTTGAGCTCTGCAGCCTTCTTGTTGGTCATCACACCCTTTGAGGTGGAGATGATGGCGATGCCTAAACCATTTAACACTCGGGGCATATCTTTGTAGCCTGTGTACTGACGCAGACCGGGGCGGGAAACACGCTTGAGGTCCTTGATGGCGTTGACGCGGTCAACGGGATCGTACTTCAGGGCAATCTTGATTACGCCGGCGGGGGTTTCACCCTCTATAAACTTGTAATTAAGAATATAGCCTTGTTCGAAGAGAATCTTTGTGATCTCTTTCTTCAAGTTTGAGGCGGGCACTTCCACAACGCGGTGGTTGGCCTTGATAGCGTTCCTCAATCTTGTCAGATAATCTGCTATGGGATCTGTCATTGTTATTGTTGTTTAAATTGATTGGGAGTTTCCCAACAATATTTAATACTCGCTGTTTTGTTGCGTAGAAGGCGCTGCTTACCAGGAAGCTTTCTTCACGCCGGGGATGAGGCCTGCGGAGGCCATTTCGCGGAACTGGATGCGTGAGATGCCGAACTGGCGCATGTAGCCTTTGGGACGACCGGTGATTGAGCAACGGTTGTGCAGGCGTACATAGGAAGCGTTCTTGGGCAGAAGCTGCAGTGCCTCGTAGTCGCCGGCTGCCTTGAGGGCTGCCTTCTTGGCAGCATACTTGGCCACGAGTTTAGCACGCTTCACCTCACGGGCCTTCATTGATTCTTTTGCCATGATGTCTTATTTAGCGTTTTTAAAAGGTAAGCCGAATTTCTTGAGCAGCGCGTATCCTTCTTCGTCGGTGTTGGCCGATGTCACGAAGGTGATGTTCATGCCCATGAGCTTGTTGATGTTGTCGATGTTGATCTCCGGGAAGATGATCTGCTCGGTGATGCCGAGTGTGTAGTTGCCACGTCCGTCGAGCTTGCCCTCGATACCCTTGAAATCGCGGATACGGGGAAGTGCCACACGGATGAGGCGCTCCAGGAATTCATACATCTTGTCGCGACGGAGTGTCACGCGCACGCCGATGGGCATCTTCTTACGCACCTTGAAGTTGGAGATATCCTTCTTCGAGAGGGTAGCGACTGCTTTCTGGCCGGTGATGGCAGAAAGCTCGTTGATTGATGTCTCGATCAGTTTCTTGTCCTGTGTGGCAGCGCCCAGACCCTGATTGATGACGATCTTCTCAAGACGGGGCACCTGCATTACGGTGGTATAGTTGAACTCTTTTTCCAGAGCGGGGACAATGCGCTCCTTATAGTCTTTTTGCAGAGTAGTGCTCATTACTTAATCTCCTCTCCTGATTTTTTTGAGATTCGTACTTTCTTGCCGTCTTCACCGATCTTGTATCCCACGCGGGTGGGCTTGCCGGTCTTGGGGTCGATAAGTGCGAGGTTAGACACATGGATGGGTGCTTCGATCTTCACGATTCCGCCCTGCGGATGCTTGGCGGAGGGCTTTGTGCTCTTGGAGACGATGTTGACGCCTTCTACGATTGCACGCTGCTTTTCAATCTGCACCGAGAGGACACGGCCTGTCTTGCCGCGGTCGTCGCCGGCGAGTACTATAACGTTGTCGCCTTTCTTGATGTTAAGCTTGTTCATTTTGCGTTTGATCTGTTAAGGGTTATACAGCGGTTACAGTACCTCGGGGGCGAGGGAGACGATTTTCATGTTTGTAGCGCGGAGCTCGCGGGCAACCGGACCGAAGATACGGGTTCCGCGGATTTCACCTGCATTGTTGAGCAGCACGCATGCGTTGTCGTCGAAACGGATATATGACCCGTCCTGACGGCGGATCTCCTTCTTAGTGCGGACGACTACCGCCTTGGACACTGTGCCTTTTTTAACATCGCTGCCGGGGATAACGCTCTTTACAGAGACGACGATTATGTCGCCTACTGAAGCGTAGCGGCGGCCTGTTCCGCCGAGAACGTGGATGCAAAGGGCTTCCTTCGCACCGGAGTTGTCGGCCACAGTCAAACGGGTTTCAGTCTGTATCATAATTCTGGATTACTTAACTTTTTCGATGATTTCTACTAATCTCCATCTTTTTGTCTTGCTCAGAGGACGGGTCTCCATCAGGCGTACGGTGTCGCCGATCGAGCATTCGTTGTTTTCGTCGTGGGCGTGATATTTCTTTGTCTTGTTGACAAATTTGCCGTAGATAGGGTGCTTCTCCTTCCACTTGATGGTGACGGTGATTGACTTGTCACCCTTGTTGGACGATACAACCCCGATACGTTCTTTTCGTAAGTTTCTCTTTTCCATTGTTGGGGAAATTAATTGTTGTTAAGTTCGCGCTGACGAAGCTCGGTTTTCACACGCGCAATCATCTTGCGGTCTGCCGTGATCTTAGCGGGGTTGTCAACAGGAGACACGGAGTGGTTGACTTTGAGCTGGAGATATTCTTGCTCCATCTGCTCCAGGCGGTCACGGAGGTCCTGGGTGCTGAGTTCTTTAATTTCTGCTTTGGTCATGGCTTAATTACACGTTTTGAGTGGGGTCGTAGTCGCGACGAACTACAAACTTTGTTGTGACGGGGAGCTTCTGGGCTGCCAGGCGGAGTGCTTCCTTTGCGATATCGTAGGAAACGCCTTCTACCTCGATGATGATACGGCCCGGAGTTACAGGCGCAACGAAGCCTTCGGGATTACCTTTACCTTTACCCATTCGGACTTCGGCCGGCTTCTTGGTGATGGGTTTGTCCGGGAATATGCGGATCCAGATCTGACCCTGACGCTGCATATAGCGTGTCACAGCGATACGTGCTGCCTCTATTTGACGACCGGTAATCCACTTGGATTCCAGAGTCTTGATTCCGAACGAGCCGAAGGCCAACTGGTTGCCGCGCTGGGCGATTCCCTTCATGCGGCCTTTCTGCGAACGGCGGAATTTGGTTTTCTTAGGTTGTAACATAGGAGTCTAAGTCAATTTTCTTGATTAACGGTTGTTGTTTTTCGCGTTGCGGAATCCACGGCCACGGCGCTCGCGCTGACCGTTGTTGCCTGCTCCACGACCTTCCTTAGCACCAGCGGCGGTGAAAGAGGGGGCGAGATCACGCTTGCCGTAAACTTCGCCACGGCAGATCCATACCTTAACGCCGATCACACCTACCTTTGTGTGGGCTTCCACCAGAGCGTAGTCGATGTCGGCACGCAGTGTGTGGAGGGGAGTACGGCCTTCCTTGAGCATCTCGCTGCGGGCCATTTCAGCGCCGTTGAGACGGCCTGCGACCTGCACCTTGATACCCTCGGCGCCGGCACGCATTGTGGCGGCGATAGCCATCTTGATGGCCCTGCGGTATGCGATCTTACCCTCGATCTGACGTGCGATTGTAGATGCTACGATCTGTGCGTCGAGTTCAGGGCGCTTTACCTCGAAGATATTGATTTGGACGTCCTTGTCGGTGATTTTCTTAAGTTCTTCCTTGAGCTTCTCCACTTCAGCGCCACCCTTGCCGATGATAAGGCCGGGACGGGATGTGCATACTGTGATGGTGATGAGCTTGAGGGTGCGCTCAATAACGATGCGCGAAACGCTGCTCTTGGCCAGACGCACGTTGAGGTACTTGCGGAGCTTGGAGTCTTCCAGCAGTGTGTCGCCGTACTTCTTGCCGCCGTACCAGTTGGAATCCCAGCCACGGATCACGCCAAGACGGTTACTGATTGGATTTACTTTCTGTCCCATGATTTAGTCCTCTTTTTTAACGTTATTGTCGATTGTGTCTACGATAATAGTCACGTGGTTGGCACGCTTGCGGATGCGGTATCCGCGGCCTTGGGGCGCGGGACGCAGACGCTTGAGCATAGGAGCGGGGTTTACATAGATAGTGCTGATGTAAAGCATTCCGTCCTGTGCTGTGGTTTCATTCTTTGCTTCCCAGTTGGCGATTGCCGACTTGAGGAGCTTTTCGAGGCGAGCGGCAGCCTCTTTATTTGAGAATTTCAGAATACCCAGAGCGCGGAACACTTCCTTGCCGCGCACCATGTCGGCGACAAGGCGCATCTTGCGGGGGGAGGTGGGCACGTTCGTAAGCTTTGCGAACGCAATATGCTTCTGGGCCTCCTTGCGGTTATTGGCTGTTGTTCTTTTTCTTACACCCATTGTAGTGTTGTGTCTTTGTTTTTTGTCTTAATGGATTGTTTGGATCACAGGGCCCTGCCATTATTTTTTCTTATTGCCGGCGTGGCCGCGGAAAGTGCGGGTGGCTGCGAATTCACCGAGCTTGTGACCTACCATGTTCTCGGTCACGTAGACGGGGATGAACTTGTTGCCGTTGTGCACTGCGAAGGTGTGACCGACGAATTCGGGGGCAATCATGGAGGCGCGGCTCCAGGTCTTTATGACTGCCTTCTTGCCCGATGCTTCCATATCGGCTACTTTCTTCTCGAGCTTGACGCTGATAAATGGGCCTTTTTTAAGTGAACGACTCATATACTATGCTTTTGTTTCAGATTACTTTTTACGACGTTCGATAATGTACTTCGAAGATGCCTTCTTGGGCGAACGAGTCTTGAGACCCTTTGCGTACAGACCCTTGCGTGAACGGGGATGTCCACCAGATGCGCGGCCTTCGCCACCACCCATTGGGTGATCGACAGGGTTCATGACTACACCACGGTTGCGCGGACGACGTCCGAGCCAACGTGAGCGGCCGGCCTTACCTGACCGTTCGAGAGAGTGCTCGCTGTTGCCTACAACGCCAACGGTGGCCTTGCATGCGGCGAGGATCTTGCGGGTTTCGCCTGAGGGTAATTTCACAATTGCATAGTCTCCCTCGCGAGATACGAGCTGAGCGAAAGTACCGGCTGAACGTGCCATGAAGGCGCCCTGACCGGGACGGAGCTCGATGTTGTGGATTACAGTACCCACGGGGATCTTGCTCAGGGGGAGTGCGTTTCCGACTTCGGGAGCTGCGTCAGGACCGCTCATGACGGTCTGACCTACCTCGAGGCCGTTGGGTGCAATGATGTAAGCCTTGGCACCGTCCACATAGTACAGAAGGGCGATACGAGCCGAACGGTTAGGATCGTACTCAATCGTCTTTACTACTGCGGGGATGCCGTCCTTTGTTCTCTTAAAGTCAATGAGGCGGTATTTACGTTTGTGTCCACCACCAAGGTAACGAGTGGTGAGGTGGCCTTCGGCGTTGCGTCCGCCGGAAGCCTTCTTGCCGACTGTAAGAGATTTCTCCGGTGTGGTAGCAGTGATTGTACCTTTGAACACACCGATAACTTTGTGACGCTGCCCAGGGGTTGTGGGCTTGAATTTTCTTACTGCCATTTCTTATTAAATGTTGCTAAAAATGTCGATGGTTTGGCCTTCGCCTACTGTCACGTATGCTTTCTTGTAGGCCTCGGTCTTGCCGCGGAGCAGTCCGCTCTTTGTCCAGCGCGACTTGTTCTTGCCACGCATGTTCGCGGTGTTCACGCTCACGACCTTGACGCCGTAGAGCTTCTCCACCAGAGCCTTGATCTGGTACTTGTTGGCCTCGGGGGAGACGCTGAATGTGTACTGGTTGCGGCGCTCAGTAAGCTGGGTTGCCTTCTCAGTCACGATGGGTTTGATCATTATATCCATGATGTGTTTGATCTCCTGTAAGGTTAAAGTTTGTTGATGATCTCGACACTGCCTTCGGTCAGCACGATGGCGTTGTTGTCCATAAGTGCATACGTGTTGATATCCGAAGCGTTCATCAGTCGAACGTTCGGCACATTACGTGAAGACAAAGTTACGTTATTATTCCGTTCTGCTAAAACGAGAAGGAGCTTTTTGTCTTCTACTTTGAGATTTTTAGCAAAGTTTACGAAATTTTTAGTCTTCGGCTCGTCAAAAGTCAGTGTATCAATAACGATGATCTGACCTTCCTGTGCCTTTGCGCTGAGCGCAGAACGGCGTGCGAGCTGCTTGAGCTTCTTGTTGAGCTTGAAACGATAGTCGCGGGGACGGGGACCGAATACACGGCCACCACCGACGAGTACGGGCGAGTTGATATCGCCGATACGGCTACCGCCGCCACCTTTCTGCTTGTGAAGCTTGCGGGTCGAACCGGACACTTCAGAACGTTCCTTTGACTTGTGTGTACCCTGACGACGGTTGGCAAGATACTGCTTAACGTCGAGATATACGGCGTGCTCGTTGGGCTCGATGCCGAAAACGGCGTCATTGAGCTCGATCTTGCGGCCGGTGTCTTGTCCTTGCTGGTTATATACTGCGAGTTCCATTACTTTTCGATTGCTACGATTGAACCTTTGCTACCAGGGATAGAACCCTTGATAACCAAAACATTATTCTCGGGGATGACCTTCAGCACCTGGAGGTTCTGGATGGTCACGCGCTCGTTGCCCATCTGGCCTGCCATGCGTGTGCCTTTGAATACCTTCGCGGGATACGAGCAAGCACCAATTGAACCGGGAGCACGCAGACGGTTGTGCTGACCGTGGGTTGTCTGTCCTACACCACCGAATCCGTGGCGCTTCACAACACCCTGGAAGCCTTTACCCTTGCTGGTACCTACAACGTCAACGAAGTCGCTGTCGGTGAACAGATCAGCTACTGTAATGGTGTCGCCGGCTTTGTATTCGCCGTCAAAACCCTTGAACTCGGCCAAGTGGCGCAGGGGGTCAACTCCAGCTTTCTTGAAGTGGCCAAGTTCGGGCTTGGTGCAGTGCTTTTCCTTCTGGGCCTGGAAGCCGAGCTGAATTGCATCATAGCCATCGGTAGCGGCTGTCTTCACTTGAGTTACCACGCAAGGACCTACTTCGATAACAGTGCACGGAACGTTCTTTCCGTCGGCACTGAAAACGGATGTCATTCCGATTTTCTTTCCTAATAATCCTGGCATTTCTTTTATTGTTTTGAGTGTTCTTTATGTTTGGCATGCCGCGGCCGCTTGAGCCGCGGCATGCATTGGTTTTATTTTCTTTCTGTGATATGAATCGTCATTACACCTTGATTTCAACTTCCACACCACTGGGAAGCTCAAGCTTCATCAGAGCATCCACAGTCTTTGCTGTGGAGTTGTAGATGTCGATGAGACGCTTGAACGACGAGAGCTGGAACTGCTCGCGCGACTTCTTGTTAACGAAAGTGGAACGGTTGACGGTGAAAATGCGCTTGTGCGTGGGCAGGGGTATCGGACCGCTTGTCACAGCGCCTGTAGCCTTCACAGTCTTTACGATTTTCTCAGCCGACTTATCGACGAGGTTGTGGTCGTAAGATTTGAGTTTGATTCTGATTTTCTGGCTCATATTGTTGATTCTTTTTCTATTTTACTTTAAGAGATCTACCCTGCCCTGGCACTCGGTCAGAACGTTCTTGGCAATAGATGAAGACACTTCAGCATAGTGGCTGAATGTCATTGTAGAGGTAGCACGTCCGGAGGTGATAGTACGGAGAGCTGTCACATAGCCGAACATTTCGGCCAGAGGAGCTTTAGCCTTCACGACGCGTGCGCCAGAACGGCTTGTCTCCATACCTTCAACCTGACCACGACGCTTGTTAAGGTCGCCGATCACGTCGCCCATGCTTTCCTCAGGGGTAACAACCTCTATCTTCATGATAGGCTCGAGAAGTACAGGACCTGCCTTTTCGGAAGCCTTCTTGAACGCCTGGATCGCGCAGAGCTCGAACGAAAGCTGGTCGGAGTCGACCGGGTGGAAGCTACCGTCAATAACAGTAACCTTGAGCTGCTCTACAGGATAGCCGGCGAGGACACCATTCTTCATGGCGTTTGTGAAGCCCTTCTGGATAGCGGGGATGAATTCCTTGGGGATATTACCACCCTTAACCTCGTCTACGAACTGCAGGTTGCCTTCGAAACCTTCTTCAACCGGTTCAACGCGTACGATGATGTCAGCGAATTTACCGCGACCACCGGTCTGCTTCTTGAACACTTCGCGGAGTTCAACAGGCTTTGTAATGGCTTCTTTGTAAGTAACCTGAGGACGGCCCTGGTTGCACTCAACCTTGAACTCGCGGCGCAGACGGTCGATAATGATATCAAGGTGAAGCTCGCCCATACCGGAGATGACTGTCTGGCCAGTCTCCTCGTTGGTCTGTACGCGGAATGTCGGGTCTTCTTCTGCAAGCTTCTGGAGTCCGACGCCGAGCTTGTCGAGGTCCTTCTGGGTCTTAGGCTCAACGGCGATACCGATAACGGGATCAGGGAAGTCCATTGCCTCGAGTACGATAGGCGCATCCTCAGCGCAGAGGGTATCACCTGTACGGATATCCTTGAAACCTACACCTGCGCCTATATCGCCGCAAGAGATCTTCTCCATAGGATTCTGCTTGTTGGAGTGCATCTGGAACAGGCGGGATACACGTTCCTTCTTGCCTGAACGGGAATTGAGCACATAGCTGCCGGCTTCGATATCGCCGGAGTATACGCGGAAGAAGCACAGACGGCCTACATAGGGGTCTGTTGCGATCTTGAACGCCAGCGCGCACATAGGTGCGTCGGACGAAGGCTCGCGAGTCTCCACCTGATCGGGATTACCTACTGCGTGGCCTTCTACAGCGCCAGAGTCAACCGGGCTGGGAAGATATGCGCAAACGCTGTCGAGCAGGCACTGCACACCCTTGTTCTTGAAAGAAGAACCGCAGATCATAGGCACAACCTCCATAGAGAGAGTAGCCTTGCGGAGAGCCTTGCGGATTTCATCTTCTGTTATTGTTGAAGGATCGTCGAAGTACTTGGCCATAAGATCGTCATCGAATTCAGCGATCTTCTCAAGCATCTTGTCGCGATATTCCTCGGCTTCATCCTGAAGACCTGCAGGAATTTCCTCTAATGTATAGTCAGCGCCCATAGACTCGTCGTGCCAGAAAATAGCTTTCATGCGCACGAGGTCAACAACACCCTTGAATGTCTCCTCTGCACCAATAGGAATCTGGATCGGGCAGGGGTTTGCGCCAAGGATGTCTTTCAACTGACGGCATACTTCGAAGAAGTTTGCGCCGGAGCGGTCCATCTTGTTAACGTAACCGATACGGGGTACGTTGTACTTATCTGCCTGACGCCATACGGTCTCTGACTGAGGTTCTACACCACCTACGGCGCAGAATGTAGCCACAGCACCGTCGAGCACACGGAGCGAACGCTCCACCTCAACGGTGAAGTCGACGTGTCCCGGAGTGTCGATCAGGTTGATCTTGAATTTGTCGTCGCCATACTTCCAGAAAGCAGTTGTAGCAGCGGAGGTAATTGTGATACCACGCTCCTGCTCCTGCTCCATCCAGTCCATAGTGGCGGCACCGTCGTGAACCTCACCGATTTTGTGGGTCAGACCGGTATAGAAAAGAATACGCTCGGACGTAGTGGTCTTGCCGGCATCGATGTGGGCCATGATGCCGATATTGCGTGTATATTTAAGATGTTCGTCTGATTTTGCCATTGATTTATTATGTCAAAATATTTAACAATGAAAAACTCGGTGTCTTGCTTATTAGAAACGGAAGTGAGCGAAGGCGCGGTTAGCCTCTGCCATCTTGTGCATATCTTCCTTACGCTTGAAGGCACCACCCTGGTCGTTGAAAGCGTCGACGATTTCGGCAGCGAGCTTGTCGGCCATAGTCTTGCCACCACGACGGCGTGCATAGAGAATAAGGTTTTTCATTGAGATTGACTCCTTACGGTCGGCACGGATTTCAGTAGGAACCTGGAAAGTAGCACCACCAACACGGCGCGACTTAACCTCGACCTGCGGAGTGATGTTTTCAAGAGCCTTTTTCCAGATCTCGAGTGCTGTCATCTCCTCATTGGGCAGTTTCGACTTCACAGTCTCAAGTGCGTTATAGAATATGGTGTAAGCAGTGTTCTTCTTGCCGTCGTACATCAGATGATTTACGAACTTCGACACTCTCACATCGTTGAAGACGGGATCGGGAAGTACCACCCGCTTCTTAGGCTTTGCTTTTCTCATGTTTTAGTTTAGAATCAGTTTTGTTTTTGATTGTTTGGTTGCTTCTTCGTTCTTCAGCCGTTGGGTTCTCTCACCGTCGGCTTACTCAACCTGTCGTCTTGGTCGGTATCAAAAGCTGGGGACACAGAGGTCCGAGCCGTTACCAAAATTCAAAAACGAGTTAAAAATCTGTTTTAATCTCGCGGTGCGTTCAGTTACTTCACCCGTACGACAATCATGCCGCCGGATTACTTCTTGGCTGCACCAGCCTTAGGACGCTTGGCTCCGTACTTGCTGCGACGCTGCATACGGTCTTTAACTCCGCTTGTATCGAGTGTGCCGCGTACGATATGATAACGAACACCAGGAAGGTCTTTCACACGTCCGCCACGCACCAGTACGATAGAGTGCTCCTGAAGGTTGTGGCCTTCTCCGGGGATGTAGCTGTTGACTTCCTTGCCGTTTGTTAATCTCACACGGGCTACCTTACGCATAGCCGAGTTAGGCTTCTTGGGGGTAGTGGTGTACACACGCACACATACGCCGCGACGCTGAGGGCAAGCGTTGAGTGCGGGCGACTTGCTCTTATCCTCAAGCGCCACGCGTCCTTTTCTTACTAATTGCTGAATAGTAGGCATCTTAGTTCTTTTGGTTAAACTTTAGTTTGTTTTTATCGTTGATATTCAATTTTACTTCTTCCACAAAGACTGCCGCATGCCATAAAGCATTATCAAACAGCACATTGCGCTGCTTTTAAGACACAATCTGCCCTAAAAGCACGGCAAAGTTAGTCATTAATTTTCTAATACACAAACATTTCCGGCTGTTTTTACACACGATGATAAAATTTCTTAAAGCGTCGCAATATCCTGCACGACAGCCACGTTTTCTACTGAAAAAAGCGCTCGAATGAATATACTTCTGATGGGTGATGCAAGCAATTACCATGCATCATTGGCCGTGGGACTCCGACGCCTCGGACACAACGTGACGGTAGCTTCCGCGGGATCGGGATGGATGAAGACAGCCCGCGACATTGACATATCACGACGAGGCCCCGGCAAAGTATCAGGCGCTCTGCTCTACGCGCGGCTATCGACACTTCTGCGTTCGCGCATCAGCGGCTACGACGTGGTACAGATAGCCGGACCTATGTTCTTGCAACTCAAGCCATCACGCAACAGGACCGTGTTCGACCGATTGCGCAGGAGCAATGGATCGGTGATGCTCACTTCGCTGGCCGCCGACACCGGATATGTGTCGATGAGTCTGGCTGAAGACTGCCCGTTGCGCTACACTGAATGGAAGATAAACGGCCAGGACGGACCATACAGAAAGGCACGCCCCGACGTTGAGGAAATATGGATGTCGCAGGAGTTGAAAGACACCTGCAGCTATGTGTACGACAATGTGGACGGTGCAGTGAGCGCACTGTATGAGTATCAACTCGTGTGTCTGCGCAATATGCCTGCCGAAAAAGTCGCTTACGGCGGCATCGCGATCGATACGGATTCAATACAGTACAGAGCGATGGACCTGCGTGAAGATTCCCCAGTGAACATATTTCTGGGCCGGCACGCCGACAGACTCGCAGAGAAAGGGACTGACATACTGGAACGGATCGCACGCGACGTGGTAGACTGCAGCAATGGCAGATGTACACTCTCGATTGTGGAAAACCTGCCCTACACCGAGTATCTGAAGACCCTCAGATCAGCGCACATCACTCTCGACCAACTGTACTCATATACACCATCGACGAATGCACTGCTCCCGATGGCGATGGGAATTCCTGCTGTAAGCGGCGCTGAACCGGAATTCTACCAATTCATCGGCGAGGAGGATCTGCGTCCCGTGATCAACGCCGATCCTCTCGACTATGAGGCTACCGTAAGGGAGATAAGCCGGCTTGCATCAGATAGCGCCGAACTGCTCAGAATCGGACACGAGAGCCGTCTTTTTGTGGAAAAACACAATAGCTGCGAGGTAGTGGCGCAAAGGTTTATCGACTTCTGGGAGTCAAGGCTTTGATCTCTCCCTCTGTCATTATTTACCTATATTTTGCATCGCATTGCTATGATAAACAACTTTTTTGTTAACTTTGCACGAAATTAAACAATTGACCAATATAATTCTTAGACGAGCTTCATGACGACTCTTGAGGAAATACAGAATTCCATACACGATGAACTTCAAGCGCTGAACCAGCGCATAGAGGAACAGTTAGAGTCTTCCAACTCGTTGATCAATACAATTGTAAAGAATTATCTGAAAGTCGTAGGCAAGCAGATCAGACCCATTATCGTCATGCTGTCTGCAAAAATGTTCTCCGAGGTCAGCCCCCGCGTTATCTCCGGCGCAGCCGCAGTGGAATTGCTGCACAACTCATCTCTCATTCACGATGACGTGGTGGACGAATCGAAACTCAGACGCGGACAACCCACCGTCAACAGTGTCTGGGACAACCATATAGCAGTTCTGATCGGAGACTATTTCGTGTCAGTAGCTTTGCAACAAGCCATTTCGACCGGCGACATCCGTATCATAGAGACCATCAGCGAACTTGGAAAACTGTTGTCTCAAGGCGAACTCGACCAGATATACAACGCAAGGTATCACACCATCACAGAGGAGGCATATTTCGAAATAATCGACCGGAAGACAGCTTCCCTGTTCGTGGCCTGCGCACGAATCGGATGTTACTCGGTAGGAGCTGACGGCGAAGGGCTCGGAAAACTTTCTTACTTCGCAAAACTTCTGGGAGAGTGTTTCCAGATCAAGGACGACATATTCGACTACCTTGCATCCGATTCACAGATAGGCAAACCCGTCGGAAATGACCTCCGCGAAGGCAAAATCACACTTCCGCTCATCTACGCCCTGAAAAATTCCACGCTTCCCGAACGCGAGCAGATGATCGAACTGTCGCGTACCGAGGATCTGAACGACGCCGACATCCGCAAGCTTATAGATTTTGCAATAGCATCAGGCGGAATAGATTATTCATATGCGGTGATGCAACGCCTGCGCGACGAAGCAGCAACTATAATCGGCTCATTCACGGAGTCGGATGTTACAAGAGCATTCATGTCGATCTTCGACTACATTATAGACAGGGACAAATAATCCTGCAAACCAAAAACGCATCACTACCATGTCAGTGATCTTTCCTCCCGACTACAGACCGCTCCTGCTACCGGAGACAATGGAACTTGCATTCAACACAGTGCATGCCGCCGGACAGCGCCGCCTCGAGGCCTCACACCTGCGCCATGTAGCCCCTCCTGTGATCGTAAAGGCCACAGGCGCGCCTGGTGAAGTATCATTCGGATGCAACGGCGTCGGATTCCGCCTCGCGTTGCCGGAGGACCTCTCGCATTGGAAAGCCGAGAAAATGAAAGCCTACGGCATTGGGGCAGGATATGGACTTTACACCTACACTATAAGAATAGACACCGACCTCGCGCCCGACAACATCAACGGGCCGGTATGCGACAGGTGGGACTGTATACGCTCTATCGAACCGGAAGACAGCACCCCGACATCGCTCGCAGCGGCTGCAGAGCGCATATATGCAATTGTGCTTGAGATAGAAAAGGCTGTATGCGGACAATTCCCGCACATCAAGCCATCGCTTCCGTCAGCCATCAATATCGTGCACGGAGAGGCCGCACTGCACACTGTCCGCGACAACAAGGCCGTGGCTATAATTCCGGGTAGCGGCACATCAGCCGACATATATCTGTGGAATGATGTTACCGGACAAGAACTTCACATAGCGGCGCTATCAATATCGGCCGACGCCCTGAGCGGATGGATCTCTCCTGCAATGATCGCAATGAAAGTACTCCACCTGTGTTCGGTCACAGAAATATTTCCTATGCCCTGAAGGCAATCAGCTTGTTATAAATAAAGTTCACTCCGGTATAGACAACGCTTCCTATCAGCGTGGCCACACCATAGCCGCTGAGTGTAAATCCAAGTATTATCCACTGCATGTCTCCGAGAGAAGTCATATCCAGGAGCAAATACAGACATAGCAACTGAATCAGGTAACACACGCCCGTACCGGCAGCAAACAAAAGGATCTGCCTGTGCAATGGCCCTTCTTTAGCTCGGAAAACCCATGCCCTGTTCCACACAAATGAATTTGCGATTCCTACGCCATAGCCTATGGCATTGGACAGATATGGATTCACCCCCAGCAATGATTTGCATATAAATATAGTGAGCAGGGTGACACAAGTATTCATCACTCCAACAAGTGCATACTTGATCAACTGCACTAACGGGTGCGCACTATTCCCTGAATTCATCATCATTATCGACTTTAAGGATCGGCAGAGACCAATTGTAATGCACAGCAAGCATCCTGAGCCCGATCACGACCACTGCGCACGCAATCTGCTGGACAACCGGCGAGAATCCTGCAATATCAGCCAACCAATATACCATACCTCCACAAAGACAGGCCGTGGCATATATATCCTTTCGGAAAAACAGCGGCATCTCATTTATCAGTATGTCGCGCACCACACCTCCGAACGAACCGGTTATCACACCCATGACAATGGCCACCCACATCGGATAACCGCAGGCAAGACTTTTCTGTATACCTATGACGACAAACAACGCCAGACCTATGGCATCGAACAAAAACAAGGTGCGCATTCCACCCACAAGAGCCCTCTTGAACAGTATGACAACCAATAGCGATATACCCGTCACGGCAAGATACATCGGAGTCTGCATCCAGAACACCGGTATATCGAGCAGGACGTCCCTGAGTGTACCACCACCGATTGCCGTGATCAGACCTACGACATATGCACCGAACCAGTCGAAATGGCGGGCAGCAGACAAGCGTATACCACTGATAGCGAATGCTATAGTGCCGAGTACCTCTATTATGAACAGAAAAGTGGAATCCATCAGTTGCGGTCGGCCGCTGAGACGGCTTGTTTTAAATCTCGCTCATGTTTACGGCACAGATCGCTGATCTCACACGTAGCACATTGCGGATTCCTGGCTTTGCACACATATCTGCCGTGCAGGATAAGCCAGTGATGTGCATCCGGGACATCTTCGGCAGGAAGATATTTCATCAGCGTTTTCTCCGTAGCAAGTGGATTCGGACTGTTTGTGGTAAGTCCTATGCGCTCACTCACGCGGAACACATGGGTATCGACAGCCATTGCAGCCTTGCCGAATACGACAGCAAGGATCACGTTGGCAGTCTTGCGCCCTACTCCGGGAAGCGATAGCAGCGAATCCATGTCGGAAGGCACTTGCCCCGAGAAATCCGACACGAGTTTGCGGGCCATGCCCAACAGACTCTTTGTCTTATTGTTCGGATAAGAGCAGCTACGTATATATTCAAAAACTTCCTGAGGCTCTGCCGCTGCCAACGCTTCCGCATCCGGATAGGCTGCGAACAGCGGTGGCGTGATCATATTGACGCGCTTGTCGGTACATTGGGCGGAAAGAATCACGGCCACAAGCAACTGAAACGGTGTCGAGTAATTCAACTCCGTCTCAGCCACAGGCATAATCTCCTTAAATCGTGCGACAACAGCCTCGTATCTCTGCTTGCGCGTCATCCTGCACAAAGTTTATCAGTGGGCGCTTTCAAATTCTTCGAGGAAGCGTACATCGTTCTCCGAGAACATACGCAGGTCCTTGACCTGATATTTGAGATTGGTTATGCGTTCAACCCCCATACCCAAAGCGAAGCCGGTATACTCATTAGGATCTATACCACATGCTTCCAGCACATTGGGGTCAACCATGCCACAGCCAAGGATCTCGACCCATCCAGTACCTTTGCAGAAAGAGCAACCTTTGCCTCCGCAGAGATTGCAGGAAATATCCATCTCGGCCGATGGCTCTGTGAAGGGGAAATAGCTCGGGCGTAGCCTTATCTGGGTATCTGGTCCGAACATTTCCCTTGCGAAATAGAGCAGGGTCTGGCGCAGATCGGCAAACGACACGTTGCGGTCAACATACAGCGCCTCTACCTGGTGGAAGAAGCAATGGGCACGGGCCGAAATAGCCTCGTTCCTGTAGACCCTGCCAGGACAGATAATGCGTATAGGCGGACGGCTGTTCTCCATAACGCGGCTCTGGACCGACGAGGTGTGTGTGCGCAGCAATACGTCAGGCATACGGTTGACAAAGAATGTGTCCTGCATATCGCGTGCAGGATGATCTGCCGCGAAGTTAAGCGACGAAAACACATGCCAGTCGTCCTCAACCTCCGGACCTTCGGCGATTGTGAAACCAAGACGGCGGAATATGTCGATGATTTCCTCACGGACAAGCGACAACGGATGGCGCGTGCCCAGGCGGACGGGTGATGCAGGACGTGTAAGATCAAGCTGCCCCTCGCCGGCATCACTGTTTTCCAGCGCTTCACGCAACTGGTTGATTTTCTCCGAAGCCAAAGTCTTTAGTTCGTTGAGCGCCTGCCCTACCTGACGCTTGTCTTCAGGCGCAACATTACGGAAATCGTTGAACAGCGAAGGAATCTCGCCTTTCTTGCTTAAATATTTTATTCGCAGGGCCTCTACTTCGTCGGCATTGGAGGCCGCAAGTGCTGCAATCTGGTCCTTGAGGGCGTTTATCTTATCAATCATCTGTGGATAATAAGTTTGGGGTTACTTGGAGGCTTTTTGAAAATTCTTGTTAAACAACCTCTTAATACTGCACAAAATTACAAATATTTTCTCATTCACAGGATTATTTTACTGGCCAAATTGCTAATTTTGCATCCACTCACTTAAAATTGACATACCATGCGCCGAAAAGATATTATAACCTCGATAGAAGTAGCGAACTACGAAGAACTGAACGAGACAGACCGTCATCTGGTGGATCTCGCCCGTGAGGCTACATTACGTTCTTATGCACCATACTCTCATTTCAGGGTAGGCGCGGCCTTGCTGCTCGACAATGGCGAGGTTGTGACCGGATCAAACCAGGAGAACGCCGCATATCCATCTGGAACCTGCGCCGAACGGACTACTGCATTCTATGCTCATTCGCGCTATCCTGAGGCCAAGTTCGTGACACTGGCCATTGCTGCGCGCGATACCTCCGGTGAAGAAATCTCATCGCCTATCTCCCCCTGCGGAGCATGCCGCCAGAGCCTGCTTGAATTCGAGACTCTCGGAGGCGCTGACGTCAAGGTCATTCTCGCCGGCGCAAAGGAGATATACATACTCCCCTCTGTGCGTTCGCTGCTCCCTCTATGCTTCTCTGAAATAGTCTGACAGAAGATACTAAGAATTTATTTAGTAATCTCTAAGCAGAAGGAAGCATCATTATCTCATCAAGTATAGACACGGCATCGGCAGTGCTGCGGACATTGGCTATGGCAAAGGAACGGCGACGGTTGACTTCCCTGATCTTCACCCGCCGGGGATGCGCCTGGAGATAACTCAGCATCTTGCCGAACATAGGCGACTGGTAGTAGGCTATATTCGTGTCGTCGACAAAATAAGTATACATAACACCTTGCTTCAGCGCCACTTTCTCTATACCGAGCCTGCGGGCTATACGCCTGATGCGCGGTACTCTCAGCAGTTCCTCGGCTGAAGGCGGTATAGGCCCGAAACGGTCGCGCAGACGACCCGCATATGCCTCTATATCGCTGTCTCTGTCGATACCATCGAGTTCCTGATACAGTGCGATCCGTTCGCTTTCCTGCGGCACATAATCGGCCGGCAGCAACAGTTCGAGATCACTCTCTATCACACAGTCTGTGACATACTCCGTTTCTGAGCCTTCGGCATTGTTTGCTTCGGCGAATTCATCGGCAAACTCCTCGTTGCGGAGTTCCATGACAGCCTCTTTCAATATCTTCTGATAAGTCTCATAGCCCAGGTCGGCAATGAAGCCGCTCTGCTCAGCCCCGAGCAGATTTCCCGCACCACGGATGTCAAGATCCTGCATGGCAATGTGTATGCCGCTGCCCAGTTCAGAAAAACTTTCAATGGCCTGCAGACGGCGTCGTGCAACCGGAGTGAGCGTCACTTCCGGAGGAACGAGAAGGTAGCAGAATGCCTTGCGCGACGACCGGCCTACCCTGCCGCGCAACTGATGCAACTCGCTGAGACCGAAATTTTGCGCGTTGTTGACCACAATAGTATTGACATTAGGCATATCTACACCACTTTCTATGATTGTGGTGGATAGCAGTACGTCGTATTCATGTGCGGCAAAGGATATTATCAACTGTTCAAGCTGTTCGGGGGGCATCTGCCCGTGCGCTACGGCGACACGTGCGTCCGGCACTACCCGATGTATCATTTCCTCAAGCCGGTATAGTCCCTCTATGCGGTTGTTGATAAAGAATACCTGACCATTGCGTGCCAGTTCGAAGTTCACGGCTTCAGCTACAAGATCGTCGCTCAGAGAGCTTACTGTAGTTATGATGGGATGACGGTTTGGTGGAGGTGTTGTGATCGACGAAAGGTCGCGCGCACCCATGAGAGAGAACTGAAGGGTACGCGGGATAGGAGTAGCGCTCATGGTCAATGTATCTACATTCACCTTTATCTGCTTGAGTTTGTCCTTCACTGCCACACCGAATTTCTGTTCCTCATCCACAATAAGCAAGCCGAGATCATGAAATTTAACGGTCTTGCCTATGAGCTTGTGCGTGCCTATCAGTATATCTATCTTACCGGCTTCAAGGTCGGCAAGAATCTCGCGAGTCTGCTTGGCGGAACGTGCACGCGAGAGATAGTCTACCCTCACCGGAAAATCTTTCAGACGCTCCTTGAAAGTATTGTAGTGCTGGTATGCCAATACTGTTGTCGGCACAAGCACGGCTGTCTGTTTTCCGTCTGTAGCAGCCTTGAAAGCCGCCCGGATTGCAATTTCAGTCTTTCCGAAGCCTACGTCGCCGCACACGAGACGGTCCATCGGCCTTGAACTCTCCATATCGGCTTTCACGGCTTTTGTGGCCTCAAGCTGATCGGGAGTATCTTCATATATGAACGATGCCTCCAGCTCATGCTGCAAATACGAATCCGGAGAAAATGCATAGCCTTTTTTCTCGCGTCGTGCAGCATAAAGACGTATCAGGTCGCGGGCAATATCCTTCAGTTTGGATTTCGTGTGTTCCTTGATCCTGTTCCATGCGCCTGTGCCGAGTTTGCTGATCTTCGGGGGCACACCTTCCTTGCCTCTGTATTTGGCAAGCTTGTGCAGAGCATGGATGGAAACGAAGATTATATCATCGTTCTGATAGACCAGCTTTATCATTTCCTGAGGTGTGCCGTTGACCGATGTCCTCACCAGACCTCCGAAACGCCCGATGCCGTGATCCACATGCACAATATAATCGCCCGGCTCTATGGCCTTCAATTCTTTCAGTGACAGGGCCACACGTCCTGCCCTCGCCCTTGTGTCCGTATCGGCGCAACGGTGATAGCGGCTATATATCTGATGGTCTGTGAACACACACATATGAGTCGTGTGATCGACGAAACCTTCGTGAAGTGTCTGATATACCGGCGTAAACCGTGCCGCACCGTCCTGCCCGCCGATCAGTTCCTTGAGTCTTGCAAGCTGCGATGCGTTGTCGGAAAGGATAGCGGCTTTATAGCCGGCCTCGGCATATCTGTCGAAAAATTCAGTAAACAGTTGTATATTGGAATTATACGTACCCTGCGGAGAACAATTGAATGCCACCTCAGTCCGCGTATCGGACGCTCCCTTGGCGGCCGCAGTAAATTCGAACCTCCGGCATTTGGCAAACAAAGCTTCGAATCGATCGAAATCGACAAGTTGCTGCAGGGCGTCAGTATCAGCCTCTATATCGACCGCAGCCGACTGGCTCAGTTCCGTATCGCAAGCTGTAGCGCGCACGTCTGAAAGCAGATCGCGCAGCGACGCCGAAGCTATCAATATATCGTTGTCCACAAACTCGAGCAACGACATTCCTCCGCCGTCTCCACGGGAGATATTCACCGAGACTGTAGCTGTTTCAAGCCTGCGTTCCGACAACTGGTTCTCGACATTGAACGTACGGATCGAATCAATGTCATCTCCGAAAAAGTCGATACGCACAGGCAATTCATGCGAATATCCGAATATATCGAGAATAGATCCTCGCCTGGCATATGTGCCTGGCTCATATACATAATCCACCTGTGTGAAGCCATGTTCGTGAAGCCATGCGGTCACTACTTCCGGATCATGTTCTTCTCCTGTCCTCAGCGTCAATGTCTGGCTGTCTGCCATATGACGGTCCATCACTTTCTCTGCCAATGCCTCCGGATAGGTAACTATCACCTTCAAGGCTTCATCTGAAAGGTAGCGGTTGAGAGCCTCCGTACGTCTTATCTGAGCCTCCGCATCGGGTGTGGCATATTTGATATGACGGGAATAGCCGGAAGGAAACAGTTCGACAGCCTCATCGCCCATCAGGCGCGAGATGTCGTGATACAGAGCCGCAGCATCTTCCCTGTCACGCCCTGCCACAAGCATCGGCCCGGGTTGGGAAGCGGCTATATTGGCAATCAGCATTGACCGCGATGATCCTGCCAGGGCGCAGAAGCGCGGAGGATCAGACACAATATCACCGCCAAGAGCCTTTTCCACAGCCTTTCGGCGGGCTGCTGTATAGAATTTGATATTAAGATCGGATAATTCCATAGGCGCAAATTTACGCAAATTTACCCGAATCTTGTCTATAAGCAGGATGTATTAGCGTAAGTTAAGAACTTGTAAAAAAATATCCCGGCCTTATCCACCAAGGGACAGGGCCGGGATTGAAAGTTATGTATCGCGGATCAGACCTGATCAGTCTACCATGATCTCATCTACAAAGAGGAAGCCGGGCTTACCCTTGCCACGCGAATCCCATGAAGGAATCTCCATAACGCAGCCGGCCTTCACACGCACGAAGCGTGCCGACTGTGCGGCAAAGTTGAATTTATGCAGGCGAATATCGCGTGTGCCGGGACCATCGACAGGATAAGTCTCAGATGCCACAGTAGTGAATGTCTTGCCATCAGCCGACAGTTCTACAGTAATATCGGTAGCGTCGAATATCCAGCTATCAGGTTCAATAAGGCAGCGCACGGTCACAGTCGATACCTCGACAGGCTCGCCGAGATCAATTGTGGCATCCATCGCATTGCCCTCAAAGCCAAGCCAGTTGCCGGCGGTGAAGCTGTCTGAGCCGAATTTACCATTGACAAGCGCCTGCGCACCTTCATCGGCATAACGGGAGTGAGGCTGTGAAGCGAGTGTGATCGAACGGCAAGTGGCCTTGTTGAAGGACACACTGTCGGTGAAGACACGTGAATTGCCATCAGGACGCACGGCTACGGCCTTGATCACACATGTTGAGTCCACTGAGAACGGACCTTCGTACTTTGCCGATGATTCAGTGGGGACAGACCCGTCTGTCGTATAATAAACAGGAGCATCGTCTACTGTGGAGAATGTGATGTCCATGCAGTGGCCTTCAGGATTTGGGGTCAGCTTTCCATTCACGTTAAAGATATGTGTGGCATATCTGTATCCGTTTGCCTTATAGTGGGCGGCAAGCTGCGGAATACGTTTTGTGAACGATTCATAGTCGCGCTTGTCGGCTGCGGTCCACTGTACTTCGCTCAGTGCAGCCATACGAGGCAACTCGGCATACTGCACACCGCTGAAGGTGGGGATATATTCTGTCCAAAGATTTGCCTGCACACCTATGATGTGAGCCTTCTCCTCATCTGTAAGGTCGTCGGGAGTCGGATTGAAGCTATAGACCTTCTCCACAGGCACATATCCGCCGATGGCATCCGGCTCACCCTCGCGGTCAAGAGTCTGATAGTAGTCGAAGTACATGTAGTTTGTAGGCGTCATGATGGCGTCATGACCCTCGCGTGCGGCAGCCTTGGCTCCTTCTTCGCCACGCCACGACATTACAATCGCGCCCGGTGCAAGTCCTCCCTCAAGAGTCTCATCCCAACCGATCATCTTGCGGCCGCGGGAAGTGAGGAAATCGCTTGCATGATGTATCAGATAGCTCTGAAGCTGCTCCTCTACAGTGCCTTTCGGACCTTCCTTGAGGCCGAGAGCCTTAGCCTTGGCCTGACACTTGGCGCACTCCTGCCAGCGGATCTTCGGGCATTCGTCGCCACCTACATGGATGTATTCAGAGGGGAAGATGTCGACTATCTCACCGAGCACGTCGTCGATAAATGTAAGTACGGAATCATTGCCTGCGCAAAGCACGTCCTCGCTAACGCCCCAGCGCTGCCATACCTCATACGGGCCACCGGTGCAGCCAAGTTCGGGATATGCCCTCAATGCTCCGAGCATGTGGCCGGGCATATCTATCTCGGGAATGACTGTGATATGACGGTCTGCCGCATACTTCACTATCTCGCGGGCTTCTTCCTGAGTGTAGAATCCACCGTAAGGAATGGAGTCGGAAGTATCGAAATCATGACCGACACATGTGCCGTTGCGCTTAGAGCCGAGTTCCGTCAGCAACGGACGGCTCTTGATCTCTATACGCCAGCCCTGATCGTCTGTGATATGCCAGTGGAAGCGGTTGATGTTGTGGAGGGCGAGCATGTCGATGAATGTCTTGACCGAATCAAGTGTGAACATGTGTCGGCTGACGTCGAGATGCGCTCCTCGGTATGCGAAACGCGGATAATCGGAAATAGTGACAGGAGGGAATTTCACATCCTGCTTCTCCGATGCCTCGGGGATAGACTTGCGCAATGTCTGTATGCCATAAAATGCGCCGGCTGCCGTCGTACCGCAGATTGTGATCTTGTCTTTGGCAACAGTGAGGGTATACGCTTCGGGATTAGGATTTTCGTTGCCAAGGCTCAGCTCAATCACATTGGATTCGGGAGCGGCAGTAACAATCTCCGGAGCATGACCGGTAAGGGTGGTCAGATAACCAACAAGCAGCTCTGCATCCTTGCGGAGCACAGTGTCGGCTTCAGGTACGGCTATCACCGTAGAGGCGTTGAGTACAAAGTCCTCGCCCTCGGCAGGAGTCACCTGCTGTGGCAACGGAATGACATCGTAATTGGCAGTGGCTTCTTTTCTGGAGCACGAACATGCGAGCATACCGCACATCAGCACGGCCACCAACGAGCCTAAGATGTTTCTTTTCATGGAGTGTGGAAAGATTGGGTAGTGTTATGAATTTATAAATAATTGATTATTCGCTTGATAATTGTGCAAATATACAAATAAGTCGAGAGCAAAACAAATTTAGGAGCTTCTCTGATAACAAAAGTTGTTATTTCTCACGCCAACGCTTCTCTGACGTTGTGGTAAGGGATGAATCAGTGCTTTTCAACAGATCTCCTTTCTTACGCTTATCTTCCCGATAATCGCAATGGCGACACGCATAGCGTACCAACAGATATTTATACGTATTTGTCTTGACTCTTGTCGTCTCCCGTTCGGTAGTGCGAAACTTGATGCCACCAAGACCTTTAGAGATGTTGTGAGGCTTTGATTCTCGCGTAGTGGTCTGAGTATTTGTTTCCGTCAAAGTCTTTCCATCGTCCACAATGTCCATTACATAGACCGAATCCGCCGAATGACATTTTGGACAACGTTTTTCGACTACTGATTCCACAATCATCATGTAGACCACAAAACCGGGAATCCAGCAGAGCATTATTGCCAGCCACGTCCAAAGCCATATATTCAACAACGGATATATAGCCACTACTGTAATGAATACAGCCCATATCATTCCCACAGTCTTAATATCGGAATTGGTATACCGATTGTCATATGTCATGGCAGAAATACACTTGTCGAGGAATATACATACTGCCACACCAAGCATGAGACTAAAGTACATGATGAAACTACCGTACTGATCCATATCCTGCGACAAACTTTGGTAATACATCACAAGTCCGATACCCGCAATAACTGCCGATATGGTTGAGGCAATCTCATAATTGAACTTGAAAGGCAATCTTTTAAGTAGCAGAAATGCAATTATACCTATAACAAGTGCACATATACCGGTCATAGCCATTTCTCCCGGAAATATTCCAAGGAATGCGGAATTGCTTTCACTTACCTCCTGATCACTGTATTCAGCACGCCGCAAGCTATATCTTTCGACAATTTCCCGAAGCGCTGGATCGTTTTCATAGACCATCTTTCTTTTAATAGTGCCGAATTCAGGAGCATGTGCATAAGTCCAGTTTCCGCTTTCATCACAACTCTCTTTATCAATAGAGAGTTCATCCGCATCAATAAGGTTTTTGCGTATAAATTCGGGACTCTTGCCTTTTACTGGACCTTGCTTATTGATAGAGAAATAGGCAAGTGGGGTTCCTGTTTCAGAATACAGCAACGTATCCGGGCTATATCCTCCGCGCGGTGTGTTCCATAATTCTATCAGCATATTACCGGATTCATCATATATCATTGTACGCTCTACATTCCCTTTATTGGCATAGTATTTTATAGTAGCCGTTACGGGCTGGCCTTTAGCCATATACATGCTGTCTATAGGAATCACAGGCCAACTGTCGTAGCGTGAAGCTGCCGCAGTGATGAATAAGCAACATACCGACAATAAAATCGAAATCGTTCTCAACATAATCGAAAAGGTTTTACTGTTATAAATGATTAATTATAAAATATCAACTGCTATGCGTCGGGCAAAAATACACTTGTAGCCAGACCGGCTTTTAAAGTACACTGATAATCAGTCTACCTGTCGCCGGGGTCAATAATACGTGGTATCAGAAGCCAAAGACACTGATCGTTGTAGACAATGGGGATAACTACACGCACCACGCCATCGTCTCCGGTATATAATGTAAGTGCAGTCCGTTCCCGCTCGTTCCCGGTATAGACAACACCATATGGCAAATTATTGGCTATTACTGCATTACCGATTGATACGGAATCATAAGCCGTATCATTTAGATTGATGTTTTCTAAAAGATCTCGGGAGAAAGGTATTACTACAAGTGGTTTTACTCCACGACTGTAGTACCGGCCGAAACGCTCTATCTGGTACATGTCGTCGGCATCCGGGACACCACGTGGTTTTGACAACAAGAGTGGACTCTGCGAATCCTCAAATGAGACGCCCGGCATGAATACCTGTCCGTCAGGAGAAGCAGCATATAACCTGCGCATTTCCAGTACCTGACTGCCAAGTTCAAGTTGCCGGGCTGCAAATGCCTGATAATGCCAAAGCAGCACCGCAGACACCACTACCGCTATCACCGCTGCCGTAATCCGGTGCAACCGCAGATGCAGATATTCCGCCAACCGCCACAGCGCAATCAGGGCGAATACTTGCGAGAACCATCCACTGCGACCGACGATGCCACCTACGGCGCAAATGCACGCCGACATCACCGAGGCCACAGCAAATACTGACCACGGAGTTGTCATGAACGCTACAACTTTCTTCCTTGAGGCTGCACTGCGTAGCATGCCGAACGCCAGCACGGCCATCAGCAGAAGTGTTATGGGACACGACTTCAGAAGCAGGATCACCGGCGTATCGTCCGGCGCGACAGTCTCGCCGGCGCGGGCGATTATTCCAGGCGATGCCACACACCAGATCACCCCTGCGCCAAAAGCTACGACAGCTTTCAGGACATGACCCTGAGGCAACCGTTTGCGTATGACACACAGATATGAAATCCCCGCAAGCAGCGGCAGACCGGCAGCTTCGTGCATAGCTCCGGCCACGAACCCGGCAAAGACAAGCACTACGGCAGGAAGACGGAGTCCTCTGTCGACCGACCGCACAAGTCGCAGAAACAAAAGTACCACTACTGTAGACCACACATAGTTCACCGAGCAATCGAACACCTGCATGGAATCCCACCAGGGCAGACCAAGGCATAAAGTGCCCAGCAGGAGCATGCCGCCGGCTACCCCGCACTGCCGGGATCGGCAACCCGCCATAGCCATCACAAGCCACAGCATCAGCGCCTGCACCAGCCCGTTGAGAATCATTACGACCCTCTCAGGCAAGGCATAAAGCAGCAATGCGGCACAATAATTGGCCACACGCCCATTCTGGTCAAGCCAGTGCGAAATTATAAATTTAGGAAAATCGTATGGAAAACTGAAATGCCCCTCCGTGCCGTCGGCATAACGGAAGTGGCATAGATAGCTGAAGTCGTCGCCGGAATAGCACATCCCGTACTGAGCCAGAAGATTGAGCGCAGACACAGCGGCAAGCACTCCCCAAAGAAATATTTTAGGCTCGATACGTCGCGGCAACATGGCATCAGGACACAAAAAAAGGGCAAGCTTACTACATCGCGCCGCTACGACCCGATACCGTTGCTTCGATCAAGACCTGGCGGAATTCTCGGGGAGCATGCCGTGTAGGACTTACCCGTGTGCAAAGTTACGCCTTTTTTCTGAATGTGCAACTATTTCGCTTGCAATTTATGGATATTTCACTCTTTCCTATCGCCGGAATCATCTGAATCTGGCTTGCTATCAGGCACATCGGCATCACGCATGCGCCCGTGGCGTCGCAGCGATTCGGCAATCATCCACTGCAACTGACCGTTGACAGAGCGGAACTCCTGCACGGCCCATGCCTCGACCTTAGCCATTGTCGAGGCATCGAGCCTGAGCAGAAAGCTCTTTGATGTCTCTTTCTTCGGCATCTCTATTTATTTAATTGTAAAGGCTGCCGGTATTGACCACAGGCTGCGCGGGCTCGTCGGCACACAATACCACGAGCAGGTTGCTCACCATCGTGGCCTTGCGTTCTTCATCGAGTTCAACCACATCTTCTTCCTTTAGCTGATGAAGCGCCATCTTAACCATCGACACAGCACCTTCCACAATCTTCTCACGTGCGGCAATTATTGCAGAGGCCTGCTGGCGACGAAGCATCACGGCTGCGATTTCAGGTGCGTAGGCAAGATAATTGAGCCGTGCCTCCACGACTTCTATGCCTGCCATAGCCACACGCTCATTCAGCTTGGCTTCGAGCAGTTCGACTATCTCATGACTGCCTCCCCGGAGAGTCACCTGGCCGTCGTCCACCGAGCCTTCATCGTCGTAGGCAAACCGGCCGGTCACTTCACGCAGCGCAGCGTCGCTCTGTATGCTCACAAAGTTGTTGAGAGCCGATGCCGTAGGTTTTGCCTCGGCTGATGCTGCGGCTGTACCGGCCGCCACAGCCGGGGCTGCCACATCCGCGTCTACATCGAACACCGCTCTGTAGGTATCCTTTACCTTCCATACAAGCACCATGCCTATCATCACAGGATTGCCAGTCTTGTCATTCACCTTGATAGGAGCGACATCCATATTGCGTATACGCAACGATATTTTCTTAGTCGTCATAAACGGGTTGACCCAGAAATAGCCGGTTCCACGGTAAGTGCCACGATATTTTCCGAAGAAAATCATCACACGCGCCTGATTGGGCTGTTGCACAAAAAAGCCACCCATGAATATGAAGAACAAGATCAGTACTACTCCTAAACTAACCCACAGCAAGGGATTCTCAATATCGGGAAACAGAAGGAACAATGAAGCTCCAAGCGCAGGTATCACTATCAGGTTAACAAACAGCATTATAAAGCCGTTGTAGATTTTTCCAGAATATGGAAATTCTTTTTGTTTGTCGGAGATGTTCATAATGTGATATTATTTTGATATTGTTTTTCTATCGCAAAAATAAATAACAAATTCCTATCCGACAAATTTTATTAGACAAAAATTTATGACGTAAAACCGGCGACAACTTCAACCGCAGATTCAGCGGAAGTCCGAGAACCAATCCCACCCGCGCGACGATGCATATTTATCGGCTGCGCCGTCGGGCACATATACAACCACTGTATGCGGGGTAGAATCAAACCATTTGTCATCGCCGAAGGCATCAGGATAGCACTTGCCTGACGGACTATCAAAATCTTCTCCATGATTGGCGGCATCCGGCGGATTCACAGCAGACGTGCGTATAGTTTTCAGCCTGTCCATGTTGCCGAAAGCCAACGGTTCTATCCGCTGCAGCGTAGAAGGTATACTCACTTCTTCAAGCCTCGAAGACATAAAAGCCTCCTCCTCTATTTCCCTCACTCCTTCGCAGATAGTGAGAGAACGCGCAGATGTGCCAAAGAACGCCTGCTCACCGATCTTATCAACCGTTCCGGCAATAACGATCGACTCAAGTGAACTTGTGCGCATGAATGCCTCATCCGGAACTTCAGAAACGCCCTCCGGAATACTCAATTCCCCTCCTAAAAGCATACAATTGGAAAAACATCCGGATTTGAGTTTCACAAGCGATTCAGGCATTGCAAACTCAGTCAGCAACACATGCGAGAAAGCTTCGCTACCGATCTCTTTAACCGCTGCCGGAAGTACGACTCTGTAGAGCGGCACAAACAATGACAACTCTATTGCTCCGTATTCATCCTTGTACTCATATGTGGATGCAAAAGATCTGTCGGGCAAGCGGTCTCCTTTAAGTTGTGCTCCTGACAGGTCCACATATCGCAATTTTCCATAGCTCGAACATTCGCTGATGAATGCAAGGTCTGTGCCATCCACAGGTCCGGCCACCTTCAGTTGGTCTACAATACCGGCTTTATCACCGACTGCGGAACGGAGCATTCCATAGTTACCCACTGTAACCTCAAGTGGATTCTGTACATCAATATTTGTATCTCCGATTATATCGAGGATAAAATCCTTACTGAAGCTACCGCCGGTAGTCAACTTACCTTCAAACAAAATCGCCTGATCAAGCATAGCTGCAGAACCTCCCGAGTCATCGTCATTATCATCGCAAGACGAAAATAAAGACACTCCTAAAACTGCCAAAAAGACAGCAACACTAATCGTTTTAATTCTTGATAGATACCCCATAGTTTTCATTTATTTAAGGTTTAAATTTACATAGCATTAATTTAAGTTCATCAACAATAATTCATTAAGCGGTATTTTTCGCAAGGTATGGCTTTTTAAACAATATTCAAAGTACAATGCGCCTTTTTACTCTTTTTTAACCAACACTTATGTACAACAAATAAGGAGGGGAGACAAGACCCGAACATACCGGACTTGTCCCCCCTTATTCTTGAATTGAAGTAGATTACTTATTGATGTATACCTTACGTACTGAACCGTCGGTGTACTTTACGATGTTGAGTCCGTTTACATAGTCGGCACGACGCACACCATCAATTGTGTATATAGCTTCTACCTCTGCTTCAGCAGCTTCGATGTCGGTTATACCGGTAAGATCATTAATAGCAGTAACAGCCATTATGGTAGGCATAGCCCAACCCCATTCGCCTTCGACACTTGTAGAGGTTACGGTCATGGATTTAACCTGCTTGCCTGATGCAATAGGAGCAAGACGCTCGGTCATAGCCACTGCAGTACGTTCGGGATTGCTGCCGGCGGTAGCACGGAAACGGTGAGTATACCTTACAGCATAATCAGTGGTAGCTTCATTACACCAACCGGGGAGTATAAATTCGCCACAATCATCGGATGTACCATCAGTATAATTAAGGGTAACGGTAAAGCACGGATACTTCAGATTAGTATCTTCATTCGCTCCAACGCAAAGCATTCCGATGTGTGTGCCTGAAGCCGGGGTAGAGAATACAAGGGTTGAGGTAGAGGGATCATCACCACCCTTAGCCATATAGAAGCAGTTGTTTCCAGCAGCCGGACCAAGTTGATAATTGTAACCATTGCGTGATGTTACTTTAAGATCCTCAGGGAGTCCCATACCGTCTTCCACATCAAGTCCATCAACAACAAGGAAGCAACTGTGGTGCGTATCAAGCCAGGGATGTGTCTCGCGTGCGGTAGATCCAGTAGGTTCCTTACTGATATCCTCGCAGATTGCATCAGCATTCCAACCGCTTGTCACTGTGATAGGAGTACTGCTCTTTTGAGCATTCATTACCATTGCGCCCATTGCGGCACATGCACATGTAAGTAAAAGTTTTTTCATAGAGATGAATAATTTAAGTTAATGTAAGTAATTGGTATATCGTCAGGTATAATATATCAGATATGAAGCTCAACATGTAGCTGACAATCCTGCGCAGGAAATACCTGACGCAGATATGACAAATGCAATGTGATTTTACTATTAATCCTTATTTTTTTACTATCTATCCTCTCAATAAAACATGTAGACAACATGTCTGACATCTGCCGGCCTGATTCCGCATGGTATTTGAATCCTCAATCTAATCAATCAGGCTGTGCCTGTCGGGCGAATCCTCTATAGTTTTTATTTCAAGCGGCGCAAATATACTAATTATTTTTATCTACAATGGTGATGTCGCGTATTTTTAACGTTTTAACACGCCATATTTTACCTAATCCTTATAATTTTACTAACTTTGCGGACTACAAAACATAATATAAGCCAAACACAACGCTTCATCATATATGAATCCATTAGAACTCTCAGAACAGGAAATAGTACGACGCGGATCGCTCGAAGCCCTTCGCAACGCCGGCATTGAACCCTATCCGGCAGCAGAATATGTAGTCACCGGCCATGCCGACGAGATCAAGGAGACTTTCAGCGACGACGCTCCTGTACGCGAAGTCACAGTAGCCGGACGAATAATGAGCCGACGCATAATGGGCAAGGCATCGTTCATGGAACTTAAAGACTCCACCGGACGCATACAGATATATGTATCGCGCGACGAAATATGCCCCGGAGAAGATAAGGAGATGTACAACACCGTGTTCAAGAAGCTGCTCGACATAGGCGACTTCGTAGGTGTGAAAGGCTACGTGTTCCGCACCCAGACAGGCGAAATATCCGTACACGCCCAAGAGCTTACCGTCCTTGGCAAATCGCTCCGTCCGCTGCCTATAGTAAAGGTGAAGGATGGCGTCACCTACGATGGATTCGAAGATCCCGAGCTGCGCTATCGTCGCCGCTATGTGGACCTTATTGTGAACGAAGGTGCAAAGGATATATTCCTTAAACGCACACGTGTCTACAACACCATGCGCGAGTACTTCAACGAGAACGGATATATTGAGGTCGAGACACCCATTCTACAGAGCATCCCCGGTGGAGCGAGTGCCCGTCCGTTCATAACACACCACAACGCGCTCGATATTCCGCTGTATCTGCGTATCGCCGACGAACTGTATCTCAAGCGCCTCATCGTAGGTGGTTTTGAAGGTGTTTACGAGTTCTCGAAGAACTTCCGCAACGAGGGTATGGACCGCACACACAATCCCGAGTTCACATGTATGGAGATATACGTGAGCTACAAGGACTACAACTGGATGATGGAGTTCACCGAAAAAATGCTCGAACGCATAGCCATCGCCGTGAACGGAACTACCAAGGTGAAAGTCGGCGAACACGAGATCGACTTCAAAGCCCCTTACAGACGTGTGACCATGATCGATGCCATACGTGAGTTCACAGGTGTGGATATCACAGGAATGGATGAAGATGCGCTGCGTAAGGTTTGCGCCGACCTTGGCATTGAGGTAGAACCTTCAATGGGCAAGGGCAAACTTATCGACGAGATATTCGGCGAGAAGTGCGAGGGCAACTACATACAACCTACTTTCATCATCGACTACCCGATAGAGATGTCGCCGCTCACAAAGCGTCACCGCAACAATCCCGAGCTTACCGAGCGTTTCGAACTTATGGTGAACGGCAAGGAGCTTGCAAACGCTTATTCAGAGTTGAACGACCCGATCGACCAGTACGAACGCTTCGTAGAACAGATGCGCCTTTCCGAAAAGGGCGATGATGAAGCTATGATCATCGATCACGACTTCATCCGCGCACTCGAGTACGGCATGCCCCCTACTTCAGGAATGGGTATAGGTATGGACCGTCTGGTGATGCTTATGACCGGCCAGAGCACCATACAGGAAGTATTGCTGTTCCCGCAGATGCGCCCCGAGAAAGTTCAGCGCCGCGACAAGGAAGAAGCATACACAACCATCGGCGTGCAACAGGAATGGGTTGCCCCGCTTCAGAAAGCAGGTATACTGACCGTGGAGGCATTGGCTTCGGCGACTGCCGGCAAACTCCATCAAGAACTGTGCGGCATAAACAAGAAATTCAAACTCGGACTCAAAGCCCCCGCCATCGACGACGTGACAGCGTGGATCGAAAACGCAGCCAAATAACCTACCATCAGAACCGAACAACAACGACATGTCTGAATATTATCCAGGTAAAATAGCCGTCATGGGCGGCGGCAGTTGGGCCACCGCACTGGCGAAATTGCTGCTCCGCAATTGTCCGAGCATAATATGGTATATGCGCCGTCAGGACCGCATAGACGAATTCCTGCGCCTGCGCCACAATCCGGCCTACCTCACCGACGTAGTGTTCGACACCGACCGCATACACTTCACGTGCGACATAAACGAGGCAGCAGAACTGGCCGACACACTGCTGCTGGTGATGCCCTCTCCATACTTCAAGTCACACCTGGCAAAGCTCACCGCCGATATTTCAGGCAAGTGCGTAGTGTCGGCTGTGAAAGGCATAGTTCCCGACGACAATGAACCCGTAACCTCCTATATGGAGAAACACTACGGCGTGTCACCCGACCGCATCACCGTGATCGGAGGTCCGTGCCACGCCGAGGAAGTGGCACTCGACCGTCCGTCATATCTGACCATCGGATGCGACGACATAGCACGCGCCGAGGCTTTCGCCCACTGCCTCAGCGGCAACAATATACACACCATTACATCGACCGACGTCACCGGTATAGAATTTGCCGCTGTGCTAAAGAACGTCTACGGCATAGCTGCGGGCATAATCCACGGCATGAAGTGCGGCGATAACCTGCTGGCCATGACCGTCAGCAATTCTATCAGGGAGATGCGTCTGTTTCTCGACGCCGCATCGCCCCGCGAAGACAGGCGCATATGCGAGAGCGTATACCTCGGAGATCTGCTCGTGACGGCATACTCGCGTTTCAGCCGCAACCATAATTTCGGCTCGATGATAGGCAACGGCTACTCCGTACGCGCTGCAAGGATGGAAATGGAACAGACTGCCGAAGGCTACTACGGAACCAAATGCATGCACGACATCAATAAAATATATAAAGTACCGATGCCCATACTCGAAGGTGTCTACGACATACTCTACCGAGGCGTAGCGCCGGCAAAGGCCATAAAGCGCATGTGCGTCGACTTTATATAATAATCATCCCCCTGTCTTCTCACACCCACAGACAAGCCCGAACCTCCGCCCTGTCCTTGACGTTTTATTATCATGGAACACCCCGAAAACTCAATAGAATACACCGGACTCACCGTCAACTCCGGTGTGGCGCAGCCGCCATCAGTAAATCCATATGCGCACCTGCGCCCCAAGCGCAAGAGCCTGCCCTCAGCATCTGAACTTGTGGAAGGTATTCTCAAAGGCGATGTCACCATGTTGTCGCGCGCAGTCACTCTTGTGGAGAGTCTTCAGGAATCCCATCAGGCCGTTGCCCAGGAAGTGATAGAAAAATGTCTGCCATATTCCGGCAACTCCCGACGCATAGGCATAACCGGAGTCCCGGGTGCGGGCAAGAGCACATCCATCGACGTTTTCGGACTTCACGTACTCAAAAACGGAGGCAAACTCGCCGTTCTGGCTATAGACCCGTCAAGCGAGCGCACCAAGGGCAGTATACTCGGCGACAAGACCCGAATGGAGAAACTCGCTGTACATCCAGATGCTTTCATCCGCCCCAGCCCATCGGCAGGATCGCTCGGCGGAGTGGCCCGCAAGACACGCGAGACAATAGTGCTCTGCGAGGCTGCCGGCTACAACAATATATTCGTGGAGACTGTGGGCGTCGGCCAAAGCGAGACTGCCGTACACTCTATGGTGGACTTCTTCCTGCTGATACAGCTTGCCGGCACAGGCGACGAACTACAGGGCATAAAACGAGGTATCATGGAGATGGCCGACGGAATCGTAATCAACAAGGCCGACGGAGACAACATAGACCGCGCCCGTCTGGCTCAGGCACAGTTCCGCAGTGCCCTGCGCCTGTTCCCGCCCACCGAATCGGGATGGACACCGGAAGTACTCACCTACTCCGGATATTACGAAATCGGCATCGACCAGGTGTGGGACATGATAGACCGCTACTTCGCTTTCGTGACCGCAAACGGCTATTTCGAGCATAAACGCCGCAACCAGGCCCGATACTGGATGTTCGAATCAATCGATGAAAGCCTGCGCAATCACTTCTACCGCGATCCGAGCGTAGAGACAATGCTCGCCGACTGTGAGGCACGTGTGCTCGACAACAAGTTGAGTTCATTCATCGCCGCCCGCGATGTGCTTCAGTTCTATTTCAACAATCTTAAAAACAATCACTGATGAAACATCTACTCTCCCTTACCGGAGCACTGCTGATAATGATCCTTTCGTCGGTTCAGGCAGATGCAGCAGGCAAAAAACCGGCCTCAAAAATCGAATTTGAACAGACAAGCCACGACTTCGGCAACATATACGAAGACCGCGGTCCGGTGACACATATATTTGAATTCACCAACAATGGCGATGCTCCCTTAGTGATCGTCTCAGCTACGGCCTCATGCGGATGCACAAAGCCAAAATACTCTCCCGAACCTGTGCGCCCCGGCAAGAAAGGGACAATATCAGTAACCTATCTTCCCCAAAACCGGCCCGGAGAATTCGATAAAACCATAAAGGTACGCACCAACGATCCGAACAACAAACGCATAAGTCTGCGTATATCAGGGACAGTAATTCCAGGGAAGAAATAGCATAACTCCTACGGTCCAGGCATCTGATACGGATTCAATATCTGTTTTAAACCATAAAGGCTTTTTCTATTCTAAACAAAATAGGGAACGCCTTTTTTATTTTTATATCCTGTTAAAAACCGGAACATCATGAGAACAATAATACGCACCATCACCGCTCTGTTTGTATCCGCTGCCATATGTACAACTCCATTGTTTGAGGCTGCAGCGTCACAGATACCTGACCGGAACAACCGTCATGAAAGGCCATCACGCCAAAACAGGCACAACAACCAACGCCCGCAAAGACCCGGAACCAACGGAAACCATAACAACCAACGCCCGCAGAGACCCGGAGCCAATGGAAACCATAGCAACCAGCGTCCGCAAAGACCCGGAGCCAACGGAAACCATAACAACCAGCGCCCGCAGAGACCCGGAGCCAACGGAAACCATAGCAACCAGCGCCCGCAAAGACCCGATGGTGTCAGACCTGGCGCAAATGTAAGACCCGACAGGCCATCCGCACCCAACCGCCCGCATCAGCCTGCAAGACCATCCGCTCCGCACCATCCTTCTCAGCCGCCAAGACCGTCGCATCCCGTACGGCCTCCCCACGCAGGTCTGCCAATGCGCCCGCATATGCCACCGGTACGTCCATTCCGCCGCCCGTTGCCTCCTCCTTCCTGGCATCCGGTAGGCCGCTACCCAAGACTCAGCACCATATTGGGCGTGACTTTCGGCACTACCATAAGTCTGTCGATCAATGCCCTTGTCAACAGCGGGTATAATGTCAGCGGATATGGCAACGACATGGTATACCTGACCAATGTTCCGCAACTGAATCTGATATGGCCCGACGCTACCTTATATTACAGTGGAGGCGGACTTGCGGCATCGCAATTCGTATACGCCACACCGTATTCAGACATGGGCCGATACAACAGCGCATACGGACGCTTGGTCAACCTCTACGGCGCACCTGTCGAGTTCGACAATTCGGGAGGCAGCATCTCTGCGTCATGGTTCGGAAACAACGGTCAGTTCGTGAGCCTCACTTTCGCGCCACAATACACTTCGGGTGGAGCGCTCAACTACTACACAACTCTGTCGTTCGGCAACTGACATCCAAATCCCCGCTATGGGGATTTTTATTTTGACAAAAAAGCTTGATCAGAACAGTACTTGCTTAATAATAAATGTAAACATCTCGGCCGGATTGTATTGTATATCGGAAAAAAAGCGTAACTTTGCACACTCAAAGCTGAGAAGGCTTACTGATTTGTATAATTCCAATCCACTTATCGCACTGATAAAATGAGGCTTTTACAAGACAAACTCTCCCGCTACACCATACCCCAGCAAGCCAAGGCTGCCGGCATTTATCCTTATTTCCGCGCCATATCGTCGGAGCAGGATCCGGAGGTTATCATCAACGGTAAAAAAGTGCTGATGTTCGGTTCAAACTGCTATTCAGGTCTTTTAAATGACCCGCGCATCAAGGAAGCAGCAATTGAGGCCACACGCAAGTACGGTACCGGCTGCGCCGGATCTCCATTCCTCAATGGCACTTTGGACCTGCACAAGCAACTCGAAGCCCGCATAGCCGAATATATCGGTAAGGAAGATGTCATGATCTACTCGACCGGATTCGGAGTCAACCTCGGTGTGGTATCAACCCTCACCGGACGCGAGGACTATATATTATGGGACGAGCAGGATCACGCATCCATTATTGAAGGCCGCCGCCTGAGCTTCTCGAAGCAATTGAAATACAAGCACAACGACATGGAGTCGCTTGAGCAGCAGCTCCAGAAGTGCGAACCGGACAAGGTGAAACTCATCGTCACTGACGGTGTGTTCTCAATGGAAGGCGACGTAGCCAACCTGCCCAAGATCGTTGAACTGGCCAAGAAATACGACGCCTCAGTAATGGTAGACGAAGCCCACTCTATAGGCGTATTCGGTAAAGGCGGACGTGGCACATGCGACCACTTCGGTGTCACAAAGGATGTAGACCTTATAATGGGTACATTCTCCAAATCCTTTGCCTCGCTCGGAGGCTTCATCGCCACAGACAAGGAGATCACCAACTATCTGCGACACCACTCACGTTCGTATATATTCACAGCATCCATTACACCAGCATCCACAGCCGCAGCCCTGAAGGCTATTGACATCATGGAGCAAGAGCCAGAACGCCAGGATCACTTGTGGAAACTGACCAACATGGCTCTCGAGGGATTCCGTGCAATGGGATTCGAGATCGGCAACACATCCACACCAATAATCCCGCTCTACATCCGCGACAACTTCCTAACGTTCCAGATCACCAAAGAACTGCTGGACGAGGGTATCTTTGTCAACCCGGTGGTATCGCCTGCAGTAGCACCTCAGGACACCCTGATCCGCTTCTCGCTCATGGCTACACATACAGAAGAACAGATACAACGCGGATTGGAAAAAATCCAGAAAGTATTCCGACAGCACAATCTTGTACCCTGATCAGCTCCACAGCAAGATATCTCAGTACATCCAAATCAGATAAAAGACAAAGCCTGCGCAGTTCCATTCAAGGACAGCGCAGGCTTCTTTTGTTTTTATAATAATCGGCATCAAGACTTTCTGTCGCGACGCCTGGCAAGCCAACGGCGCACCGGTTCGTCGTAGAACTTCAGAAATGCGAAAGCCAATATTATCACGCCGAAAAATATAGCGACCGACACGGGCCACACCTGGGAGAATGTCAGTTCCTCGGCCCATACCCAAGCATAGAAAAGGTACATCACCGGATAATGGACAATATAGACGGGATAAGATATATCGCCCAACCACGTGCAGAAAGCCCGCGAGCGCCCTTTCCCTGCCGATGACGACGCTCCTATCCATACGACAACAGGAAAAACAAGCACTATCACGAGCGAGTCGTACAGACCATTGATCCACATTGTCCCCATATGCGGAACAGACAGCAGCACAAGCAGCAGTGCCACACAGATAGCAAACCCGCCGCGGATCACCTTAGCCCGGTATATCCTGCATATCAGCAAACCTGCAGCGAATGAGAATAACAGACGCAGCGAGCCACCGAGCAGATTATGGTCGGCCAGAGTCCAACCCATACCGAGATGTCCTGCGCCTGAGAGATTCCCTGCCCCGCTCCACACGAGTGCGGCAGCCATCAGGGCCACAAACACTGCGAGCAACCTCGTGGAGAAACGCCGCAGCAACACCGCATAGAGCACATAACCTATATATTCAAAGAATAGCGACCACGTAGGGCCATTCAGCGGAAACATCTCGCCATTGCCACGCACCTCAGCCACAGATCCCGGGAGAGCCGGTATCATAAGCATGGTAAGCAACATGGCTATCACGACAGCTATAGGTTCGACCTTATCGCCACCCCATGTGACACATCCCTGTATCACAAATGCCACAACACCCAGTAGTACGCCCACAATGAGCATCGGATGAAGACGCCTTATACGACGCCGGGCAAACTGACCGAACTTCATTCCGGAGGCAAATCTGTCGTCATAGGCATAGCACATCACAAAGCCCGACAGCATGAAGAAGAAGTCAACGGCCAGATAGCCGTGATTCAACATCTGATCGACAGGCGATGTGGCGAATCCTTCGAAAACGTGATACCATATAACAATAAGAGCCGCAACGCCACGCAGGGCGTCAAGCATAAGGAAATGGGGTTTGGAAGCGGCCTCCACAGCCGCAGTAGTGTTTTTGTCCATAATAATGTGCATCGGTTTATTCACCGCAAAGGTATATATCCCGAAACCGCATTCATTTGTCCTGCGACAAATTCGCCGCCCTCAACCGGCTCAACGTGGGGAGAGTGACGCCTATATACGATGCTATGCACCCTAAGGGAGCACGCCTGGCCACATCCGGGAACTGACGCACGAACTCCTCATAACGGCGGCGCGCCGGTAATGTCAGTCTGTCTTTATGCGATCGGTGAAGCCTCCTGTACTCATCCTGATGGATAGCCGTCCACCATGCCGCGAATCGAAGGTTGGAGCGCACAAGACCACGCAGATCATCTATCGCTATCGCATATGCCTCACACGGCTCAAGAGCCTGCACATATTCCTGCGAAACCTCGCCATAGTAGAGCTCGTCCATACTGAAAACGATAGACCCGCCGGTAGAAAAAGATGTGGTGATCTCCTGTCCGTCCACAAGCCAGTAGGAGCGTGTCAGGCCATTCTCTATGAAATAGGCATGACGCATGCGCATGCCCTCCCTCACGATCAGCTCACGCTGCGCGAAAGGGCGCTTCTCGATCATGGAAATCAGCAGGTCTGCATCATCATCCGTGATGCAGGCCCGTTTGCGTATTGAATCAATGCAGCGTTCGATACGTCCGTGAGTTAATACAGGTGTTTGCTTCCTCAGAACAGATATGCCAAACGGATGGTCCAGTAACGGCTCTTGGCATGGAAATCATCGAGCATTACCGTACGGGCTGCGTCAGTCATCCCGGTCACGTAGGCGGCTGTCAGCTGCCATTTGCGCAGTATCTCCACACCGAAGCCGGCCGAGAGCGACATACTCAGCCTCGGTGTCGAGAATGCAGAAGCAGAGCCTGCCCCGGCAAGGATCTCGAAATCCGGGCCAAAATACACCAGAGGCGCTATATAGTCTTCAATGCCTTCCATGCGTGTCCATTTAAAACGCAGGTGGAATGGTATATTGATATAATGCAGCATCAGGCGCTCATTGCCATAGCCCTGAGACTGCCACACAAGTTTCTCTCCGAGATTCACCTTTGCTCCGAGCATATTGTAGTGGACGCCTAAACCAAGACCGAATCCGATACCCGGAAACATCATCTCGGCCTGAAGACCGGCGTTCGGACCAGCTACCCGCCCAACCGAAATAAGGTCCTGCGAGAAATGCAGTGTGCTGAAATTCACACCAACCGACGGGCCATAGCGGAACTGCGCCGCCACGTTGCCTGACGACACAAGACATACCGCAGCCACAACTGCCGCAGCAAATATATTTTTTAAGAATCTACGCATAATCATTCTTTGATTTTTTATGACATCAGAAGTCAAGATGTCCGATTAGAGCATCCGGAGTGAGCTTCAGTTGCTCTCCAGTGGTCATATCCTTGAGAGATACTGTACCGTCGGCAAGCTCGCTCTCTCCTATCATGGCAACAAACGGTATGTTGCAGTCATTGGCATACCCCATCTGCTTCTTCATCTTAGACGACTCGGGGTATAGTTCGGCCGATATGCCGTGCGAACGGAGTGTTTTGATTATCTTTAGGGATGCCTCTGCCTCCGCCGGACCGAAGTTGGTGAACATCACACGCGTCGAGGCCGTCGTATCGGCCGGATATAGATCAAGCGTGTTCAACACATCGTATATACGGTCTGCACCGAAAGATATTCCGACTCCAGACACTCCGGGCATGCCGAACACACCGGTCAGATTGTCGTAACGTCCACCTCCGGTAATACTACCTATGGCCACATCGGCAGCCTTCACCTCGATTATAGTTCCGGTATAATAATTCAAGCCACGCGCAAGAGAGACATCCAGATCGAGGACTGCGCGGAGTCCGAGCGCTTCGGTCTTACCGATCACCTCATAAAGTTCGCTCACACCCATCGAACCTGTCTCGCTGTCCTTCAGCAAGGATTCAAGTTTGCCCAGACGTTCCGACAACGTGCCGCTGATCTCAAGCACCGGCTGAAGCTTCTCAATAGCTTCGGCAGACAGTCCGCGGGAGGCAAGTTCGGCATTCACATTCTCAAGACCTATCTTGTCTATCTTGTCAATGGCTACAGTTATATCAACGAGCTTGTCGGGATGACCGATATACTCGGCAATACCTGCCAGCACCTTGCGGTTGTTGAGCTTAATCACTATATTGATTCCCAGACGGGCAAAAACCTCGTCTATCATCTGAAGCAATTCCACCTCGTTGAGCAGTGAGTCAGAACCCACCACATCGGCGTCGCACTGATAGAACTCGCGGTAGCGTCCTTTCTGCGGACGGTCCGCACGCCACACCGGCTGGATCTGGTAACGCTTGAACGGGAACTGTATCTCATTGCGGTGCTGGACCACAAACCTCGCGAAAGGAACTGTAAGGTCATAGCGCAAACCTTTCTCACTTATGGCCGGAGTCAGATGTGCGTAGTCCTCATTCTCGACAAGCGTCCTGTCGACGCCTCTGAGATATTCGCCGGAGTTAAGTATTCTGAACAGGAGTTTATCACCTTCCTCTCCGTATTTGCCCATAAGAGTTGAGAGATTTTCCATTGCAGGCGTCTCTATGGGGCGGAAACCGAACAGACGGAACACGTCGCGTATTGTATCGAATATATAGTTGCGGCGTGCCATTTCGGCAGGAGTGAAGTCGCGTGTCCCCTTGGGGATAGACGGTTTTTGTGCCATTGGATGAATATGTTCTGATTTTATCAGCGCAAATGTACGAAATGTTATGCTTTCTACTGTACACAATATCCTAAAAAAAGCGTAATTTTGCACCTTGGTTATAAAAAGACACCTATGGACACAGCTACAGACAACCTCTCCTTCTCCGCCATATGCGATCAGTGGGATCGCGAGCATCTCTGGCATCCCTACACTTCGACAATTGATCCGCTGCCGTGCTATAAGGTAGTCTCTGCCGAAGGTGTCAGACTGAAACTCGCCGATGGCAGGGAACTTATCGACGGTATGTCGTCGTGGTGGTGCGTCATCCACGGCTATAATAATCCGCGTATCAACGAAGCCGCAGCCACCCAGATCGGCAAGATGAGCCATGTGATGTTCGGCGGCCTGACACACGAGCCTGCCATCGAACTTGGCAAAAAGCTTCTGGAAATAGCTCCTCCGTCGATGCACAATATATTTTATGCCGATTCCGGTTCTGTAGCTACTGAAGTAGCTATGAAAATGGCTGTTCAGGCGGCCGTATCGAAAAGCGGAAGCCACAAGAAGACCAATTTCGTCACCATCCGTTCCGGCTATCATGGGGACACATGGAACGCCATGAGTGTATGCGATCCGGTGACAGGAATGCACAATGCATTCGGCACAGCGCTTCCTATAAGATTCTTCGCACCCGCACCTACCGTGCCGTACGACGGTGAGTGGGATGAGTCCGACATCAAGCCTCTCGAAAAGATCATGATTGAGCATGCCGATGAGATTGCCGCACTTATCCTTGAACCGATATTGCAGGGTGCGGGGGGCATGCGCATGTACCATCCCCAATACTTGCGTGAGGCACGCCGTCTTTGCGACAAATACGGTATATATCTGATATTCGACGAAATCGCCACAGGCTTCTGGCGCACAGGAAAATTCTTTGCCTGGGAACACGCCGGAGTCGAACCGGACATCATGCTCATAGGCAAGGGCCTGACGGCAGGCTATCTGACCATGAGCGCCGTACTCACTACACGCGACATTGCAGATACGATCTCGCGTGGCGAAGCCGGTGTCATGATGCACGGACCTACATTCATGGCCAATCCGCTTGCCTGTGCCATAGCCATTGAGTCCATAAAACTTCTTCAGGAGCAGGACATGGCTTCAAGACTCCGGCATCTTGAAAGTCAGATACGGCATCTGATAGCGCCTGCAGCCCAACTTGCCAATGTGAGAGAGGTGCGTGTGCTCGGCTCGATCGGTGTCATCGAGACAAAAGAGCCTGTATCCCTGGCATCATTCCAACGTGAATGCATCGACCGTGGCATATGGGTACGGCCATTCGGAAAGAATGTCTACGTCATGCCTCCCTACATAATTTCAGACGATGATCTGGAGCATCTGATCACAGAGACTATCGAAATAGTGAAAAAACTTTGAGAGATGAGATACGACGAGTTGTTGTCAAAGCTGAAAACAGAAGGCAACTTCAGAAGCATACCCGGGCCTGACCGGAGAAAAGATCTGGTGGATCTGTCGGGCAACGACTATCTCGGTCTTGCCTGTGACCGGTCGCTCCGCCTAAGTTTTCTTTCTGAAGCCACGTCCCGTGATATTCCATTGTCATCATCGGCATCAAGACTTCTTGCAGCCGGACAGGAAGAATACATGAGACTGGAGGAGTTGCTGTCTTCTCTCTACGACGGCAGGCAGGTCCTGCTGCACAACAGCGGTTATCATGCCAACACGGGACTGGTTTCCGCATTTGCCTCGGATGGCGACACTCTGATCGTGGCCGACAAGCTTGTGCACGCAAGCATCATAGACGGCATCATGCTCTCTAAAGCGCCATTCGAACGCTTCCGCCACAATGACTACCAGCATCTGCGCTCCATATTGGCACGCAAGGCCGGAGACTTCGGCAGAGTGATCATCATAAGCGAATCTGTGTTCAGCATGGACGGCGACCGCGCCGACATAGACACACTCGCTGAAATCCGATCAGAACACGCCAACGCATTGCTCTACATAGACGAAGCACATGCTTTCGGAGTTTGCGGACCATCCGGTCTCGGATGTGTGATGGAATCCACGAAACGCGACCTGGTGGACGTGATCGTAGGAACATTCGGCAAAGCCGCTGCATCAGTAGGAGCATTTTCGGCCATGAGTGCTGAACTGCGCGACATAGCGGTCAACCGTGCGCGCAGCCTGATATTCTCCACCGCACTACCGCCTTTCAACGTGGCATGGACGCGCTACGTAGTGGAACGTCTTGCCGATTTCGAGCCTCAGCGCCGGAAGCTACAAACTCTATCCGGGTTGCTGGCCGAGGCCATACCGCAAGCCGGTGCACCATCGCATATCCGTCCGCTGATATGCGGCTGCCCGAGAAAAGCGGCGGCTTTATCTGCCAAGCTGCTCGACGAGGGATTCAAAGTATTGCCTATCCGCACACCCACCGTTCCTCCCGGTACAGAACGCCTGCGGTTCAGCCTGAGCGCAGCCATTGACGAAGATTCGATACTACGCTTAGGCAAGATGTTGAGCGGACTTGAAATTACGTGACACATGCAGATAAAAAAGCTAATAGACAATCAATCGGACAGACTCACTCTGATCTTCTCAGGCTGGGGGATGGACAGCAATCCATTCTCAGGACTGACACACAGCGGTGCTGATCTTGCAGTTGCTTGGGATTACCGCACTCTCGACTTCGACGCCTCATCCATCTTCGGCGCATACAAAGAGATCAATGTGGTGGCCTGGTCGTTCGGAGTATATGCCGCATCGCGTGTATTAGCTTCTTATGAAGACCGCATTGCCCGACGCATTGCCATAAACGGCACTTGTACTCCTATTGACGACCGTCTGGGTATACCTCACGCAATTTTCGACGGCACTCTGGCTACTATGGATGAGCGCAACCTGCGCAAGTTTTACCGACGCATGTGTGGCTCATCGACAGTATTCGCAACATTTTCGGAACACATGCCTCAACGCCCTGTGTCCGAACTTACCGACGAACTAAGAACTTTCGCCTCCTACGCAAAAGAGATGCCACATGCCGGCTTCAGATGGGATTTCGCAATAATCTCCGACAACGACGCCATATTTCCGCCCGACAACCAGAAGGCAGCATGGCATGCGGCAGGCTGCGAGCAAGTCTGCATCTCCGGACCGCATATACCTGACTTCGCCGACATTCTCGGACGCTACATCGTGGATAAGCCACGCATGGCCCACAGATTTGCATTGGCGGCCGAGAGCTATGAACGCGAAGGCGGAGTTCAGCGCCACATAGCCACACGACTGTTCGAAATGGCATATCCATACATGTTGGACATGACACCGGATTCTATATTTGAGGCAGGCTACGGTACTGGAATGCTCACAAGGATGTATGCCGGACTTTTCCCTCATGCGCGGATCGAACTTTACGACCTTGTGCCCTGTTCATGGACACTGCCCCCTAATGCCAATGCCCATACCGAGGATGCGGAATCTGCAATGGCATGCGCCGAATCTGCATCCTTCGACATTGTGCTTTCTTCATCTGCAATGCAATGGTTCAGCTCGCCGGGAGCGTTTATGCGCAACTCGTGGCGCGCTCTCCGAACCGGTGGACTGCTTGCAATATCGACCTTCGCGCCCGACAACCTCAACGGACTTTGTGCTATAACCGGCCGAAGCCTTGCCGTCCCCTCCACCGAAAGCCTCCGGCTCATGGCCTCATCCGCCGGATTCAGTATTCTTGAACTAAGCGGCGAGTCGGTATCAATCGGATTCGACACTCCGGCCGAATTGCTCAACCACCTGAAGTTGACAGGAGTCACCGGGCTGAACCATCCATCACCCCGCACTGCCATACGGCAGATAATGGAATCATATCCGCGCGAATCCGACGGGAAATTATATCTGACATACAAACCAATCTACATCATTCTAAGAAAACAATGAGCGAGACATATTTCATCTCAGGAATAGATACAGACGCAGGCAAATCATACGCTACCGGATGGCTTGCACGGCAACTTGCCGAAAGCGGGAGAACAGTAGTGACCCAGAAATTCATCCAGACCGGCAACATCGGCTTCAGCGAGGACATAGAGGTCCACCGCAGGATCATGGGCTGTGGCATACTCCCCGACGATGAAAACCATGATACCGCTCCTATCATATTCTCATATCCGGCCTCGGCACAGCTTGCCGCCCGCATAGACGGCAAGGACATAGACCTCGAAATCATCGACAATGCGCGCCACAGGCTTGAGGCTCGCTACGACATAGTGCTCGTCGAAGGCGCCGGAGGGCTGATGGTTCCTATCACCGATGACTTCATGGCTATAGACTATGCCCGCACCCGCAACCTGCCTGTGATTCTCGTCACCAACAGCCGCCTGGGTAGTATAAACCACACAGTCCTGTCGCTTGAAGCAATAAAGAACAGGGGGATGAGGCTGCACAGCGTCCTGTACAATACCTATTTCGACAAAGACAAGGAAATATCAGCCGACACACGTGGCTTCATAGCACGCTATGTGGAACGCCACTTCCCGGGAGTCCCGGTGATAGACGTCCCGGCTTTTTAGCCTCAGTTCACCATACGTTTTTGCCGTGGGCTGATTTTTACGTAACTTTGCCGCGAAATGGAAATAACAACCAACAACAATATAGAACTTAGCATCGACAAGGCCATTGTGGCCAATATGCCGAGGGTGGAATTCCACGGAAACATCACACTTGTCGACACTGTGGAGAAAGTCGCACCCGCTGTCGAAGTGCTTGGCAGAGCATCCGTTGTCGGATTCGACACAGAGACACGCCCCTCTTTCCGCAAAGGCCAGGTCAACCATGTGGCGCTAATGCAGATCTCGACCGACGAGGAATGTTTTCTGTTCCGCCTCAACCGCATAGGCATGACCAACGCACTGCGCGCATTCATTGAAAATGCAGATATAACTAAGGTAGGACTGTCGTTGCGCGACGACTTCACCGTGATGCACCGAAGCGATAACTTTGCACCTGCAGGATTCATTGACCTTCAGAATCTGGTAAAGCAATACAACATAGCAGATCTGGCCCTGCAACGCATCTACGCAATATTATTCGGTGAACGTATATCCAAACATCAGCGACTGACAAATTGGGAAGCCGACGTACTCACTCCAGCCCAGCAGACATACGCAGCAATAGACGCTTGGGCATGCCTGCGTATCTACAAATATCTCAAGTCCGGAGATTTCGACCCCACAGCAAGTCCATACATCAGACACACCGAAGCCAACGAAGAATGAAAGTGAAACGCTACAATCTGATCCCGTGCCTACTGCTGATATATCTGTGTGTAATGAGCTACATAGGTTATCCGGCCTATGCATCAGGCAAATTCTCTGCAGCGTATTACTTCGGCACGATCGCCCTCACGCTCGTCATACTCGTACTGCTGCGTTTCTTCCTGAAAAAGAAACACGACTACCGCGAACGCCGCAACGCCGACAATCAGCAGAAAGGATCGCGGTAGATCCCGGCAAGCTGACGCACATAATAATAGAAAAAACGCGGATCGTCGACGAAGTAGCGTCGGAACAGCCTGCGCGGCTCGCATACAAAGCGGTAGAACCACTCCATACCCATTTTTTGCCATGCACGCGGGGCACGACGTATATTTCCTGCCTCAAAATCAATAGTAGCACCGAGCGCCATCCATAGTTTCACACCCGGCATCTCGCCTTTCCAACGGTCGATCCACTTCTCCTGCTTGGGCGCGCCTACACCCACCAGCACCACATTCGCACCGCTGCGGTTTACTATATCCACAATCGCCCGACATTCGGCATCGTTATTCTCAAAGCCGAACGATGGAGAATGCGCGCCCACAACTATCTGCCGTCCTACAGCAGCGTTGATCCGCGCCATAGCTTTATCGGCCACTCCCTCGGCTGCGCCGAGCAGAAATATGCGGCAGTCAGGATCGTTGCGGTGATACATATAGTAACTTGTAAAGAAACTGCTTCCCGGAATCGCCTCACGTATCGGTCTGCGCGACAGACGCGTAAGCAGACTAAGCACCCTGCTGTCGCACACTACCCATTCCGCCCGTCGATATATACGGTAAAAATCGCGGTCGCGCTGAAGCTTGACCAGATGGTCGATATTCGGCGTTACAAGAACCCCCTCATCCAGTCTGTCGAGAAGTTCGTCGGATGTGATGTCGAGTATGTCGACATTAAGAGTGCGTATCTTTTCCATATATGTATACCCGTATGAAGCCAATAATAGCGCAAAGGCAAAGATAAATATTTTTTTGCATTCAGCGCACCTACCGGAAAAAATTCACTATCTTTACATGCCCGAAAAACACAGACCAAACACACATATAAAAAACACATCTGATGAATTTTTACCATTTAAGTTACGCCCTCAAGCGATTGCGTGGAGTACAAATGCACACATTAATCCCTACCGTCGCCGCATTTGCGGTTTTAGCATCGCCTCAACAGGTAGTTGCTGAGACATGTATGGAATTACTGCTAAAGTCCGGAAGAAGCATCATTATCCCAATCAGTGATTTCTCTTGCATAAATTTCTCTGGAGATGATGTATCAATCGGATCTGAGAAACTGACATTTAGCGATCTGGACTCCTACCGCTTCATTGATAAAGACGTATCTGACATTGAAGACATAACTACGGATGACAATGCTTTCTACCTTGATCCTTCAGGGGAACTAATAATAAACGGAACTACAGACAATGGCCCGATACGCATCTTCGACATCGACGGTAAAGTTTGTGCAGCTGCTGCCCACACTTACCCTGATGGCAGAGTGGGTTTGAATTTCAAGGGACTACAACCCGGAATATATATCATTAAGACTGGAGATCAGACAATTAAATTCCGAAAGCTATGAGATATCTCCTTTTTATCATCTGTATGCTTATAACCTCAATACTTGCCAGTCCGAACAAAGCAGACAGACAAGTACTGATTTTCCGAAACTCAGGAGACGTTACCATACTGTACACAGACAAATTGCAATCAATTACTGTAGCTACAGACAATGGTACAGAAAATCGTGGCATAGTACAGATGTTTGAACTATCCGATACGACAATTACTATTCCTATTGCCGAAATAGATAGTGTTACATTCGGTTGCAGAAACCGGATTTCGCTCAACAAAGACGTATTGATATTAACGGAGCAACATATAAATCATATAGAATCGTATGACGGCACGAAACTTTTATTCGACAGTCAGACTCCATATTCCATTTTACCTGCGATTGGACAGAAAATCTACTGCGACATTTTTTCAGAAATAATTCCAGACGGCATAGCCGCACGAGTAGAATCAATATACACGTCAGAAAACACCACAACTATCAGGCTTGAGAATGTAGAACTTGATGAGATCTTCGATGACCTATTTTTTGCCGGAGAAATCGACCCGGAATCCATTCAAGTAGACTACAATTCCGACACAACCCCAAAAATGATGTACGCCAATACTGATGATGGGATTGTCAACATAATCTCGGACTTTTTCAAGATCTCAGGCAAATGCGACATATCATTTCGTGATGTTGTTGTTGACATCAAGCGTCATTTCTACAAGGCTACTGCAGTAGTCAAGCCATCATTAGGCTTTGAGATTAAATTAAAAACGAACAATGAACATCTAAAAAAAGAAACAACAACCTCCCGGCGCAGCATTCCGCTTGGTGCGATTGCAGCTGTTATCAGGCCTCGCATTGAGTTCGCAGGATTCTGCGACATCGAAGCTTCAGCTCAACTTGACCTGACAATGGAGCGACAATGGGAATGGATATTCAACTGGAATCACATCAACGGCAAGAATACCCTGACGCCCATCAGTCCAGAAGAAGTTCATCCGACCAACAAAGCGAATATAGAGATTCTGCTCGACGGTGAGATCCATGCCGGACTGCTTTCTGACCTTAAAATCGGATTGATCGGAGACATTGCCGGAATAGGCGCAGAAACAAAGATCGGACCATCCTTAAAGGCGTCCTTGTCTGTAGGCACAATAACACAGCTTGAGAAAGAATACCAAACTGAGTCTTATGCCAAGGGTGTAGTCTCGCTTGAATCAAAAGCAGCAGGAAATATATACGCTTTCTATCGCGACTGGCAGCACAAAGATATAGTCACCAATTTGATTAATGAATTCATATTAACAATCGGACATGTTGATTGGCCTCTTTTCCCTGAATTCAACACTAAAGCCAGACCAGCTCGAGCAAAACTCGCTCATTCCTCACATCCCGAATTAGCAATATCTTCCTCTGCCAAAACAGACACCCCTATAGCAAGCACCCTGATGTCGGGCTTCGTACTTGTCGACACTTATACCGGAACTGTTGCAGACAGTGCGTTAGTGACGCCAATATCAGCAGATATACATTCCGGTCAGGGATATAGTACTTATCTTCGACCTACTCCAGGGAATACCGATATGACAAGATTCCGGTTATATCCCATTTTCCGTTATGCAGGACATACTGTCAAAGGAAAACCGTCCGGTATAAGAACTGGAGGAAACATAACGAACTATTTCTTTAATCAATCAAAGAACCGCACCAGAATAACCGGAGGTGCATATATCGTATCAAACAAAATCATAGACAATACAGATTATATCCAGGGTAACACTGTCCGGATACCGACTCCTGACCCTATTTTTCTTATGCCTCCTTCATTTGCCTCTACGGCTTTATCTGGGACAGAATCTGAAAAACTAATATTTGGCAATTGGGTCGCTACACTCTATGGGCATGAATTGCATATTGAGTTCCTTAACGGAGGGACTGGCTCTTTAAACGATTCTGCATTCAGATTCAATCTCGATAATCCATCAGCAGGCAACATTGAGATGACCTACAGCGACGGCACGGCAGATACCGTCTCAGTAATAAGCATCTCACATTCTGAGTTATCTCTATATTTTAAATCATTGAAACGTATAATTTCATTCAAGAAATCATGAAACGATATATCTCCATTATTTTTATCACAGCTTTTATATTCACCGCATCAGCCCAAGTGGGATATCAGGTTACTTTACTTGATACAGCCACAGGAGAGCCGCGCGCAAATGAATCTGTAAGTGTCAGCCTATCAATAACCGATGCTTCAGGATCCGCAATATTCTCCGGCAATCAGAACGCCACAACTGATAATTTCGGAATACTATCCCTTGAGGTTGGAAATGCCAACACTTTCGAGAATGCGAACTGGAACAACATGCCTTTTTACATATCAGCTACCGTTGACGGGGTTATGATTGGTAAATCGCAGATTCTTTCCGTCCCCATTGCGGAACACGCCAAACATACTGGTACTCTGACGTCTAATATATTAGCTGGGGCATGGCGAGACGAGGAAAATGGGAATATATTCAGTATCACCTTTTCCTCCAACAAAAGATGTTCATATTCCACTGGAGATGAGAGCAAAACAGGACGCTATGAAATAGAAGGAAACTTCGTTTTCATGTACTTAAACGGAGATTATAAAGAAAACATGGTCTTACACTACTCCAAGACTGATAATAGCCTCACAGAATGTGGGCACAATAATTTCGTGTATAAGAAATAGCAATAATCATGAGAATCCACACTATACTCTCTTTAATAGCCTCTTTAACTATAGCAGTGCTAAATATTACCGCATCAGCCCAGGTAGGATATCAGGTTACTTTACTTGATACAGCCACAGGAGAGCCGCGCGCAAATGAATCTGTAAGCGTCAGCCTATCAATAACTGATGCTTCAGGATCGACAATATTCTCCGGCAATCAGAACGCCACAACTGATGATTTCGGAATACTATCCCTTGAGGTTGGAAACGCCAACACTTTCGAGAATGCGAACTGGAACAACATGCCTTTTTACATATCGGCTACCGTTGACGGGGTTATGATTGGTAAATCGCAGATTCTTTCTGTCCCTATTGCGGAACACGCCAAACATACTGGAAAACTCTCAAAAGAAATATTGACAGGACAATGGTCTTACAATGCAGAAAATTATACATGCAGAGTAACTTTCAATAAAAACGGGCAATGTACATACTGGAATAATGCATATATTGAGCCTGACAGTAAATCTGGAACATATGAAATCGACGGTAATTTCGTAACGATGTTCTTCGGAAATATAAGTTTGATGTTGCATTATTCTCCACAGAAAGGATATCTGACCACTTGTGCTGGGATAGATGAGATAAATATATTCAAAAAATAATAGAGCTGCACATAAGTTAAAAATTGCGTGGCAGGCTTTTTTTTAGTAAGTTTGCTACTGCATATGTATCGGCGATTGAAACTGGCCCGCGTGGCGGTGTCTATATTCTGCATAATTGTGCTCACGGCAACGATCGTGGGACTGTTACCGTCGTCTGTGGGTAAGATTCTCATGGACTTGCAGTTCATGCACCTTGTCCTTGCCGGTGCTGCCGGATGGATAGTGCTGTGGCTCTCGGTGACACTCCTTGCGGGAAGGATATATTGCTCTACCGTATGTCCGCTGGGGACATTGACCGACATATTCGCCCGCATATTACGCAGGAAACGGCCTTATATATACACAAGTCCCTGCAACACACTTCGCTACTCCGTACTCGCACTCGTCACCGTCTGCATTGCCATCCCGGTGTCAATTGTGCCGGCGCTGCTCGATCCTGATTCTGCCTATGCCATAGTCTGCTGGGAATTACTGCGCCCTGTGGTCGCATGGGTCAAGGACATGCTCGGAGTGCCTCCTGTCTATGTGGCATCCGTAGCTACGCTCGGACTCGTGGCCGCATGCCTGATCTTCCTTGTTGCAGCGCTTCTGGCAAGAGCCGGCGGACGCACCTACTGCAACACGTTATGCCCGGCCGGAGCGGTGTTGTCGCTCGTAAGCAAAAATGCCATACTGCACTTCGATATAGATACTGATGCATGCACCCACTGCGGCTTGTGCGCCGACGTCTGCAAAGCAAGATGCATCGACCATGCAGGCGGCACTGTGGACATGACCAGATGCGTGGTATGTTTCAACTGCACCGATGCATGCAGCGACAATGCCATACGCTACACCACAAGCCGACATCGCCTCTCGACTCCACTGACCACACGGATCAAGGGCCTCTCGGCCGACACAATGACTGATAAAATAACGACATCCAACAATATTCCGACATCAGATGAAACAATATCTCGAGCTTCTGCAACATATAATGGACCACGGAACTGACCGTACTGACCGCACAGGCACAGGCACGCGCAGCGTGTTCGGATACCAGATGCGCTTCGACCTCAGCAAAGGTTTTCCGCTGCTGACCACCAAGAAACTGCACCTGAAATCCATTATCTACGAACTGCTGTGGTTTCTGCGCGGCGACACCAACGTGCGTTACCTGCAGGAACATGGCGTGCGCATCTGGAACGAATGGGCAGATGCAGATGGCAACCTCGGCCCGGTCTACGGCGCGCAGTGGCGTTCGTGGCCTGACGGACATGGCGGTGTGATCGACCAGATCACCAATGTGGTGAATCAGATAAAGACCAATCCCGATTCCAGACGTCTGATCGTGAGCGCATGGAATGTTGCCGATGTAGACACTATGGCCCTGCCGCCATGCCACACAATGTTTCAGTTCTACGTAGCAGACGGACGCCTGAGCCTGCAATTGTATCAGCGTAGCGCCGACTGCTTCCTTGGCGTGCCGTTCAACATCGCTTCGTATGCGCTGTTGCTGATGATGGTGGCACAGGTCACAGGACTCCAACCGGGTGAATTCGTCCATACTCTCGGCGACGCTCACATCTACAGCAACCACACAGAGCAAGTGGCCGAACAACTGTCGCGCACCCCACGCCAGTTGCCGCAGATGCACATCAATCCCGACATCAAGGACATATTCGGCTTCAGCTACGAAGACTTCACCCTCACCGGCTATGATCCACTGCCCCACATCAAGGGTGTTGTGGCTGTATAACCTATATCATCTCGCAGTATGCCTACAATATCAATAATAGCAGCTCTGACACAAGACAGAGCCATCGGACGCCAAGGCGATCTGATCCACCACATAAGCGCCGACCTGCGCCGGTTCAAGGCCCTGACAATGGGACATCCCATAATCATGGGGCGCAAGACTTTCGAGTCGCTGCCTAAAGGTGCGCTTCCCGGACGCCGCAACATGGTCATTAGCCGCCGTGGCAACGCATGCAATGCACCCGGTGCGGAAGTATTCACATCGCTTGAGGAAGCAATCACCGCACTTGCCCCGGACGACGAAGCTTTCATCATAGGAGGCGGACAGATCTATGCGTCAGCCATAGGCATGGCCGACCGTCTGCTGCTGACTGAGATAGACGAAGCCCCACCTGCCGACGCAGATACCTTCTTCCCCGAATACGGTGCAGACAAATGGAGAACCGACGATCTGGGAGAATGGACCACTGATCCCGGCAACGGTTTACGTTACAGATTCATTTGTCTATCTCGAATTTAAAATGTAACTTTGTACGCTGTAAAGTTGCCCCGATAGTTCAACGGATAGAATAGAAGTTTCCTAAACTTTAGATAGGAGTTCGATTCTCCTTCGGGGTACAGAACACAAAGCGCTGCAATCCACGAAGAATTGCAGCGCTATTTTTATTCTATTTGAATAAATTATTGGCGGATGTTGTTACTATATCAGCTATTAAATCGCCCAACTTGCATCCATATAGTAGCATGAGGTCGGATGGTCTGTATAGCCAAGGTTGAAAGGAACTGCCACAGGCTCCCACTTTATCTCTATTTCTGGAAGCGTGCCATATTTTCCATTCTCCAAATAATTGGTTATTGTACCATACAGTACACCATCCTTGGTGATGCGTTCTCCGTCGAGCTTCAGATTAAGCGTCTCCACTACACTGAACGACGGATAGGACATCCATTCAGCCTTCAGGTTATTCTTGTCTGAAACTGTAAAGCGGCATGCTTTATAGGTATAGCCGTTGAATGAGATTGTTTCCTGTATACCACCGGCAGCATCAAGCAAATCAGCCTTTATGCATATCCATTTCCCTGAAATCGCTTCGGCATAGTCGACTGGCGTATCCTGATCCTTGTCTCCGCCATCAGGCTCATCATCACCACCGCAGGAGACAACAGCCAATGCCAAGAACATAAATGCAAATACCTTTCTGACTAATCCCAATATACCGGGATTCATTACTTCTGATTTTCTCATTTCGATAAAGATTAATTTAGTATTATTAGTTGATGTGTGTCTAAAAACTGAAGGCTACGTGTGTTTTCTATTCACGTGGTCAATGGTTCGCTACTACAGCACAAAAGTATCAATACCAGGTGATACCGTTGGAGCGCGACGAACGCTTGTCATACTTGAGGTCTGACAATAGAGACGACTTGACCGAAATATGGAAGTTGTAGCTCTTGTAAGGTCCTACCGGCACGAACGAGGCCGTCATTGTGAAGCAGTGCAGGTCTCGCGATATGTTGCAGTTCATATAGGCGAGTTTGTGCGTATCGAAGTTATACGATGCAGAGAACGAGAAAGCCCAGTTGGGCGTAGGCCGTATATTGCCCGAAAAACTAAGATTCTGGGTTATACGTCCGTTGTATTCAAGTTTGTCGTAGTTGAACGATCCGTATGAATAATTCACGGAATAGTTCATCGTAAGACTCCACGGACATTCCCACTTCACGTAGCCCTCATCGGTGAGTTCAAGGTCTGAATCACCGTCGTGGCTATCCTGACCGTTGCGCCTCATAGGATCATTATTACGTGTCATTGCAGGATCGTCCGTATCAGGATCGCCCTGATTTTTCTTCTTGTTATTGTCTTTCTTTTTGAAAGTGTTGTTGTTGAAAGTGTAAGAGAACGACGTACCGGTGGACGAAAGTTTACCCAGTCCCTTGCCTGCACGCCAGCGCGGAATATTGACACGCACGGGATTACCGGCCGAGTTAAGCTGGTAGGTATACACATCCCATGTGGCCGACAGGTTCAGGTTGAAGTTCTTGACAAGCCTTAGCATCAACGATGTGTTGATATTTGACCAATTGAGCGAGTCAGCAGCAAAGTTATAGCTCTGGCTCACCGTGAAATTCTCAATCAGCGATATTTTCTTTTCGCCGATGGAATCGTTGTCGGAGCGGACCTTCATCTCAAGGTTATTGGCCAGACTCCACGACAAAGTTCCGGACTTACCTTGCGACGGCACACCATAAAGAGCATTCGGGAACATGGAGTAGGTACGGGTCTGCATCTCACCGTTTGCATCAGGATATTGATACGAGCCATAATATCCAAAGAAACTTGACCCGAAGTCAGGAGCACCTGAAAAAGAAACCGTAGGCGTCAGCACGTGGCGTATCATTTTTACCTTGTCGCCCAGGAAACGTGCCGGCTTCCAGAAACCATAGATCTTGGTATCGAACGACACTGACGCACTGAAGTCCCAGACGTTGTAGAAATTGTAGGACGTGTCCGCGATCTCGGCCGAAGCATTCGGATCCCACTGCCTGCGCACCTTTGTCGTATACATTCGGTCTGTAAAATTGACCGAAGGTGTGAAGTTGAAGTATTTGAACAGGTTAAAAGTAGCCGAAATAGGAATGCTGTGACGGAATCCGTTGCGCCAATCCTTGATCAGACTCTTTTTGAAAAATTCATCCTGCTTGGATGTCAGAGAATTCTGGAATTGTCCGGAATAGCTCATGCGTATCTTCTCATACCACTTCTCATCGCCGACAGCACGCTTGCGCTTGAACGGGTATGTCTGGCTCATCGTGATGGTCAGGTTAGGGAACGAGACCGACAGCGTGGAGTCCTGTGTGCGCTGGCTCACATTCATCGTCGTGGACAACGACCATTTCGACCGGGGGAAACGATAAGTCATGTTGATGGTCGAGCTTTTGGTGTTTTCAGTGAATGCCGACGAATAATATGAATTCAAGTCATTGCGCGAATATCCGCTGGTGGTGAAGTTGACCGAAGCACTCAGTGTCATATTCGGATTGTTCTTGGCATCCTGAGAGTGACTCCACAATATCTGGAAGTTGGTCTGCTTGGCGTAGTCAGGCGAGCCTTTCTCACCTGTGATGGTGTTGAGATAGCTGATGTTGAAGTTTCCGGAATACTTGTAGCGCTTCACATACGTCGACTGCGCACGCAATCCCCAAGAACCTTTTGTGTATATCTCACCAGTAAGCGCAAGATCCATATTGTCATTTATCGCGAAATAATATCCGCCGTCGCTGAGATAGAATCCGCGCTGGTAGTCATCGCCGAAAGTCGGCACTATGACACCGGATGAATAACGTTCGTTGAAGGGGAAGAAGCCGAAAGGCACAGCCAGCGGAAGCGGCAGGCCGGCGAGCACCATATATGCAGGTCCGGTGATGACGTCCTTGCCCGGACGCATCTTTGCCTTTGTAAGCTGAAGCCAGAAGTGCGGATCGTCATGCTGGTCACAGGTCGTATAGCGCACCTGCTTCATGTAGTAGATGTCGTCGTTGGTCTTTTTGGTTGTACCGCCGGTAATGAACCCATCGCCCTGCTGTGTGATCACATCGGTGATGAATCCCTTGCCGGTGTCGAAATTGTAGCGCATTGTGTTTGTCTCATACTTGGTGCTTCCCTGCTGAAAAACAGGAGTTTCCACAAGCTCTCCGATAGAGTCGGGACGGCCCTGCGCAAATACCGTATTACCATTGATGTCCACATCAATCTGCGCGGCATCGAGCTGCATATCGCCATACGTCACCACCGCATTGCCATACATAAAAGCACTGTCGCGACGCACGAGTATGAGAGAGTCACTGGAAGTGAACGTCACCGAATGGTCAAGATCCACTTTCTTCCTCACTATCCTTGATTTCTTAGGCCGGTATTCGTTGTCTGCACTGAGCATACTGTCGACCGTCAGAGTATCCGCTGATATCCGGTCCAATGGCTTAAGCAACGAATCAATCACCGTGGCACGATCTGATGTATCAGCCACAGCATACGGCATATCGATCGTAATATCCTCATTTGTCGCATCTTCGGATGCCGCATTCAATCTCCATAAAGAATCATGCAACCCGGCAGGTACAGATGCGCGCTCATGTGTCTGCGTACGGACACGCCGATGCGAGCCGCAGGAAGCAAGAGCCGACGCCAGAACCAGAGTCACAGCCAATGAAAATATATATAGAGCCGATCGTTTCAAGCTGGATGAATGTACGTTTCCGATTGGATTGGCAAAGGTAGAAAAAATATTTGATAGACGGTGTATCTTTGTGTTAAAAGCATAACCTGACCGATACAGCCCAAAGGCACTATACACACTGACGTGCAGTTTGATTTGTCGCTTTATTTTTGTAACTTTGCGTGTGAGAAAGCATTTACGCATGGAAGACTTTACAGACGACAAAGATAGGGACAACATAAGTCCAGCGGCTACAGACAGTGTATACGAAGGGCTGACACACCTGACATGGAACGAACACATACGCCTGCGCCCGGGCATGTACATAGGCAAACTCGGCGACGGAACAAACGCCGACGACGGCATTTATGTGCTTCTCAAAGAGACGATAGACAACTCTATCGACGAATTTACAATGGGTTTCGGGCAGAAAATAATTGTCGACGTCACCGAAACCACCGTCACCATACGCGACTACGGGCGCGGAATACCGCTCAACGATGTAGTGGATGCCGTTTCGCGGATGAATACCGGCGCAAAATACGACAACAAGGCATTCAAGAAATCAGTAGGTCTTAACGGTGTAGGCCTCAAGGCTGTAAACGCATTGAGCAACGACTTTGAGGTGCGCAGCGTACGGTCCGGAATGATGAAGACCGCACGATTCAGCCGAGGCGAGCTTGTGATGCAGAGCGAACTGACTCCTACCGACGAGCCAAACGGCACTTTCGTGCAATTTACCCCCGACAATACTCTTTTCCGAGGATACGTCTATGATTCAGAGCATATAATACCGATGCTGAAGAACTATACGTATCTCAATACCGGACTGTCCATCATATATAATGGAAGGCGAATGACCTCGCGCGGAGGACTGCTCGACCTGCTCAAAGACAACATGTCGGGCCAACCTCTCTACGAGCCGATATACCTGCGCGGCGACGACATAGAAATAGCATTCACTCATGCAAACCAATATGGTGAGGAATACTACAGTTTCGTCAACGGACAGCATACCACGCAGGGTGGCACGCACCTGACAGCATTCAAAGACGCGGTATCACGCGTCATAAAGGAATTTTTCGGAAAAAACTTCGACCCGTCCGACATCCGCAACGGCATGATAGCCGCCGTTGCCATAAAGGTGGAAGAACCTGTGTTCGAGTCACAGACCAAAACAAAACTCGGATCACGCGACATGGGACCCGACGGTCCTACTGTGGCCAAATTCATGAGCGACTTTCTCAAACGTGAACTCGACAACTTCCTGCACCGCAACACCGAGACCACGGCAAAGGCCATATTAGAGAAAATACAGAAAAACGAACAGGAACGCAAAGCCATAGCAGGTGTAGCCAAAATCGCACGTGAGAAAGCAAAGAAAGTAAGCATCAACAACAAGAAACTTTTCGACTGCCGTGTGCACCTGAGCGATGCAAGAGGCGACGAGGCTCTGAAGCAGGCATCATCGCTGTTCATCACCGAGGGCGACTCCGCAACCGGCAGCATCACAAAAATACGCGATGTGAATACACAAGCTGTATTCTCGCTCAGGGGAAAACCGCTGAACACCTACGGACTCACTCGCAAGGTCGTGTACACTAACGATGAGTTCAATCTGCTCCAGGCCGCGCTCAACATCGAAAACGACATTGAGGACCTGCGCTACAACAACGTCATAATAGCGACCGATGCCGATGTGGACGGTATGCATATACGCCTGCTGATGATCACCTTCTTCCTGCAGTTTTTCCCAGACCTGATCAAGCAGGGACATGTCTACGTGCTCCAGACGCCACTGTTCCGTGTGCGCAACAAACTCACATCCAAGCGCTCAGGCAAGAAGACAAAGACCGACAGCGAGACATATTACTGCTATACCGACCAGGAACGCGTCGATGCCATCGCTAAACTCGGAGCTAATGCCGAGATCACACGATTCAAAGGTCTGGGTGAAATATCCCCCGACGAATTCCGCGAGTTCATAGGCGAGAACATGCGCCTCGACCGTGTTACGCTCAAGAAAGAGGACGGCGTGGCCGAACTTCTTGAATTTTACATGGGCAAAAACACAATGGAACGCCAGAATTTCATAATAGACAATCTTGTAGTTGAAGATGACTCACAGATCTCCTGACACCCTACGCACGGCTTTCTTCGCCGGTTCGTTCAACCCCTATACTGCAGGACACCACTCCATAGTGGAACGCGGGTTGCGGTTGTTCGACAAGATAGTGATCGGCATCGGAGTAAATATCGAAAAAACCGATCCAGCCGATGTAGCGTCACGTGCCGCCTCAATACGTAAGATATATGCAGATGAACCGCGCGTAGAAGTTGCCTGCTACAACGACCTGACCGTTGACGCCGCACGGCGGCACGGCGCGGAATTCCTGCTCAGAGGAGCACGCTCGGTGAAAGATTTCGAGTACGAACGTACGCTTGCCGACGTCAACCGGCGTATTGGCAATGGCATTGAGACTGTGATTCTGCCAGCTCTGCCGGAACTGGAATGGCTATCGTCTACCGTGCTGCGCGACATGGCCATGCACGGACGCGACATCAGACCATATCTTCCGTGACAATCATTTTCCCTCCATTGAGGAGTAAAACCATCATACTTATATCTTAACCAAACTTTTTTCCGACAAAAAGATGAAACGATTCCCGTTACTGTCGCTCGCCCTTATGGCGGGCGCAAGCCTCATCGGGGCTAACCACAATCCGTTGGTCGACAAGATCGAACCGCCATACTGGTGGACAGGAATGAAGTGCGACACCCTTCAGCTGATGGTAAGCGGCAAGGATATATCCAAGGCAGATATAAACATCGACTATCCCGGTGTACGCCTCGCCGAAAACATCAGCCTCGACAATCCTGACTACAAATTCCTCTATCTCGTGATAGGACGGGACACAGAACCGGGCATCATGGATATTGAATTTTCAATGGGCAAGAAACACCAGACCGTGAAATATGAACTCAAGGGCCGTACCATGGCTCCGGAAGAATACCGCGGATTCGATGCCTCAGATGTCCTGTATCTGCTTATGCCTGACCGATTCGCCCGGGATAAAGCCGTAGAGACCGTAGAAACCAACACCGGCATGAGATTCCCCGCTCCGGCCGACCGCACAGATCCAAACGCACGCCACGGAGGCAACATCAAAGGCATTACTAAACACCTCGACTACCTCGACTCGCTGGGAGTGACTGCCGTGTGGGTATGCCCCGTGCTTGAAAACGACATGCCCGGAGGTTCATACCACGGATATGCGACCACTGACTACTACAGGGTAGATCCGCGCTTCGGCACAAATGCCGACTGGCAGAACATGATCAGCGAGGCGCATTCGCGCGGCATGAAAGTCGTAATGGATATGATCTTCAACCACTCCGGATCTGAGCATCCGTGGATGAAAAACATGCCGTCGGCCGACTGGTATAACCATCCGGATGGAGATAACCTGACAAATTTCCGCCTATCCACTGTACACGACCCATACGTGTCGGAATACGACCTCGATCACACTACTAACGGATGGTTCGTAACGGCCATGCCGGACCTTAACCAGCGCAACCCGCACCTGATGAAGTATCTGACACAAAATTCGATCTGGTGGATCGAGTCGTCCAAGATCGACGGCATACGAATGGATACCTATCCCTATGCCGATATGCAGGCCATGAGCCACTGGGCTGCGGACGTGCTTCACGAATATCCCAATTTCAACATCGTGGGGGAATGCTGGTATGCCAACGAGGCAGGATCGGCATTCTGGCAAAGCGGCAGCAAACTCAACCCCATAGATACCCACCTGCCCACGGTAATGGATTTCTTCTACATCCTCAACGGCAAAGAAGCCTTCAATGGCGACACCGATCCCTGGGGAGGGCTCAATAAGGTATACGACCATCTGTCGCTTGATTTCCTGTATCCCGATCCGCAAAAGATCCTGACATTCCTCGACAACCACGACACAGACCGTTTCCTGACCGAAGACCCCGACAGCCTGGACGTATGGAAACAAGCTGTCGCATTCCTGCTGACATCGCGAGGCATCCCCCAGATTTACTACGGCACAGAGATACTAATGTCCGGAACAAAAGAAGTGACCGACGGAAATGTGCGCCGCGATTTTCCCGGAGGATTTCACGGCGACAAAACGAACGCTTTCACCAAGGAGGGCCGCACACCACTGCAAAACGAAGCATGGGACTACATTTCCCATCTGCTCAACTGGCGCAAAGGCGACGCCAACGAAGTGATAGCCCGAGGGACTCTCGTCCACTTCATGCCACAGAACGGAATATATGCCTACCGACGGAAACTCGGCGATAAAGAAGTGATCGTACTGCTTAACGGACGCGACTCATCCAACACCGTAACTATGGAGCGGACACGCGAGATATTGCCCTATGGCACTACTCTCACCGACATTATCAGCGGCAAGCCGGTTACAGTCAGTGAGACAATGACATTCGCACCACGTCAGGTGATGATCCTGCAAAACTTCTGATATATATCGGCCGTCAATACCGAAATACCTATTACACAGCGTATCAATATCCGCAGATATCGCGGTATTGATACGCTGCGCTTATTACCCGGATTAAGACTTATGCTGAATTTTTATAACATAAAGTATTGACAAGGGCTTCAAAATTCACTAAATTTGCACTAAATTTGGAGAACCGCGGGCCTGCGCAAGTCCGGCCTGCGCGGAATTATCTCCAATAAGGCAAAATGGAGAAACCCCGACAACGCAAAATATCGACATTCGGCTCACAGGCAACATCTGTAGTGAGCGTAGCTCTGGTTCTTCTCGTCCTCGGCATACTTGCCGTGACCGGTCTGGCTGCCAAAACCGTAGGTGCAGCCATCAGACAGGAGATGGGAATGGTAGCAGAGCTTAAAGAAGGGACGCCCGACAGTGAGGTCAACAGACTAAAACAGACCTGGAGCAGATCTAAAGCCATCGCTTCGTTGCGATATACCTCGGCCGAAGATATTCTTGAACAAGAAGCCCGCGCTATGGGAGAAGACATACTGTCGCTCATGGACGGCAACAACCCCTATTATGACGAGATAGAACTGAAAGTGAGCCGCGACTATGCCAACACCGACTCGCTCACAGCCCTGTGTGCAAGGCTTGAAGCCGACAAAGCCGTGCAGCGCGTCGAACTCAACGCCGAAATGTATGAGAAAGTGAACCGCAATCTGAGCAAACTCGCGTTCATACTCACTGTAGTAGGTATAGCCCTGCTATGCATCTCGATAGTGCTTATAAGCAACACGGTATCACTATCCATATACTCCCGCCGATTCCTTATACACACAATGAGACTTGTAGGGGCAAAGGATTCGTTCATCCGCCGGCCATTCGTTGTTGCTGGAGCTGTCAACGGACTGATTGCATCGGCAATAGCCTGTTGTGTCCTGGCCGGAGCTTACACCTATGCCACACATGCCGACGTATCATTGGCAGGATGGATCTCATGGTTCGACCTGTCGATGGTTTTCATCGCTATCACTGCAGCCGGCATGACACTCTGCTGCGGAGCTGCATCGATAGCAGCATCGCGCTATCTGCGACTGGGCTACGACCGGATGTTCCGTCAGTAATCCCCACGGCAGCCTATACCAATAAATAATCAACATTAAAAAAAGATTGTTTCCCATGGCAAACAATAACATTCAACCACAATCCGCAACTACAGGCAAAGCCAAAGGTATAAAGAAAGAAAGACCTGACCAGATGCCGCTCGCACGACGCAACTTCATAATGATGGCTATCGCCGGCGTCCTAATAGTGGCCGGCTTTCTGCTGATGCTCGGCGACAGCTCATCGCTTGAAAACTTCAACCCCGACATATTCAGCACACGCCGCATAGTGATCGGACCTCTGATGACATTCGCCGGTTTCATTTTCATGGGAGTTGCCATAATCCTGAGACCAAGAAGCAAGAATGACTCCAATGCAGAAAACACATTATAATAACCACAAAAAAGATCTACACCTCAAATGGATATAATCGACGCACTGATCCTCGGCATAGTACAGGGACTGGCAGAATATCTGCCAATATCAAGCAGCGGACATCTTGAAATATTCTCAGATATTCTCGGTCTGAACCTTTCAGGACAGCAAAGCCTGCGCTTCGACCTGATGCTCCATGTGGCCACCGTACTGAGCACAATAGTAGTGCTTTGGAAAGAATTCGCACCTCTGTGCACTTCTTTCTTCACATTCCGGCGCGACGAAAACACTTCCACTGTCTGGAAGATTATCGTTTCCTGCATACCGGTAGCCATTGTCGGTCTGTGTTTCAAGACTCAGGTCGAAGGATTTTTCGGAGGCCAGCTCAATGTGGTCGGTATCTGCCTTTTGGTGACAGCCCTGCTGCTCACCTTATCCTATATGCTGGTCACACGCCCTAATCTGCAAGGACGCAGCGGACGCACGGCCCGCGACATCACATTCACCGACGCCCTGATCATAGGCTGCGCACAGGCCATAGCAGTGCTACCCGGTTTGAGCCGCAGCGGTACTACAATAGCGACAGGTATCCTCATCGGCGACAAGCGCGAGAAAGTGGCCCACTTCTCCTTCCTTATGGTCATAATCCCGATTCTTGGCGAAGCATTACTCGACATGAAGAAAATGTTCGGCGGCACAGACGCGGCCGCAGCAGGTGAAGACTCCATAGGCTGGCTCGCCATAGCTGTCGGATTCATCGCCTCGTTTGTCGTAGGCTGCATAGCCTGCAAATGGATGCTCAACATCGTGAAGAAAGGTAAGCTTTGGTGGTTTGCCGTCTATTGCGCTGCTGTCGGCATACTGTGTCTTGTCTGGTAAAATATTTCGACGATGAATTTCATAGACGGAGAAATACTATATATCGACAAACCACTCGGCTGGACATCGTTCGACGCTGTGAAGCGCGTGCGCGGTGCTCTGCTCAGGAGAATGAAAATAAAGAAACTCAAGGTTGGCCATGCCGGCACACTTGATCCTTTAGCCACTGGAGTGATGATCGTATGCACAGGCAAAGCTACCAAACGCATCGACGCCTTGCAGGCCGGAGTCAAGGAATACATAGCCACAATGGCTCTCGGTGCTACCACACCATCATTCGACCTGGAGACAGAGATAGACGCGACATATCCCACCGGACACATCACCCGCGAGCTGGTGGAGGCCACACTATCTAAATTTCTGGGACGCATTGAGCAAGTACCGCCGAAATATTCGGCATGCAAGGTGGACGGCAAGCGCGCCTACAACATGGCACGTAAAGGACAAGACGTGGATCTAAAGCCCAAGATACTCGTGATCGACAGCATAGAACTGCTCGAATATTCGCCTGAGAGCATCACCGTAAAGGTTGTCTGCGGCAAAGGCACATACATACGCGCCCTGGCCCGCGACATAGGCCAGGCACTCGGCAGCGGAGCACATCTCACAGCCCTACGGCGCACAAGAGTCGGCGATGCCGCCATTGAAGACTGCCTGAGCGTAGAGCAGACCGCAGAACTGATCAGAACCGTCGACATAGAAATGCCCGACCAACAGAATGTCTAACAACACCACAGAGTCAATAATAACGCAATGAAGCTTTCACAATTCAAATTCCGACTTCCTGAAGAACTTATAGCACAATACCCGGCCGAACGCCGCGACGAATCACGCATGATGGTTCTGCACCGCAAGACGGGCGAAATCGAACACCGCGTTTTCAAAGACATACTCGAATATTTCAATGAAGGAGACGTTATGGTGTTCAACGACACCAAAGTCTTCCCTGCCAGACTATACGGCAACAAGGAGAAGACTGGCGCACGCATCGAGGTGTTCCTGCTCCGCGAACTAAACGAGGAGAACAAACTGTGGGACGTGCTGGTCGAGCCGGCAAGAAAGATCCGCATAGGCAACAAACTCTACTTCGGAGAGGACGAGTCAATGGTTGCGGAAGTGATCGACAACACAACATCACGCGGACGCACACTGCGCTTCCTCTACGATGGCTCGCACGACGAATTCAAGAAAGCGCTCTATGCCCTGGGGCAGACACCTCTGCCTGAATACATCAAGCGCGAGCCCGAAGAAGAAGATGCCGAACGCTACCAGTGCATATTCGCACGCCGCGAAGGCGCAGTAGTGACTCCTGCGGCAGGCACTCACTTCTCCCGCGAACTGCTCAAGCGCCTCGAGATAAAGGGTGTGGAGCAAGGATTCATCACCGTACACAGCGGACTCGGCAACTTCCGTGAGATCGATGTCGAAGACCTGACCAAGCATCGTATGGACTCGGAGGAGATGGAGGCATCGCCCGAACTGGTCGACCTCGTGAACCAGGCCAAGGACAACGAACGGCAGATCTGCGCCGTAGGCACATCCGTGCTGCGCGGAATGGCCGGGGCTGTATCTATGGGCGGACACATGAAGACCTTCTCCGGATGGACGAACAAATTCATATTCCCTCCCTATAACTTCACAGTGGCCACATCCCTGGTCAGCAACTTCCATCTGCCATACTCCACCATGCTGATGATGGTATGCGCGTTCGGAGGATACGATCTGGTGATGCATGCCTACGAAGTAGCTATCGCCGAAGGATACCGCTTCGGAGCATACGGCGATGCCATGCTTATAGTAGACTGACACTCATCTTTACTGACATGGACAACAACAGGCTTCTGCTGATCATAAATCCCGTTAGCGGAACATCCGACAAGCGCAAACTTGCCGGACGCCTTGTGTCCCGCCTGACCGCCGAAGGTTTCGAGGTAGAGACAGCCTACACCACATGCCGCGGAGACGCTACCCGCCTTGCACGGCAAGGTGTGGAGAAAGGCTTCACCGGTGTGCTTGCCTGTGGAGGCGACGGCACGGTGAACGAAATAGCCAAAGCGCTATGCGACACTCCCGTAGCGCTCGGAATCATACCAGCCGGCAGCGGCAACGGACTGGCCAGACATCTCGGTATTCCTATCGACCCGATGCTGTCGCTGGACGTCATAGCAGAGCGGCACATAGTGCCTTGCGACTATGCCACGGTGAACGACAGTAGATTCTTCTGCACATTCGGCGTAGGATTCGATGCTGCTGTCTCGCACCGCTTCGCCAGGATGGGCAAACGCGGTCTCGCGTCATACATACGCAGCGCGTTCACTGAATTCGTCCATTTCAATCCTCAGATATATACTGTAAGTGCCAATGGCGTCACCGTCACCGAAAAAGCTTTTCTCGTGGCTGTATGCAACGCCTCCCAGTATGGCAACAACGCCTACATAGCTCCCGGGGCAAGTATCACAGACGGCCTCCTCGACGTCACTATAGTCCATTCCGGCAATCCTCTGAGTGCCGCTGTTCTCGGATTCGACCTGATGACAGGCTATATAAACCGCAATACCCTCATACAGACGTTCCGGGCCCCTTCTGCAGTGATATACCGTACGGAAGGAGGCGAAGCCCATCTCGATGGCGAACCAGTGATGATGCCGGACATACTCGACTTCCGATGCCATCACCGCGGACTCAGGATATTCACCACGACTTCCAAGACACAGTTCCGGCCCGTCATCACCCCGATGCGGTCAATGATGAGCGACTGGAGGATTGCCTTGGGACATATTTTCGGAAGAAAAGACCATGACCGGAGGTCCATTGATTAAATATTGTTAAAAGAGTGCGCCGTAATTACAATTTTCGGCGCACTTTGCTTATATTCGTACGCCTCTAAATCAATACACGCCTTTTTGCGACAAGCAAACATAAAACCCCAAAACATATATATGAGCTACCTTAAGTTCGATAAGAGCTTGATGATAAATCTCGAGCAGTCCCTTCCCAAAGAGATGCTGCGCACGAATCAGGCAGGCGCTTATCATTGTACGACAGTCGTAGACTGCAACACACGCAAGCAGCACGGACTCCTCGTGATACCCGTTCCGGAACTTGACAATAAATCGTACGTGCTGCTCTCATCCCTGGACGAAACCGTGATTCAACATGGCGCGCCCTTCAATCTGGGCCTCCACCGCTATCGTGGCGGCGTATACAGCCCCAACGGACACAAGTATATCCGCGAATTCGACTGCGAGAGCGTGCCACGCACCACCTACCGTGTCGGAGGTGTGATCCTCACCAAAGAGAAGATTTTCATCTCACACGAGAATCGAATCCTGATACGCTACACCCTCGTGGAAGCGCATTCACCGACAACCCTGCAGTTCAGACCGTTCCTTGCTTTCCGCGAGAGCAACGCACTGTGTGTGGCAAACGACTCCCTAAACCGGACGATCGAACCTGTAGGCAATGGTGTAGCCTCCTGCCTCTACAACGGCTTCCCGACACTCTACATGCAGTTCTCACGCAAGCCCGAATGGGTCGACGAACCCAACTGGTACAACGGCATAGAATACGTCAAGGACCTCGAACGCGGTGTCCCCTACAGTGAAGACCTGTGGGTCCCCGGCTACTTCCAGATACCTATCAAGAAAGGCGAGAGCATAATATTCTCTGCCGGCATAACCGAAGTATCGCCACGCTCACTATCAAAGATGTATGAGAAAGAGATTGCCTCCCGCACAGCGCGTACATCATTCTTCAACTGTCTCAAGAATGCAGCCAAGCAATTCTATCTCAAGGACAAGGAAGGCGACTTCATCATCTCAGGCTATCCGTGGGGAGTTGTGCTTGCGCGCAACACCATGATGGCTCTCCCCGGCCTGACACTGGCAATAGACCATGTAAAAGACTTCGAAGACATCTTCGCTACAATAGCCAAAGAACTGACCCGCTACATGACCACCGGCCAGCCATCCCGGAGAATTGCCGGAATCGACCTGCCCGACATACCCCTGTGGGGAATATGGGCTATCCAGCAGTATGCCAAGAGCCAAGGTCTCGAAGCCGCACGCAGCCGATACACAGAATTCATAACCTCCGCCATAGACTATATCCTGACCAACGGACATCCCAACCTGCACGTCGACGAAAACAACGGCATGGTGTCCACAATGGGTGAGACTTCGCCTGTGTCATGGATGAACTCATCGCTGAACGGCCGCCCCGTGATCCCGCGCTCCGGCTATCTGGTTGAGTTCAACGCCCTGTGGTACAACGCTCTGATGTTTGCCATAGCCTTAACAGAAGACAATCCGACACTGGCCGGACGACGCGAGGCATGGACCGAGACCGCTGACAAGATCAAGGCATCCTTCGCCGATATGTTCCTCAACGACTACGGCTATCTATACGACTACGTGAACGGACAGTATGCCGATCCTTCGGTGCGCCCCAACATGGCAGTGGCCATAGGTCTGGACTACTCGCCCCTCGACCGCAAGCAGCGCAAGCGTGTGCTCGACGTCGTGACCCGCGAGCTGCTGACTCCCAAAGGGCTACGTACCCTATCGCCGAAAAGCTACGGCTACAGACCATTCTACCTCGGATCGCCCGAAGAACGCGAGATGGCCTTGCACCAAGGCCCGGCACGCCCGTGGCTCATAGGCTTCTACGCCGACGCCTACCTGCGCGTGTTCGGAATGAGCGGAGTCAGCTACATAGACCGCATGCTCATCGGATTCGAAGACGAGATGTCGCAAGGATGCATAGGCTCGCTGTCGCAATTGTATGACGGCAATCCTCCGTTCCAGGGACGAGGAGCTATCTCCCACGCCACCAATGTGGCAGAGGTACTACGCACTCTGCGCACTCTGAAGAAACTCAATGTCTAACACCTCGTCAACCTCCGCCGGCAGACCGACCGCCGGCGGATCGACCCATATACACACAGCAAATCCATCATGAAAGCATTAATGTTCGGTTGGGAATTTCCCCCTCACATCTTAGGCGGACTGGGCACAGCCAGCTACGGTCTCACCAAAGGCATGTGGGAGTGTGGTGACATGGACATCACCTTCGTCATTCCCAAGCCATTTGGCGACGAAGACAAATCATTCGCCAACATCATAGGAGCGTCGCAGGTGCCGGTGGCATGGCGCGATGTGAACCATGAATATGTGGAGCAGCGTATCGGAAAGGTCATGAGCCCGGAGCTATACTTCCGCCTGCGCGACCACATCTACGCCGATTTCAACTATATGCGCACCAATGACCTTGGCGCGATAGAGTTCTCGGGACGCTATCCCGACAATCTTCTTGAAGAAATCAACAACTATTCGATAGTGGCCGGCGTTGTGGCCCGCACTATTGATTTCGACATCATACACTCGCACGACTGGCTGACCTATCCTGCCGGAATACATGCCAAGCAGGTGACAGGAAAACCATTAGTGATACACGTCCACGCCACTGACTACGACCGTTCGCGCGGCAACGTGAACCCTACAGTGTTCGGGATCGAGCGCGACGGCATGATTCATGCCGACCATATAATCACCGTGTCGAACCTCACAAGGCAGACCGTGATCGAAAAATACGGCATAGACCCGGCCAAAGTAACCACCGTACACAACGCAGTAGTGCCCCTCAGCCCCGAACTGCTCAATGTCCAGGCCAACAAGCCTAAGGAGAAAGTAGTGACATTCCTTGGCCGAATCACCATGCAGAAAGGTCCTGAATACTTCGTGGAGGCCGCAGCCAAAGTTCTGAAGAACAATCACAACGTACGCTTCGTGATGGCAGGCAGCGGCGACATGATGGACAAGATGATAACCCTCGCCGCAGAACGCGGAATCGCAGATCGCTTCCATTTCCCGGGATTCCAGAAAGGAAAACAAGTGTATGAGATGCTCAAGGCATCCGATGTATACATCATGCCTTCTGTTTCAGAACCATTCGGCATCTCTCCTCTCGAGGCCATGCAGATGGGTGTACCGTCGATCATATCCAAACAGAGCGGCTGTGCCGAGATCCTCGACAACGTGATCAAGACCGACTACTGGGACATCGACGCAATGGCAGACGCCATACACGCTATCGTCACATACCCGGCTATGTATAACCAGCTACGCGAAGACGGACTTGCCGAAGTAGCCCAGATCACATGGGATAAAGCGGGCAAGAAAGTGATCGACATCTACAACAGGGTACTCGGCAGATAAGCCTACCCTTTCCAAAACCGTAATCAACACAACTCCCATACATTAAACACAAGCAATATGAAGGCAATCAGCTTTTATTTCCAGATACACCAGCCCGTACGCCTCAAACGCTACCGCTTCTTCGACATAGGCAATGACCACTACTATTATGACGATTTCCTGAACGAAGACATAATCACACGCATCGCCGAACGAGCCTACATACCAGCCGCTCAGACATTGCTCAAGATGATCGAGGAAAGCAAAGGTGCTTTCCGCTGCGCAATATCAATCACCGGCACAGCCATCGAACAGTTCGAACAGCATGTACCCGAGTTCATTGACCTGCTTAAGCGCCTGGCCGACACAGGCAAAGTGGAATTCCTTGCTGAAACATACGCACACTCCCTGGCATCTCTGACAGACACAGAGGAATTCGTAGAGCAGGTACGTGCCCACGACGAAAAGCTCAACACTTTGTTCGGTGTCAAGCCAAAGGTATTCCGCAACACCGAGCTTATCTACTCCGACGATATAGCTCCCGTAGTGTATTCTATGGGATATAAAGGCGTCATAACCGAAGGCGCAAAGCATATCCTCGGTTGGAAATCGCCCAACTACGTATATGCAGCAGCAACCGCTCCAAAGCTCAAGATATTGCTCAAGAACGCCAAACTAAGCGACGACATCTCCTTCCGTTTCGGCGATACATCATGGGACGCATATCCCCTGACAGCAGACAAATACATCGACTGGATCGCCAACACTCCCAAGGAGGAACAGGTCGTGAACCTATCGATGGGCCTCGAAACATTCGGCGAACTGCAGTCGCAGCAGACCGGCATACTTCAGTTCCTGGCTGCCCTGCCCCGCTTCGCAGCCGAACGTGGCATAGAATTCTGCACACCCTCCGAAGTGATAGCCAAACTGAAACCCGTAGGCGAACTCTCCATTCCTACTCCCATAAGCTGGGCCGACGAAGCCCGAGACACTTCGGCATGGCTCGGCAACAAGCTGCAGAACGAAGCTTTCAATAAGCTCTATTCTGTGGCCGAGCGTGTACGTCTGTGCGAAGACCGTCGTCTGAAGCAGGACTGGAACTATCTTCAGGCATCAGACCATCTGTTCTACATGTCGACAAAGCATCTTGCCGATGGCGAAGTACACAGTCATTTCAGCCCGTACGAGACACCGTTCCAGGCATTTACCAACTACATGAACGTGCTTGCCGACTTCATTGTCCGCGTGGAAGAACAATATCCCCTCTCGATCGAGAACGAGGAACTGAACTCGCTGCTTACAACAATACGCAACCAGGCGCGCGAGATAGAGACACTCAACAAGGAAGTGACCTCTATGCGACAGAATATCGAACACTACAACGAAGAACACCTTCTGCGTGAGAAAGCCTCTGCAGACAAATCCGAGCCAAAGGCCGAGAAGAAAACTGCCAGAAAAACGACCGCAAGGAAAACCAAGACTAAGAAAGCCGAGTAATCGGACTTATCTCTATAAAACAATACCGGAGCAAAGGGTACTTGCCTCACAGGTGCAAGTACCCTTTGCTGCTCTCAATCCGAATTATCTGAATTTTATAAAAAAATCAACAATTTTTCTGAACCATATTTCAAAAGGGTTGTTATTATTATCGGTTCAGTAAGGATACGTGCTCTCCTCCCCCATCCTAATGTATTGAACATCAGAAAGCTCACATTATCAATCAAATTTTTCAATAACCCAACCATTACCTTAAATCATTTTCACAATGAAAGAAAGGAAGAGAAGACTCCAGTGCCTCGCATTGCCATTGGCAGCAGGTATACTGTTATGTAGTCCCGTTGCGGCAGCCAACGGGACTACCGTGGCCACGGCTCAGGAGAGCGTAGCCCAACAGACAATCCAAGTCACAGGTATCGTGAAAGACGATGCAGGAGAACCACTCATCGGCGTCAGCGTCTACAACGCCGCCAACCGCAAGCAGGGAACTACGACCGACATTGACGGCCGCTACACATTGTCCGTGCCTGCTTCGGGAAAACTCACTTTCTCCTATGTAGGTTTCAAAACCACTACAGTAGATGTCAGCGGACGCACACACCTGGACATCTCGCTCGAGCCCAACAGCGAATCGCTCGACGAACTCGTGGTAGTGGGCTACGGTGTAGTGCGCAAGGCCGACCTTGCCGGCTCGGTATCAGTGCTTGACAACAAGCAATTCTCAGCACAGCCGATCACCCAGGTATCTGACGCCTTGCAGGGACGCGTTTCCGGCGTAAACATTGTAAGCGACGGACTGCCCGGCGGAACAGTACGCATACGCATCCGCGGCGCAAACTCAATCAACAAGAGCAATGATCCACTCTACGTAGTCGACGGACTCGTACGCGAATCAGGCCTCGACGGCATCAATCCCGAGGATATTGCATCGATGCAGATTCTAAAGGACGCCTCATCAACAGCCATCTACGGTAGCCGCGGTGCTAACGGCGTGGTAATCATCACCACAAAACACGGTAATGCGGGTGAAACGAAAGTTGTGCTCGACGCATCATTCGGCCTGTCTCAAGCCACAAACCTCCCCAGCACTATAGGCACTAAGGAATATGCACGCTATCTCGTGGACTTCGGTGGCCAGAGCGCAACCACCCTGCAGCCATACCTCGACGGCACAAATCCGGGCATCGACTGGAAAGATGAAATGTTCCGTACCGGCACAGTGCAGAACTACAAAGTCGTTGTCACCAAAGGTTCTGAAAAGACACAGCTATACGTATCCGGCGCCTACATGCGCCACGACGGCATCATACGCGAAAGCAGCTACCAGCGCTATTCAGCAAGAGCCTCAGTCAGCTCACAGATCTACGACTGGTTCAACCTTTCAGTGGACGTGAATGCATCCCACGGCGTAGGCAAAGGCATCGGAGGACTCTCTCTTGGCGGATACAACCCTCTGTGGATCGGTTACAATTCATCGCCCACAATGGAGATGATGGACGCGAACGGAGTATATAACCGCGACCCGTACTGTACTATCCAGAACAACGCCGTCGGTGTACTGAAAGCTCCGTCGGAACGCCGCCGCGATGTACTCAACGGCCATGTGGACCTCAGATTCAACATCTGCCCGGGACTTACTTTCACTTCAAGCAACGGACTCGACTACAACAACTACCAAGGATACTGGTTCACCAGCACCAAGGAGTCTTCGACTACCACAAGCGCAGCCTCCAACTCCAACAACAACCGCTGGCTCATCCAATCGTCCAACAACCTCACATACATAAACACCTTCAACGAGAAGCACAACCTTACTGCCACAGCAGTCTGGGAAGCCACCCGCTACACAGCACGCGGACTCAACCTCAAAGGTGTAAACTTCCCGACCGAAGTCGTGGGTTGGTGGAATCTCGGCAGCGCCGGATCATTCGACAAGACCGACGGAGCTACGGGCAACAGCTATAGCGAATGGTCGCTGCTCTCAGCCGTGGCACGCGCTATCTACAACTACGACAACCGCTACATGCTTACCGGAACATTCCGTGCCGACGGTTCGTCAAAGCTACCTAACCACAAATGGAGCTACTTCCCCTCGATCGCCGCAGCATGGACAATGTCCAACGAACGCTTCTTCGAGCCAATCAAGCCCGTGCTCACCACAGCGAAACTGCGTGCCAGCTTCGGCGTCATCGGCAACCAGGACATCAACCCGTTCGAGACGCTCGCACTCATGAGCCAGACAACGACCTTCTACGGTTCAGCCAACGGTCTGACCGGATTCTGGGCCAATCAGGTCGGAGCACCCGATCTCAAGTGGGAGAAGACAAAGCAGGTGGACGTAGGTCTTGACCTGAGCTTCCTCAACGAACGCATCGACGTAAGCCTCGACTGGTACTACAAGCGCACATCGGACGCCCTTCTGAAGACTACTCTCGCCGACTATCTCGGTGGATCGTCCTACTGGGTCAACGCCGGCAACGTACGCAACACCGGTTTCGACATGTCCATCACAGCCAACATCCTGCAGAACGCCAACGGATGGAACTGGAGCACCACGATCAACGGATCTTACCTGAAGAACAAAGTCACCAGAATGACCGAGCAAGTACCCGTGCTCTACTCAGGCTCAATGCAGTCGATCGTCGAAGACGCCTGCGTGGTAATGGAAGGACAGCCAATCGGCGCCCTCTATGGATACCAGTGGGCAGGGATTGATGCCGACGGCTACGACACATATTATGCCGCAGACGGCAGCGTGACACGCTCACCCCAATCCACCGACCGTGTGATCCTCGGCAAGAGCAACCCGACCTTCACCCTCGGATGGAACAACACCGTGAACTGGAAGAACTGGAGTCTGAATATGTTCTTCAACGGCGCATTCGGAGCAAAACGCATCAACGCACTGCGCTACGCCATGAATACAATGACCGGAAACTCTCGCTTCATCACATCGCCCGATGGCTTCAACGGCATAGGCACAACCATGCCCGATCCGCGCGTCGACAACAACTTCGCCATCGGCAACAGCTCCAAGTGGGTTGAAAGCGCCGACTATTTCCGTCTTGAGAACATAACCCTGAGCTATGATCTGCTGAAGTCAGTTACCAAATTCGCCGACATACGCCTGTCGTTCAGCATCCAGAACCTGTTCACAATCACAAGCTATAAAGGCGGCAACCCGGCAAGCTTCTCATTCAGCGACAGCTACGCATGGGCACAAGGTGTCGATACCGGCACATCTCCCACTCCGCGCACCTACACTTTCGGCGCACGCTTCACATTCTAAACCACGCACACGAACATGAAGACAAAACATATAATTCCAGCAATAGCACTCGCTGCCGTGGCATTGGCCACCACATCATGCAGCGACTTCCTTGAGGAACACCCCAAAGGCAAGGTAACACCCACCGGCTTCTTCGACTCACAGAAAAGCCTCGATGCGTCTGTCAACGCCCTCTACTATCAAGTGCAGCAGTCGCAGTGCAACTCCAACCCGATGATCCCCCAGTGCCAGGGCGACGACCTCACCTCCACCACAGGATCAAACAAACAGGCATATCTCTCGGCAGACGCTTTCGAAGATCCCTCCGACACAAAAGGTCTCGAATGGTCGTGGAAGTGGGCCTACAATATCATTCAGGCTGCGAACCTGCTGATCGACAATGCCGCCACGACACCCGTTTCGCAGGAAGCCATCAACGAGGCTATGGGACAGGCATATTTCTGGCGTGCCTACGCATACTTCCAGCTTGTGCGTCTTTACGGTCCTCTCCCCATCAACGAGCACAACACTCCCGACAATAACGCTACCGTACCCTCCTCGGTCGAAGACGTATATTCATTCATTGTGAAAGACCTGATAGCAGCGGAGGGTTGCAATCTTCCCGTGCAGTACAGCGACGGCCACAAGCGCATGGGCAGCATGAACGTATTCGTCTCCGAACAGGCTGTCAAAGCGACACTTGCTGCCGTGTACATGAACATGGCGGGCTATCCGCTCAACAAAGCCGAATACTACGGACTCGCAGCCGACAAGGCCAAGGAAGTCGTGGACGGTGTGAACAACGGCAAGTATCCCAACAGCTTGTGCAGCGACTGGGCTGATGTATATAGCTACGGCAACAATTACTCATCCGAATGCCTGCTTGGTATGGTGTTCAAGTCGACTCCCGGCGGCTGGAGCAACAACGACTCTCAGTTGTCAAGCTGCCACCAACTCTCGACACTCCAGGGATGGGGCGACTTCCTGGCCGAACGCTACTATTGGTCCATCTTCCCCGAAGGACCACGCAAAGACTACGTATATGCTAAAAAACAACTCACTGCCGAAGGCAATACCGTGGACTGGTGGGCTACTGTCGACGGTGAGAAATACAACGGCTCAAATGCTGTTGTCGGCGACTATCGCCCGATGTTTGTTGCATTCACCGTGAACGCAAACGCCGGTTCTGCTGCTGCTGCACCGTACGACTATAAGGCGCCGTTCTGGGGAGGTATGTGCATCGACAAGACTCACCAGCTCATCCGCTACTCAGAGGTGATCTGCTGGTTTGCCGAATCAGCAGCCCGCTCCGGCAAGTACACCTCTGAAGCTCTCAACGAGCTGAAGAAAGTACAGGCACGCGCATACGAGAATCCTGCTAATGTGGATAATTCAGATCTTGCCGAGGCTGCTTACCGCGAACATGGCTTCGAAGTAGCAGGCTACGCATGCGCACTGGTCACACGCCGTTCCGACGAGTTCCGCATGAACCGTCTTGAAGAAGCTTGGAAATACCGTACCGGACCTCAGACCACAGTACTCGTTCCAGCCGGAACTCTTACCCAATCCCAGGATCTCAACGGTCAACCATTCACCTACACAACCAAAGAAGACGTCGTTGTGGCAGAGAACATGAAAGTCACAGCCCCCTGGCGCGGAGAAAACTCCATCTACATGATGTATCCGCCGAAGGAAACAGAAAAGAATCCTAATCTCAAACGTTAAGGAGACACACCCCTGAACCTAAGACACCCCTCCGCCCCCTACAAAACGGCGGAGGGGTTGCTTTTTATCTGCACTTTATCTACTTTTGCAAACAAAAGACCGTAAGATGATGCCAAACACAGACACCCTATACGTGAGCGATCTCGACGGCACACTGCTCGGAACAGACAGTCTGGTAAGTCCCACATCTGCCGCAATCATATCCGATCTGTGCAGCCGCGGTGCAATGATAACCGTAGCCACTGCCCGAACACCGGCCACGGTAGTGCCGCTGCTGCGACACACCGGTATAAGCATGCCCGCCATTGTAATGACAGGAGCAGCCACATGGTCAATCGAACAGGGGCGCTTCATACAGACACACATACTCGACAGTGCAGACGCCTCACTTGCGGTAGAGACCGTGACACGCCACGGCATCACACCATTCATATACACTACCGCACCCGCAGGAAGCCCACTTGCACTGGAGGTATACCACAGTGCCAAGGCTCTCAATCATATGGAACGCAACTTCGTAGACGCCCGCGCCGACATGCCGCTCAAACGCTTCTACCTCGACACCCCCATGCCCCCCGGATGCAGCGACAGGGTAATGCTGATATTCGGCATGGGAGAGATAGACCGGATACAGGCTGCGGCCGATGACCTGACCGGCCGCACCGGATGCTACGTGAGCCACTACCCGGACATATTCGACCCTTCAGCAGGACTGATAGAGATATACGCCCCCGGGGTAAGCAAAGCCGCAGCCATGCGCCGGCTCGCAAAAGAATGCGGAGCAAAACGCACCGTAGCCTTCGGCGATAACCTCAACGACATCCCCATGCTCGAGGCAGCCGATGTAGCCGTGGCCATGGGCAACGCACAGCCGCAGGTCAAGGAAATAGCCGACATCGTAACCGATGCCAACTACACCGATTCAGTAGCCCGTTTCATCGCACAGGATTTCCGACACCACATCAAATGAAACCATCCTTATTATTTTGCCATATAAAATAAAAACTTTAAATTTGCAGCAACATACTTACCCCGCTTCCCGTAAGAACAGCGCGCTCAGGGTAAGTTTTTCTTTTTTATGGCACGTCCAAGATATAACCAACCTCAAATTTCAGTACTGGAACAGATCAGACTTCTTAAATCGGAAGGCCTTGAATTTTCCGACAAAAACAGATCGATACATATCCTTGAACACATAAGTCTTTTCAGAATGAAAAGTTACCTTAGACCATTCAGGATATCTGGCTCCCGTTTATTCAAGACTGGTGCAAGTTTTGACGATGCATATTCCCTTTATAAATTTGATTCTGAACTAAGAAAATTGATTTGCTCTGAACTGGAGAAAATCGAGGTTTCCATCAGGACACAGTTCTCTTTAATAATGGGCGACGAATCCGGAACATATTGGTTTGAGGAATCTGCAAATTTTAGAGATCAAAAGCGCCACGCTGGGCTTCTCGCGAATTTAGAAGCCGAATTACGCCGAAGCGATGATGATGCTATCGTGGATTTTCAACGCAGATATTCAAATACTTTTCCGCCAAGCTGGATAACATTCGAGGTCAGTTCTTTCGGCACACTATCCATGATGTACCGTTGTCTCAACGCCGGACACGCACGAAGAAAATTAGCTAAGATTTATGGCCTGACTGATACAGTAATGGAATCGTGGTTGCACTCAATCGTTTATATACGCAATATCTGCGCGCATCATAGCCGATTATGGAATCGGAAACTGAGTATCAATGCCCTAATACCTCGCAGGACAAACCTGCCATTTATAAACATTCCATCAGATACAAAGCGGGTGTACTATATCATGTCAATTCTGCTGTATTTTCTTCAAACCGTCAATCCACAGAACACGTTTGCTTCACGTTTCAAATCTCTACTTGCAAAGTATCCAAATGTAAATGTATTATCGGCTATGGGGTTCCCAATGCACTGGCAGGATGAAATCCTATGGCATAGTTCCCAACCGAGCGTGACATGACTCCTACGCATAATACAATACAAAATGGCCTTTTGAATCATAGACCATAAAATTTTGCATAGTTCGTCTAATATTCAAGAATTTTTTCCTTAATATTTGTAAACACCCGCATAATTCATTAATTTTGCACGGTATACATGCCATGCACCGGCATACCTCAGAACCAATCGTAAACACAATCCAACAAATTAATAATTAAAACTTCATTAACTTATGTGGTTAACATGCTCATCTATAGGCAGGAAGTTCCTCATGGCCATCACAGGAGCGTGCCTTGTCCTATTCGTAACGTTTCACGTGCTGATGAACTCAGTGGCCCTGCTGTGGCCCGTAGCCTACAATGACATCTGTCAGTTCCTGGGCGCCAACTGGTATGCACTCATAGCATCCGCCGGTCTGGCATTCCTGTTCATCGTACACATCATTCTCGCGCTGGTGCTCACATTCGAGAACCGCAAGGCCCGTGGCGCAGACCGCTATGCAGTCACCTCACGCCCTCCTCAGGTAGAATGGTCTTCAAAAAACATGCTCGTACTGGGCATCGTGGTAGTAGCCTTCCTCGCAGTGCACATGATCCAGTTCTGGGCCAAGATGCAGCTTCAGGAGCTTATCTCTCATGATCCCGCATCCTGGGCTACAGTCGACGGTTCGGCTGCCTCTCCCGCGATGGGCACACTGTTCATCCAGGCAGCATTCTCCTGCTGGTGGACTCCCGTTATCTACATAATCGGCTTCGTAGCCCTCTGGTTCCACATGAACCACGGCTTCTGGTCCATGTTCCAGACCGTAGGTTGGAATGGCCGCAACTGGCTTGAACGCCTCAAGAAAATCTCCTGCTGGTGGACAACCATCGTAATCGCCCTGTTCATCGCACAGGCAGTAGTGTTCACCGTACAGGCCCACAAGCACCACTACACAACCGACGTAGAGCTGCAGAACCAGTACGCTACCGTATGGGGAGACAAGGCTGAGACAATCATCACCGAGTTCCGCGAGGCGATGAACACCGCTCAGAACGCCTCTATGGCTCCAGGCGCAAACGCCGACTCCATCCAGCGCGCATTCTTCCTCAACGAAGGCGTGAATTTCGTTCGCCAGGCCGACGTCATTGATAGCTGCGCAGTGAAGCAGTGCCCCGACGCATACAACGAGAACATTTCCAACATGCGTCAGCTCCGCCAGGGCGTACAGCAGCAGATTTCTTTCCTTTCCGCCCACAACAACGGTCAATATTAATTACACCTCAGACTCATGGCAGACACAAATAAATTCGCGGGGATGATTGACTCTACCCCCATCATGAAGGATTACGCCGACATCGAATCCGCCAAACTTCCCGAGTATCAGATCGACTCAAAGATACCCGAAGGTCCCATCGCTGAGAAGTGGACCAACTATAAGGCTCACCAGAAGCTGGTCAACCCCGCCAACAAGCGCAACCTCGACATCATCGTTGTAGGTACAGGTCTTGCAGGCGCATCAGCAGCCTCTACACTGGGTGAGATGGGCTTCAACGTACTTAACTTCTGCATCCAGGACAGCCCCCGCCGCGCACACTCCATCGCTGCGCAGGGTGGTATCAACGCCGCCAAGAACTACCAGAACGACGGCGACTCGATATATCGTCTTTTCTACGACACCATCAAGGGTGGCGACTTCCGCTCACGCGAGGCTAACGTATACCGTCTGGCCGAAGTAGCCAACAATATCATCGACCAGTGCGTTCAGCAGGGCGTTCCTTTCGCTCGCGAATACGGCGGCCTGCTGGCCAACCGTTCGTTCGGCGGCGCTCAGGTAAGCCGTACATTCTACGCCAAGGGTCAGACCGGCCAGCAGCTGCTGCTCGGAGCTTACGCATCGCTCAACCGTCAGATCCAGAAGGGTCAGGTAAAATCATTCAACCGTCGCGAAATGCTCGACGTCGTTATTGTTGACGGCCGCGCCCGCGGTATCATCGTACGCAACCTCGTCACCGGCGAGATCGAGCGCTACGCCGCACACGCAGTGGTGCTTGCAACCGGCGGCTACGGACGTGCATTCTTCCTGTCCACCAACGCTATGGGCTGCAACGGCTCTGCTGCTGTCCAGGCCTTCAAGAAAGGTGCATACCTGGCCAACCTCGCTTTCACACAGATCCACCCGACATGTATCCCCGTACACGGCGAAGACCAGTCCAAGCTCACACTCATGAGCGAATCACTCCGCAACGACGGCCGCATCTGGGTTCCCAAGAAGAAAGAAGATGCCGAAGCAATCCGCGCCGGCAAAAAGCGCCCGACCGACATTCCCGACGAAGACCGCGACTTCTACCTCGAACGCCGCTATCCCGCTTTCGGTAATCTCTGCCCCCGCGACATCGCCAGCCGTGCAGCCAAGGAGCGCTGCGACGCAGGCTTCGGCGTAGGTACAGGCAACGCCGTATACCTCGACTTCAAGTATGCTATCCAGCGACTCGGCGAGGATGTGGTACGCGACCGCTACGGCAACCTCTTCGACATGTATCAGATGATCTCCGACGACAACCCCTATGAGACTCCGATGATGATCTTCCCCGCAAGCCACTACACAATGGGCGGCATCTGGGTAGACTACGAACTCCAGACCTCGATCAAGGGCTTGTTCGCTATCGGCGAGTGCAACTTCTCTGACCACGGTGCAAACCGCCTCGGCGCTTCAGCTCTGATGCAGGGTCTTGCCGACGGTTACTTCGTTCTGCCCTACACCATGCAGAACTACCTGAGCGACCAGATCAAGGTGAAACACCCCGGCACTGACGCACCCGAATTCGACGAAGCCGAAAAGGCCGTGCGCGCACGCATCGAGAAGCTCATGAACATCAAGGGAACAAAGTCGCCCGACGAAATCCACAAGCGTCTGGGACACGTGATGTGGAACCTCGTGGGCATGGGCCGCACACTTCAGAGCCTGACCAAAGCTGTCGAGGAAATCGAGGAAGTGCGCAAGGAATTCTATTCCGACCTCCGCGTGGTAGGCAAGGCCGACGACCTGAACACCGAGCTTGAAAAGGCTCTCCGTCTCGAAGACTTCCTCGTGATCGCCAAGATGATGGCTATCGACGCGCTCAACCGCAACGAATCCTGTGGCGCGCACTTCCGCGAGGAATATCAGACTGCCGACGGTGAGGCTGCCCGCAACGACAAAGACTACATGTACGTGTCTTGCTGGAAATACACCGGCGACAATGAGAAGCCTATCCTGCTCAAAGAACCCCTCAACTACGAGGCAATCCAGGTGCAGACCCGCAACTATAAGTCGTAATCTCTAAGTAACCACGATGATGCCGGCGTCATCCGACGCCCGGCATCTACCAAATAACTAACCCCAACACAATGGAAACAACAATCAGCGTAAACTTGAAGATTTGGCGTCAACGTGGTCCCAAAGAGAAAGGACAGTTCGTCAACTATCACCTCGATAACGTCTCCACCGGCAGCAGCTTTCTCGAAATGCTTGACATGCTCAACCAGCAGCTTGTAGAGAAAGGCGAAGAACCGGTGGTATTCGACAGCGACTGCCGCGAAGGCATCTGCGGCATGTGCTCGCTGTATATCAACGGACATCCCCACGGTCCGGTGCAGGGCATCACCACATGCCAGCTCCATATGCGCAAGTTCAATGATGGCGACGTGATCACCATCGAACCCTGGCGCTCGGCTGCGTTCCCCGTGATCCGCGACCTTATGGTCAACCGCAACGCTTTCGACCAGATCCAGCAGGCCGGCGGCTACGTATCGTTCAATTGCGGTGGTGCTCCCGATGCCAACGCCACTCCCATCTCCAAGGAAGTGGCCGACGAAGCAATGGACTCTGCTACCTGCATCGGCTGCGGCGCTTGTGTTGCAGCTTGCAAGAACGGATCTGCCATGCTCTTTGTCAGCGCAAAGGTAAGCCAGTTCGCTCTGCTTCCCCAGGGCCAGGTAGAGCGCGCCCGCCGCGCTCGCGCTATGGTCAAGAAGATGGACGAACTCGGATTCGGCAACTGTACTAACACAGGTGCATGTGCCGCCGAATGCCCCAAGAACATCTCGCTGAGCAACATCGCACGTCTCAACCGCGAGTTCATCAAGGCAAAGTGCTCTGAATAAAACCCAGAGTCATACAATAGAAACCACTGGCAGGCGCGCCCTAACCATCAGGGCACGCCTGCCGTGCTTTAATAATGAACATGACATGCCGCTAAAGCGTTAACAATCAACAGCCGGACATCAATCCTCGGCACATCAGGTGCACCCGCGCGCATTATCTCGCAGGCCGCTTAATATTTTTTTATTAAAATTGATTGCACCACATGCCGCAGGATGCTAACTTTGCACAGGAATATCCGGCGAAGCGTCCCTCCCGGGGTGTGTCATCGAACATTCAAAACTAAAAAATTATATGGAAAACAAAGAATTAGACCGCATCAGCTATGCTCTCGGATTGAGCATGGGCAACAATTTTCGCGCATCAGGCATCACTACTATCAACGTCCAGGACTTTGCCGACGGCGTAGCCGCCGTATTCTACGGTGCAGAGCCCAAAATGACCTACGACGAAGCCAAGGAGGAAATCCGAAAATACTTCACCGCAATGGAAGAACGCCAGCGCGAGGAAGCCTCTAAAATGGGCGAAGTGAACGAAGCCGCCGGAAAAGCCTTCCTCGACGAAAACGGCAAGCGTGCCGAAGTCAAGACCACACCTTCAGGACTTCAGTACGAAGTGCTCCGCGAAGGCGAAGGCGCACAGCCCGAAGCCGGCGACCAGGTCACTGTACACTACACCGGAAAACTGATCGACGGCACAGTATTCGACAGCAGCGAGGAACGCGGCGAACCCGCCACTTTTGGTGTCAACCAGGTGATCCCCGGATGGGTAGAGGCACTCCAGTTGATGAAAGTAGGCGCGAAATGGCGTCTTTTCATTCCCTCAAATCTCGCATACGGACCCAATGGAGCAGGCAACATCATCGGACCGAACTCCACGCTCATTTTCGATGTGGAACTGATATCCGTGGCAGGAAAATAAAGAAACACAGCATAAAAACACAGCATAAAAAATGAAAAGACTAATGATCGCAGGTGCGGTAGCCCTCGCCACCGCAGCATCAATGGCAAGCTGCGCCAAATCAGAAAGCACAGCAGCCGGAACAAACGAAAACTCAGCTATCGCCGACTCAATAGCCACTTTCTACGGCAAAGCATTCGGTGCAAACATCTACGGCTATCTCGAGAACCAGGAGCAGCGCTCCGGCAAGGAGATCAACAAAAGCGACGTCCTCAAAGGCGTACAGTACGTTGTAGGTGCAAACTCATCCGAAGACTTCATCACCGGCATGAAGATAGGTATGGACATGAAAAACTTCATTGAAGAAAGCCGTCAGAACGGTGTAGAAGTATCGGCTGACGTCGTTATGAAGAATTTCCGCAGCATACTCTCCGCAGACAGCCTCAACGCTGACGCTGCTCAGACCGACTACGCTGAATTCTCTGCGTTGATGAACCGCATGCGCGTCCTGAGCATGGAAAAGCAGAAGGCCGAAAAAGCAAAGCAGGCCGAAGAAGCCGCCAAGGAAGGACAGGCATATGTAGAGAAGATGAAGAAAGCCGACTCTGAAATCAAGACTTCAGAGAGCGGACTCTCCTACAAGATTGAAAATCCCGGTGCAGAGCCAAAGATCGGACCTAACACCTCAGCCAAAGTGAAATACACCGGCAAACTGACCGACGGCACAGTATTCGACTCCGGCGAGGCTGAATTTGCTCCCAACCGTGTAGTTCCCGGATTCGGCGAAGGCATGCAGTTGCTTGGCAAGGGCGGCAAGGCCACTCTTTACATCCCCGGAAACCTGGGATACGGCGAGAACGGCGCCGGCGACAAGATCGGACCTAACGCCACTCTGATATTCGACATCGAGATTGTTGAAGTAAGCCCTGAAGCTGCGGAATAACGAGCGGCCACACAGCCAGTATTCTATAAAAAATCGCATCCTACAGACATTTTCATATAGAAATGTTCGTTGGATGCGATTTTTATGTAATTTTGCAAGAGATACATTACAAATTGCAAGATGGAAAAGATAGATAAACTCGACAAAAAGATCCTCGATATAGTGATGCACAATGCTCGCACCCCATCCAAGACCGTGGCCGTGGACTGTGGAGTATCACGCGCAGCAGTGCACCAGCGCATCCAGCGCATGATAGATCTCGGTGTCATCACCGGCTCAGGATACAACGTCAATGCAAAGACACTCGGCTTCGCCACATGTACATACATCGGCGTAAACCTCGAACGCGGCGCTATGTACAGGACTGTTGTCCCCGAGTTTGAGAAAATACCCGAAATTGTGGAATGCCATTTCACCACCGGTCCATACACAATGCTCGTAAAACTCTATGCCAGAGACAATGAGCACCTGATGGAGTTACTAAACAACAAAATACAGAACATCCCGGGTGTCACCGGAACGGAGACTCTCATATCACTCGACTGCAGCATCCACCGCACGATACCTATCGACACCGTGGAATAAATAAAGGTCTCACACTGCAATACCAACGGCTGCGACGGAAATCCGTCGCAGCCGTTGGTATCATATATGTAACCGTAAATCGGTGTCCTACGGACACCTGCTACTTTACTCATACTTGCCGGGCACACCTATGCTATCGCTACGGTGTGCCCGGTTACTACTAAATCAGTGTCCTGCGGACACTTACATCAATATTTCCATCTATATTATCTCTCGAACTGTAGGGATAGTGACATCACTGCAAACAAAGCGTCATACCTTACATTGCACACCGCTATATACCGGCTCTGAGTCCTGACGGACACTCTACACTATTATATCTACGAAGTATATATCTTCGACGCCCTATATACCTCTATCTATGGGGAGTGTAAGCCGAGCTACACATAACGGAGGACGCAGCAGACAGGCTGCGCGTATCAAGGGTAGTGTCCGCAGGACACTGATTCACCAGCAACCGGGTACACCGAGCCACAGGCGAGGTGTGCCCGGCGTGCACATCCCTGCGCAGCGGCGTCCGCCAGGACGCCGATTTACCACCCGACAAACGATTGTGCCATTTTGCTGTTTATCCCCCTCTGTATAACATTTGGTTTCATTCTTATTTTTATTAACACTTATTAACCTAATTGGGGGGTATTTTATAAAGAATATATAATTTTGCAAATATTAGTATACAAAGCACATAGCAAAAAACACATAAAAAAACCATAATCAATCATTAATTAACAACACACTACAACATGAAAAAGTTATTAGTAGCAGCAATCGCAATCCTCGCCACTATCGGCGCTTCCGCACAGGTTAGTTTCTGGGACGGCAATCAGCCCGAAAAGCGCCTCACATGGGGTGTACGCGCAGGTATGAACCTCTCAAGCCTTGGTGGTGACGCTGAGACAGACAGCAAGATCGGCTTCAAGGCAGGTGTTTCCGCTGACATCAACATCGTAAACAGCTTCGCAATCAGCACCGGCCTCTTTTACTCAATGCAGGGCTTCGAACCTAAGGGCGATGGCGACGGCATGACAGCAGGCTACCTCAACCTCCCCATCTATGCATCCTACCGTCTGAACTTCGCTGAAGCTTCCCAGCTCCAGATCAACTTCGGTCCTTATCTTGCATACGGCCTCCACGGCGATGACCACTACTTTGACATGGTTAAGCGCTTCGATATGGGTCTTGGTGTAGGAGCAGGCTATACACTGAAGCGTTGGTTCCTCGGTATCGACTACCAGTTCGGCCTCATGGACATCAACGACATGGGCGGCGATGGCACAATCAAGAACAACAACTTCAGCGTAACTATAGGTTACAACTTCTAATAGATTATAAAAACACCGTAAGGGGCTGAGTTGTAAGCTAAACCGATACAACTCAGCCCCTTAATCTATCCCAAAAAACACACTCCTATGAAAAATATAACACTCAGACTCTTATCCCTGATAATAGTATTTTCATGCTGCTCACTCGCATTCACTTCATGCGGCAGCGATGACGACGGTCCCACAGGTGCTGATCTGAAAGAAGAATTGCAGGGTTATTGGGTCGCTAAACAGATAACGGTAAAAGCATTGGGGCAGACGATAACATACGATGAGGACGATTTCGATGACCTCAAGGGAGAAGCCGGAGTAGCCGGATTCTACGATCAGACTCTCGACTTTCAGGGAAACTACGTAAACGGTACATCCTATACCATAAAGGACGACAAGATCAATGTGCCTGCATGGTATGGCGACATCTGGGGAAAGGTAAAACTGTCAGGCTCCAGGCTCAAAATAACATACGAAATGGATCTGGAGGGCATCAGCTGTACAGTGACCATTGATTATGCACGTGGCGCTCGCAACGCTCGCTCAACCTCAGATCATGACAACGCAAGCGGTCTGCTGCACGCAATAAGCTGTCCGGAATAAAACACCCCATAATAATTAATTGCAGTAAAGGCTGTACCGGGAAACACAAAGCGGTACAGCCTTTATCTTTTGCTCCTGCCGTAAATCGGTGTCCTCCCGGACACCTGCTGCTTATACATACCTGCCGGGTACACCTGCGCTATCGCTACGGTGTACCCTGTTACTGGTGAATCGGTGTCCTGCGGACACTTCATAAGGATAACACGTATCCACATCAATTGTTAATCATGGCGCATGTAGCATTGGCAGATACTCTATACAGATGGGGAGCAGATACCCACCGGATTGTATAGATAGTATGGCCTCCGAAGGAGGCAGATTTAGTAGTAACCGGGTACACCGAGCAAAGGGCGAGGTGTGCCCGGAAGTCCGGAACAAGCGTTTGGTGTCCGGCAGGACACCGATTTACGCCTATTGCTGAGGATTCAGGTCGATACCACTACAATTTATGCATCTATAATTAGATGCCCTAAGAATAATGTGGTCAAACCTTTACACACCTTCAACAAAAGTTAAACTTAATAAACATTTACATATATTTGCATCCTAAGACAAAAAAGCATATCTTTGCCAAGCAATTAATTATCAACCAAACCTTTTTTCCTATGAAAAAGTTTTTTGTAATGGCTGTAATGGCCATAATGGCAATCGGTGCTTCCGCACAGTGGTATGTAGGTGGTAATCTTGACTTCGGCCAGACCAAGGCCGACGGAGTGAAGACCACAACTTTCGGCATCGCTCCTGAAGTAGGCTACAACTTCTCTGAGAACTGGGCATTCGGTGGTACTCTCGACCTCGGCTACACAAAGCAGTCCGGCGTCAAGACCACAATGATCCAGGTTAACCCCTATGCACGCTACACCTATTTCACCTCCGGCAACCTCAACCTTTTCGTTGACGGCGTTGTAGGTCTCGGCTTCGGCTGGTCAAAGGCCGGCGGCGAAAAGAGCGACACTGCTGTATCGTATGCCATTGGCTTCAAGCCCGGTATCTCTTACAACCTGACAGAGCACTTCAGCCTCGTAGCACACGTGGGTCTGCTCGGCTACCAGGGTGGTAACGACACCTACAAGGACGCAGGTTTCCCCGAAGAATGGGGTCTCCACCTCAACGGTTCTAACCTCTCGTTCGGCTTCTACTATACTTTCTAATCGGAAGATTCTTAGTAAGCTAACATAAAAAACACCGGCGCGACTCAAGAGTTGTGCCGGTGTTTTTTCATATATATGCTACTCAATTCACTGCATAAGCCTGTAGATCGCAGCAGTGTCGGCGGGACCGAGTTTATAATATCCTCCGAATGGATTGCCCTTATTCTCATGCACTCTTGCCACGAGAAGATCGAAGTCAGGATTTTCGATACCAAGCTCCGAGAGTGTCACAGGCATGCCAATCGAACGGTAGAAGTCTTTCAACGCCGCAATTCCGGCTAAAGCCGCCTCCCGGTCATCTGCGAGTGAGATATGGAACACACGGCGCGCCATCTGCGCTACTTTCGCCGGACGCCTGTCTGCCATATATGTCATCCAAGCAGGATTTACTACTGCAAGACCTGCTCCATGAGTCACACCATAGAGGGCGCTCAGTTCGTGTTCAAGCCCATGCGAGGCCCAATCCTCGACACGACCGCAACCACAAACACCATTGTGAGCCAGCGTACCGCACCACATTATATTGGCCCTTGCCTGATAATCGTCTGGACGGGCAATGACCTTGGGCGCTTCCTCTATTATCGCCTGCAACACACCTTCGGCCACACGGTCGGTGGTCTGTACATCTGATGAAGGCGAGAAATAACGTTCGAAAATATGTGCCATCATATCCACAATTCCGGCAGCGGTCTGATATGGCGGAAGGGTAAACGTCAATTCTGGATCAAGGCATGCAAAGCGAGGGCGCAACGCACTGTCGGTACGCAACGAGATCTTGTGCATGCCATCTACTTTCGTTATCACAGAATTGCCGGATCCCTCGCTTCCGGCAGCAGGTATCGTCAGCACAACACCCACAGGAAGTGCACGCTCCACTACAGCCTTTCCACTGAAGAAATCCCAGAAGTCGCCGTCGTAAAGCGCTCCTGCGGCAATAGCTTTGGCCGTGTCAATGACAGAACCTCCACCCACGGCCACAAGTCCGTCTATGTGTTCGCGGCGCACGATTTCAATGCCTTCGTACACACGGTCGTCAGTAGGATTGGGTCGGATACCCGAGAAATCCACATACTCCACACCACAACTGCCGAGAGACTGCTTGACACGGTCAAGCACACCGCTGCGCACCACAGATCCCATGCCATACACAAGAAGTACCTTAGAGCATCCGCACAAGCGGGTGAGCGCTCCGCATTTTTCCTCAGCACCACGGCCGAACTCATAGCGCGTGGGGGTATAATAAGAGAAATTTTCCATATATAATATAGTGAGTTTAAGTTATATAGTTTCAGGGACAAAACCCAACGACAACACAGAGATACTTGCCGGGCTGGCCTGTGATTTCAGCAGATCCATTATGCTGCAAAGCGTGGATCCTGTCGTTACCACATCGTCGACCAGAAGAACGTGACAGCCTTCGAGCTGATTGGCGCGCCGCAAGGCAAACGCACCTCTGACATTGGCGGCACGCCCCGCCATTCCTCCGCTGCGAGTCTGCGAGCGATGCCTCCGGCAAGCCACAAGATTGTCGCCTACCGGCAGGCCTGAAGACCGGCTGACACCTTCGGCAAGATAATCAGTCTGGTTGAATCCGCGACGCAGACGCTTCAGCCAATGCATAGGCACAGGCAGAATCACATCCATACCTCTGAAAAAACCTGTTGGAGCAAGCTCCCGCGCAAATTCGCAGCCGACCTGGCGCATCAACTCAGGCCTTGAACCATATTTAGAATTAAGCACTAAAGCAGTATAAGGATCGCCACTGTAATATCTGAAATATGCCGCAGCACGGCACAGCGGAGTAGAGCAGATGAGCCTGCGGTGCATCGGAGTGTTGTCGCCGGACAATAAAATCCTCGGTATTTCACGCCTGCAACGGGCACACATCACGGTTTCGCCATATCCAAGAGAACACCCGCATACCTCGCATACCTGCGGAAAAGCGAAGTCAAGCACAGACCGCACAGCCTTTGCCGGCAACTGTTTCCAACTCCGGAAATCCATATCCGTCAATGCTTGCGGCCGAAATCGGCCGGTATCTCACCCCACTGCTCGGTATTCCACTTGATAAGAGGATTGCGCACCGGGCCATTCGATCTGAGCCACGCATCGGCCCGGCCAAGAATTTCCATAAGCTGAACATTAGACGGTCCAGGGGCTATCTTGGATCTGTGACCACCATGATTGACCCACGAGAGAGCAGTGCGCGAATCAGTATATATAGGAGTGGAAAAGTCACCGCTGCGAGCCAGAAGCGCAGCAGCGTGTATTATAGCCAGATATTCGCCGATATTATTGCTACCCCCCTGCAGAGGCCCGACTTTGAAAATCTCCTCGCCAGTGGCCACACGCACGCCTTTGTACTCCACTGGACCCGGATTGCGCGAACAGGCTGCGTCGACAGCGATAGCATCGGTACGTATCTCCGGGATGGCATCATAATTGACCTGTGGTGTGGTGCGCCTCTGAGCCATAGCCTTGAACAACCCCATATAGTCCGAAGGATTGCCCCGGTATGCCTCAGTCGCCTCCTCGAGCGTAGGAAAACTTTTGAACCTCGCTCCCTTGTAGTTGGCAGTCTGAAGCTGACACTCCTCCCAACTGTCGTATATTCCCGGTGCAAGGCCTTCCCACACCACATAATATTTCTTATTGCCCATGACAGCTGATCAAGAAAATTGCAGAAAAAGGTTTATATCAACATGCCGCAATCCCATAGCCTGTGCTATGCGCCGGTTGACGGGACGGCCTAAATAGGCATATACCGCCTGACGCAGACCGGGTAATATCTTTAGAGCATTGGTAATGCCGTCGCAGGCAAAAATATCAGTCACCAAGGTCATAAACGTATTACTGATGGCCATAGCAGCCGTTCGTGGCACAGCATTTCCCGCATTGACATAGCACACCCTCCTGCGCCCGACCATATCATTGTCGCGTGGCGAGGCTGAGGCAAGGTCCACAGTAGGCATCGAAGGAAAGGCCGTGCATTCGCCATGTGTGAGATCAAAAGTCAGCACGCCCTTCTTCATGGCTGAAACATCTTCGGCGTCTATCTTTCCCGGTGGATTCACGGCAGTGGCAACCACAATATCAGCACTACGCAGCGCTCCTGTCAGCACATGGGGATGTATGGCCGATCCCACTACGCCCGGGCCAAGCTCGCGCAAGGCGGCCCGCAGGCTATAGACGTCGTTGTCGAACATCCTGACCATCGCACCCAGGCCAAGAGCCGAACGCGCAGCCGCAATTGCTGCGATTCCTGAGCCGATGATAGTGACCTCGCAAGGCACAATGCCTGCCACTCCACCTATCAATATGCCTTTGCCCATAGCAGGATCGGCCAACAGCGACGAAGCTATTGCTATTGATGCGCGACCATCTATTTCGGCAAGAATATCGGCAAATGGAAGATTGCCGCGGCCATCGCCCACGAGATCAAGCGCCACTCCTACAACTCCGCGCTCGAGAATGACAGCAAGCGCGGCACTGTCCTGAGCCTCGGCATGAAGCATTCCCAACAGCAACGCTCCGCGCCGCAACTTTCTGGCATCGGAGGCCGACAAAGGTGCAAGATGCAGCACAATATCACACCGCAGCGTCTCGTCGCGTGACACAATATCAGCACCGGCACTGCTATACTGCATGTCGGTGTAATTTATTGAAGCCGCCGCACCCGACTCTATTTTCACGGCATAACCACGGTCGACAAGCATCGCCGCACATTCGGGAGTGAGCGGAAAGCGGCGTTCTGCCGGAGAATCCTCGGCCGGAACTCCTATCGTCACTGTTCGCCTGGCAGTCTCCGGCCTCTGAGGCTGAGGCATTGGTGTTGGTGATTCCATTTTTATAAAAAATATGACAATAATTAGCTATCCTGAGGACACTTGCTAAACAGACCTCAGGGGCAGACCGGCGAGCGATATAAACCGCCCTACCGACACATCTATCTCAGCACGGTTTTCCAGCAGATCTGACGGGAAAACCATCCTTGACTGACTGTAGAAAGCCATACGGCTCTCAAGCGAGCGGCGAGTGAACGCAGCAATCTCATCGTCAGACATCCCTGCTATAAGCGGACGTTTTGCCTTACCCTTGCACAACCTGCGGTGAAGACAATCAGGAGATGCCTCGAGAAGAACGGTCAGGCCGCGGGAATTCATGTATTCCATATTGTCGAAGAAACAAGGCGTACCGCCACCACATGCGACAATCACATTCTCGAATTCAGCGACCTCATGCAGCATATTGCGCTCTATGATCCTGAATCCGTCTTCTCCACGCTCTGCAAAAATATCCTTCACCGGGCGTCTGAAACGATTCTCTATATATAGATCAAGATCAATGAACTCCACATCGGCGACCTTAGCCACCGCTCGACCAAGAGTTGTCTTGCCGCAACCCATATAGCCGATAAGGAAAACCGGAGGCACGGTCATTTGCCATCGCGCTTCTGATCGCGCAACAGATCGCGGATCTCCGAAAGCAGCTTTTCCTCGGCCGAAGGCTCCGGTGCAGGAGCGGGAACAGGTGCTTCCTCTTTCTGCTTACGCAGCGACATCATGAACTTCAGGGCCACAAATATACAGAAAGCTATGATTACAAAGTCCACGATATTCTGGATAAACATTCCATAGTTCAATGTCACTGCCTCCACAGATCCATCAGGCGACGCCGGAGTAAGCTCATATTTAAGCTCCGAGAAAGTGGCTCCGCCTGAAATCTTGCTTATAAGCGGCATTATCACATCATTGACAAGCGAGCTTACAATCTTGCCAAAAGCGCCACCGATGATCACACCGACAGCCATGTCCATCACATTGCCTTTAACGGCAAATTCCTTGAATTCCTTTAAAAACTTCTTCATAAGCATGTATATTATAGCACTGCCACAAAATTAGCAAAAAACAATTCAACAATCAAACTGATAAGGCAGTTCATTATCGGCAAAACCATAGAAAGCGCAGCCGCGCAGTGCAAAAAAGTCAGACAAACTCTAAATTAACTAAATAATTGAAGAAATTTTTCCATAAGCAGCAGTTTAACGAAAAAAATTGATTAATTTTGCGATTGAAAATCAGACTAACTCACAACCCAATATTTCATTATATAATTATGACAAAAATAGGTATTAACGGTTTTGGCCGTATCGGACGTTTCGTTTTCCGTGCCTCAACCAAGCGTGACGACATCGAAGTAGTTGCTATCAACGACCTTCTTCCCGTTGACTACATGGCTTATATGCTGAAGTATGACACAATGCACGGTCAGTTCGACGGCACTGTAGACTACGATCTCGAAAAGAACGAGCTCATCGTTAACGGCAAGCACATCCGCATCACAGCATGCCGCGACCCGAAAGAAATCAACTGGGCAGCAGTAGGCGCAGAATACGTAGTAGAGTCCACCGGTCTGTTCCTCACAAAGGAAAAGGCTCAGGCTCATATCGAAGCCGGTGCAAAGTACGTTGTTATGTCAGCTCCCTCCAAGGACGACACCCCCATGTTCGTTTGCGGTGTAAACGCCGACACATACGTAAAGGGCACACAGTTCGTTTCTAACGCATCTTGCACAACAAACTGCCTCGCTCCTATCGCTAAGGTGCTCAACGACAAGTTCGGCATCGTAAACGGCCTTATGACAACCGTTCACTCTACCACAGCTACACAGAAGACTGTAGACGGTCCCTCTATGAAGGACTGGCGTGGTGGCCGTGCCGCTTCCGGCAACATCATCCCCTCCAGCACAGGCGCAGCCAAGGCTGTAGGTAAAGTTATCCCCGAACTCAACGGCAAGCTCACCGGTATCTCGATGCGTGTCCCCACCCTTGACGTATCTGTTGTTGACCTCACCGTTAACCTCGCTAAGCCCGCTACTAAGGCTGACATCTGCGCTGCCATGAAGGAAGCTGCAGAAGGCGAACTCAAGGGTGTACTCGGCTATACCGAAGACGCAGTCGTTTCCAGCGACTTCCTCGGCGATGCCCGCACTTCTATCTTCGACGCAAACGCTGGTGTATACTTGACAGACAACTTCGTAAAGGTTGTTTCTTGGTATGACAACGAGATCGGCTACTCCAACAAGGTGCTTGACCTCATCGCCACTATGGTTCGCATCAACGGCTAATAAGCCTTACGACCCATACAAAAAAGATGCTCCTTCTACGGGAGCATCTTTTTTTGTTTATATCAAGACCGACAACTGCAGTTTCCCTGAATAAATAATATTCCTGACTACCGGTATTACCGATCAACCATAGCCGTTCCGGTTTGCTTCAATATGTTTGCTGCCCATTTAGGGAGAGTTTCAACATATTGTTTTGCCATAGAGCCATTGCTAAGCCTGAATAAAATCTGAGCAACTTGATTGTCAACTGAATTGTCATATACGTATAATCTATCGACAACACAAGAAATCAGGCGGCAGTTTATCATGGACTTTTGATATCGGCTTATGACCTTAGTTATAGGGACATCGTGCCCACCTTCAATAACACGTTTTGCTATCCTTGATGCATTGATTGTGGGCGAAGTTGTGCCAATAAAAAATAGTCTTATGAAAAATCCCGCAGCCTTGGCTCGCATTATGAAATCAATTTTGTCTTGTGCAGAAAACACTGTTTCAAATACGCAAGACTTTTTCTCCATAAGACATCTTTCCCGCAATTCGGCACAATATTGCGCAGCCTTCAAAATTGCATTTTGATTATTCCAGCCTCCAAATTGGTCTTCAGCTACTTGATCAGGATTAATATACATTACACCCTCCGACCATTCGTGGTGAAGGAATTGACTGGTCACAGTAGTTTTTCCAGAACCATTAGGACCGGCGATAATAATCAATTCCGGTCTGTATTCAATATTGCCCATTGCTTGCGGATCTTACTCGTTCATCCCATATTTGCAAAGCCTGCTCAAATTGGCGCTCGTAATCGGCATCAAATTTCTGTTGTGCTTCCACAGCCTTTTTTACGGCTTCATTACGCGCATCAGTCATTATTGCATGGAGCATCTCATCAGTGGGCTCCTCACCACTGAGAAATCTATAAGAATTCAGTTCCTGTTCGCTCATAATGTTCCGTCTTTAGTCCTTTGTTCAAATGCAAATATATTAATAAAACGCTGAACACCAAAATATTGATTAATACAATATAGTTTCTCCATATATTCCAATTGCTCCGTTTTTGTTCCTGCAAGATAAAATAAAAGGCCATAACACCCTGTGTTATAGCCTTTTATCAATCAATAGTCGGGGTGAGAAGACTCGAACTTCCGACCTCCACGTCCCGAACGTGGCGCGCTGCCAACTGTGCTACACCCCGTAGCCTTTGCATAACAGGATACTGACTGTAAAACTCTCCTGTTGCGTTAGCGGCTACAAAGTTAGTACTTTTTCCAATCACCACGAAATTTTTTTATAAAAATCTTGACGACCAACGATCACTTAGGCTACAAATGAAGTACTAATTCCTGTGAATTGATGCAAAAAAGGGTTTTGGGCGTCACAAAAGTTGCAATTAATTCGTTAAATTTGTAAGTGGATAGCAAAACAACCCACCCGGACATAAAGATAATCCAATGTAGCACATCATGTTGGTAATATGCATCATATTAGCGGCCGTGGCTCTTGCCCTCACATTCCGCCCCTATGTCCCGGCCGCAGTGATAGCATACCTTTCGCTGCTTGCCGGCCGTTGGAGCGGGGATATACCGGTTACGGACCGCGAACTGCTGTTCTGGGCCGCAGCTACGGTGCTCGTATCCGCCATCAGCGCATTGCTTCCCAAAGAAGTGTCGCAGACCTCACGCGGAATGGGTTACATTGCCGGAGGGACGCTCGCCGGAGCTGCCGCAGGATTACTTCTATCACAAGGCGGAATGATAGCCGCAGCGGCTGCCGGCGCATTTTTAGGTGCACTGGCATACTCACGCACTCCCGCCGGAAAGCCTCTCTCTTTCCCCTCGCAACGATTTCTGCAATACCTCTGTGCAAAAGGACTTCCCGCCATCGTTGCAATAGCCATAACAGGCATTGAAGCATATTATCTCCTCAACATCTAACCTACCACAAGATGCCAATACGAAAGATATTTTTCCCAGTCACCATAGTCATTACCGCCTTGTTGTCATGCTTCTGCGGGAGCAAAGCTTTCGCCCGCAAAGCTCCCGACGTGCGCAAAGTAGTGAAACCAGATCTCGAACAGATAAAATCCGAGACCACCAATCCGGAGTCTTCAAAATATTATCCCAAGCTGATGGCGAGCTTCCTGAGCAACGATACGATCCTGACCGACGACGACTTCCGCTATCTCTATTACGGCTATCTGTTTCAGGAGGATTACGAGCCATACAGGCATGTATACAATGTGCAAAGATTCAAGGAAATAGAGCCACTATACAGCAAGACCACGCATTCGCGCCACGAATGCCAGTCTATATTACAGTTCGCCACAGAAACCTTGGCCGACAATCCGTTTGACCTCAGGCAGCTGAACTTTCTTGTCTACGCATACGAAAAACTTGGCAAAGTAAACCTGGCCAAGATATGGCAGCAGAAACTCAACCACCTGCTGCTCACCATAGCTTCATCCGGCACAGGCACAGACGAAGACAACGCATGGGTCATAATTCTTCCAGCTCATGAATATGACTTCCTCAACCTGTCGGGCATCACCGCATCAGGACAGTCGTTCATTCCGCCATATTACGACTATATATCCGTGGCACAGAAAAAAGACACTGATCCCAAAGGATACTATTTCAACATCGAACCGATGCTGAAGGAATACTACCGCAAGCACCCTAACGAAATGGAAGAAGACGACATCACTCCTTCTGACGAGCAGGACTACGCGGCATAATTTCCTGATGCAATGGCCCTTTATAAGGAAGTCGTTGTATAAAATCAGACGTATGGAAATTATTTTTGAAGATTTTTGAGGAAAAAGTTTGCAAATTTAAAAAAAGTGCGTACCTTTGCAACGCTTTCAGCGAGAACGGGCGCTTAGCTCAGCTGGTTCAGAGCGTCTGCCTTACAAGCAGAGGGTCGGGGGTTCGAATCCCTCAGCGCCCACTCTTAATTCCCATTTCTCGCAAAGCAATTCCCCTTTCGGGGCGCTTAGCTCAGCTGGTTCAGAGCGTCTGCCTTACAAGCAGAGGGTCGGGGGTTCGAATCCCTCAGCGCCCACCAATTTTTTATTGAAGCCAACAGACGAAGTTCACAGTGGATTTCGTCTGATTTTTTATATAACCCCTCCACGCATGCATCCATTCGAACAAAAGATCTCAGGATTCATTACCCGCCACAGGCTGATATCTCCCCATGAGAGATGCATAATAGTAGCCATAAGCGGTGGTGCTGACTCCGTGGCTCTCCTTGCTGCCCTGACGGCTTTAGGACATAAATGCATAGCCGCCCACTGCAATTTCCACCTGCGCGGAGAGGAGAGTAACCGCGACGCCCGCCACGTGGCAGATGTATGCGACAGGATAGGCGTGGACCTATCAATAACGCATTTCGACGTTGAATCCAGACGCAAGATCTCCGGCGAATCAATAGAGATGGCCTGCAGATCTCTTAGATATGAATGGTTCAGCCAGCTTGCCGAAAAAGAGCAATGCTGCTCCGTGGCAGTGGCACACCATAGGGACGACAATGCCGAGACCATGTTGCTCAACCTGATGCGCGGGACCGGATTGGCGGGACTTACCGGCATGAGCCCCAGGAATGGACTTATCATAAGACCAATGCTGGAATGCACACGAAAGGAAGCCGAACAATACGTACACGACCGCGGTTTAGAGTTCATCACAGACTCATCCAATGCATCCAACGAATATCTTCGCAACAGGTTGCGCAATATCGTTATACCGACAATGCAAGAATGCTTCCCCAATGCATCAGAAGCTATATCACATACGATAAGTTGCCTTAGGGACACTGAGCAGTTCTACCGTTCGGCAATCGAGGATAAGCGTACTGCATACATGCCTGATAGCAGCCACATATTCATCAGCGAACTGGCAGAACGCGAGCCACAAGCTCAACTATTGCTATACGAATGGCTAAAACCGCTCGGATTCAATGCCACACAGGCTGCGGACATGCTGCACAGCAACCGCAGCGGATCAACTTTCCAGGCAGGCAATACTCTGGTGACACTAAGCCGGGGAATCGCTGAGATCACCGACTTATCGGCCTCCGGTCAGGCTCGCGGACAGGCTACGGTGGACATTTCCAACACAATCCTAAGCCCGGCATTCATTGCCGTCAGCAAGCATTCAGTAGCCGAATTCAAACCGGAACGCGACAGCAATGTCCTATATCTCGACGAAAGCGTGCTCGACGGGTCGCCAAATTTTGAACTCCGCCACTGGCGCGAGGGCGACTTCATCGAACCTTTCGGCATGCTCGGACGTCGTAAGATAAGTGATCTGTTTTCCGATGCCAAGCTTTCTCTAAACGATAAAAAGAATGTATGGCTTCTGACCCGCGACGACACAGTGCTGTGGGTAGTAGGAATGCGCGCTTCGCGGCACTTCGCAATAACGCCCGATACACGCCGCTACCTGCGCTTGCAATGGAGACCGCACAATTTTGGCACATAAAACCTTTTTGCTATCTTTACAACCCAAATCAACAGTCTCAGTATTCACAGCATAACCCACGCAAATACATAAAGATAGATATATTATGAGAAAAAAAATCGTATCGGCCTTAGCTGCCGCAGCAATCATGGCCATCTATGCCACTCCTGCCAAAGCACAGGACATATTCGACTCCGGTGACATGCGACCTCATTTCGGAGCACGTCTGTCGCTGGATATATCAAACGTAGCCGGAAATATCGACAATTATTTCGAAGAAAACGCCATACCTGACCTGACAAACAGCGGCGCAGGATTCACAGTCATGGGCGTGTACAACATTCCGCTATATAAAAACCTCTACTTCGAGCCCGGTCTGGGTATTTACTACAATACTGTCGGCCTCAACGGCACACACTATGATTTCCGCCCCAACCCCGAACAGCCTGAAAGCCCTATCGGAGTAGCAGATTACGCCATCGACGGCTCAGTGCGCAACTGGGGTTTCCGCATACCAATGCTGGCAGGATACCACTTCGACTTCACCGACAATATGCGCGTAAGTGTATTCACCGGTCCGCAGATCAACATCGGTTTCTATCAGAAGATGGTCTATGACGTGCATTACATAGGCGACAGCGGTGTTCCCGCCGACGAACATGTATCCGCATCATGCTACGGCCACGGCTTCCGCCGTTTCGACATGCAATGGGTATTCGGTGCAGGCTATCACTACGGCCGCTATTCAGTAGCCATCAGCGGAGGCGTAGGCATGACAAATCTTGTCGACGGTCAATTCTCAGGCTATAAGGCCCGCCGCAATACATTCTCTATCACATTAGGCTACGACTTCTGATCTACAGTAGATATTTCACAACAAAGGAGGCGTCCACAGATCAACAGGTGGACGCCTCCTTTGTTATGGTTATTTCGACAAGGTCTTATTTGAAAAGATCGTCGACCGACGAAGGCGTCGACGTACGCGGAGCAGGGCGCTTTGCAGCCTCGCGCAGACGCGAAGGATTAAGCGCATTGATAAGGCTCTGTATCTGCATAGCGTTCTGGAAATTCATGTGCACCGTATTTCTATACGAAGAATTGTCCTTATCCTCTATGCCGACCGCATTGAACACCTGAAACTTTGTGCCGGCATCGTCGGAATTCTGGAACAACGGCTCAAAAACGACTGTATCGGTCGTATAGCTTACCTCTCCGCTGCCGTTGACCCACATGGCAACTGCTGTCGGCGACTGCAATGGCACACGCTTGAGAATCTTCTTAACATTATTGTCGCGGGCTACTTTCACCCAATCAAGATACTTGGCCTTGAGATCCTTGAAGAACTGCTGCAACGCTTCGATCTGGCCGGGGCTGTAGACCAGAGACACCTGTGCGTCTGAATCCGTATCAAAGTCCACAAGACAATACCACGAACCATCGGATGTAACTGTAACACCCACTTCGTGTGTTCCATAATTATCCTGAAATGTAGCCACCTTACGGAAGTCAGCCCTTGATACAAGAGCAGTAGTGGCCAAGAGCAGAAACAATGTCAGTATTTTGCGCATATAAAAATTGAATTGGTTTATACTTTCGTGTGTTTGAGACAAAATTAGACAAATGAGGGTGTAAATGGAAGAAAACATCAGTTAAAACTTGTTAACATTAGCCTTTATTGAAGCGCCGACGCGGATAAAGTAATTCAATTTGTGGGGAATTGCCTAAATTTGCGTCAGATATAGACCATCAATAAAATTGGCAGAATCAAAGGATAAACCAAAGTCCGCAAATGCTGGGACAAGCCGCAGCAGATGGATCGGTCTGCTGCTCAAATATGTCGTGCCCGCAGTAATTAGCGTAGGTCTGTGCTGGCTGCTGTTCACCGGGATTGATTTCGGTGAGATGATAGACATTATCCGCAGCGAATGCGATTTCACATTCATAGCCATAGCCCTCGCGCTCAGTGTGGTATCGCACGTGTTCAGGGCAATGCGCTGGGGTCTTCAACTCCGGGCGCTTGACGTCCCTACCCCATTCTTCCCCTTGCTTCTGAGCATCTTCGGCACTTATGCCGTGAATCTTGTATTTCCACGTCTCGGCGAAGTATGGCGCACAGGATACATTGCACAGCGCCAACGTGCCCCGTTTGCCACTGTCTTCGGCTCTATGGTAGCCGACAGGCTCGCCGACGTGCTCACTGTAGTACTCATCACACTGGCCACTTTCATTATAGCAGCCGGGCCTCTCACATCCTATCTTGCAGGCAACCGTGAATCCTACGACAAAATGGTCGGCCTGCTGTCATCCCCATGGATATGGGGTTCATTAGCGGTGATTGTCCTGCTGTTCGTATGGCTTTTCACAAGCAGCACCGCCAATGGCGTAGTGATACGCATACGCGAGACTGTGCGCGGACTGTGGCAGGGATTTGCAACAGTCTTCACAATGCCCCACCGCGGACTATGGCTGATGCTGACAGTGTGCCTGTGGGGATGCTATTTCGTACAGATGTGGATTGCGTTCTACGCATTCCCATTCACAGCTTCAGTTGTGGCGCAACATGGAGTCACAGCGGTCCTCGTGACCTTCGTAATGTCCAGCATAATGACCGGTGTACCGTCCAACGGAGGCATAGGCCCTTGGCAATGGGCCGTGATATTCGCCCTCGGCATCTACGGCATGGGGCGCACCGAGTCAGGAGCTTTCGCCAATGTAGTACTCGGATCACAGACCCTGCTGCTGATAGCCCTCGGCATATTCACATTCGCAGCGATAGCCCTCGAGAAACGCAAGGCCCGTAAAGGAAACAACAGACAAAACATAATTAGAGAATGAATAAGGTAATCATCATCGGTTGCGGCGGTGTAGGCACCGTCGTGGCGCACAAATGCGCCCAGAATCCGGAAGTATTCAATGAAATCGTGATCGCGTCGCGTACCCAGAGCAAGTGCGACGCTGTGGCAAAGGCCATCAACAAGCCCAACATCACCACCGACCGTGTCGATGCAGACAATGTAGACGACATCGTGGCGCTGCTGAAACGCCACAAACCCAATCTGGTGATCAATGTGGCTCTGCCCTATCAGGATCTCACGATCATGGATGCATGCCTCGAATGCGGCGTCAACTATCTCGACACTGCAAACTACGAGCCGCGCGACGTTGCACACTTCGAATATTCATGGCAATGGGCATACCGCGAACGCTTCGAGAAAGCCGGCCTCACTGCTATCCTCGGATGCGGATTCGACCCGGGAGTATCTGGTGTATTCACAGCTTACGCCGCCAAGCACTTCTTCAGCGAGATGCAGTACCTCGACATTGTGGACTGCAACGCAGGCGATCACGGCAAAGCCTTCGCCACAAACTTCAATCCTGAAATAAACATTCGCGAGATCACTCAGAACGGACGCTACTACAAAGACGGTGAGTGGGTGACGACAAAGCCGCTGGAATACCACGCTGCACTCAACTATCCCAATATCGGCCCGCGCGACTCTTATCTGCTGTATCACGAAGAACTTGAGTCTCTCGTAGCCAACTATCCGTCGATACGCCGCGCACGCTTCTGGATGACATTCGGGCAGGAATACCTCACACACCTGCGCGTGATCCAAAACATCGGTATGGCACGAATCGACGAAGTGGACTACAACGGCACCAAAATCGTGCCTCTGCAGTTCCTGAAGGCCGTGTTGCCCAATCCGCAGGATCTCGGCGAGAACTATCATGGCGAGACCTCCATCGGATGCCGTATCTCAGGTCTCGACAAGGACGGCAAGCCCCTCACATACTATATCTACAACAACTGCAGCCATGAGGCCGCCTACCGCGAGACAGGCATGCAGGCCGTAAGCTACACAACCGGCGTTCCGGCTATGATCGGCGCAATGATGTTCCTCACCGGAAAATGGAACAAGCCCGGCGTACACAACGTAGAGGAATTCGATCCGGATCCGTTCATGGAGCAACTTCCCATACAGGGACTACCCTGGCACGAACAGATCAATATAGACCTCGAGGTAGATAAGATCGACAATTGATAAGGACTTAATAATAAGTTTAAAATAATAATCCCGCCCCAGAGTTAAAACCAGGGCGGGATTATTATTTGCAGATACTGATCTTATCAGTTAGCTGTCCATGTGAGATTCCAGATCGAAATACGGTCCTTGTTGCCAGAAGAAGTATTGCTCAGGCAATTGTTCACGATTTCTATCACGAAGTCTCCGCTTACGTTGAAGTCATAGCTGTAGGAGAAAGCCTGACCCTTGGCCACGGAGGCAGGAGTGAACTCATGGCTCTTGACCACTGTACCACCCTGGAGGATATTGATCGTGACAGAGCACTTCGACTCATTGTAGGCGAATCCATAGCTGAATGTCAGCGTACCGATACCACCGGTCAGAGTCGGCGATGTAAGCTTACCTACCTTGGTAGTGTTTCCGTTCAGCGTCGGGGCGAGAGTGGTGCGGTCGCCGATGAAGCTGAAGTAAGGAGCTGCGTCGGCTGTTCCGGATGTCTGTCCTGCGAGAACTACTGCATTCTCGGCTGTCCAACCGGTAGAGTTGGTATAAGTGCCATAGGGCGACGATACGGCCTTTCCTCCGTTGAATGAGTTAAAGTCTCCCTTATAGTCGCCGGAAGGAACTACAGGATCGGGATCAGGAGTTTCTCCTCCGGTTCCATTGTCCTTGCCTACCTTCACATTGTCGATGCAGAGGGTTGCATAGTTTGCATCCGCTGTAGCTGTGTAGCGGAAACCTATATGGATAACACCTGTGAATGAACTGAGATCGATGTTGCCCGACGATACCCATGCCGAGAAAGCACCCGAAGGCAGGTCAGCCTTGGTATAATTGAGCTTGGTGAGCGTAGCCTTTGAAGGATCTGCCGATGTCATTACATAGACTTCAAGATCCGATGTAGTGCCACCATAGCTGTTGCCCTGATTGTCGAATGTGAGCACTTTATTCTCAACCTTCGACATGTCGATAGCAGGAGTTATGAACCACTGGTCGAAGGGTGCTGTGCCTCCGTATCCGCTCATGGATGCATAGCCATTGCCACTGAACTCTTTCCAGAGCCATTTCTTGTTGCCTGATACCTGCACCTGAGTCCAGTCGGCAGGAAGCGCAGTATCAAATGTCTCGTCGATGAACGATACGCCCTCGGTAGGTGCATCAGCATCAAGTCCTTCGATACGGAATTCGGCTGTAGAGCCGGTATTGCCTGTGATGCCATATGTACCCATATACTTCTCGAACGTACCCTTCAGCCAGATCTGACGGCCAAGATTCTCGGGATGCTCACGCAGATTGCCGAGGTTGCGAAGCTTCGAATCCACAGGCAGTGCAATCACAAGAGCATTGGCGATGTCCTTAGTATCGGGAGTCTGACCTACAACCAATGTATTGGCAAGTTCGGTCGGAGCGCCCCACTCTATATCTGAGTTGCTTGCCACGGTCTCTGTCTCAGGAGCTACAGCGCCAACAATATAGCCTGTAACCCAGCCGCTTGTAGAGCGACCTTCCTGTTCGTTGAGAACTACTTCCTCTACGGTGTACGGATTGTCCTGAGTACCCGGGGCAATAGTCGGATTCCCGAAGTTCATGCAGCCTTCAGCATCAATAAGGATAAGTTGCCAGCCGCTCGTGCCGTAGAAGCTAAGGATGCCGACAACGTCACCCGCACCCGAAGGGAGTGTCATATTCCAGAAGTTGGAATAGCCGCTCGTGCGCACGTTCATTGAGGAACCGTCCTTGTCCTTGAGTACGGAGTTGACACCGCTTGAATGATAGGTCGAGAACTGGGCCTTTCCGCCTTCCTCGAAAGTCACGTTATTGAAGCGTACCAGCTGGCTCTGCCATTTGCGGAGGCCGTCGGGATCTGTGGCAAGTTCAGAGAACGAATTCACCACAAGTGTGTCGATAGCCTCAACTTCAGGCAGACCGTTGAGTTGGGAATGCTGCTGGAAGAACTCACGCGACATGAACGAAGCCTCCCACGCCGAACCCTGCTCATACCATTCGGGCATGCCGAGCTGCTGGAGTCCATTGTATTTACCGATATACATACCGGTAAGATCGAGTACCACTTCCTGACCCACACGATAGTTGAGATACAGGTTATAAGAGTCGATGGAGATGGCCAGAGCAGCAGTCTCGTCCTGAATGACGAGTGACTTGAACACATTGGATGCTTCGTCGGAAGATATTACCCTACCGCTGACTACGATGTGCGAGCCGTCCTCGTTGGCCTCGATCTGCTTGATATAGTTGGTGGCGTCGTCCCAATACTCGGTCTTGACATCGAGGATAGTTGTATTGGGCGTCAGCGAAGCCACAGGGGCATCCAGTGCCGGTGCGTCTATGTCGTCCTGACATGCGGAGGTGAAACCGGCCAGGGTAGCGGCGGCAGTGAAAGCCACGATATATTTCTTAATACTTTTCATTGATTTACTAATGTTTCGGGAAATTAGTTAGCTTTCTCAAACATCATGGGGAGCAGACCCTGCGAATCCGGATATGCGCCCCAGGAATTATATTGGGTGGAATACTGCATGTACTTGCCGCGAGCCACATTTGTCACTGTGAATGTACCGTCGGCTGCAGGAACGATAGTCCATACGGCAGCCTCGGCGGGCAGTTCGGCCGATACCTGATAGCTGGCGTGAGTCTCGTCCATCCACAGATAGCGTCCGAGAGAATCCTTGATATAGAATCCACCATCGGCAGTCTCGAATGTATAGCCGATTGTAGCAGCAGCTTCAGCCTTGTCGCCGGAGATTGTCACTTCCGCCTTGGGCAGATAACCGAACTCGCTTGATGCCGATACTGTTCCTGCTGCTGCAGCGCCATTTGAAGCAACGATCAGGTAGGTCTTTCCTGCTGTCACGGATGTCACCTTGGTGTAGGTGGTGGTTGCTGCCTCCTGACCCTTGTCGCCCCAAGCGTAAGCTGTAGCGCTCTTGAGTCCGGGAACAAGGAAATATGTCTCGATGTTACACTTCAGGCTCACCTGCTTCTTATAGACATCCGGGTTGCTCACAAGATTGAGAGATGTGCGGATATCTCCACTGGGAAGCTGCACGGGAATACACTTCTTATAGTCAGTCTCGTCTTCAGATGCAGCAAGAAGTATATTGGTGTTGACGGTAGCTCCTTCGGCGGAGAATACGCTGGAGTCCATGCCCTTGTCGCTGATCCATCCTACGATGTATCCTGTCACCCATACGCCGTTGCCTGTTGTGCCACCGAGTACTTGTGTTACAGTGTAGGGAGCTTCAGCTGTTCCATTGCCGCCTTCACCGGGAACTTCAGGCACATCGGGAGTCTCTGTGCCGTCGAAACCGATACAGCCATCTATGTCAATGAGCAGAAGCTGCCAGTCTGTGCCATAATAGCTCAGGATACCTACCACAGAACCTGTACCAGAAGGTATGGTCTGGGAAGCGAAAGTAGCGTAACCGCTGTTGCGCACAAGCAGTTTGTTGCCGGACGCGTCGGTTATATAACGGTTGGTGTTTGTACCGGTCACAGCAAAAGGCTCGCCAGGCTCTGTGAACGACACATTGTCGAAGCGAACCAGACGGCTCTGCCAGTTGATAAGACCCTGCTGCGAGTTTTTGTATGTCATGACATCAGCGATAGTGACTACAGCTGTGTCGACCTTCTCGGGATATGCAAGTCCGTCGGCAAAGCAATGTTCGCGCATCGAGGCAGCAGGCATGAATGTCATGGACGGCTTGCCCTGATACTCTCCTTCTGCACCAAGCTGCATGAGGCTGTTGTAGCCGCCAAGCTGCAGGCCGGTAAGGTTGATCACCACTTCCTGACCGAAAGCGAACTTGGTGTACAGCTTCGTGGAGTCCACGGCCACAGCCAGTGCGGCAGTACCGTCGTAGATTACAAAACTCTTGTACACGTTGCCTGCCTTATCCGACGAGCATACACGTCCGCGAATCACAATATCCTGTCCGTCCTGGTTCTTGCCCACGGTGGACACATAATTCCTGTCGGTCTGCCAATAGGCCTCCTTGACCTCTGCAATGGTGGTGTTTGCCTCCAGATCAGTGGTTGGCGTCACCATCGGCGGAGTCTCGAAGTCGTCGTCGCAGGAGAAAAACGCACCTGCCGACATCAACAGACCCATCATATAAAGAATCGTCTTTTTCATCTTGTTCTGAATGGTTACTTATATTAATAATGTGTAGCCTTTTCTACAGGTTTTAGAAGCGTACACCGAGGTTGAGATAGAACCTGATTCCCTGAGCATAGCTGTAACGGTTGGGATATGCGTTGGCATCATAGTTCTTGGTGTCGAGTCGGCCCTGCTGATATGCGTATGTCACAATGTCGCGGTTGTTGAGGATATTGTTGACACTCAGGTTCACGTTAAGTCCGACCTTACGGTTGATGGTGAAGCTCTTGCCAATCGAGGCATTGAGTACGAAAGCATCCTTGAGTTTTTCCTGCTCGGAAAGTTCTTTCACTTTTGCCTCAAGTTCAGATGCCACGGGGAACTGCTGCCACAGATCGGGCAGGGCCTCATGGTAGGTAGGCGCGAGGTTGACATAAGAGTCGCCCATCCAAGTACCGTTCACATTGAAGTAGTATCCGCCGGGGATCTGCCAGTTGAAGCCCAGGTTGCCCACTATCTGCGGGGTCGAGCCTGCGTAGTAGTTCTTCAGGTAGACTGTCTGTGTCACGTCGGGGTACATGCCGTTCTCATACGAACGTGTGCCGGTAGGATTGTTCTTGTACTGATAGCGCGAATATGTTCCGGCAGCGGTGATAGACATAGAAGGTGTGAGCTTGAACTCCATGCCGAGTTCGATACCCTTGTTCACTTTGCGCACTCCGGAGAGCACATAGTTCATGTAAGAAGAATAGCGGTCGTCGTAGAACGAGGTGCGCTCGATCACGTCGCTCATCGCTGTATAGAATCCGGTGATAGAACCACGGAAACGACGGTAATTCCAAGTATATGTGAAGTCGCCGGAGAATACACGCTCGCTCTTGGGATCGGCCACAGATGTGTCTTTCACACGAGGCGAGATATAGATAGCCTCAACCAGAGGCGAACGGGTGCCGGCCTGAACATGGGCGCTCAGGAAGTTGCGGCCGTCGATCTTGTATGTAGCGCCGGCCTTGATCATGGCATCGTCGAAACGATGTACCTGGCCTTTGCCGAGCGAGTTCTGCGGAGCGCGGCCATTGCGCCACTTACCGTCGCGCTGCACCATCGAGTATGTGATCTCAAGACCATAGTTCACATCCCAGTGGGGAAGTGTGAGCGTATTCTGCAACCAGGCATTTGCCTTGAAGTTGTTGAGATAATAGAAATAGCCGAACTTGTCGCCCTTATGCACCACGCGGTTGGGATCGTCCAAATTATTCTGCAACAGGTCGGGCGAAAGGGTGATCTCACGGTCGCTGAACGGGTCGATGTCGATCCAGAACTCACCACCGAGCAGGTCGCGGATAGTCTTGTAGTATATGCCGCGTGTATAGTTCAGACCTACACCTGCCTGCAGTGCGAGCACCGGGGTCAACTGAGTGTTCAGATAGGAGTTGAACATCGCGTTGAACTGATTGGAATGACGGTTCTCAAGGATATAGCTCGAGCCTTTCTTCTGTCCTTCGGGCAATGTCTCGTTCTGAATATTGTTCAGGTAGTTGATGTTGTAAAGGTTATCCCAGTTGATCTGACGGAACGAAGGATCGTTCTTCCACAGATCGGTGTAGAGATCATACTGCTCCTGATTGTCCTCGAAGTATGAAGGCAGATAGCGGTAATATGTGGGATTCGGGTCGAGAGCCTTGTACCAGTTCAGGGCCGAAGACGAGTAGTTGACCCAGCGGAGAGCCATAGCAGTGTTGATTGTGCTCTTGCTACCCTTATGAAGCCAGTTGAGGATGAATGTGGGGTCGAATGTCTCCACGATTCGCGCAGCACGCTTCTTGCCGTCCTGCCAGCCCCAGTTGGGGTTGTAGAGGTTAGAGCCTGCCAGATCGTAAGCCTCCTGATATGTGGCTGATGAATTGGCACGCTGTGTCGGGCCACCGAAAGCAGTAAGCGTGATGGAGTTGTTGGGGTCGAACATTTTCTCCACCGACAGGAACAGGCCTGCCGAGTTGTAGAATGTGCCGGGTACTACACCTTCCTTGGAGTAGCGGCCGATGGCGCTCAGTGTCACAGCCCAACCATGCTTGTTCATGCCGGTCGAGTATGTGGCCATTGCCCTCAAGGTGTAGTTGGAGTTGGTGTAAGCCAAAGATCCGTTGAATCCGGGAGCGTAGCCGGAAGTCACGGTGTTGTAGTTTGTCGATCCTGCCAGACCTCCGAAGCCATAGTCGGATGCGCCAAGACCCACGGTAGCTGTCTTGTTGCGGAAAGCTCGCGAGGTCATACCCAGGAGAGTAGAGAAGTTGAAACGTCCGCGGATCACATCGTTGAACTCGATACCGTTGATGTAGACCTTCTGATACTGGCTGTCAAGGCCACGGTAGCGGAAATACATCGGACCGAAATTGTAGCTTGCCGTATTGTAGTAGATGTCGTCGCTCGCACCTGTGAGAGCCGAGATAGACTGGCCGGTATGCTCATCGTCGTCTATTGACTCCATGTCGAACAACAGCGAAGTAGTTTCTGCATTGATAGCTTCGGTCTCATTGTCGGGAGTCAGACGCAGAGCGCCAACATCGGCAGTGGTGTCGTTGAAAAGCGACACATCCACCATCATGGCTTCGTATCCCGGCACAAGAATGATGATGTTGTCATCACCAGCGCCAAGGGCTGTGATAATGAATTCGCCGGAACCGCCCGACAGAACTTGCAATCCCTGGTCGCGCAAAGCTACCGTAGCACCCTTGAGAGGCGCACCGGTCTGAGCATCGACCACAGTGCCGCGCACTACCGGCGCAGCAGCCCATGCGGAGGCCGACGCCAGTGCCGTGAACAGCAACATGTACAGTTTCTTTCTCATAAAAGTGGTTTTGTGATTGGTTTTTTACGGTTATCTGTATTATATCTTTTTCAGAATTATCCGTTTTAGTTAAAGCGTGTAAAATTACGGATATTTTCGTGAACTCACAACACGCATTTACACTATTTTAATAGATAAGGCAAAAAATAGCCGAAAAGAGTGCTATTAGAAATAGCTTTAAGGGCGAGGATTATATATAGTTTTCGTGCATTTCACCCAATTTATGTTAAAAAACGTTTAGGGGGGGTAATTTTCAGTAGGTGGATAAATACTTTTAGCAAAAAATATGTTTAATTTGCGCCTGCATACTTACATTTTCTAAAATACCACATACAGTCTACCTACAGCCGGACATTATGTTCCGGCTTAAATAGCCTACAATACCATAAGATTTCAAAAATCACTTACATTAATAATTTCTTAGCTTAGTAACTCTAAAAAATTCGTGCATGAAGAACATTTGTTTCCAAGTGAGTAGGAAGACATTCCTGGCCATCGCTATGGTTTTGTGTCTTGCCCTGCCCGCTTTAGCGCAGAAGATTTCAGTGACAGGCACCGTCTATGAGCCTTCGGGCGAACCGGCGATCGGTGCAAGCGTCTTCGTCCAGGGCACAACCATAGGTGTGTCTACTGACATAGACGGCAATTTCAAGATCGAGGCTCCGGCCGATGGTGTCATCACCGTATCCTATGTAGGATGTGAATCACAGAATGTAGCCATCGAAGGACGCACAAATATTCAGGTATACCTGAAAGAAAGCGGCGTCAATCTCGACGAACTCGTAGTCGTGGGCTACGGTGCAGTCAAGAAAAGCGATGCTACAGGCTCCGTGGCCGTGATCAAACCGGACGACATCGAGGCCGGTATGGCAACCTCAGTGCAGGACATGCTTGTAGGTCAGACCCCTGGTGTGGTTGTTACCACTACAGGAGGTCCTGAAGGCGCAGCCAACATACGTATCCGCGGTGGATCTTCGCTCAACGCATCCAACGACCCGCTGATCGTTGTAGACGGAGTACCCCTCGACAACGGAGGCATCCAGGGTATGGGCAACTCGCTGGCCATGATCTCGCCCGACAATATCGAATCGATGACCATCCTCAAGGACGCTTCGGCAACTGCGATCTATGGCTCACGCGCATCAAACGGTGTGATCATCATCACCACCAAGCGTGGCCAGAGCGGTCGCCCGCAGGTATCGTTCTCCGCCAACATGTACGTCAACACCGCACAGAAGACATGGGACGTGTTCGGCGCTTCTGAGTACCGTGATCTTATCGCCCAGTATTATGGTGAGGATTCCGGCGCATACCGCACACTCGGCAATGCCAACACCAACTGGCAGGACGAAGTACTCCGCACCACAGTATCCTCTGACTTCAACCTCAGTGTAGGCGGAAGCATCAAGTGGCTGCCCTACCGCGTATCTGTATCATACACCAACAGCAACGGTATTCTCAAGACCACCAAGATGGATCGTGTGACCGCAGGTATCAGCCTCAATCCCAAATTCTTCGAGGATCACCTGAGCGTAAACGCCAATGTAAAGGGCTACTATCTGCGCAACAAATTCGGCAACACCGGCGCAGTGAACGCAGCTCTGGCATATGATCCTACCCAGCCCGTCTATGCCGACGCATATCCCATAGCAGGCGGAACCGCAGCTTCCCAGTTCGGACAACTCTACAACGGCTTCCACACATGGGCTGACCTTGGCAACGACGGCAATCTCGCTATCAACAAGAACGCATCACAGAACCCCGTATCGATGCTCGCCGATGTCAACAACTATGCTGACGTATACCGCAGCAATGGCAACCTGCAGCTCGACTACTCGTTCCACTTCCTTCCTGAACTCCACGCCAACCTCAACCTCGGCTACGACGTCAGCAAAACAGACGAATACTATAAGGTGGCACAGAATTCGCCTACCGCATGGCGCAACCACCGCAACGACGGCGCCGGATATGAGAACTACATCTATCAGCAGAAGACTAACACACTGCTCGACTTCTATCTAAACTACAAGAAAGACGTTGAGTCCATCTACTCAAGCTTCGACGTCACTGCAGGTTACTCCTGGCAGCGTTTCGCCGGACAGGGTTGGAACTATGGCTCCGACTCAGAGGCAGGCATAGCCACAACAACCGGCTTCAGCTCTCCCTATCAGACCACCGGAGGATTCGTCCTCAACTACGACCAGGCCACAGAAGCCTCGATCGGCAAACCTTTCGCTCCCGATCCCGTGAATGCCGAAGGTAACTTCCATTGGAAGAACCGCCTGCAGTTGCTCTCCTTCTTCGGACGTATCAACTACATCTTCATGGAGCGCTACCTGCTCACATTCACACTCCGCGGCGATGCCACATCTCGCTTCTCCAAAGACAACCGCTGGGGTGTCTTCCCCTCGGTAGCTCTCGGATGGAAGATCAACGACGAAGCATTCATGGCCAGCACACGTTCTTGGCTCAACGACCTTAAACTCCGCCTGGGCTGGGGTGTCACCGGTCAGCAGGACGTAGGCTCTACCTGCAACTACCTACCTCAGTACCGCATCGCAGGCGCAGGATCGTACTATCCCGTGCAGAATGCCAACGGCAATATATCCTACATATCTCCTATCTTCCTCGAAGGATATAATCCCGACCTGAAGTGGGAATCTACAACTACCTGGAACGCCGGTCTCGACTTCTCGGTGCTCAACAACCGCATCACCGGTGCAATCGACTATTACTACCGCGACACCAAGGACCTGCTGAGTTTCGTGACCGTACCCGCCGGCTCATCGACTACCAACATGCTCAACCGCAACATAGGTTCGATGAAGAACTACGGTATTGAGTTCAACATCACCGCCCGCCCCGTAGTCACACGCGACTTCACATGGACAGTGAGCTACAACGTGGCATGGAACCACAACGAGATCACCGAACTTAACGACAACGCCGCCATGATCAACGTAGGCGGCATCTCCGGCGGCACAGGCAACACCGTACAGGCCCACGCCGTAGGACATCCGGCATTCTCTTATCTGCTGCTCCAGCAGGTGTACGACGCGCAGGGCAACCCGATCGAAGGCTGCTATGTGGACCAGAACGGCGACGGCAAGATCGACGTCAACGACCGCGTGCTCAACCATTCGAAAGACCCCAAGGTGACAATGACATTCGGCAGCCAGTTCCGCTACAAGAACTGGGATTTCGGATTCAACCTGCGTGCCTCGATCGGCAACTATGTATACAACAACGTACTGTCGACACACAACGCGACAAACGACCTGTTCGGCTACGGCCTGACCAACCTCGTGAAGAACGGCGGCAACTACATGGACGCACCCCAGTACATGAGCGACTACTATCTGCGCAACGGCTCATTCCTGCGCTGCGACAACATCACACTGGGCTATACATTTGAGAATCTGCTCAAAGACCGTCTGCGCCTGCGCGTGTTCGGTGCTGTGCAGAACCCCTTCATCATCACCAAATACAAAGGCCTTGATCCGGAAGTGTTCGACGGTATCGACAACAACGTGTATCCGAAAGCCACTACATACTCTCTCGGCCTGGTGGCTACATTCTAATGTCATTTGTATAATAGTTAAAATCATTCAAGAAGATTATGAATCTCAGCAAATATATCGTGGCGGCAGGCGTAGCTCTCGGAATGACATCGTGCATCGGAGACCTTGACCTCAAGCCCAACGACCCCAACTACGGCAGCTCGACCGACTACAGGGCTGTACTCGCAAAATGCTATTCAGGCATCGCCGTATCCGGTCAGTCAGGACCCGGATCGTCTGATATATCCGGCCTTGACAACGGCACGGGACAATATACTCGCGCACTGTTCATGATGCAGGAATTCCCTACCGATGAAGCCATATGGATCTGGGAGGATGCCGGTGTGATCGACCTCGTGACCGACACCTGGGACGCAGCCAACGGCAACATATACGGCACATATTCGCGCCTTTATTCCCACATAGCTGTCTGCAACGACTTCCTCACACTCACTACCGGACAGACCGAAGACTCCGAAGTAGCCTACATGCGCCTGCAGGCACGTACACTCCGCGCCTTGTCCTACTTCTGGGCACTTGACATCTTCGGCAACCCGACATTCGTAACCGAGGAAGTAACACAGCCAGAACAGATCAAGAGAGCCGACCTCTACAAATGGCTTACCTCAGAACTTGAGGACCTCGTGGGTCAATACAAGGCCCTCGACCGTGCTCCTTTCTATGGTGAGGTCGGACTCGACGGCGCTCAGGCACTTCTGGCCAGAGTATACCTCAATGCCTCTATCTACACCGACGGTACTCCGGCCTACGACCTCTGCCAGAAACACTGCTCTGAGATCATCGCACGCCATCAGGGCGGTGGATTCAATGGATCAGGTCTTGCCAACAACTACCTTGACCTTTTCTGCCGCAACAACGACGTATTCATGCCCGGCGGAGCAAAGACTGCCGAGAATGAAATACTCTGGGGTGTGCCATACGACCGCACCAACATACAGAGCTATGGTGGCTCGCAGTTCATAATCGCCGCCTGCATCGCCAATGGCAACAAGGCAAGCGACGGATTCGACATGTCGGCTGCCAACTACGGCACTACCGAGCAATGGAAGTGTATCCACGCCGTACAGCAGTTCTCCGATAAATTCGAGTCCGGAGACATCCGCCAGAGCCTCTGGCTCAAGGAAGACGCAGGCTTCCAAAAGGCCAATACCAAACTCAGCGACTTCTCCAACGGCTATGCATGCGTGAAATTCACCAACAGCGTCGCTAACTTCGACGGCACATACACCAATCCCGACACCCCCAACTGGGTTGACACAGATCTGCCGCTGATCCGCCTGGCCGACGTCTACCTGATGTATGCCGAAGGCTTCGTGCTCGGAGGCAAGGGTGACGCAACTACTGCTCTGACATACGTCAACTACCTGCGCGACCGTGCGGGCCTCACCAAATGGACAGGAGCAGACCTTACTCCTGACAATATCCTGGACGAACGCGGACGCGAACTTTATTTCGAGCTGACACGCCGCAGCGACCTCATCCGCTTCGGAAAATTCACCGGTGGAAGCTACATCTGGTCCTGGAAAGGCTACATCGCAGAAGGCAACGCCATCAGCAACCATTACAAACTGATGCCTATCCCGACTCAGATCCTGGCCGCACAGCCCTCATTTGAGCAGAACCCCGGTTATTAATCTCAAAAATCTGACACGACAAAATGAAAAAGATATATATCATACTGGCGGCTCTGCTCGCTACCGCGACTTTCAGTTGTACAGAGACCTGGGATGACAACCCCACCCTGAAAGCCCCGACCAACAACAACTTCCTCAACGAACCGGCCATGCAGGACAACGAAATCGTACTGGCCAATACCGAGATCCTGAATCTCACATGCTCACAGCCCGACTTCGGCTATGCAGCCGCAGCCGACTACGTAGTGGAAGTATCGATGTCGCCCGACTTTGTTTCCGTCTACAAGATGGACAACGACCCGACCAAGGACGCACCCGGCCTGATTGCACTGACAACAGTATTCCATGACTGCGCCAATATCAACCCCGCAGCCGACGAGATGGCCACAGCAATGTGCCGCCTGATGGGTGTCACTCTGGAGTCTTCGCTCAAGGAGGTCCCGACAACTGTATATGTGCGCCTGCGTGCCTATGTGCCACAGGCTGAGGAAGAGACAACAATCATCTCGAACGTGGTCAAGTTCAACAAAATAGTGCCTTTCTATAACGTAGTCGTTCCCGACGAGCCCACAATCTTCTGGCTTCGTGGCTCGATGAACGGTTGGGGTAGCGCGGATGAGCAGTGGAATCTCCTCACCACAGATGAGAAGAACAAGTGGATCGCTCGCAATATCTCCCTGCCTGCCGGCACTCAGTTCAAGATATCGACATATCCCGACTGGGGCAGCCCGAATCTCGGTTCTACTGACGACGCAAGCAGCAATCTCGTGCCCGGCACTCCTCTCGCTCTTAAAAACGACGGCGGCTCAGGCAACCTCAACTTGGCCGACGCATTCACCGGAAACATCATCCTCACCCGCACAGGCGGCAGCGGCAACGACCTCAAGACCGGCAACTACACAATCTTGCTCGAAGCCGCAGAAAAATAACCGTTTATTTTCCCAAACAACAGACTGAAATGAAGAAATTCAATATAATGCTCATCGCCGGAGCTGCAATGATAAGCTTCGCGGCCTGCGACGACGCTCCCGAGACTGCCATTCCGCAGGAAAACCAGCAGCCCCCGATGCTGACGGCTGCTGATATCGAAATCTCCACCACAGGCGACATCGCTGCCGGCGCTCTCGACCTTGCTCCTCTGGTCAACGACCGTCAGGATTCGGTAGCCCTGCTTAGCATCGACAGATGCGACAACCTTGCCGAAGGCTATAGCCTCGTACCCGTGGTACAGATCTCCGGCACTGACGATTTCGCCAGCAAGGCCTCCATATCCTGCCATGTACGTGGAACAACTGCATATGCAGCCATCTCCGACATCAACAGCGCCTACGCAGCCGTATTCGGCTACCACAACACACCGGAGAAAGTATATGCCCGAGTGCTTGCCACAACTGAATACGAAGGTTCGGAAGGCACAGCTGTCTCTGTAGTCGGATCCGACACACAGTTCTATGCACCCTCACAGTTCACACTCACTCCCGACCTCATGCTGAATCTGTATGTGCCGATGGGAGCGAATGACTTCGATATCGCCAAGGCTCAGGCTTTGCAGACCAATGATGGAGTCAACTACTGGGGATATGTGAACGTCACATCCGAATTTTATTTCTCCAACGGCCGCCAGGGCGAACTCATGCGCCGATGGGATTCCGGAGGTGAAGTACTTTCAGGCAACCCGATCGGTATCCGCATCGATGCAACAGGATGCGTGTGGATTGCCTACAATATCTCGTCAGGAGCGATCAGCAGTAAAGCTATCACAACCTACGGCGTGATCGGAGACCTCCCCGGCAACAACTGGGGGACATCAGTGCCACTCACTCAGACCACCGATCCTCTCGTATGGAAAGGCGACGTAACTTTCGGCACAGGCCAATGGAAGTTCCGCGCCAACGACGGCTGGGACTTCAACCTCGGTGGCGACAAAGCCAACCTGCTGCCCGGCGGTGACAACATTGACTCTCCGGGAGCAGGCACATACACCGTAACCCTCGACCTGAGCAAAGTACCCTACTCCACCACTTTGGTGAAGAAATAACAAAAAGCGGGCATCGCCCGCCTAAACAATGTTCTTCGTAATGAAAGCAGGCTGTGCCGCACAATGGCATAGCCTGCTTTTTTCTTGAAAACTCCCGGAAGTATGAAACCGAGATTCATATCTGACTTTTATGCTGAATTTTGATGGTTTTTATTTTTTTACTACAATTATGTGGGCTGATTCTGAATTATTGTAGTATCTTTGCACGATAATGCAGGGACATGCATAGAGGTATCTCTGCAACAGTACGCTCCACCATACTGATTAATTCCATGAGAGTCAAGATACATCACGAAGGAACAAACATACTTATAATCGCTCTGCTGGCGATTCTAATTATCAATGTCCCCCTGTGGATATGGGGACCAATGCCTGTGGCCATAGTCTCGACCACCGTGTTCGGTGTGTTGTATCTTCTCATAGTGAACTTCTTCCGCTCACCACGCCGCACCTATCACGGCGACCGCGAGGATGCGGTGATAGCAAGTGCCGACGGCACAGTTGTCGCCCTCGAGGAGACATTCGAGGATGAATATCTTCATCGCAAGGTCATCCAGTTGTCGGTGTTCATGAGCGTGCTCAATGTCCACGCCAACTGGTTTCCTGTCGACGGTATAGTGAAGTACTACAAACATCACTCCGGCCGCTTCATGGCAGCATACCTGCCCAAGTCAAGTACCGAGAACGAGCGCAGCACCGTGGTAATCCGCACGGCAAAGGGCCAGGAGGTGCTCGTCCGTCAGGTGGCTGGCGCTATGGCCCGCCGCATCGTCACATACGCACGTCCGGGAGATGAAGCATCTATTGAAGACCACATGGGATTCATCAAGTTCGGCTCGCGTGTCGACATCTATCTGCCCCTTGGCACTGAGATATATGTTAAAATAGGCGACAAGACCATAGGAGGCATCTCCAAGATCGCACGCCTCAAACCTGAAAACTCACCCGAATGAGCGCATCCGTAACAAAATACATACCTAACACAATCACCCTCCTCAACCTCCTCAGCGGCTGTCTGGCATGCATATTCTCATTCCAACAGGAAGAGATGACCGCCGGATTATATGGCTACGAATGGGTGTATATATTCATAGGCGCGGCAGCGATATTTGATTTCTGCGACGGTGCAGCGGCACGTCTGCTCCACAAGCCATCGCCTATAGGACGGGAACTTGACTCCCTGAGCGATCTCGTAAGCTTCGGCCTCGCACCCGCGTTGCTGATATTCAACATCATGCAAGACCATGAGAGTTGCGGATCCGTAATGCCTTACATAGCTCTTTTCATCCCCATGATGGGTGCTTTGAGACTGGCGATATTCAACGTCGACACCACTCAGACCACATCGTTCCGCGGACTGCCTATTCCCGCCAACGCAATCTTCTGGATCGGAGCATGCGGATGGATGCACCGCTACAATTATTATCACACCGGCATACTGACAGTACTGATCATCGCAGTATCGCTGCTGATGGTATCACGTCTGCGCATGTTCTCCCTGAAATTCCACAATTTCGAACTGCGCGAAAACTTCCGCCGCTACGTCATATTGCTGGCAGCAATATCGTTCGTTTGCTTCTACGGCATTGCCGGATTCGCATGGACCATAGTGCTATATACGGTAATGTCGGCTCTGACACGCCGTAGCATAGACTGAAAAGCCGCGATTCGCGTGTATCAGCGGATAACAGCCAAGACACTCTTTTTTCTCCACCTCAATTTGCCTGCATAACCTATGGGTACACTTATATTCGCATTAATTTTCATATTCATAATCTGGCCTGCTATAAAATTCTTCTGGCGGCTGTACACCATGCAGCGTCAGGCAAGGCAGATGTTCGCACAGATGAACTCCACCCGCCAGCAAACAGCCGGGCAGGAACAAAGAAAGGCCGGATGGAGCAGACCCGCCGACAACAAGCGTAAAAAGATCGATCGCGACACTGGCGAGTATGTGAATTACGAAAACATAAGCGTCACCGCATCTTCCTTCTCATCTTCCTCATCAGAAACAGACTATACAGAGGTCCGGGCCGAGAGCCAGATCTCAGATGCTGAGTGGGAAGACATAAAATAAAAGTTTGTTTATCCACCCAGAAAACATCAGAATCCATGAGCAAAATCCATGTCGGCGGCGATATGGACGCCACCTTTGACTTCCTGTCGAGGCTGTCCGACAACAATAACCGACCCTGGTTCAAGGAAAACAAAACGGAATATGACGCGATACGCCTTCACTGGATATCACAGTTGCAACGCATGATTGACGCCATGACTGAATGGGAACCTGCCGTAGCTACGGTCAGCGCTGCCTCAGCAACATACCGCATATACCGCGACACCAGATTCTCGCCCGACAAGACTCCATATAAGACCCACATAGGAGCTTCGATAAATCCTCCTGGATGCACTCCCCACTGCGGCTACTACATAGAATTTAATCCAAAAGCAGGAGAAAGTGGACTCTACGGAGGCATATGGTGTCCTGACTCCGAGACGCTAAAAAAACTACGCCACGCCATAGTGGACAACATCGAGGAATGGGAGGAAATCGTATCAGACCCTGAATTGCGCAAACTATATCCTGGATGGTGCGGACCGGCGCTGAAGACCATACCTAAGGGCTGGGACAAAAATCATCCGCAGGCAGAATACCTCAGACTGAAGTCATACGGAAAATTCCATCCGCTCGACCGCAAGTTCTTCGACGACAAGGACTGGCCTCTGCGCGCAGCAGAACTTATGCGACCGCTCAAACCACTGGTCGACTTTCTCGACTATAGCGTAAAGGAATAAGAACTTACCTAAAAAAGTCTTCCCCACCTTTCGGCAGGGAAGACATGTGGTTTTAAATAGCTGAGTTATAGCAGTTAATTTTGCTGCGAATGTAAGTATGTATCTTTACCAAGTGTATGATTCATATTTTTGGGATGTGGAGTCCGGCACGCCTCGCTCCGCTTATGGAATAGACATTAAGTCTTTTTTCAAATCGTGTGCCTACATTTCAAGGCAATGCGATAAAGCAAGGGAGTATGGGATTAGCGATAGTTGCTGAAGCGTTCCTGCAGTTTCTTGCGGGCGAAGAAAATGCGGCTCTTTACAGTGCCGAGAGGAAGATTCATTTCCTCAGCAATCTCGCTGTACTTGTAACCGGCGACGTGCATGGAGAAAGGAATGCGGTATTCGTCGGTGAATTCGCCGATAGCAGCGGTGATTTCCTGTGCACCATATGACTCCTCCGGCGATTCAAGTCCGCTGTCCTGCGAAAGATTCAGATGATACAGGTTGTCTGTAGTGTCGACTATTGTGGCTGCGCGTGAATTGCGGCGATAGTTGTTGATGAAAAGATTGCGCATGATCGTGAACACCCATCCTTTGAAGTTGGTGTTGTCGGCATACTTCTCTTCATTGTCAAGAGCCTTGAGAGTAGTATCCTGGAGCAGATCGTAAGCGTCGTCACGGTTAGAGGTGAGTTTGTAGGCGAAGTTGAGGAGATTGTCTTGCAGCTTCATCAGATTCTCTTGAAAAACATTTGTTCCCATAATAGTAATTTTTTGTAGCTTTTGCTCTCGCTTGGCTTGGTTTGATTGATTTGATGGCTTAAAATTACAACCGTTTTCATCATTTGCAATATTTTTCGAGTTAATTTGTGTTAATTGAATGCATTTTTATTTTATTATCACTGATTATCAATCATTTAGCAAATCGCACTACCAATTACTATTTTGTTACATTTAGTTTGCTTTCGTGTAACATTAACACGTTTGTAACAAATCATATGGCATTTTGTGTACTACTTGTAACATTCGCGTAACACATAAAGCCTTGCAAAATAGTATCATACACGCCCTTTTATTTTGTCAAAAATTTAGCCTACGATACGATGCTGAAATAAAAAAATATTGCCATGCTCGACAATATTCACTACCTTTACAGCCATAACTCACACAATACCGGTATACCAAAGATGAAACGTATTTTTATGTGCATGGCAGCCGCGCTTCTCTGTATGCAGATAGCAGTGACGGCACAGACTTCTGGCAAACGCCAGGGCATGATGATGGGCATCGCCTTCTACAATCTCGAAAACCTGTTCGATACCATCAACAACAATGGCAAGTACGACCTTGAATTCTCACCCAAAGGCAGCCGCCAATGGGATGGCCGAAAATACTGGTCGAAGATCAACAAACTCGCCAAGGTAATATCTGAAATGAAGACAAAAACCACACCGTTCGGTCCGGCCATCATCGGCATTTCAGAGATCGAGAACGAATCAGTGGTAGCCGACCTCGTGAACGCAGAGCCGGTTAAGAAGCTCGGCCTGAAATACGTGCATCACGATTCTCCAGACCGCAGAGGTGTAGATGTAGGCCTGATATACAATCCTAAATTCTTCAAAGTCGAAAGCGTGACCAACACCACCCTCACCATACCGGACAACCCTAACTTCCGCACACGCGATCAGATGTGCGTGGTTGGCAAACTCATGGGACAACCCTTGGCCGTGATAGTGAACCACTATCCTTCACGCCTTGGAGGACAAGAGCAATCATCGTACCTGCGCGAAGCAGCAGCAGCCCTGAGCAAGCACATAGCCGACTCGCTATGGAAGATAAACCCCGACATGGGCGTGATAATCATGGGCGACATGAACGACGACCCACACGACAAGTCTATGGCCAAGGTGCTCGGTGCAGCCAAGAACCGCGAAGGCGTAGGCCCTCACCAGTTCTTCAATCCTTTCTGGAGCATCCTCGACAAGGGTATAGGTACACTCGCATATAAAAGCCAGTGGAATCTTTTCGACCAGATCGTAATATCAGGCAACCTTGCCAACGGCGATTCCGACAAGTTCCACTTCAACCGTGCCTTAGTCCACAACTTTGAATTCCTCCGCGACACAGAGGGCGCACGCAAGGGCTATCCACTGCGTACCTATTCAGCCGGAGTATGGCTCGACGGTTATTCCGACCACTTCCCCACACAGGTGCTCCTGCTTAAAGAATTCAACGTAAATTGATAACTGCGAACTGATAAACAACAAAAATAAATGGCGCTTGGATTTCTCCTCGCGCCATTTATTTTTGTTGTTAAAGAGATTGACCGGAATTATTTCTTGGTAAAAGTCTCGCCGTTTATCAGACAAGTTTTACCATTTATAGAGTATACAGCGTTTGTCACCTCTCCCACTTCGTCTGCATCGTCGGAGTAAGTACACTCAATCGTCAGTATGTTTCCCGATGTGCTCCAACGGCCACCGCTCTTGAAGGTTTCCTTTTCTTCGGAATCCTCATATACTCCCTTGTTTTCATACTTTCCGTTAGCCGAAAATGTCACCTCTACAGTCTCAGTCCAGCTCCCGTCAGAGGCTGTCTCGACATTGACCCAAGTACCCACAAGGGAAGAATCGTGAGTGGCTGGATCTTCAGGTTCATCATCGTCGTCGCCACAAGAAGCGAGACCCACGCTGAAAAGTACGGCGATGAGCATCATGCCGACCATTCTGAATGTTGTCTTCATTGTTTGAAATGTGTTTTTAATAAAATTTGTGTGTAATGTGTGTAATATCGCCGCAAAGGTAGCTATTCACCTCGACGCCACAAAATTATTTTCCACCTTTTCGGAAAACTTCAGAGAAGAACAGCAGGTGGTAATATATCGAGTTATTCCAATAATTCCAGTTGTGCGCGCCCGGACGCGAAGTATAATCATGCGGGATCTTATGACGCAGCAATTCCCGGTGCAGATTCTCGTTTACCTCAGTAAATACATCCTCAGTGCCGCAGTCGATGATCAGGTTCAATTCTCCAGGCTTCCAGTTCGGCACTTGAGTGATCACCGTATGCTGCGCCCACTTTTCTGGATTGTTGTCCTCCGCACCGAGCAGTTCGGGCATATTCCAGTTTTTGGGGAAAGGACGTATATCTACGCCTCCAGACATAGATCCTGCCGAACGCCACAGATCAGGATGACGCGAAGCCAACCACAGAGCGCCGTGGCCTCCCATGCTATAGCCGGTGATCGCACGCGATGCAGCATCGGCACGCGTCGGGAAATTTGCATCAATATACGGAACAAGATCCTCCACAAAGAAGCTCTCCATACGCATCTTGGGGGTGTCCCAATACCAGCTATTGCGTCCGTCGGGGAACACAAACACCATCTTATAGCGGTCCGACAACTCGCGCAGGCGCTTCTGGCTTTTCAGCCATGACCTGTAGTCACCTCCATGACCGTTAAGCATGTAGACAGTAGGGAAACGTTCTCCCTCAGCACCGGTAGTAGGTGTCACCACGCTCACTTTCATAGGCGTGGTCAGATGCCTTGTAGCTATCTCTACCGTATCCACTACGGCTGCCATCGAACAAACAGCGCACATCGTCAGGAGCGCCAAGGCTGATAAAATCCTTTTCATAGTCATATAAATTTATCTTGTTAATACTTCAAGGAATACCGGACAAAGATACACACTTCCGTGCAATAATAGAAACACCCCGCCGTTAATATTACGACATACAGCATTCTCTCCATTTTCCATAAGAATATATGAACAAACGGATTCTATTATATCTGGCAGCCCTGATGGTTGGCTTTTCCGCGCTTACGAGCAGTTGTATCGAAGACGGATTCACGACCTCTCCCTCGTCTCAGCCTGAATTCTCGACCGACACACTCGATCTCGGAACAGTCTTCACAGCCGAAAACACCACGACAAGCCGCTTTGTGGTGCACAACAGACACAGCAAAGGCCTGTCGATAAGCTCCATAAGCCTATCCGGCGATGCCGCTGAATATTTCCGGCTCAACGTCGACGGAATGAGCGGGCGCAGCTTCTCCGATGTCGAGATCCGGGCCAAGGACTCAATCTACATTTTCGTGGAGGCAACCCTGCCGCTCACGGGGCTGACTGAAGAAAAGGAATTCGAAGCAAGTCTCGATTTCCTCACCAACGGTGTCAATTCCAGTGTAATACTCACTGCCTCAGGACTTGACGTCGACAATATAGGCTCAATCGTGATCGACAACGACACACGGTGGGATTCAGCCACGCCATACCGCATACTCGACAGCATTGTGGTCGGGGAAAACGCGACCCTGACCCTCGCGCCGGGTGTCAGGATCATGATGCACGACGGCGCTTCAATACGCGTGCATGGCACTCTTGTAAGCGAAGGCACAGTTGAATCGCCTGTGACAATCTCAGGAGACCGCACCGGCAATGTAGTCGGGCAGATCTCATTCGATCTCATGTCCAAGCAATGGGACGGCATATACTTTTTCCCCGAATCCTCCGGCAACCGGTTGGAATATACGACGGTCAAGAACTCATCCAACGGTGTCAGCCTCGATGGCAGTGACCTGTTTATACTCAACTCCGTGCTACGCAACAGCGGCACAGACAACCTGCGCGCCGTATCGTCCGAGATCACGGCCGTAGGCTGCGAGATAGCCGAAGCCGGCGAACATCTCGTGTCTCTTACGTCGGGCAAAGCTGTATTCAACCACTGCACACTGGCCAACAACTATCTGTTCGCCTCTCTCCGCGGAGCGGCCATAAACCTGATGCATCTCCCGGGCAAGGAAGATCCCGACATGAGCGGCTCGCCCTACACTATCGCTGATTTCTCAAACTGCATCATATACGGCATCGGCGCTGAAGTCTCGCAAGGCGACCTCTCCGGTACAGACATATACTTCCGCCGCTGCCTGATGCGCAGCAACGGATCTGACGACAGCAACTTCATAGGCTGCCTGTGGGATACCGACCCTATGTACCGCACCGTCCGCGAGGACTATTATTTCGATTACAGGCTAATGCCGGAATCGCCCGCCATAGAGGCTGCAGACACTGAACTCATACTCCGGCAAGCAGCCACAGACCGGTACGGACTCACCAGAAAACTTGAACTCGGAGCATACTGCTTCGACCCTGCCGACGTACCCGTAGAATAGGCGATTATAGTTTGCTCGTCTGCGCGAAAGGTTGTAATTTTGCAATTGCAAAAGACCTCACCAGCCGAACAGATATGACAGCCCTTGATGTACTGCTTCTGATCATTGCCGCAACAGCTCTTTTCCTGGGCTGGCGTGCCGGCTTCATAGCCCAGATAGGCAAATTCGCCGCTGTTGTGGCGGCAATCATCTGCTGCCGGCTATTCGGACGCCGCGTGGCCGTGTGGCTTGTGAACGCCAATTGCTCGCCTGGCGACTCTTTCGACGGTGCGACACTATGGACGATAGTGGCCTACGCGGCCATTTTCATATCGGTATACCTGCTCGTGTCGTTCCTTGGATCCGGACTCAGGCGGATAGTCCACGCCGTGCTGACACCGTTGGTCGACCGTCTGGCCGGCGCTCTGTTCAAGCTGCTTGTATATATGCTTTTCGTATCACTTGTCCTGAACCTGTGGCTTGTGCTCTTTCCCGACAGCAAACTACGGTCCGATGCGGTGGCGTCTTGGCCCGAACCGCTGACAGGCCTGAATATAATCACCTTCGCGCCTGCAGTCATAGGATCGCAGGCTACGGTCAGCATCATGGATTCGCTCAACGGCATCATAAGCACCTGCGAGAACAAAGGCTGCGATGAAGACGTTGAAACAACTGACCACAACGACTTTAAAGATGAATCAGAATAACCTGCAAAACGATTGTCCGCTGCACAAGCAACCGGACGCGCCGCAGTCAGGCGGCATAACCGACGAGACGCACGACGAGGTGATAAACCGCGTCACTAACGAGGGTTACAAATACGGTTTCACCACCGACGTCGATACCGACATCATACCCCGAGGAATCAGCGAGGAAGTGGTGCGTCTTATCTCAAAAAAGAAAGGCGAGCCGGAATGGCTTCTGGAATTCCGCCTGAAGGCATACCGTCACTGGCTCACACTCGACATGCCTGACTGGGCACATCTCAAGATTCCCCCTATCAACTATCAGGATATATCGTACTACGCAGCGCCCAAGACCAAGGAAGCGCCCAAAAGTCTTGACGAAGTAGATCCTAAGGTGTTGGAGACATTCGACAAGCTCGGCATACCTCTGGAGGAGCAGAAACTGCTGTCCGGAATGGCCGTAGACGCCGTAATGGACTCAGTGTCGGTGCGCACCACCCACCGGGAGGCTCTTGCCGAGCGTGGAATCATCTTCTGCTCATTCTCCGAAGCAGTCCGCGACTATCCCGAGCTGGTAAAACGCTACCTTGGATCTGTGGTAAGCTACCGCGACAATTTCTTCGCCGCACTCAATTCAGCAGTATTCTCCGACGGCTCATTCGTATATATCCCTAAAGGCGTACGCTGTCCGATGGAGCTTTCGACATATTTCAGAATCAACGCCGCAGGCACAGGACAGTTTGAACGCACGCTCATCGTAGCCGACGATGATGCATACGTGAGCTATCTCGAAGGCTGCACAGCACCGATGCGCGACGAAAACCAACTCCACGCAGCCATCGTGGAGATCGTGGTCGAAGACCGAGCCGAAGTGAAATACTCGACAGTCCAGAACTGGTATGCGGGCGATGAACACGGTCGCGGCGGAGTCTACAACTTCGTCACCAAACGCGGACTATGCCGCGGTGACTACTCCAAACTGTCATGGACGCAGGTAGAGACCGGATCGGCTATTACCTGGAAGTATCCATCATGCGTGCTTGCAGGCGAAGGTGCGGTTGGAGAATTCTATTCCGTAGCGGTCACACGCAACTATCAGCAGGCCGATACCGGAACAAAAATGATACACCTGGGACGCAACACACGCTCCACCATCATATCCAAAGGCATATCGGCCGGACACAGCGAGAACTCCTACCGTGGACTCGTGAAGATAGCCCCGAACGCCGACGGATGCCGTAACTACACGCAGTGCGACAGCCTGCTGCTCAGTTCCACATGCGGAGCACATACATTCCCTTATGTCGACGTTCTCAACGACACTGCCGTAGTCGAGCACGAGGCCACTACATCAAAGATCTCGGAAGACCAGCTTTTCTACTGCAACCAGCGCGGCATACCGACAGAAGAAGCCATCGGACTTATAGTCAACGGTTACGCACGCGAAGTGATGAACAAACTGCCTATGGAGTTTGCCGTCGAGGCCCAGAAACTCCTTGCCCTCACCCTCGACAACAGCGTAGGATGACAATAATACGTTCCTTTCATTCCAAGCATACAAAAAATCATCTATGAGCCAAATATTATTAGACGTCAAAGACCTCCATGCCGGCATTGAAGGCAAGGAAATCCTCAAAGGCATCAACCTTACAATAAACGAAGGCGAGGTACACGCCATCATGGGACCGAACGGATCAGGCAAAAGCACCTTATCAGGCGTTCTGGCAGGAGACCCGAGATTCAACGTAAGCAGCGGATCTGCCACATTCCACGGCACAGACTTGCTTGCCCTTTCTCCCGAGGACAGAAGCCACGAGGGCCTGTTCCTGTCTTTCCAGTATCCGGTGGAGATCCCGGGCGTATCAATGGTAAACTTCATGCGTGCCGCCGTGAACGCCAAGCGAAAATATCTCCACGAACCTGATCTATCGGCCAGCGAATTCCTGAAACTCATGCGTCAGAAACGCGCGGTAGTCGGTCTGGACAACAAGCTTGCGTCGCGCTCGGTGAACGAAGGTTTCTCCGGAGGAGAAAAGAAACGCAACGAGATATTCCAGATGGCAGTACTCGAACCTCGGCTATCCATTCTCGACGAGACCGATTCCGGACTCGACATAGATGCCCTGCGCACTGTGGCTGAAGGAGTGAACACCCTGCGCACAGAACACAACTCTACCATAGTGATCACCCACTACCAGCGTCTGCTCGACTACATAAAGCCCGACTTCGTGCATATACTCTACAAAGGACGCATCGTGTATTCAGGAGGTCCAGAACTCGCCCTGGAACTTGAGGAGAAAGGCTACGACTGGATCAAAGAACAAGTAGACGCTCAACAATAACAACATCATGAGTGCATCACAACAATACATAGACCTCTACCGCACGCACGCCGACACGATATGCTCCCACTCGTCCGGGATCATGAACAGCAGGCGTGCCGGTGCTCTTGACTTATTGATGTCTACACCGTTGCCACGGCGGGGCGACGAGGGTTACGCACGCTTTTCAATCGACGACGCATTCGCTCCCGACTACGGCATCAACCTCACCCGCGCCCCCTACGAGGCCGACGACTCCCTGGCCTTCACATGCCTGATACCGAAAGTGTCTTCACTGATGGCCACAGTCATCAACGACAGTCTCAGACTCTCATCCAACCTCAGGCGCTCAATACCTGATGGAGTGACTGTATGTACACTCGCCGAAGCATCTGAGCGTATGCCCGAGATCGTAGAGAAATTCTACGGACGCATAGCCCGTCAGACACCACAGGTAGCACTGAATACCCTTTTAGCTCAGGAAGGCCTGTTTATACACGTAGCCAAAGGAGTAAACCTGAACCGCCCGCTTCAGATCACAAACCTGTTGGCGACAGACACGGATTTCATGGCCGTGCGCCGGGTACTTGTGGTGATGGAGGAGAACTCAGCCGCCGAAATACTTGTATGCGACCATACACGCAATCCGGAGAAGAAATATCTCGTATCGCAAGTGATCGAGATGCATCTTGCCGCCGGAGCATCGCTTGCATGGTATGACCTCGAGGAGTCGTCGGAAAACACGACCAGAATATCTTCGCTATACGCCACACAGGATTCCGGATCTAACCTTACAGTCAATAACAATACACTGACCGGAGGATCGACTCGAAATGAATTCGATATCGCATCAGAAGGCGACAGCACATCGACCGAGCTTTCGGGAATGGTAATAGCTTCAGGACATCAGATCACAGACAACAGCACCCTCGTCACACATTCCGGACGGCATTCTTCCAGCCACCAGCTTTTCAAGTATGTGGTGGACGACGAAGCCTCAGGAGCATTCGAGGGACTGATACGCGTTATGGAAGGTGCTGAGTTCACCGAAGCCCTTCAGACAAACCGCAATCTGCTTGCCTCTCAGGGTGCTAAAATGCACACTCAGCCTCAACTGCTCATCAACTGTGATGAAGTTAAGTGCAGCCACGGAGCCACCACAGGTCAACTCGACGCAGCGGCACTGTTCTACATGCGGCAGCGCGGCATACCTGCCGAGGAGGCACGTACCATGCTTATGCAGGCATTCATGTCTGATGTGATAGAGACTGTAAAGCTCGAAGGACTGCGCGACAGACTGCGCTATCTCGTCGAGAAAAGATTCTCAGGCCGGCGCGTGTTATGCGCCGAATGCCCGGCGCACACGACAACCGATACCGTGGAAGGAGGCGACGCATGAGCGCCTACGACGTGGACCGGATACGCTCCGGTTTCCCCATACTACAGCGCACAGTCTACAACCATCCGCTGATCTATCTTGACAATGCGGCCACGTCGCAGACACCCGCACAAGTTGTCGACGCCATCACGGACATGTATGCCCGCACAAAAGCCAATGTACACCGCGGTGTGCACACACTGTCGCAGGAAGCCACAGCTATGCAGGAACATACACGCCGTCGTGTGCGCGACTTCATCAACGCCCCGACCGAACAGGAGATAATATTTACCCGAGGCACTACCGAATCCATAAATCTTGTGGCGGCTTCGCTCGGAGGCATGTTTGACGAAGGCGATCACATTTTGCTCACAGATATGGAGCACCATGCCAACATAGTGCCGTGGCAGCTCATAGCCGGACGACGCGGACTTGTGATAGACCACGCACCCATACTGCCGGATGGCAGTCTTGACATGGATGCCTTCCGCCGGATGCTTACACCTCGCACGCGCATGGTGAGCGTATGCCATGTGTCCAATGTGCTGGGTACGGTGAATCCCGTAGCTGAAATCGTGGATATGGCCCATAAAGCCGGGGCATACGTCCTTATAGACGGCGCACAGGCAGCCTCGCACCTGAAAATCGACGTGCAGGCACTCGACTGCGACTTCTACGCATTCTCGGCTCACAAGATGTATGGGCCCACAGGTGTCGGAGTTCTCTACGGACGCCGCAGTCTATTGGAAGCAATGCCACCTTATCAGGGAGGTGGCGAGATGATAGGTCATGTCAGCTTTGAGGGGACTACATATGCCGAACTACCATTCAAATTCGAGGCCGGCACTCCTGACTTCGTAGGCATATCGGCTTTTGCGAAAGCTATCGACTGGATTGAAGAAACCGGTATAGAAGCCATAGCAAACCATGAACATGAACTGATGGAGTATACCGTAGGCAGGATGCGCGAGATACCCGGCATGCGGCTCATCGGCACTGCACCGGGAAAAGCCGCCGTAATCTCGTTCCTCATCGGCAAAGAACATCCCTACGACATTGGAATGCTGCTCGACAAACTCGGAATCGCACTGCGCACCGGACACCATTGCGCCCAACCGCTTATGGAAGCCCTCGGTATCGAAGGCACAGCGCGCATATCTTTTGCCGCATACAACACAAAAGAAGAAGCCGACGAATTCATAAAGGCCCTGACACGAGTAGCAGCCATGTTGGAATAATAAAAATTTTTGGCTAAATTTGTAGACATTCTCCATTCATGGGTAGACTCTTATCAATAGACTTCGGACGAAAACGCTGCGGCGTCGCGGTGACGGATCCACTGCGCATCGTGGCCACGGGACTGACAACCGTCGACACTGCGCAACTCACCGCCTTCGTAAAGCGCTACCTTGCCACAGAGGGCGCCGACGCCATTGTGGTCGGCTTGCCCACCACAGTCACAGGTGAACCGTCGGAATCAATGCGCTACCTCACCCCGGCCATATCACGCATGCGCAAGGAAATCGGCGACAAAACACCGGTTATTTTCTTCGACGAACGATTCACTTCAGTTCTCGCCCACAGAGCCATGCTTGATGGTGGAATGAAGAAGATGGCCAGACGCGACAAAGCCGTGGTAGACGAGATATCCGCGACAATCATCCTCAATGATTTCCTGCAGAGCCGCATGTATGCCGAGTCAGGGATAAACCCCGCCAATTCATTGAAATAACCAATCAACACCATACCGAACCAACGATGAAACTTCCCGTATACCTCTACGGACATCCTGTGCTACGCAACGTATCACAACCGATAGAACCAGAATATCAGGGGCTGGAAAAGCTCCTATCCGACATGTGGGACACAATGTATGCCTCCGACGGCGTAGGTCTGGCAGCCCCGCAGATCGGTCGCAACGACCGCATTGTAGTAATTGACGCAGATCCCGTGAAGGAAGCGTTTCCAGAGTGTGAAGGCAGAAAGCTGACACTGATAAATCCTGAGATAGAAGTTCTCGAAGGAGAGAAAATATCCAGGGCCGAGGGCTGCCTGAGTCTTCCCGGACTTAGCGAGAACGTAGAGAGAGTCGAGAACATCCGCCTGCGCTGGGTCGACGAGAAGTTCCAGCCGCATGAGGAGATCATATCCGGCTTTCTTGCCCGCATTGTGCAGCACGAGTGCGACCACCTCGAAGGCCTGCTCTACATAGACCACGTAAGCGGCATACGCAAGCAACTGATTCGCGGCAAACTCAACAACATTGTCAACGGCAAGACTCGCTGCGACTACCCCGTGAAATACGCGCCACGGAAACTGAAATAAAAAAGATAACAACCTCAAGACATACACGCAATGGCAGACGACAAGAAAGTAATATTCTCTATGGTGGGGGTAAGCAAGATATATCCTCCCCAGAAGCAAGTGCTTAAGAACATCTACCTATCGTTTTTCTATGGAGCCAAAATCGGCATCATCGGTCTGAACGGCTCCGGTAAATCATCACTGCTGAAGATCATAGCCGGTCTCGACAAGAGTTATCAGGGCGAAGTGGTATTCGCTCCCGGATATTCTGTTGGCTATCTGGAGCAAGACCCGCAGCTCGATCCGGCGAAGACAGTGATAGAGGTTGTGCGCGAGGGTGTGCAGCCTATACTCGACCTGCTGGCCGAATATGAGAAAGTGAACGAAAGCTTCGGAGATCCTGAAGTTCTTGAAGATCCCGATAAGCTTGAGGCACTCATGGCGCGTCAGGCCGAGCTTCAGGACAAGATAGACGCTACAGATGCATGGAACATCGACTCCAAACTGTCCAGGGCAATGGATGCGCTTCAATGCCCACCCGACGACCAGCCTGTAGCCACCCTGTCCGGGGGCGAGCGTCGCCGTGTGGCTCTCTGCCGCCTGTTGCTGCAACAGCCCGACATACTGCTTCTGGACGAACCTACCAACCACCTCGACGCCGAGAGCATAGACTGGCTCGAACAGCATCTGCAACAATACAAGGGCACTGTAATCGCCGTAACCCACGACCGCTACTTCCTCGACCACGTGGCCGGATGGATTCTTGAACTCGACCGTGGCGAAGGAATACCCTGGAAAGGCAACTACAGCTCATGGCTCGACCAGAAGACCAAGCGCATGGCTCAGGAGGAAAAACAGGCAAGCAAGCGCCGTAAGACTCTCGAACGCGAGCTCGAGTGGGTGCGCATGGCCCCCAAGGCAAGACAGGCCAAGGGAAAAGCCCGTCTGGCAAGCTACGACCGATTGCTCAACGAAGACCAGAAGCAGAAGGAAGAACGCCTTGAGATATTCATTCCCAACGGACCGAGGCTCGGCAATAAGGTCATCGAGGCCAAAGGCCTGTCGAAAGCATTCGGAAAAAAACAGCTTTTCAAGGATCTGGACTTCACTCTGCCTCCGGCCGGTATCGTGGGCGTCATAGGCCCGAACGGCGCAGGAAAGACTACCCTGTTCCGTCTTATCATGGGTTCGGAGACTCCCGACGCCGGTACTTTCGACGTAGGCGAGACCGTAAAGATAGCATACGTAGACCAGACTCACCACGATCTTCTTCCGGAAAAGACCGTATACGAGGTGATCTCTCAAGGTGTGGAATCCTTCAGGATGGGTGGACGCGATATCAATGCCCGCGCATATCTGAGCAAATTCAACTTCACCGGCGCTGATCAGGAAAAGAAAGTAGGCGTCCTCTCCGGCGGCGAGCGCAACCGTCTGCATCTGGCTATGGCTCTTAAAGAAGAAGGCAATGTCCTGCTGCTCGACGAACCTACCAACGACATCGACGTGAACACACTGCGTGCCCTCGAGGAAGGTCTCGACGACTTCGCCGGATGCGCCGTTGTCGTAAGTCACGACCGCTGGTTCCTCGACCGCATATGCACCCACATACTCTCGTTCGAGGGCGATGGCGAGGTTGTATACTATGAAGGCTCGTACAGCGACTACGAAGACTACAAGCGCGCCCACAACGACGGCAAAGAGCCGCAACGCCGCCGCTACCGCAAGCTCATGGAAGAATAACCGAATTCCAGAACCTACTACAGCATCCACGGAGACAGAGGCTATCACATGCCCTCTGTCTCCGTTTATTTTGCCGGTAAGAACACTCGGGCTTTCAGAGTTGTTGAACTATTGACTCAACTCTGTTCATTCGACATTAATGCATCCAACTCATATTATAAGGCAGATATATGCGGCCGCTGTCATAGCGTGTCTTTTTTCGTCGTGTATATATGACTACGACAACTGCCCTGAGCGCATAGCTTTCACTATTGTGAACGACTGGAGCGGATGCAGCTACGCCAACCCGGATGGCATGGCATACATATTTTTCAGCAATTCCGACGGAGATCCGTGGCGCTACGATTTTCCCGGAATGGAAGCCGGAAAAATAAGCCTGCCTGAAGGAAATTATTCATTCATATCATACAACGATGATACCTCCGGCGTATATTTCAAGGAAAACCGCGGATACGGCGGATACACAGCGTATTGCCGTGAATGTGATCTTTTCGACGGACTCGCCGACAGTAAACCTGCACGCTCGAGCGCCGACGAACCGGTAGTAAGATGCCCGTCAATGATGTGGGGATGCGCCTACTGGTCGTTCGACCTTACTTTCGGAATGCTCTCATACATTCCCCACGGAACACCGGATTCGGATGTAGCGCAAGTCTCGCCGCCTGAAATGCGTCTCATAGCCCATCAGAAGCCACTTGTAGCCCATTACACCTGCGACATACAGGATGTGACAAACTTAGGCGGAGTGAGCCGTCTGAGAGCCTCTATGAGCGGAATGTCGGATTCACTGAACCTTACTTCCGGACACCGCTCCGCTTTGCGCTCCACGCTTCCCTTCGCGGCAAGGGCTACCGACAGCAACACAATCAGGTCCGAATTCCATACATTCGGACCTGCTGATTCACCTGCATGCACTAATATCCTGAATCTGTATGTATGGCTCACAGACGGAAGACGTTTCAACTATGAATTCGACGTAAGCGATCAGGTGCGGTCAGCCCCCGACCCTATGAACGTCTACATACGCCTGCGAGGCCTTGATCTGCCTGAGTCCGACATAGGCGGAAGCGGTGGATTCGGCGTAAGCGTCGACGGATGGACTACCGTTGTTATAAACATAACCACATGATATTTGTTAATACAATAAAACAACCGAATAACTCAATCCTCAAAAAAAGATTTTTATGATCTCACGATTTGTATTTCTATCTGCGGCTGTGGCTGCAGCGATACTGCCCTCGTGCAGCAATGAAGATGTAGCCGGTACAGAACCATCGCAGGAAAACACCATATCTTTCTCGGCGGTCACTCCGAGACCATCGCGAGGGGCTGCGACCACTACAGCCACGATGAAAAACTTTGTCGTATACGCATTCACTGAATCGACAAAAATAATGGACGGTGTGACAGTCACCCGCGACGGAGGGTCTTGGACATACTCTCCGGCCGCATATTGGCCTTCTACGCCCGTCAACTTCTACGCCTATAGTCCGGACATAACCAATTCAACCGACATAAAGGGCGATACGGGTGGTCATATTCCCGACTATCTGAACAATGGCCAGACCGACCTGCTCTACTCAGTAAACATGAATGTAGGACAGCAGGCTGCGCCGGTGCTCATGAATTTCCGGCACGCTATGGCCAAAGTAAACATGATGTTGTCTTCAAAGAACGAAAGACTGAAAATAAAAGTCAGCCACATCTCACTATGCAACATATACCTGCAAGGCACATTCAACTTCCCCGATGCAACCACAGCCGCCGACACTCCTGATATACAGGGTTCGTGGACTGATCTGAAGAAGCAATCCGATCTTCTTACTTTCTACGCAATGGGCGAAGGCGATGAAGTCACACTTACCTCCACTCCGACCGACTATACCGAGAACAACCTGGATGTATGTTTCATCCTGCCTCAAACACTCAACGATGTGAGCCTGTCGGGCAACGAATACAAGGGCTCGTATCTGCAGGTTGACTGCGAGATCTTCGACGCCGCCAGCGGTGTGAAAGTATGGCCTACCGGCAAGACTCCCTCTTACCTGCTCGTGCAGGAATCCAATTGCGGAAGACTTGTTTTCCCGGCCAAATCGGGCAACGTCGGCGAATGGCAGATGGGACACGCGTATGTCTACAATATTTCCATTGACAATCCGGACGTGCTTGACCAGATCGACTTCGACGTAACGGTTGACGACTACGTGATCGACCAGATGTAAAGATATACCTTGAAAACCATGAATATCGAGGGCTGCCTGCGGGCAGCCCTTTTTCATTTCATATGCTGAATCCAGCGGCGTAGCACCAATGGTGTCTCAGGACCCATGTTGAATATCAGGTCAAGCATACTCAGATCAGGTATGAATCCGAGTCTGGAACTGCGCACCTGATAGTATTCCGGGCACTGATCGCCTGACGGCAGCACTTCATATGCCGCTCCTTGCACCGGACCATAGGAGACATCTGTCTCAATCCCTGCAATAGCCCTTAGAATCGCGTCCGAGGCTTCGATAAGCTCTCCTACCGTAGCAGGCATTCCAAGGCTTCCCTGAGGCTGAAAAAGGGGTAAAAAGCGGTCTATGTAGAACTCAAAGAACGGCGTACGGCCGTAGGCGCTCTCCAGCGTCGTACGGTGTATGTTCCACCAGTGTCCATGATCAGAGATCGGTATGTCGCGCCACGTAGCACCGGGTATATCCGGTTTCCCGACAGGTACTGTGAGCCTCAACACACCTCGTGTGTCAGCAATCGTATAGCGGTGGGTATCCTTGGCTCGCTTGTCGTACCGGGCGAAAGTATCGACCACGGCATGGCCGCACGAAGCCATCACGGCATAGTAGCCTACCCCGCCAAACAGACGCGGATGCATGACTGCTGTGGATTGCGGATGTGTCACCAGCATCTATAAAGCCCTATTTATCCGGATTTGCAGTCGTAAATATTCTGTTCCAGCGTATCTTGCCGTCGAACAGCGAGCGGTCCTTATCGAATGAGATCAGCACAAACATGGGAGTGCCTACGATATGATCCTCCGGCACAAATCCCCAGAAGCGCGAGTCCTGCGAGTTGTCGCGGTTGTCGCCCATCATAAAATAGTAATCCATTCCGAATGTATAGGTATCCGCAGGCTTTCCATCTATATAGACACGACCGTCGGGATGCAGCGACGCCGAGAAATTGCCCTCATAGTTGCGGATGGCGCGGTTATACAACGCCCATGTATATGGATTCAGATTTACGGTCATACCCTTCCGGGGAATAACTATACCCTCAGCTCCTCCATAATTGGACAGAGTCCAGTCGGCCGAAAGTTCCTCGGGAAACAGCCCCGGAGTCGGGAAATAATCATTGAAGCTATTGATCTTGACCGAACCACGCAGAATTCCCACACTCCTCATCTTATCGAGGATAGGACGCGACAACGGTATTGAATAATAGAACGAAGACATATCTGCCGACGGAAGTATGTCCTGAGTCCGCAGAGCATCCGCAGTCTCCTCATCCATTGTCTCGGTATGCACATCCTCAAGAGCGATGCCGAGATCATGACACATCTCCTGGGTGAGCGAGGTGTTCAACTGTACGAGATACCTGAACTGGGCATTCTCGGGGAGCGGCTGTGCCACCGAATTGAGATAGATGGTATCGTTCACTATCTTGAATGTATCTCCGGGCAGACCTACGGCGCGCTTCACATAGTTCTCCCTACGGTCCACCGGACGGTATACCACATCGCCGTACATCGCCTTGTTTGTATTCACTTCCTCCCTACCCTGCAACTTCACAAGTGTATAGTAGTCAGGATTCTGCACCTTCAGGGCCACGGTATCACCGGCCGGAAAGTTGAAGACGACTATATCGCCCAGCTCCACATTGCGGAAACCTTTGAGACGCTTATATTTCACCGACGGCCATTCGGTGTAGCTGCGGGTGTTTATGAACGGAAGCGTATTATGCACAAGGGGAAAATGCACTGGTGTCATTGGCACTCGCGGACCGTAGGACAGCTTATTTACCCAAAGGAAATCACCGGTGAGCAAAGTCTTCTCGAGCGACGACGACGGAATCTGATAATTCTGTCCCACGAAGTTGAAAATGAAATAGACGAGGATCAGTGCGTAAACAATGGCATCGACCCAGCTCATAACAGCCCTGAGCGCGGTATTTTTCGATTTCTTCCACCATGTGAAAGGTATATATCCGGTGATATATATATCGAACAACAGCAGCAGGAACAGCCCTACCCACCATGTTCCGAGCCAGATAGCCCAGGCAAGGAACAACAGAGCCACGATACCGAAGCGAATCCAGCGTGTGGCACGTGTCGATGCAATCCTGTCTTTAAAGTCCTCCGCAAAACTCTTTCGGGAGGATGTATTATCTTGTGAAGTCATCTTTTACGATTATTTTTATCAGGCAAAAGTACAAAAACTCCGCTAAATCCGGCTTATTTTCGGCGGAATTTATTACTTTTGACCGGATAAGTAGGATAAAAGTTAATATAAACGCTATGGACGAACTCAAAATTGGCTACGACGGCAAACGCGCGGTCAATAACAACACCGGCCTGGGAAACTACAGCAGACTCGTGGTCGATGCATTGTCGGCCCTGTATCCCGGCAATGAATATATCCTTTATGCACCCCGCATCTCAGATAATCCGAGGCTCACACCGATTCTCGGCCGCCCGAATGTGAAACTGACCGGACCTGACCGGCCTATGGGGCGCAAGCTGTCATCGCTGTGGCGTACGGCAGGCATAACCGGACAGTTGCAACGCGACGGCATAGACATATTCCACGGCCTGAGCAACGAGCTGCCGCTCAACATTGCCTCATCCGGCATACCGTCGGTGGTCACTATCCACGATATTATTTTCCGTTTCATCCCGGAGAACTATAAGGCTATCGACCGCGCCATATATGACTTCAAGTTCAGAAAAGCCTGCGACAACGCAACCCGCGTTATAGCAGTCAGCGAGCGCACTAAGGCCGATATTGTCGATGCCTACGGCACAGATCCCTCCAAGATAGACGTCATTTATCAAGGCTGCCATCCGCAGTTTGCCATCCGTCAGGATGCTGCGACAAAGGAAAATGTAAGACGCAAATACGGCCTTCCTGAACGCTATTATATCTCCGTAGGCACAGTCGAGACCAGAAAGAATCAACTGCTCGCCCTGAAAGCGCTTCCGGCCATGCCATCCGACGTGAAGATGGTGATCGTCGGACGCCGTACGCGCTACGCAGCCGAACTCGACCGGTTCATAGCTTCACACAAGCTGGCGGACAGAGTGATATTCCTTGAGAACGTACCTTTCGCAGAACTTCCTGCTCTGTATGCAATGTCTGTATTCGCAACGTATACATCGCGCTACGAAGGCTTCGGCATTCCGATTGTGGAGGCTCTCTCGGCAGGCGTACCGGTAGTCGGATGCACGGGTTCATGCCTTGAGGAAGCAGGAGGTTCGGGGGCTATCTATGTAGCTCCTGACGACACGGATGCAATGGTCGATGCCGCCCGACGCCTGCTCGACGACAGTTATCTGCGCGAGAAGATGACAAAAGCCGGACAAAGGCATATCAAGAACTTCACCAACGCCGAATTCGCACGTCAGACTCTTGCAACCTACAACAAAGCCATCGTATCATCCATACTCCCGTAATCACAGACAACCAAATGAAAACAATGCTCATCATAGGCGCAGGTGGATTCATCGGCGGATTCATCGCTCAGGAAAGCCTGCGCCGAGGCTACGACACTTACGTAGCCGTGCGCCGGACCACATCCCGCCGCTATCTCGACGACCCGCGCCTGCACTTCGTGGTGCTGGACTATGAAAATCCGCAGGCCATGTCCGAATCGCTGCGCGAATCCGCTCCCGAATCCGGAAAATGGGACTATATGATATACAATCTCGGAGCTACGAAATGCGCCAACTTCGCTGATTTCAACAAGATAAATTTCATATACCTGCGCACATTCGTGCAAGTGCTCGAGAAGGACAACATGCTGCCTGAGAGATTCCTCTACATGAGCAGCCTCAGCGCACTCGGCCCGGGCGACGAGAAGACGTATTCACCCCTGACATCAAGCACCGTGCCGAACCCCAACACCATGTACGGGCTTTCCAAAATCAAATCGGAGACTTTTCTGCAGACAGTCCCCGGTCTGAACTATATAGTATTCCGGCCTACAGGCGTATACGGGCCTCACGAGCAAGACTATCTCATGATGGTGAAAAGCATCGACAACCACTGGGATTTCGGAATAGGCTTCCGCCGGCAGATGCTTACATTCATATATGTCGAGGATCTGGTGAACGCCATGATGGATGCCATAGCCGCAGGGGTCAGCCGCAAAACCTATATCATTTCAGAACCACGTGCCTACTCACAGGCGGAATTCCGGCGTATCGTGGCTCGCGCGCTCGGCAAGAAATGGGTTATCCCCGTACGTCTGCCCTTATGGATAGCCTACGCAGCATCTGTCGTAGCCGAAAAATGGGGCGTGATGAAAATGAAGCCGTCGACTCTCAACCGCGACAAATTCAAGATCATGAAGCAGCGCAACTGGTGCGCCGATGTCTCCGACGCCGTACACGACTTCGGCTTCGCCCCCAGATTCTCGCTTGAGGACGGAATCAATGCTACAGTGAAAGCCTATCTCGCCGACAAGAAGCAAAAATAAGCAGAATATACCAAATCACAAACAGCACAAAGGCCTGTGTATTATCAGCCTTTGTGCTGTTTGTGATTTATGATTGAGAAATTGATGAAAAACGCTATTCGTCCATCTCTATGATGTTCTGGAAGTGCAGCATGGGCATCTTCTCGGCAAAACTGCTCTTTGTTCCCTTGGGGACATATACGGCGTCAGCAGTAGTTTCTATAAACGGAAAACTGTTGCGGAATTTAGAATCGAATTCTTCAATAGCACTGATATCACCACCTTCTTCCATTATCTCAATAATCATTTTTTCCAGCATATCAGCGTAGTCGGATTCTGAGATTCCCACAATCGACGCATCTGTGAAATTGATATACAGGCTCTTGAGATTCGAGATATTGCACATCGAGTATTCACCTATCTTCTTGAGCGACTTAGGCAGTGTCAGCGATTCAATCGACATGCCGAACAATGCACCCGGCTCGATTTCTTCCACGCCTTCAGCTATATTGAACTCCTTACAGCAGAAGCCTGAGAAGTTAAAAAAGTCCACAGTCTTGCGCTTGAAGTTCACAATCATCGAGCCGTCGCCGGCATGGACAAACTGGCCGTAGCAGCTTATTCCAGGGTCCACGAACACCATACCGTCGCTTATCGTAATCTCCCCGCCAAGCATCGGGGTGTTTGCCAAGCATGTAGCTTCCAATATGATACGTTCGGGAAGCTCTATCTCGGTAATCAGAGTATTGAACAGACATGATTTGTCGAGCTTCTCTATATTTTCAGGAAGTACAAGCTTGCATAGCGGCACATACACTATGCTACCATATTCGCTTGCAAAGAAAGCATTTTCGGGCAAGGTATTCTCTTCGAGCAAGGCCTTGGCAAAGTCCACACGGCGCAATTTTCCGGAGCACACACATAGCTTCACATATCGGATATCGTCGCTGTTGATTGGACCGGATACGCTCAGTGCATCCATTTCCAATGCACGACGTCCTATCGCCTCCTTCAGATTGCCGGGAGCAGTTACACTCACTTCTACAGGATATTTAGCAGGTTGTGCCACCTCCTCACGGAGTGCATTCACGAGTTCAGAGGTAAGTCGCTTCACCTCTCCTCCGATTATAACTCCGGAAACGATGAAATGAGGGTCAGGATAAATATAATCTTCCTCTCCCTGTTCTATAATCTTCTCGTCCCATGTTTTGTCCCACGATGGCTCGTCGTCGGAACTACAGGCAGCAAACAGCAAAGGGAATGCCGCACAGACTAATAATGTTCGAATGATTGATTTCATGGCTGATGGCTTTAAGGTTATTAAGATTTCGCTAAATTTAGTATTTAATGACTTATTAAGTTTAACTGTATTAGATAAAAATTAAACTGCTGAATATATGAAAGGATGCATCGCTAATAATTAAAAACTCACATCATCTGATGCTGGAGAATCTCGCTAATGAAGCAAACTCAACTGAATATACCAAACCACAAACTGCACAAAGGCTGATATGTGCAGTTTGTGGTTTATGATTAAGAATCAGTCTACCTCCACAAGTTTACGGCCATCAAGTGCCATGCTTTTATATAAAGCTTCCAATGAACCCTTGGGAACGTAGATTGTTGCCTCAAGCGGTAAACCTAACAAAGGAAAGGATTGACACCATAACTCAAAATTAAAATCAGAATCCTTGTCTTTTTCGTAGAATTCATCCCAAGTAAATCCCAAGACTGAAGCATCTGTGAAGTTGATGTACAAAGTTTTGAGGTTTGAAAGATTTTGTAAAGCACCAAAGTCGATTTTTTTCAATGATTTAGGGAGAGTCAGAGTCTCAATAGGCAGATCAATAAAAGCGTACGGCGGCAATTCCTCCACAACACCTTCTACAAGGTTCAGTTCCTTGAATCGCAAATTATCTACCAGAATATCCGCTATTTTCCTTTTGTAGTTAATGACCAATGATCCATCGCCGGTATTATAGAACGGTAGATTGTCAGCAATCATTCCGGCAGGTTTGAGGGCTTCTCCTATAGTCAATTCACCGCCGAGCATAGGTGTATTAGCAAGACTTCGACCGGCAAAGTCGACATTATCGGAAAGATTTATTTCTGTTATCAGAGTGTTTAAAAGGCAATATCTGTCAAGTTTCTTGATGTTGTCGGGGAGTACGAGTCTGAGCAGAGGCACATATACTAACTTTCCATACTCATTAGCAAAAAAGGCTTGCTCCGGCAACGTATTATCCTTTAGGGTAGCGCCCGACAGGTCCACTGAGCGAAGCTTGCCCGAACATACGCAAAGCTTGATATATCTCAGGTCGCTGCTGTCGAGCGGACCGTACACCGTAAGGGCATCCATCTCCAAGGCATCCTGACCAATGGCATTCTTGATTGTGCCTGCGGAAGATACTCTCACCTCGACAGGATGCTTTGCCGGCTGCTTAACTTCTTCTCTCAGGGCTGCCTCAATTTCGGGTGTCCACGGCTTGACTTCGCCTCCGATTACCACTCCCTCAACTGTACGCAGTTCAGGATAGACATACGACTCATCTCCGGGATTCACATCCAGTTCCTCATCCCAGGATTTCCACGATGGCTCATCGTCGGAACTACAGGCAGTGCAAATTGATATAAAAAATGCACCGAGTAATAGTGTTTTAAAGATTGGTTTCATACTGGTATAATTTAAAGTTGAATTTGTGCATAAATTTATTAATTATTAATCTATTTTGCAACTATTTGCAGTATAAATTATCGTTTTACGAATTTATGACTATTCAAAACAGTGTCTCCAAGGCTACAGTTGAGCACATACATGCCATTTTTATAGGGTGTCATATCGATTCTATGAGTCTTTTGCCCGTTTGGCAATTCTATGCGATAAACTTCAGTTCCATCTGTAAGGGATGTCACAGTAATTACGTAACCGGCTGTTTGAACATCATACATAGCAAGGTCTATATAATCAGTTACGTTGCCATAAGGTGTGAATTTCTGTATACCTAACGGCGAATATACCGATACATTTTCTCGAACAAGTTCACCATCGGCATTTGTCATCACTGCTGAATACTGCTCAGATCTCATCTCCGGTGTGATATGAAGCACACGTCCTTTTCCCACCAACTTATTATCAGCGGTGAACCATTTTACAGAACCTGCATCTTCATCATTCACAACAAGGTCAAGTACGGCATTTTGTTGGAGAACAGAGTCTGTCTTCAATGTACGTGCAGCAGCCACAGGGCTGTGAACCACAAAGGTCTCACCTCCTACAATCTTATTATTGCCGTCGCGCTGGATCAAATCAAAAGTAAACGATCTGTCGGTCTGCGGAGCGTTGAAAAAGTCGGTATATAGCGTGCATCTTCCGATTCCATAATATGGCAAGGGAATATTCTCAATACGGCTTTTTTCCCAAAGAAACTGCACGCCATACGGCAATGAATAGTTAGTCTTGAGAACGTCGTAACCGCATGCTCCGGATCTATCCCATTCATGATATATGGATGGATACATCTGAAAGGCTATGTGTGCATACTGAAAAATTTCCATGTCTTCAGCCGTTCTGAATCCCAATTCCAATGAATAATTCTCCATTTCAGATGTGAAATTATTGATGAAAACAGACGCAGACATATCCTCATCCTCCTTATTGATAATCGTGATGTTCGACATTGCAGAGGTGCGGTCGTTCAGCGGGTCATAAACAGTCTGCTCTACATCTTGGTCATCATCAAAAATTTTAGCATATATACAGAAATAATGATTATCCGGACGAGTATTGTCATTGAGCAAATCTTTAGGACAATAAAACGCCGCAGGAATAATTGCAGATTCCCCGGGTTCTATAAATTTAGTAATTTTATGTATACTGATTAACCCTCCCAATGCAAACTCACCATCGGAATATGATTTGTTATTGCCATACCAAGTATCCGGCACAATATTTGTTGATGCATGAGCCCAGTATATTGCTATTGATTTTCCACGACCGGGATATGGTTCAGTTCCATCGTTATGGACTTTGATCCTAATAGGTTTCACTTTCGCCGGCTCGTGCCCATCTTGGTTTTTTGTAAAATTCGGATTCTGATGTACAAAAGAATCACCGGCATAAGTATTTCTTATTACAATATCCGGACTGTTCCAGAACACATATTTATCAGTCAATGCGCCAACCGAAACATCACATTCATTTTTTGAAAACTGAAGGTTAAAATCCTCCATTTTCACCGATACGCTATAATTATTAAACGCCAAAGCAGCTCCTAAATATTTAGGATTTGACATATATTGTGGCATTTGATTTTGGGTGGAAATTTCCCTAAAATTTGTCTTTGCACAGATAAATGCCTCCTCCATCGTGACAATGCCATCTCCATTATAATCAGCATTCACCGTATTATGAAATTTATCGTAACCATTAATTGCTCCATTCCAGCAGTCAATGAATGAAATGGCAGTTTCATCTGTGGCTCTTTCTATAAAGGCTTGTTTCCCATTTTCACATGACGCAGCTCCTACACATTTGGGTAAATCTTTCCAACGGTTAATCAAGCCTCCAGAATAGCAAGAACCAATCACAAAATTTATAGTTACTCCTTTGTCAATATAAGGATTAATATACTCGCTAAGCTCATCATATTTAATAATTCCATCATATGTGACTACATAGCCGGAACCGCCATGATTCGTTATAAATATCAGTAATTGATCTTCCGGCAAAATTTTATTGTTTATTTCAGAGAATACTGCCTTGATATTTGCTCTTGTCGCAGCTAACTTCACCTCCGGCATTCCGTCAAAATCAAGATCTAACGGAGAAGATAATCTCTCTCCACTATATTTGCTTACGTCTACTGCAGGATTGTCACCGTCCGAGATAAGTGGATATACGTTTTCCTTAGGTATCTGATAATGTTTTGTAAGCATTTGATAAGCAAAAGAACATTCATTCCAAAACTGGAACTTATTTTCGGAAATATCACCACACCCGTTTATCATAATTACATATGTTTCTCCCCACTCTGCATCCAACGTTGATTTAGAACGCGCAGCATAATTGCGTGTCTCCAATATAATTGGCTCGTCTGCATTTTTACCATAGCGTTGTTTCACCGAGTAAGCTTTTCGCTCATATTCAAAAGGTGGCATCGCTAATAATTGTTTCGTTATTTCTTCCGAACTATCTTGCGGTACATTAACCAAATAACATTCATGTTCCCATAAAGCCATCGGGTTTGCATCTACAAAGAAAGTCCATATAGAATTGTCAGGATTTTCCTTTAGTGTTGCGGAATAATAATCCACATCCCTGTCCTTGAACATTTCGGCAACAATCTTGAAAGCGTCTTCTTGTGTTCTATCATTCGCCTGCATGCTTGATTCCAATGCTAATAATGCGAATAGAACCAATGTTAATAAATTAAATAGTCTTTTCATAATACAAAATGGTTTATTAAGTTTAACGTGTATTAGATAAAAAATTAAATAGCTGAATAATTGGTGATTAGCGACAAGAAGATTAAGTATTAAGGTATTAAATTTAAAGTGTTGAGTTATAAATATCCTTATCGCTATAATCAACGGAAGCAAAACTACAAAAATTTAATATTTTACGCAAATAAATAGATAAAAAAAATTGCTATTATTGATAAAAGTATTAAATTTAGAGTGTCAAACCCTAAATTCTAAAAAGTTATTAAGAATAGACTATGGAAGAAAACGAAGAACCCCTGCGCACTCCACGGTGGGTGCTTGCCTTGGTGATAGCGATGCTGCTGCCGCTGTATCCCGTACTTGAAAAAGCATTTGCCGCTGCTAAAGAATCAGGCAACGCCGAGATGATGATGCTCGGGAAATACTTGCCCGGATTCGCTGTCATAGCGGCTGTGTGCGTCTACTTCGCGTATTCGCGCAACCGCACAGCCGCATGGATAGTGCTCGCTGTGTGGGCGCTTACATATATCGCTCTTTACTGGTGGGGATGCGTCATCACCGGCTGAAAGCACCGATCTCGAGCACACGCCTGAGATTGGTGTTTTTCTGCACCACTATGCCCTTGCTGTCAAGAAGATAGAGGGTAGGGTAGGTGGCTACTGCATACAATCCGTCGGTAACATCGCGTCGAATTGTCTTTCCTACAGTCCAATTTCCCGGATAATGCCCCCCGGAACTTTCCCAAAGCGCATCGTCATCGCCGCCATATACTCCTACGATACCCAATGTGCCGTCAGCCACAAGGCTGCTTATGACCGGGTCTGTATCAATCTCAGCCACAGTCTCGGCGCAGGTCTCGCATTCCGGATCTACAAAAACCAGCAGTGTGTATGGTGTGCGCGAGCATATTTCACCAAGAGAGCGTTCTCCTGACGGTGTGACAAGAACGAAATCGGCGGCTTCCGCGCCCACACGGTTTCTGGATGCTTCGTCGAGCAGAAATCTCGGCCTTACGGATTCCACATCGTCGAGCACACCGGGCTGCAACAAGGCATCCAGATAAAGTATGAAGTATTCCTCATCATAGACAGGAGATTCAGGCGAATAAAGATAGCTCTCGGCAAGGCCGTCCATCACATCGGCTGAAGCGTGGCTTGAGCGTGAGCTACGGACCAATGTCTGCATAGCCTCACGGCGAGCATCAGACTCAGCGGGCCCGAACACTGATATAAAGTCGGCGAAACCTTGCTCAAGCATCGCCATACGGGCATCGTCGATACTGTCGGCGAAGTCCACATTATCCCAGAAATGCCTTATCAGATATGAAGCCCTGTCTTGTGGAGTAACAAGATTTCCGGGCACGTCCGGATATGGAAATGACGCTGTATCCTCGCTGGCATTGCCCCGGCAGGAGAATATAAGCGCTGACATAATCAATAGCGGTACTGCAAGTATTTTCATAATAAAACCGTGATTTATAGCATGTTTTTTGTCAGATCCATGCGGATGCGGCATCGCGGTCGGCACAAAGTTGCTTACGCAAACTTTCAAGACTGTCGAACGCACGTTCGCTGCGCAAACGGTGAAGGAAATGCACCCGCATCAGATGCCCGTAGAGATCTCCCTCATAGTCTATCACATGCACCTCTATGGTATCCGGCGCATCAGGACCGTCGACAGTAGGCCGGTGGCCTATATTGAGCATGGCTCTCCTCAGAGCCGGCGCACCGTCGATACTGACATCGGCCACATATACGCCGCGTGCGGGTATGAGTATGCGGTCGCTGAGCGGTGCAAGATTGGCCGTAGGGAAACCGATCGTACGCCCCAGGCGTTTGCCGGCCACAACCGTACCGTCGATATAGTACGGCCTGCCTAACAATGCTGTGGCCGCCTCCACATGCCCGCGCAGGAGAGAATCACGCACCGCTGTAGAACTGAAGCCTGATTCCTCCCGCGCGCATATCACCTCCAGCCCTATCTCGCGGCCTATGGCCACATAATCGTCGAATCCATCGAGACGGTCGCGCCCGAAGCGGTGATCATAGCCTACGACCAGACAGTCAACGCCGTATGAGGCGTGGAGCATCGTCATAAATTCGCGGGCGCTGAGCCTCCGGAGGGCTTCATCGAAATGAAGCAGTATTATATCCTCCACACCCTCGGCACGCAAAGCCCCGATCTTATCGCGCGGAGTCATAAGCAACCGGGGAGCACGGTCGGCAGCCACTAATTCGGCCGGATGATTATTGAAAGTGACTACAGCGGCCTTCAAATGCCTTAGTGCACCCTCTCTCCTGAGATAGCCGAGAAGTGATCTGTGACCGGCATGCACGCCATCAAACATTCCGATAGCCGCTATGCGGTGTGTCTCAGTCGCGGTCATTGTCGGCTATGAACCCGTATATCGAAGTGAATACGTCAGTGCCGGGCTGCACTTGCTCTGCCTTAAAACCAAGCTTTCTGGCCGCCTCTACATTGGCCTGCGAATCGTCGAGGAACAGCGTCTCCGAAGGCTTTATGCCAAGCGTCTCCTCGGCAAAGCGGAAGATTGCCGCGTCGGGCTTCAGCGAATGTGCGGAGTATGATGTCACTATGCCGTCGAAATAGGAGTTTATGTCCATACCCGGAATCTGCCGGAACTCCTCTGCAATACGGGAATTCCACATTATCTCGTTGGTATTGGACAACAGATACACTTTGTATTCCTCCCTGAGTTGAAGCAGCATCTCGAGGCGTATGGCAGGTATTCCGAGCAGGAATTCATTGAATGCCGCGTCTATCTCGGCGTCAGTAGTGCCTTGCGGGCAGTGAGCGCGCACCGCATCGCGGAACTGAGCCGCGCTGATCTTGCCTTCTTCAAGCTCTGCGAAGACACCTTGCTGCGCGTAGTCGCCAAGAAAATCAGCTATATCTTTCATCCCGAGCTTTGTAAAAGCCCTGACGCAATTCTCCCGGTCGATATCCATAATCACTCCACCGAGATCAAACAGAAGATTCTTTATCATTTTATGATGTCGTTTATTAATTCAACATATTTCATCGCCACATTGTGCGATGAGAACTTTCTTTCGATAGCCGAATGCTGCTGCATAGGCTCTATATCGGCATCAAGCGCCCATAAAATCCCCTGTGCGATGTCCTCCACATCGCCGGAATGGGCAATATATCCTGTCTGGAGATGATCCACGATGTCGGCCTGACCACCGGCATCAGTAGTCACCGCCACACAGCCTGCGCTCATTCCCTCGATCACAGTGCCGGGAAGCGTCTCATAAAGGGATGTGGACAGCACAACCTTGGAATCTCCGTAGAGTCGGGCCAGGGTAGGGGTGTCACGCACCGTGCCAAGATGGCGGAATGGCATCCTGAGGCGCTCCAGCAGCGATGGATCACGTATTTCTCCGAAAAACACAGCTTCTATGCCATCAGGACGCTTTTCTGCGACAATATTCAGCGCCTCTATGGCCGCAGGAAGATTCTTGATCGGATCGTCGAGTCGGGCTGCCCCCATGACTATACGCATGATTCCGGGAGTGCGCTTCCGCGCGGCAGGAAACTCCTCTGTCGGAAAGGCATTAGGAATTACCTCCACATGTGCTCCCGACAATAGCGAGGATTCTTTCGCCCGCGCCGCAAGCCACCGGCTCACAGCCACATAGTGAATGCTATACCTGCTGTTAAGTTCATGCTTGCGCAGCCACGTATTCCTCGACAGGTCTTTAAACGAAGCTCCTTTACGGATGAGCGGGCAATACCCGCATTGCCCTTCGAAACGCAGGCAATATCCTGCATGATGACAGACTCCGGTCATGCACCACATGTCGTGCATCGTCCATATTACAGGTTTGGATGCTGCGATCCGCCCGATCTCGCGGAGCGACAGCATGCCTTGATTCACCCAATTGAGCATCACGACATCGGCATTCCTTACGAGATGATGCTGCGACAGGGGAAGCCCTACGTTTGCTATGGAGATTTTAAACAGATTCCTGCGGTTGAATCCGCAAGACATATATATCCTGGCATGCTCTGCAAGAAAACAGAACTTACCGCGTAGATTGCGGCCACACTCCTCCACATATGGGTTGTCCGAGAGCTTGCGCGACACCAGCATGCGGGCATCATGTCCTGACTTCCGCAAAGCCTCCATTAGTCTCATGCTCACGACAGACGCACCGCCGAGCGTGTCACTGTGGTTTATAATTACGATCTTCATAGCAGTGGCTTCATCTTCCGGATGTAATGCGCCCCAGTGGCCCGGGCAGGGGCAGTTTCTCCACACGCACCACAATCATGCAGTAGACAGCAAGCAGAAAAGCCCTCACGATATAGTCGACCCACATCACCTGAGTGTCAATCACATAAAGTCCGACAACATACATCAGCATAGCCAGCACGACATACGCACTGATACGCTTCAGCGGATAGTGTACGGGGTTCTTACGGCGACCGACCACATAGCTCGACACCATCATTACCCCATAGCATCCGAAAGCGGCCCAGGCACACCCCATATAGCCCCAGCGTGGCACAAGAGCCGCGTTCAGGCCAAGGGTGACGGCAAGTCCGAGCAATGAGAAATACATGCCCCAGACAGTCTTGTCGGTAAGCTTGTACCAAAGCGAAAGGTTGAAGAAGACTCCGAAGAACACCTCGGCTATCATTATAACCGGAACTACTTTAAGACCGCTGAAATAGCGCGGAGATATGAAATACTTGAGAATGTCGAGATAGAACATCACACCCATGAATATGAGCATGGCGAAGACCACAAAGTATTTCATGGCCTCGCTGTAGGCCCGCTCCTTTCCAGCGCCTTTCTCTTTGTTCTGAGCAAATATAAACGGCTCGTAGGCGAAACGGAAAGCCTGCGTGAACATCACCATCACGATAGCTATCTTATAGTTCGCGCCATAAATACCAAGCTGTGTCATAGCTCCGTCAGAACCTGAGTAAAGCAATGGAAATATTATCTTATCCACCGTCTGATTCATTATGCCGGCAACTCCGAGCACGAGAAGCGGCAGGGAATACACCATCATCTCGCGCCACAGGCGGGGATTGAACCTGTAGCGGAATCCCCGCAACTCCGGCAGCAGCATCACAGCCGTCAGTGCCGAAGCTATAGCGTTGCTGAGGAAAATATAGCCGATGGCATAGGATGGATCATAGAACCACGCTACCAACGGTGCGCAATGCTCGAGCAACACCGGACACAGAAGCAGGAAAAACAGGTTCAGCCCTATGTTGACGCCAATATTCACAAGCCTGAGCATCGCGAACCTCACAGGGCGCTTCCTGAAACGCAAGTATGAAAATGGCAATGCCGTGAATGCATCAAGAGCCACAGCCAATGCCATAAGCAGCGCATAGCTCGGATGTCCGGAACAATGGAGCAGGGCACTCACCGGCTCCGAGAGCAGGCATACACCGACAAAAAACACAGTGGAACTCACTGCAAGCGACAACAGAGCAGTGGAATACACCTCCATAGGATCCGACCACCGGTCATGGTTGGCGAAGCGGAAAAACCCCGTCTCCATGCCGTAGGTAAGTATGATCAATGCCAATGCCACCACGGCATATACCAACGTCACGACTCCATATTCAGCCTGTGAGAACAGAATGGTATAAAGCGGCACCAGACACCAGTTGAGGAAGCGTCCGACAATGCTGCTCAGTCCGTAGATGGCCGTATCTTTGGCCAGGCTCTTGATTCCTGCCATATACCTGTCGTTTAGAAGTTGATTACAAAAGTAGCATTAATTTGTGCAACTCTCAAAAAAATGTCTTAACTTTACAGCAAACAATGCACAACAAACACTTATGAGAACCAAATACAAGAGGGTGCTCCTGAAACTGAGCGGCGAATCGCTCATGGGAGCGCAAGGATATGGCATAGACACCGAACGCCTCAACCAGTATGCAGAGCAGATCAAACAGATCGTGGGGTCCGGTGTCCAGGTAGCTATCGTGATCGGAGGAGGCAATATATTCCGCGGCCTTTCAGGTGCGTCGAAAGGCTTCGACCGTGTGAAAGGCGACCAGATGGGTATGCTTGCCACTGTCATCAACTCTCTGGCACTCAGCTCATCGCTTACAGCAGCAGGTCAGCCGGCTAAAGTCTTCACCGCAATCAACATGTTCCCAATCGGCGAACACTACAGCAAATGGCGCGCTATCGACGCCCTGAACGCCGGTGAGGTTGCCATTATCTCCGGCGGCACAGGCAATCCGTTCTTCACCACCGACACCGGATCGGCTCTGCGCGCTGTGGAAGTCGAGGCTGAGGTAATGCTCAAGGGTACACGTGTGGACGGCATATACACGGCTGATCCGGAGAAAGACCCTACGGCCACGAAGTTCAGCGAAATCACCTACGACGAGGTATACAACCGCGGTCTCAAGGTGATGGACCTCACTGCCACCGCACTTTGCAAGGAAAACCGCATGCCTATCGTGGTCTTCGACATGGACACTCCTGGCAACCTTGCAAAAGTCATTGCCGGCGAACCTATCGGTACATTAGTATATTGATAAAAAAAACAACATAAAAATGACAGACGTTAAGACATACCTCGACCCAGCCGAGGAAAAAATGGAGATGGCTGTTGCCTATCTTGAAGAATCACTTGCCCACATCCGCGCAGGAAAAGCAAATCCCAAAATCCTCGACGGCATCAGGGTAGATTATTACGGCAGCATGGCGCCGCTGAGCAATGTGGCTAATATCTCTGTGCCTGACGCACGCACGATAACCATCACCCCCTGGGAAAAGTCCATGTTCAAAGTCATCGAAAAGGCAATCATCAACTCCGAGCTTGGCATCATGCCTGAGAACAACGGCGAGATTATCCGCCTGTCCATCCCGCCGCTAACCGAGGATCGCCGCAAAGCACTCGTAAAACAGAGCAAAGCGGAAGCCGAACAGGCCAAGGTATCGGTGCGCAACGCACGTCGCGATGCCATAGAAGGTCTGAAGAAGGCCATAAAGCTCGGCATGCCTGAAGACGTAGAGAAAGATGCTGAGAATAATGCCCAGAAGCTGCACGACAAATATCTGAAAAAAATAGACGATCTGTTTGCCGCAAAGGAAAAGGAAATCCTCACAGTATAATAGATCCGACGATAAATCAAATTCCCTGCGGAGAGCGGCGCATGTACGTGATGCCGCTCTCCGATTTTTTTACTACAGATGAACAGAATATTGCGCACTGTCTATACCGCACTTCTGCTGTGCATATACGCTACCGCATCGGCCTATGATACACCAATCATGGGATGGAGCTCGTGGAACACATACCGGGTAAACATATCCGACTCGCTTATATGCTCACAGGCCGACGCCCTCGTGTCGTCAGGACTCCGTGACGCAGGGTATACGTATATCAATATCGACGATGGATTCTTCGGTGGCAGAGACTCGACAGGAGTCCTGATCATACATCCCGAACGATTTCCCAACGGAATGCATCCTGTAGTAGGATATATCCACCGGCTTGGACTGAAAGCCGGCATATACTCCGATGCAGGACGGAATACGTGCGGAAACTTCTGGGACGCGGATTCGATTGCCAGAGGGGTAGGGCTATACGGACACGACACCGAGGATTCCCGCCTGTATTTCTCCGACCTTGGCTTCGACTTCATAAAGGTGGACTTCTGCGGCGGCGACCCCAGACAGAATATCGACAGCCTATGTCTGGACGAGCGCACACGCTATACAGCCATACGCAGAACAATAGACAGCCTCGGACACAGTGATGTAAAGCTGAACGTATGCCGCTGGAACTTTCCAGGGACATGGGTCACAGAAGTCGCGTCATCATGGCGTATCTCTCCTGACATATCTCCATCGTGGAGAAGCGTCAGAGGTATAATAGCCGAAAACCGCTATCTATCCGCATATGCCCGCAACGGCAAATTCAACGACATGGATATGCTTGAGATAGGCAGAGGACTGTCGGACGCTGAAGAACGCTCGCATTTCGGCATATGGTGCATCCAAAGCTCTCCGTTGCTTATAGGTTGCGACCTCACTGCTATCCCTGAGGCTTCACTGCACTTGCTATCCAATCCGGAACTCATAGCTTTGAACCAGGATACCCTGGCACTGCAGGCATATATTGCCAAGGTCCAGAACGGGGTCTATGTATACGTCAAGGATATAGAACGGCTACATTCCACCACCAGAGCCATAGCTGTATATAATCCGGCCGACACAGCAGCGGAAATCAGCCTTGACATGAGAGATATCGATCTTTCCGGCAGAATACGTGTCAGAGATCTGTTCGGCCGCCTTGATCTGCCCGACGTAACCGACGGGAATCTGCATCTGACCATTGGTCCGCACGACACGGCCATAATGCGCCTGGAGGCCGACTGTCGCCTCGAACGCAGTGTCTATGAAGCCGAGACTGCATGGCTGCCTCTTTACGAGGAAATAGGGCGTAATCCGGCGACAGGACATGCTTGCTACAGCGAGGACCAATCGTGTTCGGGAGGGGCTAAAGTGGAATATGCCGGTGGAAATGCCGATAACGTGATATCATGGCTTGATGTCCATAGCTTCGAAGGCGGTGAATATATGGCAACCATATATTATCAGCCTGAGGCAGAGGACATACAAGGTATGCTCACCATAAACGGCACTCACACAATACCGGTGCTGCTGAATGCGACAGAAAAATCCTGTACGGTTAAAATCAGATTGAGCCCGGGAGTCAATTCTGTAACACTGGGCAATCCAATACGGTTTCTGCCTGCTATAGACAGAATTACTCTCTCTGCCGTGAATCGATGATTATCGTGACCGGACCGTCGTTCACAAGCCTTACTTCCATATCTGCGCCGAAAATGCCTTTTTCGGTACGACGCCCCAGTGCCGACTCGACCTTGTCACAATAAGCCTCATACAAGGGCACAGCAAGTCCATGGCCGGCTGCGCGCACATAACTTGGTCTATTGCCTTTGCGTGTCGAAGCCATCAAGGTAAACTGACTGACTGCAAGCACACTGCCGCCAATATCCGCCACAGACCTGTTCATCACGCCATTTTCGTCGTTGAATATGCGCATGGAGACCGTCTTGGCAGCAAGCCAGGACGCATCGTCCTCAGTGTCGCCATTCTCCACACCGACCAGCACGAGCAGCCCTGTGCCGATACTCCCCGTCACATTTCCTCCGACGCTCACCGAAGCGCCGCTCACACGTTGTATCACAAGCCTCATGACAAAATGTTTTGTAGATTATAACTCAAGGGTAAGCTGCGTATCCAAGAGCCTGAAAGAGCGTCTGTGATGCTCTGTAGGGCCATAGGATGCAATAGCAGCCCTATGGTCGCGCGTCGGATAGCCTTTGTTCACTTCCCAGCGATAAGCCGGATATGACGCAGCCAGTTCTTTCATATAGTCATCACGGTAAGTCTTTGCAAGGATTGAAGCTGCGGCTATGTTTGCATATTTTCCGTCGCCTTTCACGACAGTAGCCCACTCTATATCCTCGTATGGCTTGAATCGGTTGCCGTCCACAATTATGCCTCCGGGGCGCACCTTCAAAGCTGCTAACGCGCGGTGCATGGCCTCTATGGAGGCATTAAGTATATTCATACTGTCAATCTCATCGGACGAGCATACACCCACAGCCCATGCCTCAGCCTCGGCTTCTATCACGGCCCTCAGACTGTAGCGCTGTTTCTCTGTAAGCTTCTTGGAATCAGTGAGCAACGGATGCGAGAATCCATCAGGAAGAATGACTGCCGCAGCGAATACAGGACCGGCAAGACAGCCTCGGCCGGCTTCGTCGACCCCGGCCTCATGGCGTCCGCCATACATACAGCAGGGTAGGGGAACAATCTGCCTCATTGCGGATCAACGCACCTGAGTGCGCACCTTGTGGAACTGATCTTTGATGGTTTCCACAACATTGATTATATAGTCGCCGGTGCGCTCGAGATCGGATATTATATCCATATAATAGATACCGGCCTGATACTCATAATGCTTGGAGTTTATGTTCTCCACATTTGCATTGCGCATGGTGTTGCGCACATTATTGATCTCCCGCTCTTTGTTGTAGGAGGCGTTGATCTGGTAATCGGTCGTATTCTCTACATTATGGAGCATCTTCGTCATCATGGACATAGCATCGCGCACATATGTAAACATCGTGTCGATGTTGTCGTAGATCTCCTTGTTGAACTCAGCATGGCTCTGCTGCTTGCGCAACAGAATCTTGCCCACACCAAGGCAACTATCTGCTATGCTCTCGATTTCGGAAACGATGTTAAGCATTGCTGCCACATGCAGCTTCGATTCATTGGAGAGTCGTCCTTCCGCCGTAAGATTCAGGAAGTTTGCAATCTCGATTTCCATGCGGTCGGATATATCCTCATATTTCTCGATGCGCGAGTAGAGGACATCGAATTCCTCGGTCTGTCCCTTTGTATGGACAAGATCCTGGGCCATATCGAGCATTCTGCCAACGCGTTCGGCATATACAGCCATCTCTTTCTCCGCCTGGGCTATATTAAGCTCTGACGAGCTCAGCAGACCGCCGGATATATATTTGAGGGTGAATTCCTCGTCCTCCTTGTGCTTGGCCGGAATCAGACGCTCCACTATCTTCACATATAGCTTTGTGAACCATATCATTATCGAGAGATTCACAAGGTTGAAAATCGTATGGAATATAGAAAGACCGAAGCTGACACTCAACTGCATGGCTGCAATCTTGACAAGAACGTCATGACCCGCCGGAAGCGAATTATCAAACAGATGGTTGTAAAGTTCCGGGTTACTGTGTTCGAGTCCGTTGACGAATGTATAGAGTGCCGTAGGATTACCGCAGCCGATCTCATCTGTGAGCCATGAAGCCAGCTCGCAGAAAGGCACGAATATGCAAACACACCATATCGTACCGAGAAGATTAAACAACAGATGTCCCATTGCCGTACGCTTCGCCGCCACATTTCCACTCAGAGATGCCAGAATCGGCGTTATCGTAGTACCGATATTAGAGCCAAGGACAAGCGCACATGCGAGATCGAAAGTTATCCAACCTTTCGTACACATTATCAGTGTAATGGCGAATGTAGCCGCAGAAGACTGTATCACCATAGTGAGCAGAATGCCCACCGCAAGGAATATCAATATGGATGTGAAACCAAGCGACGCATACTGCCGGAGGAATGCAAACATCTCAGGATTACTCTGCAAATCAGGAACATAGGCAGAGATCATATCCAGACCCATGAACAGGAATGCAAAGCCTATAAGGAATTCGCCTATTGACTTTGTGCGTCCTTTTTTAGAGAAAAGCAAGGGTATGGACAGACCGATAAGCGGTAGTACAAATACCGATATATTGACCTTGAACCCGAACAGGGCTATGATCCACGCGGTAAAAGTCGTACCTACATTAGCTCCGAAAATAACAGCCATCGACTGCGCCAGGGTCATCAGACCGGCGTTTACGAAGCTGACCACCATTACAGTGGATGCCGACGAACTTTGGATTAAGGCGGTGATTGCAAATCCCGTGAGAGTGCCGGTGAACCGGTTTCGGGTCATTGCCGAGAGAATGTTGCGCAGGCGGTCGCCGGCCGCCTTCTGCAAACCTTCGCTCATCACTTTCATGCCGTAAAGGAACAATCCTACGGCACCAATCAGACACAGAAAGTCTAAAATACTGTAATTCATCGTGTTGGGCGCATGTATATGTGGCCTCGCGGGTGTGTGCGCCCTCGTGGACGCTCAACAACGGGCTTTCTTGTTGCAAAAATAAATGTTTTCAGCCAATTCTGCATTATACACATCGATTTTTTTCAAAATTCCTGTGCTTATGAATTCTTATGAATTCCGGCCATACCAATCAATAATGGAATGAACTTCCGCCAAGGAATTCACGCAACAGGGAAGTGGATGGCAGCAGACTGATAGGTATGGGAGCGAAATAGCTAAGGAACTTGCGAAGTCTGTACGCCTCGGCATACTGGACCTTATCGCGCGGCACCTGGCGCAGTATCGCCTCTCCGGTCTCACGCATCACACCTAACTCATACAGCAGCGATGAATTAAATGTGGCGTCGGCATTCTCCTGATAGGGGAATATCCATTTTTCCTCTCCGGCTCGCACACTCGGCCAGCGCGATATAGTGTCAAGCGCCGAAGCTCCTCTGTACTTATGATCACGGATTATACGCCTGAGCAGTCGGTTGTCAGTGGTAGGAACCCAATTGTGGTCATCGATGGATATGGTCGTGAGCGCGGATACATATACCCTGAACTTCATATTTTCCGCAATCTGGTCGGTAAGCGCGGGATTCAGACCATGTATACCTTCGATAAGAAGCACCGAACCGTCGTCGAGTTTCAGCTTATTTCCCTTATATACGCGCTTGCCTGAGGCAAAATCGTAGGTAGGCAGTTCTATCTCCTCGCCATTAAGTATACGGTTGAGGTCTGAGTTGAACTGCTCGAGATCAAGAGCATATAGCGACTCATAGTCGTATTCTCCGTCTGCATCCCGTGGCGTACGGTGTCGATCCACGAAATAATTGTCGAGCGAGATCATCTTAGGCTTCAGCAGGTTTGTCATAAGCTGAATTGCCAGACGCTTGGTAGTAGTGGTTTTTCCCGACGAAGAGGGTCCTGCAATAAGAACGATCCTCGCCCCGCCCTGATGGTAGCGCCGGGTTATCTCGTCGCTTATGCGCGCGATGCATTTGTCGTGAAGCGCCTCGGCCACATTGACCAGATCAGGAGCTTTTCTTGCAAGGACGCGCTGATTTAGCTCGCCGGCGTTTCTCACTCCTACGATATGGTTGAAATCGACATAATCGGTGAAAGCCTTATACATTTTCTCCTGAAGCACTGGCGTACTTGGAACACTGCGATCGTCCTGCGACGGTCCAAGCAGCAACATGCCGTCCTTGTATGGCAGCAAATCAAATACACCGAGATAGCCGGTCGACGGCGCAAGGTATCCATAGTAGCTGTCGGCAAGTCCGTCGAGCCGATAAAAGACGGTGTAGAGATCATGCACCGTATCCAACAGTTTCACCTTATCCTGGAGTCCCTGACGAAGAAATATCTCCCTCACATCGGCCGTACGCAATTCAAGACGCTCGAATGGCAGATCCCGTCTGTGCAGCGACAACATTTCTTCTTTTAGCCTGCCCACTGTAGCGGAATCGGCAGTCACCGGACCGATAAGCCTGCAATAATATCCGCGCGACACTGAGTGTTCGATGCGCAGGCGTGTCCCCGGAAAACATGTAGCCACCGCACGATACAGCATCATGCACAGCGAGCGTATATATGCACGTTGTCCGCTTGGACTGGAGGCCGGCATGAATTCTACCTCCTTAGGCTGGAACACAGCGAAACGCAGTCCCTCGGTCTTATTGTTCACCAGTGCGCATATAGGCTCGAATCCAAGTTCCCCACGCAAATGTCGCTGGTAAATTTCAAGGAGAGTCGAACCTCCTTCGATTTCGAGATAGCGACCAACGTTGCGGCAGTATACAGACAATTTTTCCATGAGTAGATGTTGAGGATAGTTTGTGATGAAATGTTTTACCTGATCTCAATCGCCAAGACGGAATATCTTCTTGAGTCTGCGCAAGCGGCTTTTCTTGTCGAGATAATCCTGAAGTGCGGCACGCCCCTCACGCTCGGCCTGCGCCGGATCTATACCTGCCGCCTCGCCATAGTAGCGGGCCAGCCGCCCTGTCTGATCCGGATCAAGACTGATGGCCCGGAACATTCCCATCAGACGAGCATGGTCGTGCACTCCAAACTTCATACGATTGAGATCAATATAATAAAACGTATATCCGTCATTTTGGTTTCCTGTATACAGAACATTCCCGGGCGAGAAGTCTTTGTGCAGCACACCTGCTTGCTGGATCTTCACAATCTCACGCGCCAAGGCACGCAACAAGGGTTCTGTATCGGGCTTGTCATCCCAGTCGCGCATATTCTGGGCCTCGATCTGCCGGCTTATATAATAACTGCGTCCGAGCTTGAGACCATTGCGGATCTCGATATAGGCCAATGGCTCGGGAACTCGTATGCCATAGGAAAGCAACTGTAGGGAATTTTCGTATGAGCGCCGGGCTTTGCTCTTGCGCAGGACAGTATATATATATGGATTAAGTACGCGCGGAATTTTAAAAGCCTTTATATTTACCTCACTTCCATCGGCAAGGGTAAGGGCATATACCCTGTTGCGTCCTTTATATATGATACGCGCATCATCGGGCACACCGTCAGCGACAAGCGTCTTAGCCAGGCTCTCTATTTCCGGATGTCCGTCGGCCACGACTGTTTTTATCCTCATGCTTTTATTTCTTCTATTTGATTCTATGAACGTATTGCAAAAATAGCAAAAATTATCGCTGTTGGTCCGATTACATCTTTTTTAATCGTAGTGAACAAAATTTAACTTTTTAGAATCTATTTTATCCGAACTCCCGTCAAGACAAACGCAGATATTAAAATCTCAAAGGGCAATATTAAACATAACAAATTACATATCAAGCGATAAGGCTCTTATTTTTTGTCTGAGACTTTAACCAAAATAGCAAAATATGGATTTCGGCATGCATTTTTGACTTTTTTTACAGCGAACATGCCGGGGTAGGGTAGGGGAGAGGTTGGCAACCTGCGGAAATATTCGTAATTTTGACACGTAAGAAATAAAACAAGTACATAAGTAAAAAAACAAGTATTCCCCGCACTATGGTCCTCAATTATATATGGGTCGCTTTTTTTCTGATTGCATTTGCTGTAGCAATCGGAAAGACCATCCTCACAGGCGACTTCTCTGTATGGTCTGATATAATGCATGCGTCATTCGACTCGGCTGCAACAGCATTTGAGATCTCGCTTGGTCTTACAGGTGTGCTGTCATTATGGATGGGTCTGATGAAAATCGGCGAACGTGGCGGGGTGATCGCATTCTTCGGACGCGTCGTCAGCCCTTTGTTCTCCCGCCTCTTTCCCGGAGTTCCCAAGGGACATCCTGCTATGGGGTCTATATTCATGAATGTGTCGGCCAACATGCTCGGACTCGACAATGCGGCAACTCCACTCGGCCTCAAAGCCATGCAGGAATTGCAGGAACTTAACACAAAGAAAGACACTGCCACAGACGCAATGATAATGTTTCTTGTGCTTAATGCTTCCGGTCTCTGCTTCATTCCTATAAGCATAATGATGTACCGCGCGCAGGCCGGTGCTTCGAACCCAACAGATGTTTTCCTGCCTATACTTCTGGCGACATTCATAGCCACACTCGTCGGTATTGTGGCACTGTGCATCCGCCAACGAATCCGTTTGCTTGATCCGGTGCTGATCGGTTGGCTTGCCGGTATGGCAGCAATCATAGGCGGAATAGTGTGGTTCTTCTCCTCCTTGCCTAAAGAACAGGTTGAACTTTACTCCGGCTTTATTGCCAATTTCCTGCTGTTCTCGGTCATAGCCGGCTTCCTTATCATGGGGCTGCGTAAACGGATAAACATGTACGATGCATTCATAGAAGGAGCTAAAGAAGGCTTTAAGACTGCTGTTATGATAATCCCTTATCTCGTAGCCATACTTGTAGCCATAGGCATGTTCAGGGCATCAGGTGCGATGAGTGTCATCACTGACGCAATGATCGCTGCTGTAAACGCCCTCGGATTCGACAGCAGATGGGTCGAAGCTCTGCCCACTGCAATGATGAAACCTCTAAGCGGAAGCGGCTCGCGCGGCATGATGGTGGATCTGATGAGCACCTACGGGCCTGATGCATTCGTATCTAAAGTTTCTGCCGCTATACAGGGAAGCACAGATACAATGTTCTACGTACTTGCTGTTTACTTCGGAAGCGTAGGCGTGCGCAAGACTCGCTATGCCGTCAGCTACGCTCTTATGGCCGATATAACCGGCAGCATAGCGGGAGTGGCGGCCGCATACATTTTCTTCGGCTAAGTCAACCTATCTGTGTCGATTTTTTTGTAAATTCGCAGGTTAACTCCATATTATATTCCATGTCCCGACATATTCTTTGGTCTGCCGAACAAGTGCAGATGCCCGAAGTGAACTACAGAATGCTTGAGAAGTGGATCAGCCGAGTGGCGGAGGTCCACGGACGGGTTGTAGGAAATATTGTATATGTGTTCTGCGACGACGAATACATTCTGCGCACCAACCGCGAATTCCTGCAGCACGATTATTACACCGACATCATTACATTCGATTACTGCAAAGGAAAGGTTATCTCCGGCGATCTGGTGATATCTCTCGACACCGTGCGGAGCAATGCCGAAGGCCTCGGAGTTCCGTACATGCAGGAATTTCTAAGGGTAGTGATCCACGGTATCCTGCACCTGTGTGGAATCAACGATAAAGGCCCTGGAGAAAGAGAGATCATGGAGCGCAACGAAGATGAAGCACTCGAATTATACAGAACAGTATCAGAAGAATCAGACCTATGAGATTTAGCTACGACGTGATAGTAGTGGGCGCCGGGCATGCCGGCTGCGAGGCTGCCGCCGCTTCAGCCAATTTAGGCGCGGACACACTACTTATCACATTGGATATGAACAAGATAGCTCAAATGAGCTGTAATCCGGCCGTCGGAGGAATAGCCAAAGGCCAGATAGTCAGAGAGATAGACGCTCTTGGCGGCATGATGGGCATAATTACCGACCGCACTGCCATACAGTTCCGCATGCTCAACCGCTCGAAAGGACCGGCCATGTGGAGTCCGCGCGCGCAGAGCGACCGCATGAGGTTCTCCGAATTATGGCGACGCACGCTTGAGAACATCGACAATCTGTCGATGTGGCAAGACGACGTTGTCGAACTTGTAATCTCCGACGGAAAAATCAAGGGAGTGCGCACTGCTCTCGGAGTAACTTTCGATGCAAAAAAAGTTGTACTTACTGCAGGAACATTCCTCAACGGACTGATGCATATAGGTCGTGTGAAACTCAAGGGAGGACGTGTGTCAGAACCTGCATCCACCGGCCTGACAGAACAACTTCGTGAACTGGGCTTCACCACCGACAGGATGAAGACCGGAACCCCCGTACGTATCGATGGTAAATCCGTACACTGGGAGCTGACATCACCTCAATCCGGAGATAATGACTTTCATAAATTCTCCTACCTTCCGGATGTACGACGGGAATTGAAGCAGCGCGACTGCTATATCACATATACAAATTCCACCACACACGATATACTGAGGCGAGGACTGCCTGATTCTCCGCTCTACAATGGGCAGATACAAAGCATCGGTCCGCGTTATTGTCCGAGCATAGAAACAAAAATTGTAACTTTTGCCGACAAGAACGAGCATCAGCTATTTCTTGAACCCGAAGGCGAGGATACTTGCGAATTCTATCTCAACGGATTCTCATCATCCCTGCCTATCGACATACAGATAGAGGCACTCCAATCCGTTCCTGCACTTGCAGATGTACAGATATACAGACCCGGATATGCCATTGAATACGATTTCTTCGATCCTACCCAGCTAAGGCACACGTTAGAGACAAAATTACTGTCCGGTCTCTACTTCGCCGGACAGATCAACGGTACTACCGGATATGAGGAAGCCGCAGGACAAGGACTGATAGCCGGCATAAACGCGGCTCTATCGGCAATGGGCAAAGAGCCGTTCACATTGTCGCGCGACGAGGCTTATATAGGTGTTTTGATCGACGATCTCGTAACAAAAGGCGTAGATGAACCGTACAGGATGTTCACCTCCCGAGCAGAATATCGCATATTATTACGCCAGGACGATGCCGACATGCGACTGACACCAAAAGGATATGCCATCGGACTCGTTACGGAAGAAAGGTATGCACTGATGAAGTCGAAGCAAGCTCAGCGAGACTCACTGATAGAATATATCCGCAACTTCCAGGTCAAAGCCGCACTGATCAATGACGCCCTCGAGAAGATGGGCTGCGCTCCGCTGCGCCAGGGATGCAAGCTGTATGATCTGATATTACGCCCGCAACTCTCAATAAAAGCACTCGCGCCGCATATCGAAGCATTGGAACGTCATATCGAGAAAATCGAGCCAGAGCGTCGCGACGAGATCATTGAATGCGCCGAGATCCTGATCAAGTACCAAGGATACATAGACCGCGAACAGCTTATCGCCGACAAGATACGCCGGCTTGAAGACATCCGGCTAAAGGACAAACTCGACTACACTACCATATCATCAATATCTACAGAAGCGCGACAGAAGCTGATAAAGATTCAACCGGAGACGATTGCTCAGGCATCCAGAATACCGGGAATTTCGCCATCAGACATAAACATATTGCTGATACTTCTCGGGCGCTGAACTCATCCGCAATCATTGTTCCACGTGGAACAAACAACAACCTAAACGATAACAAATCAACCAATTATAACCTACCACAACAATGGAGTATATTAAATCTATAATCCGCGACATCCACGATTTCCCTACAAAGGGCGTAATCTTCAAAGACCTTACTACGGTATTCAAAGACCCGCGCGGCCTACACATGATGAGTGAGGAACTTGCAAAACTTTACCGCGACAAAGGCGTTACTAAAGTAATAGGAATAGAATCGCGCGGATTCATATTCGGCTCTATCCTGGCCAACGAACTTGGTGCCGGATTTGTACCTGCAAGAAAGCCCGGAAAACTCCCCGCCGACACAATAAGTATATCATACGACAAGGAATACGGCAAAGACACAATAGAGATCCATCGCGATGCCATCACCGAAGATGATATTGTCGTTATACACGACGACGTGCTGGCAACAGGTGGAACAATGACGGCCGCATACAATCTGGTAAAGAGTCTGAATCCTAAAAAAATCTATATAAACTTCATCATTGAGATAACAGCTCTGGACGGTCGCAAGAATCTTCCGTCAGACGCCCAGACCGACGTGATGATCTCCTGCTGAAACTGAACATAAAAACATAAATCTTCTCCTTTGCCAAAACACGAAAAATCGACAGAACTGAAGGAGAAAATAGCTATTCTCCCCGATACCCCCGGCGTCTACACATACTATGATGCCGAGGGTACGGTGATTTATGTAGGTAAGGCCAAGAATCTGAAGCGACGTGTCTCATCCTACTTCAACCGTACACACGACTCACTGCGCACCAACTTGCTCGTTCGCGCCATCGCCGACATGAGCTACATTGTTGTCCCCACGGAGCAGGATGCCCTGAATCTCGAGAATTCGATGATAAAGGAATACCAACCGCGCTACAACGTACTGCTAAAAGATGACAAATCATATCCATGGATAGCTGTCACCAACGAATTATACCCCCGGGTATTCCTTACCCGCCACCACCTAAAGGATGGGTCGAAATATTTCGGCCCATACACCAATACAGCAATAGCACACACGGTTCTGCACTTGCTCAGCGAGCTATATCCCATACGCACATGCCGACTGCCGATAACGAAGGACTACATAAACAGAGGCAAAGGGCGTCTGTGCCTGAAATACCATATAGGCAAATGCCGCGGATGCTGCACAGGAGCGATAAGCCCTGAGACATACAACACCTACATCGACCGGATAAAACAAGTATTGCGCGGAGAAACACGCGAACTGCTCCAATACCTCAGAGATGAAATGCAAAAGCTATCCACCGAACTTAGATTCGAGGAGGCTCAGGAGCTTAAAGAGCAATACAAACTCATAGAAAAATACCAAAGCAAAAGCGTCATAGTGTCGCAGACTATCTCGGAAATAGATGTCTTCGGTATAGATGACGATGACACGGATGTATTCATCAACTACATGCACGTAAGACGCGGAGCAGTGGTCCGCAGTGTCACTCTACGCTACAAACGACGACTCGACGAAGACATTCCGCAACTGCTTGCCTACGCCATGCAGGAGATAAAAGACACCCTCGGCGTAATCTACGACGAAGTGATTGTGCCGGAGATTCCGGACGTACAATTCGAGGGTGCGACATTCACCATTCCCCGCAGAGGCGACAAAGCAAAACTGCTTGAGGTATCTGCCAAGAACGCCCGGCAATCCAAACTCGATGCACTGAAGCATACAGAAAGAAATGATCCAGGCGCACGCACCGAAAGACTCCTCGAAAGAATCAAAAGCGACTTTCATCTTTCAGAACTTCCCCACCACATCGAATGCTTCGATAACTCAAATATCCAGGGGACAAATCCGGTGGCATCATGCGTTGTGTTCAGAGACGGGAAACCATCGAAAAAAGACTACCGCCATTTCAATATCAAAACCGTCGAAGGCCCTGACGACTTCGCCTCCATGAAAGAAGTCCTGACAAGACGCTATACCAGACTGATGCAGGAAGGTGAAGATCTCCCGCAATTGATAGTTGTCGACGGTGGTAAAGGACAGCTCAGTTCCGCAGTCGAGGCTCTCGATGCAATCGGATTGAGAGGAAAGATCGCTGTGGTCGGAATAGCCAAAAGACTCGAGGAAATCTATTTTCCGGGCGACAGTGTGCCACTGTACATAGACAAAAACTCAGAGACCCTGCGCGTAGTACAGCATCTGCGCGACGAAGCACACCGCTTCGGAATCACACATCACCGCAACAGGCGCTCCAATTCACAGATTGTATCGGCTCTCGACGGTATCAAAGGCATTGGTCCTAAGACAGCCGAGGCGCTGATCACACACTTCAAAAGCGTAAAGAAAATCAGAGAAGCCACAATCACCGAACTGGCCTCTGTCGTAGGGTTATCCAAAGCCAAGACCGTCAAGGAAGGGCTTATACCCCCTCATGCCGAAAAATAATCAGCCTGAAACATTGCCGCGCACCACATTTTGTGTAAATTTGTATTCAGTAAACACAAGAACACCTGTGATATGAACAGAATTACAGCAGCCATAATAATAGGCGCTGCATCTCTTCTCTCCGGATGCGGCAGCCGACCGGTCACAGCAGATGCCATTCTGCGCGCCGAAAACGCTATCTACAACGGCAACATGGGCACAGCCCAAGAGTGCGCCGACAGCTTGCTGGCATTCCACAACGAGAATCCGGAGACTCTCACGCCATCAGAGCTATGCCGACTGGCCCTCGTCTATAAGAAACTCGCCGACAACTCACTCACATACGAGGATATCAATACCACAAACGCACTCAAGCTCTACAAAAAAGCCTTCGCCACAAACGCCGACTCGGTAATCATCTACAGGCGCAGCCTGACTCTCGACGACGCAGCAGCATTCGAAGTTCTTTCCTCGCTTCATGCAATGGCGGACTCCCCTGTATACCTCGAAGCCGAAGAACCACTCGACTCGATGGGACTTGGCGATGCCATATACCCAGAATCAGCAACCAGCCACTGAAACATGAGCAAAAAACCAGAACCACAATCCTGGCAAGACTCCCTCAAAGCACTCCTTGCCAATGCACCGGTGGAAGACGCACTACCCTCCGGGGAGACCCATGAAGAAACAAAAGCAGATCCAGGACGGCTGGACATAATATACGAACGCAAAGGCCGTGCAGGCAAGCCTGCCACAATCATCTCCGGCTTCACTGACGAGTTTCCGGACAGCGAAATCGAAGATCTGGCTGCCGCAATGAAAAAAAGCATGGGCTGCGGAGGTTCGTGCCGAGGCGGCGAAATACTGCTTCAAGGCGACAGACGGAACCAGGCTATGCAATACCTGACAAAATCAGGATTCAAGGCCCGCATCATCTGATAAGCCTATATAGAATGCTGACGATATACAAAGCCTCGGCCGGCTCGGGAAAGACATTCAACCTCGCGCTTGAATACATCAAAGCCTTACTCGGCAAAAAGAATCCCGACGGCACATACACCCTGGCTGACCTGCGTAAAGAACGCAGGCGTCACCGGCACATACTTGCAATAACATTCACCAACAAAGCCACAGAGGAAATGAAGACGCGTATAATCAAGGAACTTGCAAGCCTTGGCAATGCATCTTCATCCGACAATCCATCGGAATACGCAAAAATACTGACCCAGCATTTCCACTGCGACTTAGAAGCATTGGCCAAAAATGCATCCATTGCATTGCAACAGCTACTGTTCGACTTTAACTTCTTCTCTGTCAGTACAATAGACTCATTCTTCCAGCTCGTACTAAGAACTTTCGCCAGAGAGATAGACAAACCGGGAAACTTCGAGATAGAGTTGAACAACCACCTTGCAATGGCAATGGCTGCATCCATGATGCTCCGCGAACTCGAGACATCCGAGCATCCGCAATCCACACCCGTAGGATCATGGATAAAACAACTGATGGAAGACAAACTCGAAGTCGGAGAAAAATTCAATATATTCAACTCAGACGAGGGTGAATCCGGTGTATACGGCACAATGATAAGCTTCCTGAGCAGAATGAACGACGAGACATTCAAAGAAAATGCCGCCGACGTTCTCGAATACCTGTCCGACCCCACCCGGATAGACTCATTCAGACGCCAGCTTTTCGCATCGATCAGGAACTTCACCATAGAGGTAAGCGCAAAAGCAAAAGCCATTACGGAATTCTTCGAGAAAAACGGCGTAGACCTCGTCGGGAGCAAGATGCTCAACTCAACCCTCACCTCCCGTATCAGAACATGGCAAACCGGAAAATTCTCATGGGAAGAAAAATCTGCGGCCATACCAGCAATAGCTTCGGGCGAAAAAACGCCACTGACGAGCGACTATGCCAAAGGTAAAAAACCAGTCCTCGCTGGCATAGAGCATATGGCTACCGACATCGCCACATGCTTCATGCGCAACAGCATTCTGAGCAGAATATACACCAAGGTGCTTGACGGTATTTATTATCTGGGGTTGATGGGGCACGCCGCCAGATACATCGACAGATTCAGACGCGAAAACAATCTGATACTGCTCTCCGACACCAACGATCTGCTGGGAACGATCATCTCAGACTCAGACACACCATTCATCTATGAACGCCTCGGTGTACAGCTTCAGCACTACCTCATCGACGAGTTTCAGGACACATCGAGAATGCAGTGGCATAATCTGCGTCCCTTGATCGCCAACAGCGAATCCACCGATAACGACAACCTTATAATCGGCGACGAAAAGCAAAGCATCTACCGATTCCGCAATGCAGACGCCTCGTTGCTGCACAAAAAAGTCGCCGAGGACTTCCCCGGAAGCCACCGCACACGCGGAAATGCAGAAGGCGAAAACACCAACTTCCGCAGCTACGAGAATATCGTGAAGTTCAACAACGAATTCTTCACTACTTTGGCCGACACCCTCGGGGCTGATACATATGGAAACGTAGTGCAGAATATAGCCGAAAAAAACATCGGAAAAGGAGGCCACGTAAAACTCATAAGCTACCCCGCCTCCAACGAAGAAGGATTCGCAAAATTCTCCCTCGACTACACTGCAAAAGAGATCCGGAGGCTGACAGAAGCCGGCTACAGGTACTCCGACATCACAATCCTTGTAATCCGACGAAAGGAAGGCATAAAAGTGGTGAATTACCTTGTATCGGAACATCCCGACATAAGAATTTCATCCGACGAAGCCCTGCTCATTAATTCCAATCCTACAGTCAGACTCATACTGAGCGTACTGCAACTCGTACAGGCGTCGCGACAAAACAACAGCATAAGCAACGAGAAAGAGTACGCTACGCCGCACGAAATAAGCCTCATCATCCGAAGACTGCAATATCTGCTCAGCCGTGGACACGATCTCGACAGCGCCATAAGCCTCGTAAGAAGCACAGAAAACGATACTGCTGCAGATACCATCTCAATGATCAATGAGCGCCACAGCAGCACTCTCATGTCGATGGTCGAATACATAGAATCGGCGTTCATCGACCCGGAAACACGCGAACGCGACAAGGCATTTATCACAGCCTTCAACGACCACCTGGCCGACTACTGCTCCACGCACAACTCCGACCTGCACTCATTCCTGCAATGGTGGAAACTTGCAAGCGATAAATTCTCTGTGCCATCGGCCGAAGACGTCGACGCTGTGAGAGTGATGACCGTGCACAAGTCGAAAGGACTTCAATCCAAATGCGTCATCATACCATACTTCAAGGCATCCATCGTATCACAGAAACAATCCGACTGGTATGATTCCGTGCCCCTGCCGGGAATATCTCAGGATGTCATACCCCCGATCATGTCGTTGCCGGTATTCAAGCAACTCACCGATTCCTGTTCTCCTTTCAGACAACAGGCTCTTGAATTCCGCAGAGAGAACACTCTCGACGCACTCAACCTAACATACGTAGCCTTCACACGAGCTATCGCCGAACTAACCGTCATTGCCGGAAAAGAAGACAGCTCAACAGTTGCGCCCTGGCTAACGGCTGGTACTGCAAGCGGCAAATTCGGTAGCGCACGCTGGCAACCGTTGGAGATATACCCAACACCTACCGACGGCACGGAAGAAGAAAGCACCCCCACGACTAAACAAAAAAAACCGGTACAGCCATTTATTTTCGAATTCGGAGAATCTACCCTGAACAGCATCAGCGATAAAGACCGGCGCGCAGACGAAGAAAGGAAACGATCGACCTTGAAAGCACCCGAGTTCAAATCCACGTTCCGCACCGATACAGACAGGTATACATGCATAGAAGATCCCTCACAACCTGAGTACCTTGACTCCCCCGACGCTGCATCAGCTCCATCCGACAAACTAACCGCCACAGAAGAACAGATCCGCGGTGATCTGCTACACCGCGTTCTCAGTCTCATCCACCGCGCCGACGATCTTGACCACGCCTTCGACCGGGTAGCGCAGTCACGCCGCATCGACAGGACACGCCGTACCGAGTACCTCGACATACTGAAAAAGGCTTTTGCCGACAATCCGGAGCACGTGAGGCGATGGTTCATAGACTTCGACCATACCCTCAATGAGCGCCCCATATATCTTCCCGAGCGTCAGGCCACATATCGCCCCGACCGCGTAGTATGGACCAATGACGACACAGTAGAGATCGTGGACTACAAATTCACTGCAGCCGCAAGCGACGAGCACATAACCCAGGTAAGAGGATACATGTATCTCCTAAGAGCAATGGGATTCGGCAACGTCCGTGCCTACCTCTGGTATCTGCTCACAGGCGAGATAAAGGAAGTCAGACTATAGACAACCGGCATAATAAACCGCTACAAACACCGTTATAAACATAACAAACAAACCCATATACACAACATAATGAACCTCAAACGCACTATCGCCGCTCTGGCAGCAGTATGTACAGCCACAGCAGCATCCTGGGCATGCACCAGCCTCATAGCTACCAAAGGCGCCACCACCGACGGCTCCACAATGATAACATACGCAGCCGACAGCCACGTGCTCTACGGTGAACTATACAACCAGCCCGCAGCCGACCATGCACCCGGATCGACCCGCAAAGTCATAGATTGGGATTCAGGACGCTATCTCGGCGACATTCCGGAAGTGCCGCACACATATGCCACAATCGGCAACATGAACGAACACGGACTAACCATAAGCGAAAGCACATGGGGAGGCCGCTCCGAACTTCATGATCCGCAAGGTATCGTGGACTACGGCTCGCTTATCTACATCACACTGCAACGCGCACGCACAGCCCGCGAAGCAATTGAGATCATGACCTCGCTCGTACGCGACCACGGCTACGCGAGCGAAGGCGAATCATTCTCCATAGCCGACGCCGACGAAGCATGGATCATGGAGATGATAGGCAAAGGCCCGGGCAACAAAGGCGCTGTATGGGTTGCACGCCGTGTGCCCGACGGCTACATTTGCGGCCACGCCAACCACTCGCGCATACACCAGTTCCCACTCAACGATCCTGAGACCCTCTACAGTCCCGATGTCATCGACTTCGCACGCTCAAAAGGGTATTTCAACGGCAAGGATGAAGATTTCAGCTTCTCGCGCGCCTATGCCGTCACAGACTACGGCGCTCTGCGCGGATGCGATGCAAGAGTATGGAGCTACTTCAACAAAATGACAAAAGGAAATGTAGACCAATATCTCGACTGGGTTATGAAAGGCCAGGGCGAGCCACTGCCTCTGTGGGTAAAACCTGCCCAACCCGTAAGTGTGGATGATATGAAGTGGATGATGCGCGACCATTTCGAAGACACCCCTATGGACATGACCAAGGACGTGGGAGCCGGCCCCTATGCCGTACCCTACCGCTGGCGTCCGATGACATATACAGTAGACAGCGCCGAATATACCCACGAGCGTGCCATAGCCACACAGCAGACAGGCTTCTCCTTCGTGTCGCAGATGCATCCACAGCGCCACAATGCAATGAAAGGCATACTCTGGTTTGGAGTGGACGATGCCAATACCTGTGTATATGTACCCATATTCAACTGTGTGAAAGAAGCACCATATCAGCTCGCGCACGGCAACGGTGACATGCTCACACTCTCATGGGACGCTATGTTCTGGGTCAACAACTATGTGGCCAACCAGGCCTACAACCGCTATTCACAGATGATTCCGGATATACGTAAGGTGCAGGGCAATCTTGAGAACGCCATATCACTTGAAGTAGCCGATGCAGAAAAAGCGATTTCCGGGATGAAGAACTCCGAAGCAGAAAAATACCTTCAGGAAATCTCCGCACGCTGGAGCGAGACCGTCACAAAAGAATATAAGAAACTTGGCGACCGCCTGTTTGTCAAGTTCATGGACGGCAACATAAAACCGGAAGACGAGAACGGAAACTTCGCCCGCACACCCGAAGGAATGCCGGCATCACCAAAGTTCGGCGGATACAACCAGGAGTATTTCGACAACATCGTAAGCCGCACAGGCGACCACTTCAAAGTGCTTGAAGTGAAATAAAATCCGTCACAGGCCATAATCCGCGAAATAATTATTATCTTCGCGCTATGATTAAGGCTACCGGCATAGTTAAGCGCTACGGCACGCTCGATGTACTCAAGGGAATAGACCTTGAGATCGAGCGCGGTGAGATCATGGCGATAACAGGACCAAGCGGTGCGGGAAAAACCACGCTGCTGCAGATTATCGGCACGATCGAGAGCGCCGATGCGGGAATCGTCACCTACGACGGTGTGGACGTGACAAAACTTTCCGACAAAAAACTGTCGAAGTTCAGGAACACCAACATCGGCTTCGTATTCCAGTTCCACCGGCTGCTACCGGAGTTCACATTGCTCGAAAACGTCGCCGTCCCAGCTATAATCGGAGGTATGGCACGCAATGAAGCCATGGACAAAGCCCGTAGTCTGATCGAATACATGGGACTCGGCCCAAGAGCCGGTCATAAGCCGGCAGAACTGTCGGGCGGCGAGCGGCAGCGCGGAGCAGTTGCACGCGCTTTGGTCAACTCTCCGGCAATAGTCCTTGCCGATGAGCCTTCCGGCAGTCTTGACAGCCACAACCGGCTTGAGCTTCACAAGCTATTCTTCGACCTGCGCCGCGACATGGGGCAGACATTCGTAATTGTGACGCACGACGAGACTTTGGCCGCCGATGCCGACCGCATGGTCAGGATGTCAGACGGATGTATAACATCAATCACAAGACCGGCACATAAAGACAACCTATAATCCACTGTACAACAATTCTACATCCAAACACTAACCACTTTGTGTATGAATAAAACATTTCTTTCTCCTCTTTTCATTTTAGCAGCGCTCCTCATAAGCACTCTCACTTCATGCTCTGACGAAAACGGAAGCGAAGCGCTACCCGCCGACACCATATTCGACATGGTGACATACACGGCGCAGAATTCCAATGGAGCGGTATTCTCACTCATCCGCAACCAGGACTCACCGGAAGTGACACTCGTTGCAGCCGGACAACACGTCAACAACTCTCTCTTTCCCGTAGGATGCCGCATGATAATCGCATATAAGATGCTCAGCAACAACACAAGCGATGGCGGAAACATAACCCTCTATGGTGGAGCCTCTGTCATAAACGGCAAGGCAGAAGCCAAGACAGCCGAAGAAACAGACAACTTCGATTCCAAAAGCATCAGGCTCACATCAGTCTGGCTCACAGGAAACTATCTCAACTTCGAAATGCTGATCGACTGCACCACAACGCCTCAAAGCGTTGAACTCGCAATCGACGAAGCAACCATAGGTACAGACAATCCGATGATCTACCTTATCGTAAAAGCCGATGACACGGGATCATCCTATTGGAAGCAATTCTATGCGTCCTTTAACCTCGATGACTTCCTCGCCACCGGCGCAGACCGATTCAGCGTAACGATAAAGGACAACCAGACATTCGACGGCAACTTAGTAAAGACATTCCTAATAAACAATAACAAACCCTTAAACTGATATGGACAACAAGAACAACAACGAAAAAATGCCCTCTCTCGAAATAGATCTGTCGCCGGAACTGGCCGGTGGCGTGTATTCCAACCTCGCCCTGATAGTACACGGCCCTAACGATGTATTCCTCGACTTCATGCTGCTCACTCCCCGCACACCCAATCCCCGCGTGCAGAGCCGCATCATTATGACTCCTGAAAACGCCAAGAACCTCATGTTCGCCCTCCAGGACAACATCCGCAAGTATGAAGCTACATTCGGCACAATAGAGCAGAAATTGCCTAAAAATATGAACGGACAAGGCGGACAGGGCGGCGATATTCCCAACCCCTTCGAAGCCTGATATAAAAATACACCAAACAACCCGGACAGCATGATCAAGCAACATAACCTGACCATCTACAACTCCCTCTCCCGACAGAAAGAGACATTCAAGCCGATACATGAAGAAAGCGTGGGCATGTACGTCTGCGGGCCTACGGTCTACGGCGACGGACATCTTGGTCATGCCCGCCCGGCCATAACGTTCGACATCCTTTTCCGCTACCTGCGCCATCTGGGCTACAAGGTCCGCTACGTCCGCAACATCACCGACGTAGGCCATCTTGAGCACGACGCCGACGACGGAGAAGACAAAATCGCGAAAAAAGCGCGTATCGAGCAACTTGAGCCGATGGAGGTAGTCCAGTATTACCTCAACCGCTATCACCGCGCTATGGAAGCCCTGAATGTGCTTCCTCCGTCTATCGAGCCTCACGCATCCGGACACATTATCGAGCAGATCGAATATATAAAGAAGATACTCGATTCCGGATATGCCTACGAAAGCGAGGGTTCGGTATATTTCGACGTGCCCAAGTTCAACAAGGATTACGGCTACGGACGTCTATCCGGACGAAACATAGACGAACTTCTGGCCACGACACGTGCCCTGGACGGACAGAGCGAGAAGCGCAATCCCGCCGACTTCGCACTCTGGAAGAAAGCTGCGCCGGAACACATCATGCACTGGCCGTCGCCCTGGAGCGAAGGCTTCCCCGGATGGCATCTGGAATGCTCTACAATGAGTGAAAAATACCTCGGGAAAACATTCGACATACATGGTGGAGGCATGGACCTTAAATTCCCGCACCACGAATGCGAGATAGCGCAATCCACAACCCACAACGGTCATCCGTCTGTAAAGTACTGGATGCACAACAATATGATCACCATTGACGGAAAGAAAATGGGCAAGTCGCTCGGCAACTTCATAACGCTTGACGAATTCTTCACAGGCGCACACAAGCTGCTCGAACAGCCCTACTCTCCTATGACCATACGTTTCTTCATCCTGCAGGCCCACTACGGAGGCACTGTAGACTTCAGCAATGCAGCACTGCAGGGAGCGGAAAAGGCTCTCGGCCGAATGCTCGAAGGCTACAGACGACTGACCAAACTCCAGCCTTCCGCCACATCGACTGTATCGGTCGGTGATCTCGAACAGCGCTGCTACGAGGCTATGGACGATGATCTCAACACACCGGTAGTGATAGCCACTCTGTTCGATGCAGTGCGCATCATCAACTCCATCAACGATGGAAAAGCTACTGCAACAGCAGATGATCTGGCCACATTGCGCAGGGTGATGGATACCTTCCTTGTCGAAATTCTCGGAATACGCACCGAAATCGCAGGCGATGGCGCGGAACAAGGAGCTTCGTCGATAAAGCCCTTTGAAGATGCCGTGGATCTGCTGCTGGAGATCCGCAAGGAAGCCAAAGCCAAAAAGGATTGGCCCACATGCGACATGATACGCAACCGGCTCTCAGAAATAGGATTTGAAGTCAAGGACACCAAGGACGGCTTCGAATGGAGCCTTAAATAAGAGCTTGCATTCAGGCAAGAAATAAGAATCCCCTGCGGCGCAAACACACTGCTATGGATGCCATCGAATTTGCAAGGCTCATAGCCTGCAACCTGTCTTACGTCCCCAATGAGCAACAGGCTATGGTCGTGGCTGCATTGGCAGAATTCGTGTGCGCCCCGCCGGATGGAACAGCAGAACGTGTGTTCCTGCTCAACGGCTACGCAGGCACAGGCAAGACATCCCTGACCGGAGCGCTTGTAAAAGCGCTCCGGCATATCAGGAGAACATCAGTATTGCTTGCCCCCACAGGCCGTGCAGCCAAAGTATTCGCTGCATACGCCGACCACCAAGCATTCACGATACACCGCAAAATCTACAGACATCCGACTTTATCGGATCACAGTTCCACGGTAGCCGCCATGCAGGAAAACAAGCTCCACGACGCGGTCTTTATCGTGGATGAGGCTTCAATGATATCCGGCGGCGACGAACGCACAGGTACAGACCTTCTCCGCGACCTGATACACTACGTATACACCGGCGACAACTGCCGTCTGATACTGCTCGGCGACACAGCCCAGCTTCCGCCTGTTGGCAGCAGCGAATCCCCGGCTATGGATGCCGCCGTACTCGGAAGTTTCGGTCTCAAGGTCACACGCGCCACACTCACACGCACCAGCCGCCAGGGTGCGAGGTCCGGAATCCTCTACAATGCCACATGGCTCAGGAAATCCATGCGCCTCGATCCTCTCCCCGAACCCAAAATCTTCGCCAAAGGCTTTACAGATGTGCACGTCGTACCGACAGAGGAGCTTATTGACGCTTTAGAGGCCGCCTACGGCCAAGACGGCGTCAGGGAGACAATTCTCATCACCCGCTCCAACGCTCGCGCCATGCAGTTTAATTCCGGCATCAGACGGCATATCCTCTACAGGGAGGAGGAACTGTGTGCAGGAGACTTGCTGCTCGCGTCCAAAAACAACTACTTCTGGGCCTCTAAAGTAAAAAGACTGCCATTCATAGCCAATGGCGATTCAATGACCGTGAACGCCGTCTATGGAACGGAAATAAAGTACGGCATGATATTCGCCGATGTGCGCCTTTGCATGACAGACAGGCCGGATATAGAATTCGACGCAAAGATTATGCTCGACAACCTGCGCACCGAGACAGCAGCCCTGACAGCCGCACAGACTGAAAACCTGTTTGCCCGCGTGATCAACGATCCTGAGAAATATTCATCCGACACACCTTTGCAGACCCGCCTGCGCGATCTGCGCACAGACCCATACTACAATGCGTTGCAAATGAAATTCGGCTATGCCGTCACGTGCCATAAAGCCCAGGGCGGACAGTGGGACAACGTATTTGTCGATGTCGGCTACATACCGCAGGATGCTGTAGGCCTTGATCTGTACAGATGGCTGTATACATCCGTATCCCGCGCCCGCCGCAATCTCTACTTCATAGGACCATCGGAATGGATGAACAGTTGACTTTTATCATCGATAAATGTGTCCAAGACCCTAAAATCACTGTTTTTAGGTATTTCAAAGCCCCGGCGCAAGCCTTAACTTTGCATCGGTTATTACGATTGGATAAGCTATAGGCAACGCTGATTCATCCATACTAATGTCCGCCTGCGGCGGCAAACGATATTTTAGCCACATAGCTTTATTGTTTTTTCAAATAAGTACGGCGGCCACGATTTGTGAAAATCGCGGCCGCCGGAATATTATAAAAGCGTATACGGATCAGAATTCCGCATTCTTGGGAGTACGCGGGAAAGGAATCACGTCGCGGATGTTGGTCATACCCGTTACAAACAGCACAAGGCGTTCGAAACCAAGACCAAAACCACTGTGAGGCACAGTTCCGAAACGTCGGGTATCGAGATACCACCACATGTCCTTCATAGGAATATCGAGTTCTTCGATACGCGCCATGAGCTTGTCGTAGTTCTCCTCACGCTCCGATCCACCGATTATCTCGCCGATACGGGGGAAAAGCACATCCATGCCACGCACAGTCTTACCGTCGGCATTCTGCTTCATATAGAAAGCCTTGATCTCCTTAGGATAGTCAGTCATTATGACAGGCTTCTTGAAGTAGTGCTCTACAAGATAGCGCTCATGCTCGCTCTGGAGATCAGCGCCCCAGTAGACCGGGAACTCGAACTTGTGGCCGGAATTCTGAAGCAACTCTATGCCTTCTGTATACGTAATGCGTGCGAAAGAGTTGTCGACTACGCTGCGCAGACGCTCTATCAGTTCCTTGTCGTACATCTCAGACAGGAAGTCGATATCATCCTTGCAATTCTCGAGAGCATAGTTGATGCAATATTTCACGAAATCCTCGGCCAGATCCATATTGTCGTGGATGTCGTAGAAAGCCATTTCAGGCTCTATCATCCAGAACTCGGCCAGGTGGCGCGGAGTATTAGAGTTCTCGGCACGGAAAGTAGGACCGAAAGTGTAGATCTCACCTAAGGCTGTGGCTCCGAGCTCGCCTTCAAGCTGACCCGACACTGTAAGTGCCGTTGCCTTGCCGAAGAAGTCGCCTGAGAAATCCACTTTGCCATCTTCCGTCTTAGGAAGATCGTTGAGATCAAGAGTAGTCACCTGAAACATCTCGCCAGCTCCCTCGCAGTCACTTGCTGTGATCAGAGGGGTGTTGAGATAATAGAACCCGCGTTCCTGAAAGAATCTGTGCACGGCGAAAGCCAGTGCGCTGCGCACACGGAGTACTGCACCGAAGGTGTTTGTACGCGGACGCAGATGCGCGATCTCGCGCAGGAATTCAAGAGTATGACCTTTCTTCTGCAGAGGATATTTCTCGGGATCAGCCACACCGTAGATTTCAAGCGTGCGGGCCTGAATCTCGTAGCTCTGTCCTTTGCCCATAGACTCGACCAGAATGCCCTCCACATGCACCGACGAACCTGTGGTAACGCTCTTGAGTTGCTCGTCGGTAAACTGGGCCATGTCGAACACTATCTGTATATTGCGTATCGTAGAGCCGTCGTTGAGCGCCACGAATTGCACATGCTTGTTGCCACGGCGGGTGCGAACCCAACCTTTCACACTTACCTCCTGCCCTACAAGAGCCGGATCGAAGAGTTTGGCTATCTTAGTTCTTTTCATGCGTGAATTGTGAATGAAGTGATTGTAGTTCCGTATTCGGGTTATTCAAAAGAACCCATCTTCAGGAAGTTTACCTCCTCCTGAGTGAGATAACGCCAACGTCCACGGGGAAGGTTTTTCTTTGTCAGTCCGGCAAAGTATACGCGGTCAAGCTTCGTGACGTGATAGCCAAGAGTCTCGAATATTCGGCGCACAATACGGTTGCGTCCGGAATGTATCTCTATACCGGCCTGATTGCGGTCTGTCTCCGTGGCATATGATATGGCATCGGCATGTATAGGTCCGTCCTCAAGCTCAATGCCATCGGCGATGCGCTGCATGTCTTCTTCAGCGATATCCTTATCGGTCCATACATGGTATATTTTCTTCTTCACATACTTGGGATGTGTAAGCTTGGATGCCAGATCGCCATCATTGGTGAGCAGCAGCACACCTGTGGTATTGCGGTCGAGACGGCCCACAGGATATATTCTCTCCTCGCAAGCACCCTTGACTATATCCATCACGGTAGTGCGGCCATTAGGATCGTCGCTTGTGGTAACACAGTCTTTAGGCTTGTTGAGCAGGATGTAGCACTTGCGCTCCAGAGCCACAACTTTTTCGTTGTATTCAACCACATCGCTGTGGGAGATCTTTGTACCCAGTTCAGTGGCTACCTCACCATTTACCTTGACAAGTCCCTGCTGTATGTAGAGGTCGGCCTCACGACGCGAGCAAAGGCCAGCATTAGCCATGAACTTATTCAGACGGATCTGCTCGTTCGGATCTATAACGGGCATTTCATATTCCACGCGCTTGGGACGAGGCACGAAGCTCTTGCCCTGACGCGGGAACGCACCGTTCTGGCGGTTGTTGTAGGGACGCTGGCCACCCTGATTGTTGTAGCCGCCCTGACGGTTGTTATTGTAAGGACGCTGGTTGTAACCACCTTGGTTGTTGTAGCCACCCTGACGGTTGTTGTTATAGGGACGCTGGCCACCCTGATTGTTGTAGCCGCCCTGGCGGTTGTTGTTATAAGGACGCTGACCGCCCTGATTGTTGTAACCACCCTGACGGTTATTATTGTAAGGACGGTTGTTGTTATAGGGGCGCTGTCCACCCTGGTTGTTATAGCCACCCTGACGGTTGTTATTGTAAGGACGGTTGTTGAACGGACGAGGGGTATAACCCTGCTGGCGCGGGGTGTATCCACCCTCCTGCTGGGTATTCTCGCTTCCTTCCGAAACAGGAGCGGTGTTGTCGTTAGCACCTTCTGCTACCTGACGGAAATTGGGACGCGGACGATAGCCCCCGTTCTGATTGTCGTAACGGTTGTAACCACCCTGACGGTTGTTGTAGCCGCCCTGGTTGTTGTATGTTCTCTGTCGATTGTAGTTACCCTGATTATTATAGCCTCCGGGGCGACGGTTGTAGCCTCCTTGAGAATTATACGGCCTGCCATATCCTCCCTGACGGTCGTATTCCGTCGAAGAATGCTCTGCATTGTGCTCCTGAGCGTCGGCTGATGGATTCTCGCGGCTTACATAATCGGATGAGTCTGCACCGGCCACACGGTTCTCACCTATGCGCGGTCTTTTAGGCTTCTTTTCGTTAATCTCCATGATAGTTGAAAAATAATGCTTGTTTGATTAAACAGTAGTGGATGCCTCTCGGCAATAAATATATAAAGATAGGTTGAATACCCTTTGAATCATTCCCTGTCGGATGTCATATCCGCCGTATACTTACCAGATTAATTGATTTATAAGCTTATGGGTTTAATTTCTGCAAATTTACGACAAATAATCGTATGAATAACAATCATGAGCGATATGAAAATCAACTTTTTTACTGAAAAATTCATAAAAAGGCGAAATACCGGCCTTCCACACCGATAATCAGAATGGCTGAGGGGAAGCAGATGCACCCCACGACGCACGGTCAAGGTTACGGTAGGACACAGCCTCATACATGTGTTCCGCCGAAATCTCCGGCGATGCAGCAAGGTCTGCAATAGTGCGCGCCACTTTCAGTATGCGGTCATAGGCGCGGGCCGACATATTGTAGCGTGTCATCGAATCACGCAGAATGCGTGTGCACTCCTCATCAAGCCTGCAGTGTGTGCGCATAAGCCGGGAATTCATCTGTGCATTGCAGTGTATGCCATCCTCTCTGGCAAACCTGACAGCCTGTATGGCCCTCGCCTCCACAACGCGCCTGCGTATAGTTTCTGAAGACTCTCCGTCAGTCATAGACGACAGTTTCTCAAACGGTACGGGCATGATCTCAACCTGTATGTCGATTCGGTCGAGCAACGGGCCGGATATACGCCCGAGATAACGGCTTACAGCACCGGGCATGCAGGTGCATGGTTTCCCCGGATTATTATAATTGCCACACGGACATGGATTCATGGAGGCCACAAGCATGAAGCCCGCCGGATAGTCTACCGTATATTTCGCTCTCGATACACATATATGCCTGTCCTCGAGGGGTTGCCGCAGCACCTCGAGCACTTGCCTCGGAAATTCGGCGAATTCGTCGAGAAACAATACACCGTTGTGTGCCAGCGAGATCTCTCCGGGCATCGGATTGCTGCCACCACCTACCAGAGCTACAGAAGATATTGAATGATGCGGTGCGCGGAACGGACGTGTGGTCATCAGCATAGATCCTGATTTAAGGCTTCCGGAGACCGAATGTATCTTCGTTGTCTCCAACGCCTCCGAGAGCGTCAGCGGAGGCATTATCGAAGGCAGACGTTTGGCTACCATAGATTTGCCAGAACCCGGCGCACCAACCATCAGCACATTGTGACCGCCGGCGCAGGCTACCTCAAGAGCACGCTTGACCTGTTCTTGTCCTTTGACCTCCGAGAAGTCGAAATCGAAATGAGCCGAAGCTTTAGCGAACTCCGCACGCGTGTCAACTATCGTGGGCGACAACTCTGCATCGCCATTAAGGAAATCCACAACCTGGCGCAGATTCTTCACTCCGTATACGTCGAGATTATTGACTACGGCGGCTTCGCGCGCGTTCGCCTCCGGGACTATCATCCCACGTATTCCCATGCTGCGGGCAAGTATGGCCATCGGCAATGCACCACGTATCGGAAGCACCGTACCATCGAGCGACAATTCCCCCATGATCATGAATTCCTGCATCATGTCGGCCTTTATGATCTCCGAAGCTGCGAGCATTCCGACCGCTATGGGAAGATCATAGGCTGCGCCCTCTTTCTTAACATCGGCAGGCGACATGTTGATCACAATATTGCGCCTTGGAAACTGAAGTCCACTCTGCACTATGGCCGACTGCACACGCTGCGAACTCTCCTTCACGGCCTTGTCAGGCAACCCGACAATGCTGAACAACGATCCGCGCTGGGCGAGGACCTCAATAGTGATAGTGATGGCGTCAATTCCGTTGACAGCTGCCCCGAAGGTCTTTACAAGCATGGGAGAGAAATGATTATGATTTTTATCTAAGGATATTATCTATTGCAGATCTGGCCGCCGATGCCGAACTTCCACGGTAGAGTATGAGACCCGACGAATCTGAAACCACAAACCACGGCAAACGTCCTACAGCCGCATTTTCCAGACCTTTTGTAGCCACTGATCCGGGAAGCCATCCCTGCTGCCATACAGCACTGTCGGGGCGCGTGCTCCTCCGCCATGTGAAACTGTCTGTACTCAGGCCAAGGTCAAGTATCTGGAGTTTTCCCTTGGAAAAATCCTTGCGCGACGACCGCAACATCCTCAAGATAGAGTCGGCCCTGCCAGCGCCATCGGCTGCCGCAGTGAAGCTGATGAGCGATACCTGAGCCTTTCGCCTGTCGAACAGCCGCAGCGTATCGGCATTATAATAGTAGCGGAATGCTCCAATGCTGTCGGGACGTGAACTGACACCTGAAAGCATCGTTACAAGCGGCCCGGCAAGACTCATAGGCCTTACTTCAGGATTTATTGCCTCGAGCAGATGTGTGGCCGACGTGGGATCTTCATGGCAATCATAGCCGGTGACAAGCAGCAGGGTAGACACCACATCATCAGGATGGGATTTGATATATGAAGCTATCGCGCTATTGACGGCAGCCGTATCAGCCTTGCTGTAGGCTCCGGCATTGTCGCGGATGAATCCGGACCATCTTACATTCTCATCTGTACCCTCAACCTCTATCTCCCACGGAGCTGTGCGGTTGAGATTGCAAGTTATCCTGTCGCCATTGGCTGCAAACACTCGCCCGATCACACGGCCGTCGTTAGCCAATATGTCGACTATCGCAGGTTCTGCAGAGACTCCCTCCACCCTGAATTTTCCATCGCGGGCAGCTCCGGGAATAACCTTTACTGCACCATCACCGTAATAAATGAAGCGTAAACTTTGCGTCTCGCCGCCGGCAAGTGTGCCCTCTATCTCGAACTTGTCCTTGGACCCGCAAGCACAAAGCATAGCCACAATGCTAAACATCAATATTTTAAATAGGTCTCGCATATCTCAAATAAATATTCCATAAAGGGCATAGCTATAGCTAAACCCACAGACAGGTCACAAATATAAGCATTTATCCTTAATTTTGCAGAAAATTTTTGCATCACACGGCCGTCCGAAGCAACCGGCCATATCAACCTCTGAGTCATGTGGATAATATTCGCCCTGTTCTCTGCCCTGTGTCTGGGATTTTATGACATAATGAAGAAACTGTCGGTACGCGACAATAATGTTCTGCTTGTATTGATGCTCAACACTGTGTTCGGTACGATGCTGATGCTACCCGTCATCATATCCGGTGTGGCTGAGGGAAATTACGGACTTGGCAACACGGTTTATGGCCATATACTCATATTAGCCAAAGCGTTCATCGTATTGGGATCGTGGCTCTTAGGCTATTTTGCCATCAAACATCTGCCGCTTACGATACAAGGCCCGGTGAACGCATCACGGCCTGTAATGGTGCTTACCGGCGCAGTGATAATCTTCGGAGAACGCCTCAACGCATTGCAGTGGGCAGGCATTGTCCTCGGATTCGCTTCCCTATACCTTATCTCACGGCTTGGAGCAGGCGAAGGCTTCTCTGTGAAACGCTCACGATGGCTGTGGATGGCAATCGGCGCGGCTGTCCTCGGCGCTGCAAGCGCTCTCTACGACAAATATCTGCTCAGATTCTACCAGCCGCTTGAGGTGCAGGCATGGTACTCTATGTATCAATGCATGATCATGACCGCCGCAATACTTGTGTTGCGCCATGTAGCGGCAGATAAAGCCGGTGTGGCCACCCGATTCAGATGGCGCTGGAGCATACCTATGATTTCAGTATTCCTGACTGTAGCCGACCTTGCATATTTTCATTCGCTTTCTGTAGATGGTTCGATGATCTCCGTGGTATCCATGATCCGGCGCGGCAGCGTCATAGTACCGTTTCTGTATGGAGTGCTTGTGCTTCACGAACGCAATGTCAAGGCCAAAGCCATAGACCTTGGCATTCTGCTGTTAAGCCTGGGCCTACTCGTAGCAGGCTCTGCCATATAGTCATCCTTGCAGAAATTCGACTTCTTCTTTTATCTGACGCGCAAGCGCCACCTCCGAGCGCACCTGCGATTCCTTGGCCTTGTCTGCAAGCACCAACGCCAGATCAGCCGATGTCGGCAGTAGATTCATAGCCAGACGCAGAGTAAGATACGTGGCTGAATGCTCCCCGACAAGCCTTTCGAGCAATTCGCAAGCAAACGGAAGACGCCTAAGCAACCTATGGCACAGCACGTCCGTCTCCTCCACACCGGACACACCATTAGCCCAAGAAAGAGCCATATCCATGTCCATGCTCTCAGGCGGCATGATCATTGGAGCTGCCAGACGGCTCTCACGTGTTGTAGCATTTTCCCAAAGCATACACGCAAGCTCAACGTCTCCGTAGCTATCGCGGGCGATCTCAGCTATCTGAGGAATATTAAGACCGAAAACGATCCGGTGAGGCGATCCGGCCCGACGCATTGTATCAGCTATTATACCATTACGCATGGCGAAAAACCTGCGCTTCACGCTCTGTAGTTTATTGAACTCCGTAGACATGATATTCAAAACATAATTTTCATTCAGAAGCTACCGCTATACGTTTGGCCTTGGAACCATAGCCTCCGTCGGCCGTCCGTATCTCTGCCCGATAGAGATAGATACCCCTTTGCAGACGTCGGCCTGCATAGTCGGTCAGATCCCACGACAGAGGTGCAGAAAGGTCCATATCCGAAGACGCGGTAACGCTCTTGCTCCACAATTCGCGTCCGGCAAGATCATACACAGTGACCGTGACATCCATGCGGCCGTCAGGTCTGTCGTGCCGTACATAGAAATTAGCTGTTGTCCTGGCCGGATTGGCATCTGTGAATACATCTACTACCTGCGGTGCAAGACCCTCCGACACATTGAATGAAACTGTACGCTCGGCAGGATTTCCGGATGTATCCCATACACGCAGACGCAGAGTATGCTCTCCGGGATTCAATTCCGCAAGAGGATATGCTATTGTGCCTGAAGGAGAACCATCGGCCGACGGTGTGAAATACTGCGATACGTCATTATACATTTTTGTCCCGTCCACCGTCACACTCATACTGTGGCCGATACCGGCAGACGAAAGATTCAGCGCAATATCATCGCTTACCGAAGCAATCAACATAGGCGTAGGATTCACAACGTCGCCATCGGAAAAGTCAGATCTGTTGAGCACAAGCGAGCGTATCACCGGAGGTTCCATATCATCGGGGGCAGATTCGTCGTAGCCGTATACGTAGAACGAGCGGTTGACTCCGGTAGCCTCACGCGCGGTAGAGGCATCATCCGTATATGCATACATTGAGAATGCAGCCGGACGGAAATTGTCGGCAATATCAGCCGGCATGGCTACATTCATCTCGAACACGCCATCAACCACACGCGCCGCGCCTGAGAACAGACGAGAACCCTGTCTTTCAAACGTATACTCCACCGGATATTTGTCGTTATTACCGTGGGTGGTATGTGATTGCTCGGCATCATAGAGATCGGCGAGGACCACTCCGTTGAAGTCCGTAATTGTATTGCCTTCAGCATCTGTAACACGGCCGCGGAAGACAGCATTCTGTCTTGCACCTACTATAACCTGGGCTTCATCGTCTGTGGTAGACACACCGTCCACGTCGTCGAGCACTACGGAATAGTCCGGTACTGCCAGACGCAACGCAGGATCACCCATAAGCACAAACCTGCGGTGATTGCTCATCATATCGGTGCGCGACGAAACCGAATTCTTGGCTGTCCGGTATACCTCTCCAACGGTAAGCATACGTCCTTCGGCATCACGTTGGCCTATACGGCTTCCGAGAGCCTCCGTGAAGTTGCCGTTAGGCGTTATATACACAGGACGTGTGGCACTGATCGCACCTATGATTCCGCCATTAGGTTCATTAAACAATATCTCACCTCCGCATGTCACATTTGCGTCCCACTTGAGGAACAGGCAGGTCGCAGAATAAAGCATCGGGGGATGCTTTATATACAGCGTATTGATATCGTTGAGATTCATCAGATTCTCGGATGTCCACGACGTGGTGTTGGCATGACCAACGTATGTCCACCACACCACACCCTCGTCGAGCAGTCTGTACATATCGGATCTCGCACCAGGATACTGACCACCGGTGAACTCATACGCGTCGATATACACCTTGTCAATGAAGAAAGGCTGTCCGGGGGTACGCAAAAGCGAATTGGCCATACGGTCAGTGTCCTTGGCATGTATCGCGGAATTACCATCGTCGGCTACCATCATCACACGGTTCTTCCATGCCGTGCGCCTTGAATCAGATGCATAGCGGATTATCTTGTCAACGGCTGAAGTCGCCTCACTGGTGTACCGTGCCGGAATGCGGCCAACCGCAACCCTCAGCCTGTCGCCATTGAGATCAATACCGGAATTGTCGTCGAGCATAGCTATCAGATCATCAGTTCCGAAAGCAGACTCCGCTGCCATCTGAAGCGATGCTGTACCGGGATAATAGGCCGGCAATGTGGGAAAGGATGTGGAAGCCTCAATGTGCCTGTTGTCGTAAGTCGAGGCCGCCATGAGCAATACATAGCGTAGTTTGGACGACGGCTCCATATCACTGACAGGACCACTGTAGCGACCTCGGTCGTAGAGCATCTTGCAGAATCGTCGGATTGCGTTGACATCCGCCGTTCCTGATGAGAACTCATTGTATATCTGGGTGTCTGTAACTACCTCTACCGTAAGTGGATCGGAAGCGGAATTGCGGTGGAATTCAGCAAGGCGCAAGGCCTGTGCCTGCCATTGTCTTGGAGTTACTATCACCATATCCGGCACTTCGGGAAGTCCGTGCAGATCCTGAGCTGCTACCTTTTCCACAAATTCCGGCCGCGGAAGCCCCGCTACCGTCGACCATGCCACATAGCTCCTGCGTCCGCCGAGAGAGCTTGTCCACAAAAGTTTTCCTCCATCATTGAGAGCAGAAACAAGCCTTACGTCAGCTGGATCTGTCACATCCCATACTTTAGTGTTATCAGAACTTCCATCGAGGACTACTTGCTGATTATCAACGCTGAAACTCAATGGAGTATTGCCATTCAAACGCAACCGGCGGGTATAGTTCAGTGTTATATAGTTCAGATTAGCCCTGATGATACTGCCGCTGGCAGCGAGCGACACCCCAATGGCCAGACGTTCGCCCTGGGTAGAGAATGTACGTCGTGATACACCTTCGTTGCCATCCTGCTCATTGACATCGCTGACTCCATTTATCCTGTCGGTACTCAATGTGGGAAGTTTCTCACCATTGACTGTGAAGCTCAGACTTCCATAAGAAGGTATTGCCGACTTCAGAACAAAGGATGACTGCATCCATACGTCGGTATCCTCCACCCTGTCGGTCAGGGTGAAATTGAAAGTCCGCGTTGGTGTGAATCTGAAATCCTCGCCTACCATAAGCCAGCCGTTGTTGCTCGCCGTGGTGAGATTCTGCTCATGGAAGACAACGGAGTTGAATGTAGTGGCCGCTGTACCGGAAGCGCCAGGTGTGCCGGTTTCCGGAATCAGTATATCATCATCGTTGCCAGGAGGCGTGTCGCTCAGATAATAATAACCTTTGGTATCGTAGATATTAAACGACTGCACGTATCTTCCGCTTACGGCCTGCGTCCACTGCTGCGGGCCAACTGCATAAAATGTTATACCGGATGCATCCGCTATGCGGCGCACTGCGGGAAGGTCATCTGTATACTTGCTCTCAAACAATTCCACAGGCAGTTGTGCACCACCATAGCCATAGACATATACTTTCTGAGGATCACTGAACCCATAGGAACGCAGCAGCGATGCCGGTATGTGGTGCACACCCGACTCAGAAACAGATACCTTGACCCACTGTCCGGAGGACAGACGCGAGTTATCAGCATAAACAGAGAGATCAAATGCCCTGGCTGGCAATACTGCCGAGATAAGTGCAATGACAAGGAGGGAATATAATCGGGACATTGAATGCGTATTGGTTTGCGTTACATATTATAACGGCATGAGGGCGCAATTATTGTATTCCTACAGCTATAAGCATAGCCACAGCATAAGCAGACATCAGCATAGCTGTGGCTCCGAGCACCGGATTCAGGGCAGCCCCTTCTACCTTGGCCATTCTGCGCCACAGCATCAGATGAAGCAACAGATACACCACGGAGATCACTGTTCCCGAGATTGCGGCACGATGCAACCAAAGTGGCACAAAGGCGATTATAGCTGCAACTCCGTTCAGCAGGTATATGCGGCGGACAGCACTGTAACCAAGAACTACAGCGAGAGTGTGCTTGCCGACACTCTCATCGTCGGAACGATCCCGGTAATTATTAACTATCAGCACATTAGCGCCCATAAGACCTGCTCCAATGCCTCCAACTGCTGCATACAACGAGAGATGGCCGGACATAAGATAGCATGTAAGTGTGACCGGAATGAGCCCATAGAATACCACAACGGCCACCTCGCCCAAGGCATGATGCGAGAGAGGATAAGGGCCTGCACTGTAGGCCGTAACACCTACGGCGATAAACACACCTACGGCAAGCAGCCACCAACCGCCCCAAAGCAGAAGCACACAACCCACACAGCAGGCAAGTGCCAACGTCAGGTATGTGGCTGCAAGCATGGCTTTCGGTGTTATATCTCCTTCTGTAACTCCTCGCCGGGGTCCTTCGCGTCCCGGTCTGTCAAGTCCTCCGGCATAATCGTAGTATTCATTTGCAAAGTTGGAAGCTATCTGTGCAAGCGTGGCAAAGACAAGGCACAGCACAGCCGGAAGTACCTTAGCCACCGGATAACAGACGCCATAGGCTGCGCCGAGAGCCACACCTGCCAGAGATACCGGCAGAGTGCGCAGGCGCACCGCTTCGATCCAAGCCTTAATTGTCATCTAATATCTGTATTTCTGATTGTGTATCTTCTGAAGAAAGCAAACCTTTCATCTCGTCGTCGGCAAGATCAAAAGCCCGGCGCACAGCCATGCGTATGCGTTCAGCCTCTGCGCCTCCGGCTCTGAGTATGTCGAGTATCGCACCGAGATAACCGTTACGGTTGCCCTGCACACCACAAAGCGAAGCCACATTGCTTGATGCTATCATTGTCTTACGGTTGTATACCTTCAGCACCGAGGCATAATCATCATCAGCCACATAGCGGCGGAATTCCCGGCAGAACGATTCATAAAGGCCACGCGGATTTATCTTATCCACAAGCTCATGCATGTGCTCCTCAAGCGAATTTATATTATTGAACCTGCCATCAACGCGGTATTCAACCGTACGCTTGACTCTGTGTCGGGTATGAAGCATGGCCTGAGCGCGCAATTCACTTTCAAAAGCCGCTATGACAGAGCGCTTCACCTTCTCGAACACCTTGCGCTCGTCGCGACCCTTGTGATGGGCCACTGTCCTCACCACATCCTCGAGCATGAGAATGTTTTCAACTTCAGCAACAGCAGGCACAAGTATCCGTTTGCGCCTAAGATAAGCGACTTCAGATTCATCGCGCCTGTCGCGGTCCACTATACCGTAGCTGTCGAGATGATGGAAGGATTCAAGCCCATTGAACGAACGTACGGATTCGATTACCTTGTTGCAGCTACCCAAAGCTTTAACCGTATAGTTCGGGAATATGAGCGGATATAGCTTTGAATCAATCGAATGATTATCGTCTCCTTCTATGAAAAGCACCGGACGGCGCGAACCTATAATATCGAGATAAACCTCATCCGGCAGACCGTTGTCGGACGACAGAAGACTATAATTCCATGTTGAGGCCTGCGCATCATAGTCGCGCACCCATACAATCTCTGCATTTCCACGCGAGGATGCGAAATCAAGATCATGCGTCGTGTACACAAATGTACAGTCCGGGCGCAGGGATTCGAGCCTGTCCCATAGGCGTCCGCTCAACGAAGGATGCAACAGAGCCGTCGGACTATCGACAAATATCGTAGCACCGGGCATAGCCCTGAGCGTAGCTCCTGTGTAGAACAGCACAGCCTGCTCACCGTCGCTGAGTCTTACCGGAGAATAGGCATCTCCCTCCGAATCGCGTGTGAACAGCATCTTACCACCTTCGAGCAGCACTTTGTTGCCGGGAAAGAGATCCTGCCAGAGATCTATCACTCCATCAAGCACGGTATGCGGAAGCTCCGGTCTGTCGTCTCCATCGCGGCGACCGCTCATGGCTACCTTATATGCAATCAGATTGACCATCTCCTCATGCATCAGCAGTGCCATCAGACGCTCGAACTCGGTAGTGTCGGTCTGCGCGAATATCTTTGACTCCATTCCTCTGGCGTAAGTGGTGTCAATGCTACCCGGGAGGCCATCATAGCGCCGCGCTGTGACATACAAGGCTTTGACCGCAGAAATACGGATCGCAGAGCCTTTCATGTCGCCAATCATGACACCGGTAAAGCGCGACTTTCCCGAGCCGTTGGCTCCTATCACAATCAGAGATCGCAAATCGCTCTCGACCACTTCGCGGTGGCCATCGTGGCGTGGTGGTAAGGTTATGTTCATAATCTCAAAAAAAATAGCAGTAGCGTAAAGTTAAGCATTTTTTGTTTTTCCCGCTTACAAAAAGTCTGTAAATTTGTAAGAGCTTGCTTGCAGACAGGCAACTAAAGACACAATGAATAAAGCGAAGTACATAGCCCTGACGATAATAGCCTTCACCGGTATTCTGATACTCACGGTGACAGTTGCCAGGATGCTGCGCCACAGAGAGGCCCACATAGAGGTGTCCCGTGATCTGTATCCCGTTAAAGGTATAGACATATCATCGCACAACGGCGCTATCGACTTCGCCAAAGTGGTCTCGGACACCGTGGACTTTGTATACATAAAAGCCAGCGAGGGCGAGAACTTCCGCGACTCGTTGTTTTACCGAAACTACACAGGTGCTTGCCGCAACGGGCTTGCAGTAGGTGCTTACCACTTCTTCCGCTTCGACAGAGAGGGGTGGAGACAAGGGCATAATTTCCTGGCCACCGTGCGCAATCTGCGACTCGACTTGCCTCTGGCGATAGATGTGGAGGAGTGGGGGAATGCCACAAATTTCGACACAGACGACGTGGTGCGCCAACTGCACGACATGATCGACTATCTTAACGAATACGGGAAAAAAGTGATAATATACACCAACCGCGATGGCTACAACAGATTCATCCGGTTCCGCTTCGACGGTATCCCTGTCTGGATCTCATCATTTTCACCAAGGCCGCTTGATGCGGAATGGAAGCTATGGCAACACAGCCATAAAGGAAAAATCAAGGGAATCGACGGAGATACCGACATAGATACATATAATGGAGACCGGCAAAGTTGGAAAGAATGGCTTGAACAGTTCTACCATGATTAGTCAAAACCTCTCTAAAACAGCCATAAAATTGGTAGAATATACCTAAAATGCATTTTTTTGAAAAAAAGTTGTTGAAATATTTGCAGGATACGTGTCTGTAGTATAACTTTGCACTCGCAAAAGCAACGAAGCTGATGCCTCTCCGCTGCAAAGCACTAAAGAGTTGGTGTGGTAGTTCAGCTGGTTAGAATACCTGCCTGTCACGCAGGGGGTCGCGGGTTCGAGTCCCGTCCATACCGCAAGAGGAGAGAGAAGAATGAGTAATTGCTAATCTTCGGATTACGTTACTCATTCTTTTTTTGTATATATCTGAGATTACGGATCAGTTGTGCCAACGGAGCACGCCTTATAGCACTGTGGCGCGACAGACGCCTGTAGTCGCCGGAAGTCATCGACTGAATATCTTCAGGTGTCATTTCAAGCAATTGTTGTCTTGGCATCAGCCTTTCAGGCACAAGCGAATCATGATCCTTGATATTCCTGTTATGCGGACACACATCCTGGCATACATCACATCCATACAGGTGGCCATGCAGATCCACACCTTCCGGAATATCGCCACGATGCTCGATGGTAAGATAACTATGGCATCGACTGCAATCCATTCCCCCATTGCCATCGAGCGCGCCCCCGGGACACGCACGCACACAAGCCATACATGACCCGCAATTTTCATCGCAAGGCGCATCAGCAGGAACAGGCACTGTCAGGAGAATTTCCCCCAGAAAAAAACGTGATCCGAGTCCTGGTATTATAAGCTGATTATTTATACCTATGAATCCCAAGCCTGCCTTAACAGCCCAATAACGCTCGCGTATCGGGGCTGTGTCGACACATACGCGCACTTCCGCTCCCGTACGCTCCACAATCCGCCCCGCAAGACCGAACAGCATCTGACGCACCACTTCATGATAATCGTCGCCGAGCGCATAAGATGCGAATCGCAGCGTATGAGGCTGTTGGACACGCGGCTCAGGATATGCCACAGCACAACTCACCACTGTAAGCGCACCGTCGAGAAGCAGCCTCGGATCCGTACGCAACGATTCATATCGCTCCATATACTGCATCCCTGCATGACGTCCATGCGCGATCCAATTATCATATATATCCCTCGAATTACTGTCTACTTCTTCAGCTTTTGCAAAACCGACACGCGCAAAGCCGGCCAAGGCAGCCTCGGCGCGTATAAATTCCTTTATATCCATGCCCATTACATCGGAATTCGCTCAAATTCGTATCCCTGGGAGCGCAGCCATTCTATTGCACGAGGCAGAGCATAACGCATATTTTTCTCAGCCTTCAGCGAATCATGGAACACGATTATGCTTCCGTTGCGCGCATAACGCTTAACATTGGCAAACACCTGCTCCGGATTAAGTTTGGCAGAATAATCACGCGTCACCAGATCATACATGATGATGTTGTAATGATTCTTGATAGCAGCGGCCTGCGCCCATCGCATGATGCCGTGTGGAGCACGAAACAATGGAGAGTCGATAAGATTGTCGGCCTCGGTTATATCCCGCATATAATTGCGCGTAGTCACCTTCATGCCCTGCATGTGGTGCATGGTATGATTGCCATAACTGTGCCCGCGCCGTTTTATCTCCTCAAGTAACCAGGGATTGCGGCGCACATTATCCCCGACAAGGAAAAATGTGGCCTTCACACCGTAGCTGTCAAGTGTATCGAGAACCCACGGTGTGACTTCAGGCACAGGACCGTCGTCAAAAGTGAGATAAACCAGCTTACGCTTCTTCTCTTTTATACGCCATACCGCCTCCGGAAACAGGAGGCGGTACAGCAATGGAGGACGTTCTATAAGCATGTCTGGAACTAACGCAGGCGCATGTCATAAACCCTACGGAGAGCATCAAGTGAAAATCCGGCTTTCGAAGCCAGTTCCTCGCTCACCGCCATCTGATCCACACCTGTCTCCTCATGGAGAGCCATGAACAGAGCGGCAGCCTCAGCCATATTGCGCATCTCACCCGAGGTAGTGTTGTAGATCGAAGTAAGCTCGTTGTCTCCATAGCCCATTCCATATAGCCAGCGGCCAACATAGAATGTCATGACGTCGAAATCAACATTATCCACAATATCCTTGTATCTGGAGTCGGCCTCCGGATCATTATTCAGCTGACGGCGCAGAAGGATTCGGTTCTTCAGGCCGAGGAGACCCGACAGAGCATGCAGATGATAGTTGTCAAGGCCGGTCATATGGCTCAACAAATATGGATCGAGCGAAGCGGCATATCCGGCAAAAGCGGCGAAACGCGGAAGTTCCGCATCTGCGATTGCCTCAGCTGCATCAAGATCTTTCTCATTGCCTGTAATACGGTAAAGCTCATAATACGTGTTGGCAAAATCGACAGCCGAAGTCGGATCGAGAGGAGATACGTCGGCTGGAAGCTTACTAAGAGCTGTCTCGATCAACAGACGGGCCATATCGGCATGTGTCTGAGGCACAGGAAGATTATTTTCAGTAGCATGCTTCACAGCCCATTCTGAAGCCGGCATATCCGCCGTATCCATAAGGCTACGCACCACTCCGGCGATTCCTGTGCGTGTCGATGACACCATGCGGCGAACTGTCTCGTCGAGATACAGATCGCGGGCATTGGGCTTGTCAAGACCTCCCCAGGCAAATTTACCCATTATATTGGCATAACCCTTTTCTGCATTTATACCTATATTGGTATCGCCGTTGTAGGGAGTCACCTCAAGAGCCATACCTGTGGGATATACATACTGCGAGAACATCGAATAATGGGAAGTCGGGACAGTGGTGGCGAAATACACAGGATGCTTCTGACCATCACTGAAGCTGTTGGCCACAATATCGAGTCCAAGCACGCTTGCCTGAGAGAATCCACTGGCGGGATTTCCTATTTTCACCACGAGATCTTCGGGATACGATGCATAGATATCGGAAGAATCAGGGGCTGCCGCTGTGCCATAGCGCTCGGCTGCAAGCTGCTTATCCACAGATATACGGTAGATATAGTGCTTCATCATACGCTTTTCATCGTCCGGCGCGAGATTATCATTTACATCTACCTGACCATAGAATTCCTTGAGTCCGGCTTCTGCATCGACTGTATCCGATGTGGCATACGGACTCACGAAACTCCAGCCGATGCGCTCATATCCATAGTCAGTAGGCTGGGCATACATTTTCACACCGTCAGCGTCGTAGTAGGGATGTTTCATCTGATTTGCATACCAGTCGGTCGTGAGGTAGCTTAGATTGATGACCCTCGCATCTGTGCGCACACCCTCAACTTCCTGAGCATACCACAGTGGGAATGTGTCGTTGTCGCCATATGTGAATATGATACCTCCCGGATCTATCGAATTCAGGTAATTCATACCAAAGTCGCGGGCGGCATAACGTCCTGATCTGTCATGATCGTCCCAAGTCTGTGACACCATCTGCAGAGGTACAGCAATACCTACAGCCACGGCTACAGCCGCAAAAATCCGGCCATTTCCTGTGGATGCCACAGGACTCTCGTCCGCATCTGGCGCTTTCTTGCTTCCGGAGAACAGAGAGCCAAGATAGTGTGCCAGCGCAGGAACTCCAAGACCAATCCAGATGGCAAATGCATAGAATGAACCAGCAAATGCATAGTCGCGCTCTCGAGGCTGTCCAGGAACCTGATTGAGATACAGAACAATCGCAATACCGGTCATGAAGAACAAGAAGAAAATCACCCAGAATTGCTCTATACCCCTGCCTTCATTGGCCGTACGTCCGAGAGCCTGCCACAGCAGACCAATCAGACCGAGCAAAAGCGGCAACATATAGAATACGTTGTGTCCCTTGTTGCCCTTGCCGAATTCATCCGGCAGGAGGCTCTGATCACCCAAACGGGGATTGTCGATAAAGGGAATTCCAGAAATCCAGTTGCCCAGATGAGGCTCACCATTTCCGGCAAGGTCGTTCTGGCGTCCTGCGAAATTCCACATGAAATAACGCCAGTACATGTGATTCAGCTGATAGTTTACAAAATACTTCAGGTTGGTCAGGAATCCGGGCTTCCATACCATCACAGGCTCAGCAAGATTGCCCTGATCATCGACGCGCGTATCCATAGGGGTCATGTTGCGCAGATAACGTGCTACCTCCATGTAGGGTACATAGCCGTATTCAGCCCATTCCTCACGCACCTCCTGCGGTATTGGCGCGAAGTATTCCTGGTCGTATTCGCTCCATCCTTTGTATGATGTCACATCCGACTCCTTGCTTGAGAATATGCGCGTGAAGAACATATCGAGCGAAGGCGATGTGCGGTAGTCGGGTTTAGCCACAGCCTTAACGTATTCATCAGGCTCGTCAGGCGAATGCTTGACCTTTGGAGCATAGCTTGTATCGCCAAGGTCGATCACAGAACCCTCGTAGTTGCGCAAGTAGGGACTCACGACCTTGGTGCGCGGAGTTCCATGCTCATCCACAGAAACGTATATTTCACCGCTGCGCGGGTCTGTGACAGTGACAAGTTCTTCCGCGAATACCGGACCTTTGAGCAGCGGAGTATCTCCATACTGCTCGCGGCTCATGTAAGTAGCGAGAGCGAAAACGTTGTCAGGGCCATTCTGATTCATCGGCGTATTGGCGTTGGCTCGTATAAGCAGCAACGCATACGACGAATAACCCACAAAAATAACAAACAGGCTGAGCACTATCACGTTGAATACGCGCACAGGTACTTTAGGACAGAAGGCCCAGAGATAAACCAAAAGACCTGCCGAGATCAGAAGCGGAATTATCACGGAGTGTCCTATGAACGGTATACCACTGAGGAACACACATAGGAAAAAGCCTATCTTGATCCTTGCTGCAGATCGCTGCCGGCACAACTCACGCACGGTCCATACCATAACTGCCACTATAATGACTGCGTAGGTAAGCACACCAGTGTTGTAGCTGAGTCCGAATCCGTTGACAAAAACAAGTTCGAAGCGCTGTGCGACCTTCATCATTCCCGGTACGAGACCGAACAGAATCAGCGCTATGACCACGCACGATAGACCAAGGGCTATGAGAGATCCCTTTACATTTACGTTCTTGAATTTCCTGTAGTAGAACACAAGACCTATGGCCGGAATACAAAGCAGGTTGAGCAGGTGTACGGCTATGGAGATACCTATCACATAGGCGATAAGCACAAGATAGCGGTCGGAATGCGGCATATCTGCCCTGTTTTCCCACTTGAGAATCAACCAGAAGACAAGAGCCGTGCAGAATGAGGAGAACGCATATACCTCACCTTCGACAGCAGAAAACCAGAATGTATCGCTCCAAGTGTAGGCCAGCGCTCCGCAAAGTCCTGCTCCCATGATCACAAGCATCTGCACCGGAGTGATTTCCTTGCTTCCGTCACGCACCACGAGTCGACGCGACAGGTGTGTTATAGTCCAGAAAAGCAGCAATATCGTACCCGCACTAAGCAATGCCGACATGCAGTTCACCGCAATGGCCGCATTGGGTATACCTCCGAACAAAGTGACAAAGAATCTGGCTGCGAGCATGAATATAGGGTTGCCCGGCGGATGGCCAACTTCGAGTTTTGCACCTTGCGATATGAATTCCGGACAATCCCAGAAGCTTGCCGTAGGCTCGATGGTAAGCAGATAGGTAGCAGCGGCCACCAGGAAGCATAACCAGCCCAGGGTGTTGTTGATTAGGTTATAACGTTTCATTCTGATGTTGGATGAATTTGCGTGTGACGAACGTATGAGTTATCCCCCGCAGGGGTGCTATCTCCATACAAATGGCAAATTTACGTAAAATTTATCAGCCGAAATGTTTATTTTAGCTATTTTAGCTATTTCATGCCCATTAATGTGACTATATAAAGACTGAGGCGCACCGGATGGCGCGCCTCAGCTTCGATTATATTTCCTGTTTCAGAAAATTCGCGTGTTATTCAACCACTGCCTCGGGTTCAGTTCCCCAGTTGGTCTTCGACAGACGGAGGTAGTTGTTGTAGCGCCAGCGGGCATTCTCCTTAGCTGCATTGAAAAGCTCTGCAGCTTCGGCAGGATACTGCTTGAGCACGGAGTTGTAGCGAACCTCGCCCTTGAGGAAGTCCTCGAACTTATCCCAGTCGGGAGTCTTGGAGTCGAGAGAGAACGGATTCTTGCCTTCCATCTCGAGAGCGGGGTTGTAGCGCCACAGATGCCAGTAACCACATTCAACAGCCTTTGTCTCCTCAGCCTGTGCGTGTCCCATACCTGTGCGGATACCGTGGTTGATACAGGGCGAGTATGCGATGATGATCGACGGGCCGTCGTAAGCCTCAGCCTCGCGTATTGCCTTGAGAGTCTGAGCCTGGTCAGCGCCCATAGCAACCTGAGCGGCGTATACGTAACCGTAGGTAGTGGCAATCAGACCGAGGTCTTTCTTGCGCACACGCTTACCACCGGCTGCAAACTTAGCGATAGCACCGATAGGAGTAGCCTTAGATGCCTGACCACCGGTGTTGGAATAAACCTCGGTGTCGAGAACGATAACATTCACATTCTTGCCGGATGCAAGTACGTGGTCGAGACCACCGAAACCTATGTCGTATGCAGCACCGTCGCCTGCGATGATCCACTGGCTGCGCTTAACGATATAGTGCTTGTTCTCGAGGATGCCACGGCATACGTCGCAAGAGCAAGCCTCGCACAGAGGCACAAGCTTATCGGCGATCTCGCGAGTGGCAGCATAGTCGTCTTTCTTTTCAAGCCATTCAGCAGCGAGTGCCTTGATTTCATCAGAGCAGCAGTCGCAATCAGCTGTTTTCTTCATCAGGTCGGTCAGACGTGCTGTCATCTTCTCGTTGGCGATTGTCATACCCAGACCGAACTCTGCAAAGTCCTCGAACAGCGAGTTTGCCCAAGCCGGACCGTGACCTGCTGCATTGGTTGTATAAGGTGTCGAGGGAACAGATCCTGAGTAGATTGATGAGCAACCTGTAGCGTTGGCTACCATCTCATGATCGCCATAGAGCTGAGAGATGAGCTTCACATAAGGAGTCTCACCGCAACCGGAGCATGCACCGGAGAATTCAAACAGAGGTGTTGCAAACTGGCTGTTCTTTACGTTAGCCTTGATGTCGACCAGATTCTGCTTGGAAGCGACCTTCTCAACACAGTAATCCCAGTCTTTCTGCATGTCGAGCTGAGTTTCGAGAGGCTTCATCTCGAGAGCCTTCACACCCTTCTTGCCGGGACATACATCCACGCAGTTTCCGCAACCGAGGCAGTCGAGAACGTCGACAGCCTGAAGGAAGCGCATTCCTGCGAATGTCTTGCCGATAGCGGGCAGTGTGTGATCTTCACCGAAAGGAGCTGCACCCATCTCTGCTGCATCAAGTACGAACGGACGGATTGTAGCATGAGGACAAACGTATGCGCACTTGTTGCACTGGATACAGTTTTCCTCGATCCATTCAGGAACAAATGCTGCCACACCACGCTTTTCGTAGGCTGCTGTTCCCTGCTGCCATGTGCCATCCTCGAATCCCTTGAATGCGCTTACCTTGAGCAGGTCGCCATCCTGGGCGTTGATCGGACGTACGACTTCGTTAATGAATGCAGGATCGTTGTTGGGAGCTTTTACATCATCGGGAAGCTGTGCCCATGCAGGATCTATCTCGAGTTTGTGGTACTCGTTGCCACGATCGACAGCGGCATAGTTCTTGTTCACGACATCCTCGCCCTTCTTACCGTAGCTCTTTACGATGAACTTCTTCATCTGCTCAACAGCCAGATCAACAGGTATCACACCGGTGATACGGAAGAATGCGCTCTGGAGAATGGTGTTAGTGCGGTTGCCCAGACCGATTTCCTGCGCGATGCGGGTTGCGTTTATATAATATACTGTGATATTGTGCTCTGCGAAGTAGCGCTTCACCTTGTTGGGGAGGTTCTTGGCAAGTTCCTCGCCCTCCCAGATTGTGTTGAGCAGGAATGTACCACCGTCGCGCAGACCTCTGGTCACGTCATACATGTGGAGATAAGCCTGCACGTGGCATGCCACGAAGTTAGGTGTGTTCACCAGATATGTGGAGCGGATGGGTTTGTCGCCGAAACGCAGGTGAGAGCAGGTGTAACCGCCTGACTTTTTGGAGTCGTAGGCGAAATATGCCTGGCAATATTTATCGGTGTTGTCGCCGATGATCTTCACGGAGTTCTTGTTTGCACCTACAGTACCGTCAGCACCTAAGCCGTAGAACTTGGCCTCGAATGTCGAAGGATCGCCGAGTGCGATCTCCTGAGGCAGAGGAAGCGATGTAAAGGTCACATCGTCCACAATACCTACAGTGAAATGATCCTTGGGCTGGGGGAGAGCAAGATTCTCGTACACGCCGATTATCTGGGCGGGAGTGGTATCTTTCGACGCCAGACCATAGCGGCCGCCTACGATAACGGGAGCGTCTGCCTTGCCATAGAATGCGTCCTTGACGTCAAGATAGAGAGGTTCGCCGGCAGCACCGGGTTCTTTCGTACGGTCAAGCACGGCAATACGCTTCACTGTAGCGGGAATTGCAGCAAGCAGGTGCTTGGTAGAGAACGGACGGAACAGGTGTACGGACACAAGGCCGACTTTCTCACCATTTGCAATCAGGTGGTCAATGGCCTCGCGGGCTGCTTCTGTCACAGAACCCATAGCTACGATCACGCGGTCTGCATCCTCAGCACCGTAGTAGTCGAACAGATGATATGAGCGGCCGGTGATCTCGCTGATTTTCTTCATATAGTCCTCCACGATCTCGGGCACTGCCTCGTAGTATGTGTTGCAGGACTCGCGGTGCTGGAAGAATACGTCGCCGTTCTCGGCCATACCGCGTGCTACGGGAGCTTCAGGATTCAGGCCACGCGCGCGGAATTCGGCGAGAGCCTCGCGGTCGAGCAGCGGAGCCAGATCGTCTGTCTCGAGCATTTCGATCTTCTGGATCTCGTGGCTTGTGCGGAAACCGTCGAAGAAGTTGACGAAAGGCACACGCGACTTGATCGTGGCCAGGTGGGCTACACCAGCCAGGTCCATAACCTCCTGCACACTGCCTTCGGCAAGCATTGCAAAACCGGTCTGACGTACGGCCATCACATCCTGGTGGTCGCCGAAGATGCTCAGCGCATGCGAAGCAAGCGTACGGGCTGATACGTGGAACACGCAGGGAAGCAGCTCACCTGCGATCTTGTACATGTTGGGGATCATCAGGAGAAGACCCTGAGATGCTGTATAGGTGGTGGTGAGAGCGCCAGCCTGGAGCGAGCCGTGGACAGCACCTGCGGCGCCGCCTTCGCTCTGCATTTCCTGCACGAGCACGGTCTCGCCGAAGATGTTCTTACGGCCGGCAGCGGCCCATTCATCTACGTACTCAGCCATCGTGGATGAGGGTGTGATCGGGTAGATTGCCGCCACCTCGCTGAACATGTAGGAGATGTGCGCGGCAGCCTGGTTGCCGTCACAAGTCAGAAATTTCTTTTCTTTACTCATAAGATGTAATCTGTTTGTGTTGTATGGTTATTTCGGTTGTTGGCTATTTAAAGCAACGCACCGTCGGTGCACTTGCGGGCACTACGCCCGCGCAATAGCCGCAAAGTTACCCATTTATAATTTTTCGTGCAAAATCTTTCGTCTTTTTTTGTGTAAAAAAACATAACCGGGCTATGCCAGAAGATGCGTTTTACGCCGGGGCTGCTACGCACGTGCAGGAATTACCGCTCTAAATTTGTTATTAAAGTCCAGACTCACTATTTTTGCACAAAAATCGACAGTTCAGATGAAAGTCAACACTCCATTCGACCCTACGGCCCACGAACGCGCCGTCCTTGTCGGACTCATAACTCCACGCCAGAACGAGGAACGCTCCAACGAATATCTCGACGAACTGGCATTTCTGGCCGATACGGCCGGAGCGGAGACGGTAGCGCGCTTCACCCAGAAGCTCGACTATCCAAACCCGCGTACCTTTGTCGGCAAAGGCAAACTTGATGAAATCAAGGCATATACCGAAGAAAATTCCATAGCTATGGTTATCTTCGACGATGATCTGACTACAAAGCAGGTGTCAAATCTCGAACGCGAACTTCAGGTGAAGGTCCTCGACCGCACGAGCCTGATACTCGACATATTTGCCAAACGCGCACAGACAGCCAACGCCAAAGCGCAGGTAGAACTGGCCCAATATCAGTATCTGCTTCCGCGACTGACCCGCATGTGGACTCACCTCGAGCGCCAACGCGGTGGTATCGGTATGCGCGGTCCGGGTGAGACACAGATCGAGACCGACCGCCGTATCATCCTCGACAAGATAAGCCGTCTGAAAGAGGAGTTACGGAGCATAGACCGGCAGAAGGCAATACAGAGAAAAAACCGTGGCAAGCTTACCCGCGTGGCACTTGTAGGCTACACCAATGTGGGCAAATCCACACTCATGAATCTCCTGAGCAAGAGCGAGGTATTCGCCGAAAACAAGCTTTTCGCCACACTCGACACCACCGTACGCAAGGTGATAATCGACAACCTGCCCTTCCTGCTCACCGACACGGTAGGATTTATCCGCAAGCTGCCCACTCACCTTGTCGACTCGTTCAAGTCGACTCTCGACGAGGTGCGCGAGGCGGACATACTGCTTCATGTGGTAGATATATCGCATCCCAATTTCGAAGAACAGATTGAGGTTGTCAACAACACGCTCAAGGATATTTGCAAGGGCATGGAACCCAAGCCGATGATCATGGTGTTCAATAAGATCGACGCTTTCACATACGTCCCCAAGGATGCCGATGACCTCACACCCGCCACACGCGAGAATATATCGCTCGACGAACTGAAGCGCACTTGGATGTCGCGCACGGGCGATGACTGCGTGTTCATCTCTGCAAAGAAAGGAATCAACATCGACGAACTGAAAAAGAAAATCTACGAGCGTGCCAAGGAGATACACCTGCAACGCTTCCCTTACAACGACTTCCTGTTTCAGAAATACGACGATCTCGACGAACCCGAGGAAGAAATAAAGTGACACGATGGCAGATACCGTAGATAAAGCAACAGAGATGACAATCAGCGGCCTGCAAAAAGCCGTGGACGGATATATAACCACAACGGGAGTTCGGTATTTCTCGCCGCTGACCAATATGGCCGTACTGGCCGAGGAGACAGGCGAGGTAGCACGTGTGATGGCACGTGTCTACGGCGACCAGTCGACCAAATCCGGCGAGACACTCAATCTGGCCGACGAACTGGCCGACGTGATGTGGGTAGTGGCGGCAATTGCCAATCAGACCGGGATAGACCTCACCGAAGCCATTGAACGGAACATCGTCAAGAAGACCACTCGCGATGCCACACGGCACACATCCAACCCGAAACTACGCACCAACCCTCAAGAATGACAAACAATTAATAAATCGATAAATATGAGCGACAAATATCACGACAAGGTAGCGGCCTCGAAGGTCATAACCGACGACGCCCAGGTGAAAGCGGCAGTAGAGAAAATACTCGCCGAGCATCTCGAAGAAAACAAGACTCAGGAAGTATACCGCTTCCTGTTCAACACCATCGACCTGACCACTCTCAACGCCACCGACTCCACCCAGAGCGTGGCATCTTTCGTAGAGCGTGTCAACGCATTCGACGACGAACATCCCGACCTGAAGAATGTGGCCGCGATCTGCGTGTATCCCAACTTCGCCGAGATAGTGCGCACCGTACTCGATGTGACGGATGTCCGCGTGGCATGCGTTTCCGGCGGCTTCCCTTCGTCGCAGACTTTCCCTGAGGTAAAGATGGCCGAGACTGCTCTTGCCGTTGCCTCCGGAGCAGACGAGATAGACATAGTGCTGAATGTCGGCAACTTCCTCGACGGCGACTATGAGGCCGTAAGCGACGAGATTTCCGAACTCAAGGATTCCTGCCGCGGAGCTAAACTGAAAGTGATACTCGAGACAGGCGCACTCCAGACCGCAGCCAATATCCGCGCCGCATCGATACTCTCTCTATATTCCGGTGCAGACTTCCTTAAGACTTCCACAGGCAAGGGCTATCCAGGCGCATCGCTCGAAGCAGCCTACGTAATGGCACAGTGTATCAAGGAATATCACGAGGCCACCGGAGCAATGGTAGGTTTCAAGGCCGCAGGCGGTGTGGCATCCACCGAAGACGCCGTGGCCTACTATACCATAATCAAGGAAGTGCTTGGCGAAGCTTGGCTCAACAACGAACACTTCCGCCTCGGCGCGAGCCGCCTGGCCAACAACCTGCTCTCCGACATACTCGGCGAACAGGTGAAATTCTTCTGATCAACCATACACAAAGAGAAAGAACAAGAATGGACACAAAAATTTGGATTCAGCTCGACGGACAAAGACAAGGGCCGTTCACTCTGGAACAACTGCCATCCACAGGCATACGTCCAGAGACACCCATATGGTACGAAGGTCTGCCCGACTGGACTATGGCCTGCAACGCGCCACTGACCGCGCAAATCTTCTACGGCGGACCATCGGCATTCGGACCACGCACCAGCTACAACCAACAGCAGCCATACAACGGATTCGGCAGAGACAATTCACAGCAGCCCATGCCTCCATGCCCTCCATCCTATCTGGCCTGGGCCATACTGACCACCATCTGCTGCTGTCTGCCGCTCGGCATCGTGTCCATCATATATTCATCTCAGGTCAGCTCACGCTATATGGCCAACGACTATGCCGGTGCTGTGCGCGCATCCGAACGGGCACAGCTCTGGCTGATATTGTCAATCGTATGCGGGCTTCTCAGCGCCCCGCTGGCATATATGACAGGATTTACAAAGATGCTGTTCTGGTTATGATCCTGCGAAAGCGACGCATCATAGTGGCCGCGGCTATAATAGTCGCGGCCATTGTATTGACTATATATTATGTAGTCGATCCTACCTCGGCGCATATGCCTCAATGCACATTCAAGCTAATAACCGGTCTTAATTGTCCCGGATGCGGATCGCAACGCGCGTTGCACGCACTGCTTCACGGACAGATTGCCAGGGCCATAGCTTTCAATCCCGGCGCATTGATGCTCATACCCCTTGGAATCCTGTATGCATTCGTCGAATGGACAGATAAACACCCGTGTCTCAGACACGCGCTCCTGAGCAAGCCCGCTGTTTACACTATTCTGTCTATGCTCGTATTTTGGACTGTGGTCCGCAATATAGTCGGAATATAACGCAAACTTTTGTTAAATTGTGCTAATTAAAGATAAAATTCAGATAAAGATGCAGATAATGATTATTTTTGTCAGTTGAAGACATAGTGTGTCTCAATCTCTGTACCATAAATACAGGCAGCATCCGCATATTATCAATTCAAATATTTAAGTTTTCTTTAACCAAAAACATCATTATCCATGAAGAGATCCTCACTCTTTCTTTCCATGGCGATTCTTACCGCAGGCGCTGCGATGGGACAGGCTACACCTACCCATCCGCTCGACATCGAAGGTATAGATTTCGCTTCAGATGCCTCGTTCCCGGACTGGTTTCCCGCATGGGAGATCGGTACACCTCCTGCAGGTGTAAGCAAGATGGACGACGAGTTCTTCAAATCGCGTACACGTCCTCTGGAGCGCATCAGCAAGGAGAACGATACTTACGACGCCAACCCTGACGCTCCTTACGACCGTAAGTTCTGCGGATTCTACGGCGCTACAGACCCCACAAGCACCTGGTTCACCTTCCCCCGCTACTGCTTCGAGGGTGATAACTACAGCATGTGGTCCTACACCGACATGTTCTCCAACTGGACTTCGCCATTCTTCCGCTGTACAGCCGGCCTGAGCGACGTCGCTGCCAAGAACGGTGCATCCGTAGGCTGCTGCTGGACCATTGCCTACAACAGATACATCACATTCAATACATCGTATGTATCAAGCACCGAAGGTAAGAAATTCGCCGCATTGTGCAAAAAAGATTCCGACGGTAAATTCTTGTATGCCGAGAAGCTTGTCAAACTAATGAAGTATTACGGTATCAGCGCTCTCGGTTTCAACTCGGAATTTTCTTCAAACGCAGGTTCAATGACCCTTCTGGCCGACTTCTTCGCAGAATGCCACAAGATTGCCGACGAGATAGGCTGGAAGTTCGAAGTGCACTGGTATGCCGGTACAAACGACAACGGCTCCATCGCATTCGACAGGGGTCTCGACAACAATAGCACTATCTTCGGTACTGCTGACCATAAGATGACCGACATGCTCTTCCTGAACTACAACTGGTCTCAGAGCCAGCTCAACGGAATGGAAGCAGCTGCAGCCAAACTCAACCGCTCAAGCTACGATGTATTCGCAGGCTTCGACATCCAGGGACGCGGTGTACGCAGAACTACATACACCAACTACGGAGGCTGGAACTGGATCAAGGCTAACCCTGTATCAATCGGTTTCTGGGGCGCGCACAAACAGAACATGATTCACGAAAGCTCCACAGACTACGGTACAAGCGACCTTGCTCTGCAGCAGGCTTATCTCAAGAAGCAGGAGCTGATCTCCAACGGTGGTAACAACAACCCCGCCGTACGCCCGGCAATCAACGAGAACCTTGCAGGTCTCGGCAACGCAGGCCTGACCAAGTTCCACGGTCTTGCCGAGATGATGACTGCAAAGTCAACCATCCAGCAGTTGCCCTTCGTGACTCGCTTCAGCCTCGGCAACGGCCAGAAGTTCTACAACCGTGGCGAAGTCGCTTTCGACAGCAAGTGGTACAACCTCGGTACTCAGGACTTCCTCCCCACTTGGCGCTGGTGGATTACTGACGCTTCCGACAATGCTACTGAAGCAAGCCTTGCCGGCTTTGTGAAAGCTGAACTGATGTGGGACGACGCTTGGTTCGGAGGTTCCTGCCTCAGCCTTTCAGGCGCTACCACATTCTCTCGCGTGAAACTGTTCAAGACTCTCCTCGAGGCCAAGCCCAACGAGGAACTCTCTATCGTATACAAGCCCGTAGGCTCAACCGACAGCCACCTGAAGCTGTTCGTTTCGCTCAAAGGCGCAGTCACAGACTACAAGGAAATAGCTGTCCCCGCAGGCAAAGCCGGTGAATGGAACACTTTCACCGCCAAGCTCTCTGATCTCGGTGTCAACGATGGTCAGGTAGCACTCATCGGTCTTGTGGTTGAAAACACTACTGCTGACTATAAGACTTACGTAGGCGAGATCGCCCTGCGCGACCCCGCTCAGACTTTCGCTCCCGTGAAACCCGCTGTAAAGGAAGTGGAACTCCTCCGCGGACGCTACAATGCAATCGACTTCAAGATGCGCTACGCCGCCAAGGAAGAATCTGGCGAGATGAAGACCTACAACGACGAAGTGGATACATGGTACTACGAGATCTTCGTTCAGCAGGAAAATCAGGAACCCACTCTCGTAACAGCCACTCCTTCCTGGGCTGCATACGTGATCGGTGCACCTATCAAGAGCGGTTATGAAGGACGCCGCGCCCGCTTCGGTGTGCGTGCCGTATCGCCCAACGGCGACATGTACAACAACAATGTCAGCGATATCGCATGGAGCGAGTATATGGACATTCCTTACGACCAGTCTCTCACCGATCTTGAGGTGAACAAAGCTGTGATCAAGCCCAACGAGACATTCACGGTAAAATATGTCGATGACATGGCTCCCGCTGCTCAGAAGTGGGAAATCATCAGCGCGATAACTGGCGATGTAGTCGCTTCTTCGGAGAACGCATCTTCAGTAACCACTAAACTTGCTGAAATCGGCGTGTATGACCTCCGCGTCACCGACAACAAGGGCAACGTGAACATGATGCGTTCCAAGATTCAGGTAACACCTGAAGCAACAGGTGCAACACCTGAGATCACATCCATTTCGGTAGACAAATCGACAGCGGAAACTGCAGAGGAAGTCACATACTCTTACACCGGTCGCGAAGGCGAAGGCAAGGTGTCTCGCGCTGTACTCGTTTCCGACCCGCAGATGCTTCAGATCCCCGGCGAAATCCAGGAAGGCAACGAATACTCGTACGCCCTGTGGTTCAAGGCTGATGCGTTCGCACACCTGAGCAACGGTACAAACCTCATCAGCAAGAATACTATCGCTGACGAATGGCCTCACAACAACTGGGGCGACCTCTGGGTACAGATCCGTGGCGCAGGCCAGACCCTCGCAACCAGCTACACAGGCGGAGACTCCGGCAGCAAAACAGAAGGCAACGAAATCTCATTCAACGTAATGGGTTGGGAAGCACATCAGGATCCTTGGATCAACATGACCACAACAGGTTATAATCTGTCGGAAGGTGCTTGGTATCACCTCGTTGTAACACAGACTTCCGGCAAGGAGCAGTGCATCTATATCAACGGCAAGCTTATCAAGCATACCACTGCAACATTTGCAAAGCGTCGCTCGGATTACAAATCAGACTCACGCGTTAAACAGGACGTAATTGCCAATATCCACATCGGTGGTAGCGGTGTCTACAAAGCAGCTTTCAACGGTGCTGTGGACGAAGTACAGGTATGGAACAAGGCACTTTCTGCAGCAGAAGTCATTGAAGCAATGAACGGTTACGCAGAAGGCGAAGTTCCTGCAGGACTTCAGGGTTACTACACATTCGAGACAATTAATGCCGACGGAACATTCCCCAACCTCGGTAAGGCCGGTGCTGACAAGACTGCCAAGATAGTAGTTGCAAACGGTTCAGGTGGTGAGAATACTTCCGGTGCTGTATATGATCAGCAGGTTGCAGACAACACACTCCTGGGCAACCCGGGCATCGAAGGTACTCTCGACGTGACCACAACCGCTGAATGGAACGTCGGCAACCAGGCTTCTGTAGAGGCTACCGACGGAAACACTGCCACTGTGGTATACTATAACCCCGGCAAGCACGACGTGGAACTCACTCTCAAGAACGGTTGGGGCAGCCACACAATGACTGAACCCGAAATCGTGGAGATCACCGGTACTGTAGGCATCGACGACACCTTCGCTGAAGGCAACCTCGAAGTAGCTTCATACAACGGTGTGGTTAGCTTCCGCTTCGCTGAAGGCGGCGCATACACAATCAACATCGTGGCTCTCGACGGAAAGACTGTACAGTCCAACGTCATCAACGCTGAGGCAGGAAGCACTGCTACCGTAGCTCTCAACGCTGGCAACGGTGTATACCTCGTGCAGGTTATCCTCAACGGACACCAGCTCAAGGTTGTAAAGATCGTGAAGTAAGCATAGACTTAACTCCAATACTGAAAAAGACGCTTCCACATATCTGTGGGGCGTCTTTTTTTTCATAAACAATAATAATTGTAAAAAAATTTCAATATATTTGCAAAATAAATATTATCCACAGATATAACTCGATTCTTCAATTAACCTTAATACTTACCTTAAAGCATTTTAAATGAAAAGACAATCACTACTATTGTCAATGGCATTGATGGCTTCAGCGGCAGGTATGGCACAAAGTACGCCAACCCACCCGAAGGATTTCAACGACCTTGATTACTCCAACGAAACATTCACCACTTGGTTTCCGGCATGGGTGATCGGTAATCCGCCTACAGGCGTAAGCAAGATGGACGACGAATTCTTCATCTCACGTACTCGCCCGGTAGCACACATTTCTGAGGAAAATGACGTAGTCGATCCCAACCTCAACGCTCCATACGAGCGTAAGTTCTGCGGATTCTACGGAGCTACAGACCCTACCGACACATGGTACACCCTCCCGCGCTACTGCTTCGAAGGCGACAGCTACAGCATGTGGAACTATACCGACATGTTCTCCAACTGGACAGCACCATTCTTCCGCTGCACGGCCGGTCTGAGTGACGTCGCTGCCAAGAACGGCGCTTCTGTAGGTGTAAACTGGGCCATACCTTGGTTGCAATCAATGACTTGGAATACCGCATACCGTTCGAATGCTTACAGCAAGAAGATGGGTATGATCTGCGACAAAGACAGCAGCGGTAAATTCCTCTACGCAGAGAAGATTGTCAAGCTGATGAAATACTACGGCATCTCAGCACTGTCGTTCAACTCGGAATTCTCAGCAAACAGTGCATCCATGTCTATTCTGGCCGACTTCTTCGCAGAATGCCACAGAATAGCCAAGGATCTTGACTGGACTTTCGAAGTTCACTGGTACGGACACACCGGAGACAGCGGCTATACAGGTAGCGCTATAAGCGGACTTTCCGGCTTTAAGAAAATCTTCGGCGATGCAAATAACCGCAGCGTCGACATGCTGTTCATAAACTATGGTTGGGGTTCAATCACGCTCAACAGTATTCCCGACGGCGCTAAAGCTCTCAACCGCTCAAGCTACGACGTCTTTGCTGGCTTCGACATCCAGGGCTCAGGTCTTAGAGCAAACTGGGACGCACTGCACAATTCCGAGGTATCATTAAGCTTCTGGGGCGCACACCGTCAGAACCTCATCCACGAAAGCTCCAATGACTACGGTACAAGCGACCTTGCAATCCAGCAGGCTTACCTCAAGAAACAGGAACTGATCACCAGCGGTGGTAACGGTAATCCGGCAGTACGTCCGTCTATCAAAAGCACATCGCTCAGCATATCCTCTCTTGAAGGTACAAACGGATTCCACGGCCTCGCCAACCTGATGCGCGCCAAGTCGTCGATCCAGACAATGCCTTTCGTCAGCCGTTTCAACATGGGCAACGGTCTCGGTTTCTACAACCGCGGTGAATTGTCTTTCGACAGCAAATGGTACAACCTCGGTACTCAGGATTACCTGCCCACATGGCGCTGGTGGATCACTGATGCAACCGACGCAGCCACTACCGCAAGCCTGTCTTCATTCGTAAAGGCTGAAATTACCTGGGACGAAGCATGGTTCGGCGGTTCTTGTATGAAACTGTCCGGAGCTACAGACTTCTCCCGCGTGAAAATGTTCAAGACATTCCTGCCTGCAAAGGCCGACGAGGAACTCTCGATCGTCTACAAGCCCGTAGGATCTGCCGACAGCCACCTGAAGATGTTCGTATCGCTCAAGAGCGCACCCACTGAATACAAGGAAATCGCTGTTCCCGCAGGCAAAGCCGGAGAATGGAACACATTCACCGCAAAACTTTCAGATCTCGGCGTTACATCCGGCGACATCGTCCTGATGGGTCTTGTAGTTGAGAACACAGGTTCTGACTATACAACATACGTAGGTGAAATGGCTCTCCGCGATCCCGCCAAGACATTCGCTCCCGTTAAGCCTGCAGTCAAGGAAGTTGAGATTCTCCGCGGACGCTACAACGCTATCGACTTCAAGATCCGCTACGCTTCCAAGGAAGAATCAGGCGAAGAAAAGACCTACAACGACGAAGTGGACACCTGGTACTACGAAATCTTCATCCAGCAGGAAAATGGAGAACCCGTACTTCTTACAGCTACTCCCTCCTGGGCTGCATACGTGATCGGTGCACCTATCAAGAGCGGTTATGAAGGACGTCGCGCCCGCTTCGGTGTACGTGCCGTATCGCCCAACGGCGACATGTACAACAACAATGTCAGCGACATCTCCTGGAGCGAATATCAGGATATTCCCTACAACCAGACCCTGACAGACCTCGATGTGAACAAAGTGGTCATCAAGCCCAACGAAACATTCACAGTGAAGTATGTCGACGACATGGCTCCCGCAGCTAAGAAATGGGAAATCCTCAGTGCAGCCACAGGCAATGTTGTAGCTACTGTAAGTGATGCAGCATCTATCACAACCAAGCTTGCAGAAATCGGTGTATACGACCTGCGCCTGACCGACAGCAACGGTACATCTACACTCATGCGTGCCAAGATCCAGGTGACACCCGAAGCTACAGGTGCAACTCCTGAGATCACATCTATCTCTGTCGACAAGTCTACAGCAGAGACAGCCGAGGAAGTGACATACTCCTACACAGCCCGCGAAGGCGAAGGCAAGGTGTCACGCGCTATAAAAGTAAAAGACCCCGAAATGCTCCAGATCCCCGGCGGCATACAGTCAGGAAAGTCTTACTCCTACGCTCTATGGTTCAAGGCTGATGAATTCGCTCACCTGAGCAACGGTACAAACCTCATCAGCAAGAACACTACAGCAGTCAGCTGGCCTCACAACAACTGGGGCGACCTCTGGGTACAGATCCGTCCGGAAGGACAGGGCTACTCCAACCGTCAGGGCGACGACGCCGGTACAGCAGGAAAATGCGGTAAGAATGAAATCTCATTCAACACTATGGGTTGGACTGCTCACCAGCAGGCCTACGGTCCGCTGCTCACCATCGGTTACTCTGTTGAACCAGGCAGCTGGAATCACGTAGTAGTGACACACGACGAATCCAACAACCAGTGCATCTACTTCAACGGTAAACTCGCTGCAAGCGGAAACGCATCATGGTCTTACCGTCGATTCGACGGCACAAGTCCTGCCAACATCCACATCGGAGGCAGCGGTGTCTACAAGGCAGCTTTCAACGGTGCTGTGGACGAAGTGCAGGTATGGACAAAGCCTCTGACTGCAGCAGAAGTCATTGAAGCAATGAACGGATATGACGAAAATTCAATTCCTGACGGTCTTGCCGGATACTATACATTCGAAACAATGAATGAAGACGGCACATTCCCCAACCTCGGTAAGGCTGGTGCTGACAAGACTGCAAAAATGGTGATCGCAAACGGTTCAGGTGGTGAAGACACCTCCGGTGCTGTCTACGATCAGCAGGTTGCCGACAACTCGCTTCTTGGCAACCCGGGTATCCCCGGCTCGCTCGACGTGACCACAACCGCTGAATGGAACGTCGGCAACCAGGCTTCTGTAGAGGCTACCGACGGAAACACTGCCACTGTGGTATACTATAACCCCGGCAAGCACGACGTGGAACTCACTCTCAAGAACGGTTGGGGCAGCCACACAATGACTGAACCCGAAATCGTGGAGATCACCGGTACTGTAGGCATCGACGACACCTTCGCTGAAGGCAACCTCGAAGTAGCTTCATACAACGGTGTGGTTAGCTTCCGCTTCGCTGAAGGCGGCGCATACACAATCAACATCGTGGCTCTCGACGGAAAGACTGTACAGTCCAACGTCATCAACGCTGAGGCAGGAAGCACTGCTACCGTAGCTCTCAACGCTGGCAACGGTGTATATCTCGTGCAGGTTATCCTCAACGGACACCAGCTCAAGGTCGTGAAGATCGTGAAATAAGCACAGACTTAAATACCTATACGCAAAAAGGGACTTCCACTTATATTTTTCACATTAATGCAGGCTATATTCATAGAAATTTAGCTATCTTTGCATTCAGCATAATTTATATTAACTCATATCGTTAACCTTTAATTTAAATTAAATGAAAAGACAATCATTGCTATTGTCCATGACCATCCTTGCTGCAGGCGCTGCAATGGGTCAGGCTACGCCGACCCATCCGCTCGACATCGGTGGTATGGATTTCGCTACAGATGGTTCGTTCCCGACATGGTTTCCCGAATGGGAGATCGGCACACCTCCTGCAGGTGTAAGCAAGATGGACGACGAGTTCTTCAAATCGCGTACACGTCCTCTGGAGCGCATCAGCAAGGAGAACGATACTTACGACGCCAACCCTGACGCTCCTTACGACCGTAAGTTCTGCGGATTCTACGGCGCTACAGACCCCACAAGCACCTGGTTCACCTTCCCCCGCTACTGCTTCGAGGGTGATAACTACAGCATGTGGTCCTACACCGACATGTTCTCTAACTGGACTTCGCCATTCTTCCGCTGTACAGCCGGCCTGAGCGACGTCGCAGCCAAGAACGGTACATCTGTAGGCTGCTGCTGGACCATTGCCTACTCAACAACTGTAACTTTCAACACCTCATGGAATACAACTGCCGAGAGTAGGAAATTTGCCACATTGTGCAAAAAAGATTCCAGCGGTAAATTCATGTATGCCGAGAAACTTGTCAAGCTGCTGAAATATTACGGTATCAACGCAGTCGGTTTCAACTCTGAATTCGGATCAAACCAGGCTTCAATGACCCTTCTGTCCGACTTCTTCGCTGAGTGCCACAAAATAGCCGACGAGATAGGCTGGAAATTTGAGGTACACTGGTATGCCGGTACAAACGACTACGGTCAGATACGCTTCGACTACGGTCTCGTTGACAACGAAGTGGTATTCGGTTCTGCCGACCACAAGATGTCCGACATGTTCTTCCTCAACTATAACTGGAGCGAAGGACACTTCTCGACTATTGAGACAACTGCTGCAAAACTAAACCGTTCGAGCTACGACGTATATGCAGGCTTCGATATCCAGGGACGCGGCCTCAAGCGCTGGAAAGGCACAAGCTCTGAAGGCTGGAATTGGATCAAGAAGAAAAAAGTATCCATCGGCTTCTGGGGTGCACACCGTCAGAACCTCATCCACGAAAGCTCCACTGACTACGGTACAAGCGACATCGCTCTGCAGCGCGCATACCTCAAAAAACAGGAACTGATCGCAAACGGTGGTAACAATAACCCCGCTGTTCGTCCGGATTTATATGAGAACAGTAGCCTCGCGCTATCGTCTCTGACCAAATTCCACGGTCTTGCCGACATGATGACTGCAAAGTCCACCATCCAGCAGTTGCCTTTCGTGACTCGCTTCAGCCTCGGCAATGGCCAGAAGTTCTACAACCGTGGCGAAGTCGCTTTCGACAGCAAATGGTACAACCTCGGTACTCAGGACTTCCTCCCCACTTGGCGCTGGTGGATTACTGACGCTTCCGACAATGCTACTGAAGCAAGCCTTGCCGGCTTTGTGAAAGCTGAACTGATGTGGGACGACGCTTGGTTCGGAGGTTCTTGCCTCAGCCTTTCAGGCGCTACCAATTTCTCGCGCGTCAAGCTGTTCAAGACTCTCCTTGAGGCCAAGCCCAACGAGGAACTCTCTATCGTATACAAGCCTATGGGTTCTGCCGACAGCCACCTGAAGCTGTTCGTTTCGCTCAAGGGCGCAGTCACAGACTACAAGCAGATCGCTGTTCCCGCCGGAAAGCCCGGTGAATGGAACACTTTCACTGCAAAGCTCTCTGATCTCGGTGTTGAGTCAGGACAGATCGCCATGATCGGTCTTGTTGTTGAAAACACTACCGCTGACTATAAGACTTACGTAGGTGAGATCGCCCTGCGCGACCCAGCTCAGACTTTCGCTCCCGTGAAACCCGCTGTAAAGGAAGTGGAGGTTCTCCGCGGACACTACAATTCAGTAGACTTCAAGATGCGCTACGCCGCCAAGGAAGAATCAGGCGAGATGAAGACCTACAACGACGAAGTTGATACATGGTACTATGAAATCTTCGTTCAGCAGGAAAATCAGGAACCCACTCTCGTAACAGCCACTCCTTCCTGGGCTGCATACGTTGTAGGTGCACCTATCAAGAGCGGTTATGAAGGACGCCGCGCCCGCTTCGGTGTACGTGCCGTATCTCCCAACGGCGACATGTACAACAACAATGTGAGCGACATCGCATGGAGCGAATATCAGGATATCCCTTACGAAGAAGTATCCGATCTCGAAGTCAACAAGACTGTAATCAAGCCCAACGAGACATTCACTGTGAAACTCGTAGACGACATGGCCGCAGCACCCCAGAAGTGGGAAATCATCAGCGCTACATCCGGAAATGTAGTATCCACTGCTGAGAATACAGCATCCATCACAACCAAGCTCGCTGAAATCGGCCTGTATGACCTCCGCGTCACCGACAACAAGGGCAACGTGAACATGATGCGTGGCAAGATCCAGGTGACTCCCGAAGCTACCGGATCGACACCTGAGATCACATCCATCTCGGTAGACAAGTCTTCAGCCAACACTGCAGAAGAAGTCACATACTCTTACACCGCACGCGAAGGCGAAGGCAAGGTATCCCGCGCCATACTTGTTACCGACCCGCAGATGCTTCAGATCCCCGGCGAGATCCAGGAAGGCAACGAATACTCGTACGCCCTGTGGTTCAAGCCCGAAAGCTTCGCTCACCTGAGCAACGGTACAAACCTCATCAGCAAGAATACTATCGCTGACGAATGGCCTCACAACAACTGGGGCGACCTCTGGGTACAGATCCGTGGCGCAGGTCAGAATATTCTGGCATCGGACGGAAGCTCTATGACAATGGGCACAACCAAGGGTAATGAAATCTCTTATAATGTAATGGGCTGGACATCGCACCAGGATCCCTGGAACAACATGATTTCTACAGACTACCAGCTATCTGAAGGTTCATGGTATCATCTTGTGGTGACACAGACATCCGCAAAGAGACAGTGTATGTACATCAACGGCAAGCTTATCAAGCAGACCACTGCAACATTTGCCAAGCGTCGCTCGGATTACAAATCAGACTCACGCGTTAAACAGGACGTAATTGCCAATATCCACATCGGTGGTAGCGGTGTCTACAAGGCTGCATTCAATGGTGCTGTGGACGAAGTGCAGGTATGGAATAAGGCTCTGAGCGCTGATGAAGTAATCCAGGCCATGAATGGTTATGCTGAAGGCGAAGTTCCCGAAGGACTACAAGGCTACTACACATTTGAGACAATGAATGCCGACGGTACATTCCCCAACCTCGGTAAGGCAGGTGCTGACAAGACTGCAAAGATGGTTGTGGCTGAAGGTACAGGTGGTGAAATCACCAAAGACGGTCTCTATGTACAGCAGGAAGCAAACAACAATCTGCTCGGCAATCCTGGTATCGAAGGATCGCTCGAAATCACTACAGATGCCAATTGGATTCTTACAGGTGCAATTGTAAATAAGACTGACGACAATACCGCCACAGTCGTTTATAACGCTCCCGGTACTTACAATGCAAGCCTTACCCTGACAAACAACTGGGGTAGCCACACTATGACCGAACCCGAAATCGTGGAGATCACCGGTACTGTAGGCATCGACGACACCTTCGCTGAAGGCAACCTCGAAGTAGCTTCATACAACGGTGTGGTTAGCTTCCGCTTCGCTGAAGGCGGCGCATACACAATCAACATCGTGGCTCTCGACGGAAAGACTGTACAGTCCAACGTCATCAACGCTGAGGCAGGAAGCACTGCTACCGTAGCTCTCAACGCTGGCAACGGTGTATACCTCGTGCAGGTTATCCTCAACGGACACCAGCTCAAGGTTGTAAAGATCGTGAAATAAGCACAGACTTAACTCATACATAAAAAATACGCTTCCTCGCGATTGTGGAAGCGTATTTTTTATATGGTTATCAGTTAATAATCAGAGCATACGCAGACGTTGCAGACGTTCGGCTATTTCAGAGGCCGACATACGTCTGGCTTCCTTCAATTCCGAAGCGAAATCCCGGGCAATCTGCCTTACTGCCGAATGATTGAATATGCGGATCACACTATCGTAATTCTTTTCAAAGACCATGTCGGTCTCGTCCTGCTCAAGAGAACAATGCTCCATACCTGTCTCGGCAAGTATACGGCGCATCTGGCGCACGGCATAGTCCGACACTGGTTCGTTGCGATGTACGATCTCCCTGCATGCTACATTGGCCATCAGCAGACGTGCACAAAGTCTGTAGTGGAGAAAAGATTGCTCCCATACACTTTTTACCGATACACCTGCCGGAGCAGCATATACATAATCCGAGGCGAAATCCACACTGCTGCAATCTTCCGAATCGAGGCTTACCGATTCGATAGCTTCTATCTCATCCCATACCATAGCGGCTATGGACATACCCGCCAGTCCGAATGACTTGTCTTCTTCGTCTGTATATTTAAGAGAATTCATCTTTTTACCTTATTATTACAATCTTTGTCACCGCGCCTGAATTTCCGTCGGAATTCTGCGACGCAAACACATAATATACACCTGAACGCACCTGACGCCCCGACTGATTGCATCCGTCCCATGTGACCATACCACCCTCCGAGCGCTTCTGCATCACGACATTGCCGTTGCTGTCGGCTATCTTCACAAGCGAATTATCCATAAGTCCCTTGATTGTGATATCACCGGAATAGTCGGGACGCACAGGATTTGGATATGCCACTATATCTCCATAGCTTTCCATACCGGGAGATGCTTCCGTACCGTAGCTGAGTAGCCCGTAAGAAGTGCCTATATAAAGGGTGTTGTCGAGAGGATCACATGCAAGAGCATATACCGACAGCGATGGAAGATAACTGTTGTCGGGCGTGAAGTGCTGCAATATACGATCGCCGTTGGCACTTACGAGATAAATACCTGATGCCTCTGTGCCTATCCATTTACGGTTGCTGTGATCGACTGCGATGGATGTTATCTTATCCGTAGACAGCAGATAATCGGCCAGGCCTGTGCCGTCGTTGCGGGGAACTTTTATACGGTTAATCCTGAAATCGGGCTGTACGGCTCTCAGCGGATTTGTAAGTTCCACTACACCTTCCGATGTACCTACCCATATACGTCCCTGCTTGTCTTCGGCAAGACATGTATAGTATTCAGGCCTGAATTCTTTTCCATCCTGATCGGTAAGTGTCTCCCAAACGATATGCTTGTCGTCGGCGATATTGGAGTATGAACCGGAAGTATCGTAAGCTACAAGCTTTCCGTTATACTCTCCGTCAATGAAGAAAGCCATACGGCTCTGACGGCAGAAAAGCATACGTATATCCTTTCGGCCTCCGAAACTGCCGTTAAGAGGAAGTTCTGTCCAATCAGAAACGGTCCACTGTCCTGAACGACGCAGTGAAGCCGGAAGCATGATCACTGACTGGAATCGCTGAGCACCCTTGTCGTTGTATTCACTGCCTACATACATATTGCCTTCTCGGTCGAAAGCAACGCAGAACGTACGGCCTCCTTTCACACCCCAGGTTGGCGAAATCTTGGCATTCGTACTGTTTATCTTTCCTACCTGCTCACCATCCTTTATGACAAACACACCCTCGAGTGCATTGCATACGTAAAATTTGGAAGGATCATCCGGATCTTCCACTGCCATACCTGCAGGACCGAACAGAGGTGTCTCTGAAGCGTCGTAGGAAGCCTTCAGATCGTCGAACTCGGGATTGTCGTATGTCATTCCACCAAGAGGCGTAAGATCGCTCACAGTGCCGTTCTCAATCAAATTTACTTTCTGCATCTGATCGAACGCATCACCTGTACCTACACTATTCCACGAAGTAGAACCAAGGTTGCTCACATATATACGCTTACCGTCGGCTGATGGAATCAGGAAAGCTATTCTGCGGCACGTAAGCGCGTTCTCGGCCCGGACAGGTTCCATTACAACAGTAACTTTACCGTCGCTTATATCATAGCAGCCAAGACCTCCGGAGGTTGAATATACCTTATACGGACTATCATAGAAAAACAGATCCTCTCCTTTCAGAATCTGAGGAATAGGGATATTTTCAGTCAGTTTTCCGTCTTTACCTAGAATATAGATATAATCTTCCGACACAACATAATATCCGTCTTTCCACACGCGGATATCCGATACAGGCTTATCAAGCAATGTTGACTGCTCGATTTTTCCAGCAATACGGTCAATGTCTATGAACTGAAGCCGCTCACCGCTGTCGTGCACAAACAATATATTACCTCCGGAAGTAACAAAGGCAGATGTTTGATTCACATTGAATACCTGGCTGAAGGAATTGAGTGTATTGTGACGGCTTTCAAGAGGAGAGGTGCGTAGAACTCCACCGTTTATTATATACAGCAACTCACCATCTGTATCAGCAAACGGAGTCTCAGATCCGTAAATAGCGGACTCACGTACAAGATGACGTTCGTCGTCGAAGATTACAAATCCGAAATTAGTGGCAATGAATATGCCTTCAGGACGTAACTTCACATCAAGAATCTGCTTGCTGTAGCTCAACACGGCATCTCGTATGTCGGGCATGCTTACCACATGCCCGTCGTCGTAGAGGAGATCTATGTTGGCATCATCGTATATTATACACAGATAACCTTTGTCATAGTTGTAGTCGATGCGCGACACGGTTGTGCCGTTGAGCTTATTGAAAGTGTTGTAGGCGAACGTCTCATTGTCCGACGGACTGAAAGAATACAGATTTCCGGCTGTGACATAGTAAACCTTATCGGGAGTCTCGACCACACGGTCGAGCTTGTCGGAATAAAGATTGTACACATTCCAGTGTCCCGGTGCTGTCTGTGCCATCAATGCGCATACAGAAAACAGAGACAACAACAAGACACAGCAGAGACGTCGGTTCATATAGTTAATCATAGAGGATAGAGAGGATGTATTCACAATTTTACTTTAATAATATATATGAGATCAAAGTCCAAGGACTTCGATCAGTTTTCTGGTAGCCCTGCCGCGATGACTTATAGCATTCTTGGAGTCAGCATCCATTTCTGCAAAAGTGATGTCGCTTCCTTCTGGACGGAAAATCGGATCATAGCCGAAGCCATCAGTACCGCTTACCTCAGTAGTGATCACTCCGTCTACCTTACCATCGACCAAAGTGGTTACTCCGCCGCGAATAAGAGCTATCACCGTGCGGAAACATGCATTGCGTTTTCCACATGGCACATCTTTCATCTCACGCAGCATCTTGGCCACATTGTCGGCAGGCGTGCAATGCTCTCCGGCATATCTTGCGGAATATACTCCAGGTGCTCCGCCAAGAGCTTCAACCTCAAGACCCGTGTCATCGGCAAAGCAGTCGTAGCCATACTTCTCCTTGATCCATCTGGCTTTGATCAGTGCGTTTTCTTCAAGAGTATCGCCGGTCTCAGGGATCTCATCGTGGCAACCTATGTCGGACAGTGACAATACATCCATACGGTCGCCGATAATCCTTCTTATCTCCGACAACTTATGTGCATTGTTGGTGGCCATCACCAGTTTTTCTCTTTCCATATCTCAGCCTACTACTACGTTTACAATCTTATCCGGCACAACAATTATCTTGCGGATAGTTTTGCCGTCGATCCATCGGGCTGCATTCTCATTGGAGAGAGCCAGACGCTCTACCTCCTCGCGGGGTGTACCTGCGGCAACACGTATATTATAACGTGCCTTGCCATTGAAGCTCACAGCATAATTTACGGTGTCTTCCTTCAGGTATTCTTCATTGAACTCAGGCCATGCAGCATCGCATATCGAGGTTGTATTACCTATGGCATGCCAAAGTTCCTCAGCAACGTGAGGAGCAAAAGGAGCGAGAACCACAAGTAGATCGGATAGAACAGCACGGCTATGGCACTTCTGCGACGAAAGTTCATTCACACATATCATGAAAGCACTGATAGAAGTGTTGAACGAGAATGACTCAATGTCCGAACCAACTTTCTTAATTAGCTTATGAATGCTCTTGAGATTGTCGCGTGTAGGTGCTGTATCGTCGACAAGCATGGTATCTCCCTTATAGAAAAGATTCCATAGTTTCTTTATGAAGCGGTTCACACCGTCGATACCGTTAGTGTCCCAGGGTTTGCTCTGTTCGAGAGGGCCGAGGAACATCTCGTAGAGACGGAGGGTATCAGCACCATAACGATCAACTATATCATCAGGGTTAACCACATTGAACATTGATTTCGACATCTTCTCAACAGCCCATCCGCAGATATATTTTCCATCTTCGAGTATGAATTCAGCATCAGCATAGTCAGGACGCCATGCACGGAATTTATCAAGATCCAGCCTGTCGTTCTCCACGATATTGACATCGACGTGTATGGGAGTCACATCATATTGGTCTTTCAGACCTTCCGAGACAAAAGTATTTGTATCCTTGATTCTGTATACAAAGTTGCTACGACCCTGAATCATACCTTGGTTTACAAGCTTTCTGAAAGGCTCATCCTCCACAATCTTTCCGAGGTCGAAAAGGAATTTATTCCAGAAACGGCTGTAGATCAGGTGTCCTGTGGCATGTTCGATACCTCCTATATAGAGATCGACATTGCGCCAGTAACCATTAGCTTCCTCAGAAACAATGGCATCGTCGTTGTGCGGGTCCATGTATCTGAGATAATAAGCCGAAGATCCTGCAAATCCCGGCATGGTGCACAGTTCGAGCTGGAAACCTTCGTCTGTCTTCCAATCTGCAGCTCTTCCCAACGGAGGCTCTCCTGTTTCTGTAGGCAGGAACTTGTCGATAGCAGGCAACAGCAGCGGCAGCTTGCTGTCGTCAAGCATATAGGGAATACCATCCTTATAATATACGGGGAATGGCTCACCCCAATAACGCTGGCGGCTGAATATGGCATCGCGAAGACGGTAGTTCACCTTAACTTTTCCTATACCCTTATCCTCGATATATTTCTTAGTGGCAGCTATCGCATCTTTTACGTCAAGTCCATCGAGTACGAGTTCGCCGTTGGAAGAATTGATCATCTTTCCGCTCTTTGCATCGAAACTCTGCTCGCTGACATCAGCACCCTCAATAAGAGGAATAACGGGAAGATCGAAATGGCGCGCGAATGCGTAGTCGCGGCTGTCGTGCGCCGGCACTGCCATTATAGCGCCTGTACCATAGCCTGCGAGCACATAATCGCTGACCCATATGGGAATCTGCTTTCCGGTCACAGGATTCACGGCATACGAGCCTGTGAATACACCACTGACTTTCTTGTCTATCATCCTTTCACGCTCGGTCTTATGGCGTATAGATGCGATGTATTCGTCGACTGCTTCGCGCTGATCAGCGGTAGTGACCACATCCACATAGCGGCTCTCAGGAGCGAGTACCATGAATGTGACACCGAAAATAGTGTCGGCACGGGTTGTGAATATCTCAAGTTCCACATCTTCGTTTCCTGCAAGTTTGAAACGCATTTCCGCACCTTCGCTGCGTCCGATCCAGTTGCGCTGTGTTTCTTTGAGCGATTCGCTCCAATCTATCCTGTCGAGTCCGTCGAGCAGGCGCTGCGAATAAGCAGATACGCGCAGACACCATTGATACATCAATTTCTGCTCCACAGGATAGCCTCCGCGCACGGACACACCCTCGCTCACCTCATCGTTGGCAAGCACAGTACCGAGTTTCGGACACCAGTTCACCATCGTATTGCCGAGATAAGCCAGGCGGTAGTTCATGAGCACGTCGCTTTTCTGCTTCTCATCCATGTCATTCCATTCCACAGCTGTGAAGTCAAGCTGCTTGCCGCATGCTGCATTGACACCTTCCGATCCCTGCTTTTCAAAATGAGCGACCAACTTCTCTATTGGCTGAGCCTTGTCGAGCGCTGTATCATAATAATGGTTGAACATCCGGATGAATGCCCACTGTGTCCATTTATAATATCCGGGATCGCATGTGCGTATAGACCTATCCCAGTCGTAACAGAATCCAATCTTATCGAGCTGCGAACAATAGCGTGCTATATTCTGACGGGTAGTGACCTCCGGATGCTGTCCGGTCTGGATAGCATATTGCTCAGCCGGCAAACCGTAAGCATCAAATCCCATAGGATGAAGTACGTTGAAGCCTTTCAGACGTTTATATCTGCTGTATATATCGCTCGCGATATAGCCAAGGGGATGTCCTACATGAAGACCTGCACCCGAAGGGTAGGGGAACATGTCGAGAACGTAGAATTTAGGACGTTCACTGTCTATTACTGTACGATATGTATGGTTGTCTTTCCAATATTGTTGCCAGCGCTGTTCTATCTCTCTGTGATTGTATTCCATTGGATATGATTGGTTCTTAGGTTTATTATTTCTTAACTGACATCTCGAGCATCCGCATTATCGGGCGTCGGGCTTTTTCTGCGATTTCCTCATCCACGAAGATTTCAGGAGTCTCGTTGAGCAGACATGCATATAGTTTCTCCATCGTGTTGAGCTTCATGAACGAGCAGTCGTTGCAGGCACATGTACTGTCGGCTGCGGGTGCAGGAATAAAAGTTTTGTCGGGACACTGCTGCCTCATCTTGTGCAATATACCACTTTCAGTGGCTACGATGAATTCCTTCTCCGCCGACTTTTCCGCATATTCCAGCAAAGCTGCTGTAGATCCTATGACATCGGCCAGCAATTGCACGGGTTTGCGGCATTCAGGATGCACAAGCACCTTCGCACCGGGATGCTGTTTCATCAGATCAACGATTCCGTCTACAGAAAATTGTTCATGCACATGGCATGCTCCATCCCAGACTATCATGTCGCGTCCGGTGACACTCTTTATATAATTTCCAAGATTACGGTCAGGTCCGAATATTATTTTTTCGTCAGCGGGAAGACTATCCACGATGTTACGTGCATTTGAAGATGTGACCACGACATCGGTCAGGGCCTTGACAGCCGCAGATGTGTTAACGTAGCTGACCACCGTATATCCCGGATGGGATTTCACGAATTCCTCAAATCTGTCGGCCGGACAACTGTCGGCAAGGGAACATCCTGCTTCCATATCCGGAACAAGTACTTTTTTATCGGGACAGAGGATCTTCGCAGTTTCTCCCATGAAATGAACTCCGCACAGCACTATGATGGGATTGTCAAGTTTAGCCGCGATCTGAGCCAAGGCCAGAGAATCGCCTACATAGTCCGCCACATCCTGAATCTCTCCTTTTTGATAATAGTGTGCCAGGATGACAGCATTCTTCTCTTTCTTTAGCTGTTGTATCTTTTCCGACAGAGATTGTGTGCCGGTCTTTTCAACAATCATATATTTATATTTTGAGAAATTTTTTTCAAAAACAACTTTAAAAGAATAATAATAAGTACTGTTAATAGCAGCAATAACTTTTATGCCACTTTCTTGCATATATGGGTTATTGAAGTATATTATCAGTAGTATTAATGGTTATAAACAGGTGTCATGCTTGTAATACAGCGTGTTAGCCATGTTATGAACATCCTGTTTATAAGTTGCAAAGTTAATAACTTTACTCCATATAGCCTACCTAAAAATGAATAAAACTGCATTGAAAAGCCTTTGAAAGCTTGGTGGCAACTTGTTTTGGATTTCCATTGCATCGTCTATACGGATATTGTCAGCAATAATGCAACACTGATCTTTCAAAAAGCATGAAAAAGTTTTTATACACTTTCAACAGGTTATTTACAATTGTTGAAAATGTCTTGAACTCTCTTTTTCAACCAAGTCTGTCGAGTAAATATCCGTAGCCTTCTGCCTGCATTCTGTCGGCTGGAATGAAAGCGAGGGCAGCGCTGTTTATGCAATATCTAAGGCCTCCTTTATCGGCTGGACCATCAGTGAAGACATGTCCCAAGTGTGCGTTTCCGGCAGAACTGCGCACTTCGGTGCGGTGCATTCCGGCCGAATTGTCGGGCAATTCATTTATTACAGAATTATCGACAGGTCGTGTAAAACTCGGCCATCCGCAGCCGCTGTCATATTTGTCTGACGAAAGAAATAATGGCTGACCTGTAGTGACGTCGACATAAAGCCCTTTACGGTGATCGTCATAGAATTCGTTGTCGAACGGAGGTTCGGTGTAGTTTAGCTGAGTGACCGCATATTGCAGGTCAGAGAGTGTGTCGCGCAAAATCGTGTCGTCGGGTTTTATATATGTCTTCATGTTCATGGCAGTAGTGTTAATATCTCATGATTATAACGTGCCTGATATGCTGAATGTTATGCCTTTAACATTTGTTATGCGCCACATGAAATATGTAAACCGTTTGTCAGGCATTTTCTAATTTCTTAAATTTGCAGGAGTATGAGAATTATTTCCAGTATATTACCCGCGCTTGTTTTGTTTGCCTCGTGCAGTGGCGGAGATACCGGTAGCAGCGGTGGCTATGTCTCGGACGGGCAGGAATACCTGGGCAATCTCCTCGACAGTTTCTATGGAGAGGAAGTGTATATGGAACATCTTCCTGAGATGCCTGACGACGGTTGTTCGTCACTGCGTACACGTCGTTTTTCTTCCAATTTCCACCGTATGTTCAACGACAGTAACTATGTGCAGATATCAGCGGCTGACTCAGTCGGAATAAGTCCGGTTATGGACGCGGCATCTGCATGGAATCTCCGTCGTCCTCTTGTGCGGATAAATAGCTGTGAATATTATTTTGTAGACACACTTAAACATTCATACCCATACCTCGTGCCTGAGGCAGCAAAGCTGGCCGCAGATATAGGTAAAGCTTTCAACGACAGTCTCAAGGCGCGCGGTGGAGGTGAATACCGTATGCGTCTTACATCAGTATTGCGTACGGAGTCTACGGTGAAGCGTCTGCGTAGGGTCAACCGCAATGCAGTCGATAGTTCGGCTCACCAGTATGCTACCACATTCGATATCGCATATAATAAATTTATCTGCGATGGAACAAATCACCCCCGCACATCTGTTGATCTAAAGAATATGCTTGCCGAGATCATTGAAGACATGAGGTTGGCGGGGCGTTGCTATGTCAAGTATGAATACAGACAGGCTTGTTTCCATATAACTGTGCGTCCCGATGGTTCATCTCCTTTGAAACCGGACTACGACAGGCCAAGAACAAGAATTAAAAACAAAAAGAATAAGAAATGAAACCGGCATCGCGACGCCATGTATCATGGTGGAAGACTATGGTCAAGGCAATTTTATGGACCGTTATGGCCTTAGTGCTTCTTGTGTTCGGCATACTGATATATACAGTGAAGATTCTTCAGCCTGACAGGTTGACACCTATTGTCGAGCGTGTGGCATCGTCGGTACTCGATGCTGACATCTCTATCGATAGGGCAGAGCTAAGTTTGCGCGGGCATTATCCTTTTCTGTATCTGGATGTAGAAGGTCTTGATGTAGTGTCGCGCGATATGTTGTCGCTGCCCGACAGTGTACGTGCTTCTTTGCCACAATATGCCGATACACTTCTGTCTGTGAAAAATATCTCAGGAGGAGTGAATCTCTTAAAATTGACACAGGGTGTTGTATCGTTGCAAAAACTCAGGATAGATTCACCCAGGCTGACGATAGTTGATGTAGGACACGGTGTTTCGAACTATAACATAGCCAAGACACAGGATTTGCAACAGCCAGAACCAGACACATCGGCAACAGTTATACCTGAGATTGAATTCGACAGTTTTGTATTGGCTGACCCACATCCTATAAGATATTATAATCTGAAGGATAGCATTTCAGCAGTTGTAGACATACACACTTTGGAAGTCAGAGGCACAGATGCTCCCCTCTACAGCCTGGATTTCAGTTGCGATGCTGCATCTGATATGCTTGAAGGAATAAATCTAAAGAACATAAGGTTTGGTCTCGATGGTAAGATTCATTGGAGTAAAGAAAAACCGGCTTGTCTCGGTATTTCTGATTTCATGGTCGAATTGGCCATGCTAAGGGCAAAAGTAGATGCTTCGCTGGATTTCTCAGATACTCCTGTAGTAGACTATCTTACTGTGGATATTGATCCTCTGCCGGTAAGTGAAGTATTGGATATACTTCCGGATGATATGAAACGTCGGATGGGTTTGTCTGCGTTTTCTACAGATGCATCTGTCAAGGCATATCTTAAATTGAATAAACCGTATGTCATCGATTCAGGTTCTATTCCGGTCGCTGAAGTCAATATATCTGTTCCGGCCTGCTCATTTACGTATGGAAAACTACGTATCGGCAGCTTTTTTACGGATGTGGATATAATAAGTCAAGGTGATAATCTTGACGAAGCTCAGGTAATTATACGTGATTTCTATGTCCGCGGACACAACCGTGGTATAGACCTTTCGCTCAATGGAAAACTCACACACCTGCTTACCGATCCATATTTCGAGGGTAAAATAAGCGGAAATGTACATCTCGATAAACTTCCTCAGTCTTTGGCCGATTATGCCGGTGGAAAAATAGGAGGAGATATAACTATAAACAGTGACATGCGTGTGCGTCCGTCGTATCTTAATGCATCCATGTTTCACAAACTTTATATGAAGGGATCTGTGGATGCTTCGGATCTATATTTCGAAGCTGCTGACAGCACGGCACTCTATTATGCGCGTCATGCGCAGTTTGAGTTCGGTACAAGCGAGCGTTTCGTACGGGATACATTGCGCACACCCAATATGCTAACGGCATCCGTCAGCGTTGATTCGGCTTATGTCCGTCAGCCTGATTTCACTGTTAGATTCACAGGTATGAAAGCCGGTGTAGGAAGCGTTAATGAGAAAAATAGCGCGGATACGACACGTATCAATCCGGTTGGTGCATCGTTCAGACTCGGTGCTCTGGAAATGGATGTTCCTGCCGATACGTCGCGCATACGCCTTAGCGAGATTTCGGCTATGGCTGTGGTGAAGCGCTACAAACAGGCCGATAGTCTGCCTGAATTCGATGTAAAACTCAATGCCGGACGAGTGTCGGTCGGCAACCGCACTTCACGCCTGATGCTATCCAAGGCCAATATAGATCTGAATGCACATTTGAATCCACGTAGGCCAAGAATAAGCGCGCGTATGAAAAGAATGGCTGATTCTATACGTGTGAGGTATCCTGATATTTCATCTGACTCTCTGTATGCAATGATCAGATCGAATACAGGCCGCCGTAATACTCATAATGAGGATGCAGATTCCATGCGCGAGTGGATAGATCTGAGTGTATCCGGTCCTATGGCTAAATTTTTGCGAAACTGGAGTGTGCGTGGCAATGTGGAAGCCCGTAGAGCTTTCGTATTCACTCCTGTGTTCCCGTTGCGAAACCGTATAAGCGATTTCAAGATAGGATTCACTACAGATTCAGTGATTCTCTACAATCTGAAATACAAGGCAGGCAGAAGCGATCTCAACATGCACGGTGTGATTTCAGATATACGTCGGGCTATACTTTCAAAGAAACATACTCCCATAAAAGTAAAACTTGATATTGAATCCGATACATTGGATGTCAACCAGATTGCAGCGTCATTCTTTGCCGGTGCGGCATATACGGCACACAAGGATTCGATAAATCTTGTTCTTACGGATGCCGATGATGATGAGGCTATCCAAAAGCAGATAGATGAGCTTCATGCCGGAATAGACAGTACAGGACCTCTGTTGATACCCATGAATGTAGATGCTGATATCTCGGTACGCACCCGAAATATAATCTACAGCGATCTGCTGCTTCACGACATGAGCGGCGAAGTGCAGATATACCGCGGAGCGCTGAATCTGAATAATCTGTCGGCAGCAAGCGATGTAGGGGCAATATCGCTGTCGGCACTTTATAGTGCTCCTGAGCCAGGCGATATGAATTTCGGTTTCGGAATGCAGGCCAAAGGATTCAATATAGAACGCTTTCTGAAACTTGTGCCGGCCGTTGATAGCATATTGCCGCTTCTGGGCGATATGGGTGGTATAATAAATGCCGATATGGCGGCTACATGCGATATTGATCCAAACATGGACATAAATATACCGTCACTGAAGGCGGCACTTAAAATACACGGCGACAGTCTCACCCTGCTTGATCCTGAGACATTCAAGACCGTCTCCAAATGGCTGTTCTTCAAAAACAAGAACCGCAACATGATAGACTCGATGTCTGTGGAAATTCTTGTGGAGAATTCACAACTTCAGGTATTTCCGTTCAGTTTCAATTTCGACCGTTATAAACTTGGTGTTCTCGGAAGCAATGATTTCAATATGAACTACAACTATCATGTGGCTGTGCTGAAGTCTCCGATACCATTCAAGTTCGGAGTCAATATTACCGGTACGCCGGACAAGATGAAGATACGTCTTGGCGGTAGCAAATTCAAGAAGGGTATGGATGTGCGTCCTATCAGTGTGGTCGATACTACGAGGGTCAACCTCATACGCCAGATACGCAATGTGTTCAGACGTGGCGTCGACAATGCAAGGTTAGTGCCGCTACAGGTATCTGTGCGTCCGCAGGCTACCGATGCTGCCCGCGCTTCGGAAGTGGATACACTCACAGGTGTGGATTCACTGCAGTTTATCAATGAAAACATGATGGAAGCACCTTCAACACCTGTGTCAGACAAGAAGAAAAGAAAAAGAGGAAAAAGTAATGGAAAAAATGAATCACAGACAGATAATAGCGGACTTTCTGAGCAGGAGGCACTACCAATGCGTGAATCCTAAGGTTGCCTTGCTCGATATGGATGGGACTCTGTACGACTCGATGGGTAATCATGCCGACTCGTGGGCCCGTCTGTGCAGGGAGGAGGGCATAGATTGCACCCGCGATGAATTCTTTCTTTATGAGGGACGCACGGGAGCGTCTACAATAGATCTGCTGATACAGAGGCAGTGGGGTCGTCATGCCACGGATCAGGAAAAAGAGCGGATGTATAGAAAAAAGACAGAATATTTCAACCAGCTGCCTGAAGTCGGTCCTATGCCTGGGGCAAGGCGTCTGCTTGAGGAAATGAAGGAAATAGGTCTGGGCAGGGTTATTGTCACCGGATCGGGACAGGCTTCATTGCTGGATCGTCTGCAAAAGGATTTTCCCGGTGCATTCAGTGCCGAAATGATGGTGACGTCGCGCAATGTGACAAAAGGCAAGCCGCATCCTGAACCTTACATACGCGGCATGCAGATGGCGGGAGTGAGTCCTTCGCATGCGTTGGCTGTGGAGAATGCACCCTTGGGTGTGGAGTCAGCATCCCGCGCCGGTGTATTCACTGTGGGTCTGACTACAGGGCCTGTACCCGCCGCCGAACTGTATGAGGCCGGTGCTGCAATTGTGTATCCGTCGATGGAGGCTTTTGCCGAAGATTTCCACATACTTATGTTCAACCTTCTTACGACTTCGGCTGAATGATTATATACGACAACAATGTGACCGGTTGTCTTGAACAACTGATCGCTTCGATGAGTCCCGACCGAGTGTTCATTCTTACTGATACCAACAGCCAGTGGTTCGTATATCCACGGTTGATGGAATCTGCCGGATCTTTGCTACGGGATGCGAAGACAATAACGGTAAAGAGTGGCGACATGAACAAGAATATTGACCAGCTGACAGATGTTTGGCGATATCTTTGCCGCGAAGGGGCTACACGCAATTCCTTGCTTATAAATCTTGGCGGAGGTATGGTGTGTGATCTCGGAGGCTTTGCAGCCGCTACATTCAAGCGAGGCATAAGATTCATCAATGTGCCGACCACTCTGCTTGCTGCAGTGGATGCTTCATCCGGAGGAAAGACGGGAATAAATCTTGACAGTTATAAGAATGAAGTGGGTGCATTCAGGAATCCCGATGCAGTTGTAATATCCACGGTCTTTTTCTCTACATTGCCTGACTATGAATTGATGTCGGGATATGCCGAGATGCTAAAGCATGCCATTCTGGAGGGCGATGAAGCCTTAAATTCTATCCTGGAAGATGTGCCGTCGAAAGAAAACATATCGTCGGACGGTTTTCTTGAAGTTGTCCGGCGCAGTGTGGAGATAAAAGTGTCTGTTGTAGAACAAGATCCATGTGAGAAGGGACTGCGGCGCGTACTTAATCTCGGTCATACGGCAGGACATGCATTCGAGACTTTTGCACTGAAGACAGGCCGTGCCTTTCTGTCGCACGGTCATGCTGTGGCTCTCGGCATCTGTGTGGAACTGATATTGTCGCGCATGCTTCTGGATTTCGATTCTGAAAGAATGTATGCGGTAGTGGAGTTCGTGAAGGAACATTACGGACCGTTGCATATCACTTGCGACGACTATCAGGTTCTGCTCGGGATAATGGGACATGATAAGAAGAATCCGTCGGCCGGGCAAATAAGCTTTACACTGATGAAGTCGCCTGGAAATCCGCTTCCCGGCATCATAGTTGACAGTAAAGACATAGAAGCTGCGATGGACATATACCGTGATATGTTCGGTATATGATCCGGTTTGTGAAATTACCGGTGAAAAAAATTTTTTTGAAAAAAAAGCAGCATCTTCTTTTGCAGGCTTGTCGAAGTTTGGTAATTTAGGGCATTATTACCTTTTAATCCATGAAGACTATGATAATAGGAGTCCCTAAAGAGATCAAGAACAATGAGAACAGGGTAGCTGTGACGCCATCCGGAGTAAAAGAACTGACCGGTAAAGGCCATACCGTGTATGTACAGTCTACGGCAGGCATAGGCAGCGGCTTCTCAGACAGCGATTATGTTGCTGCAGGAGCGCGTATGCTCGATACTATAGACGAGGTATATTCCGTGGCCGAAATGATCGTGAAAGTAAAAGAACCGATTGCCGAGGAGTACAAGTTGGTACGCAAGGGGCAGATTGTGTTCACTTACTTCCATTTCGCCTGCGATCGCGCTCTTACGGAAGCCATGCTTGACTCAGGTGCTGTGTGCATAGCATACGAGACCGTGCGCGACCGTGAAGGCCGTCTGCCTCTGCTTATTCCCATGAGTGAGGTGGCCGGACGGATGTCTGTGCAGGAAGGTGCGCGATTTATGGAGAAGCCACAGGGCGGCCGCGGGATACTCATGGGTGGTATCCCGGGTGTTAAACCGGCCAAGGTGCTTGTGCTCGGTGGTGGAGTAGTCGGCAGCAATGCCGCTCTTGTGGCTGCCGGAATGGGAGCGGATGTCACTATCACAGATATTTCACTTCCGCGCCTGCGCCAGCTTGATGAGATTATGCCTGCAAATGTAAATACCTTGTATTCATCTGCTTACAATATAGAGCAGGAGTTGCCTTCGGCAGATCTTGTGATTGGGTCTGTGCTTGTTCCTGGTGCTAAAGCGCCTCATCTTGTCAGCCGGGATATGCTCGGACTGATGAAGCCGGGATCAGTGGTTGTGGATGTGGCCATAGACCAGGGCGGATGTTTCGAGACTTCGCATCCTACGACACATTCATCGCCGATATATGTTGTGGATGGAGTGGTGCACTATGCTGTAGCCAATATTCCCGGAGCTGTGCCATGTACATCTACCCTCGGACTTACAAACGCTACACTCCCGTATGTTGTGCGCATTGCGGATATGGGCTGGAAGAAAGCCTGTCAGGCCGATCCCGGACTTGCTGATGGTGTGAACATCGTGGATGGTTCAGTCACCTTTAAGGCTGTAGCGGAAGCTTTTGATATGGAATATACTCCTTCAGAGAAGTTCTTATAAGTGTGTTCCTGCGTTGCGCGGGTGATGCATGAGTATCTCGTCGCGGAGATGCGTATTGTCGAGGTGCAGATATACGGATGTGGTCGATATGCTTTCATGTCCGAGCATCTGTTGTATAGCGCGCAGGTTTGCGCCTCCCTCGAGCAGATGTGTGGCGAATGAATGCCTCAGAGTATGCGGTGATATTTTTTTTCGTATCGCCGCCTGCTCTGCCAGGTTCTTGATTATATAGAACACCATCACACGCGTGAGTCTCTTGCCGCGTCTGTTGAGGAACAATATGTTTTCCTCTCCTTTCATTATGTCATAGTGCATGCGCTCCGGCAGGTATTCACGGATACATCTTATTGCCTCAGACGACATTGGAACCATGCGTTGCTTGTCGCCTTTGCCGCGTACTATCAGGAATTCCTCGTCGAGATATACGCTGGAGATTTCTAAGTTCACAAGTTCAGATACACGTAGTCCGCAACCGTACAGAGTCTCCACTATGGCGCGGTTGCGTATGCCGAGCGAGTCTGACAGATCTATACTTTCCACCATTGCATCGATTTCCTCTACGGTCAGCACTTCAGGGAGTTTCTTGCCCACTTGAGGGGTATCGAGCTTGATAGCCGGATTTACTTCAATATATCTGTCGGCTAAAAGGAAATTGAAAAAAGATTTTATTCCGGAGATCACACGCCGGCGCGAACGTGCCGAAATTCCGAGATCGTACAGATCTGCGGCAAACGACTGCAGATCCTCAGATGTTATGTCCGCTAAGGTGAGTCCTTCTGATTTGAAAAATGAGATAAGTTTGCTTATGTCGTTGTTGTAGGCATCAAGCGTGTTTTCGGAGAATCCGCGTTCGAGTGTGATGTATGCGTTATATTCCTTTATCAGATGGTTTATGTCGGTGCAGTCGCGCATATTGTCGGATATTACTAAAACAGCTACAGAGAACCTTGTTCTATTGCTACGGCTATTTGTTCGATAATGGCATCGTTACGGTCCTTTTCCGGACGGAATTTTCCTTTCAGGTTTACGCCGAACAGACGTCCGAAACCTTGCCAAAAAGTAGCCCTGAATGAACCGAGAAATGCTTTCACAATATCGTAGCTTGACTGGTTGGTCTCGCGCTGAATGAGTTTGACAAGAACTTTGGCCTGTCCTTTGGTCAATTTTTTCAGTACCGGCTTGTATTGCTCAAACAGTGATTTCTCCATCTTCTTCAGATAGTCTTCACGTTCTTTCTGCGTAGGAAATGTCTCGATATACTCGTATGTTTCTATAATAGTGCGGCAAATCAGTTTGGCGTACGGTAGGGTGCGGCGGACGTCGCGCACCGTGCGCCAGTAGAAATCCTGCTCTTTTTTGTTTTTGAACTTGAGTTCGGGAAATACGGTGAGTTCATTGAAGACAAGCATCAGGCATGTATCGCCACTGTCGGTCACGAAGTGGTATTTGCCACGGAATACAGGTCTGCGCCCCGCATCGGGATTTTCTATCAATGTCTCCAAAGGCGTATCCTCACGGGCATACGCTCCTGCCATGCAGGATGCCGCGACAGCCAGTGCCATGATATGCCTCAGTAAGCGATTCATTATTATAGTAACGCCCGGAGGGCATAAGAGGTTGCCCCGACCTTGGATACGTCAGAAAGACTCGATTTTCTTGTCGGTTGGCGGATAATCCAATGTGTAGTGCAGTCCGCGTGACTCTTTACGCTCCTTGGCCTGACGCATTATCAGATAGCCGACATTGATTATGTTGCGCAGTTCGCAGATCTCGCGCGAAGCTTTCGAGCATTTAAACAATTTCTCGGTCTCCTCGTACAATATGTCGAGACGGTTCCATGCACGGTCGAGCCGCAGGTTGCTGCGCACGATGCCTACGTATGTTCCCATTATCTGATTCACTTCCTTGATGCTCTGTGTGATCAGTACCATTTCTTCAGGATGTCTTGTGCCTTCGTCGTTCCAGTCGGGGACATCGGTGCGCAGGGATATTCCGTTGATAGCTTCGGAAGCATGTGCGGCTGCGGCATCGGCATATACCACTGCCTCGATCAGTGAGTTTGATGCCAGTCGGTTGCCGCCATGCAGACCTGTGCAAGAGCATTCGCCTACGGCATAGAGGTGTTTTATAGATGATTCTCCGTTGGAGTCCACCTTTATTCCACCGCAGAGATAATGCGCAGCCGGAGCTACAGGTATGTAGTCTTTTGTTATGTCTATTCCCAGAGAGAGACATTTGCGGTATATGTTCGGGAAGTGGTGTTTTGTCTCCTCCGGATCTTTGTGTGTGACATCGAGATATACGTGGTCGTCGCCTGTAAGCTTCATCTCGCTGTCTATTGCACGAGCCACAATGTCGCGCGGAGCGAGCGACAGTCTTGGATCATACTTGTGCATGAATTCCTCACCCTTGAGATTGCGAAGCACCGCACCATAGCCGCGCATGGCTTCTGTGATCAGGAAAGAGGGTCTGTCGCCGGGATGGTATAGCGCTGTGGGATGGAATTGTATGAATTCCATGTCTTTTACAGTACCTTTGGCTCTGTAGACCATCGCTATGCCGTCGCCAGTGGCTACAAGTGGATTTGTAGTTGTTTGATATACCGCACCGGCTCCTCCGGTAGCCATAAGGGTGACTTTGGACAGGAATTTATCGACTTGTCCGCTGGCAAGATCGAGCACGTATGCGCCGAAACATGTTATGTCGGGTGTGCGGCGGGTTACGATCTTTCCCAGATGGTGCTGGGTTATGATTTCTATAGCGAAATGGTTTTCGTAGACATCAATGGCAGGATTTTTCCTAACTGCTTCTATCAGACTTTCCTGTATCTCGAATCCTGTGTTGTCGGCATGGTGGAGGATGCGGAATTCGCTGTGGCCTCCCTCACGGTGCAGGTCGAAGTTTCCGTCGGGTTTTTTGTCGAAGTCGACACCCCAGTCTATCAGTTGGCGGATCTGTGCAGGGGCGTTGATCACAACCTTACGCACTGCCTCCGGATCACTCAGCCAGTCACCGGCTACCATAGTGTCGTGGATATGTTTTTCGAAATCGTCGACTTCAAGGTCAGTAACCGATGCCACGCCTCCTTGGGCAAGAGCGGTGTTGGCCTCGTCGAGTGTGGTCTTGCAGACCAATGCCACGCGGCCTTTTCCGGCCACTTTAAGGGCAAAGCTCATGCCGGCAATGCCGGAGCCTATCACGAGATAGTCATATTCTTTAGTCATGGTGCTTTCTAAAAAAGAATCTTAGCACGGCAAATTTACGCACTTTATTCAATTTTAGCAAAATAAGAAGTCATTTGTTATTGCCCGTATTCCAAATTTTTTTGTGTTGTGTATTAATTGGATTTTAAACAGGTCTATAAAATTCGCCGCCGGATATGTCGAAAAAACGGTCAAAAAAATCCTTTAGCTTGGCGATTACAGATTTCTTCTTCTCTGCCCGCTTGACACCTGCGCCACCGAACAGCCCCATTGGAGGCAAGATTTCGGCAATGGCTGTACCGCTCTCTTTTACACCACCTTCGCGGAATGATTGACTGATAAAATCAAGTGTCTTGTCGCGTTTGAGTTTTTCAGACGTTATTATTTCTTCAATCTGCCGTTGCTGGCTCTGTCGCACAAACTCATGCCATTGGTCATGAACGTCATTTTCCGGTGTATGGCTCTCGATGAAGTCTTCAATCAGTTCTTTCTTGTTGCGGAGATCTGGAGAAGCCTCAACCGATTTCATAGCCTTTATGATAATCTCGCGGTCATGATTCTCGTTGCCGTCAAGCTGTCCCACAAGGTACAGTATATAGTCTATATTAATTTCAATAGACTTCATCAGCTCCATCTCGAAGACAAGGTCGTCGTTGATGTTTGTCAGTTCTCCTTTCTTTGGACGATATTTATCATGCAGTTCATTATAGAAACCGCGATAGTCAACAAAATCATCGTCAGAAATGATATGGTTGTCTGCAAATTCATCGAAGGTTACGAGGATATTAAAGGCTCGGAGTATTGTGCCGAATAGCTTGATAAACTCTTTCTCTGCGGTCTCTCCGAATATTGGAATGCCGAGTGGGAATTTTGCGATAAGTTCCTCTATAAGTTCTTTCCAACCGGGATGATGTTTACCCTGCTCATCATCATAGCCGGAGAAATAATCATTGAATGTCTTCAATAGAATTAGCCCGGCGGCATTCTTGTTGCCGAAAAGCTTAAGGCAGTCGTTGGTGGCCTTTTCGAGATTACGGAAGCAGACTATATTTCCGTGGTCTTTGATGGAGTTGAGTATTCGGTTGGTGCGCGAATAGGCTTGCAACAATCCGTGATAGCGCAGGTTCTTGTCAACCCATAGCGTGTTAAGCGTTGTGGCATCGAAGCCTGTAAGGAACATATTTACCACAATGAGCAAATCGACCTCTCGGTTTTTCATGCGGAGCGACAGGTCTTTGTAGTAGTTTTGGAATTTGTCAGCCGAAGTGTCGTAGCTTGTGCCGAACGTGGCATTATAGTCTTTGATGCACTTTTCAAGAAAGTCGCGGCTCGGCTGGTCGAGTCCGTCAGTATCTTCAGGCGATTCGTCTTCTGTGTCAACATTAGGCGAGTAGCTGAAGATAGTTGCGATTTTAAGCCGTTTGTCGGGCGGTAGAAGTTCGTTTTGTTTTTGCAACTCTGTGTAATAGAGTTTGACAAACGGTATGGAGGCTACCGCAAGGATGGAGTTGAAACCGGTGAGTCGGATTTTGATCTTAACCTCCTTTACAGCGGATGCACCCCGGTGCATCCCTACATTGCGGGATTGGGCTATTTCTGTAACATTGGTTAGCCGCGAGAATGTGTAACTCCGGGCATCACGGCGAGTTTTCTGCGCGAAGTGCTCCATGATGTATTTTGATATCAGTGTGATGCGCTCGGGAGCCATTAATGCTCGCTCACGGTCGATGTTGCTCACCTGCTCATCGAGTATTTCATCTTCCTCGCGCATGGTGCGGATATAGTCAACCTTGAACGGCAACACGTTCTGGTCGCGAATGGCATCGACTATCGTGTAGCTGTGGAGTTGGTCGCCAAAAGCACCCTCGGTAGTTGTGAACTCGACGTTGCGTATTGCTCCGGCATTGTCGGGGAATATCGGTGTGCCGGTGAAACCGAACATGTGATATTTCTTGAACTTCTTGGTGATAGCTTTGTGCATGTCGCCAAACTGCGAGCGATGGCATTCATCGAAAATCAATACCGTGTGCTGGCCGTAAACCTTGTGCTGCGGATTGCGGGCTATGAAGTTGGAGAGCTTCTGAATGGTTGTGATGATGATTCTGGCATTAGGATCATCAAGCTGCTTTTTAAGCACCGCGGTCGATCCGTTGGAATTTGCCGCGCCTTTCTCGAAGCGGTCATACTCTTTCATCGTCTGATAGTCGAGGTCTTTGCGGTCAACTACAAACAGCACCTTGTCAATCTCATCGAGCCGTGATGCAAGCCGCGCGGTCTTGAATGATGTGAGTGTCTTGCCTGACCCTGTTGTATGCCAGATATAACCGCCACCTTCACGCTTGCCGTATGTCTTGGCGTTGGTTGATGTTTTGATACGTAGCAGAATTTCTTCTGTGGCAGCGATTTGGTATGGGCGCATCACCATCAAAAGATTCTCTGACGTGAAGACACAATATTTGGTGAGAATGTTGAGTAGGGTATGCTTTGAAAAGAACGTCTGGGTGAAGTCCATCAGGTCATAAACAGGCTCGTTGCTCTTGGTTGCCCAATAGGACGTGAATTCAAACGAGTTGGATGTTTGCTTCTTTCCTTTGGCGGATGCACCGGGGTGCATCCCTACATTTTTTTGAGCTTTGCTGACGGCATCGCGGGTGGTGTTGCTGTAATATTTGGTAAGCGTACCATTGGAAATTATGAATATCTGCACAAACTCATATAACCCGCTTCCTGCCCAGAACGAATCACGCTGATAGCGGTCAATTTGGTTGAAGGCATCCTTTATGCTCACTCCGCGTCGCTTCAATTCCACATGCACGAGCGGCAGACCGTTGACGAGTATGGTCACATCATAACGGTTGTCAAACGCTCCACCCTCCGGCACATACTGGTTGATGACTTGGAGCGAATTGTTGTGGATGTTTATTTTGTCGATAAGCGCGATATTGATAAGCGAACCATCAGGACGTGTCCAAGCCTTGACGTTGTCCTCCTGTATGGTCTTCGTCTTCTCAACGATACCCATATTAGGGTTGCCGATAAATTCGTTGAAGAAATCGGCCCATTCATTATCTTCAAAAACAATGTGGTTGAGCCGTTCAATTTTGTGACGGAGGTTAGTAACCAACTCTTTTTCTGAGGTGATTGTCAAATACTCGTATGCTTGACGAGTGAGACGCTGGATGAAGTCACTCTCCATCTCCGCTTCACTCTGATATTGCGCGGCACTGTAATAACCCGGCTCGAACTCTGCAACGACAGTCGATTCCGGATTTTCCGACACCATATTGTATTGGGTGGAAGTAACGTTCAAATCATTCATAAAAGCAATCATTTGCCCATCGGGCTACATTATTTTCAATATACTCTGCAATACGGTTGCCATCATGGCTATTACGAATTATATGGTCATGATAGCGAGACTGCCATCCGAATTCAATATTATTTCGCCGCGCATAGCGGGTAACAGCCTGTTTATACCCACCGACCACAACCCCCAATGCAGTTCGTACCGTAGGGATACACCCCAGTGCATCCGCAGATTCGCGTATGCAAATTATCGCGTGCACATGATTAGGCATAATAACAAATAATGAAACCTTAACATAGGCGTAATGAGACGCAAGTGTCTCCATGCAGCGTTTAGCCTCCAAGCCGATCGGAGAGTAAATCATTTCTTCATTAATGACTTTTCCGAAATAATGTTCCTTGTCGCGGGTACATATTGTAATGAAATAATCACCGTCAGAGTAGTCGTGAAATTCGGCCCTGATATTTTTTCGTTGAGGTAAAGCGGATACACCGGTGTGGCGGGTGCATCCCTACATTGATGGTCATGCCGTAAGATTTTTGAATGTCAATAATTTGTTACGATAATATTCATATTGCTCCTTGACGGCGGTTATTTCAGCGGGGAGGCCTGTAGTGAGGTCATTTACCAATGTCTCAAAGCGGTCAAGAATAGCAACTATCTTCTCTTGGAGTTCGATAGGAGGGACAGGGAAAGGCATACGCTTTAATTTACCCATGTCAACAGAGGCAAAGCCAGATACATTCGTATTGTTCTTGCAAAATTCATCAACTATGAACATATAATAATAGATAAATTTAGTTAGAAATTTATCAGACAGCGATTTACGAACCTTTAGGTTCGTAAATCGCTGATTTGCAAGCGAATCAGCAATTAAGAGAGCGTGCTCACCTATTGTAGCTGTCGTCGCGAGTATAAAGGAATTGGCTTCAAAAAGACCTTTGCTTTTTATTGCAGCAGGGGTAATATGTTGAATGGCATCGGATAAGATTCTACCATTATCTCGAATATCTTCCATTCTAAACCATGGAATAGTACCACCTTCCCAAAACAAAGGATTGTTTTTTGACGGCGTATATCCATTGCGCATTTCAAATATATCTTCCATAGTTTTCCAAGCAATTTTTTAACTATGCCCCCCCCAGGTAGTTACGTCATTTATCTTTTGCTCATCATCGGTCCCGCAGCCGCAGGCGGAGGGATTGAAGGTGAGTAAAAGATTGCGATAATATTCGTATTGCTCTTTACGTGCTTGCAGCTCCGCTGCATGAGCACTGAAAGTATCGAGAATCCGCACAATTTCCTCCTGCACCTCAATAGGCGGAACTGGAATAGGAAATTGTTCTATAGCATTTCTCGACAAACGGGGGATACTTGCAGTGCGAACTCTTGATTTGAGAAAAATTTGATTGTTTGCCAAAAGATAATAAACGAACTTGCTGAGTATCTCTTTGCTGCAAATTATTGAATAGCAATCATCAGCGCCCCAATATGGTACAGCACTATAACCAATATCACCTGCTGCTCCAGCACCTATAACAAAGGTGGTGTCTCCGTCATAATTGGATTTATCGTAATATCCTAATGGGGTTAAACTGTTCTGATAGACTGGTATTTCACCCTTTTGTTGCAAATCATTCTTTACAACTCTAACACCTCTTCTAATTTCGGAGATCTTCCCAAGAGTTGAAAATACCACTCCATTTGGGCAAAGGCGGTCGATTAGTTCTTGTAGCTTACTCATTTATGTCAATAGTTAATAACAAACGCAGCGCGTTAGCAATTTGAATTACGACTGCGGTGCGGACGCAATTCTAAAGCATTAATTAGTTTTATTTGAATAACGGTTTATGGCATCTTTTGCACTTATCTCTATTGGTTTGCCGTCTGCGTCAGCAATAACTATAGTTTCTCCGAGTTTGGCTTTACGCTCTACCATCATTCTTTGTGCATTTGAAATGCTTTCGCGAATTCGATCGAATAACTTTATTACTTCTTGTTCTGACATGATTCTTTTATTTTAGAGAGAGTTTTTTCTTGTATTACAATATTGTGTTCTACGATTGAATTGATATTTCCACTATTATCGTACAACGACCAGTAGTTGACTATTGGTGCAAATATATCGAAAAGATTTTGAAGACCAAGCCAATAGCGTCGATGAATCACTTCTTTCGGAATGTTGTGCCCTCCGGATGCGACTCTGCTTGCCACTCGCATTTCGGCCATCTCGGGGGATGGTAGCCAAAAGAACAGCAATGTTACCGTGTATCCGTACTCTTGTGCTCGTTCAACCAGGGCCTTATAAGAACGAGTGGCTAATGTGGTTTCGATGGCAAAGGTTTTCTTTTGTGCCAAAAGGGTATCAATGCGTTTAAGCATTAATCTGCCGGCTTCAATCGCCATGTCTTCAGGGTGAAATGGGGACAAACCTTTGGCAATTTCGTCGGCATTGACAAATTCTTCGCATGCCAAAACTTCCGGTAGTACCGTAAGGGAAGCGGTGGTCTTCCCTGCACCATTGCAACCTGCAATTATATATAGATTGAGATTATCCATTGGCTGTTTCGGCTTCAAGTTCTTTGATTATGGCGTCTATTTCGGCGCGGAGGCGATTTTCGTGTTCCACGATGCGGGCTATACGGGCATTCAGTTCCTTGATGTCGGTTTGAGGGCGGGTGTCCTCAGCTTCGACGTAGGAGCTGACGGAGAGGTTGTAACCGTTTTCGGCTATTGTAGCGTTGTCGACGAGCGCGGAGAAGTGCTTGTTGCGGTCGCTACTGGTAGCGACCCTACTTTTGGCATATTCATCCACGATTGTTTCTATGTTTTCCGGTGAAAGTTTGTTTTTGTTACCCTCATGTATAAACAGTTGAGATGCATCGATAAACAGTGTCTTGTTCTCTTTCTTCGACTTTTTCAGTACGATGATACATGTTGCGATGGTCACACCGAAGAAAAGGTTAGGAGGCAATTGGATTACAGTATCTACGTAATTGTTATCAATCAGATACTGACGTATCTTCTGCTCCTTGCCTCCGCGATAAAGTACGCCCGGAAATTCAACAATGGCAGCTGTACCTTCAGTAGAAAGCCATGAAAGCATATGCATAGTAAATGAAAGGTCACTTTTGCTTTTGGGTGCGAGGACTCCGGCCGGGGCAAATCTGGGGTCGTTAATGAGCAGAGGATTGTCATCGCCGATCCATTTGGTGGAGTAGGGAGGGTTGCTGACTATGGCATCAAACGGCTCGTCGTCCCAATGGTATGGTTCAAGCAGTGTGTCGCCATTGTGGATGTCGAACTTATTGTAGTTGATATTGTGGAGAAACATATTGATGCGGCAGAGGTTGTAGGTGGTGATATTCAACTCCTGTCCGAAGAATCCTTGCTTCACATTGTCAGCGCCAAGTATCTTAGCGAATTTCAGCAGCAAAGAACCGGAGCCGCAAGCTGGGTCGTAAACCTTGTTTACCCATTGGCGGTTGTGGCTAACGATACGGGCAAGCAGTTCGCTGACCTCCTGAGGTGTGTAGTATTCGCCACCACTTTTGCCTGCATTGGAGGCATACATTGCCATAAGGTATTCGTATGCATCGCCAAAAAGGTCAATCTGATTATCCTCATAGTCGCCTTTTAGGTCAATGCCTCCGATGTTGTTGAGGATTTTGGTGAGTTGTTCGTTTCGCTTCTCAACAGTGCCTCCGAGTTTGTTAGAGTTCACATCAATGTCGGCAAAGAGGCCTTTCAGGTCATCCTCGCTCTCTGTGCCGACAGCCGATGCCTCAATACTCTTGAATATTTCAGAGAGTGTAACATTGAGGTTAGGGTCGCTTTTGGCTCGCTTGCGCACGTTGCAGAACAGTTGCGACGGCAGAATGAAGAATCCTTTTTCGCGCACAAGATCATCTTTGGCGGCGATGGCTTCCTCATCTGAAAATACGGCATAATCGAAGTCGGTATCATCGGCTTCGCGCTGCATCTTGTTGATATAGTTTGTGATGTTTTCCGAAATAAAGCGGTAGAACAATATTCCGAGGACGTAGGACTTGAAATCCCAACCATCGACTGAGTTGCGGAGGTCTTCGGCTATAGCCCATATCGCCTTGAATAGTTCCTGTTTCTGTTGAGTGCTGGTTGCCATTTAATAAAATAAATTTAATATTCAGCGGATGGTAAAACCCGATTGCCCGTTGATTTCACATGATTTCGCATGATTGTAGGGATGCTCCCCGGAGCATACATAAAAATATATACATTTGTTACAGTTCTTACAAATTTACATATATTTTTAGGAAGACAAGGTGTTGAATGAGAAAAAAAGGTTGTGCATCAGGGCTAACTTGTGAAAGATATATTACCTGCGGCTGCTGACCGACAGCAGTCTGTGGCCTATGCGGCAGTACAGGCATTTGCGTGTGTCGCAGTAGGCTTTGCGCAGTTGCAGAAGTGCCTGGGAACTGAATGCGTCCCTGCAATCAATACCGGCTTCCATGAATGGCTGTATTTTTGAGTTCTTCTCTGGTTTTATCGAGCAAAGAATGTCGGCCGCGCGTTGTTGCATGCGCGTGTCGGAGAGTTGTGTGCCGCGTGCATATATCACAGGGGCGGCCATGTTTATCACGAGAAGATCCAGTGATGCGTTGCTTAGTGCCACGTTCTGTATTATGTCGGACTGTGGTCCGCCTAAGGTGAAGTGTCTTTCCCAATAAGGAGATAATCCGATACGCAACATTGTTTTTATCTCGTCGGCGTATTCGGCATCGAAAAGAGCAGACCCGAGTCTGAATCCGTTGTGCAGGTACATTGCAAGTGTGGCTATCCGGCGATGTGGAAAGCTATGCGGGCGCATACCGGATGTCTTCCATATGCCTGATCCGATAGGCTTTAGTCCGAATTTGCCTGACATGAATGCGTATTCGCGGCAGAGAGTCCGGACGTAGGGATCGGAATGCCGGTCGAGTCCGCGCAGGAAGCCGGCTTGTCCGAGCAGAATGGCTTCAGTAGCAGTGATTGAGTCGCGGTGTTTCAGCAGACAGGCCAATGGCGTGGCGGATGCAAGCAGTTCGAACGCGCTGCTGTTTTTACCGAAGCCGAGCGCTCGTGCCAGAGTAATGTATATCACCTCGTTCCAGTCGCCGCGATGTGTGTGCAGACAATCCAGTATTCTGTCGCTCTTTTCTATGAGTCTTTCGAAACCAAGTGCCGATATCCAGTCGGTGAGGTGTATTCCGGGAATGTGTTTCAGTGCTCCAGAGCATGGAAGTGCGGCGAATGGCGAGTCGACCAACTGTGCGTAGCTGTGCAGAAAGTCATCGGAGACGCGGATTGTGATTTGTGGTATTTCGCGTCCGTCGGATCTGAATACATGTGTTCCGTCGTCGTTGAGTACCACGTGGAGTATCACTGTGTCGTAGGCTGCGTCGGTGTTATGTTTGTGCCTGTACCAGTCGGAGGCATTTATGTGCAGTTCGACATTTCCGGCCCATAGATGTGTGCCTATCTTTATTTTGGCATTGAAGAAATCAGGACCCGAATCAGTGTTAGGCAGTCCGGGGTCTATCACCTCTACAGGTTCGCCTGATGCAGTGACCATATCCGGCGTGTGAAGCCACAGGCGGTGTTGCCAGCAATATTGCATTAGTCGCTCGGTCATGGTATATATTTAAGATGATATTCACAAACTTAGCTAAAAATTTGAAGAATATGATAAAATATTAAACCTTTTTAGCTTTTAATCGTTTTTTATGCAGAAGTTGAGTATAAATGTATAAAAAGTTTTTAATTTTTAGAAAATTATATTTAATTTTGCAACAGTAAACGAGAGTCAAGTAAATCAAGTGTCAGGAATCATGAATCAGACAGCAGCATATATACCGGTGGCGGACATAGCCGAAAATATTGAAGTTAAGGCAGATAATGTAGCCGAGCATGGAAGTGGCGACATTCCACAGCCGGACGGAGATCAGCAACAGGAGCATGTGGCTTCACCGAGGCGATGGCCTGCAGTGCTTGGTGCATTGCTTACGATAGCTGCATGGGTATTGCTTTTCTGGAGCGGATTCGGAAGTTTCTGCACCGCCGGCGCGGCACTGGTGGTCAGCTTGTTCGGTATCAGGGGAAGACTTCGTAATCTTGCGATCACATCCATTGTGGCTGCATCTGTGCTGATGCTTGTATTCGCTATATTCGAGGGATTGATATTCTACATGCTTAGGGCTGTGTAGAGCGACATATACTTGTCGGCACATGCCTCTATGCCATAGTTGGCAAATACCTCCGTGCATGTCTTCCGCATCTGTATTTTTTTATCTTCAGGCGTGTTGCAGAATTCCATCACGGCTTTGGCTATGTCTTGTGCCGATGCTGATTCTATCGGAATTCCGCATCCGCAGTCTATAATATCCGCCATACCACCAGCCCGAGTGCATATAGGAATACACTGAGATCCAATGCTTTCAAGAAGCGCTATCGGCATGCCTTCCCATAGCGACGGCATGATCATGGCATCTGCTGCGGAAAGCATCACAGGCAGATCCGTTTGCTGGCCGATGTAGCGGATTCGGTCCGAGAAGAACTGTTGCATTGCGGCGAGTATCGTATGATCTTCAGGCGGACCTGCTATTATCAACTGTATGTCCGGGGGATTATCGCCGGACAGCAGCATGGAGAACGCACGGCATAGTTCTATCTGGTTTTTTTGCACATAGATTCGCCCAGGATTTACGAATACCTTGGTTTTTTCTGAAATCCTCCATTGCGCCAGTGGATCCGGGGAGTCGGACTTGCAGTGTACCGGTACTATGCCGTTGGGTATAAGTGTCGATGGTGTGGATTTGCCGTAGTATTCGGCAAATGAGGTCTGCGATGAGGTGGATATTGTCACCGCATTTAGCCTTCCGCTGCGGAACCAATGCTTTTTTACACCTGTGAACAGCTTATCCCACCGGCTATTTTCTTTGGCTGCGTCGTTGTGTACGGTGTAGACAAATCTTGTGTGTGATGGCGCACGCAATACGGATAAGAAATAATAATAGAACTGGCCGTGAATATGGACTATATCGTAATTACCACGGCGGATAATTTCTGCCATGCGTCCTATGGCTTTGAATCCGCTGATAAGATCATGTTTTCCGGCAGAGAGCTGTCTGATATCAGGGTTTAGTCTGCCGCGGGCCATTTCGGAATCACCGGCGGTCGAAATGGTGCATATCTCCACATCGTGACCGGCCTCACACTGGCTGTTGGCCAGGCTGACCAGAAAAGTCTCTATGCCGCCGCATCCGAGAGCAAAGGTTGTGTGGAGTATACGCATGTCAGAGATTGCCTGTACGGATCATTGTGTTTACAGCAGTTGTGTCTGCCACGGCTTCGGATAGCGTGATCGGGAGAACTTTCAGACTGACGACTCTTGCCGACGGTATCACTGATTCAAGAAGCTGTTGTGGTGATGGCGCGGATGGCAAAGTCATGTAGCTGCTGTAAGTATATGTAGTGAAAGCAGTATTCTCACTCACACCGCGCCTGTCGAGCAGCCATCCGTCGGCCAGGCACAATGGTTCCATGTCCGGAGATATGTCTGTAGGGGCCGGATATGAGACTACCGATGAACGTGATGCGTCAAGTGTTATGGGTACGTTGAGCCTGTAATCGCCGTTTGTACGGTATATGACAGCTTTTGGCATAGCGGCGCTTGTACCGCGCGGAGGCTGGGCGCGGTATCCGTTGCCGTTGTTTACTTTCATGTCTGTTATTAATGCCGTGTTTTCTGATTCTGTCCCGGCAGTGGCTTTAGAAGCGGATGTCTGTGCCTCGCGTCCTGATGAGCAGCAGCTAAGTAGCATCATCGCCGACAGACCTGCGGCTATATTGAGTTTTGGATTCATTCTGTTGTTGTAAAAAAGATGGTGTTTGAAGAATTCAGATGTTGCTGTGTAGTGATACCTGTCAGAGCGAAACTCTGAAGTCCTGCCGAGGGAGGCGGTGATGCACTACAGCTACAGCAAATGATTTTTCATTATAGAAAGCCATGCCAGTCTGCATATCGGTGCGGACTTCTTTCCACAGTCTGCGAATTGCATTTGTACGCATGTGAGGAAACACTATTACCATATCATGGCCATCCAGCGAAAGCAAGCGTCGTCTGAGTAGATCTTCCACCTGAAGGAGAAAACAATCGTCGATCATACCGATTATTACAAATTCAGATTCGATCTCCTGGGGAAAAGAGGCTTTGATATCTATTCGTTCTGAATATTTCTCAAGAAGCTGTGGCGTATATTCACAGACTGGCGCACATACACTTACCAGTGTATTGGAGTCAGGTTCGAGCAAGGGTCCGAGTTCCTCTCCCTGAAGCGATCCGAGCATCAGTATGCTGCCGGGATTGAAACGGTTGACTATCCTGAAAAGCATACGCATATGTTTGCCGGACATAAGATGCCTCGCGCGGCAATCATGTTTTATTGAACGCCGCAGAGAGTCAAGGGCTGGATAGGCATAATATGGTGTGCGCTCCCGGAGAGTCTTCAGTATGAAGTTGAAGGCGAAAGGAGAATGCACTCCGAATCCGCGTCCGTGCCTGAAGCGGTTGAGTGTATGCAGTACACGTTTTATTCGTCGCATGTTTTTTTGCGGAATGACAGGAATATAGCGCCTATGGATAGCAAGTAGATCAGTGTCACGCATGCATAGGCTATACGTCCGGTGGTATGTAGGGAATCAGGGTCGAAAGTCATTGTGATTTCATGTTCTCCCGCAGGTACGGCAAGTGCGCGCAGCACGTAGTTGACGCGTGCAAGCTCTGCCGGCTTGCCATCAATGGTGGCTTTCCATCCCCAGGGGAAGTAGATCTCGGAGAATACGGCAGTGGCTGGTGTTGCATTGATGGCCTTGTATTCAAGTCTGTTGGGCGAATATGAAGTCTGATATATTGTGTCGCCTTGGCTTATCGTATATTCTGTATCTCCAAGCACATTTGCAAAACTGCGGTCGGCTACTGCCTCGGTTGCCGGGTGCAATGTGGCAAGAGCCTCGAATTCGGCGCGTGCACCGTCCACATACTCCACATCTCTTACGAACCATGCATTTCCAAGCGCGCTATCGTTCCGTTCCACATATAATCCGGTCTGGCGTCCGTTCTGGTCCATTTCGGCATTGATTGCATAACGGGCGTTCAGCATGTCGAGCACTCTGTAGTCGGCGCGTAGTTGGGCTACGACGTCATGCTGTTCTGCCGGTACATATTTTTCCACCAGAGAATCGACGCGCAGGGCAGGATCATATCCGAAACTCCGCACGTGAGCCATGCGCAGGCGTATGAGATCTTCATACCGGCTCAGTTTGGCCGCATGGTATCCGCCAAGGCGTTTGTGGAAGTAGGAACGGTCGGCTGAGCCGAATCCCGGGATATCTATTATACGGTAATTTGGATCTTTGTCGGCCATTATCTCCCGGTCTATCTCATCCGGTTCAAAGTAGTTTGCCAGTGTCGGCTGTGCCTCTGTGAAGCTGTCGGAAGAGATGTAGCGCTTATCCACGGTGTAGAGGTCTATAAGCACAAGAGCGGCAAGAGACAGCATGCAGAGGTTGGCTTTCAGCTTGCTTTTGAGGTAGCTCCACATCACAATAAGTCCGAGAGCGAGAAACACGAAGCTACGCAGTGAATCAGAACGCACCATACCGAGGCGCAGGCTCTCGATCAAAGTGTAGAATTCGGGATATTGTGCCAGTGCCGCACCTTCCTGAGGTGTGACAGCGCTTCCGAAAGCTCCGGGTGCGAGTATTCCCAGCGCGCAGATAGCCATCGGTATACCAAAGGCTATATAAAGTTTACGGCTGACGTTTTTCCAGTCGAGGTTGGCACGGTTGTCGGTGAGATATTTGATACCGAGCACTGCCAGCAGCGGCATAGTGAATTCTGCTATGACCAGAATGCTCTCTACTGCACGGAATTTGTTGTAGAGTGGAAAGTGGTATACCATCAGGTCGGTAAGCCATGAGAAGTTGCGGCCCAAGGCAAGAGCTACCGACAGTATGGTGAGCGCTACAAGGGCTATGGTCATAGGCTTGCGCGGAGTGAGCAGGAATGCGAATATGAACAATGCGCAGATTATAGCACCGACGTAGACAGGTCCGTTGGTGGATTCCGAGTCGTTGAAGTATTGCGGGAACTGACTCAGTACAAGTTCTTCCTGAGTGCCGGCATATTTTGCAGCGCCGTCGGCTTCGTTCATTCCGCACAATACCATCTGTCCTGCGTGCGGACGGGCAGTTGCACCCCCCTTGATGTTAGGGATCAGAAGTGAGAAGGTCTCGCTGCCTCCGTAGCTCCACCCTACGATCTCGGAATATGGCATTCCGCCGGTAGGACGTTGTGTCGAAGATTGTTCAGCCGACTGATTGTTTGCGTCTGCCATTAGGTCTGATCCGGAACGTTTTGTCTCTTTTGAATATTCGTAAGTGTTGTAGATGCTCGGCAGGTTCGCGCCGACAGCAAGCGATCCGGCTGCCAGACATGCCACGGTTGCCCACATCCAACGGCGGACTTTTCCTGTGCGTATGGCAGTCCATAGATATGCGAGAGCCATTCCGGCCATCACGAATCCGAAATAATATGACATCTGCGGATGATTGGCGTTGAGCTGCAGCATTGCGAATACAGCAACCAGCGCAGCCCCACGGATATATCCTCCCCGATATGCAATCACAAGTCCGGCGATTGTCGGTGGTATATATGCCAATGTCTCGAATTTCCATATATGTCCGGCCCCGATGATTATTATGTAGTAGCTTGAGAATCCCCATGCTATAGCGCCGAGCAGAGCGAGTTGCCAGCGCACTCTGAATGCGTACATAAGTATAAAGAAGCCGAACATCATCATGAACAGCAGGTTGCTCGGGGCCGGCAGTCCGAGTCCGTAGATGCTGTCGAGCCATTCAAAAAGACTGTTTGACGGGTAGCTCGGTGAGATCTGGAAAGTAGGCATTCCGCTGAACAGAGAGTTGGTCCACAAAGCTTTCTCGCCTGTGGCCTCGTAGTACAGAGCACCTTCATGTCCGTTGGCTATGCCTTGTTGTATGTCGGCCTGCCGCAGGGTATTGCCCTCGAAATTGTCAGGAGCGAAGAATGCGACAGCAATTACAGCCATTATGGCCATTGATAAGAAAAATCCCCATACGCGGGATTGGCGCAGCCATGCTGACGCTTTTTGTATGAAGGTATTATCCATTAGTTCTGATACTTGATATGGTTTCGTTGGTTATTGGCACAAATCTACAAATTTTTGAGAAGATCGGCAACAAAGGGGGTGGGTCTTATGGCATAGGCGTGCTGGAGTGTGGTGCGGGCCACACGCTTGAGCGAGTCGCGGCGTGCAGGCTGTGAGTGCGGTATCTCGAGGCATGCGCGGTTGCCTATATATAGAAGTGCTTCGTAGTTGTCAGGATTCAGGCTGAGTATATTCCTGTATGTGGTCATGGCCGAGTCTACATTGCCTTCGAGCAGTTGACCTTGGGCGAGTGTCGACAAGAATGCTTCATTGTCCGGAAGTCCATGCAGGAGCAGTCGGCTGTAGCGTACCATTTTCGGCCCGTCGGCCCGGAAACAATAATAGTCGAGCAGAAACCTGTCTATTGCCCGTTCGAGCCAGGGATGGCTTTTCTGTGCGTTGAGAAGGAAGTGCTCGTATGTGTCTATGTTTCCTGACATGAGGGCTATTTTCCTCACCCCGGACATTACGGAGTCGAACGGTATGCTGTGTTGCATTGCCTGGCCGAGAAGCCGCATCTCGTCAGTGGTATCGGCTCTCATACTTGCGGCTATGATGGCGTGCGAGTATGTATCTGCCACATCCGGCGCCTGTTCGAGCATGAGTTCGTACATAGCAGACGCGGAAGCCCATTCCCTATGTCGGAAAAAACGGGCTGCCTTATCGGCTATGACTTCATAGTCGGCTGCTACCGACAGGAGCGAGGCGGCAACGAGAAGGAACAGTAGCAGAGGTGAGCGTTTCATGTATATATTTGTTTTTATCGGGCCTTTTATTGTTGGACTGGCTCTGATCTTTCTGCCTTTGTCAAGATACAGACCGAGGGAGACATGTGTGCATGCTCCCCCGGATGCTGGATTTATGACGGGATCATAGATATTTGTCGCCGAATGTGATGCGTGCGTCGTTGACCATCTGCTTTATTTTCTGTTCTTCGCTCATCGGGCATATCAGCAGCACATCGCCGGAGTCTGCGATTATGTAGTCCTCAAGGTTTGAGACCACCACGAGCTTGTCGCCTCTGACGGCAAATATGTTGCCGGAGGAGTTGTAGCTTAGTACAGAGCAGTTCTGAGTGACGTTACCGTCGCGGTTGCGTGGCGAGTTGTCGTACAGGGCGCTCCATGTGCCGAGATCACTCCAGCCGAAGTCCACACATTCTACATAGACGTTAGAGGCTTTTTCCATGACGCCGAAGTCTATGGATATGTTCATGCAGGCGGGGAAGAATTTGTTTATGAAAGGTGTTTCCTCAGGAGTTCCGAAGCTTTCTTCGCCAAGGTCGAACACGCTCGATACATCTGAGCAGTGTGTGCGCAGAGCGTTTATGATCGTATTCGCTTTCCAGATAAATATACCTGAATTCCAGAAGAACTCCCCGCTCTCGAGGAATACCTTTGCAAGTTCAAGGTTTGGTTTCTCGGTGAAAGTCTTTACCTTGAGAATATCATCTTCGATGCGCGGACCGATCTGGATGTATCCGTAGCCGGTCTCCGGACGTGTGGGCTTTATACCGAGAGTGAGCAAGGCGTCATGCTTCTCCACAAATTCGAAGCCTCTTGTGATCGATTGCTCGAACTCGCGCTCTCGTGTGATAAGATGGTCGCTTGGTGTTACGATCATTGATGCTTCAGGATCGCGTGCTGCGATGTGATATGCCGCCCAGGCTATGCAGGGAGCGGTGTTGCGCCTTGCCGGCTCAAGCAATATCTGGTCGGACTCAAGCTCGGGCAACTGTTCGCGTACCTGGTCGTAGTAGGTACTGTTGGTGACAACGAGTATGTTTTTGGGATCAACCAACGGCAGTATGCGGTCGTAGCTCATCTGCAAGAGCGTACGTCCTGTGCCGAAGAAGTCTATGAATTGTTTAGGTTGGCTTGTGCGGCTGTAGGGCCAGAAACGGCTACCTATGCCACCGCACATGATCACGCAATATCGGTGGGATGAATTGGCCATATATTGTGTATTGAGCGTTTTTGTCGTATAAAAGAAATTTTTCGCTAATATACACTTTTCCGTCTGCTTCGCCAAGAGATTAAGATATTTTTTGTGGGCAGGAATTATTTTCTGCGGCCACCGATAGTATATCCGAGGTTGACGGACAGTGCATTGTAGCCGGTTCGGGATATGTGGGCCTGACAGCTGATACGGATTCTGTTGAAGAACTCGAAGCCGAATCTCGGTATCACGGCCAGCGATGTGGTCTTGCTTGGATATGCCACACTGCCGTGTGTCTTGTTGAAGGCTACACCTATGCCTGTGCCTATGAAAGCGCTGACGTTGTTGCCGCGGGCAAGGTTATAATCTGTGGTCAGGGCTATGGCAGTGGTCCGGTTGTCCTGTTTGTAGACTTTCTCAGGATTATAAAGATTGTCCACTACCACGTCGGAGAATTTACGGCCTGCAGTGGTGATGTCCACCAATGCTCCTACGTCCCATGCCGACGAGGGAAAGTTATAGCGGAATTCCACGCCCCACGACATAGTGGTGCGGTTCTCGCCTCCACGGTATCCGCCTAATGGTGTGGCGAAGCCTGTGGATAGTTCCATTTCCATTTCTCCAACTGCATGCTGGGCTTGAACCGACAGCAGGGACAGGGATGCTAATATTGAAACAAGTGAGCGTCTCATAATTGTGGTGAAGCATTGATAAGTGTAGCAAAATTAGCGAAAAAAATGTATTTTTGCGTAATTTTGTGCCATAACCCCAATTATTACGACATTACGGCAAATCATTTATGGTAGAGACAAACGGACTTCTGGAACTTGTGACCGGGTGGTTGACGATGGCCGGTGCGCCCGCCGGTGTACGGCATCTTTTGGCTACCGTGGCTGTAGCGGGCATGGTTGTGCTCGTTGCCGTGGCTGTGTATTATATCTGCACCCGTCTGATCGCACCTATTGTGCTGAAGTTCGTAGCCAGGACAAAGGCACAGTGGGATGACGTGCTTCTGAGTCCACGCATGGTGAAGTCGTTGTCTCAGTTGGCTGTTATCCTTGTATTGTCGGCTATGCTGCCCGACGCATGCGATTATTATCCATCCTTGCAGATATGGGTGACAGTGATAATGAAGATTCTGGTTGTCACAGGCATTGTGGTGCTTCTTAACCGTATAATAGTGGCTGTGTACAATATCTTGTGCAGCCAGACGGAACTGCCGGCCAAATCTCTGCTGGGATTGCGCGAGATGCTCCAGATCATAATTGTCTGCATAGGTTTGATCATAGGAGTGAGCATACTCGTGGACCGCAGTCCGCTGATCATTTTGTCGGGACTGGGTGCATCGGCGGCAGTGCTGATGCTTGTGTTCAAGGACTCTATTCTCGGTCTGGTGTCGGGTGTGCGTCTGACTATGAACGACATGTTGCGCCCCGGTGATTGGATCACAGCACCCAAGTATGGGGCTAACGGTGTGGTGCTCGAAGTGACGCTGACAACAGTCAAGATACAGAATTTCGACATGACGATAGTCACCGTGCCTCCGTATTCACTTGTAAGTGACTCGTTTCAGAACTGGCGCGGCATGCGAGAGAGCGGTGGCCGCAGGATCGCGCGCTCGTTCTGCATAGATGTCAACAGCGTCAGGTTTCTTGAGGCAGGGCAGACGAGTCGCTACAAGGACGAGCCGTGGACTGCCGATCTCGATCTGTCGCGGCCTCAGGTCAATCTTTCAATGTTCCGCAGATACCTTGAGCACCATATCTCGCAGATGGCTACGGCTGTGCCTACGATGACGGCTATGGTGCGTGAGCTTCAACCTACACCACAGGGTGTGCCTGTGGAAATATATTTCTTCACAAGCAGTCAGGAATGGGTGGCCTACGAGCATGTACAGGCCGATCTTCTGGATTTTGTGCTTGCAACCGTACCCGAGTTCGGGCTGCGTGTCTATCAGGCGCCGTCGGGACTCGATGTGCTTGCCCTGTCGGGTGGTGGGACGGAGCAGATCAGTAATCGCTGAACAATGGCGGTTTGATGCATATACCGATGCGGATCTGTGAATGGAACTGTTTGTAGGCAAGCAGACCTTCGCCATATCCGTTGTAGTATTGCAGGAACAGATATTGGTTGTCGCGTTTGGAGAAGCGGTAGCCTAATTCCAGAATAGTGTTGTAATTGAATGGTTTGCCGCGGCGCTTGACGAGTGTCAGATTGCCGAAGAACCGGCGGTTGTCGGATATGAACTGTACGCCCATCTGATACATGCCGCAATATTCCAGAATGTCTTTGTTTTCTTTGTCGTCGACAATAGGAAGCCATACTTTGCCGTGCACCATCAGGTTCGGGTCTATGAAGATACCTGCTGCCACTGAAACTTTGTTCCATGAGCGTGACTGTATGCTGTCGCGCCCGTTGCTCTCATGTTCGAGCATGAGGGTGACTTTGCCTATGAAGCGGTTGTTCTGGAAGATCGGTTTTGTAAGGCCGATTCCCGGATTGAAGTTCAGATCGGTCATTGGCATTGACTTTTCCAGTATGTTCCAGAATACTTTCTGGGTATAGAACAGGTAAAGGTATGTGCCGAAAGGCAGAGTGCTTCGTGTAAGCTTCTGCGAAATGGAGATCTGGAATTTTACATCGGTGTTGTGGCGCGTGATCTTTTGCCCTACAGGAGGTCCGAAGATGAAGTAGTTGTCTTTGTACAGACCGAAGTAGGGACGTGAGTCGAAATCGCGGATCACGCTGTCGCGACGCATGGCCTTCTGGTCGAGGGTGAGGATCTGTGCATGAGCGCAAGGTGTCAGAGCTGACACTATGGCTACGATTATTGATATTGTGGCTATCTTTCTCATGTGGCGGTCGGGCAAATGTGATGAAACTGTGATGAATACCTGCGGTTGTAATTGGTTAACAACCGAGAAGGGCAGTTTGCTCAACCGCTGTATGTTTTTTTAGAGACAGTCTATGCTGTGGCTTTCCTGAAGAAATATACAAACATCAATGCGGCCGACAGAAGTGAGACCGAATAACTGAGAACTATACCATATACACCGAGTCCGGCTGTGAATGCAAGCAGATATGTGGCCGGCAGGCCGATGATTATGTAGCTTATCACGGCAGTCCATATCATGGGCTTCACATGGGATGTGCCTCTCAGGGCATTCGCGAAAGTGATTTGTGTGGCATCGCACAACTGGTAAAGCACAAGCGGGAATATCAGAGTGTATGTCAGTGTTAGCACCGCAGGGTCGTCGGAGAAGGCGTCGATCAGATTACGCCCGAACAACGCAAGCACTATCGACGACATGACCATGAGAGCAAGCATGATATGATAGCCTGACATGGCAACCTGGCGAGGCAGGCGGCTGTCGGATGATCCGCATGCGTTGGCCACATATACTGCGATGGATGTGCCCAGGCTATAGTATATGCAGAATCCGAGTGTACCGGTGATAATTATAATCTGCAGCGCGGCTAAAGAAAGTGCGTCTATCCATCCGGCCATTACAGCCGAAAGTGAGAATGATGCAGTCTCGAGGCTCATCTGCAGAGCTACCGGCCATGATGTAGAGAATACCTTGGATGCTTCGGAGCGGTGGAATCTGCTGTGTGTGAAGCCTTCACGATATTCGCGGTAGGCATGCGAACGGAAATATACCGCGATTATCACGACTGCACAGAATATTCTTGATATTAATGTGCTGATGCCTGCGCCCATGAGTCCCATTTCCGGCATACCGAAATGGCCATATATGAGCGCGTAGTTGCCAATGATATTGAGTAGGTTTGCACTCAGGATGATCCACATCGGCATGCGCGAGTTGGTTATAGCATAGCTCCATTGGGCGAATGCATTGAATACAGCCACCGGTATCACTCCGGCCAGAACCACAAGATAATATGGCCTGATCAGGGGGAGTAGTTCTTCTGGCTGTCCGAGGTGGCTTAGGTTGAAATACACTACGGTCATCACGCCTGTAAGAACCAGGGCAAAGGCGATGTTGAGTACAAGCCCGGTACGCATCATCGAGCCTATTGACTTTTTCTCGCCTTTGGTGAACAGTGCGCCCATGAGCGGGGTGAGTCCGTAAGAGAATCCGATGCAGGCGAGTATGGCTATGTTGAACACGCTGTTGACAAACGAAGCCGAGGCGAGGGAGGGGGTGGAATAGCGTCCGACCATGATATTGTCGGCAAAAGCGACAACTATCATTCCGAGTTGGCTTACGAGTATCGGCAGTCCGAGTTTTATCAGTTTAGGGTAATGGCGTGAGTAGCTGTGCAGGTTCATGTGTGCTTGTATGGCGGTTGTGGATCAACCTATAAAAACCGGTGTCCTCCGCAATATTGGGGGGACACCGGTTGGTAGTTGTTCGGATTGTAGATCAGTCGCGTGAATTCCCGAAGAATCGCAACAGATAGAGGAAGAGGTTCACGAAGTCGAGATAGAGCATGAGCGCCCCCATTGTGGCCAGATGTCCGGTCTTGGAATCAGGCATTACAAGCGCCATGTTCTTGATCTGCTGGGTATCCCATGCTGTAAGTCCTGTGAAGATCACAACACCTGCTATGGATATTATCCAGTCGAGAGGGCCGCTGTGCATGAATATGTTCACTATTGTGGCGATGATGAGTCCCCATATGGCCATGTAAAGGATATTACCTATGCGGGAAAGATCGCGGTTGGTGAAATAGCCATATACAGCCATAGCACCGAATGTGCCGGCCGTGATGAAGAATGTCTTGGCTATTGATGCTTCCGTATATATAAGGAAGATGGGAGCCATGAGCAGTCCGTTGATTACGGCGAACAGATAGAACAGTCCTGTAGCCAGCGATGAACTCATGCGGCGCATTGCTCCGGTGACTCCGAAAAGGATGGCGAATTCGCCGATTATCAATGCCCAGATGGCCCAGTTATGCGTGCCGATGAAATTCAGATATGCATGGGATGTAGCTCCCCAGAGGGATACGAATGCTGTCACGAGCAGGGCCAGTGTCATCTTCAAGAAGACGCGCTTCATGGCCTGTGATACGCGCGAGGCAACCTGTTGCTGCATGCTGCCTGCGTTGTAAGGAGGTGGATACATAGGAGATGTAGTTTATGAAAAAATGTACGTTTATGTTCTTTATATAGACAATCGTAGGACGGTAAGGTTTAATGCCGCATCACATGCGCTCGGGTACGATGATGCCGAGCAGGCTCATGGCAGTACGTACGGTGCGTGCTGTGACGTGGGAAAGAGCCAGTCGCAATGACCTTACGGACTCGTTTGTCTCGCGGAGGATGGAGCAGTCGTGATAGAACTGGTTGTATTCCTTCACCAGATCGTAGGCATAGTTGGCGATGAGCGCGGGTGAATAAGTGCGTCCGGCTTCCGACACTACATAAGGGAAGTCGTTGAGTCGCTGGATGAGGGCGATTTCTTTCTCGTTGGGGATGACTGCGCTGTAGTCGCCGATAGTGAATCCTGATTCCTGCGCTTTGCGGAGTACTGAGCGTATACGTGCATAGGTATACTGGATGAACGGACCGGTATTGCCGTTGAAGTCGATGCTTTCCTTGGGATTGAAAGTCATGTTCTTTCGCGGATCGACTTTGAGCAGGAAGTACTTGAGAGCACCCAGACCTACGGTCTCAGCTATTTCTGTGAGTTCATCGTCGGAAAGATCGGCGAGTTTGCCCATTGAGGCGGATACTTCCTTGGCTGTGCGGGCCATGTCGTCCATGAGGTCGTCGGCGTCTACAACTGTACCTTCGCGGCTTTTCATCTTGCCCTCAGGCAGTTCGACCATGCCGTATGAGAAGTGTACGAGATCCTTGCCCCAGCGGAATCCGAGTTTGTCAAGCAAGAGAGATAGTACCTGGAAGTGGTAGTTCTGCTCGTTGCCGACTACGTATATCATCTTGTCGATAGGATAGTCACGGAAGCGGAGTGCCGCTGTGCCTATGTCCTGTGTCATGTAGACGGATGTTCCGTCGCTGCGTAGCAACAGTTTGTGGTCCAGACCATCGGCCGTGAGATCTGCCCATACCGAGCCGTCTTCTTTGCGGTACATGATGCCTTTGTCAAGACCTTCGAGTACCTTATCTTTGCCTACGAGGTAGGTGTCGCTCTCGTAGTATATCTTGTCGAAGTCTACGCCCATGCGCTTGTATGTGACGTCGAAACCGTCGTATACCCACGAATTCATCTTTTCCCACAGTGCGCGCACTTCAGGATCTTTGTTTTCCCACTTGACCAGCATCTGCCTTGCTTCCTGAAGCAGAGGAGAGGCCTTTTCGGCGTCTTCCTTGCTCATTCCTTGCTCTATGAGTTCGGCTACTTCTGCCTTATAGTGCTTGTCGAAGGCCACGTAGTAGTCGCCGATCAGGTGATCGCCTTTCTGTCCGAGGCTTTCGGGTGTCGCGCCGTTGCCCCATTTGAGCCATGCAAGCATCGACTTGCAGATGTGTATGCCGCGGTCGTTCACAATGTTTGTCTTGACCACCCGGTTGCCGCAGGCTTTCAATATTTCCGAGAGGCTGTGACCGAGGAGGATGTTGCGCAGGTGTCCCAGATGGAGAGGCTTGTTGGTGTTGGGCGATGAGTATTCTACCATCACCAGTGGACTCTGCTCATCCGCTTCCTTGATTCCGAAATTCGAGTCTTCGGCTATATGCTTGAGTACGGCGTTCCAGAAAGTAGGTTTGATCACGATGTTCAGGAATCCTTTTACAACATTGAAGCGCTCTACGGCAGGCTCATTTTCGGCAAGCCATTGGCCGATCTCCTGGCCTACTGCCTCGGGTGCTTTTCTGGCGGCCTTGACCCAAGGGAAGACCACAACGGTAAGGTTGCCTTCAAACTCTTTTTTTGTGGACTGGGGCACTATGTCTGTAGCCGGTGTGTCAATGCCGTACAGATCTTTTACGGCGTGGGATACGGCCTGTGATATTATATTGTCGATGGACATGGTTCTCTTTCGCTGGTTGAAAAATGTTGTATTAATCTAATCGCCGCAAATTTAGCTAAAAATCGGCACATAGGCAAGCCCCGCACCGGCAGGCTCTGATGGCTTGTGGTGCGGGGCTTGTAGGAGGTGTGTGCCAGCCGGCAATATATCATTCGGCAGTGGCCAGCGGAGCGGGTGTGTTGTAGACACGTGCACCGAGTTCCTGGTCGAGCATGTAGATACCCATGCCGTTGTCGCCGACAAGTGTCAGTTTGTCGATGTAGCCCTGAGCGGTTTCTTCTTCTTCAACCTGTTCGGAAACGAACCATTTGAGCTGGTCGCATGTAGCGTAGTCGTTCTCCGATGCAGCGAGGGCATAGAGGTTGTTGATCATGGCTGTAACTTTCTGCTCATGTGCGAGAGTGGCTGCGAAAGCGTCGATAGGACGATCCCATTCGGTGTCTACTCCGGCAATTGGAGCAAGACGCACGCGACCACCGCGGCGATTGATGTAGTTCATGAAAATCCGTGCATGATCCTGCTCCTCACGGAACTGGATGTAGAACCAATTGGCTATGCCGCTGAGGCCTTTTGCCTGGAAATTCATGCTCATGGAGAGGTATAGGTATGCCGACCAAAGTTCGGCGTTTATTTGCTCGTTAAGAGCGTTTTCTACTTTTTCGTTCAACATAATAAAACAGTTTTTTAGTACATCCGCGCATACATCACACGGATGATGCAAAGTTATCAAAACAGTATGAATTTGGCAAATAAAAATTGATCGCTTCCAGTCTATTAAACAGAAAATAATAGCACATTGCTCACAAAAACATTAAAAAAGTTTGTGATATTGCAATCGGATAGCTAACTTTGCACCACCTAAGCCCGGATGGCGGAATCGGTAGACGCGCTGGTCTCAAACACCAGTGGAGCAATCCATCTCGGTTCGAGCCCGAGTCCGGGTACTGATAATGGCTGTTAATCATCTGATTTTCAGTCATTATTTTTTTCTCTTACCTAAATAAATTGTAGTCTTTAGCATTATGTCTGAGCACTCTCATCCGGTGGTTAAGATAGGCCGGGACTATTACTGCCAAGGTTAGTAGTTCGGATAAGGGAATGGCGAGCCACAGTCCATTGACACCAAGCGCAAATGGTAGCAGGATGAATCCCGGGATCATGAATACGATGCCTCTGAGCATCATATATATTATGGAGCGGATAGATTTCTCGCAACTTTGGTAGTAGCCTATGAATGTAATATTTAGAGCAAACGGTAATGCGCACAGTCCGAGTAGTGGAAGTCCCTTGGCTGCAATTCCATAGGCGGGTTCTGCGGAATCGAGGAATATGCCGGCCAGCAGTCCTGATCCAGTCCACATTCCTGCTGCTATCGCCGCTCCGCAGATTACTGCGGCCAGGAGTGCTATATTAAGAGCCTGTCTGACTCGTAGCGGCTGATTTGCACCATAGTTGTAGCTTATTATCGGCTGCGAAGACTGTGCCACGGCATTGCTTATGGAAAATACGAGAGGGAACAGATAGCATCCGATGCTGAATGCAGCTACGCCTGCTTCTCCGAGATAAGACTGGAATGTGTAGTTGCCTGTGACCATCATAACCCCCATAGCGAGTTCGGCGATGAATGTCGCGAAGCCGATCTTAGCCATATAGCCGGTGTTGCGGATTGACAGGCGCAGAGACTTGTATGAGAGACGTAGGCGGTAGAATTTCAGCTTGTCGGAAAAGAATATGAAGTAGGCGACAACCATAATTCCGGCCACGATGCAGGATATGGATGTGGCCATAGCAGCACCCTTTATGCCCATTCCAAGAGGGAACACCATATACCAGTCGAGGAATATGTTGAGTATAGCCGCGACTATCTGTACGCTCATGGCATAGCGCGGTGAGGCATCGAGGCGTATGAGCATCATTCCGGCGCACTGAAGATAGAAAAATACCAGACCCGGCAGAAGCCACAGCAAGTAGTCGGTTGCAAGTTCCTCAAGGGCCGGACTGCATCCGAGAATGTAAAGCAAAGGACGGGTAAATAGCAATGAACCAATGATGACTATACCGAATATAACCGCACCTGCTATATAGGCCTGGGTCATTATTATGCGTGCAGCCTTTGTGTTACCTTCGGCAAGGCGTATGCCTCCTATCACAGATGCACCGATTCCGAACATAAGTCCTATGCCGGCGCACAACAGGAACAGAGGGGCAACGATATTGATCGCTGCCAAAGCATCGCTGCCTACTCCGTGGCCCACGAACATGCCGTCGCATAGATTGAGCACTGAATTGAAGACAAGCCCGATGAGAGTAGGGAAAAACATGGCCCGGAATAGCCTGTTGATGTTTCCGTTTCCAAAATCAAGTCTGTCTCTTTCCATTTGGTTGTGAATTAAGAATGAGGTGCAAAGTTAGCCTAAAATTCTCTAATATATAAATCTGTATAGACAATGAGTAGATTTAAGTCACGTAATATAATGGATGCTTAAATACATGGTGTTTATAAAAAAATTGTCCTTTGCTCCTTTCAGCAAGGGGCGAAGGACTAAAGCCAAAAGGCATTTTGATGTGAATCTTCAGAAAGTTGCCGTTATAAGGAACAACTTGTATAAAGATTATATCATACTTACATTTAATGTCTACCCCTGTTTTAATCCTTGCATGACGCCGTCGCGGCGTGGGGTAGGATATGCCTTATGCTTAGTCCGAGAAAAGAAGATGTGTTGTAAATAATCAATCAGCCTAAGATAAGTCGACAGGGAGTATTTCTTAACCGATACAAAGGTACGACGAAAAACGCTTATATACAAACATTTTTCGTTAAAACTATGCTTTCCGTTGTCTTTTTGCCAATAAGAGTTAATTATAAGAATATCCTTGTGGCAGATACTATTATCAAAGCGTATATTCCGGCAAGAACATCATCGAGCATAACTCCCCAGCCGCCCTTGAAGCGTTCCATCTTGCGGCATCCGAGTGGTTTGAAAATATCGATCAGTCGAAACGACGCGAATCCAAGTACCGAGAGCCAGAATGTAGCCGTATGGTTTCCCGGAATAGCGCATGCGAGGCATGGAATCCATACGCCGATGAACTCGTCGATCACTACAGTGCGCGGGTCCGGACCCCAGTAGCGTTCCATGACGTTGGATGTCCATACACCTACCACCATGTTTAGTGCTATCAGTATGAGGGTGATCCACAGTAAGGTGGTTACGCTGACAGTCAGATAAAGCCCATACCATACAGCGAGTGCCAGAAGTGCAGCGTATGTGCCGGGAGCACCGGGTATGAATCCAGTGCCGAGTCCGGTGGATATTATCACGTGCAGCCAAGGTGCTTTGCCAAGAGGATGATTGTTGTTGTCGCTCATTGTTGTATTGTTTTATTAGTCTGTCTGCCTGGCCACACACAGCAGAGTGTCGGCATTGATATTAAGAAAACGGCATGTATATGCTTGTCCGTCTGCTTCTACTATTGGATTCTCTGTGTCATTTTCAGGTAGCTTTATTCCGGAAGCCAGTTCCAATCCTGCTTTTCCTGCAGCTTTATATACAGCTTCTTTCATAGTCCATGCTCGCAGCAGCGATTCAAGAGATGATCCATAGACCTGCAACTCAGTTTCTGATAGTACACGTGGAGCTACTCTCTGAAGCTGTGGGCGTAGAGTCTCCACGTCTATGCCTATTCTGCCACTGTCGGCTAACGCGATGGCTGCGTGGCCGATGCTGTGTGATATGGATATGATTCTGCCGTCGGAGAGTACCGGTGCTCCCTCCGGAGTGTGTCCTATCTCTGCATCCGGACTGATCATTGCATCGGCAAGTTGCCTTACGGCTAATGTCTCTCTTTGCCGGCGCGAAGTCTCCGGTATGAGGTCTATTGTGCGGTAGCCTATGGTTACGTCGGCCCACTTCTCAATTCTTTGCATGATCCATAGTGTTGAGTGTATGGGCGATATCCTGCTCCAAAGCCTTGAGTACAGGGTAAATGGAGTCGTAACTTGCAGGCAGTTTTCCTCCTGTATATGTCGCAGCCGCGCTTACTATCCAGTTTCGTCTGTCGGTGGATACGAATTGCACGGGAAAAGGATTTATATCTGAGGCTATAGTGAGATCGTGTTGAAATCCGGAAGGAGATGTAGCACTGACATGACGTACAGGCATTCCTCCGGTATTATCAGACATGCGTTGCATCGACCGTTGCCATGCGGCTGTAGCATCATCTTGTCCATGCGCAGGTGTCAGGGTATAGTATATGTCTATTCCGTAGGCTGGGTAGTGCTGTGTGATCCAATATATGCCGCCGTTGCGGCGTTCGATTTCCAATACCGGGTATGCATTTATCTCCATGACAAGGGGTATGCTGTCGGGAAGCGGTCTGTATTCCTTCGCGTACAACATAGGACGTGCGAAAGCTTCCCGGCGCGGAATCGCTGCGGTGTTGTCTCCATTGCTTCCGCATGCCCAGACGGTAAATATAGCAACAGATGCCAATAAGTATGCTATTAGCTCCGATGCGCGTGTCATCTGTCGTTTTCCTTGTTGCTGTTCTCCGTGTCTTCAGGCATTACCTTGACCCTTACGCTTGTGATGCGATGGTCGCTTATATCGAGGATCAGGAATCGGCAACGCCCGTAGACCAACGGTTCTTTATCTTTAGGGAAATCGCCCTTTATGGCCAGAAGCATGCCGGCAAGAGTCTCAGCGTCTTCAGTCACGGGTTCGAAAGCGTCTGCATCCACACCTGTGATGCGGAAAAAGTCGTTGAGCAGCGTACGCCCCTCGAAGATATAAGTGTCGTTAGGCAGGCGTTTGTAGGTCTGTTCCTCCTCGTCGTATTCGTCGTTTATGTCGCCGACGATTTCTTCAAGGACGTCCTCGAGAGTTACCACACCCTGTGTGCCGCCATACTCGTCCACGACTATTGCCATGTGTATTCGCCGGCGGCGGAAGTCTTCAAGCAGGTCGTCGATCATCCTTGACTCGGGCACGTAGTATGCCTCGCGTATGAGGGACTGCCAACTGAAGTCGTCAGGCAGATCTTTGCCGATGTATGGAAGCAGGTCGCGGCTGTATAGGATGCCTTTGATCGAGTCTTCTGTGTCTTCATAGACCGGAAGGCGTGCATATCCGCTGTTGACAACGGTTTCAAGCACTTCGGCGAATGTGGCAGTGTAGTCGATGTCGGTGAGATCGACACGGGGGGTCATGATCTGTGAGGCAGTTGTATTGCCGAAGTTGAGGATACCCTCGAGCATTTCTTTCTCGTCAGCGCCTTTTACGTCGGTGATCTCCAGGGCCTGCGACAGATCGTCTGTTGAGATATTGGGGTCTTCCTTGCTGACTATGCGGTTTACGATCGTAGTACTGCGCACGAGCATTCCGGACAGCGGCCTACAGGTTGCTACAATGAATCTTAGTCCGGGATAAGCCATGCGTGCCCAACCCACGGGATTGTGGTTGGCATATAGTTTTGGCAATATCTCGCCGAACAATAAGATAAGGAATGTGAGGATCACGGACTGGAGGATGAAGCTCAACACGGCACTCATGCCTGAGAATACAGGACCAAGAGCGAAGTTAAGCAGCACGACTATCGTGACATTCACAAGGTTATTGGCTATCAGTATTGTTGCCAGAAGCCTTTCGGGACGCGAGAGCATTCCAATGATAGAGCGTCCTCTCTCGCTTTCCTCCAATTTCTCGCATTGGGCCGGAGTGAGGGAGAAGTAGGCAATCTCGCTTCCAGACACGAAGCCGGATATACCAAGGAACAATATGGCTATGATTATGGCTGTTATGTTGCCTGCGCCAAATTCAATCGGGTTGACGCCTACCGAAAGCAGCATTGTACTTATTGTTTCCAGTACAGGCAAAGGATCTGTATCCAAAACTATAGATATTAGTTAGACAAGCTTTTTAGAAATAAGAAAGGAGCGCCGCCTGAGACGGTGCGGCGCTCCTGCAAAGTTAGCAATTATTTTTGACTTTCAAGAATTCCGGCCAGATAAGCGATTCCTTCCGATGCCCCCATAGGTATTACCTTCACAAAGTCGGGGACAGGTGCAGGTCTGGGATCAATATAGTAGACCGGAACGCCGTGTCTTACGTAATGTAGCAGGTTTGCGGCCGGATATACGGCCAAGGATGTGCCTACTATGACGAATATGTCTGCATCAGCGGCAAGTTCAGCGGCTGGCTCCATATTAGGTACGGCTTCCTGGAAAAAGACGATATGCGGACGTACCTTCTCGCCCTCGATCAGTGTGTCCGGGGTGGTGTCGAGCATCGGTGCGCTGAGGGTGAACAGCTTCTCCTCATTCCTGACGGATCGGACCTTCATCAGTTCGCCATGAAGATGAAGCACGTGGCTGCTGCCTGCGCGTTCGTGCAGGTCGTCTACGTTCTGGGTTATCACCCACACGTCGAAGTCACGCTCAAGTTCCGCTATGGCAAGATGTCCGGCATTGGGCATGGCTTTGATCAGATCGTGGCGACGTTTGTTGTAGAAATCATGCACAAGGGCCGGATTTCTTACGTATCCATCGTGGCTTGCTACTTCCATCACGGGATAGTTTTCCCAAAGACCGCCTGCATCGCGGAATGTGGATATGCCGCTTTCGGCGCTCATTCCGGCTCCGGTCGAGAATACGAGTTTCTTTTTCATTATCAGTTAAGTTTCAGACCTACGGTGCTTAGTATGCGCACTGGTATATCTGTGTTGTCGTTGCCGGGTGCAAACAACTCTGCTCCTACGCCTACGGCATAGACTGGCACAGGATTTCCGGAATGGTTTCCGGTGGTGAATCCGAGGCCGGCAATGTCGTTGAATGTCTTGAAGACGGCCATTGAGAGAGCGTCGAAGTTGGCGTAGAGAGTCTTTGTGTCTGCCGAGTTGCGCAGTTCGAATGTCTGATCGAATTTCTCCTTGAGCAGTTGTTCCTGACTTTCTTTCACCGGCAGGTGCGACCACAGGCCGAGATTTTCAGACAGGTATTCTTTCATATCGTCCCAAGTGAATGTGCGGCGCGAGCGGAGCAGAGCCTTGCAGAATTCGGCGAAGCCCTCTTTAGACACTTTCTGATAGTCCACATAGTTGAGGAACGCGTTGTAGCCTGTGAAGCTACATCCTACACTGAGACCGCCGGTCTCATGGTCGGCTGTCACTACAATCAGTGTCTCGTCCGGGTGATTGAGGTAGAAGTTATATGCGATCTCAAGTGATTCATCGAAGTTTATCACCTCTTTTACTATAGTGCCGCCATCGTTGGCATGTCCGGCGTGGTCTATGTTGCCGCCTTCAACCATCATGAAAAATTTGTCAGGCGATACGCGCATCAGGTGATCAAGGCATGCCTGTGTGTATTTAGGCAATGTCATAGCACCCTCGATCGAGTCGATGGTATAGCCTATGTTGTTGGGGCTGAGTGTATCGGGACTGAGGAGCAGGACCTTTTCTGATGTCACGTCTTTAAGGCCGTCAGTTCCGTAGACGATCTGTACGTTGTTCTGTGCGAATATGTCCTTGATGTCGGTGGGATTGCCGTTATTGTCCTTCAGCCCGCGCAGTCCTGCTCCAGCTATGAATTCGTAGCCGGAAGCTGCTGCCTGCTTTTCAATTTCGTAGAACATTCCGCGATATGGTACATGTGCGTAGAACGCTCCGGGGGTAGCGTCGTCGGGAGCGACCGATGTCACAAGGCCGATACCGTATCCGTCGGCTTTTAGGACTTCAGCCATCGATGTCACAGCCACGGAATCCGGTCCCATGCCGAGCATTCCATTTTTGGTCTTGTGTCCGGTAGCGAGTGCAGTGCCGGCTGCAGCAGAGTCGGTCACGGGAGATGAGAAACTGTAGGTGTATGCCAATGATGTTACAGGCATACGGTCCATGACGAGAGGACGCTTGTTGTTCCTTACCATACGCTCGTATGTCTTCGCGGCCATTACGTGAGCTGTGCCCATGCCGTCGCCGATGAAGTAGAATATGTAGCGTGGAGACTTGTCTGCTGCCTGTGATGTGGCAGTTGCGGCTATCAGAATGAGAGCAGCCAGAAGATTTCGCAATTTCATAACGGAGATATTTATTGATTGATTTATTTATGATCGGTCTATCATTTCTAAAAGAGGGTCTACGTAGCGACGGTCGTTGCACAATCGTGGTACTTTGCGCTGTCCGCCAAGCTTTCCGGTGGAAGCGAGCCATTGGTCGAAAAGACCTTCCGGAGCTACGGTTATGCTCAGACGGTCGAGGAATATGCTGTGAGCACGTTTGGCCTGGTAGTCGGAGTTTTCCTGTTGCAGACATTTGTCAAGCACATCGGCGAATGCCTCCGTGCCTTCGGCCGGCATTCGGGAGAATTCTATTATCCATTGATGACGTCCGTGGCTGTGGCCTGTGGTGTAGACTGGAGCTGCCGTGTAGTTGGCTACAGCAGCCCCCGTGCGGTGGCATGCTTCGGCAATCGCGGCATCGGCATTGTGGACCATCAGTTCTTCTCCGAAGGCATTTATGTAGTGGCGCGTACGACCGGCTATCACGATCTTGAGCGGATCAGTGCTTACTACTGTCACTGTATCGCCAAGTGGGTATCGCCATAGTCCGTTGCAAGAGGTGATCACCATAGCGTAAGTTTCGCCCGGCTTGACTGCCCATGCCGGTATTGCATCCGGAAATTCGGTAGTGCTGTCGGTGGGAGATATGAATTCATAGAATGCACCTCCGTCGAGGAGCAACTGCATCGACTTGTCGGATCTGTCGGTCTGATATGCAAAGAAGCCTTCGGAGGCGTTGTATGTCTCCATATAATGCATTCTCGACGGGTCGATTATTGCATCATACTGTTCTTTATAAGGGGCGAATGAGATTCCTCCGTGGAAGAATACTTCAAGGTTGGGCCATACCTCATGGATTTCAGATGCACCGGTGTGTTCGAGCACACCGCGCAATACTGTCAGAAACCATGATGGTACTCCGGATATGTTCGTGATGTCGCTTTTTCCGGATGCCTCTATCAGAGCCGGTAGTTTCTCCTGCCAGTCGGTGAGGAGGGCAACACGTTTGGATGGCACTCTGAACAGATTGGCGACAGGATTTATCGCGTCGATAAGGTTGGCTGACAGATCGCCTACGGTGACTCCTGACGGGACGTGTTTCAATTCGTTGGAGAAACTGCCGCCGAGAACGAACCCTTTTCCTGCGAACATCCTGCTCTCCGGGTACAGACTCAGATAGTGTGCCACTGAATCGCCGGCGCCTCTGTAATGGTTGAGTCGTAGCGAATCATCTGTCACCGGTATGTATTTGCTTTTGCCGTCCGACGTGCCGCTGCTCTGTGCGAACCGTCGTGTTACTCCTGGCCACAATACGTCTTTCTCGCCTGAGATCATGCGCATCACGAATGGTCTCACACGGTCATAACCGGCTACAGGGATCTTGCGTGCGAACTTCTCGTAGTCGGCTATTTTGTGTAATCCCGAAGCCTGTCCGAATTTGGTCTCTGAGCCACGCCGCAACAGATAGCCAAGCTGCTTACGCTGTATGTCCTCAGCCGAGCCGCACCAACTTTCGCAGGCCTTTACACGTCCTGCGAATATTTTTCTTGCTATGGGTGTGAGATTGATCACGGATTATCAGAAATGGAATATAACATCCAAAATTACTAATTATTAAAAAAATGTGCAAGTCGTGCCGCGAAGCTCCGACAGCATCTGCGCGCAACTCAGGCCTGTGAGCGGATGCCGCCATTCGGGGGCAAGTTCGATCATCGGTATGAGTACGAACTCCCTGAGGTGCATACGTGGATGTGGTAGCGTAAGCTCCTGAGTGTCCGATGTCAGGCTGTCTATGGCTATCAGATCGATATCCGTCTGTCTGTCGCGGTATGAGCCGTCGGCATTGCGGTGCGGCCCGTTGCATAATGTTTTCTCTATAGCGAGCAAACGCCTGAGCAGTGCTGATGGTTCGGGCTGCCTGTCGAATTCTATAGCAAGCCCTATGTTCAGATATTTGTTTTCGGAATTGTAGCCCCAGGCTTCGCTCTCCACTATGGTGCTCTTGGTTACAGTGGCATCTGGAAATGCATCAGCAATACAGGCGACTGCCCGGTTGATGTTGTACGGACGGTCGCCTGTATTGCTGCCTATGTTGACATAGGCTGTATGGTTAGGCATCAGAGTGAGCGGTTGACTTGCACTTCCTCGAAGCCTTCGATGATGTCTCCGATCTTTATGTCGTTGTATCCTGCGATTGAAATACCGCAGTCATAGCCCGACACTACTTCCTTGACATCGTCTTTGAAGCGTTTGAGAGATCCGAGTTCGCCGGTATATCGTACGATACCCTCCCTGATCAGGCGCACTTTGCAAGAACGTTTGATCTTGCCTTCGCGGATTATTGCTCCGGCTATCGTACCGACCTTGGATATGTGGTATACTTCAAGCACTTCTGCTGTACCGGTGACTTCTTCCTTTATCTCCGGTGCAAGCATACCTTCCATAGCGCTCTTGACTTCCTCGATGGCCTGGTAGATCACTGAGTAGAGGCGGATATCCACGCCGTCGCGTTCGGCGATCCGTCGGGCGGCCTGCGACGGGCGCACCTGGAAGCCAACGATGATGGCGTCTGATGCGGCTGCCAGTGTGACGTCGCTCTCGGAGATTTCGCCCACGGCTTTGTGCAGCACGTTCACCTGGATTTCTTCGGTGGAGAGTTTTATCAGCGAGTCGCTCAGAGCCTCGATAGAGCCGTCCACGTCGCCTTTGACGATAATGTTCAGTTCCTGGAAGTTTCCGATGGCACGGCGGCGGCCAATGTCTTCGAGTGTGAGTGTCTTGAATGTGCGCAGACCCTGTTCGCGTTGCAGTTGCTCGCGCTTGGATGCTATCTCACGGGCTTCCTGCTCGGTGTCCATCACGTTGAATGTATCACCTGCTGTGGGTGCGCCGTTGAGACCGAGGATAAGAGCCGGTGTGGCCGGACCTGCTTCCTTGATGCGCTGGTTGCGTTCGTTGAACATGGCCTTGACCTTACCGAAATGGTTTCCGGCAAGTATGATGTCGCCGGTGCGGAGTGTTCCGTTCTGCACGAGGACGGTTGCCACATAGCCGCGGCCCTTGTCGAGCGATGATTCGATGATGCTACCTGTGGCCTTTCGGTTGGGATTAGCTTTGAGGTCGAGCATTTCGGCTTCAAGCAGCACTTTCTCCATGAGTTCGGGGACACCGAGGCCTTTCTTGGCCGAAATGTCCTGCGACTGGTATTTTCCACCCCATTCTTCTACCAGATAGTTCATGGCGGCAAGTTCTTCCTTTATCTTGTCGGGATTTGCGTGGGGTTTATCTATCTTGTTGATGGCAAATACAATCGGAACTCCTGCGGCCGATGCGTGGTTGATGGCTTCGACTGTCTGTGGCATCACTGCGTCGTCGGCAGCTACGATGATGATACAGAGGTCGGTGACTTTGGCTCCACGTGCGCGCATCGCGGTGAATGCCTCGTGGCCCGGGGTATCAAGGAATGTGATATGGCGTCCGTCGTTGAGTTTCACGTTGTATGCACCGATGTGCTGTGTGATACCGCCGGCTTCTCCTGCTATCACGTTGGCTTTGCGGATGTAGTCGAGCAAAGAGGTCTTACCGTGGTCGACGTGACCCATCACGGTTACGATCGGCGGACGGCTCTGGAGATCTTCTTCGTTGTCTTCTTCCTGATGGATGGCGTCGGCTACCTCTGCGGATACATATTCTGTCTCGAAGCCGAATTCCTCGGCTACGATGTTGATTGTCTCTGCGTCGAGACGTTGGTTGATGGATACCATCACGCCGATGTTCATACATGTGGCTATGACATTGTTGACAGGTATGTCCATCATCGTGGCAAGGTCGTTGGCCGTCACAAACTCGGTGAGTTTCAGCACACGGCTTTCTGCCTGTTCCATTTCAGCGGCCTCACGCTCTCTGCTGGCTATGGCCTCGCGTTTTTCCTTACGCCACTTCGCGCCTTTTTTCAGACCTTTGTCCTTGTTGGTAAGACGGGCAAGTGTTTCCTTAACCTGCTTCTGTACATCTTCTTCGTTGACTTCTGTATGTACAGGGCGTTTGTTGCGCTGGTTGTCTTTTCCGCCGCCTTTTCCTCCTCGGCGATTATTGTTGTCGTTACCACCGTTGTTGCCACCGTCGCGGCGTGGCTGCGAGGATGTCTGCTGTGCGGTTTTCTCAATGTCGATCTTCTCTTTTCCAGAGATGCGCTTGCGCTTCTTGCGATCACCCTGGGCAGTTCCTGCTGCTCCGGCGCGCTCGTTGCGACGTTCCTCCTTGCTCTTTTTCTTCGGGCGGGTGCTCTGGTTGATGGCATCGAGGTCTATCTTACCGACTACAGTAAGGGTTGTGCCCGACGAAGGAAGTGCTGTGCGGAACACTCCGTCGTTTTCGTTGCTTTCTTCGGACTTGGGCGTCTCTATGGCAGGGGTGGTCTCCTGTTTGGGAGTTTCTTTCTCTACGGCAGGTGCAGCAGCGGGTGCTGGTGTCTCCACCGTGGTGTCTTCTTTCTTTTTTTCCACTTCGGGAATTTTGACTTCTATTGCTTCAGGCTCTTTTTCTTTGACAGGCTCGACCGGAGTCTGCTTGGTCTCCTTTATCTCGATCTTTACGACAACAGGTTCGGGTGCGGATTCAGGGGCTGGAGTTGCAGGGACAACTACAGGTTTTTCAGCGGCGGGAGCTTCAGGAGTCTTGACCGGTGCAGGTTCGGCTTTAACTTCATTAGCTGAGGTTTCTGCTACCTGCTTTTCTTCCGGAGTCTCGTTGAGTTTCAGCGCTGATTTAGGATTTCCGTGTTTGTCAAGTTCTATCTTTCCGACAAATTTGGGCTTGTTCCGCACCGGGAGTCCGTCTTCTCCGGTCTGGACAGTGGCAGCCTCCGCTTTCGGCGATTCTTTCGGACGGTTTTTCTGACGTTCTGTTGTTAGGCTGTCTGATTTTTGCTTGATAACCTTGTCCTTGGAGAATTCGCTCATCAGCAGTTGCACGACATCGTCCTCAATGCGTGTATTGGGGTTTTCGTCCACTGATATGTTTTTACTGCGCAAGAAGTCGATCACCGTGGGGAGTGCCACGTTGAGATCCTTGGCTACTTTGCTGATTTTCGTTTTCGGCATATAGTGTGTTTCGATTGTTCGCTAAATATGTTTGTGAGGGAGAGATGGAGAGGGTGCGGGACGGGGATTATTCGGCGTCTTCGAATTCGGCGCGGAGCACGTTGATCACGTTGTCGATTGTGTCTTCCTCGAGGTCGCTTTTCTCGATCAGGGTCTGGCGAGGGGTATTGAGCACGCTCTTTGCTGTCATGCAGCCGATATTCTTGAGTGTGTCTATTACCCAACCGTCGATCTCGTCCTTGAATTCGTCGAGATAAATGTCTTCCTCGAATGTCTCCTCGGTGTCGCGGTATACGTCGATCACATATCCTGTCAGCATTGATGCCAGTTTGATGTTCAAACCGTTCTTACCGATGGCCAAGGACACTTCTTCGGGGCGGAGGAATACTTCCGCTTTTTTGTTTTCTGTGTCAAGGCGGATAGAGGATATTTTTGCGGGCGACAGCGCACGCTGGATGAACAGTTGCGGATTGTTCGTGTAGTTTATGACGTCGATGTTCTCGTTGCGCAATTCGCGTACTATGCCGTGTATGCGTGAACCTTTGACTCCCACACATGCACCTACCGGGTCAATGCGGTCGTCGTAGCTTTCCACTGCTATCTTTGCGCGCTCTCCCGGGATGCGGGCCACTGCGCGGATGCTGATGAGGCCGTCGTGTATCTCAGGCACTTCAAGTTCGAAAAGGCGGCGCAGGAACTGCTCGTTGGTGCGCGATACAGTGATCTTGGGATTGTTGTTCTTGTTGTCTACATTAGCGATCACGGCGCGTACGGTCTCGCCCTTGCGGAAGAAGTCGCCGGGTATGGACTCGCTCTTTGGCAGGAGAAGTTCGTTCTTGTCGTCGTCGAGCAGGAGAGTTTCCTTGGACCATGTCTGGTATACTTCGCCTGTCACGAGGTCTCCTTCAAGCTCTTTGAACTTGTTGTATATGGCTTCTTTCTGCAGATCGAGGATCTTTGACTGGAGGGTCTGGCGTAGGTTGAGGATAGCGCGGCGGCCGAAGTCGGCGAATATTATTTCCTTGGTGTGCTCCTCGCCTACTTCGGCATAAGGATCGTCGTCGGCCTGGGCGTCGGACAGTGAGATCTGCAGGTTGGGGTTTTCTACTTCGCCGTCGGGGACAACTGTCAGATTCTGGAATATCTGCACGTCTCCCTTATCGGGGTTGAGGATAACGTCAAGATTCTCGTCAGTGCCGAACATCTTGGCAAGGACGTTTCTGAACGATTCCTCGAGTACGGAAATCATCGTGGTCTTGTCGATATTTTTCAATTCCTTGAACTCGGCGAATTGTTCGACCATATTGGGGGTTTCCTCTTTCTTTGCCATTTGTTTGTGGTATTGAGTACGTCTTTATTTTTTTGTTTTCTTGTTTTCTACTTGAAGTCGATGGCGTATGTCACAGACTTGCAGTCGTCGATGGCGAATTCTTCGGGGATCTGCTTTTCTACCGGGCGTTTCTGTCCGGGTTCTTTTACTTTTACAGATGTCTCGATGGTGAACCGACGGTCTATTGTGTTGATCTCGACAAGCCGTCCGGATAGCTTGCGTCCGTCGCGCGTGAGCACGTTGACGTTGTTGCCTATGTTCTTGACATATTGCTCTATCACCTTGAATGGTGTGGTGAGCCCTACTGAGCCAACTTCAAGCTCGTAATCTTCTTTTTCCGGGTCTACAGCCTCGCGTATGGCGTGCGAGAGGCTGACACATTGGTCTATGTCGACACCATCGGCGGAGTCGATCTCCACCACAACGCGGTTGTCGGCACTTACGCTTACATCCACGAGAAACAACTCAGTCCCTTCTATAGCTGCATTGGCTGCGTCTGTGATCTGTTGTTTGTCTATCATATTTCTTATCAGTAGGTATTCTAACAAAATCGGAGGAAGCTCTTGCCCCCTCCGACGTAGAAGTCTCCTGCAAAGATACAACATTTTGTCGCCCTTTGCAAGTTTTCACATTATAATGTGGCTTTAGATTGCTGTTATATTATTAATAAATAATTAAATTAAACAAAATTTAACTATTGTGCGGTCTAAAAGTAGAAATTTACGCTTTTGGGATAGTAGAGCATACCGGAGCCTACTTCCTGTGCGATGTTTGAACCTAACGAGTTGGCTACTATCGCAAGAGCGAAGCGCAATGCCGCGGATGGTCCGTTGGCAGTGATCAGGTTTTCGAGAGTCACTACGGGGACGTCGCGCATTACTGCATTCCGGCATTGGCTTTCAAATCCGGGATAGCATGTGGCTTCTTTGCCGTCGAGAATTCCGAGTGGAGCAAGCACCACGGCAGGCGCTGCGCAAATGGCTGCCACTTTTCCTTTAGCGGCGTGTATCTTCAGCAGATCGCACAATGGTTCGAATGCAGCCAGATTAGATGCTCCCGGCATGCCTCCGGGGATTATAAGCCATTCAGTGTCAGAGAAATCTGCTTCCTTGAATGTCAGGTCTGCCGTGACTTTGATGCCATGTGCACCTGAAACTTCTTTGGTTGATGTGATGGATACTGTCTTTATATCCATGCCTGCACGACGCATTACGTCTACTACGGTCAAGGCTTCTATTTCTTCAAAGCCTTCGGCGAGAAAAATAAAAGAATGATGTTTCATAGAGCGACTGTTGAGTTTGGTAAAGTTGTTAAGGGGTGGTTCTTATATCGGGTGAATTTATTGATTTTTGTTTGGTATAGCATCGTTGTCCGCCTGTAGTAGATGTGATGGACGTGGGTGAATATTTGTTATGGTAGGTGGAAACTGTAGATGCCTCCCAACGCTCAAAACAACTTGCGGGCCTAAAAGGTTCGCCAAATGTATGTATTAATTTTCACTTTTCCAAGAGAAAGTCTATAATAGTTTCACTATGCGCAAAGAAATAGCGCATCTGCTGTCGTTCTGAAGTCGATGCGCTGTTTTATATGAAAAATATTTTCTTGGATTATTGGTTGTGGAAGCTCTGGATATGGCGTTCTTTCTTTTCGTCGAGTATTTCCGATATAGCAAGCAGGATTCCGCTTTCCTCCACATCGCCGAACTCATCGTTGATGGCTGTACCGAACATCTTCATTGTCGGCGATAGATTCATGTAGGCATTGACCAACGGCGGGATGTTGAATCCGAGGCTTCGCACCTCACTGTTCAGTATGCGGTAGTCTTCCTTGAAATTGTTTCCTGTGAACAGATTTTTCATAGCCTCGAGATCGCTATGGGTGTCGAGGGCCTTAATCGGACGTACGAGGTTGTCGGGATCGGGGAAGTGCTTGTTGAGGAAATAGAGTATCATGTTGCGTCCGTGCGATGAATAGCTTGGATACATTGTAACCTTTCCGAACAGGTATTTTATTTCAGGATGTACAACAATGAGCGCACCAAGACCGTCCCAAAGGTTGTCGAGTACGAAAAGCGCTTTAGCGCCTGCTTTCGACGACTGATATTCGGGACGTACGAAAGAGCGACCGAGCTCGAGCGTGTAGGGAAGATAGTCGCTGATGAATCTGTCGGAAAATCTGAACATGTGGCTTGTGGCTATACGCGGACGCCCTTGTTCGTCGACGTGGATGTCTTTGCCGGCTATGAACCTATAGCCTCCGAGTATCATTTTCTCCTCAGGATCCCAGACTATCAACTGGCTGCATGGAGGATTCATGATGTCGAATTCGTCGATGTCGCAATCTTTGCCTGTGCCGCCGCCTGCCATGCGGAAAGATATTTCGCGCAGACGCCCGATCTCGCGCATCACGTTGGGGGCGTTGTGCGCGTTCACGACGTATATGTCTTTCCCACCCTTGTTCGACGTGCGCAGGAAGCGCTCCGGTGTCAGTTCCGCTTCGAGCAGCGAAGTTTCTACAGGGTCTATTATATTCTCTGTCATGGATATGCGGGGTTGATTGTATGCTGTGGTGTTGAAATATTTTTTATATCTGTTTGACGGATGTCTGCGTGTCGGGCAGCGAATAGACTGTTTTCTTTATCCGCTCGCTCTCGGCTGTTATGTCGGCCGATAGCGATTTATGGCTTATAGGAGTTCCGAAGCAGACACCTAAGCGTTTTCCTCTTGACCTGAATATCTCGCGCGGAAGGAGCACCATCTCTAAATTGAACTTGATTCCAAGTCTTTTTCTCCAGCGCGCAAAATTATAAAAAAATTCTGAATTCCGGCCATTGAAGTGCAGCGGCACTATGTCGCGGCCATACTGGCGGGCTTTGGCGACAAACATTTTTTTCCATTCGAGATCGCATACCTTGCCATCTTTTCCCTTGCGGGAGCAGAGTCCTGCCGGGAAGATCACTACAGGGCAGTCCGACTCCATAGCCATGTCGACGGCCATTTTGGCGTCACGGCTCTGGCGTCCATGTTTGTTGATGGGGACAAATACTCCACTCAGAGGTTCGACTGCCATCAGCAGGTCGTTGACTATAAAGTAAATATTGCCTGAGTAGTGTCTGGAGAGTACGTCTATCAGAGTGATTCCGTCCAATGCGCCAAGCGGATGGTTGCTCACCAGAATCACCTTGCGATGGGTGGGATCGGGAAGTGGTCCGCAGATATCTACGCTCACGTCAAGATCGCTGAGCACTCCTGCGCAGAAGTCGGCGTCGCGTCGTCCGTGGTTGTGCTCGAGCAGGTAGTTCAGGCCATCCTGATGTATCAACCGTTCGAGAGAGCGCACAACAAACCGTGGCATGTACTTGCGTACTCCCGGCGCCCGCTGTCTCAATACGGCGTCGAGGTCGATCCTGATTGGCGTGTCAGCTATATTCTCCATTGCGGATGCAAAATTAGCGAAAATTCCTTTTTTTTTACTAAGTTTGCACGAAAATTGCGCTATGCCATTTCAGGCAGGCCACAGCATTATAAATAAAGTCAGCATATCTTATGTCTATAATTTGTCCCGGTAAGAAAATCGCGATCTGCAGCGATCACGCAGGTTATGGGTTGAAGTCTATCATCGAAGGTTATCTCGAATCACAGGAGATAGCATACGAGGATTTCGGAACGTATGGCACAGAAAGCTGTGACTATCCGGACTATGCCCATCCGGCAGCCGTGGCTGTTGAGGAGGGACGATGCTATCCGGGCATAGCTATGTGCGGTACGGGCAATGGCATAGCCATGACCCTCAACAAGCATCAGGGTATACGGGCTGCGCTGTGCTGGAATGTGGATATCGCACGTCTGGCCCGAGAACACAACGATGCCAATGTGCTTGTGTTGCCTGCACGGTTCATAGATCCTGCCGATGCCCTTGCCATTGTGGATGTGTTCCTCTCCACTCCGTTCGACGGCGGCCGCCACGAACGTCGCATCGCCAAGATACCCGTGGCAGGCGAATAGTCCTCCGAATTTGCCGATATGGAATATTTTCTGTAGTTTTGCGATAAAATATTGGCATATATGGAGAAAACCATCTTATTATCGCGAATACACGAACTACAGACAGATGACACACGTTGCTCCCGGATGGGCGAGGACTATCTTTACATTGACGTCGCCGAGGACGGGGAGATGGTGCGTACGCTTGAAGCTCCGGTGCGCTTCTATGGGTTCACGCTTTTTCTGTGCCGTTCGGGTCATGCCTCCATTGAAATAAATCTTGAGCGTTATGAGATAGTCGCCAATTCGCTTTTGGTTGTAGATCCATCGACCTTGATCCGTATATGTTCAATTGACAATGTAAGGGGAGAGATACTATTCATATCCGCACCATTTCTACGCGACATCAACTTCGATCTCCAGGCTCTGCATCAGACTATGGTGATAAAGGAGAAGCCGTCGCCTATGCTTGCCCTTTTGGATCAGGAAGTGGAATGTATGAGTGCGTTTCTGCGCATGATGGATGCTAATGCTCGGGGCAACAGTTCCTCGTCGCCATTGTCCAAGAACATAGCGCGTTCGCTTGTGTCTGCAACCTTGTACCAGATAATGCTGTTTGTCCAGAACCATCGCGAGAATGAGAAAGACACGGCCTCGGCAGGTGCGCCGGTGATGAGCTCAAGGCGATTGGGCTATGTGCATGAGTTCGGCAGGCTGGTGCAGAAGTACTACCGGCGGGAAAGGTCGGTCACATTCTATGCCTCCAAACTGTTCATTTCTCCCAAGTATCTATCGCTCCTTGTCAAGGAGGCCACAGGCAGGAGTGCTGTGTCATGGATCGATGAGTACGTGATTATGGAAGCAAAGAACATGCTGCGGTTCTCCGGTCGCAATATCCAGCAGATAACCTACGACCTTAACTTCCCAAACCAGTCGTCTTTCGGCAAATATTTCAAGCATCTGACAGGCATGTCGCCCACACAGTATCAGAAATCCTGATCAGGAAAGTCTACCATAGTTTCCATCTCCTCATTCTGAATCTGTCGAGCTTTTTTTGCCGTACATCCAGATCGGAGTTACTTTTTTCAAGTTTTCTGCATAGAGTGGTGTATTCCGACTGTCGCATTCCGGCAGTTTTACGCTTTTTACTGATGTCGGAGTCATATGATGATCTGAGGCTGTCTATTTTATCTTTCAATATGCTTTTTTCTAAGAACAGCCTTTGACGTTGTGCGGAAATGTTGCTGTTGTTTTTGCTCTTGATATTCTGAAGTTGCTGTTCGTATTCGAATTTTGTTTTGGTTATACTGTCTTGTATGCTATGTTCGAATATCCGGAATTCTTTGCGCAGGGCATCAAGATATTTGGTATATGAATCCATGACAAACGGCTTATCTTGAAGACTCAATGGCTTCTATTATACGTTCTATATTGCGCGATATATATGGCAGATCGGCTTCATTAAGAGAGTCTATCAATCGGCCTACAGCTGCGTTGTTGGCTTCACAGAAATTACTCTCATAAGTGCTTGCGACCTGTATGGATAGCCCTGATTCGCGTAATCCGCGTACTCGATAGTTATAAGCCTGCAGACGTTCCGACAGGTCGTTTTGAAGCTGAATTATGAAATTGCGCAGCTCCTCAAGGGCTGACAACTGTAGTTCCAAGTCCTGCATAATTTCCTATTTTGTTCTGTTGTTTAATATATTATATGCTATATACTGACGTTCATTCTGGGGTTGTCCATCGGAGTCTTTTTTTGCTTTCATGAGTAATAGGTTATCTAACCTATCTGACAGTTGCTGCACCTTTTCTGATGCTTTTCTGAAAGACTCCGCTTTGGTGCTAATCTGCCCCTGATCAATAGCGTTGCTTAATTTAGAAATTATATTTCTTATCCAAGGCAACTCCCTGTTTTCTATGGATTCATATATCTGCCGCAGCGTGTTCATATTACGGTTGCAGATGTTTTCGCTGTAAGAGTCTGCAATCTGGATTGCCACGCCTGACGCAACAAGGTTGTCGATACGGCATTTGTAAGCCTGCATGCTGTCGTGCAACGATGAAGCAAGCTCATATGCCGATGAATATAATTCGCAGGCTGCGTGCAATTGCAATTGTAGGTCCTGGGCCATTATCGTCTGTTGGAGGATGTCGCGAAAGTAATTACTACCCAGCCAAAAAGTATGGCGAATGCAAGGTAGAGAGCAAAAGGGATGATGCAGATCACCACGATCCATTGTATGACTCGCCAGATAATGAAGTTGTTAATCGAACGATTTGTTTTCCGCAGTTTTGCTGCGTTGTCTTTGAGTCTGGACTCTATATTGGAAATATCTGCATTGTATTTTGCAATCTCGCGTTCTACATAATTGCATTCCATATCATGACTTCTGGAGAGAGAGTCAAGTTCGTTTCGAAGATTATCTATATCGTTATGCAACGACTGAGTCTCATTATGAAGTATGTTGTTGCTGTCATTGTCGATCTTCTTCACTTGCATGTCGAAGGCAGCCGCCTGCTCCTTATGCCTGTTGATAAGTTCGATATCGGGTGTCGGCAATTGTATGCCTGCCGCCGCAATGATTTCGTTTATGTCGCACGTTTTCATGAATGCCCTATTTGGTAAACCTTAAATTTGCTGATGGCTGAGTTTCCTTGTATTTTTATATTGGCAATGAAGTCTGTTGCCGGACTCAGGCGCATTCGGTCAGGATCGCTTGCCGAGTTGAAGATCCTATATCCCTCGCCTCCGCGAAGTTCGATTTTTATATCAAATTCACTGAGCATCTGGTGTGGATCGAATATCTGTGTGAATCCATGATACGAGGGGGAATATACAAAGCAGTGTATTCCGTAGGATGGTCCGTCGCGCAGGATGGTCTGAAGTTGCTGCGATGATTCTGTGGGTGCATATCCGCTCTTGCGCAGTGGACGGATATTATAGATGTCGTTAAGGTATAATACAATCCTTGATCCCGGCTTGTTGTTGTCTTTGCGTATCTGTAGTTCTGCGGCTATTTCTTTTATAATGTTTGATATGGCAGAGTCTTGTTCATATACGGAGACATTTTTATGTCTGTCAGCCATTGCCTGACATGTTCCGTACCAGTCAGAGTCAACATTTGTCTTGTCGCAGATCCATATTTTAGCGTCATCGGTCGATTGATCCAGTATCTGCTGTGCAGAATGTATGATAAGCGATATGGCTGAGGATTCATCAGATCCCACAATCAGCACATTTGATTCGTTTTGCCTGCGTAGCCGGAATGATATGTGACTCTCGCTCAGGGCTACCGGTTCGCCTACAAAAATAGTACATAACCGCTCGTTCGCAACCATGAAATTCTGCAAATCCGGGTTGTCCGATATGTGAGCTTCTGCGCTGCCGTTGTATAGGAAACGCTTGTATGGGGCGAGATTTGCGCCATATCGGCGGATGGCTTTTTCTTTGATGATATTAATGAGCTTCTGTAGATTTTCAGAGCTTACAAAAGCAGTCTGGAATTTTACGTTGCCCTCTGTCAGACCGGCGAGTGTATTGTATACTGCCTGTCCGGGACGCGTCAGACCGGTGTATGGCATGTAGTTGCCGCTGCCGAGCAGCTTGTCGCAGTCGTGCTGCGTATTCAGGCGCATTGCGATTCTCAGTCCTATGCTGCCGAGAGTAGCAGGCCTGAGTTCCACTCCTCCTAAACTTTGGGTAGATAATATAAGGTTGATTCCAAAGCTGCGTCCACGGCGTCCTATGTCATCCAGACACCCGGCCACGAAATTTGCAGTTCGTGTATCTCCATCCAATAGACGTTGGAATTCGTCTATTACAACGAGCAGACGCGGCATCTTGTCGGTCGAGCGGCGGTTGTACTCCTGGATATTCACCGCGCCGGTCTTTTTGAAAAGTTCTCCTCTCCGTTCGATCTCTGTATTTATAAACTCGAATACAGAGCATCCGAATTCCCGCTCGCTCTGAACGGACAGAACCCTTGCGTGTGGCAGATTCTCGTAGGCTTTGAATTCAGTACCTTCCTTATAGTCGAGCAGGATGAACTGTACTTCTTCTGGTGAGTACATCCAGGCTGTATGGCATAAAATGTTATGAATCAGTACGGTTTTGCCTGATCCCGGCACACCTCCTATCATACAATGGTATGGGCAGGTAGATTCGCCGTCGTTTACCGAGAGAGAGAAGTATTGCAGTTCTGTTGCATTCTGCATTCCTACCGGTACTTTTATACCATCTGATGCATCTGATTGCCAGAACAGATCTTCTGTCATGCGATGTAGTAGATCTACTGTTGCATTAGATACAGTGGCGGCGGATTTGTTTATTTTGTCGACAGCTTCATTGAATCGTGTCTTAATGGAATTTCTGCCGAGGATTAGATTAAAGGACTGCAAGATCTTTTCACCTTCGATATTTGATATGTATCCTCTTGGATTTTCGTTGTTTCTACGCAGTATAGTTATATTTGTTGTAGTGGATAGCAGGCGCATCGGATTGTATACGCCTTTGTTTTTCCATTCAGTAGTGGCATCCATATTCAGCAAAGTGAATATACCTGCCTGCGGACCACTTGCGGCTATCTTTTCAATCATCTCGCAGATATCGTCAGATAATCCGTTAGGGAAGTCGGAGATGATGACAAAGTGGAATGGCACAGCCATATCCTTGTTGTCTTTATTGTACTCTACAAGCGTTTTGTCAATGTATTTTTTCCCTAATACACGCTGTATCACATATGGAATATTACTGCATATTTTTTGCAGGGCGCGTTTGAGTTCGTCTGGTTCTGTCAGTATGTTTTCACCTTTGATTTTACTGTTAAGCGCGCTTAACGCCATCAAATTTCGTCCCATTCCTGTGCCGTCATACAGAGTGAATCTGCATTGTCCTGCGGGAAGCGACAATCCGATTCTCATAGCCAGTTTCTGAAGTGTTTCATGGCAGTTATGCCGGTCTTGTTCGGATGTGGCTACAAAGCATAGGCCTTTTGTCTTCTGTAAGGGTATTATTGCTGGAAGAAGACGCTTTGTTGGGCTCTGAAGTGTTCCTATGCACAATCCGTCATCAAAAATAGACCCGGATAGAGGTATGCTTTCATCATTGAAATTCCAGGTATTTGATATTGACTCGGAGATTTCGTTAGATTTGTAAAACTCGTGAGTCCTGGTATTAGTGGCAGTTTCAGGCATTGGTAAGGGGGATTGTCCGGTGTGCGAGTTTTGTCGGTAACTTTCGACCGCTCGACCGAAGGTTATGTCTGCAAATTTAGCTAAAACTCAGCAGATTACCCCCCCCATTTGTTAAAATAGGTTAACTATGAGAGCATATTACATTTATTCGTAATTTGTCAGGGTAGCTTTCAGAGACTCCACTATCATTGCTTTTAGTTCCGGTGGAGAGATCACGGTGACAGATGGTCCGAAAGAAAGCAGTTCGCGCACGAAGTCAGGCGTGATGCGCATACGGTAGTGGAAGTCGGAGAATGTATCGTGAAGCATTTCCTGCTGTGAATGGTGAAGTGGCAGTGTGCGCAGGTATTTGGCTTGGCGCAGGTCGGCACGTATGACAATGTTGTGTACCTCCCCCTGCGAGAATATTATGCCGAAAGCGTCGCGGGAGAATGATTCGGGATCGAAGTCTGCGGGCAGGCTGAAGTTTTCGGTTGTGAGGTTCACAGCGGCCATTCGGTCGAGTGCATATGTCTTTATCTTCCCGTCGCGCACATTCAGTCCGGTGATATACCACCGTTGCCGGAATATCTTCAGGAAATAAGGCTCGAGAACGATACCGTGTGTAGTCTGTGACCTGTAATACGGGCTGTAGTCGAACTTTATACGCACGTTGCGGCGTAAGGATTCCACCACTTTGTCGAGGTGCAGCCTTGCCGATGGTATCTGCTCGAGGAATATCCGGCCTGATATATCGCGCGAGGCTGTAAGCATATTGGAGATGGATGTTGAGTTGAGCACCCAGTTGGTCACAGAACTGTCGTATTCGTCATTCTCCTCTATGTAGTATTCGAATGTCGAAGTGTCACACATCACGGTTATATCGAATACCTGCTGTATGCCCTCGCGGTAGTTGAAGAATGAACGGCGAGCCAATGGCCGGCCTCCGGAGAAAGGGGCCTGGATCCAGAGTCGGTTGAGTTCGCTGCGTGTGATGCGGCCGTGACGCCGGATAGTATCTACAAGCCAGATGTATCGGCTGAAGAGGTCTTTTGACATGGCTTATGGTTGATTGACAGAAGGTATAGTCCCAGACAGGTGACGGCGGCGTTGATCAGAAGCAGTTCGAATCCGGTATGGTAGCCGAACATGTGCGACAGACACCACTGCACACCCCATGCCACGAACGGAGCGGCGAGGCATACGGCGGGGACAAGACGGTCGCGTACCGGCCGACGGTTGCTCAGGCCGAATACAAACAGGCCGAGGATCGGGCCGTAGGTGTATGAGGCGAGTGTATATACAGCGCTTATCGCATCCTGATCGCTGAGGTAATAGAAACCGATGATTACCGCACCCATGATGGCCGACATGGCTATGTGTACAAGTTTGCGCGTGTGGGTGAGCTTGTTTTCAGAGTGTTTGCGGTGAGCATCGAGAATATCTACGGTGAATGAGGTTGTCAGTGAAGTCAGTGCCGATCCTGCGGCGGAGTAGGCGGCGGATACGAGTCCGAGGACGAACAGTATACCTACGGCGATAGGCATCGAAGGGTGGGTGGCGACAAGTCCGAAGATCTCGTCGGTCTTATGTGGGATCGCTATGCCCTTGCGCTCCATGAATATCACCATCAGAGTGCCAAGTAGCAGGAATAGTGCGATCACGAAGAATTGCACTACGGCCGAGACAAGCATGTTCTTGCGGCACTGGCGCGGGTCGCGGCAAGCCAGATTGCGCTGCATCATGTCCTGATCGAGTCCGTTGGTCGCGATGGCCATGAACACGCCGGCGATAAATTGCTTCCAGAAATATGATGCGCTGCGCACATCGTCGAAAAAGAACATTTTCGATGTATGGTGCTCGCCGATTGCCGTAACCATACCTTTGGCGGACATTCCCAAGTTTTGTGCCACGAACCATATGCACAGGATCACGGACATTATCAGACAAAAGCTTTTGATTGCGTCTGTCCATATCAGTGTCTTTACTCCTCCGCGCATGGTGTATAGCCATATCAGGGCTATAGTCACTATTACGTTGAATGTGAACGGTATGCCGAGCGGACTGAATACCAGAAGCTGCAGCACAGCGCAGACTACGAAGAACCGGACGGCCGCACCGAGCATCTTGGACAGGAAGAAGAACCACGCACCGGTGCGGTAAGTGCCGCGTCCGAAACGTTCTTCAAGATAGCCGTAGATGGATATGAGGTTGCGCCGGTAGAAAAGCGGCACGAGTATGAAAGCTATGGCCGCGTAGCCCACGATGAATCCGAGGACCATCTGAAGGTAGGCATAGCCGTTGTTGACCACCATTCCGGGTACAGATATGAATGTGACTCCTGATATTGAAGCGCCGATCATGGCGAATGATACGAGTGCCCAATGGGAGTTGCGTCCGCCGGTGAAGAATGTGGAATTGTCTGCTTTGCCCCGGGATGCAAAGTAGGACATGAGCATAAGAACGGCGAAATAACCGGCTATCGTTATTATTACTATTGCTGGTAGAGACATTGTTATTCGGGATAAATTAGGTACGGTCGGCGCTGTTTACGGAAGTTTTCTACATCTTCGGCCCAAGTCGCGCGTATTTCGTCGGCGCTTTTGCCTTCGATTATCATCCGGCGGATTTTGCGGTTGCCGATAAGTTTTTCAAAGAAGGAAGTAAAGAAGCTGTCGCCTCCGCCAAGATCGCGGTAGGCATCGATAAGGTAACTCAAGTCCACGCCACGGGATATTACGGAGTCGATATTGCAGGATTGCAGGTCCACGCCATGACATTCTTTTCCCATCTGCGGAGGATTCTTGGCTCCCGGCATGCTGCGTGGGGTGAATGAGAAGCTGCGATTGGTCATGCGGGGATGTCCGTATACTTCAAACGGCATGTCTGTGCCACGTCCGAGACTCACATCTGTGGCCTCGAAATAGCATGTCGACGGGTATAGATATATTGCGCGCATGCTTCGCAGGTTGGGCGAGGGGGCTACGGGCAGTTCATATCGGGTATTGTGTGTATAACCGTCGACCGGAACAACCTCGAGTGAGTCGAGGTGTCGGCCACCGTCGAGCCATCCTTCTCCGTTGATCATCAGGGCCAGTTCGCCAAGAGTCATGCCATGCACCACAGGTATAGGAAGTGCTCCGACACCGGACTTGAGTGTCATGTCCAGAATAGGGCCGTCTACGGTCATACCGTTGGGATTAGGACGGTCAAGGACTATGAATCCCTTGCCATGTTCGGCAGCGGCATTCATCAGCCGGAGCATCGTGATATAATATGTATAATATCGTAGTCCTACATCCTGAATATCGACCACAATGACGTCAAATTTGTCCATTGTAGACTTGGATGGTTTGCGCGACTTGCCATCATAGAGCGAGGCTATGGGAATACCGGTTTGGGCATCCACGCCAGAGCCTACATGCTCGCCGGCGTCGGCATTGCCTCTGAATCCATGTTCGGGCGAGAATATGGTTGTGACGTCTATGCCTGCGTCAAGCATAACATCGAGAGTGTGGCGGTTGCCTACAAGGCCGGTATGGTTGCTAAGCAGAGCCACGCGCTTTCCTTTAAGCATAGGGGCATACAGATCGGTGCGTGCGGCGCCTACTGTTATCGTGTCTCCTTTGCCGCAAGCGGGAGTTCCGCAACACACTGAAGCTTCTGATGCATCGGATGTGCGGGCCGAGCAGGAGACAAGTCCTGAGGCTGCTACAGCGAGCAGAGCGACTATCAGACGTATATTCATGCCGTTATAAATTAATTTTATATGCAGATTTATGATTAGGTCAAAGTTACATCAAAAAACACCTGTGACCAACAGGATGTGTGCTTTTTAATGCACGTTCGGGTTAATAATGCTTAAAAAGCCGGCGCTGCATTGATAAATCAATATAAATTGCATCGGTAAAGTTGCCGGGATAATGAAAAAGACCTATCTTTGCAACGTAAAAACCGAAAGGGGTATTAGCTCATCTGGCTAGAGCGCGACACTGGCAGTGTCGAGGTGAGCGGTTCGAGTCCGCTATACTCCACAACCAAGACATAATAAACGGGCTATCCGGCGTTTCATGCCAAATATCCCGTTATAAGATTCACCAATAATCTTTATCACATTTTCATCCGGGACGCCGCTTTTATGATTCCAGCGCCCCGGATGTTTTTATTATCCCCTCTCTCAAATAATGTTGAATTATGTCTGTTGTTTTTATTGAAGCTCATCTTAGTAACATCTGAGCAAAACGGAATGTTTGATCAAGGGTGGAAAATATGTAATATTTTTGTAAAATTATCGCAATGAATTTGTAAAAACAGATCCGAAGACCGGCATAGTCTGTCGATTCAGGGCGATTAATTCCTGTATTTTCTTAGTTGGGTGAGTATCATGCAGGCAGTGACCAGAGTAGCGAGCAGGTCAGATGCAGGGAAAGACAGCCATATACCTTTCAGTCCGAGGCTGAGCGGAAGCACGAGTAGTAGAGGTATCAGAAATATTACCTGACGTATCAGGCTGAGAAATATTGATTTCCCGGCGCTTCCGATTGCCATGAAAAAATTAGTGGATACGATCTGGAAGCCGACAGGCAGGAACACGAGCATCGCCAATGGCAGGGCTGAGGCTGTTACCTCTATCAGATGGCTGTCTGTGGTGAATGCGCGGGCTATCTTCTCTGCTACAAGCATGCCTCCGGCTGCTCCGGCTGCGGTGAGTATGCTTGCTACAAGTGTGGTGAGCCAGAAAGCCTTTCTGAGCCTGTGGTAGTTGCCTGCGCCGAAGTTATATCCGACAATAGGTTGCATGCCCTGGCATATGCCTACGATAGTCATGCATATGAGCGATGTATATGTTGTAAATATGCCTGCGGCAGCTATGGCCAGATTGCCTCCGTAGCGTGCGAGGGAGATGTTTATGATCACGTTTATGGCGCATGAGGCGGCATTGACCAGCGAAGGGGCTGCTCCTATGTAGAGCATTTTGCCGATGACATGTGCACGTAGTCTGTATATCCCGCGTCGGAAACGCACGTTGCTTCTCCGGTCGAAGAAATGGCTCATCACAAATACGGATGATACAAGCATTGATATGTCTGTGGCGATCGCCGCTCCCTTGATGCCCATATCGAACGTGAATATGAACAGAGGATCGAGGGCTACGTTGAGAACTGCTCCGATGATCATCGTTATCATGGCCTTGCGCGGATAGCCGGAGGCGCGCATGAGGTTGTTGAATGTGAAAGTGATGTTGGTGAGGGCAATCCCCGGCAATACCCATATCATGTAGCAGTATGCGTAGGGCAACGATTCGTTGTCTGCTCCGAATGCTGTGAGTATGTCGTCGAGGAAGATTGCAAACAGCGGCAGGTACGTGGCCATTATCAGTAACAGCAGACTCAGCGCGTTGCCCAATACGAGGTGAGCTCCACGCAGGTCCTTGGCTCCGAGCAGAATGGATATTCTGGCTGACGCTCCTGCTCCTATCAGTACGCCGAGGGCGGCAGTGATATTCATCACCGGGAATGTGAGGGTCAGGCCGGTGATTGCGTCAGGCCCTACTCCCTGGCCTATGAATATGCGGTCGACAACGTTGTAGAGCGACATCACGAGCATACCGATGACGGCCGGCAGGGAGTACTGCCAGAGCAGGCGTCCTACCGGTAATGATGATAGCTCGGACAGGTTGCCTTGCGTATATTCTTTTTCTGTAGTCAAAAGGAGTGAGTTTTTTATTTTTAAATGAATAGCGGGGGGTCTCTCGACTCCCCGCTTTCGATCATGAACAAAAATATGAATAAATCAAATGACTTCTTTGCATGATGGCGGACTAAGATTCCGCCTGTGTTCTGAGTATCATTTATTCGCTGCGGCAGCTTTTGCGCGCTCGAGATATTTCTCGGCCGACTGTGCCTGGAGCGACATGGGATACTTCTTTATGATTTCGTCGTATACTTTAGCTTCCTCGTCAGACTTGCCCAGGTTGTTGTAGACGCGGGCTTTCTTCTGGAGGAAATAAGGTACGAGCTGGGGATTTCCGTCTGCTGCGCTGGCAGCCTTGTCGAAATAGCTGATAGCTTCCTCGGGCTTGCCGAGAGCCACGAGGCAGTCGCCTGCTTTACCAAGCACGCCGGGTGCTGCGATCTCATCGTCAAGATCTGCTTTCTTGTAGTATTCGAGGGCTGCTGCATAGTCGCCGTTCTCATACAGCATGTTGGCTGCGTATACTTTGGCTAGGTTGCCGCTCTTGCCGCCGAATTCGGCTGCGGCGCGCATGTCGGTCAGAGCGAGGGAGTCATTTCCCATAGAGAGTTCCGTGTATGCTTTGGAGAAAGCTGCCTCGGCCTTCTTGATTCCGGGGTTGCGTACAGCGAAGACGTAAATGAGCACAATCACAACCACGGCTGCCACTGCTGCAGTGATCCAGGTGATGATTTTCTTGATTTTTTCTGTTTTAGCTTTTTCAGCTTCCTGCTCAGCGAGCGATGCGGCTGCCGGTTTGGTGGAATTTTCCATTGGTTATAATGTGTATTTTCTTGTTAACGGATTGATTTATGGATATGTAGGAGAGGTATTCGCCTACAAAGGTGCAAAATTAAGTCTAATTATTGAAAAATGAAAATTTTAGGACGTATTTTACAGATTTTTGACCTTGTTGGAGAAGTCTATCATGCGTATTGCAGTCTCGGCGGCTTCCGCGCCTTTGTTGCCGAGGCTTCCGCCCGCGCGGTCAAGGGCATCCTGCTCGGTGTCGACTGTCAGTACTCCGAATATCACGGGTATGTCGCAGTCGGCATTGAGTGCGGTGATTCCTTGCGTCACGCTCTGGCATACGTAGTCGAAATGGGGAGTACCGCCGCGTATCACGCATCCGAGCACTATCACGGCGTCGAACATGCTTGATTCTATCAATGCTGATGCTGCGAATGTGAGCTCTACTGCTCCGGGCACTTCAAATACTTTTACGTTCTCGTCTGTTTTGTATCCATTGTCAAGGAATACTTTCACAGCGCCGTCGCAGAGGGCTGATGTGATGTGTCCGTTCCATTGGGCGCGTACGATGGCTACGCTTAGGTTATCTATTGCGGGCAGTGCGCCTGACGGTGCGGCGCCGGGTGTGGATGTTGACATTGTATCTTGTAGTTATGGGTGTTAATATTGTCAGATGCAGAGTTTCCAGGACTCTTTTATTTGAGATACGTATTTATCCGCGGCCTCCACTGCTCCGCTGAGTATAGCGCGCATTGCGAAAGCATCGAGGGCTACGGCGGCTTCGGCTGTGGGAGTATTTTTGTAGAGGTATTCTATAACAGATGCTGTTGCGGCTGCATTCCACAGCATTGTGCCGGTCTTGCCGGATGTGGAGCTATGGCGTTCGTATAGCGACGGTCCGAAAGCATGCAGTTCGCCGGTGGCTGCATCTGAATTGATCAGCCGTGAGGTATAGAATGAGATATTGTTGCCGAAAGCGCGTGCGTCGTCGTATGTGCCGAATATAGTGTTCAGATCTGCTGATCTGGTGACTACAAGGTGGGCAGTCTCAAGATTTTCAAGTATGGACGGCATTACTCTTGTTATTCTGGGCATGCGTGATGGGAGGAAGCCCGGGAGGTATACCATCAGGCAGCCGCGGTCGTGTGCGGCGTTGAGCAGTTGTGTCACACGATCCCGTGCGCGCGGGTCGATCGTAAGAAATCCGCCGTAGACCACGATGTCGGCAGGATCGAAGCGTGGCCACATGACATCGAAGCATTCCTCAGGATAATTCTCGTAGCGGATTACTTCATAGCCGTCCACTTCTTTTCTTGGGAAATGGAGCTGCGTCGGGGTGACGCCTTCGGTAAATCTGTCGATACAGGAAATATCAGTGCCGGCATCTTTGAGGAAACTTACAGCGAGGTCTCCGACTTGATCGGCAGATGCTTCCCCTACCATAATAGCAGGAAGCCCGCTGTTGCTGAGCATGGCTGCGCAGTTGGCTATCCTGCCGCCTACAAGTGTGCCGAGCGGCATAGTCTGCCTGTCGAAAACGAGGTTGATGGCAAATTCGCCGATGAGGATTATTTTTCTCATTTTCCTTGTATTTTGACCTCGCCTCTGGCTGCCGAACCGAGATAACCGCCGTGGTGGCGTCTTGCGTAATCCTGACGGCTGAAGCCGGTTGCTTCCATCACTGTCACTACCAGCACGTCGCCGATCACAGTCATCATTGTTGTGGATGTAGTAGGTGTGAGGCCCAGCGGACATACTTCCGGTGCTCCTCCTGTCGATAGGGTGACGTCGGCCAATGATGCAAGTGGACTTGATTCATTGCCTGTGATCACGATCATGGGGATGCCCGGATAGAGGTTATGAGCGAGGTCGACGAGTGCTACGATCTCGCTTGTCTTACCTGAGTTGCTGAGCAGCAGCATCACATCGTCGGGCTGTAGGACACCAAGGTCGCCGTGTTGTGCCTCGCTCGGATGAAGCCATACTGCCGGTATGCCTGTCGAGGAGAAGGTCGTGGCTATGTTCATGGCTATCTGCCCGCATTTCCCCATGCCTGAAGTTACGAGTTTGCCTCCGCGGCGCTTCACGTGTTCCACTATCAGTTCTACGGCGCGTTCATACTGGTCGCTGACTGGTATGTTCTGCAAGGCATCGCTTTCGGCCTTGAGTATATCTCTCATTCGTTGCTGGATGTCCATTGTTGCTGTGGTTAGTGAATACAAAATTACAATTTTCGCCGGGATTACCATAATAATAGTAGTAAAAAGCGGTATCTCCGGCGTATGCTGTGGTAAAAAAACACCGGCTTTCCTCGCGGAGAGCCGGTGCTGGATTGACAAAATTATGAAGTAAGTATTATCTATCTTCTATATTGAGTATTGATTGCGTATGCTCTGTATCAGAGTCCGGGGTTCTCGAAGTCGAGGCTGTAGTTCACCACCTCGTGGCGTCCGCGGAGTACGTTGAACAGGTTGGCGTTGTTGAAGATAGCGCCGAAGCCCTGAGTGCGGTTGAATTCGGCTGCGTTCTCCTTGAAGTCGTTGGGGCGACCTTCTACGTCAACACCGTCGACAGTGAATACTATCACGCGTGTGTTGCCCTTGACCGGTCCTACGAGCTTGCCTTTGGGTGTTGATGCTGCAAGGCCGTGAAGCTTGTTTTCGTTTACACCGAGGTTGCCGAACATGTAGGAAGCGAAGTTGACGTCGGTGGTGTTGACTTCTGTTCCCATGAGTTGAGCGTAGCCGGCCACATCGTTGGCTTTGCCTGCGTACTGGTCGATCAGCTTCTGTGCCTTCTTCTCGTTGCGCAGAGTTGCTGTGATGTTCTCGTTCAGTTCGGGCGATGTGTAGGGGATGAACTCGTCGTAGAGCGCGTCTACTGCAATAGCTGCCAGATAGCTCTGTTTCTTATCCTGATAGATCGGCGACACTGCGTTCTTGTCGTTCTCCATTGCCCATTTTACGAGTGAGCGGGAGTCTTCAAGACCTGCGTTGTACATGTTTTGGCCGAGCTGAGAGGATGATGCGCCGATGATGGCGTTCTGTACGTTGTATCCTGCGTTCGCAGCATTTTCCGCAAATGCTTTGGCTGTAGCGTTTTCGGTGAGGTATTTGCGGAAATCGCTTGTGAGTTTGTTTATAGTCTCCTGAGAGGGATCTACAGCGTATTCTATCACAGCTACGTCATATACTGTTGCAGGAGCTTTGCGCTCGAGCACTTTCACGAGCATGCTGCGCTGGATGTAGTTTCCGTCCTGACCCATGATCGAGTCATTGTAGGCGGTAAGCTGTCCGTAGGGCGCGTTGGAGATGGTCTCTACAAGGCTTGCGGGTGCGGAGCTGTTGACCATTACGTCCCATATCGAGTCCTGACCTGCACCGTTGGCTGCGATGTATTCGCTGAAAGAAACTTCGCCGGCGTTGATCTTCGACAGGACGGAGTCGCGGGCGTTGTCGTCCATGAATATGGCGAAAGACAGGCGAACAGAGTCGGTCTGCTGAGTCTTGCCGAGGAGTTTTGCGATGGTGTAGCCCTGATTGTTGTGGATAAGCTGGCTTACCTGTCCTACGTGTGCTGTGTCAAGATATGCGCGGAGGATAGGGTTCTGCAGATTGCGGCGGGGTGTGTTGACGCGGTTTACGACAAAAGCCGGGTTGTTCTGCACGGAGCTGATTCCGGCAGTGTCGGCACGCAGAGCGGCAATAGCTTCTCTTACAGTGTTGTTTGCAACCTTGAGGTCTTCTGCAGATGGTTCAATGGGCACTACGATGTAGCTGACTTCGCGGCTGGGTTCGCCCAGACGGTAGCGCTCCTTGTCCTGCTGCCAACGTGTGCGGATCTCGTCTTCGCTCACGGTGACGTCCTGGTCGGGCACTGATGTGAAGTCTTTTGCTGCGAAAGTAATGTGCGTGGTGGTGTTGCGCTCATTGTAGAGTGCGTCTGCGTCGAGGGGATTGGCGGTATAAAGGCCTGCGATCAGACGGGAGAACTTCTCCTGACGTAGAGCGTCTTCGAGCTGCTGTTCCTGAGCGGCCCACATTGCGCGGAGCTGCTGCTGCATCTGTGGATCGGTGATGCCGTATTTTGCAGGGTTGCTCACGGCGTCGAACACAGCCTGTCCGGACATTCCCTGAAGGCCGAGGCTCTGGCTCATCTGATAGATGAACTGCTGGGCTGCGGGGTGGGGCATGGCCGATGTCATACCTGCTGTGATTTCGGCGTCAGTCACGGCGATGCCGAGGTCGGCGATCTCCTGATTGATGAGCGCTTCTGTCAGAAGCTGCTGTATAGCCATCTGGCGCACAGTCTCAGCATCAAGGTTCTGTCCTTGTGCCTGTGCTTGCTGGGAGAGCATTTCAGCGCGTTCCGAGACTTTGCTGTAGTCGATCTTGTGGCCGTCTACTTTGGCCATAGTTGTGCCATGACCGAAGAAGGAACGTCCTGAAGTGAGGAAGTCTCCGAGGATAAATGCAAGGAGGGCTACGATAATGATAGTGAAAAGCAGCGCCGATCTCTTGCGAATCTTTTCTAATGTTGCCATTGTTGGTTTATTGTGGATGTTGGTTTTTATTTTTCAAGGCTTGCTTAAATGGGCATAAAAGGCTCAAAAGCGCACAAAGATACATTATTTTTGCGTGCTTTCAAAACGAAAATGCTCATTTTGCGCATTTTTGGCATTTACAATCTGTTGTCAGATGTTGAATGCAGCCTTTACTTCGTCCACTTTGTCGAGTTTTTCCCAAGTGAAAAGTTCAACCTCAATGGTGCGGTCGCCTTCGTATTTAGAGCTGAAGTGTTTGGTGACAACTTCCGGCTGGCGGCCCATGTGGCCGTATGCTGATGTCTCCTCATATATAGGTTGACGCAGTTTCAGACGCTGTTCGATGGCGTGTGGGCGCATGTCGAAGATACCTTTGATGCGGTCGGCGATTTCCGCGTCGGAGTATGGTACTTTGGCTGTGCCATAAGTGTCTACGCAGATGCTTACGGGTTCAGCCACACCGATTGCGTAGGCAACCTGAATGAGCACGCGGGGGGCGACTCCTGCTGCCACGAGATTTTTAGCTATATGCCGGGCTGCGTAGGCTGCCGAACGGTCGACTTTCGACGGGTCTTTGCCGGAGAAAGCACCGCCGCCGTGTGCACCATGGCCGCCGTAGGTATCTACGATGATCTTGCGACCGGTGAGACCGGTGTCTCCGTGAGGACCACCGATGACGAATTTTCCGGTGGGATTGACGTGCAGTGTGTAGTTGTCGTCGAACAATGCGGCTGTCTCGGCCGGAAGCGCCTCCACTACGCGCGGGATAAGGTAGCGGCGCACGTCTTCTTTGATGCGCTCTACCATCTGCCGGTCTGCTTCTTCCTGGCTTACGTTTCCGGTTGCCTGTATGAATTCATCGTGCTGTGTGGATACGACGATGGTATTGACGCGCACGGGGCGATGGTCTTCGCCGTATTCGATAGTTACCTGACTCTTGGAGTCGGGGCGTAGGTATGTCATTACTTTTCCTTCGCGGCGTATGGCTGCAAGTTCAAGCAGCAGTCTGTGGCTCAACGAGAGGGTCAGAGGCATAAGTTCAGGTGTCTCGTCTGTAGCATATCCGAACATCATGCCTTGGTCTCCGGCGCCCTGATCCATTGCCTCGGCGCGTTCCACACCACGGTTGATGTCGGCACTCTGTTCGTGGAGAGCAGAGAACACTCCGCAGGCGTTGCCATCGAATTTGAGTTCGCTGCGGTCGTAGCCTATTCCGCAGATTACGCGGCGGGTCACTTCCTGCAGGTCAATATATGCGTTGGATTTTACCTCGCCAGCTACAATTACCTGGCCTGTGGTGACGAGTGTCTCGCAAGCGACTTTCGACTGTGGGTCGAAGGCGAGGAATTCGTCAAGTATTGCATCTGATATACGGTCTGCAACTTTGTCGGGATGACCTTCCGACACTGATTCTGATGTGAAAAGGTAGTTCATAGTCCTTTATTTTATTTATATTGTTGGCAAATACACGTGCACGTAATGGCCGAAGAAGTATGGCGGCTTCTCCAGTCAAAAATATGCTTTCGGGCAGATTCGCGAAAATTAATACGGGCAAATTGCGGTTTTAGCATTTTTTCGGGTGGTTGCAAGCAGCCAAATTTTTCCACCGGCACAGTGTGCCTTATGTTTCAGGGTGCAAAGTTACAAAAAGTCTTTGGTATATCAATATAAAAAGGCGATAAATAGCACGACGGTCCGTGATTATAAATTATATTCAGTATTTGTAGTCCCTAATGTTAGTAAGCATGATGCGATTAAAATTACGACAATTAAGATTAAAGATATTGTCAGTATTTGTTTAGCACTATGAGTTTGGCAATATGTTATAATTTCATTGTCCCATAACAAATATAGGAAAATTAAATAAGAAAATATTACCATCAACACTTTACAGGAAATTTGTAAATCCGTTCCTGTATCAAAACAAAATCCAGTAGTATATAGTGTTATTAAAAAAATAAAAATTGAAACGACTACTTTAAGTAATAATGTGATCAAAAAAAGTATTTTCATCTTAGTTGTTCAGAAAAATATTTTATGAAATTGAGAATTCGATGTGCTGAGTACGGATTACGGTTAGTGGCCGGGATATTTATTGTCTTTCCGGCTCATGTAGGCCGCCGGAGAAAATCCGCCCGCCTACGTGAGCCTCATCACTCACACCGATCAACTGCCCCGCCCGAGTGTAATCCATGTCCTATAAATAAGTCGGTTCAATATCGTAGAATTTCAATATCTTTCTGTTCTATGCTTATTAATCTTGAGTCCTTGATTATAAACAATTGCTTAAAAATATGGTCTAAATCAGCGGAATGACACAGCGCATAAGTATATATTATATCATTCTCTATTTTAAACCAATTTGTAATTCCTTGCTTTCCGTGTCTCCATAAAAGCAAAATCGATGGATATCGTTTTTCAAATGGGTTTACACATAAGTATATTTCATCTTCCTTATCGGGTGCTTTCTTTAAAAAAATGAGGATTTTATTATTCCCGATTTTCCCATAGAATAATTTATAAAAGGATTGATATTCATCGGTATCAGTTATTTGTAACAAATAATGATATACACTATCAGTATCTAATTTTTCATAATATGTTATTGGGAAAATATCTTCAAATGTAGACGGGAGTCTGCTATTTTCCTCTATATAATGAAGTTCTCCTTCGGCATATAAACTTTTGTCGTTTTCGGCAAAAGAAATAAACGTAATCAAGATATAAGAAAGTAACAAAATTGTATGTCTCATAATGCTTCCTTTGAAAATACAGAAAGATAAACTTCAACGCCACAATCCTCAGTTTCAATTTTGGATGATTTAATTTTTAATTCGTCGGAAAGATCATAAATCGTATACGAAACTCTAAAATTGTCTTTCTGAGGATAATCTGAAATAGTTTTAATAAAATTTCTTTTTATGACTTCTACAGTATTATTGGCTGCATTTATTTCAAAATAGTCAGGCGTATCTCCGCCCATGCCTATTGTACATAATAAAATCATCCTCGGGTATCTGAATTTTTCCGATGCCGAGCATAAATAGCAATAACGATAAAAATAGCAATCTTTATAGAGTATAAAATATGTATTTTCTCCTATTTTAAATTTGTCTGTGATGTACCATTTTATAAGAGTGTTATAATAATCTACGTTTATTTCATTTGCAATTTGATAATAATTTTCTTCTACAACAGCATCGTCAATTGGGTGCACATCGTATCTATAAAGTTCATAAATAGATAGTGGATACTCGAGCTTATCTTCTGAAAAAAGCTTTACAGACGATAATATAAATAATATGAATAATATGAATCTTGAATGGTTCATCCTATTTGATTTCTTTGGGTTCTCCGTTTATTCTAATCTCGGTTATAATGTATGATACGTATTTGTTGGTATTTGATATACGGACATTTCCTGTCAGGTCATAAGAATATCGGCCGTTTAAGGTATTATTGCGGCAGTACGCCCGAATCGGTCGAGCGCAGAGCGGTATCCGCCGGAGAAAATCTGCCCGCCCACATGAGCCTCATCGCTCACACCGATCAACTGCCCCGCCCGAGAGTAATCCATGTCCGAAAGGTAGACATTATTCCTGTAATCCCCAAGCCTATAGCACAAAATGTTGCCACTATTTTTAAATTCTCTTAGGATTTCATAGCTATAAGAAGATATCTAAATGTCTAATCCAAATTAATTTCCCTTTACTATCATAAGTAAAGCCATAATCCAAACGTGGAGTATCACGTATTGAGTCACCATAATGGTATCCATAGTACCAAAAAATCGTTATATGCTGTCGAGCGTCATCAAATTCTTCTCCACTTAACATCCATGAAGGTTTTCCTGAGTAAACATCATCGGGTTTTCCGAGTATTTTTAACATTGTCGAAGAATCTGCTGTTCGTAAGTTATAGTCATTTATAAGTTTCTCGGCGAGGCTAACTGGGCGTGAATAATTTATAGTGTTCATTCGCCAAAGACTATCCGGGTGAAGTCTCAACAGTTCTGTGAGATAATCTTTTTTAGGCTGTTTTGAGCATGCTAAAAAAATAGGTGAAATAATTAAAGAAATCGTTAGAATCCAGAAAATTAATTGCCGTTGCATAGTTGAATCATATTATAATCATAAATTACCTTATTCCAATACATATTAGATGGATTAGATCTATAGTTCATATAGGCTTCATTTTTTTATTTGTGGGATAAGTCAAGACCGTGCCTATGTAAGTAAATGTAGCTACGTTTTAGCATATGGGTGCGTCGTCTCCAAACTCGAACACCCTGCGGTAGCTGTGGCGAGTCTTTACCAATTATTTTCTAATCTGCAGCTAAAACTCCTGTTTCTTTACTACTAAGGTGAGTGAAAATGGAGTTTGCTATCTTAAATGATTGCTCCGCGATATAATATAAATCCCATATTCGAAACAGCTTATAAGTATATATAATACCATCTTTAATTTTAAACCAATCCGTGATTCCGTTGCTATTTTGTCTCCATAGCAATAATGTGGACGGGTATCTTTCTGTATATGGATTCAAACAACCGTAGATTATATGAATATCAGAATTCTGCATCATATAGATTAGGATCGGCGTATTATTAAACACACCCTCGTACAATTTGAAAAATCTGTAATTGCCACGATCATCCTGATATTGTCTTAAATAGTAGTACACACTATCAGTATCCATCTTTTCATACTTTCTCAAAGACAAAAGATCTTCTACAGAATTAGGGAATTCGCATTTTTCCTCGGCACTAACAAAAAAATTTGTAATGCATAAAATAAATATGAATAATATATATTTCATAACTATTCGGGAATAAACAAGTTTACAATCATATTATTATCAAAATATCCATGGCAGCGGTCTCGACTTATAATTTTGAAATCATCAGCAAGATTATACGTTGTCTTATGAATACCTATCTTCTCCTTTTCATAGAGGGGAACAGGGTTATATCTAATCCTTTTTTCGACAAATAGAATGTCTTTATCCCAGTCTATTTCGAAATAATCAATAGTTTCCCCACCCATACTTCCGTTGCATAAACATACAATAATCGGATATCTACAATCTTTTGATTGTTTACAAAGATAGTAATAGCGAATAAAATATAAATCGCGAAGAAGTATATAAAAAGTATTGTTTTTCACTTCAAAAAGCTCGCTGATATACCAATTGGCCTGTCTATTATTATTCCAATAATCCACTTCATTCGCTGTCTGAATAAATTTATCAGATACTTTTGAATTATCTATCTTATCCATCTTTAATATGGCAAGATCGTATACATTATGCAAAAATTGGTGATCCTCACTAGCCTCTATTCTCGGGTAGAATAAAGTTATGGCAAGTATAACAAGTAGTTTTATAATTCGCGCTATCATACGTATTTTATTTTCTTGATCCGTTGATTCAGACTATAAGTCACTTTCCTGTTTTTGCAAGGAGCACAATTGGTTGCCGTCGTAGCCGATAGATATATTGTCGATCATATCATACACACCCCGGCAGTACGCTCAGAGCGGTATCCGCCGGAGAAAATCCGCCCGCCCACGTGAGCCACATCACTCACACCGATCAACTGCCCCGCCCGAGTGTAATCCATGTCCGAAAGGTAGAGTTTGTCTGAAAAATCTATTATGAATATAGATAGTTTATTTAGGCTTTCTATATATGTCCTGACAGAAGCAATTAGTCCAACCTCTATATAACCGTCTATTATACCATATTAATGTTTCAATCCATATTATATCGTCTTTCATCGCTATATCCAATACAATAAGGGGTTCTGTAATATATTCATCGAAATACATTTCAGTACTGTGGCCATTATAAAAATCATACAATTCTATTCTACTGTAACCATTCTCATACATAGGACGTCCCCATACAACGATGTTCGCTTTGTCAATCCAGCAATTGAATGGTTGTATATCTTTATCGCCATATTTTTCTACGCATACTTCTATTCGCGCATTAGAAATATCTATGGCTTTGCATTCATATAGATTTGATTTTTGAATAAGATATCCTGCGGGTTTTATCGATATACTGTCCTGATAATAAGCTACAGGTGTATCAAATGGATATATTGAAGGATAGAAGTCGTATCGTAGTTCTCCATAAGCTTCTATATTTGACAATGCAATTATAATTATCAATGTGAGTAAATTTAAACTTTTCATCTGTCGATATTGAATTATATAGTTAAGCTATGGTAGTATAATTTGTATGGTGGAATTCAATTGGATAAGATTATGCTCGTTTAAAGTATTTAATCCATCCTTCTAAAATCTCTCCATTTTTAGAAAACATAGTTTTAATCCATCTATCTTCACCCTTTAGTGCATAATCAAGAATTATTGATAACCAACTCTCTGCATCAAGATATGTTATTCTTTGAAATTCTCCATCCGGTTTATCGTATAGCAGTATCTCCTGTGTGCCGTCTTCTCCGCTTCTTGTTAGCACCCAGGCTATTACATTTGTCTTGTTTATCCAGACATTCATTCCATAATAATCGAAATCAGAATAAAGTTCACACAGATGTACAAAGAATCTATTTTGGGACATTTCAGTTATTTCTGCATTAAAAGCGAGATCATCACCACTGGATTGGTATATGAAGCCGATTGGCTCAATTGTTGTGCTATCTGCATAGTATGGAATTGGCACGTTATAGGGATAAACGTCCGCATTAAAAACAGGCATCTTTTTGCAATATGCTTTGGTGCTCAGAAGTATAATTGCAAGTGCTGTTATCAGAAATATTCTTTTCATTTTCTGCGCTTTAGATACATAATAAAGTTATTTTCTCCAATTTGCTTCATGAATTTAGGCCAGTCTTTTGCTGAAATCAATAGACAACCTGTTGAAACGGCTATATTACGTTTGGGCCAGTCGCAAGCAGTTCCATCTCTATTGGTTGAATGAATGTATATTCCGTTCTTCTGAGTTTTTGAAAAGGGAGAATACGCAGATGGGCTTGGATTTGTTCCATTAATGCAATCGACAGGCATACCGTCGTTGACGGCATAATTAGAAGAAAGTTTTCCGCCTTTTCCTCTTTTTTTATAGTATACATTGTATCGTCCATCTGCAATTGCCCCAAATTTTTCAAAATTTGAAGACATCGTAAATGCATCATAGGAGAATATATCATCCGGACCATCTGCACCATATACAGTCGCAGTCGCTATTACGGCCCCTTCTCCATAGATTTTACCATCCTTACTCAGGCTTTCGTTTATAGAGCCATTGAATACTACGACAATCTCTCCTTCGTAAGTACCTTCTATGCCTGATTTCTCAAATTCTTCAACACTTTGTATCTCTGTGTAATGGATTTCAAATTCACCGTTATCTTTGTTTAAGAGCGAATACCAGGCTTCCCCTGTTGGATCGACGAAGTTCACGGGGTCTGCGGCGCAGTAGCTGTAGGGGGATAGGCTGGGGTAGTCCGCTGCTTTACGGTCCGGGCTATCGAAGATTCCGAGACCAATTGCGAGGTTTCGGGCTTCGAAGTCGTAGAAGTTAGCTCCGCCTGAGGTTGTGAGCTCTTTTGCGGAGTATTTATAGCGGTTGGAGCGCCCGAGCGGTAGCACGGGCTTTACACCGGAGTTTATCAGAGCCTCCTGCGGATATGGCATACCGTCAGGGTAGTAGGCCGTGAGCTGATGTATATTGAACGATCCGGCCGTGTCGGCACTCGTCACGGCCACCACATTGCCTTGAAAGTCCTTGGTGTAGCTGTAGAGAGTACCGTCGGAATCGAAGTATCCTGTGGGTACGTTGTAGCGCACGGGCGCGTCGTCCTCAAACTCGAACGCCCCGCGGTAGCTGTGGCGGGTCTTGATATATTCCGGCTTCGAGACAATCTCCTCGAGTCGTGTACCGTCGGCGTCGTGCACATATTCGATTCCCGAACCGTCGGCGAGACTTATCCTCAGCGGTCGTCCAGCCGGGGAGTATTCTATGTGGGTAATCCCGCGCGAGGGGTCGGAAGTCAGGTTGCCGTTGGCATCATATCCGAAGCTGCTGTCGGCACAGTCGGCCATCGGGATGTCGAGCGACGACTCCAGTGGCACGGTCTCCGCATCATCCCGCAACGAGCACAATTGGTTGCCGTCGTAGCCTATGGATATATTGTCGACCATATCATACACACCCCGAGCGAAGACACCAGAGCGTGTCAGGCGCACGATATTGCTGTTGAGGTCAAATTCCCGCTCCAGTGCAAAGCGTCCCCAGGAATGAGCCTGTTCGTCGTGGGAGTTGGCCATTGCCAGCCTGCCCAGACCATCGTAGGAGTAGTGGTAGCTGCGCCGTAGATCGCCGTAGAGGCGGAACTCGCGCTCGGAGGTCCTGCCGGTGACTGTCGGCGTCTGTATGCCGTCCTCATATCTTAGAATCTCCTCATATACCGGAGATGATATTGCCGCCGGTTGTCCGCGCAGATTGTAGGCGCGCTCCTCGCACAGTCCCGGCAGGGAGATCGAAGAAAGCAAGCCCACAGGATTGTAGCTATACGCAGCAGCCATCACCCTGTCTCCCCCACCATATCCGGCTGTCACTGCGGTAGTACGCCCGAATCGGTCGAGCGCAGAGCGGTATCCGCCGGAGAAAATCTGTCCGCCCACGTGAGCCTCATCACTCACACCGATCAACTGCCCCGCCCGAGTGTACCTCATACTATAGTAGGTTTAAATCATCGCAGACAATTCCTAATAATGAATCGTTTGCATTATAACTGAACCTATACCAGAAGCGAATCTCGGTGTTATTACTCCATTTTTGGTAATAAATGTAAAAATACTGAGTATATGGCAACGAACCACCACCCCAATCATTCGGATATCTCGGGAATGGTTTCATCGTAACGATTTTGTCATCCGGCTTTCCAAAATGCTTCAGCATCAAAGCAGAGTCTGTATACATTGTTATTCCATACCTTTGCATCATTTCTTCGGCCAAAAGTTCAGATCTTCCGAACTCTATCGTATTATTCTGCCATAAACTGTCAAGGCCTCTATCCGAAATTTTATATAATAAGGAATCTCTTAAAATACGATAGTCTAAACTAATTGAGGGTGTACGTGGTGGCGTACCGAATTTGTACGGTGAGACGGAATCCGCAGCAATCCCATCTTCCATATTATTGATTTTAGACGAAGCACAGATTATGCAAAGAAGACCTGAGATTAATAATATTAGATATTTCATATGTATGATGTATTTATTGATATTTATTCCAAAGGTAATGGCCTATTCCAATACTTTGAATCTGGGTCAAATCCCCAGTTTGAGAATAATGCTATATGTAAGTGCTGAGACCATACTTCTCTATCATGAATTACTAATTCACGGTATGTTTGGTCACCTCTTAATATTTTCTCTCCTTTGGGAGTCATTATATTTTTGTGCATTTTTTCGTGTTCCAATCCGAGGCCGTGCCCGTATTCATGTGCATAGGGTGTGTAAAAACCTATTTCATTTGTATCGAAATACATTACATTTGTTCCATGTTCGTGTTCTTTTTTTCCACTCCAACTTACATTGTGCTCGTCTCTATCTGTATGATCGACACATGCAAAATTGTTTTTTGGAGATGTATTCTTTGATGCTATTTCAAATGCAGTTTCGTATGAGTCAACTATTTCATATGTCAAAACAAATTCTACAGAATAACCAAATAATGATATATCGGTATTCCATATATCTGAAATTGAATTTATAATCCTGGTTGCAGTGTAATCATTGAGGTCCCGTCCATACATATAAAAATGCGAATAAACTGTAATCTTCATATTTTCGAAGTCGTACACAGCCTCTCCGCTTTCCCCTGTTGGATCGACGAAGTTCACCGGATCTGCGGCGCAGTAGCTGTAGGGGGATAGGCTGGGGTAGTCCACCGCTTTACGGTCCGGGCTGTCGAATATACCGAGACCAATTGCGAGGTTTCGGGCTTCGAAGTCGTAGAAGTTTGCGCCGCCTGAGGTTGTGAGTTCTTTTGCGGAGTATTTGTAGCGGTTGGAGCGCCCGAGCAGCAGCACGGGCTTTACACCGTAGTTTATCAGCGCTTCCTGCGGATATGGCATACCGTCGGGGTAGTAGGCCGTGAGCTGATGTATATTGAACGATCCGGCTGAGTCGGCACTCGTCACGGCCACCACATTGCCTTGAAAGTCCTTGGTGTAGCTGTAGAGAGTACCGTCGGAATCGAAGTATCCTGTGGGTACGTTGTAGCGCACGGGCGCGTCGTCCTCAAACTCGAACGCCCCGCGGTAGCTGTGGCGGGTCTTGATATATTCCGGCTTCGAGACAATCTCCTCGAGTCGTGTACCGTCGGCGTCGTGCACATATTCGATTCCCGAACCGTCGGCGAGACTTATCCTCAGCGGTCGTCCAGCCGGGGAGTATTCTATGTGGGTAATCCCGCGCGAGGGGTCGGAAGTCAGGTTGCCGTTGGCATCATATCCGAAGCTGCTGTCGGCACAGTCGGCCATCGGGATGTCGAGCGACGACTCCAGTGGCACGGTCTCCGCATCATCCCGCAACGAGCACAATTGGTTGCCGTCGTAGCCTATGGATATATTGTCGACCATATCATACACACCCCGAGCGAAGACACCAGAGCGTGTCAGGCGCACGATATTGCTGTTGAGGTCAAATTCCCGCTCCAGTGCAAAGCGTCCCCAGGAATGAGCCTGTTCGTCGTGGGAGTTGGCCATTGCCAGCCTGCCCAGACCATCGTAGGAGTAGTGGTAGCTGCGCCGTAGATCGCCGTAGAGGCGGAACTCGCGCTCGGAGGTCCTGCCGGTGACTGTCGGCGTCTGTATGCCGTCCTCATATCTTAGAATCTCCTCATATACCGGAGATGATATTGCCGCCGGTTGTCCGCGCAGATTGTAGGCGCGCTCCTCGCACAGTCCCGGCAGGGAGATCGAAGAAAGCAAGCCCACAGGATTGTAGCCATACGCAGCAGCCATCACCCTGTCGCCCTCGCCATATCCGGCTGTCACTGCGGCAGTACGCCCGAAGCGGTCGAGCGCAGAGCGGTATCCGCCGGAGAAAATCCGCCCGCCCACGTGAGCCTCATCGCTCACACCGATCAACTGCCCCGCCCGAGTGTAATCCATGTCCGAAAGGTAGACATTATTCCCGTAATCCACAAGCTTATAGCGCATAATATTACCGTCGCTGTCGTAAAAATTCACAGCAAGGTTGTATTTGCCGGAAAAAACACTGTCGGATGTGAACACCGCCGTGCGTGTGGCCGTGAGAAGCCCCAACGGACTGCCGTTATAGTCCGCAGGAGCTGATGCCATCACCGACTCGTCCGGAACAGCATCATAGCTGTCGTAGTAATAACTCTTGAGCACATACGCATTGGCTATGCCGGATGTATCGGCAGCTTCGGCGGCGAGCCACAGCGATTCATCCACGACATCGTCGCATATACCCTCCTCATGCACTCTGCCTGCCCGGTCGTAGCGCATGTAGCGGCGTTTGCCCTGCGCTCGCAGATTGCCGTCGCGTGAGAATACCGGCCTGCCATCGGCATCGTACATCGTCTCCACAGCATCGCATCCGGGTACTCTGACTGAGCGCAACTGACGGCGTCCGTCATAGACATAGACAAAGGCATAACGCGAGATGTCCGCCGACGATGATAGGCTGAAATCTCCCGGCTTACCCAATCCGGTCGTCTGTGCCATAGGTTGCAGCACCACAATCGGAGTGCCGAAAGCATCGTTGACAAAGTATGTATCTGCTATCTCATCGGGCGAATATACATTGCCGGTGCACTTGCGCTCGAGCACCTTGTGTCCGAGCATATCCGTGAACACGAGCGAGATATGCTTTTCCGGGTCGAGTTCGACCGATACAGTAAGTTCACCCTTGCCGTATGGTCCGTGGCAAGTAAGTCTGTCGCCGCTTACGCTGTATCTCAGACAGTTGTACAGAGACTTGCCCGCATCGTTGAGCCGTAAGGAAGTCGTGGCCGGATAATCCTGCATCAGTGCTCCGGGCTGAGTCACGGCCATAGTATTTGTGCCCGGACGTCCGAGGTAGTCTGTGGAAGCATAGGCCGTTTCATCGTCGTAGTAGCTTTTGGCCAAAGACATAAGACCATCAACTGATGGCAGATTGCCGCCGCTCGTCGGGAGTGGCATCCATTTGCGCACCTGACGGCCTACGGCATCGTATTCCGTATATGTCGTTATATCCACTCCATCCCCTCCGGCATCTCGTTCTATGCCGGCAATCTCATCGCCAAATCCGTCGTATACTATGGTGGTTTCAGCCATCGCTGAGAAATCCTCGCCCGCAAGCACACTTGTGGTGATCTCGTTGCGGGGATGAGTGTCGGTATAGAGACTGTATTCATACTTTTTGAGCACAGTGCCGTCGGCACGTGTTTCCTGTGCGAGACGCCCGCCCTCATAGCTATAGCGCATCTCCGCTCCGTCGGGAGTGCGTATGCCGGTATATCCCACAAGGGGTATGCTGCTGTAGTTCCACTCCAGACGTGTGCCGGCTATGCTATGCGACGAGAGCATATCGCCGATCCAACTGTAGGCAGTCTCCGGCTGTCCGCGTCGGCGCACCGATAGCGGATGTCCCGAAGCATCATATCCGCCGAACAGAATTTCGTCGGCCGGAGGATTCGCGCCATAACGTACCGACAACCGCTGCGTCCGCCAGATACCATTGGCCTGACTGTAGCTGAATTCGCGACGGAGCGTGTCGGTATCATCGACCACCCACATCTCCTCTACCGGCAGCATTGCCGCCATCTGCGGTTTCGCTCCTGAAGGATTGATGCTCTTTTCGTGCGAGGTGACAGTGCGCCGGTATATCTTCCGCGAACCCGTTGTTGTGGTAGTGGCGGTGGGGATCATCTCAGCACCTTCGTCCCGGCCGTAGGCAAACAGCACCTCACCGGGCCAGGGCATAATCTCCGACGAATCCACTACCACGGCATTTTTGACCATAGGATACACGAGAATCGGATGTTTGGATTTATGATAAGGCTTCATTCCGGACAGCAGTTCCCGGCTGATACGCCCGAAATGATTCAGGACCACAGTAGTAGTCGAATCGCCTCCATCGAAGTAGCGTACAGTGGTCACTGAGTCGCAGATCACTCTGGCCGAGGTGGTCATGATGTCGTTGATGCAGAAATCGTCCTTGCTCTTGAAATCATACCCGCCCATACGGTTGGCGTTCTGCCGGATCAGAATCTCATAGTTTATGCCCGTGTGCAGAGTCTGCTCATCGAACATCTTGTATGAATACCTCTCGACCGCCTCGGGAATGTATTTGCCGTCCGAATCGCATCTGTACACGGTCTTGCAGACTATCGGGGCTTTTTCCATGTAGTTTTCCACGAAGTAAGTGTTGAGTGGCGGCACAGACATCAATTGCAGATTAAGATTCCCGACGTTGGAGTAATACCATTGCTCGCCACCGTTGCTTCTGACGCGCCGTTTGCTGCTGCCAGAGGTTGGACCATAGTTTGCTCCGAGGCCTCTGACGAGCCTGCACCTCGGCGTGTCGAACTCGTAGACAGTGCGTAGCGGAGTATCCATTCCGCTGCCCGATATAGTCTCGGTCACATTGCCATAATAAATATTGGCATTCTCGAAGGCGTGGCCTGCCGAGCGCGATCGGCCTGATAATGTCAGCGTCAGGGTATAGTTTTCATATCCCGCCAGATCCACCAGCAACGATCCGGAGAGGGCCGCGAAGAATTCCATCCCGATTTCCTCCAGGGAGATGCTGCACACAGGATCGGAGTATCCGAATGTGCGTATGCGCTGTCGGCCGCTGACCTTATCGGTCGTAATAATGCTTCTGATACGCAGCCCTATAGCTGCCGTCTTGTCGCCACGGTAAGGGACTGTGGACTGTTCGTATTCATATTTCACGGATATTCCCATCGAACTGCTCCACCCCGACATGGCTCCATCGGTGACAAATGTTGCATCCGGCAACCTGCGCGGGTTTATATTGCCATCTTGAAGCAGTATGCTCCGGTATTGGTTGTCATTGAAGAAGTAGCAGTTGGCGTATCCGAACAGATCGCCGCATCTCGACGCCCCGAGGTGGTGGTAAGAGAAGTCGCGGTGCTCGAGGGATACCTCCCCACTGCGAATGTCCACGCTGTTGAGAAACAGACGTCCGTGGTTCAGAGCTGAGGTGAATTCCGCAGTCCTGACTTCCGCTCCATCGGGCGAATATACCGTCATTCCGCTTATACATACCGGCGAGCCATCGAAACCGGTAGGCACATCCTTGAGGCTGCTGATCCCAAACTCTACCGTGGCTGTGCGGGTCTTTATCCTGCGTAGTACCCGTTGGTTTATATACGTGGTACGGCTTCCGCCGAGTCTTGGCGACAGATTTTTGGGCATGCCTTCCCACAAAATGCCGTTGGTGGACGACAGTGTCGTAGAGATGCCACCCGAATCGTGGGTCTTGGTCCATTGCGGTGCGTCGGCGTATTCGAAGTCCACAGTCTCCTCGCCTTGCGGACTGCTCATCCGGCTCAGATGCCAGGTCGTCACTGCTGTGTAGCCATAGTCTGCCGAAGTACTGTTGTAAGAATCAGCCTGACTCAAGAAGTCGCTTTCTTCGCGTACGTCAAAAATATACACGCTTCCGTCCGAGGCCACTATTTTGAAATCAAAGTTCCCGTCGGCAGCCTCAATGCATTGTATATCCACCTGCTGCTTGGGCAATTGGATCACTTTATATACACCATCATCCTTGGTCAGCAGAAAAGTACCCGAATGTCCGGCCACGCTGTATGAATAGATATCGCGTGAACTGTCGGTCTTGCCGGTCATCAGATTCTTGAAATATTCTGGAGCTTCTATATCGGTCAACGTTCTGCAACTCTGTATATTGAAGTCGTCATTTTCGTCCGGCAGACCGACCACACGCCGGCATATACTGCCACCGGCATTCAGACTCCAGCCCATTCCGATCCATCCCGAAGCTTCATCAGCCTTGTAGCCGCGGAGACCGTAACTCAAGGATATGGGAATGCTCAGATTGCCACATGCTATGGTATACAGAGGCATCGACAGAGTTCCCGCACCTGTGGCAGGCGACATCTGATCATCGGCATACTTACCATACGTGGCTACTTCGGGCGACGGCAATGCCACAGGGTCTCTCAGGGCAGCGGCCTGTGTGAAGTCCACACCATCCTCCGCACTCACCGGCACAGCCGCGAGCATCAGCAGTGACAATACCGTATATTTGGGAGAAAGGCGCATGTTGGTTTGGTCTTATGGTTGTCTAAGGCAGAAAAATCTTCTCACATCGGCTTTTGTCACCGGCCGAGAAATACAGCAGATATTGTCCGGGGGGCAGTCCTATACGGTTAAGCGAAATATCGCAACCGCCATCAGATGCTACAGGCACATCATGTCGGTAGCCGAACACTCTCCCCGGCACATCTGTCAGAAGTACCGAGATCGTCGTCTCCTCCACGTTCTTGACGGTGATATCAATCGAAGAATCAGAGTATCCGATATTGATTTCCGCGTTCAGAACACCACCGTTAACCATACTGTCGCTAGGCTCATTCTCAATAAGTGAGGCTATGCGGTCTGCCAAATTCATAGCCTGAACTGTAGGCTTAAAGTCGATCTCGGATTGACAGTCGGGCGGGCACACATACAACCGCGTATCAGTCGAGCCATTCACTGTATATTGAATCATTCTTGCCACAGGGTAACGATTGGTAAACGTGTACCATCTCAGCTCGCGTCTGCATTCTGTTCCGGTCACAGCCGCACTGTCAGGAACAGTACCGTCAGCATTCGCGCCTAAGTAAGAAGATTCAATCTGCTGCTCTATCATTATCACAGGGCAAATGGTATCGCCCGGTTCAAATATCAATTTACCCGCTTCGGGAAGTTTTATTGTCGCAGTGGATTTCGAGATGTAATATTCACTCATCCACCTGCTCTTGATTTCCTCCACGGTCAGTTGCGGTTCAGCCCCTGTAGGAAGAATCGGAATCTCGGGGCTATATACCCTGCGAGTGTCGGCGGTTTCCCGGCATGAAAGCATCAGAGCGGAATCGCGCAGCACGAAATCAGTACGATAATCATCAAAAAACTCGTAGACCACAGAATCTTCCACGCATCTGTACATAGCCCTGCACATGCCTGATTTGTCGAGATGGCTGAAATCCCATACACCATCGTCCGCCGATATATCGCCGGTATTGCCGCAATTCAACAGCGAATAAGAGACACAGTCCTTATCCGCAGGCATCCAAATGGATGCGCTTAATGCGATGGCTGATATTAGAAATTGATTGATGACAGGCACGATGTGATTCTTTTCGCTGACAATATACGCATAATTTTTGAATTAATAAATCAAATTGCAATGTTTTATGCGAAAGTCTTCTCTAATCATAATCACAATGCCGTCAGGCTGCGATAGTGTGTATATCGCGGGCCTGACGGCATTGAAGATGGAGTTATATTAAGAAGGTTTTTAAGGCTGATCAGAGTCCCACCAGATCGGGATCGAAGGCATGTCCAGTTCGGCATACCATCCGTCGGACTTTGTCGAGCCTTCGACCTCGCGACCGATTGCGTTCAGGTTGTCGAGGTTGTACATCGGCTCTTTGTCGTTGTAAGGCCAGCGCCTTGGCTGCTTGCCCATAGGGATCACCTGCTGTGCGTTGGCGTCGGTGAAGTATTCGAACGGCACATGATAGTTGAGGAAGATCTGCGGGTCGAAGTCGTAGCGGCGCATATCGTTCCATTGTTCGATCGAGAACATCATAGCTATGTGCTTCTGAGTCATGATCTTTGCCAGATTGATGTCGGCTTCCGATCCTATACCGTTATTGATGAAATTGTCTATCTCGGCAGCTTCGATGGGTTTGAACGACGGGCACGAGGCCAATGACGGGTCTTCGGCTACCCATGTGCGCAGTTTTGCATCCATCATCTCGATATGAGCCTTGATGCCGTCGCGGTATGCGTTGAAAGCTCCCGTGCGGTCGCCACGGCGCATCAGCACTTCGGCGCGGATGAAGCATGCTTCAGCATATGTCGCGATATAGCTCTGCGAGGATGCGCGTGTATGGAATGTTCCGGATGTGGCGCTGCGGTCATCGCCCTTGCCTTTCTGTCCGTCGGTAAACCACAGCAGGCTGGTAGCGCCTAAGTAGCCCTTTGAGCCGGACTTTTCATGGACATAGATTGTGTCGGCTGCAAGGTCAGGAGCGTTGGTCGAGAATCGTCCACCATCCCATTTTGTTTGGTTGGGACGGTTCGCGCCTGTGAGGCGGAAGTTGGTGTTCATATCGAGTCCCACCGAGCGACGCCAGAGTCCGTCCTCGCTCCATTTGAGACCTTCGGGAGATGCGAGCGTTTTTTGCGAGCGTGCCCAGGGTATGATCTTGTCGGCACGTGGGTCTTCTACTCCGTAGCCTCCGAAATCGGTCAGGTTGTCGACTGCGAACTGGGTGATGAAATAGTTGTTGTTCATACCCATCACCGAATATAGCGGAGAGTACAGAACCTGTTCGTTCCAGTTGAGGTTATCGGTGGTAGAACCTTTCTCGTCGGTGTGGTTGATGATCATGTTGTCGGCATTGCTGATCTGGGCTTTGTCGAGGCAGGCGAGTATTTCGTTGGCATCCCATTTATAGTCTGTATACGAGCCTTCGCCTTTCTTGATGAGCTTATTGAGCATGCGCGCTTTCAGCAGGTATGCTGTCTTGATCCAGGTGTTCACGTTGCCGAGCGCCCAATAGTCGTTGGCGCTGAGGGGATATGCACCTACTTCCTGCTGGCGGGAGAGGAATTCAATGGCACGGTCCAGATCGTCGAGCACACCCTGATACACCTGCTTGGCGGTGTCATAGCGCGGATTACCGTTTTCTGTGAAGGCGTCGCTGTAGGGCACTTCACCGAACACGTCGTTGAGCAGCATGAAGTTGTATGCCTTTATAAGATATGTCGCACCCACGTAGTGCCATGCGCCGGCTTCGGTCGCTGATTCGATGGTGGGATTGATGTTCGGGCCGGCCCCGTTGTAAGTCCATTGCAGGACGTTGTTGGAGCGCCAGTTCACTACGTGCCATTTGCTGAGTTTACCCTGATTACCGGTGGGGGCGTTGTTGGCCCAGTCGCCGGTTGTGAGGTTGGCCGCCATCGCCGCCATCATGTAGGCATGGTTGGTGTAAAATTCCATGTAGGCGAGGCGATAGTAGTAGGGTGCAGCGCCTTCGGTGGGAGTATTGGGATCGTCGTTTACGTCAAGCCAGTCGCTGCACGATGTGAGCGACATGGTTGCCGCAGCCGATATTATCAATGTCTTTAAGAGTTTCATATTCATGTAGATGCTGAGGAGTGGGGTTAGAATGTGAGATTAACGCCGAAAGAGAAAGTGGCTGTGGACGGTACGCCGCAGGATTCGAAGCCAACCGATGAGCTACCGCCTGCTCCTGCTCCTGATGCAGCCACTTCAGGGTCTCCGTTGTAGTTGGTGAACAGCAGCAGGTTGGTTGCGCTTGCTGTGACCACTGCGCGTTTGATTGCCTTTGTCTTGGCAAGCAGAGTGGTGGGAAGCTCATAGCTCAGCGAGATGCTGCGCAGACGGAGCGAGTTCACTTTGGTGATGTAGTGCGAGTGGTCGAGGATATACGTGTTCTGGAAGTAATTGGCGATTACGTTGTGTCCGGAGGTCATGACACCGCCCACGTTGTACACGCCGTCTTCCTTATAATCTGTGGATGAGAATACATAGTTGCCGTTGGCGTCTGGAGTGCCGGAGACACCGGCGATGGTGATACCATTGCGGCGCGCATTTGCAGTGAATACGCTTGTACCTGCCTGGTCCATAGCCATTGCTGTGCCGTTGAATACGGATCCGCCTACGCTGAATTCCCAGAGCATGCTAAATGTGAAGTTCTTGAAGCGCAGTACGTTGTTCCATCCGCCATAGAATTTAGGCTCTCGGTTGCCCATGTTGAATTTTTCTTCGGATTTGTCGCGCTGTGGCATTCCGTTTGCGTCAAGTATAAGCTGGCCACCTGCGGGTTTGAGCGATGTGGTTCCGTCGGGATTGGTTACTGTCATCATTGTCCTTTGCTCCACACCGTTTGCGTCGATATAGGTGTCGGGGACACGCAGGTACTTGTAGCCTGCTATGGCCATGAAGTTGCCGTTGTTGAACGAGGCGGCTTGGGCGTTGGAGTACTGCACGTCGGTCACGTACATTACGTTCTGTCCGTCCATGAGGCCTTCGAGGCGTCCGCGGTTGCCGGCCATGTTGATGCCTGTCTCCCAGGTCCAGTCGCGTGTGTCGATCGGAGTGCCGGAGATTGACAGTTCCATACCCTTGTTGAGCACGTTGCCTATGTTGGCCGACCTCAGGATGTAGCCTGTGGCGAACGATCCGCGGGGCGACATTATCTGGTTGTATGAGTCATTGGTATAGTATGCGTAGTCGAGGCGCAGGCGGTTGCGGAAGAATCTGAGTTCCACGCCTACTTCCGTCGATTTTGTCATCTCGGGTTTGAGATACGGGTTTCCGCTCTCCCAGAAGTTTCCTATGCCGGTCATACCTTCGAGGAAAGTGCCGACGGGCCACAGTGTGGTGGCTGTCTCGTAGGGAGATGTGTCTTTTCCGACCTTGGCCCAGGATGCGCGGATCTTACCGAACGACAGAGGGCTGTCGGCAGTCATCCATCCTTTGTCCTGGAGGAACTGTGTGAATACTATAGCACCGCTCACGGAGGGGTAGAAGTAGCTGCGGTTGCTTTTGGGGAGTGTTGAGGTCCAGTCGTTGCGTCCGGTCACGGTCAGGAATACCGTGTTGCGCCAGTCGGCGCGGAATTCGCCATAGACGCCCACGAGGCGTTTTGTGGTGCGGTGCGAACGGAAGGTCTTGTCGGCGTCTGCCACATTGTCGAAGCTGTAGAAGTCGGGCACTTTGAAGCGGTAGCCCATAAGTCCGGTCTGCTTAGTGGTGGTATTGTCGGTCGATGTACCCAGAAGGAGGTTGAAACCGAAGTCGCCGAAAGTCTTTGCGAAGTTGGTCATGAAGTTGGTGGTCACGTACTGGTAGCGTGAGGTGTTCTCGCTGAGCATACCGTCCTGCCATAGGTCCTTGGTTACACCGCCAGCGCCGATACGTTTGTTGTTGTCCATAGTGTAGTTGTCGACACCAGCGCGGAAGTTGATCCACCACCAGTCGGTGAGGTCTGCTTTCACGTTGAAGCTACCTGTGAAGCGCACGGTCTTGTCGTTGAGCTTGTTGCGGTTTATGATCCAATAAGGGTTGTCGCTTTCCTCCCAAGGCTCGATGTCGGTGCGCATGCGGTAGCGTGAGCCGTCTTCGTTGAGGTAGTGCGTCATGTCGTCCATCACACCGAATGTATAGATTCGCTGCAATGCACCGTTCATGTTAGAGTTGTAAAGACCTGCACCCGTCAGGGTCTTGTCGGTTCTTGCCTCTGAATAGGCTGCGTTTGCCCCGAAAGTGAAGAATTTCCATTTCTGCTCGCCGTTGAAGCGGAATGTGCTTTTGGTGTATCCGGTGGTGGGCACTACGCCATCCTGATCGAAGTATGATCCGGAGAGATAGAAATTTCCGTTTTCATTTCCACCTGATATGCTGACGCTTGTGTCCCAGATAGCACCGTGCTGGAAGAAGTCTTCGAGCTGATCGCCATAGATACGGTCGCCGGAGGAGAAACGCTCGCCCCAGGAGTTGTAGCTGTTTGTCTCGTATACCGAGCCGGTGTACTGCTTGTTGTCGTCATAAGTGTCGCGTATCACACCGCGTTTATATACGTTCTGCATCTTGGGCACGTCTTTCACCCAGGAAGTAGTGTATTTGGCTGCCAGGTTGACCTCTACATTGCCTGACTTGCCTTTCTTGGTGGTGATAATGATCACACCGTTGGCAGCGCGCGAACCATAGAGGGCAGCGGCGGCGGGGCCTTTCAGCACCGACATGTTTTCGATGTCCTCGGGGTTAATGTCCATCAGTCGGTTGGACGATGTGGTCGATTGGCGTGTAGAGCCGTCGAAAGCTGAATCGCCGCCTACGCTCGAGGAGTTGTCGTATATTATGCCGTCCACGACGAACAGAGGCTGGTTGTCGCGCGACTCCGAACCTGATGTTCCTCCGCGGAGGATAATCTGTGCGCCTGAGCCTGCCGCTCCCGACGATTGTGTGATGTTCACGCCGGCTATCTTGCCCGACAGCGAGTTGATCGGGTTCGCTGTCTTGTTGCGCATCAGTTCATCTGAGTCGATGTCGTCGATCGCATAGCCAAGCGATTTCTTGTCTTTCTTGACACCGAGTGCTGTCACTACCACTTCGTTGAGTACCTCAGCCGATGGTGTCAGGTGTATGGTCATGCCGTTGGCGGCTTTGAATTCTTCCGTCTTATATCCCACGTATGATACGGAGATGGTGGTGCCGGGTGCTATCCGCAGGCTGAACCGGCCGTCGCTGTTTGTCGATGTGCCTTCCTGCTTGCGGCCTTTCACCATAATTGATGCACCTACGGCCGGGTCGCCGTTTTCGTCAACGACAGTTCCGGTCAGCGTCGAGATGTTGCCCGTAGTCTGCTGCTGTTGTGCTCCGGCGCTTGCAAAAGCCGTCGGTATTGCCGGACCTGCAAGTAGCCCGCACGACAGCGCTATGCCAAGAACAATCTTCTTATTCATCATTGTGTATAGGTTTGATTGGGTTTTGATATTGCTTAATTTGATGTCATCCTGGTGGTTATCAGCCGATTTTTATTTTCGGCGTATAAATCGATGGCCAAAATTATGTAATAAAATCCGTAATTCACCTTTGTTTGTCAACTTTAACTTTATTTATGTAACGTGTACGTATTTTCAGAAAAATATATACAATGTAGCTCTTGTGTAAAAAAAATCGGGAGGGCATGCCGGCACACCCTCCCGATAGTGGTTATGAAGCTTATTACTCTAAATTTCGGAAAAGTTGTCGAAATTTCGCCAGCCATTGGCAAAGTAATAGTCTTCTATGCTTCCATCAGGGACATGTACAATTACGTCGGAGTACATGTGCTCGCAATCTTCGCAGAAAGAATCTTCGCAATTGAAAGCATATGGAGCCATCCATTCCACGCAAAGAAGCCTATCTCCAGAATAGTCAGCAAAAGGCGGCTGCGGATTATTGGTGTAGATTTCTTTCAGTGCGGGAAGGTGCGCGAAGCATGATGAGTGGATTGCCTTTAGTGATGGCGGCAGGATGAGAGTTTCAAGAGTTTTATTGTTGGAAAAAGCGTTATACCAGATTTCTTCGATTTTGTTGCCGAGCTCAAGCTTTTTTGCCTGCAAATTCGTAAAGGCGAAATTCTCTACCTTTTTCACAGACGATGGCAGTACGATGCGGTCAAGGGCGCGAGCCGATGCACTTGCCGGTAGTTTCATCGCATCTTTTGTCCCGGCTGACGAACATGGCGAGGTTGAAAGTCTTATCTGCTCATGCAGATAGGAATAAAAAGCGTAGCGGGGAATCACAGTCACACCGTCCGGGATGATAAGTTCCCCCTCGCCTATGGCATTGCCTAAGAAGCAGAATTCACCGAGTTTATTGACTGTCTTTGGGACTTCAAGATCCATCAGGAGAAGACCGGCGAAAGCGGAAGTTCCGATTTCTTTGATATTTTTTGGTAGAACGAGGTGGAATATCGGCAATTGCATGCAATACTCGACCGTTTGTCCATTCTCTGCAGTTGTGTTTGAAATCTGCACCATTGCTTCCTCAGGGATTTTATTATCCTTGAATTCAGCTTCGCTCAAGTTGAGGTTTATAAGATAATGTCCGGCGGCATAGTCGGATATATACCTGAGGTCGGTTTTGTCCATTGGGCCGGAGACAGTGAGGGCATCCATCCCTTCGGTTTTTCCCGACAGCACACTTTCCAATGTCCCGGGGCTTTCAAGAGTGACGGTTATATGATTTTCCGGAGACTGATTTGCATAGGCGAAGAATTTACTGATAGCATCCGAGATTTCATACTTTATACCTTCTGTGTATACAATCTCATCTATTTTCAGCAGGTACTCGTCATCAGTGGGAAAAGTCGGTTCATCAACACTGGATGAATGGCAAGAGGGGAGGCAGATAACAGTAGATGCAAATAGCCATCTGAATATATGATTGAATGTAAGATTCATAATATTACTGTTTTATATTGAAGTTAGTGAATTTGTCGTTATACAGGCTCTTGGAAGTCATGACTGTGTGCCTACTGTTCGGAAATCTTTTGGAACTGACTCCATACCGGGGCTGCTCTGTATGCGTCTCGCCGACCCGCCGGCACATGAAGGGTGATTCTCTGGTACACATTACTGCAATATACGCAAGATGAGTTATAGCAGTTGAAAGCATAGATTCCATTATGGTAAGGCGATGAGTTTTCTGCATCGGGAGGCGTTGAATTATAGCTGTATATATCTGTAAGAGCCGACAGGTCGGCGAAAGCACCACTGTCTATCGACTTGAGTGAGGAGGGGAGTTCAAGTATTTCAATTGCATGGTTGTTGAAGAATGCGTATGCTCCGATTTCTTTGATACCGTTGCCTAATTCGAGTTCTTTTGCCTGCACCGATCGAAATGCATTATTTTCCACTGTGGTCACGCTCTGTGGCAGCACTATGCGAGTGAGCGAGCGTACGGGTTGAGCAGAATATTGGTAACTGCAAAATGCGTCTGATGGAATGGTCGTCACTCCGTTTGGAATCACAAGCTCGCCATCACCGATTGTGTTTCCTAAGAAGCAAGATTTGCCTATGTGTTTTAGGCTTTCAGGTAGCTCAAGATCCATAATCATAAGGCCCGCGAAAGCGGCAGTACCTATTTTCTGGAGATTTTTGGGCAAAATAAGGTGGAATACAGGCAGACCGGCGCATATTTCTCCGATTGAATTGGAGGAGAAATACTCTCTGCCGATTGTTATTTCCATAGCTCTGTCGGGAATGGTATTGTCACTGAACTGTGCGAGGCTAAGATCAAGAGATATGAGGTAGTTCTGCTTTACGTATTCTGCTACGTATCTCAAATCCGCCTTGTTCATCGGTCCGCTGACTTTAAGAGCATCCATACCTTCGGTTTTGCCTGCGAGAGCATCCGAAAGTGTTCCGGCATTCTCAAGAGTTACCGATACGGGGTTCTCCGGAACTTGCTTTGATAGCTCGTAATAATCTTCGAAGATACCTTCACCATCGGTCAGTACTCCCTTGGAATAGACAGTACCGTCGAGATACATGGAGAGGGTTCTCGGCTCAGGTGATTCCGGCTCATCGGAATTGCTGCATGAACAAACCGAAAGTACGACAACGCACACCTGCAATACGGATAAAAAAGTCTTTAATTTAAATGGACGTTTCATTGGATGATATTTATTTTGAAAATTTATACGTGTCTATTACTTCTCCGTTTAGGGTACAAGTCAATAAATATACTCCAGATTGTAGATAATATGTCGGTATATTGATGTCCTTTTCATCCATTGATAATTCTTTTGAATATATTATGTTACCGTTAGCAATCGATGTCAATGTCAAGTTGTATCCACTAACCGGAGTCTCGTGCATTATAATATTGATTCCGTTTGAGAAACTTTCGTCATATGAGATATATTTGATTCCGAAATCTACAGAAACTCTAACTTCGTTATCCATAAGTTCACCCTCTGGAGTAATTGCAACTATGCGGTAGGTGTCATTGCAATTTTCAGGCTTCAATTGAAGTGTACGACCGGTTGACACCTTTTGATTTTTGGAGTTATACCAAGTTGGTAAGAATGGGAAATCAGGATCAGGATTTATTGTTCCGATTCCACCACCCCAAATCAAGGAATCAATTGGGATTGCTTCGAAGCTCTTTTGTGGGGGAGTTAGATTGATGGTTTGTCCGCCAAGAATATTGTCGTTATCGTCTGTCTGTACTATATCAAATGTATAATTTTCTCTTGTACCTGTTGCATCATAAAAGTTGAATATAAAAGATATTCTCCCAATTCCATAGGGACTCATTATTATTTTTGAGTACTCACTGAAGTCTTCGGTCATTTCAGTTGCATATGGACTATAATCACTACTTGCAACAGCCCTTGTGCAATTACGACCTCTTTCCCAAGCTCGATAAACAGTTGGAGACATATCTACAGTTACATTTGCATGTTTGAACAAATTTTTTGAATTTTCGTCGCGCCAATGAAATTTGAGTTTGTAAGATTTTTCCTCATCTACAGGGTTGTAAAAGAACATAGCAGTTGAACGGACTGTGTCAGTTTGTTCAATAATGGTGTATGTCGATTGTGCTGTGCCAGAGAATTTGTTTATGTCCAAAGATGGGTCTTTATCAAGATTGTTGTCGTCGACAATTGCAGCATAGATTGTGTATTGGTGGAACTCCGGAAGTGTCGTGCTTTTTGATAACTCATCTGGAATATTCAGACATGTAGAGTAAACTTTTGACGAATTTGGACTGATATCCGTTAGCTTTATGTCTGCCAAATGGCCTCCAAATGGTTCGGTGTCGTAATAAGTGCCATTACCGTTGAATAGATACGAGTTAATCATAGATGTTGCTTGAGCCCAATAAAGACGCAATGTCTTTCCAGAGTCATACTTGCTTCCGTCATTAGTAATTCTGACATTTACCCATGCTCGATTGTTCCCTTGTAGTGGTATGTATTGGTGGTCTTCTTTTCCATCTGCGTTGCGCCTGAGCCATATATCAGGACTGTTCCAATAAATACCATCAGTTAAAAGTTTATCGTTCGGAGCAGTACTTATTTTAAGTACAGACGGGACTCGATTTACTGCAATCATGCCGGCTAAGTCCTCCTGGTTAGGTGTAAGGTATGGATGCATGTATACGGTTTTACCATCCTTGTTTGCCAGTGCTACTCCATCTAAATTATTGTAAGCATATTCAAACGCCTCAAGGATAGAAATATATGAGTCTTTGTTATAGTCCGCGTCTACGTAATCAGACCCGAGGATATTCTTCCCGTTTAATGCGTGAGTAATATAGAACGGAAAATAATTCAATCCGTCCTTTATTCCAATGGCCAATCCATCAGAAGATGCTAAAGCAACGCAATATGGATGATTAAGTCTATCCGCAAAATACTTTGAATAACATGCACCTAAAATTACAGTAACATTTACGTGATTATCCAAAATTGGGTTTAACCATTGCATAAATTTGTCAGCATATAAATATTGGTTGTTGATATACAGGCCACAACCATTGGATGTGGGTTCGTGTCCATGTGATGAAATAAATATGAATAGATTGTCGTTTGGATTGAGTTTGACATTCAATGAATCAATATAGTTTTGAATATTGACCAATGTTGAGCGGTCATTTACGTCTCCGATATAATCTCCATCTAAGTCTTTTAGGTCGGTGGAATTGCCATATACAGCCTGATGTAAAAGCGTATATACATTATTTTTAGGTACTTTGTAAGTCTTAACTAATGTTTGATAAAAAAATTTACAGTCATGATCGAAGGTGTCTTTTTCTTCAGTGCCTGTTATTGTTGCTCCCCCAACAATCAAAGCATATGTACGTTTTGCTTCATTTGCATTCTGTTCACTATTTCCACGGGATGGAACAGGCTCGGCTATAATGAAATTGGGGTCTAAGTCTTCATTATGTGTACTATTGATCTGATATGGGGTATACTCATATTCCTCAGGAGGAAAAGAATATTGGGCTTTTTCAAAAGCATCCTCTTGTACATGGCCTGTTTTAGGATATTTGACGACATAGCATGGATGACTCCAAAGAGCGGATGGTATCATATCTATGAAAAACATCCATTTATCAATATCGCTGTTGTCTTTAGCGGTTATCGTATAATAGTCCACACCTTGTCCCTCAAACAATTTGCTGACAATTTCGAAAGCTTGTTGTTGACTTACTTCTTCTGCATTAATTTTTACAAAGCAAAAAGAAATAATAGTTAATAGAATTAAATAAAATCGTCTTTCCATAGCTTTGTTGTTTTAATGATGATTATGTGTTTTTTCTATAATTCTCGGTATTTCCCGCAATATAGTAACTATATTTTTGAAATGCAAATAAATTTACTCTAAATTTATAAATTCGGATATAAAGATTAAAAAAAAGGAAATAACGGATAATTTAATTAAATAAAATCGTCTATTCATAGCATTAATGTTTAGGATGATTATGTAATTTCGTTAATCACTCAGTATAAAATGCGATATGATAGATATTTTGTTGAAAAGTGAGATAATCTGTATTATTAGAAAATCCGTGGATTTGCTCAATCGTGTGTTTTTCGCTAAATTTGCGCATCATTCACAAACACATAAGTTTATAGACACATGCAACTGAGTCAGCTCACGGCCATATCGCCTATTGATGGCCGCTACCGCGCGAAATGCGAGAATCTCGACGAATACTTTTCGGAATATGCCCTTATACGCTATCGTGTGCGTGTGGAGGTGGAATATTTCATCGCTCTCTACGACCTGGGTCTGCCGCAACTCGCCTCAGCGAGCCGTGAGACGGTGGATGCACTGCGCAACGTATATCTTGATTTCACGCTTGCGGACGCACAGCGGATCAAGGATATAGAGTCGGTGACAAACCACGATGTCAAGGCCGTGGAGTACTTCATAAAGGAGAAATTCGATGCTATGGGCCTTGAAGCCTATAAGGAATTCATTCATTTCGGCCTTACGTCGCAGGACATAAACAACACTGCTGTGCCTCTGTCCATAAAGGAGGCTATAGCCGAGGTCTACCGTCCGGCGCTCGACGAGTTGCTGAGTCATCTTGAAGAACGCGCCCAGCAGTGGCAGGGACTGCCTATGCTTGCCAAGACACATGGACAGCCCGCGTCTCCCACACATCTTGGAAAGGAAATAGGTGTCTTCGCATACCGCCTGCGTAAGCAGATCGAGGCTCTTGACAACGTGCGCATCAGCGGAAAGTTCGGTGGTGCTACCGGCAACTTCAATGCCCACCGGGTTGCATATCCCGACATTGACTGGCGTGAGTTCGCGGCCAAGTTCCTCGACGAACGCCTCGGCATCAAGCGCGAGTCTCTGACCACTCAGATCTCAAACTACGACAATCTGGCTGCGCTGTTCGACGCACTGCGCCGTATCAATACCATTATCCTTGACCTTGATCGCGACATGTGGATGTATATATCTATGGAGTACTTCAAGCAGAAGATAAAGGCAGGTGAGGTAGGTTCGTCGGCAATGCCCCACAAGGTGAACCCCATAGACTTCGAGAATTCGGAAGGCAACTTAGGTATAGCTAACGCGATCCTTGGTCACTTGTCCACAAAGCTGCCTGTGTCGCGACTGCAGCGCGACCTTACCGACTCCACCGTGTTGCGCAACGTTGGTGTGCCTCTGGCCCACGGACTCATAGCTGTGGCAAGCACATTGAAGGGTCTTAATAAACTGTTGCTCAACCGAGAGGCCATCAACCGCGATCTTGATTCGATGTGGAGCGTTGTGGCCGAAGGTATACAGACGATATTGCGCCGCGAGGGTTATCCGCATCCTTATGAAACGCTCAAGCAGCTTACACGTACCAATGAGGCTGTCACCGCCGAGAGCATAGCCGCATTTATCGACACACTCGAGGTATCGGACAGCGTGCGTGAGGAACTGCATCGGCTCTCACCGCACACTTATACCGGATATTGATTTTTCCGGAATAATAACAGGCAGCGGCGGATATATGTCATCGAATAAGACACATATCCGCCGCTGTCTGTGTATATACTGAGTCAGTCCGGATCAGAGAGCCGGAGTCTTGCGAATGCGAATATCTTGGCGGCAGCAAACACGGCAGCCGTGATTATCACGATAGTGGCAGAGCAAGGCACGTCTATAGCTGCCCCGGCAAGCAGTCCGGCCACACAGCAGACCACCGAAACCACCACTGAAACGATTATCATGCTACGGAAGCGCCGGCAGAGCGTCTCGGCCACCATCTGAGGCAGCGTTAGCATCGACATAAGCAGCATTATGCCTACAAGGCGGATGGTCAGGACAATGCATATGGCTGTCAGCACGGTCATGGTATAGGTGATGAACTTGACATGAAGTCCGCTGACAGTGGCGAAATCGCGGTCGAAGGCGCAGGCCACGATGCGATTGTAGAAACAGCAGAAGAATGTTAGCAACACTGCGAGATATATTCCGGAGGCTATAAGATCCAAAGTGGAGATGTTAAGTATGTTGCCGAACAGAAAGCTGTTCAGTTCAGGCACATAGCCCGGTGTCAGGAACACGAACAGCACACCTATGGCCATACCCACGGCCCAGATTACGGCTATGGCCGAATCCTCGCGCACACGCACCCTTGACGAAAGCCATTCCACGCCCACCGATGAGGCTATGGCGAAGACTGCCGCTCCTGCAATGGGATTTATACCCAGGTAATAGCCGAGTCCGAGGCCGCCGAAGCAGGCGTGTGTCACACCTCCGGAGATGGCTACGAGCCTGCGGGTGATGACGTAGCTTCCGATGATTGCTGCTGCCACACTGATAATGAGAATGCCATAAAGCGCATATCGGAAAAAAGGGTACTGGAAATATTCTATCATAGGTAGGGAAGTCGTTTATCGTGTGGCGGCGCGGCGTTGTTCGGCTACGATCATCAGCAGTTCCTCGCGCACGTCGTAGGGTAGGGTTATGCCGCGCAATTGCAGGCTTCGCCCCCAGCCGGCGATGTCCTGCGGCAGCAGTGTCAGCAGCACGTCGCGGAATTGCTCTATCTCGGAGTCGGAGTATTCGTCGGCTTTGCGGCCTGCATAGGCGTCAAGCTCCTCATCGTCGTAATATTCGATTTTTCGGCTTACGGCTGCCAGCAGCGAGTCTTTCTCGCATGTGATGTGCATGCCGCAGCATTCGCTGTCGTCGGTTTCAGCCACCGTTTCAGACTCAGGCTTGTCCTGATCGGAGGGGGCTTTCCGGGACATGCGTGCGTCCTGGATGCGGTGGAGTATATATAGCAATGTTCCTACCGTCACAAGGGCAACCAATATGAATAGAGCCGGTATCATTGTTCCTCGATTATATGTCTCAATTCCTCGGGGATATTATCAGAGTCCACAACGATGAAGCCTGCGGAGCGCAGATCGTCCCAGAACCCGGGATATGATTTTTCCACAACTTCGGCATCGCGGATCTCTATGCCGGGACAGAATATGCTTACGGGTGCGAACGACATGGCCATGCGGTGATCGCCGAATGTGTCGATAGAGGGTATTGAGCGCACAGGTCCGCGCATTCCACCCCAGGAGAGGATGCCTTTGTCGTCGGCCTCTGCTATAAAGCTGATTTTTAGCAGTTCGGAACACAGGGCGGAAAGCCTGTCGGTCTCCTTTATGCGTAGTGTCGACAGGCCGGTGAACGTGAATGGTATTCCGAGCATGCAGCATGTCACGGCCAACGTGGGCGCCAAGTCGGGATTGTCTGTGAGGTCTATATTGAGCCTCGGGGCTTGATCGGGGTTAGGGTTCAGTGAGGCTGTGCCGTCGTCGTTCCAGTCGGTATCCACACATAGGTCTGCGAATATGTTGGTCACGTGTCTGTCTGGCTGTAGACTATATGCCGACAGGCCTTCGAGCTCGATCCATCCGGCAGATAGTGCAGCTATCTCGTACCAATATGATGCGGCCGACCAGTCGGCCTCGTCCACAGATTCCACGGGTGTGTATTTCCCTGGGCATACTGTCACGGATACAGGAGAAGTCTCGACATCTATTCCCTGGCGGCGCATGAGTTCTGCCGTCATTGTCACATAGCTTCCCGACACCGGATCTCCATCGAAATTGATTGTGAGAGGGCTTTCAGCCGATGGCGCTACAAGCATCAATGCGGAGATGAACTGAGACGACACGTCGGCTGCCATGCTGATCTCTCCGCCGCGGAGGCGTGTGCCTGAGATTCTGAGCGGTGGGAATCCTTCCTCTCCTGAATATTCTATAGACGCACCGAGCGAGCGCAGTGCGTCCACCAACGGGCCTATCGGTCTTTTGCGCATGCGTCCGCATCCGTCGATGCTTGCTGTGCGTCCCGGAGTGGCTGCGATGAGAGCTGTGAGAAAGCGCATCGCAGTACCTGAAGCGCCTACGTCGATTGTGGAATCGTTATTATCGTCCTCAATGGCTTTGATCATCGCCTGTGTGTCGTCGCAGATGGCAAGTCCGCCGGGCGAAGGCGCGCCGGCAATAGCGTTGATGACAAGCGCGCGGTTGCTCAGGCTTTTCGACACGGGTGGAGCGATGCGGCATTCTATGATTCCGTCGGGAGGAAAAATTCTGTAGTTCATTGTCTTATGTTAAACGCAGGCCATGCGTATATGATCCAGAGCTTCTGCAAGTACCTTGCGGGGCGTGCCCACGTTGAGGCGCATGAAGCCCGTACCTTCTTTGCCAAACATCGTGCCGTCGTTCAGAGCCAGATGGGCCTTGTCGAGCAGCAGATCCATGAGTTCTTTCTGGCATAGACCGAGTTTCCTGAAGTCGAGCCATAGGAGGAACGACGCCTGCGGGCGCACTACCTTTACGCAAGGAATGTTGGCGGCCACATAGTCGCAGGCGAAATTGATGTTGTCCTCAACGTAGGCCAGCATCTGCTCCACCCATTCCTCTCCGTGGCGGTAGGCTGCCTCTGCGCCTATGCATGCAGTCATTGTGGGAGCGTTGAATTCGTTGGCGTCGAGCCAGGAATAGAAACCTTCGCGCAGTTGCGGATTCTTTACGAACATCCACGAGCTTACGAGCCCCGGGATATTGAATGTCTTCGATGGTGCGCCGAGGGTGACAGCCACTGCCGCGGCATCGTCGCTTACAGTAGCGAATGCCACATGTCTGCGTCCGCCGAGCATCAGGTCGCCGTGAATCTCGTCGCTTACCACTACCATGCCCGCTGCGTGGCACATAGAGGCAAGTCGGCGCAGAGTCTCCTCATCCCACTGTATGCCTATAGGATTGTGGGGGTTGCACAGCACAAGCATCTTTGGATGCTCCCGGTCGATTATCTCCTGAAGGCCGTCGAGGTCCATTGAGTATGTCTCGCCGTCGTTAAGCAGCGGATTGGCTATGGCCTGACGCTGGTTGCCTTCTATCACCATTTTGAATGGGTGGTATACCGGAGGTTGTATCACCACTTTGTCGCCTCTGTTGGTAAAATAGTTGATGGCGAGCGCTATACCTTTGACCACACCGGGGATGAATGTCAGTTCTTCCCGGCTGACACTGATTCCGTGGCGGCGTCGCAGCCAGTCTGTGATGGCTTCCCAATAGCTGTCAGGCGCAGCCGAATATCCGAGGACGGGGTGTTCCAGACGGCGGCGCAGGGCATCCATGATGTCGGGGCATACGGCAAAATCGAGATCGGCGATCCAAAGCGGAGTGACGTCGTGGCGGCCGAACATCAGGTCAAGCGACTCATACTTCATGGCACATGTGCCGTGACGGTCGATCACTTGGTCGAAATCATAAGTATTTCTCATGGGTTGGTAAAGAATGATGATATGGTTTATGCCGCAAAGATAGTGAATATTCTTGTATAAGATTCAATTAGGAGTGTCTTGTAAAGGGAGATAAGACGATTTTTTTGTGTTTTGAATCCGATTTTTTTTGAATCTGAGGATAGATTGCTTAAATTTGTGAATTGATACACAAAACACATGAATATGAAATTTGCCGAAAACTGCAATGTGGTCTTCGACCGCGCTACCGCCGACTATCACCTGACCGACGATGTGGACGCTCCCCATCCCAATCCGTATGCCGGGGATACGGTGGAGAACACTTTGTATGCCAAAAATATGATAGATGCCGTGCAGTGGCATCTCGAGGATATAATACGCGATCCGCAGATCGACCCCGCCGATTGCGTGGCACTGAAGCGCCGCATCGACAAGTCGAACCAGGATCGTACGGATCTGGTAGAGGAAATAGATACATTTTTCAGAAACAAGTATGCTGATGTGACTCCGCTGCCGGATGCCACGATCAATACCGAAAGTCCTGCTTGGGCTATTGACAGACTGTCGATCCTCGCGCTTAAGATATACCACATGAAGGCGGAGACCGGACGAGCCGACGCATCGCCCGAGCATAAGGCCAAGTGTCAGGCCAAGCTTGATGTGCTGCTCGAACAGCGCGCCGATCTTACGGCAGCAATTGATACGCTGCTCGACGATATCGCCGCCGGACGGAAATATATGAAGGTATACCGTCAGATGAAGATGTACAACGATCCGGCGACAAACCCTGTGCTTTATGGCCAAAAATGACAGACTTCCGGCCACTGGAAATGACCACGGGCTGTTGAGCGTGCTGATGGCTCGGTTCTCGGCTCTTGGCGATGTGGCCATGACGATACCTGTGGTCTACAGTGCTTGCCGCACATACCCGGATATACGTTTTGTCATGGTGACACGACCGTCCATGACCGGTATATTCATCAACCGTCCTGACAATCTGACGGTTGTGGGTGCTGACGTCAAGCAAGACTACGTCGGTCCGGGTGGTCTGCGCCGTCTTGTGTCGGAACTCAAGAAAGAATACCATACCGATGCGTTCGTGGATCTGCACGACGTGCTCCGTACCAAAGTCATGCGAGCGTGGCTATGGCTCGGAGGGGTGCGAGTGTCGCGCCTGAATAAAGGCCGTGGCAACAAGCGCGCGCTGACCCGCAGGCGCAACAAGGTAATGCTTCCGCTCATATCGTCGCGTGCGCGCTACCGTGAGGCTTTCTTCCGCATAGGGTTGCCGGTGCAGGAGCATTTCGAGGGCCTATATGGCAGAGGAGGCAAAGCTCCGGTGGAGGCTTTCGCTGAAATATCATCGCCCAAGTGTGGCGATGAGAAATGGATGGGGCTTGCTCCGTTCGCCGCGCACCGTGGCAAGATATACCCTGTTAAGAAGATGGAGGAAGTGCTCAGGGACATCGTCGCCAGGGCCAATGTCAAGGTTTTCCTTTTCGGAGGCGGTGGCCATGAGGCTGAGATACTCGGCGCATGGGCCGGCAAATATCCGGGAGTGGTGTCGCTGGCTGGAAAGAAATATGGTTTTCCGGCGGAACTTGCGCTAATGAGCCATCTCGATGTGATGGTGGCTATGGACTCAGCGAATATGCACCTTGCGTCCATCGCCGGAACAAAGGTGGTGAGCGTCTGGGGTGCGACGCATCCTTACTGCGGTTTCAAGGGCTGGCGTCAGACCGATGCGGATACCGTGCAGTTGGCCATGACGTGCCGTCCCTGCTCGGTATTCGGCAACAAACCTTGCTATCGCGGCGACTACCATTGTCTCGATGGCATTCCTCCCGGAATGATCGCGCAGAAAGCCCTGCGCTACCTCGGAGGTCGGGAGGATGTTTGAACGACCTCTTAAACAGAAATAGCATTGGAAGATTTTGATATAAGAAATCAGGAAGGCGACCGCGACTTCGAGCGGGCTTTGCGTCCGTCGCAATTCGATTCGTTCTGCGGACAGGATAAGGTGGTTGAGAATCTCAAGGTGTTCGTGCAGGCTGCGCGGATGCGCGGTGAGGCACTTGATCATATATTGCTGTTCGGCCCTCCCGGCTTGGGTAAGACCACTCTGTCGGGTATCATAGCAAATGAACTCGGGGTGGGGATGAAAATTACTTCCGGACCTGTGCTTGACAAACCGGGAGATCTGGCAGGACTGCTAACGTCGCTCGAGGAGAACGACGTGCTTTTCATAGACGAGATACATCGTCTGAGCCCTGTGGTGGAGGAGTACCTCTACTCGGCTATGGAGGACTACCGCATCGACATTATGATAGACAAAGGTCCGGGTGCGAGATCGGTCCAGTTGTCGCTCTCGCCGTTCACTCTTGTTGGTGCTACGACACGCTCGGGACTGCTCACGTCGCCATTGAGGGCACGCTTCGGGATCAAGTGCCATCTCGAGTATTACGACCATGATGTGCTGCGGCGCATCATAGCCAGATCGGCGCGCCTGCTTGGTGTGGAATGCCACGACGAGGCTGCCCGTGAGATTGCATTGCGCAGCCGCGGCACACCTCGAATAGCCAATGCGCTGCTTCGTCGAGTAAGGGACTTCGCTCAGGTTGTCGGACGTGGAGTTGTCGACATTGATATTGCCCGCTATGCTCTTGAAGCACTCAACATAGACCGCTACGGGCTTGATGAGGTGGACAATAAACTGCTTATGACGATAATCTCGAAGTTCAAGGGAGGCCCGGTAGGATTGTCTACCATAGCTACAGCACTGGGCGAGGATGCAGGCACTGTCGAGGAAGTCTACGAACCATATTTGATAAAAGAAGGATTCATCAAGCGTACTCCGCGAGGACGCGAAGTGACAGATCTGGCCTATACACATCTCGGTCAGACCCGTCCGGATGCATTTTCCGGAGGTCTGTTTGATTAAGAATCATCGCCTTGATGTGGATTCGGGCCGTGTGCCTTGAGGCCTTGATGGCTGTGCTACAGGCTCTACCGGTCTGGCATCGGGCAGTGTTGTTATGTTTGCTCCAGGTCTTTGTCCACTGCCGCTTGGGTGTCCGGGGATAATTCCGGGGTTGCCACCGGTTCCCGGCCGGTTGGATGGTCCGGGATATGGTCGGTCTATTGACGGCGGAATGCCTCCGCCCCACGACGGATAGCCGAACACCGGCCTGTAGATCGGTGCAGGAGATACCGGTCCGGCATACGGTTGGTAATATCCGTCCGGTCCGAAATATAAACTTCCAAAGGGATTATAGTCGGTATATATGCTGCCACTTACGGTATCCATTCCATCGGTCCAAGCCATACATCCGCCCAACGGAAGGACGACCGATGCAGCAAGGGATAATTGATACAGAATCTTGTGTTTCATAATTGCTGACGGTTTTCGGTAACTTTTATGAGTCGCCGGTGGTTATATTTATTTATTCCGCGTATTGCGGAGTCGTTGATTTTTGACTACCTTTGCCTTTGGCAAAAACGTATCATAAATATAACGTCCGTGGGGCGTGGTAAGTTTCATAAATATAGGCTTATGAATAAAGTAAGACCCAAAAAAGCCCTGGGGCAGCACTTCCTGACAGACCTTTCGGTCGCAGAGCGTATTGCCTCCACTATGGATGCCTACAAAGGCTTGCCGCTGCTTGAGATAGGGCCGGGAATGGGAGTCCTGACCAGGTTTCTTGTCGAGAAAGGACATGACCTCACAGTAGTGGAGATTGATCCTGAGAGTGTGGAATATCTGACTGCGGAATTTCCACAGCTTGCAGCGGACGGACGCATCGTGCAAGCCGACTTTCTGAAAATGGATCTATCGGATCTTTATCCGGGCGATACACCGTTCTGCATCATCGGAAATTATCCCTATAATATATCGTCACAGATATTCTTCAAGGTCCTTGACTATAAAGACCGTGTGCGTTGCTGTTCCGGTATGCTGCAGCGCGAGGTGGCCGAGAGGCTTGCGGCCGCCCCATGTACAAAAGCACGCGGCATACTGAGCGTTTTGCTTCAGACATGGTACGATGAGGAATATCTGTTCACAGTCAGCGAATCAGTATTCAATCCTCCGCCAAAAGTCAAGAGTGGGGTAATACGCATGACCCGCAATGACGTCACTGACCCCGGATGTGACCCGGCTTTGCTGCGCACAGTGGTCAAGACCACATTCGGCCAGCGCCGCAAGACCTTGCGCAACTCCGTGCGGGGACTGCTCCCTCCGGGGGCCTCGATCCCTGCATCTGCCGATGAATTGCTGTCGCTCCGGCCTGAACAGCTCAGTGTGGAACGTTTTGTAGAACTAACGAATCTGCTCTCCGACATCCGCGGTAAATATGCCGTAACTGAAAGCAAATGAAAGAATATACACCGGAATATCTCAAGAGTATCCGCGAGATGATACAGACCCACGACGAGGTGGGGGCGCGTGCCGAACTGGCCTCCCTCCATCCCGCCGACATCGCGGAGCTATACCAAAATCTGGATCTTGACGAAGCCGAGTTCCTTTACAACCTGCTCGACGAGGACAAGGCCGCCGACGTGCTGATGGAGCTTGACGAGGACGATCGTCTGAAGCTCTTGTCGCACATGCCTGCCGAGGAGATCGCCAAGCAGATAGATCATCTCGATACCGACGATGCTGTGGACATTATCCAGCAGCTCGACGAAGAAGACCGTGATGAGATTCTATCCCATATCGACGACATCGAACAGGCCGGTGATATCATTGACCTGCTCAAGTACGATGAGGACACAGCCGGTGGTCTGATGGGTACTGAGATGATCGTTGTGAACGAAAACTGGAGTATGCCCGAATGTATACGACAGATGCGGTTGCAGGCGGAAGACATGGATGAGATATATTATGTCTACGTCGTGGACAACGATTACAAGTTGCGTGGAGTGTTCCCGCTGAAGAAGATGATCACCCATCCGTCGGTGTCGAAAATAAAACACGTGATGGAGGTCGATCCAGTAAGCGTCAAGGCTGATATGCCGATCGACGAGGTTGCGCTTGACTTTGAGAAATACGACCTTGTAGCCATGCCGGTGGTCGACTCTATAGGGCGTCTGCTCGGGCGCATCACTGTAGACGACGTTATGGATCAGGTTCGTGAGTCCAGCGAACGCGACTACCAGCTTGCATCCGGTCTCTCGTCCGACATCGAGAGCGATGACTCAATGTTCAAACAAACACGGTCGCGACTTCCGTGGCTGCTTATAGGCATGCTCGGCGGAATCGGCAACTCCCTTATCCTCGGCAACTTCGAGACAGGATTCGCCACCAATCCGGCAATGGCCCTGTTTATACCGCTGATCGGTGGTACGGGTGGAAACGTCGGTATACAGTCTTCAGCAATCGTGGTTCAGGGTCTCGCCAACGGCTCGCTTGACATCAAGGCTTCATCGCGGCAGATATTGAAGGAGGTAGGCGTCGGATTGATAAACGCTCTCATTATATCACTGCTTGTCTTCGTATACAACTGCTGTACTCTCGGGGCAAAGCAGGTGACGACAATCGCGGTATCGCTGTCGCTTTTCGCAGTAGTGATATTCGCCTCGATCTTCGGCACATTCGTGCCACTGACACTTGAACGCTTCAAGGTGGACCCGGCGTTGGCTACCGGCCCGTTCATATCAATCACCAACGACATAATCGGCATGGTTATCTACATGAGCATATCTTCAGCGCTCATATCCGCCCTGTCGTGATATAGAATAAACAATAACCACACATACTTTTACGACTATGGAACATATTAAAGTAAACATCAGCAACGTGTTCGGCACTGTGGACAACGCACAGATCGAAAATCTCGCTCCGGCTGTGGCCGACGGTATGGAGAAGCTGCACAAAGGCACAGGCGAAGGCAACGACTTCATCGGATGGCTTGATCTGCCCTCGCGGGTTCTTTCCAGTGACCTTGTCAGCGACATAGAGAATACCGCCACACAGATGCGTGGCATGTGCGATGTCGTGGTAGCGATCGGTATCGGAGGCAGTTACCTCGGAGCCAAGGCTGTCATAGAGGCACTTAACAATTCATTCGACGCATATATTCCTGCCAACGGCCCCAAAGTGCTTTTTGCCGGTCAGAATATCGGCGAGGATTATCTGTATGAACTTTCCGAATACCTGTCGGACAAGAAGTTCGGTATAATCGTGATCTCCAAATCCGGAACAACCACTGAACCTGCCATCGCATTCCGTCTGCTCAAAGAGCAGCTTGAGAGGCAGTTGGGCAAGTCAGAGGCGTCGAAGCGTATCGTGGCCATCACTGACGCGAAGAAAGGCGCGCTCCGTCAGCTTGCTACCGAGGAGGGCTACAAGACCTTCGTGATTGAAGATAATGTGGGCGGACGTTTCTCTGTCCTGACTCCGGTGGGTCTGCTGCCCATAGCGGTTGCCGGATATAATATCCGCGCTCTGCTCGAAGGCGCATGCTCGATGGAGAAAGCTTCGGCTGTGCCGGGAGCTGAAAATCCTGTGGAAGTTTACGCAGCCACTCGCAATGCTCTCTACCGTGCCGGCAAAAAGATAGAGATACTTGTCAACTTCAATCCTAAACTCCATTTCTTCGGCGAATGGTGGAAGCAACTCTATGGCGAAAGTGAGGGTAAGGACCACAAGGGTATATTCCCTGCTGCCGTGGATTTCACCACCGACCTGCATTCTATGGGACAATGGATTCAGGATGGTGAGCGTACGATCTTCGAGACCGTGATCACTGTAGGTAAGGCCAATCATAATGTGATAATCCCCTCGGATGAAGCAAATCTCGATGGACTCAATTATATAGCCGGAAAGCATGTCGATGAGGTGAACAAGATGGCAGAACTCGGTACACGCATCGCGCATGTCGACGGAGGAGTTCCCAATATCCTTATTTCTCTCCCCGCACTCAAGGAGGAGTATCTCGGACAGTTGATATACTTCTTTGAGAAAGCCTGCGGTGTGAGTGGATATGTGCTTGGCGTGAATCCGTTCAACCAGCCTGGTGTGGAGGATTACAAGCGTAATATGTTTGCACTCCTTGAGAAGCCGGGCTACGAAAAGCAGACAGAAGATATCAAGAAGCGTCTCAATGCCTGAATCATTTGCTCCAATCGGTGTCTTTGATTCCGGTTATGGAGGGCTTACTATTCTGAAAGGAATACGCGCACTGTTGCCCGGATACGATTATTTGTATCTGGGCGACAACGCGCGCGCTCCATACGGCACACGTTCCTTTGATGTGGTATACCGCTATACGCTCGATGCGGTGGAGCATCTTTTCAGCCGTGGTTGTCCATTGGTAATACTTGGATGCAATACAGCGTCGGCAAAGGCGTTGCGCAATATACAGATGAATGACCTTCCGGTTTCAGCCGATCCTACAAGGCGCGTTCTCGGTGTCATAAGGCCGACTGTGGAGAGCCTTGGTTCGATTTCCTCGAATCGTCATGTCGGCATTTTGGCTACGCAGGGCACTGTGGCGTCATGCTCCTACAGCATTGAGATCGCCAAGCTCTATCCAGATTTTCATGTCACTGCGCATGCTTGTCCGATGTGGGTTCCTCTTGTGGAATACGGTGAGGCAGCTTCCGAAGGCGCAGACTTTTTTGTAAAGAGAGAACTTGATTCATTGTTTGCCGCAGATCCGGATATAGATACGATAGTCCTCGCTTGCACTCATTATCCATTGCTTATCGATAAGATACGCCGCTATGTCCCGGAGAGCGTGCGTATAGTCACACAAGGTGAGATCGTGGCCCTGAGCCTGCGCGACTACCTCCTGCGTCATCCTGAAATGGAATCACGCCTATCTAAAGGGGGGACTGCGACTTATCTTACAACAGAAAGTGCCGACAGATTCGCTCCAATGGCCACTATATTCCTTGATAAACCTGTGAAGGCCTTACATACCGAGTACTGATTATATCAGACCGCTGTAGATACTGAGCAGCGAGTCCATGACGCTTCCGGGCAGGAACGGTTCTGCTGCGGTACGTGCGCGTTTGCCGTGTTCTTCCACAAGGTCGGGATTTTCAATATAGCTGAGTATTGCGTCGGCTATAGCCTCTTTGTCTCCAGGGCTGACAAGAAGCCCGTTTTCGCCGTGTCTGATGACTTCCGGTATACCTCCTACCGGAGTTGTGATCACCGGATGCGAGTACACCATAGATTCAAGGATGGCAATGGGAAGCCCTTCGTTATAGGATGGCAATATGTATACATCTGCGTGGCGCAAGCAATCTTCTTTCTTCTCGCCTGACACCCATCCCTCATAAGTTACCATATCCTGAAGGCCGTGGCTGTTGATAAATTCGGTGATGTCCCCGTCCACGATATTGCCTCCGATCCTAAGGCTCAGTCTTCCAGCGAAACTGTCGCGGCGGGCAGCTATCGCCTCAAGCATGTCGTAGCATCCTTTGCGTTTGCTTACTTCGCCAAGATACAACAGATCGAGCCTACCTCCCGGCCTTTTAGGACGATAATCGGTTGGTGCAGGAGATACGATGTTGTTGAGCACACATATCTTGTTGGCATATACACCGATTGACATAAAGTATTTTCTCCAGGATTCAGACAGAACTATCAGGTTATCGCAAGAATTGATCGTGTCCGTGATGCGTTGCTTGTCGGTGGATTGATTGTAGAAGTCTACAAAGTCGGCGGCGTGTTCATGCAGTATGACCTTGCGCCTGGCCATTCGTGCAAGCCTGATGAATATGGATGCGCGGGCAAAAGAAGCATTGGCTGCGCCGTGGATGTGAACCAGGCGTATGCGTCTGTCGGTGAGCAGGAGAGCTGAGGTGCGTATCAGCGCCTGTGCCATATACGCTGCTTTCTTCAGCTTACCACCGAGATTCCAGGTAGATATAAAGCGCATACTGTCGATATAGCGTCCGTACGACAGGATCACAGATGTCATTCCGCCTTTGCTCTTTCGCGATACACCGAGAAACAGTACTTTGCGCGCTATCTCCTTTCCGATAATCTTATCCATTTGCCGAGGTGAGAGGATAGTTTGAGTTCCAGTATTCTTTCACCACTTTCTCTATCGTGTTGAAGTCCAGATATGAACCTGCGAGATTCTTCCTGTCTTTTTTCTGTAGCCATGCGCCGGCTATCCGGCTATCGGACATAGTTTCAGATATAGCTCTGCTGAAGTCTTCTCCACTGGAAAGCGAGCAGATGTCTATCATCTTTATAGGTCTGTAGTCTATGATGAAGTGGCCGCGTCCGCCAAGCCTGAAGTTGGTGAATATGCCGTATGTATAGTTCTCACTGAACCGGTAGGTATTGCACAGGGCGAGTTTCCAGCTTCGCATGGCCGAGTTGCGGCGTATGGCCTCAAGTAGCTGTTCGAGATTGCTGCGCACAAAGCATGTGCAGGAGTTCATGAAATTATAGCGCCACACATCATCGCGGCGAGACGGATCTACTTTCAGCAGCTTCATGTATGCGTTGCAGTAGTCATCGTGGCTCGGCTCATTGATATTCTCTGGCCGGAACATCATGTATTTTCCGTCGCGAATCCACTCGTCGGTGGAGAATGGGCGCATCAGCACGCATTCCGAGTCCACGTTGAACACTGCCTCGTAGCTGTCGCCGATCACCTCAAATACACCGAGTTTGCAAATCTGCTGTATTATCCATTCGCGCACGGGTATGGTGAACGGGCTGACATGGAAATGATGGCCGAGCATCTTGAAAGGCAACCGTACAAGGTAGCGAGGCAGTACTGTGGACTTGCGGTAGACACGATGGTTTCCATAGTCGAGTGCGGTGAAAAGCTTGTAGTCCTCGTCATTTACAAAAATGAAATGTTCGAGGTCGGGAGCAAATCTGTCGATGCTCTCGCACAGCAACCGGCATTCTTCGAAGTCGGCTTTGTATGATTGTGTCACGAATGCGCACTTTCCCATGTCGTTCTAACGTTTGTCTATTGGTTGGACTTACGGCTTCTGATCACTTTGGCAGGATTGCCGCCCACTATGCTGTATGGCGGCACATCCTTTGTCACAACTGCTCCTGCTGCCACGATACTACCGCGGCCTATGCGGTGTCCGGGTGTAAGTATGGCCCTGACACCAAGCCATACATCATCCTCTATCACAGTAGGAGGATGGTCGGTGTCGGATCCCTGCATGCACATCGGAATGTCTGTTGAGGAGATGTTATGGTTATTATTGACGATGTGGACCTCAGGGGCCATCATCACGTATTTTCCTATGATTGTATTACCGGGCACTACGCAATGTGCTCCTATTCCGCTCATGTCGCCTATCTCTATTTCACTGCCAGTGCCGAAGTAGGCGTGCCTGTCGATGGTGGTGATGCGGCCGCAACTGCGGAACATGTGTCTGGCACACATCTTTCGCAGGGCGTTGCTCGGTTTGCCGAACAGCGGTACGTATGACCCCGGAAGATGATAAGCCAGGCCATAGTAAATGACGGTGAAGATTCCTCTTGTAAGTCGTGAAGCCATTACAGATAGTCTTTTCTCGTTAATCCTGCCGGACATACCTTCTTCTGTAGCTTCAATGTCAGCCAGAAAAGCCGCAGAGAGATTCCGTGGGCGAAAATCATTAACTTCGATGCACCGCTGAACTTACGGACATAATAGCGTTCGCTTTCCCTGTTGGCGCGAAGTGTCACAGGTGTGCTTTTCTGGTTGGTGCTGGCAGCACCAAGGTGTATGCATCTGAGATTGCCGGCCAGATAATTGTTGCGTCCTACTTCGATAAGTTTGCGGTAGAGTATGTCTTCCTCGTAGTAGAGGAATGTGCCTGGGTCGAAGAAGCCTATGCTTTGGAATAGTCTTTTGTCGATCAGCATGCATGATCCGGATGGCAGATCGATCGGCAACAGACCTTCGCGCGATACTTCAGGATCAAGCAGCAGATAGCGCTTGCGCATGAATTGCTCGTCGGTAGATCCGCACATTCGTACGAAGTAGTGCATCAGGTGACTTTTCACAAGATCTCCTACACCTATGGCGCGTCGTGCACAATTGTAGTCTATGGCCTGACAATCGCGTTTGAGCAGCAGAGGACTGATAATGCCGCAGTCGGGCAAGCTGTCGCGTATGGATATAAGTTCCGGTATTATGTCGTCGATAAAAAGAATATCGTTGTTCAGTATCAGTATGTCGTCTACAGTAGGGTCTTCCTGCACAAGTGCGAGTCCCTTGTTGTTGCCGCGCGCGTAACCGTAGTTTGTCTCTGATACCAATAGTGTGGCGTATGGCAGCACTCCTGCCGGGACTCGCTCGCCATCGTGGTATTTGGCATAGCGTGCACCGAACCGTTCGCTCATATATTTGTCGAGCGCGGCTGCGGCCTCCTTTCGTGTGGAGCCGTTATCGACCACGATATACTTGATGGGAGCGGTATTGTACCGCTCGACACTCTCGATGCAGTTTATCGTGTCTTCAAAGTTGTTGAAGTTCAGTATTATAAGTGCTGTCAGTTTCATTATCGGTAGCATATACCAGATATAGGCCGGTCATAAGCTCGACGATCTGGTAGAAATAGAGGATAGGTCCGGAGGCAACGCCAGTGACCGCTATGAATACAAGCCAGTAGTTGAGATACTGGCGGTCAGGAGATTTCTTTCGTCGGAATGCGCTCCATAGCAAGGACGCAAGAGCGATTGTGGCTATAAGCCCGAAATGGTAGAAGAATCCGGCCCAGCCTACGTCGGCGGCGAAATACCGCGATGTCTCGGAATCATAGTCGAACTTGTCGCCCCAGGCGGAATTACCTGTAGATGGCATACCGTTGCCCAGAAGCATTGTCATGGGTGAGTCGTGATATTCGTATGCATAGTAGCGCCATGCACCTATGCGCACGTCTTCCTCCTCGGTCTCGTTGCTTTCGAATTGTTTCTCCGACAGCTCCATCATGGCTTCATAGATAGGAATCTGTGGCAGTACCAGGAATACTGCGGCGAGTATGATGCCGACTCCTAAAAGTTTTTTCGCTAAAGAGAGCTTGCGGAATACGAACCATATTGCAAGCAAGCCTGAGACGAGTATTATCTGACGGATGACTGAAAGAATTATCATCAGGCCGATTACCGATATGACAACTATCCATATCGGCTTGTGTGTCAATTGCCAACGGTTGATGCTGTAGAACAGCAGGAGTACGAAGGTGATGATAAACGGCAGGATGATACGTATGATTCCGCGTGTGAGGTCTTCTTCAGGAGCTTCACCGAATACTGCGTCGGGAAAGGCAAGTGCGTTGAGCGCGTAGACAGGTATGGCCATAGCGCAGGCTGCGAACAGGAATTTTATGACGCGATCCGATGGGATGCGGAATTTGACCAGGATATAGAACCAGCTGTAGGCAAATGTTATGGCCAATGATACCATGACCGATACGGTGATGGACTGTCCGTGGAATAGCCATGCCATCATCGGGGAGAGCAGCAGCATGCACATCAGCACGGTATATGACAGGCGAGGCACGCCGGATTGTCTGAAGCTTGTGCTCCGGTCTGTAGCTGCAAGCAGCAGTCCGCCGGCCGTGATAAGATAGAAGATAGCTTTCACAATGGATTCCGGCAACATGTTATGGTAGTTGAAGAATCCTAATGTGGCAAGAAATCCTGCTATGAATATCGCGTAATATATCATCGGACGGTTTCTACTGCGGAATTTGTCGTCTGGAGAGTCAGACTCATTTAGCAGCCTGTATGGCTGTGTCTCGTCGCCGTACCAAAGCAAACAGTATGGTGGCCGGGATCAGAAGACCCATCAGGAAAGCAACGATCAGTTTCTTTGTTGTCGACAATCCAAGCGGTTCCATCAGGATATGAGGGGCGTCAAGCACGACACCGCGCGGCATTATGTTCGACATTTTCATGGAGGTCTCCTCGCGCTGCTGCAGGAGATACAGATATATCTGCTCCTCCACAGCATGTTTGCGCTCGATGTTTCCGTATTCCAGTTCGGTATCCGGTACACCGGTCATTTTAGATTCGGCCTCACGTGTCAGCCTGCGTAGCTCGGAAAGTCTGTAGCTGTATGTGTCCATAAATCTGTCGAGCGATGTGTCTATGTTGCTGCGCATCATTGCAAGCTGTTCATCTATGAGTTTTATTGCGGCATTGTTGGCTTTGGCATTGTTGGCCAGGTTCATGCGCTCGAGCAACTGCTCGTTGTATGCCTTGACGGAAGCCTGTATGCCTCCGATGCTGTCGCCAACCTGAGGTATGAGAGAGTATTTGTTGGACGGATCTGATATGAAGCTTTTTACAAGGTTCATGACTTTATATTCAACTTCTGCTGCGCGTAGGAGCTCGGCGTATTTGTCGTAGCGTGTCACGTCGAGAGATGCGTTGTAGGCGAAGTTGGGCATCTTGTGGCTTTTCTTATAGGCGGCAATCTCGTCCTCAAGTGCATGCAGGCCAGAGGAGATAGAGTCGATGCGTTCGTTGAGAAACCGGAATGTGGCGCTTGTACGGTTATACTGCTGTTCCATACCGGTTGCGTTGTAGTAGCGTATGAGCCTTTCCATGATCTCGCGGGTGTACTTCGCATTTGGAGAGGACATATCTACCTGTATGATGTCGGCTTTTTTGTTGAGTTGCTTCACTTTCACAGCTTCAGCCAATAGTTCGGCGCTGTTGGAGTAACTCATGAGCAGGATGCTTTCGTTGAGCTTGCGTCCGGGGCGGAAAAATGAAGTGGTATCTATCGAGTACTGGCCATAGTCGGTGTCAATGGTCACGGGAAATGACTCTGATTTGGTAGTGAATGCGCTGCGTTTTCCGATAGTGGTCTTCACTTTTGGCTTTCCATCTTTTCCGACGCTAACTTTGAATAATATCATTGTCGATAGAGTGTCGGGAATGGATTTTGCACAGCTCAGGCGGAGTGGGGACATTGCAGGATCGGTTGGCATCTTCTTGAGTATGCCGTTGCTGACGGTATAACTGACGTTCAGCCCCATGTCTTTTACGGTTTTAAGGCATACGGCGTAACTGTTCATCAATGCCATTTCATTATATACAGAGGCAGTTCCGCCGAACATACCGCCGAAGTCAAGGCCGCTTTTGGCCATAAGCGCTGCGGCTGATGGCATGGACGCCTGATCGTCGGCTACAAGTACGGTAGAGGTTATGCCGAATTTCTGGTATGTTATTTTTGTGAACAGGAATGTGAGACCTACAAGGGCCACTACTCCTATTGCAAACCACCACCAGTGTTTTATGTATTCGTTCAGCAGTACCTTCATGTTCACTATGCTGCTGTTATTGCTGTATGTATTGGCCATGTCGGTTTTTATTTTACAGTTAGTGCTATTACAAGTGATGCTATGATGGATACGGCGCTTACTACAGTGGATATCACTGTGAGTTTGTATGCGTTGTTCTGGTTGTATTTGGCGTTGTCCTGGCGTACGTCATTGGGCTGTACGAGCACGACGTCGTTGGGCTGAAGGTAGAAGTATGGTGAGTTCAGCACTTCCGAGTCGTTGAGGTTCATCCTGTGGTATGTGCGTTTGCCGTCGGTCTCGCGTATCAGCATCACGTTGGAGCGCTCGCCATAGGGTGTGAGGTCGCCGGCTGCAGCCAAAGCATCGAGCAGGCTGAAACGTTCGCGGTTGATGTCGATGGTCGTCGGATGGTTTACTTCTCCGATCACTTTGACGTGGAAGTTGCCTATGCGTACCATCACAAGCGGGTCTACTACATCTGCCGATATTTTTTCAGTAAGGAATTTTGTCAGCTCCTCGGTTGTCATGCCGGCCACGTGGATCTTTCCGATGACCGGGAAGTTGATATCTCCTTCCGAATTGACGAGATATGTCTGCTGGCGTCCGCCTTCTGTCGTCGGGCTGCCAAGGGTATAATAATAGCCGGGATTGGTGAGGGGCAGGTTATACGGGGCTGTAGCTTCCGGGAGCAGGCTGGTGACGGTGATGTAGAGTTCGTCGTCGGGTTGTATCTTGAAACTGTATTTTCCCATTGGAAATTCTCCACTTTCTTTCCCCTCTATATCGTTGAAATACGTGAGTTTGTCTTTGGTTGTAGAGCAGGATGCCAGAACTGACAGGGCGAATATAATACTGAAAATCCGGTGTAGATGTATCATGTGTATGTTTTTTACTTGTAGTGCACTGCAAATGAGCCGCAGGCATGCCCGCGACTGAATGTATAACGTTTAATAAATCTCAATTATTATTAAGATCACCATATTTTTTTAGACTTTCATGGCTCTGGTCCATAGATGATATGATTTTAGATTTTATGTCCTGTATTGGCAGTAGTGATTCGTCTGTCTCGAAGAATAGATGGTCTTCTGGTATTATATTGGCTGTCTGGGGGTTGAAACGCTCTCCAAGGGATATGGCAATACCATTGTCGATCAGTTGTGATGCCAGTTGCGGTTTGCCGCGGAATCCGTGTACTATCCATAGCTGGCGCGGCCGGTATTCGCGGTGCATGTGCAGAAGCCGGTCGAATGCGCGCACGCAATGTATGATCATCGGTTTACGAAGCTGTTCACTCAGCAGTATGTGGCGTGCGAACAACTGTTCCTGCCGCTTGATGTCGGCACCACGCAATCTGTCAAGTCCGCATTCTCCGATGGCTGTTATCCTTGTCGAGACTGCGGTATTCTCGAGTGCTGCCATGCGCTCTTCTGCATCCGGATCTACCGTATGCCAAGGGTGTAGCCCGCTGCTCAGAAAGGCAGGCGCAGGCGGGAGCGGGTCGCCGGCGTTGACTGACAGTATGGCCCAATCGCCGCATTGCCGGTTGTGGGTATGTATATCTGTTATGGTGTCCGGAAAGGGATTCATGGCACAGGGTCATATCCGCTGCCGCCCCAGGGATGGCAACGCAGGATGCGTCTCACGGCAAGGTAAGTGCCTCTGATTGGTCCATGCTTGCGCAGTGCCTCGAGTGCGTATTCGCTGCATGTGGGTGTAAACCGGCAGCTTGGAGGGGTCAGTGGCGAGATGCAGTTGCGGTAGAAATGCACAGGCAGGCGAAGCAGCCAGGAAATGCACTCAGACAGCATTCTCGTCAGCGTTGTCGACTTGAGCCGGTTCATGACATGTCAGGGCAGTGGAGGATTTCGATATTTTTGACAGCAAGCGGCGCATGGACTTTTCGACTGCGAAATATCCGATTGTCTCGGAGGCTACATATATGAAAGCTATATCGAGGCGTGCGCCTGCTGTAATGGGGTATTCATGGCGCAGCAGCCGGTATGCTTCCCTTGCTCTACGGCGCATCAGTACGCGGTCGACTGCCTGGCGCAGCCGTCGCTTGGGGATGGAGATCAGGAATTGGGCCGGCGCATCGCTCCTCCGTCGGGGATTGTTGCGCCACACTGCCCGGAAGGGATAGGCAAGAGCAGATCTTGTATCTCCGGAATAAGCACCGCCGCGGCCAAAGAGCTGGTCTATGGCCACGGTGGAACATAATTTTTCTTTCTTATATAGTCTTAGCGACGTGTCTGCCATCTGTGGGAAGGCATTGGTGGATTGATGTTAATGTTCGGTCTGTTCGCCATTGTCCACCGTCACTGCTTCGGCCTGTTCGGCCAGGAACAGTTCGAGTGCTCCGGTCATTGACGGGGCTTTGGGCGAGGGTGCGGCGCAGTCGAGCCTCAGTCCGGCATCATGTACTGCCTGGGCTGTGGTGGCGCCGAATGTTCCGATCATTATATTTCCCTGGTTGAAATTGGGGAAGTTCTTCAGCAGAGACTCGATACCCTGTGGGCTGAAGAATACGAGCATGTCGTAGTCGAATGCTTCTTCAGGGGTGAAGTCGTTGCTGACGGTGCGGTACATCACAGCTTTTGTGTAGTTGATGTTGTTCTTGTCGAGGACATTAGCCTCGCCATTGTGCACGTCAGAGATAGCATAAAGGAACTTTTCATTCTTATGCTTCAGCAGAGCCGGGAGCAGACCGTCGAGTTTGCCTGTGTCGCCGTGGAAGATCTTGCGCTTTCTGTATATGATATATTTCTGCAGGTAGAGGGCTATCTGCTCCGTGGTGCAGAAATATTTCATAGTGTCGGGTATGGTGACGCGCATCTCCTCGCACAGGCGGAAGAAATGGTCTATGGCCGTACGGGCCGTAAAAATAATTGCCGTATAATCAGGAATATAAACCTTTTGCTGGCGGAATTCTTTCGCGGAAAGACCTTCGACCTTGATGAAAGGACGGAAGACAATGTCTACATCAAACCGGCGCGCAATATCGTAGTAAGGCGATTTTTCAGATGTGGGTTTGGGTTGCGAAACGAGTATCTTCTTGATTTTCACTTGTTTACTGTTTTGCTTATATGATAGGCATAGCGTCTACCCCAGTAAGGAACAGACTTAAGGAATAGACAAAAATTACAGGAATTATTTCCAGACTGCAAAGGTACAAAAATAAATAAAGCAAAGACGAAATGTTATAATAAAAAATCCTAAAGCCCTTGATTATAAATACTAATTTGGCAATACAGAAGATAGTGAACATAGTTATGGCGCAGTAGGCCGATATGTCGGGATAGAACAGCGCGGTCAGGGCAGGAATCAATGCGGCAACCGACAGATATGAGAAAGAGGATGTAAAGCCTTTGACCCATTGATGGGCCGAATTCTTGTCGGGTGCGAAGGTGTAGCCTACAGTCGAATAGGCTGTGAATTGAAATATATAATAGACGCCAGAAAGCGCTGTGAGAGTCCAGATGGCGGCAGCCTGATGTCCTGAACTATGAATCCCGTGGCTTTGTGTGATCCAGAGATACAACAGTGTGCCGGAGCACAGGCAAAGCTGCACTACGAGCATCACTCCGGCTCTTGATTCGTTGGCGGTATGGTCGTCGAACACATTCTCGCGGCTGCGCACCGAGAGAAGTTCCTGAGCGCCGGATGCGAGCAGGCGTTTTATGTGACGGAAGTTAAAGATAAGAGTAAGCATCACAATCGCGAAAGCGCACAGGATTGTAGGGTCTGTGGCGACGTCGGATGGTCGTGCCGCGGGTTCGTGTCCGTAGAGGTATGCCGCAGGTTTTGCCGGTATTTCCGCGATAGTGTCGAGCACAGGAATCGCTTCCTGAATCTTCTGTACGGGCATGCTGTCTGCCGTGGCCGAGTCGGTGGCCAATATGTTTGGGGCAGATGTCGTCGGCGGGGCGGCTGTAGTGTCCGTAGCCGTTATGTCCGTATTGCTTTGGATCATGTATTATGCGGTAGTATCAGGAGTTAGGAGAGGATCAGTCTTTGGAAGGCATCAATGCCATCTTCACGGCTTCTTCAGGGGTGTGTGCCACGCTCCAAAGAGCCTGATGTCCGCTTCGCATAAAGCCAAGGGAAGCTGCCTTGCCGAGCATCTCGAGCAGCGGAGTGTAGTATCCGTCGGTATCGAGAATGACGATATTTCCGCTCCACAGGCCAAGCTCGCGCCAGGTGATTATTTCTGTCAGTTCCTCGAATGTACCGATTCCACCGGGACACGCTATTGCGGCTATTGACAGTGTGGCCATAGTTTTCTTGCGGGAATGCATTCCGTCGGTTACTATCATTTTTGATAGCGCCGGATTTTCCCAACCGCGTTCAACCATGAAGCCGGGTATCACGCCTATTGCTTCACCTCCGGCTGCAAGGACACCTTCAGTAGCTGCCCCCATGATACCGTAGCGGCCTCCACCACAGACCAACGGCCGTCCGGCCCTGGCTATTTCCTGGCCGAGGGCGCGGGCGGCGTCGGTGTATATGGAGTCGATGCGATCCGAGGAGGCGCCATATACGGTTATGCCTCCGATGCAGGTCACTTCGTCTTGTTTCATCAGTTGATGATGTCGAAGCCTGTATACTTACGCAGACATTCCGGAACTACGATTCCTTCCGGAGTCTGGAAGTTTTCGATTATAGATGCCATTATGCGGGGCAGGGCGAGAGCCGATCCGTTGAGGGTATGGCACAAGTGTGTTTTCTTGTCTTCGCCACGGTAACGGCATTTCAGACGGTTGGCCTGATAGGTCTCGAAGTTAGACACCGACGATACCTCGAGCCAGCGCTGCTGTGCTGCCGAATATACCTCAAAGTCGAATGTAATAGCCGATGTAAAGCTCATGTCGCCGCCACAGAGACGTAGTATGTGCCAGGGGAGTCCAAGTTTGTCGAGCAGTCCCTGCACGTGGTCTTTCATCTGTTCGAGTGCTGCGTAAGAATCCTCGGGCTTTTCGATACGCACTATTTCAACCTTGTCGAACTGGTGCAGACGGTTGAGGCCGCGTACGTCTTTGCCGTAGCTTCCTGCTTCACGGCGGAAGCAGGCCGAGTATGCGCAGTTCTTTATAGGTAGTTTGTCGGCAGGTATGATCACGTCGCGATATAGATTTGTCACAGGCACTTCGGCTGTCGGGATCAGATACAGGTTGTCTTCGTTTACGTAGTACATCTGACCTTCCTTGTCGGGGAGTTGTCCTGTGCCGTAGCCGGATGCTTCGTTCACCACATAGGGAGGCTGCACTTCAAGATAGCCGGCTGCTGAAGCTTCATCAAGGAAGAATTGTATGAGTGCACGCTGGAGTTTTGCTCCTTTACCGAGGTAAACAGGGAAGCCTGCTCCGGTGATTTTCACACCAAGGTCGAAGTCTACGAGATTATATTTTTTGCACAGATCCCAGTGTGGCAGTGCGTCAGCGCCGAGATCAGGCATGTTTCCGCCTGTCTTTTCAACCACATTGTCGGCGGCAGTGCGGCCTTCCGGAACCATATCGCAGGGGATGTTGGGTACGGAGAGCAGGATCTCGCGTATTTCCGATTCTGTAGCAGTAAGTTTATCGGCCACAGCCTTCTGTTCCTCTTTCAGTGCGGCAACCTTGGTCTTTGCATCATTGGCCTCGTCGCGCTTGCCTTCTTTCATGAGTCTGCCGATCTCTCCTGACAGACGGTTGAGTTCAGCGGCGCGGTTGTCGTTGGTGAGTTGAAGCTCGCGGCGGCGTTCGTCGAGGCTGAGTATTTTGTCGACCGGTTCTTTGGCATCGAAGCCTTTTACTGCCAGACGCTCTACTATGCGGGTGGGATTTTCTTTTATTTGCTGGAGTGTAAGCATGGCTTAACTGTGTATGTGGTGTTTGTGTTGTTGTCCGTTAGTTCATTTATTCGCTCAGCAGTTCCTTGACTTTCTGCTGTATTGCACGTCCGTCAGCACGTCCTGCCAGAGCTTTGGTGGCTACCCCCATCACCTTACCCATTTCCTTGGCGGATGTAGCGCCGGTGGCAGCGATGATCTTCTTCAGTTCCTCGGTGAGTTCTTCTTCGGTAAGGGCTTTGGGCAGATATTCTTCAATGACTGCGGCTTCGGCGAGTTCGTTCTCAGCGAGTTCGGGGCGGTTCTGTTCGCTGTAGATGCGGGCGCTTTCGCGACGCTGCTTGGCCATTTTCATCAGTATCTTGGTAGCTGTGGCATCGGTCAGCTCACCTTCCGCTCCTTTGGCTGTCTTTGCCTCGAGGAATTCTTTCTTTATGCCGCGGAGTGCCTCAAGACGCACTTTCTCGCGTGCGAGCATCGCCTTTTTTATGTCGGCGCTGATTTGTTCGAAGATATCCATTATGTTCAGATGATTTTGAGTTTATTAATCGTTCAATGTACTGCCACACGCTGCGGGTGTCGGCTTTCGGCCGTGGTGACGATGTAGAGACCCGGTGGCAGTGTGACTTCTGTATAGCTGTCGACTGTGGCAATGGCATGCACAAGATGTCCGGCCACGTCGTAGATACGTGCGTCTGTATGAGGTTCGGCTGTCACGAACCGGAGGCCTCCCGGAATCGCGGCTACGCAGAACGGCATGTCGTGCTCGATGTCGCCTATACCGGTATGCGACACATATATCACGTTGCTTTCAGGGCTTGTGTAGCCCAGACGAACTGACTGCACGGTGTAGCTTTCCGATGTCGAGGGGTCGAAACCGTCGATCAGCAGTGAATTTCCGTCGGCTACCAAAGCTGTTGTCTCTGCCGTCCCGTTTACGTAGCGGGTGCGGTTCACTATGTAGTAGTCAATGACGTCGTCGGCCGGTATGTCCCAGTTGGCTATGTAAGAGTCGCTGCCAATCTCAGTAGCGGCTGTCGCATTTATGCGGCTGAGTGTAGGCACAGGACATCCTGTGCCGCGTAGGTTCACGCCTCGTGAGCCTGTGATACCACCTTCGCTCACCACCAGACGGGCTTGGTGCTCGCCCAAGGATGTGGGTGTGTACGTGACAGACAGATATGTGCCTTCCTGACGGTTGATGAGAGTAGCGTCGACACTATTCTGTGCTGTAGTGAACATGCCATAATCGGGATTATTCTCGCCATTGATGCGTCGGGAGATCATCACGTCAATGTAGCTGCGGATGTTTTCACCCTGTATCAGAAGCTGTGCTGTGGCACTTTTCCCGAGAGCTACTTCGCCGAATTCAAGTTCCTGATCCTGTACGGGTGAGTACAGTACCGGTGTGCCGGCCGGTTCTTCGTCAGGGGTCTTGCCGGGATCGAACGGCTCACCCTTGTATTTTCCCCATATATATTCGGCCAGCAGCGGGTAGTCGATGAACGGGTTGCGGTTGTTCTGTATTCGGTAGACCTCATCGTTTCGGTCTAATTCTTTCTGACTAACGGGATCTTCCTCAGCCCAGCGCAGAAGCAGCTCCACAGCCCACGTGGTGAGGGTAGGATATGCTCCGTTCTGTACCATCCAACTGTAGTTGGAGGCCCATTTATAGTCCTGATAGCACGTCACCATATAGAAATATGTGCGTGCGAAATCGCCTTTGTATTCCTCGTTGGGCTCGAATACGTATGCAGCACCTCCGCCCTGATGGCTCACCGGATAGCCTATGAGTACTACGCCGTTGTCATACATGATTTTCTGGCTCGTGTTCACTTCGCCGAGCGGATAGTTGCTCTTGGCCTGGTTGGCAGGGCCGTCGGCGGGATAGAGGTGGTTCAGGTCGATGTATGCGTTTACTGAGGTGCTTCCGCCCCACCAGCTCTTAGGAAATGAATGTTCGCGGTTCAGACCGGAGAACGATGGCGCATAGCGTGGGATGTTGCTGTACATGTCCCACCAGAGCCGCGATTGCGGATACAGGTCGGTGCGCTGGAAAGTCTGCGACAATGCGGAGTATATGGCAGAGTAGGATGTGTTGGTCAGCGTCATATTCTTTATGATGTTGTGAGCCGCCGTTTTTAATTCTGCTCCGCTTTTGCCCGTGAGCGAGGTGTAATATCCAGCCGGTATTGTGGCGAAAGACATTGTGCATGCCGCGAGCATGCACGAGAGTGCCATTAGTAAGCGTGATAAGTGATTCATTGTCGCTGCCGTAAGATTTGTTTTACGTGTTGGTTGATACGTAATGATGTTGGATACGGTTAAGGAAAAACAAAGTTACTGCCAATATTTTGAATTATGTATAAAACCGTTGTGTTAAACTACGTTAATTGTGTTTTGCCTGTCTTTCAACGGGCTTTCCTTTTTTGTTGGTACATATAGACATCATTCTGTAACAAATTTTATACAAGGCAAAAATATGAAAAATCATCAATTCATCACTACTGCTACGATGGCGGCTGTATGCGCCTTTGCAGTGACATCGCAGGCCGCTGTGCTTTCGCCGGAGAAAGCTTTGGCCAGAGTGGAAACCAAATTGTCCAGATCGGGATCTCCAGTGCTTGTGCATACCGGGTTTGACAAAGAAGGATCGACGGCCTATTATGTGTTCGACAGGGAGGTGGATGGTGGCGATGCCGGATTTATGATCGTGTCGGCCTCTGATGCCACTGATGCTCTGCTCGGCTATTCAGATTCAGGCACATTCTCACCGGAGAATATGCCTCCTCAGCTCAAATGGTGGCTCGGACAGTATGCCGAAGCGATCGCGCAGGCTGAGGCGTCGGAAGATACAGGGACTGTTTACGGGCGTATCGCCACACCGCGTTCTGCTGCCGAGCGTCGCGAGATCGCACCTATTACAGTCACGACTTGGGATCAGGGTTCGCCTTATAATGATCTGTGTCCTTCTGTGGAAGGTAAGAAATGCTATACCGGCTGTGTGGCTACTGCCACTGCCCAGGTGATGAAGGTGCACAACTGGCCGGTGTCCGGCTTTGGATCTAATTCATATGAATGGAGCTATACTGATGGTACGACCCGAGGATCAGAAACGCTGTCGATGGATTTTTCGTCGGTACGTTTTGATTGGGACAATATGGCCGACAGCTATTCCGGTTCTACGACAGCAACGCAAAAAGAGGCTGTCGCCACGCTTATGCATGCAGTCGGTGTCGGTGTCAGCATGCAGTACGGTACTTCAGAGTCCGGCGCGGTATCGGTTAACGCAGCCAAGGCATTGCTGGACTATTTCGGCTATGATTTAGGGCTTAGGTTCGAGATGCGTGAATACTACGGACTTTCTGAGTGGGAGGATATAGTATATGCAAGTCTTGAGAAGGGAATGCCTGTGCTCATGGGCGGAAGAAACGATACCGGAGGGCATGAGTTTGTCTGCGACGGATACAGTTCAGACGGATTCTTCCATTTCAACTGGGGTTGGAGCGGGCTGTCTGACGGATATTATAAGCTTATGGCCCTGAATCCTGAATCGCAGGGAGCAGGAGGCACAACATCCGGCTATAATTATGGTCAGGATGCTATCCTGAATGTGACAAGACCTGCCGGTGGTGTCCGTCAGCCAGTGGCTGTGGGTAGCTATGGTAAGATGGAATGTCAGTTGCGCGACGATCTGCTGATGTTCACCGGACAGTTTATAAACATCACTCCGACCACAGGAACAGTTCAGCTTGGAGTCAGGCTTACGGATGAGAATGGAAACGAGACGTGTTTTCCATCCGAGGTGTCGTCGAACATGACACCGGATGCGGGCTACAAATATTATGGTACTTCCGTGACCGATATGCCTGACGGTACATACAACGCTTATCCTGTGTATTCGATTGATGGCGGTTCTACATGGCTTGATATGAAGATACCTCTTGGTCTGCCCGACCATGCGGTACTTGAATTTGCCTCAAATTCACCGCAGAGTGTCAAGATGGCTACAGTGACACCTCTTGAGGCTCAGGATGTGGAGCTTGAATCACCGGTGTATATAGGTTCGATGTTCAAGGTGTCAGCCAAGATTGTGAATCCATCGTCAACCGAGGCACTCCAGAATATATATGTGGCATTTGCTGTCGATAATGGATTCGGTCTTGAGGTGATCGGGCGCGGCTATGATTATCCTGTGGATGTCGAGCCGGGAGCGTCGCAGGAGATTACTTACCAATCTGTAATAAGTCAGGGCGAGTCGTCTATGGAAGCCGGTGAATATATGCTCGTGTTCGTGGATTCGCAGGACAATATAATATCCGAACCGCAGACTGTGACCGTGAATGCCGCGGCTACCACGGCCGTATCTGCTGTGAGTTGGAAAATCGACGCACCTGATCTCAATGCGGTGGACCGGAGTTCCATCTCTGTAGTGGCTGACGTCGCTTGTACCGAGGGATATTATGCTGGTCCTGTACACCTGTTTATATTCCCGCTCGACGAATCGGGTACAACGGTGCAATCTGTAGCGTCGTTTGCCTCGGCGGCAATATTCCTCAGTGCTGGACAGTCGCAGACTGTGACGTTTACAGGTGCGTTCCCTTCGGGCGTTGCCGGTAAGCAATACTTCGGTATGCTCCGGGGAAGCAGCGGATGGCTGTCGCAGACCCAGATAAATTTCCGTCTGGACGATACATCCGGTCTGGACGACATATACTCTACCGGTGGTGATGCAGAGAAAGAATACTATACAATCGGTGGTATTAGAGTATCTTCCGAAAATCTTCCTGCCGGACTCTATATCGTACGTCAGGGCAATAAGGTAAGCAAGCACATTATCAGATAATTAATACATCCTACTTAGCGACACATAGTTATCAATCTCTATATAAATCAAGCCGCGCCACAGGAGTCTTGGACTCTCCGGGCGCGGCTTATTATTTATCGGTCTTAAACAGATTCTAAGATCGGTGCATATTGGAGAAGAAGTGCCATAGGGTAATGCCCGCTGATACAGACACATTAAGCGAATGCTTAGTGCCTTCCTGCGGTATCTCGATCCATGCATCGCATGCATCCACCACTTCCGGGGCAACCCCATCGACCTCGTTGCCTGCGATGATGGCGTACTTGCGGTTGCTGTCCACATGGAAATCCTGGAGGCATATGCTGCCTTTGACCTGTTCGAGGCATGCCACTGTATAGCCTTCGGCTTTTAGCGCGGCTACACACTCCAGAGTGCTGGGGAAGTAGCGCCATGATACCGAATCCTCTGCTCCGAGTGCTGTCTTGTGAATCTCGGGAGAGGGAGGACAGGCACTTATGCCACATAGCATGATCTCTGCCACGCGGAAAGCGTCGCATGTGCGGAAGATAGCTCCTATATTATTGAGCGAGCGCACGTTGTCGAGCACCATTACTAACGGAAGTTTCTGCTTTGAGCGGTATTCCTCGGTGCTGTCGCGTCCGAGATCCCATATGGTCTTCTTGTCCATTTTTTTACTTCACTACTTTGCGAGAGGTTGTCTTGCCTGCGGCTGTCACCGTACGTTCGATGTAAATGCCGGATCTGAGGTTATCCTCTGCAACACGCACGCCTTGCAGTGTGTAGTATTCGCGGGATACTATTGTGTCGTCGCTGTTGATATCATCGATTCCGACAAAACCGTTGACGGTGAACCGTGTGGCATTGCTTACCTGCTGGTTGTTGAAGTAAAGAGCGGTCATGTATGAGGTGCCGGGTGTGCCTTCAGGGAATATCACGTCAAAATTGAAAGTCTTGGTCTCGTTGGCGTCGACAAAGAATGCCGGCAGTGAGAATGTGGCAAGGCTCTGTGTTCCTGCAGAATTGAATATCTTCAGGGTGAGAACTCCTGCCGAATAACCGCCGACGCCCTTCAGTGTGTAAGATCCGGTGATGGAGGCTGCATTGACTGAAGAACTGTTGTCGATAGAGAACGATGTCAGTTGCAGTGATGCTCCGGTATTTGCTTTTTTCACCTCTACCTGCTGCTTCTGCGATATTTCTGCAGTTGATACAGTATTGTCTTCATTGACTACGTCCTCGCCCATAAAGAATGTGTATGTGCCTGCATTGAGTCCGTTGGACACAAGAGTGAATGTCTGTGTCAGGGTCTTGGTCTCGTTGGCATCGAGGCTTACAACGTAAGATGATCCGTAGCCCACGATCTGGCTACCGAGCAGAGCGTTGGTGCTCATGAAGTTGGGGCTTACTTCGGCAGAGCGTGGATAGTCGTTGGGGTTGGTGATCGTATAAGTGATAGTGAACGGCATCTTGTCGTATATCTCAGTGTCGAACTTTATGTCTGTCACGGAGAAATATTTGGCATCCGTTTTCTGAAGCGATAAACCGGTGCTGGACTTGGTGACTGTGAATACACGTGGCTGGCCTTCCTCCACAAGCATATCCTTCCAGTCGCTGTCGCTTGGATTGAGAGTTGCCGCATATACCTGCGATACCTTGTATGTGCCTTCTGCAAGATCGGAGGGCATTGTGACGCTCCATCCGTTGAGTACTTTATCCCAGGGATCAAATGCGGATAGGGTAGTGCCGCAACGGATATACTTTACTTCAGATGTAGCAGTGTTGACTACCTTTACGCCTATGCATCCTGTGAATGGATAACCTAATGAGCCTGCGTTGAATACCATGCCGAAATCAATGCTGTTGCCTCTGATTGTAGCGGTGTTGTCTTCATATACTGCTATCAGGTAGTTGGTCTTTGAACCGGCCTGCGGTTTCTGCATGCCGAGGATGGCGTCCTGACCGTAATTGTATGCGCTGCTTGTGCCACCGATGCCCTGGCTACCGGGATCGAGAGCTGTGAGCAGGAAGAATCCGTCGGACATTCCGCCCCAACCCCAGTTGAAGTGGAAGTAGCCGTTCATGTAGCCGTCGCAGATGAATGAGTGTCCGCCTTCCTGCGATTGTCCGCCGTAGATCACCGGGCCGCAGTTGACGAGGTTATCGTAGATCATCTGTTCCCATTCGCTGATGGAATAGTAGTCGCGTGGATAGTAGCATGTGGCGGCATCGTAGTTCAGATATGTGACAAGCGCGTAAGGTATATCCTGCGAGTGTGCACCACTTGCGTTAGTTCCGTATTTCATCTCCACACCTACGCCGGCTGCTTTCATCAGTGTAGATACGGCTGAAGCTTGTGTGGTGTTGTATGAGCCGGTTGTGTATGTGTCGAGCATGTTGGCCCAGTCGAAGGTCGTGGATGAATAAGTGAAGCGCACGGCCAGTGATTTATTAGCGCCGTTGAGAGTATAATTCCAGGTATACTGCTTCGTGCCTTTGCCCTTTTCAGGATAATTGAAGTACTTCATGGCTTGAGCCATAGCAGTGGCCACGCATCCGGTGTATGTAGGGATAGTTCCTGCCTTGGGGCAGTCATTGTTGTAAGGCGCGTCCTGATTCCACTTTGTTTTGCACATCGGGGCAATATCGGCGCGTTTGGCAGCAGTTGATTTCACGAAGATTTCGGGCTGACCGGATGTTTTGTTTTCTGCTGCGAATGCTATCTGGTTGGCGTATTCGCTGAGCCACCAGCGCATATTGTCGGGCATGTTGTCGGCGTCGAAAGATCCGCTGTCGGCGTAGCCGAGTACGGGAGTGATTTCGTCGTCGGCTGGAAGGATCATGTAGCCATTGTCAGCCATTCCTCTGTCGAATACGTAGAGGGCGGCTTCTGATGTCTTGGGCGACATTTCCGTGTAGACGAGTCGGGGTGTAGCTGCACGGGACTTTGGAACAAGACCTGTTCCCTCCGTGCGTGCCAGTGCCTGCTCAGGGCTTATAGGCCCGGCAGTGGCTGATGCGGCTGCGATCAGAGCCGCGAGGAGTAAAGATTGATTTTTCACTTGTAGAATTTGGATTATGTGTAAGTAAAATGTTTAAGTATCAGTTGTCTGTGATCAGAGCTTCGACGGCCAGTGAGTATGATCCGAGTCCGAATCCGGCTATGACACCACGGCATACACCTGAGATGAGCGATTTGTGGCGGATAGTCTCTCTTGACCATACATTAGAGATGTGGACTTCCACAACCGGTAGGGCTACTGAGGCAATGGCGTCGGCAATGGCGAGCGATGTATGGGTGTATGCTCCGGCATTGAGCACGATGCCGTCGGCTTTTCCTTCGGTCCATGCCTGCTGTATAGCGTCAATGATGTCGCCCTCGTGGTTGCTCTGGATGTATGCGATGTCGGCTTTGCCTGCATAACGGGCGCGCAGCGAGTCCAGGCAGGTCTGCATCGATGCAGTGCCATACACTTCCGGTTCGCGCCGCCCCAGAAGGTTGAGGTTCGGGCCGTTGATGATCAGTATCCTCTGCATTGTGTATTTGTCAGTTTTTGCGGCCTACATTGACCTTGACAGTGGCGGGAAGTTCGTTGTTCCTCCGGTCGGTGGCATCTGTGACCTCGTGGGCAAGATGCATGAACGCCTGTCCTGTGATGGTGTCTTCGAGGGCTATCGGAGAGCCTTGGTCGGCATGCTCGCAGATGCTTCCGACTACCGGAATCTGCGCCAGCAGCGGAATTCCGAGTTCCTTGGCCAGATCGGAAGCCCCATCGCGTCCGAAGATATAATATCGTTCGTCGGGATGGCGTTCGGGTGTGAACCATGCCATGTTTTCGACGATTCCGAGAACAGGCACGTTGACTTTCTCACCGGTGAACATACTGATGCCTTTGCGGGCATCGGCGAGGGCTACCTGTTGAGGAGTGGAGACTATCACAACTCCGGTCACAGCCAGTGTCTGCACGAGAGTAAGATGAATATCCGATGTGCCTGGAGGCATGTCTATCAGGAAGTAGTCGAGTTCGCCCCAGTCGGCGTCTGTTATCAGTTGTTTAAGAGCGTTTGAGGCCATTGAACCACGCCATACGGCGGCGCTATCGGGGTCGATCACGAATCCGATCGAGAGTAGTTTGACTCCGTATCTTTCGACGGGTAATATCAAGTCTCTGTCTTCTACCTTATGGATATAGAGCGGTTCTTTCTCTACACCGAACATTTTTGGAATAGAAGGACCGAATATGTCGGCGTCGAGCAGACCGACCTTGTAGCCTTCGCGAGCGAGAGCTACTGCCAGGTTGGATGCAACTGTCGATTTGCCCACTCCTCCTTTGCCGGAGGATATGCCTATGATATTCTTGACGCCGGGAAGGACTGCACGTTCGGGAACTGCTGCCTTGACCTGGGCGCGTGTCTTGACGTTTATATTGCCCTTTATGTCCACTTCCGGCGATACGTGTGTAAGTATTGCCGTCTCGGCAGCGCGCACGAGCGATTTGATGAATGGGTCGGTAGGCTTGTCGAAGATGAGCGAGAAACTCACCTTGTTGCCGTCGATGCACATATCGTCCTCGACCATGCCGAGCTCTACGATGTCTTTTCCGTTGCCGGGGTAACGTACTGTGCGCAGTGCGTCGAGTATGAGGTTGGGATATAATGTCTCCATTTTCTTTATGTCTGGTAGTTTTTATGATTGTGATGTTTCGGAATCCGCTTCGTCGAGCAGTTGCGGACATTGGAGTGTGCCTCTGGCGAAACTGCGGTAGGTGTCGAACGGAATTTCGTCGTCCGGTTCGGCGAGGTCTCCGGTTGCAGGAAGCGCGAACGAAAGGTATTTTATCGACAGTCCGCGCGAGAGCCACTGTTGCTCGTAGAATGTGCGTATGCTGCGCAGCGATTCATCGAGACCGGCACTCTCGGGGATATCGGCGTAGAGGTCCGGGGTATCGGCTGCGAGATTTAGGCCGTTTAGTTTAGCCATAGCCCTTGTGTATGCATATAGAAACGGACTGTCGGTCTTCAGGTTTATCGAGGCATTGTCTTTGGCTACCTCCCTGTATAGGTTCATGAATCTTGTGCCGGTAAGGCGCTTGCGCACCTTCTTCATCTGCGGATCGGGGAATGTGATCCACACGCTGTCCACCTCGCCGGGGGCGAAGAAGTGCGGCAGGAGTTCTATGTTGGTGCGCAGGAAAGCAACATTGCCGAGTCCCAGATCGCGGGCTTGTGTGGCGCCGGTCCACATACGTGCGCCCTTTATGTCAATTCCAATGAAGTTGCATTCCGGATGGCGTTGTGCCAGACCGACGGTGTATTCACCTTTTCCGCATCCGAGTTCGAGTACAATCGGACGATCGTTATGGAAATAGTCGCTGTGCCAGCGTCCCTTGAGAGGGAAGCCTTTCTCACGCAGAACGCCGAACGGGTATTGGAACACGCAGTCGATGTGTTCCATGTCGCTGAATTTCCTAAGCTTGTTTTTTCCCATTTTTGCTGATGTAGCTTAAAGTCTTATGTTGCAGTTTAGCACTGCCTCGACAAGATATAGCTGTCGCACATCTGCGATCGCTATTTCCATATCGTCGTAATCCGGATTGTCGCTGTGCAGGATTATCCTTGCAGGGTCGGAGTGGTCGCGGCGTATATATTTCACCATACGGTAGTCGTCGAGCACCACCACGTAGATCTGTCCCCAGAATATCGGTGAAGCCAATGAGACGGGGCGTATGTAGACGAATCCGCCGTTGACAATCGTCGGAGACATGCTGTCGCCGCTGACACGTACGATAGCAGAGCCTTCCATCGGTCCGATAGGCAGGCTTACATGCCCGATGATATTGTCTTCGGTGAACATGGAACTCAACTCCCGGCATCCTGCGGTCACGTCAATGTCGTAGACCGGTATGCCGTTGTCATTGCGTGTGGCTGACGATATGTCGTAGCCATGCATCTGGCGCGTATTCTCTGTTTTCTCAAATGGAACGCCCTCACCGTCGCGCAACCAGGCTTTTGAGACACCCATGTTGACTACAATACGGTTAAGCATACCCTCACTGACCCCGAGCTTGCCGGTCAGCACTTTCGATACATTGGTCGGATACACACCTATCAGGCGCGCGAATTCTGTCTGAGTAAGTCTTCGCGTTTCAATCAGATAGCGTATACGGTCGATGACGGTGGAGGCTGGTCGTGAGAGAGATTGGGCTATATCCATTATATTTATGCTCTTATTCTTGGCAAAGATACAATTTTATTTGCCGAAATGCAAATATTCTGACGAGTAAGCCGTTATAATGTAGCATATGCCGTATGCTGCAACCATCTGGCTGCTGACGGTGTTATGTATGATATAACGTTTCAACTTCATTATGAATACATTCACTACTCCAATAAATATTCCGGTAAAGGGTATACGAGGCCCTATGCTTACGTTTCGCAATGATCCCTTTCTCTCCGGTCAGGCAGAGGATTGCTATGATTACTGTTCCGATGGCCTGATAGTTGTCGGAGGCGACGGAAAGATAGTGGCCCGCGGCGATTATGCATCGCTACGGTCAGAGTTTCCGGATCTTACGGATATAGATGTTTACGGGCAAGATTCTCTGATACTTCCGGGATTTATCGACGCTCATGTCCACTATGTGCAGTCTCCGATGATTGCCTCATATGGCGACACACTTGTGTCATGGCTCGGGAATTACGCATTTCCGACGGAGATAAAGTTCTCCGATAAGGCATTTGCCGATGATGTGGCACGTATGTTTTTCCGGCAGATTCTCTCCCACGGCACTACTACGGCAAATGTGTTTTCAACTACTTTCGCTACTTCTGTAGATGCTTTCTTCGAGGAATCGGAGCGGTATGGAACAAGGATGATTTCCGGCAAAGTATTGCAGGATAGGAATCTACCGGAGCTATTGCGCGACAAGGATGCGGAAAGTTCGGTGGAGATCTCGGAAGCGTTGCTCAGAAAATGGCACGGGCGGGGGAGGCAGATGTATGCGGTGATACCGCGTTTCGCACCCACGAGCACTCCAGATCAGTTGCGCCTTGCGGGAGAACTTTATCAGCGCTATATTTCCGATGGTGTGTATATGCACACGCATCTTGACGAAGCGGCCGATGAGATCCGGTGGGCACTATCGCTATACCCTGAGAGTTCCAGCTATACGGATATATACGATCGCTTCGGACTTGTGGGGCGGCGCTCTGTATTTGCGCACTGCTGTATATTGCGCCCGGAGGAGTGGCGCACACTCCACCGCAATGGCTGCGGAGTAGTCACATGTCCGTCGTCAAACCTCTTTCTCGGCGACGGGGAGTTCAAATATTGGGAAGCCAAGAATCCAGAACATCCGTGCCGTACGGGTGTTGGTACGGATGTAGGTGGCGGCACAAGTTTTTCTGTTGTGCGTCAGCTTGGTGAGATGTATAAAGTAGCCATGCTCGAAGGGCATGCACCTGATGCCATACGGAGTTTCTATCTTGCCACTCGAGGAGGAGCGGAGGCTCTGCATCTCGAAAATACCGTGGGCGCACTTGATCCAGGTTGCGAGGCGGATATTGCGGTGCTCGACCTTGAGTCTACCGAGTTTATGTCCTGGCGCATGCGCTTTGCTGAGACTTTGGCCGAACGGTTGTTCATACTCCAGACATTAGCTCCAGACAATATGTGTCGCGCGACTTATTCAGGAGGAATGAAAGTCTATGACCGCGACAAGCATGACCGCTTTGCATACAGGGTGTAAACCGATACGATTTTTGCTGCTCAAAGGTAAAGTCGGATGACTATTTTGCAGATTGCGATAAAATCGCTACATTTGCAGAATGTCACCCGGTTGGTGGCGTTTCGTCATATTTAACCTTAAAGCTACATGAATGTAAAAAAACTACCCCTGTGCCTTCTTATGTGTGGTGCGGCCTGTTTGTCTGCCGGTGCACAAAACTCCAAGCTTACCGGTACTGTTGTCGGGTCAAGCGCGACGGAAGCAGCCAAAGCTTTCGATGGAAATGTGAATACATATTTCAGTGGACAGAATTGCTATTCGAATCCCGATTATTATTTATACGGACGCAATTGGGTCGGGCTTGACTTAGGACAGCCTCACGTGATCTCGCGTGTCGGTATAGCGGCCCGCAGAGGCTATGAGAACAAGGCAAAGTTTGCTGTTGTTCAGGGTGCTAACAATGCTGATTTCTCGGATGCACTCCCGATTATGATGTTCAAGACGGAGCCGAGCTCGGGAAGTGTCAGCTATCTTGATGTAGACGTCAGCAGAGGCTTCCGGTATGTAAGGGTTGTAGCCACTGACGGCGCCGGTTATTTTGCAGAAGTTGAATTCTATGGTACTCCTGGAGAGGGAGATGACAGCAAATTCTATCAGATAACGAATCTTCCTACAGTATCGTTCAATACGCCTGGAATGGCTGAGATTAAGTCTAAAGACGATAAGCACAAGAATTCATATGTGGCTATTATTTCAGAAAATGGAACTAATTTGCTCGATGATGCCGCCGCTCAGATGAAAGGCCGAGGCAACGGTTCTTGGACGTTCAACAAGAAGCCGTTTCAGATCAAGTTCGACAAGAAAAAACAACCGCTCGATGCACCGGCCAAAGCCAAGAAGTGGACACTGATCAATAATTACGGCGATCGTTCGCTGATGCGCAATAAAGTAGCCTTCGATATCAGTCGTGAAGTAGGTATGACGTTTACTCCGTATTGCACATTTGTTGATGTGATCTACAATGGCGAGTATGAAGGTGCTTATCAGCTTTGCGATCAGGTGGAGGTTAATCCCGGACGTGTCGAGCTTACCGAGATGGCTCCCGAGGATGTGAGCGGAGATGCATTGTCCGGAGGCTACTTCATTGAGATCGACGCATACGCAAATCAGGAGGTTTCATGGTTTAAATCCAACCGTGGCATTCCTGTGACTATAAAGTCTCCGGATGATGATGAGATCGTGTCGGCGCAGTCGGCCTATATCAAGGATTATTTCAATAAGTTGGAGACCGCGCTGTGGTCGTCGAATTTCACTGATCCGGTCAATGGATATCGTAAATATCTCGATCTCGAAAGTTTTCTGCGCTACTTCATAGTATGTGAGCTTGACGGAAATCTGGATTCTTTCTGGAGTACATACATGTGGAAAGATCGTGGAGAGGATGTCTTTCATGTAGGTCCTGTGTGGGATGTCGATCTCGGATTCCAGAATTACGGCAGTCCGTCTTCGGTTAATACCATGTCTGATTATCTTTACACTCATGGTTCGGCTTCCAAGGCCGATGGCATGCTTGACTTCGTGAACCGCATAATCAAGCAGGATGCCGGCGCGGCAACAGAACTCAGCAACATCTGGAGCGAACTTCGTCAGAACGGCAATCTGAACTATGAATATTTCGAAGCCCGCATCGACGAGTATGTGAAGGAACTTGAGGAATCTCAGAAACTTAACTTTGAACGTTGGCCGATTCTGAACCGTTCGGTACAGAAAAATCAGAAAGTATTCGGTTCGTATGAGGGCGAGGTCAACAATCTCAAGAATTTCCTTGAGGGCCGCTTCACGGTACTTGACAGATTTATGAACAGGCATACTGTCGGTATTGACGATATTACCACGGATGTTGAGGATAGCAATGCCGAGACAGAGCTGTTCGATCTTCAGGGTCGCCGTGTGACTGTCGGTACTCCGCTTCCGGGTCTGTATATCCGTCGCACCGGTTCGAAAGTGGAGAAAGTGATAATCCGCTGATCTCCCGGAATACGATATAAAAGATAAAAGCCAAGCGCGCCATCATTCTCCGCTGCGGAGATAGTGGCGCGCTTGATATATCTTTAGGGTTGGCGGTGTCAGATCCCGCGGCGGAACGCACGGCGACGACGATGTTGCCGGTGCTCGAAATAGTCCCATTGCTTCTGCACACTTCCGTTGCCTTCGTATTCGGGATTGCTTTCGGCATATTTGTAGCCGTTGCGGATATACACAGGCAGCAGGTCGCAGAAGATAAGTGCGTTCACGCCCTTGTTCTGAAACTCGGGACGTACGGCAACGAGAAGCAGGTCCACTACGTCTTCTTTTCCGCGCAACGGCTTTATGAAGTGTCTCCAACCTAATGGGAACAGCTTGCCACGGCTTCGGCGCAGTGCGTTCGAGAAAGATGTTATGGATATGCCGACGCCTATTAGCCGATCCTCGTTGTCGATCACTATACTTACGTCCTCAAGCCGGAGGATTCCGAGATACATATCTATGTAATAGTCTATCTGCCTGGGCGAAAGCGGGGAATATCCGTAGAGGTTGTCGTAGGCTTCGTTGATAAGTTCGAACAGAGCATGTCCGTACTGCTGGCGCAGTTTGCGGCGGGACGTGAATTTTATGGTCCGCAGTCCGTACTTCTTTGCCACAATGTCGGCGATGCGGGCATATTTTTCAGGAATGGACTGTGGTACAGTCATTCTGAATTCGAGCCAGTCGGCATCTTTTACAAATCCCATTCGCTCCATTTGCCTTACATAGTATGGATAGTTGTAGATGGTGGCCATAGTGCCGGTTTCTGCAAAACCCTCCACAAGCATGCCTTCATGGTCCATGTCGGTGAATCCCATCGGACCTACCATAGATGTCATGCCGCGCTCCTTGCCCCATCTGGCTGCGGCTTCGAAGAGCGCGTCCACGACCTCGTCGTCGTCTATGAAGTCTACGAATCCGAACCTCAAGTCGTTGTGTCCTGTGCGGTCGTTGACACGGTGATTTATTATAGCTGTGATGCGGCCGGCTGCCTTACCGTTTTTGTATGCCATGAACGATTGTGCCTCGCAATATTCGAATGCGGGGTTTTTGGCAGGGATGAGCGTGTTGATGTCTCCCGAGATGAGAGGTGGTATATAGTACTCGTTGTCTTTGTACAGGTCTATGCCGAACTTGACAAATCGCTTCAGGTCTTTGCGGCGTGCCGGTATCTGAATAATGTCTATTGCCATTGCGGAAATGTATGGTGATGGTGTTGCCGGTCTACAGTGGAAGGCCCTCGGCTGGGAGTGCGCCATCTGTCTGGTCTATGATCCGCTCCACTGTGTCCTGAGTGTCCGACTTGTGGTGGTAGTGAGATGTGATCCAAAGTATTGCGATCATTGCTACCAGGAATGCCGCGAGCCATATCATAAGGTTGTGGCTCTGTCGGTTTTCGATTGCGAGATGTATGTCCTGCGCTGTGCGGTATCGCTTGGCAGGATCAGGGTTGGTGCATTTTTTCGCCACGCGGCGCAGTTGCGGGAATTCGTCTGAGCAGGCGTTGAGAGCTTCAGTCAGAGTGACGCCGTAGTCGTAGATGTCGCGGGATGTGTCTCCGTGGCTTAGTCTTGATTTCTGGTCAAAACCGACGTCGATGAGTTTCAGGTTGCCGATGTTCTCGGTGAAGATTATGGCCTCGGGGCGGATAGGGTGATGTACCAGATGGTTGTTCTGGATGTATTCCATTGCATCGACCAACTGATGTTTGAGTTTGTCGATATGCTGGGCAGTGACACGCTTTTCGTTGATGAGCTTTCGTAGCGAGTCGCCATATACGTCGTCTGTGATTATGCTCATTCCTACCCCCGGTACATATTCGTAGTCGTTTATCATTACGATGTGCGGCCCGGCGAGGTTGTATCTGACCTCGAATTCCTTTTCTATCATGGCCTGGAAGTCAGGCTTGTCGCGATATTCAGGTTTCAGTGTTTTAAGCATCACCCATTTTCCATACTTTTTTGCAGTATAGACATCATAATATTCCTCGTCCCATTCGGGAAGATGTTCAATTTCAGTCCATTTGTCGCATGAGTCGGGATGCTGTGCCTGCATGGGCTGCTGATCGTTTTCTTCTGCCATTTCTTTCGGGTATGAATGATGCTTTAGTCAGTAATTTTATCTTTGTTCCGTAACCGTGACAGTTGTCAGGATCTCATATACCAGTAGTCTGTCGATATATCGTCGACCGGTTGCAGATGCAGTTCTCCTCCGCTGAAGTTGTAGTAATAGCTCCACTGTGTGCCATAGGCATCGTTGAAATATATGGTCAGCGAGCTTCCGGAGAAACTGCTCCACTGTACATTCCAGGTTTGTGGATAACCGTAGCTGTCTTCTCCGCTCACATATCCTGTGCCATCGCCGTAGAGCATCAGGGCGCTTATATAATATGTGCCGGGTCCGGAGTAGTCGACGAGCTGCCATCCTCCCACCAGAGGGGAGTAGTACGGATCGTCCTCCTGAGTGCAGGAAGATACGGTGAGGATGAGGGCTAATGTGGCGATCAGGTGCATGAACACCTGTCGGCCTGTGCGCGCGGGTGTGGAGATTGTTTTCTTTGTCATAATGCAAATGGATGGGAATGTTGATACTTGTCTGTGACAATATAACAAACAATTACCACAAATTGCTTTTTTAACTTGTTTTCATTTATCATTAAACAAGCTATTAGAGTTCGCAAAATTATACAATTTCTGTCAATTAAGAAAATTTTTGTACCTTTGTCCGCTCTCTCCGGTATAGTAACATATAGAAAACCAGTTATTGAAAACATCATGTCTACCTACACAAGCGAAGATCAACGTAAAGTGACTACCATGCGTCTCATTGAGATGAAGCGCAGGGGTGAGAAGATCGCTATGCTTACGGCTTACGACTATTCTATGGCCAAGCTGATAGATGAAGCCGGCGTCGATGTAATTCTTGTAGGCGATTCCGCCTCTAATGTGATGGCAGGAAATGTCACCACTCTGCCGATGACTCTCGATCAGATGATATATCATGCCAAGAGCGTGGTTAAGGGCGCTCGCCGGGCACTTGTAGTATGCGATATGCCTTTCGGAACATATCAGGGCAATCCCATCGAGGCTCTGAATTCTGCCATACGCATTATGAAGGAGAGCCATGCTGAGGCTGTGAAGATGGAGGGTGGTGCTGAGATACGCGAGAGCATCGAACGCATTCTCTCTGCCGGTATTCCTGTGATGGGCCATCTTGGCCTGACTCCTCAGTCGATCAACAAGTTCGGAACTTACGCTGTGCGTGCCAAGGAAGAAGCTGAAGCCAATAAGCTTATCGAGGATGCCAAGATGCTTGAGGAGATAGGCTGTTTTGGAATCGTACTCGAGAAGATTCCTGCCGCTTTGGCCAAGCGGGTGGCCGAGAGTGTTTCGATACCGGTGATTGGAATCGGAGCCGGAGGCGGAGTCGACGGTCAGGTGCTTGTGATGCACGATATGCTTGGTATCAATAAGGACTTTTCTCCTAAGTTCCTACGCCGCTATGCTGATCTGGCTACGATTATCAACGAAGCTGTCGGACACTATGTGTCTGACGTCAAGACTTCTGATTTCCCTAACGAAAAAGAGGCTTATTGAAAAACTTTAATAACGGAAACAGACGCCGGAGGTTGGATTTATACACCTCCGGCGTCTGTGTTTTTGTTGATATTGTCTGTTATTCGATTGTTATCAGGAAATACTGCTGTGTCCCGGCGCCGAGCAACTCGGTAGCGTCGAGCAGGTGAGTACCCTCGCGGGCGTCAATATGGTCGGCGAAATGTTTTGCCGCCGGATCTGAGGAATTATATACCATATCTGTGCATGCCCGGTCAAGAGCCACAGGATCAATAGAGGCGAGGATTCCGAGGTCGGCCATCTGAGGCTCGTCTGTGTATCGGCTGTTGTCTGCATCGACACTTATTTTTGCGGCCACACTTATGTATACCACTTTATCGCCCCAATAGCTTGTGGCTGCGAGGCATGCGTCGGCGATTGATTCCATCAGGGCGTCAGGCTCTTTATGTCCGAGTATCTTTGCCTTTGCTTCGGCACTGGCCGTACCCATAGCGATGTTTTTCAGCGCGCCATCGTAGCCGGTATCATATAAGCCGCGGAAGTGGCTGTGTACAATCATGAAATCATAGTCGGTGATGTTTTTCCCGGCTTTGAAAGCACGTTGATGATAGCCTCCTTCTATCGGCAGGCTCACATATCCGTCAGAACTTCTGATATCAGCTATCCTTCCGCCTGTTTCTTCCACCAAAGCGCCGGACAGATCAGGCCCGATCGCGTTGGGGTAGTGAGGGTTTTCGTCGGAAAGCATTATACCGACACGTCCGGTCGCTTTTCGCTCCACGGCGTTGTAGAGTTTCACAATACTCTCGGGCGATATATCCTTAATATAATATACCACGGATACACTGTCGGCCTCATAGCTCTCAACGGCACTTGCCGTGTGGCTGCTTGCGAACAATGCCGCTGTCGCGAGTGCGATCCTGATCAGGAATTTCATTTTCATCGTTTCCTCTTATTCGGATTTCTTTTTTGTCGTTGCGGAAGTTTTTCCTGTCGCTGTTTTCTTAGCGCCGGTCTTCTTTTTAGTGGCTGTGGATTTCGCAGCCGTCTTGGATGTGGCAGCCTTTGTAGCGGTGGATGTGCGTCTTTGAGGTTTCCTGCGGCGGAGTACCATTGCAGTTCTGGCTGGCATATATAGTCTTAGCCATTCTACACCGGCCGGTTTGTAGAGCGGATCGGCTTCAGTTGAGTGGCTTACGTCGTCGGCGATGTTTCCATAGCCTCCGAACTGCGGGTCGTCGCTTGAGAGCACGACGTCGTAGACACCCGGCTGGGCAAGAATGCCGTATCCGTCGAATGACTTCGATGGGTTGAAGTTGAAGACAAACACAAGATCTCCTCTGCTGAATGCAAGTATCTGGTCGTCGTCTTTCTCCCACAACTTTCTTACCGGCAGATTCTGGAAGTTCCGCACGCCGCGCACGAGCGATAGCATTGAGTTATCGAAATTGTTCAGGTATTCATATTGCAGGTCTTCCCTGTCAACCAGACTCCATTGCCTGCGGGCATATTTGTAGCTCCATCCGTTGCCTTCGCGCGGGAAATCTATCCATTCGGGATGTCCGAATTCGTTGCCCATGAAGTTGAGATATCCACCGTTGATTGTGGCCAGTGTCACCAGGCGTATCATCTTATGGAGGGCTATGCCGCGTGCTACAGTCATATTGCCGTCTCCTTTCATCATGTGCCAGTACATTTGGTCGTCGATGAGGCGGAATATCACAGTCTTGTCTCCTACCAGAGCCTGATCGTGGCTTTCCACGTAGCTTATTGTCTTTTCGTCGTCGCGGCGGTTGGTCAGTTCCCAGAATATGGATGTAGGATGCCAGTCCTCGTCTTTCTTTTCTTTAAGAGTTTTTATCCAGTAGTCCGGTATTCCCATCGCCATGCGGTAATCGAATCCCATACCTCCTTCGGCGAAGGGGAGTGCCAGACCCGGCATTCCGCTCATTTCTTCAGCGATGGTGATGGCGTGGGGATTGACCTGATGTATCAGTATATTGGCAAGTGTGAGATATGTTATGGCATTTGTGTCTTCTGTGCCGTCGTAGTAGTCGGCATAGCTTCCGAAAGCCTGACCGAGTCCGTGGCTATAGTATAGCATGGAAGTTACGCCGTCGAAGCGGAATCCGTCGAATTTGTATTCCTCAAGCCAATATTTGCAGTTGCTGAGAAGGAAATGCAGCACTTCGTTCTTGCCGTAGTCGAAGCATAGTGAGTCCCAAGCCGGGTGTTCGCGTCGTCCGTCGCCATAGAAATAGAGGTCGTATGATCCGTCAAGGCGTCCGAGACCTTCGTTTTCGTTCTTTACAGCGTGTGAGTGCACGATATCCATTATCACAGCGATGCCAAGTTCATGTGCGCGGTCTATCAGGCTCTTGAGATCTTCAGGTGTGCCGAAGCGGCTCGAGGCGGCGAAGAAGCTGGACACATGGTATCCGAACGATCCGTAGTAGGGATGTTCCTGTATGGCCATTATCTGGATCGCGTTGTATCCGTCGGCTGCGATTCGAGGCAATATCTTATCGCGGAATTCTACATATGTGCCCACGCCTTCGTATTCCTGGGCCATACCAATGTGGCATTCATAGATAAGCAGCGGTTTGGTATCGGGCGTGAACTTGTTTATTTTCCATTTATACTCCGATTCAGGACTCCATATCTGGGCAGAAAACAGATGTGTCTCGGGGTCTTGTACGACGCGTGTGGCATATGCCGGAATGCGTTCGCCGTATCCTCCGGGCCAGTGTACCATCATCTTGTACAGTTGTCCGTGGCTTAGGGATTTTTCGGGAAGAGTGATTTCCCAGACTCCGTTGTCTGCTTTGGTGAGTCTGTAGCGCATTTCTTCTTTCCACCCGGAGAAATCGCCGATAAGTGTTATGCCGGTAGCGTTGGGCGCCCATTCGCGGAATGTCCATGAACCGTCGGAGTTGCGGTGCATGCCGAAGTAGTTGTGGGCATTTGCAAATGAGTCCAGGTCTTTGGCTGAGCCGGCGAGGAGTTCGGCCTCTTTGCGCAGCACGTCGTTGTGACGTCCTGTGATGGCTTCTGAATATGGTTCGAGCCAAGGGTCGTTCTTGAGGATGGGGAGTATGGCCATGATGGTAGTTGATTGTAAGATATTGTCGGACGCGACTTGCGTTCAACGAATGCGAACTTACTAAAAATATGGCAAACGGCCTATTATTTCCCGCAAAATTTTTTCACGCCTTGCGTAATATCTGTTTGGCGCTGATTATGCTGCGTGTAAGCCGTCCGCCAAGAAGCTTTTGTATACGTTTCTTTATCCTCATTGACGGCGAGCACCAGCTTGCTGCGAAATGGTGTATGGCTACGGTGCGTGCGGTTGTCCTCAACTCCATCGTACGTGTATCTATCGGGCTGAAATAATCAGCAGGTAGTATCGACAGGACACTGGGGGAGTGGTCGAATTCATCCGGTGTGTCTATGCTTGCGATAGTGTAGTGACGGTCCACCTCCTGCTGTATGATCTCAGGCATGGTGAGTGTGTCGAGAGATCCATCGGGGCGGACGAAATGCCTGTCGCGGTAGTATTCTACAAGGTTGGCAAACAGAGGCATGCCTTTTTCCGCTCCCATACATGCGGCTTCTATAGCCCATCCGCCTGATTCGCGGCAGAAAAAGTAAGGCAAATGCAGGAATCGGTCAAAATTACCAACAAGTTCTACGTCGGAGTCGAGGTATATTCCACCATAATTATAAAGCGCGTAGGCACGGACAAAATCGGCAGCAAACGCATATTTCTTCATTCCGAAAGCTTCGCGTACCCAATCGTTGGTGGCATCGGCAAGGCGTTCGAAATCCCATAGCCAGATCTCGTAGCCGTCGAGTTTGTCGGCCCATGAGTCTATGCACCGCTTGATGGATGCAGGATAAGGATCTTTACTGAGCCAGCAGAAGTGAATGATTTTAGGGATCATCGGTCGATCGGGTTGTGTTGGTGGTGTATGTGATGAAGATGGTATCAGAGCGTCAAGGTCTGTATATGCCTAACGTCGCCACGGGTCTGTTTATTGTGATTTTCCGATGCTTATTTCAGCAGGTCGGGGCGCAGACGCCTGGTACGCTCGATCGACTGTTCGTGTCTCCATTCGTCTATCTTTGCCTGATGCCCAGAAAGCAGTATATCAGGCACACGCCATCCGTTGTACACGGCGGGGCGTGTATAGATAGGAGGGGCAAGCAGGTTGTCCTGGAAAGAATCGGTCAGTGCGCTCTGTTCGTCGCCGATAGCGCCCGGAATCAAACGCACGATTGCGTCGGTGATTATTATAGCTGGTAGTTCACCACCGGTGAGCACATAGTCGCCAACCGATATTTCCCGGGTCACAAGGTGTTCACGTATACGGTAGTCGATACCTTTGTAATGTCCGCAGAGAATGATGATATTGTCGAGCATAGACATGGAGTTGGCCATAGGTTGGTCGAACACTTCCCCATCTGGCGACGTGAAGACTACCTCATCATAGTGGCGGTTAGCTTTAAGAGCTGATATACAGCGATCCACAGGTTCGATCTGCATGACCATCCCGGCTTCACCACCGAAGGGATAGTCGTCCACCTTTCGGTGCTTGTTAGTAGTATAGTCGCGCAGATTGTGCACGGCGATCTCAACCAGCCCCTTGTCCTGCGCTCTTTTGAGTATGGAGCAGCCTAAGGGTGATTCAAGCATTTCCGGTAATACGGTGATTATATCAATTCTCATGAGCTTATATATAGGTTCAGTCTGCAAAAATACTACTTTCTACGCGATAATGCCCCTGTTAGGCTAAATTTTTGTAGCTTTGTGATGACTTTTGAAAAGACGAATCATGGTTGACACTATAGATGACTATATCTGCTCGCATATCGATGCCGAGCCACAGCAGTTGCGCAAACTATACCGCGACACTCATGTGTATCAACTCTACCCGCGCATGTGTTCCGGACATCTGCAGGGTAGGGTGTTGAAGATGCTCACCCGCATGATAGCTCCCCGCCGCATACTTGAGATGGGGACATTCACCGGATATTCAGCGCTGTGTATGGCCGAGGGGATGCCGGATGGTGCTGAACTGTGGACCGTAGAGATCGACGATGAGATGGAGGATGCGATTCTGGCGCAGTTCGAGGCATCGCCCAGGGCTTCCGATATGCATCTTGTCATAGGAGATGCCTTGCAGGTAGTGCCGGATTTGGGTATATCGGACTGGGATATGGTGTTGATCGATGCCAACAAGCGGATATATTCAGATTACTACAGAATGGTATTTCCGCTTGTGCGCAAAGGCGGATATATAATTGCAGATAATACGCTCTGGGACGGCAAGGTGCTCAATCCTGAGGAATGCCGCGACGCGCAGACCCGTGGAATTCTTGAATTCAACGATCTGGTGGCTTCTGACATGAGGGTCGAGAAAGTAATCCTGCCGATGCGCGATGGACTCACTGTGATACGCAAACTGTGAGGCATTATCAAGGTCATCGGCAAGCTTTTGCAGTGCTTTTGTCCTATGGCTTGATGTTTTTTACTAACTTTGTAGCTTCACAAAGCGTTCTATAAGAAAAACTATAAATTATGGAATCAACACGACAACAGAAAATATCACGTCTTCTGCAGAAGGAGATCAGCGAAATATTCAGGATGCAGACAGCAAAAACCCGAGGAGTCATTGTATCGGTAAGTTCCGTTCGGGTATCGCCTGATCTGAGTCTTGCCAAGGCTTATCTTTCAATCTTCCCGTCGGAGAAAGCGCAGGAAATCATCGAGGGAATCAATGCCTCCCGTAAGACGATACGCTATGAGCTGGCGCAACGCGTGCGTATGCAGTTGAGAAAAACGCCGGAACTGATGTTCTATCTCGACGACTCTCTCGATTATCTTGATAATATAGATAAACTGCTTGGACATCAGTCTGATGCAACTATAGATCCCGGGCATGAGCTTCCGGAAGCTTGACGCTGCATACCTCTTCCCGTAACCGACATTCATCACACGCCATACATAAATGTTATCGCTACGTATAGCCTTGCGCTATCTTTTCGCTAAGAAAACCCATGCCGCCGTCAATGTTATCTCATGGATATCGGTGGCTGTGGTGGCAGTGGCGTCGGCTGCTATTGTGGTTGTTTTGTCGGTGTTCAATGGTTTTACGGATCTGGCAGTAGATCATCTGTCGGTGCTTGATCCGCCACTTAAAGTATATCCGTCTTCAGGTAAAGTGATAGGCGATGCCGACTCGTTGGCAGCTGTGATTGGCCGTACTGCGGGAGTGGATGCTGTGATGCCTGTGATAGAGGAGCGTGGGCTGCTTGTCAGTGGAACGCATCAGCAGCCGGTAGTCTTTCTGGGAGTAGAGGATGACTTCACGGTGCTGTCGGGGATAGACAGCGCTCTTGTCGATGGTGTGGCATCTTTTATGACAACTGACGGACGTGATTGCATGTCGCTTAGCGTCGGTGTGGCTGTTGCCACCGGTCTGCGGGCCTCATCCGTCGGTCAGGCGGCTCTCTATGTTCCGAGACGTTTGGGTAAAATACAACCCTCGAATCCGGCTACAGCATTCAGAGGAGATTCTTTGGTGGTGTCTTCTGTCTTTCAGGTCAATCAGCCTGAATATGATAATGAGTTCGTCATCATACCGATTGGTGCTGCCAGGCGTCTGCTCGACTATGACGCCGAGGCGACTGCTATGAATGTCTATGTGTCGTCAAAGGCTGATGCTGGTAAGGTAGCCGATATTCTGAGATCATTGCTCGGAAGCGGATATGAGGTCAAGGACAGAATAGGGCAGCAGGAAAAGTCATTCAGGATGATTGCTATTGAAAAGTGGATTACGTTCATGATGCTTGCTTTCATACTGCTTGTGGCTTCATTCAACATTATTTCCACATTGTCGATGCTTGTTCTCGAGAAGCGCGATAATCTTGACACATTGCGCTGCCTTGGTGCTCCTCGCCAGATGGTGAGCAGAATATTTGTATGGCAAGGATGGCTCATATCTTTTATCGGCGCTTTAATCGGACTTGTGCTTGGTGTCGGACTGACGTTGGCACAGCAATACGGAGGCTTCATCAGACTCAATGCTGATCCTTCCTCTCTTACGGTTGCGGTATACCCTGTGCGTCTGGCATTCGCCGACTTGCTTGTGCTCGTGGTGGTAGCCGCTTTCATTGGTCTGCTGACCTCAAGGGTCACAGCTTATTTTATACGCAATCAATTGAAATAGAGGATTTTTCAAGGATAAAGTTCTAAAAATCTTATCAATATATTGATCTATGCAGACAGTATTATTCACATCTACAATTTTCGGACCTATACACAGCAGGCGACTGGGTACGTCGCTGGGTGTGAATCTCAGTCCGTCCGATGGCAAGGTATGCACGTTTGACTGCCTGTATTGCGAGGCAGGTTTCAATGCACAGGGACCTGGTACTTCCGGACTTCCATCGCGTGAAGATGTGGCTATGCTTCTCGAACGTAAACTACAGGATATGCGCGCCCAGGGAATGTCTCTCGACACGATCACTTTTTCCGGAAATGGCGAACCTACGGTGAATCCGGCTTTTCCGGAGATTGTCGGAGATGTGCTCGCGCTGCGCGACAAGTACTATCCTCAGGCAGTTGTCAGTGTGCTGTGCAACAGCACGCGCCTGTGGGATGAAAGGGTTGCCGAAGCGATTCTGAAAGTGGACAATCCTATACTGAAACTCGATTCGGCTGTCGATGCTACTATGCGTCTGATAGACAGGCCTGCATCGCCGGGATTTAACGTTTCGGCACTGATAGACCGTCTGGCCGAACTTGCTGCGGCATCGGATAAGGTAATCATACAGACAATGATGCTGCGTGGCGAGTATGACGGACATGTTGTGGATAATACGACGTCGGCAGAAGTGGAGGCTCTCGCTGAGGCATACCGGCGGATCAGGCCTCGGGAAGTTATGTTGTATTCAATAGACCGGCAGACTCCTGCCAGACAACTGACAAAGGTGTCGCGTGAGGATCTTGATGAGTTTGCAGCACGTTTCCGCGCCGACGACATAACGGTGCAGGTCAATTGATCGACTGTATAAAAAAGAGTGGTTATGGATAAATTCATTCAACCTCGGCCATTGTCGGCCGGCGATACAATCGCGATATGTTCACCGGCAGGTGCACCGGTCGAGGCTAATGTCTATGAGGCAGTGGAGGTGTTGCGTGGTCAAGGATGGAATCCGGTGATAATGCCGCATGCCCTCGGACGTAGTGGTAACTACAGCGGTACTGCCGACGAGCGTTTCGCAGATCTGAGTGACGCGCTGGCCGATCCCTCCGTACGTGCTATCTTATGCTCCCGTGGTGGATATGGTGCGGTACATATACTCGACCGTCTCGACCGTCTTCCTCTGCAGGCAGATCCCAAGTGGATCATAGGGTTCAGTGATATATCGGCGCTTCATGCACTTATGGCCTCCAAGGGTATCAACAGCATACACGCATCAATGGCCGGACATATAAAACTCGGTCCTGAGGATGAGGACAACCGCAATCTGTTCGACATATTGCGCGGACAGCGTCCGGCCATAAGTTTCGGATCTCATCCATACGATAGGCCGGGTGTGGCTGATGGTGTTCTGCTTGGCGGCAATCTGGCCGTACTTGCCGATCTCATAGACACTCCCTACGACATACTGCGCCCGGGGTCGATACTGTTTCTTGAGGACGTGTCAGAGCCGATATATAAGATCGAACGTATACTGTACCAGTTGCGCTACAGTAATGTATTACCGCGGCTTAACGGCTTGATTGTAGGCAAATTCACCGACTATAAGGCAGATCGTTCATATGACGATATGGAGACCATGATACGTGATATGGTGTCTCCTTACAATTATCCTGTGGCGTTCAATGCTCCCGTCGGGCATGTTGACCACAACATACCGATGATAGAAGGCTCACACGTAACGCTTAAAGTCACTACAACGGGCGAAAATCATCTCATATACTGGAAGTAGTCATCGCGGTCAGTTTGCAAATGCAAACACCTTTCTTCCGGAGCTTAAATACCGGTACGTCCAACGTTTTATGTGCCGGTGTTGATAACTTTTTTTGTCTCTGTGTGATTTTTGGCAATTTAGTTATGTAAATTTCGTGTAAAATAAGTAATTTTACAACGTAAAAGTGTATCCTGTTCCTTGGATGCGTACATAGCTATGAGTCAGGAAGTTTATCATATACCGGCACTACTGCCGCAGACCCTTGACGCGCTGGACGTGCGCCGGGGAGGAGTGTATGTCGACGTCACATTCGGTGGCGGCGGGCATTCGCGTGCTATCGCGGCGCTTCTGGATTATGACCAGGGAGGCCGGCTGTATTCATTTGATCAGGATGAGGACGCACTCCGCAATGCATTTTCCGATCCATGCCTGACGCTTGTACACGGCAACTTCAAGTTCCTGCGTAACTTCCTTCGCTTCTACGGCGTGGATAGCGTTGATGGTATTCTTGGCGATCTTGGAGTGTCTTTTCATCATTTCGATGATCCAGACAGGGGATTCTCGTTCCGTTTCGATGGTCCGTTGGACATGCGCATGAACCGCAGGGCACGCCTGACTGCCGCTGATGTGGTGAATACTTACGAAGAAGATCGTTTGGCTGATATATTCTACCTCTACGGAGAGATGAAAAACTCGCGTCGTATAGCCGGGTTGCTCGTCAAGGAGCGGTCTTTACGCCCGATCGACACTACGGAACGCTTCCTTTCTGTGATTTCCCCGGCCATCAATCCGAGGCAGGAGAAGAAAGAACTGGCACAGGTCTTTCAGGCCCTGCGCATAGAGGTCAACGGAGAGATCTCGGCCCTGCGCGCATTGCTCGAACAATCGCTTGAGATGCTATCTCCCGGTGGACGGCTGGCTATAATAACCTATCATTCGCTGGAAGACAGGCTTGTCAAGAACTTTATGAAGACAGGCAATCTCGAGGGCAGACAGCAGCAGGACTTCTACGGACGTTCGCTGTCGCCGATGAAGTTGCTCACATCCAAACCAATTGTGCCCGATGCAGCTGAGATAGAGGCAAACCCGCGTAGCCGTAGCGCAAAACTGAGGGTCGCGGTAAAGCTTAATGAGAAAGGCTGAATAACTTTACAGAAACGCATATAGATCAGACGCAATACGAAATGGCAGACAGCAAATCCACATCAACACAGAAGCCGGGTATGGCGGCACGGGCACGCAAGCTTGTGAGCCGTACCGTGTACGGCAGGCTGCTGTCCCTTGAATTTTTCAAGAGGCATTGGCTGGCTGTCTTTATGTGCGTGCTGCTTGTGATGATATATATATCAAACAAATATTCGTTCCAGACACGTATGGAGACTGTAAACTCGCTGCGCAACGAATTGGGCGTGATACGCACCGAATTCATCCGTGAGCGCAGTACCTACATGAGTGCCATACGCGAGAGTGCGATGCGCGACAGGCTCGACTCCATCGGTCTGGACCTCACATATCAGGTGCAACCACCATTCCAACTCTCCTATGGCGAATAAGAATAACGGACTATCACTCATACTTGCACGCTACGCACTTGTGGTGTTCTTCGTGCTATTGCTGTGCAGCTGGATCGGATTCCGTCTTGTGGATAATACCGTGCTGCATGCTGAGGAATGGAATCTGAAAGCCGACAGTATCCTGAACAAGACCGTGCCGGTATATCCGGTCAGAGGAGACATACTTTCGTGCGACGGTTCTGTGCTGGCTACGAACGTGACTACCTATACCCTCCGCATAGACTACCGTACAGATGGCTTCTCTATGGAGAAGTTCAATAATGCGCTCGACAGTCTTTGCGACAGCCTGGCTGTGCATTTCCCGATTAGAGACCGTGAGAACTGGCGTTCCTACCTTGTAGAGGAGACCAAGAAAGAGAAATCGCAGCGTCGGCAGAGGCTTTTCCTGCGCGACATAAGCTATGCGCAGTACAAGCTCGTCCGCACGTTCCCGTTCTTTAAGATTCCTAATTGCAACGTCACCGGTCTGTGCAAGGATACTCAGACAAAACGCCTCTATCCCTACGGGGAGATGGCGCGCCGAAGCATAGGACGCACCAATCATCCCGAAGGACGGCTTGTAGGTTTCAGCGGTCTTGAGTATGCTCTTGATTCGATGCTGACCGGAAAGCCGGGGCTGGCACGTCGTATCCCGCTTACGAGAAACATAGTGCCTATCCCCGAGACTCCGCCGATAAACGGGGCAACCGTGATAACCACTATCGACGTCGAGATGCAGGATATAGTGGAAAATGAACTCAACGACATGCTCAGGTGGAGTCAGGCTCAGTGGGGAACAGCCATACTGATGGATGTAGCTACCGGCGATATAAAGGCTATCTCCAATCTTGAGCGTAGCAAACACGATACCACTTACGTGGAGTCGATGAATCATGCGGTCGCGCGTGTCGAACCGGGATCAGTGGTCAAACTCGTGGGTATGATCATAGCGCTTGAAGATGGTTTTGCCGGTAATCTCGAACGCACGATCGTCACAGAGCGCGGTGGATTCCGCTATCACGGCGGCAAGGCCATACGCGACACACACTTCGCTCCATCAGGATCGCTACCGATATACCGTCTCCTCCAGTACTCGTCCAACATTGGCATGACCAAGCTAATAGCACCGCACTATGAGAATGATCCGGATGCCTACCGCCGGCGCGTCGAGCAGCTTGGCCTGTTCGATAGATTCAATACCGGTATAGCTTCCGAGATTCCGGCTTACTATCCTAAGCTGAAAAAACAGTCGGGTGCGGCAATCGAGCTTTCGCGAATGATCTATGGCTATCGTACGCAGATTGCCCCGTTGTATACCTGTGCGCTATATAATGCTGTGGCTAACGACGGACGTTTCGTACGCCCCAGGCTTGTTAAAGGCCTGCGCAATTCCGAAGGCGTGGACTCGATGATTCCTGTAAGCTATGTGCGCGACAGGATATGCTCGGAAGAAAATGCCCGAATTCTGCGCAGTATGCTCCGCAGAGTGATAACAGAGAAGGGAGGTACGGCCACAGGACTAAAACGAGATCCGGAGATTGTAGAGCTTGCAGGAAAGACCGGAACAGCGGTAATAGCCCGAGAGCGTCCGCGGTGGACTCACGAAGATTCCGTAGCCGGTCGTGTAGTGCCTTTTGTCCCAGGATATAACGAAGGTCATTACCGTCTGGCATTCGTCGGCTTCTTCCCATATGATAAGCCCAAATATACGTGCATGGTGCTGATTGCAGATCCCAAGCCGGGCATACGTTCGGCGCAGTATACATCCGGAGCTACCGTCAGGGCTATAGCTGAAAAGCTGCATTCACGCGGCTTGTTGGATAATCATAGCGATTACCGCGAATATGTGCCTGAAGACAGGCGCAAGTCTCCGGAAGTATATGCAACGACATCAGGCGACAGGATCCAGCAACTTGGTCGTGATCTCGGGTTCAAAGACTATACAAACTTCGCTCCGCCGAGACGTGTCAAATTCGGTGTACCCGATGTGACCGGCCTCGGAGTGCGTGAGGCTGTAAGGATTCTTGAGGAGGCAGGATACCCTGCGGCTGTCCGCGGTCAGGGATATGTGTCGGCGCAGTCCCCATCTGCCGCATCGACTGTTCCTAAAGGTACTGCCGTGACTCTTATCCTCGCCGAATGATTTATAATCAGTAAATTCAGAAACAGAGAATGATAAAGAAACTTTCGCAACTTCTGCAAAGCGTGATGGTAGAGAATATCGTCGGAAACGACGATGTAGAGATTCTGTCTGTCACTGCTGATTCCAGAAAGGTATCTCCGGGATCATTGTTCGTGGCGGTGCGCGGTACGCAGGTCGACGGACATGACTTCATTGGCAAAGCCGTGGAGATGGGTGCTTCGGCTGTGGTGTGTGAGAGTATGCCGTCGTCTCCGGAAACTTCTGTTGTCTATGTCAGAGTAAGTGATTCGTCTGTGGCTCTCGGCAATATAGCCTCAGAATGGTATGGACGTCCGTCGCATGAACTGACGCTTGTCGGCGTCACGGGTACAAATGGCAAGACGACTACAGCAACATTGCTTTACGAAATGGCACGGATGCAGGGCGAAAAAGCAGGTCTGCTCTCCACTGTGGCCAATTATATAGATAACCGGCGCATTGAGGCAGATCATACGACTCCTGATCCGCTTACCATAAATATGTTGCTGCGCGAGATGGTGGATTCCGGATGCTCGTTCGCGGCAATGGAGGTAAGCTCGCATGCGTGTGCGCAGCACCGCATCGCAGGCCTGAATTTCGCAGGTGGAGTGTTTTCGAACCTAACCCGCGACCATCTTGACTATCATAAGACTTTCGCAGAGTATCTCAAGGCCAAGAAAAGTTTCTTCGACATATTGCCATCAAAGGCATGGGCGCTTGTGAATGCCGATGACCGCAACGGAGAAGTCATGATTCAGAACACTGCGGCACGGAAGTATACATATTCGCTACGTAGCCATGCCGACTTCAAAGGGCGAATTCTTGAAAATCGCCTTGACGGTATGCTGATGCAGTTCGATGGCCGTGAGGTAGAGACTCTGTTCACAGGGTGCTTCAATGCCTACAATCTGACGGCTGTCTACGCTGCCTCCATACTCCTTGGTTGGGAAAAAGAAAGTGTGCTTACGGCCATGAGCAGACTTACACCCGTGGCCGGGCGTTTCCAGCCTTTCCGTTCGCCGGATGGATCGGTGACAGCTATAGTCGACTATGCGCACACGCCAGATGCAATAGCGAATGTGCTCGACACGGTACGCGAGGTCATTGGCCCGGGGCACTCTATCATCACTGTGACCGGAGCAGGAGGAGACCGCGATCGAGGCAAACGTCCGATCATGGCACGCGAGGCCGCCCTTCGCTCGGAGCAGGTTGTGCTCACTTCCGACAATCCACGCAGCGAAGATCCTGAAGCTATCATTGCTGAGATGCTTGCCGGCGAGGATGCCGGACAACAGGCACGTACACTTGTGATCACAGACCGCCGTCAGGCAATACGCACTGCGGTGCGGTTGGCTCGTCCCGGTGATGTGGTTGTCGTCTGTGGCAAGGGGCATGAGACATACGAAATTTTCAAAGACCGCACGATTCACTTCGACGATCGCGAGGAAGTGGCAGAAGCCTTGTCCGCGCTACTGCCAGGCGGGTGTGGCACTAATAAAAATACGACCATCTAAGTTCATATATCAAGATGTTCTACTATCTATTCGATTATCTACAGCAGACCTCATTTCCGGGTGCGAGGCTTATGAGCTATATCACGTTCCGCTCGGGAGCGGCGTTTGTGTTGTCTCTTATAATAGCCATATTCATCGGACGCCGCATCATAGACAGGTTGAAGCGCATGCAGGTAGGTGAGGTTGTCCGCAACCTTGGCCTTGAAGGGCAGATGAAGAAGACCGGAACGCCCACTATGGGAGGAATCATAATCATACTGTCGATCCTGATTCCGTGTCTTCTGGTCGGGAATCTGAGCAACATATACATGCTTCTGATGATTGTGGCAACGGTATGGCTGGGTACAATCGGTTTCCTTGACGACTATAAAAAGATTGCCCGCCATAATAAAGACGGTATAAAGGGTAAATATAAGATCATAGGTCAGGTGGGCATAGGTCTGATCGTAGGCCTGTCCATGTACCTGAGTCCTGAAATCACGATACGCAAGAATGTTGAGATAGTGTCGCCCGGCACAGGTGAGATCGAGCAGGTGGTGTATGAGTCCGTCGATGTAAAGTCTGCGGAGACCACTATCCCTTTTGTGAAGAACAACAACTTCGACTATTCGTGCCTTACACAATGGCTTGGCGACTATGCAGAGCAGGGCGCATGGGTTGTCTTCATTCTCATCACTATCTTTTTTGTTGCGGCGACTTCTAATGGCGCCAATCTTACGGATGGCCTTGATGGCCTTGCAACCGGTATATCAGCAATCATAGGAGTCGCGCTTGCGGTTATGGCATATCTTGGCGGCAACCTTATATATTCATCGTATCTTAATATAATGTATGTGCCCGGTTCGGAGGAACTTGTAGTGTATATGGCAGCTTTCATCGGTGCGCTTGTAGGCTTCCTGTGGTACAACGCATATCCTGCGCAGGTCTTCATGGGCGATACCGGAAGCCTCACACTCGGTGGTATCATTGCAGTATATGCTATCCTTATTCATAAGGAACTTCTGCTTCCGATACTGTGTGCGATATTCTATATAGAGGATCTGTCGGTAATGATACAGGTGGCCTACTTCAAACTCACCAAGCGGCGCACTGGTACGGGACGGCGTATATTCAAGATGACGCCTCTGCACCACCACTATCAGAAACCCGGACATGCCGGTATTGACGCCATGATTCAGGCTCCTGTAGCCCCGATCCCCGAATCCAAGATCGTGATAAGGTTCTGGATCGTTGGAATAATTCTCGCGGCTATAACTTTCGTTACATTGAAAATCAGATAAAAATCCACTCATTATATATTATATATGAAGAAACGGCTTGTTGTATTGGGTGCGGGTGAGAGCGGAGTAGGTGCTGCTATTCTTGCCGCCGACAAAGGAATGGATGTATTTGTGTCCGACATGGGCACAATCGCACCCGTATACAGGAAAGTGCTTGAGGATGAGCATATAGAATTTGAGGAAGGACGGCATTCGCTTGATCGGATACTCTCGGCTGATGAAGTGGTCAAGAGTCCGGGCATACCTCCTACGGCAGAAGTGATCAAACTTCTGGTGTCGAAGAATGTTCCGGTGATTTCTGAGATTGAATTCGCAGGACGATATACGGATGCAAAGATGGTGTGCATCACCGGATCTAATGGCAAAACTACAACAACTTTGCTTACCTACCATATACTGAGCAAAGCCGGATTGAATGTGGGGCTTGCCGGTAATGTAGGCCGCAGTCTTGCCCTCCAGGTAGCACGGGAGAAACACGATGTATATGTGATAGAACTGAGTAGCTTCCAGCTTGAGAACATGTATGATTTCAAGGCAAATGTAGCGGTGATACTCAATATCACGCCCGACCATCTCGACCGTTACGACTATAAGATGCAGGGCTATGTAAATGCCAAGTTCCGCATTTTGCAGAATCTTACAACCTCTGATGCGTTCATATATTGGCAGGATGATCCCGTGATCAAGGCGCAGCTCGAACATGTGGCCACTGAAGCGGCGATGTTGCCTTTTGCCGAGAAAAAAGAAGAAAATACTGCCGCATATGTAGATGCGGAGGACCGGCTTATCATAGACTGCCCGTCCGGAAAGTGGGGCATGCCGCGTGCCGATCTGTCGCTTAACGGATTGCACAATCTCTATAATTCAATGGCAGCCGGTCTGTCGGCAAGCCTGCTAAATGTGGGCAAGGATGATATACGCAAGGCATTGAGCGACTTCAAGGGTGTCGAGCACAGACTTGAGCCTGTGGCAGTTGTTGATGGCGTGCGATATATCAATGACTCCAAGGCTACGAATGTGAACTCTTGCTGGTATGCGCTTGAGACCATGCAGCCCGGTACAGTACTCATACTTGGAGGCAAGGACAAGGGCAATGACTATTCAGAGATATTGCCTTTGGTGCGCGAGAAGGTCAAGGCCATTGTGGCAATGGGACTGCATAATGAAAAGATTCTTGAATATTTCGGAAAGGAATGTCCCGGCCTGCCTATTGCCGACACTCACTCGCTTGCCGAGGCCATGCAGGCCTGCCGCGGATATGCGGAGGATGGCGATACAGTACTGTTGTCGCCCTGCTGTGCAAGCTTCGATCTGTTCAATAGCTATGAGGACCGCGGAGAGAAATTCAAGGCGGCCGTGCTATCACTATAAATATAATCCGTAAATCTCTCCTGTAATATGATATTCGAACCAATACCGCAGACAGAAGAAAAAACAGATGTGGCTGAGATGCCACCCCGGCCTCAGCCCGAACCGTCGTCAGGTCGTAGTGCTGCCGACGATGTGGCTGCACTGCGGCCTCAGCATCGCTATGATGTACACATCTGGGGTGTGTATATCGCCTTGTGCATCATATCTATGGTGGAGTTGTACAGCGCGTCGTCGCGTGAGATCTCCGCTAACAACATTTACGCACCGCTGTTGCGCCATGTGATGCATCTCGGGATCGGTTTCCTGATCATAGTGGCTCTGCAACGTGTCCATTACCGTAAGTTTTTCGAAGCAACGCCTTGGATAGTGTTCGGATCACTTGCCGCTATGGTATATACATTGATAAACGGAGATTATATCAATGGCGCTAAACGATCTTTCAGTATCGTGATAATGAGAGTGCAACCTGCTGAATTCCTGAAGTTTTCGGCTGTGCTTCTTGTTGCGTATGTACTTTGTAAGAGCCGTCAGGCAGACCGACGCTACATAGAGTCGTGGCGTGTGACGCTCTGTGCGGTCATAGTAGGTATATTCGGCGGCCTTCTGTTCTTTCAAGGTCTGACCAATACATTGTTGCTTATGGCTATAAGCCTGTCGATGATGTTTGTTGCGTCTGTCTCGTGGAAGAAAATGTTCTATATACTTCTGGCATTCGGAGTACTCGGAGGCGTCGGATACATGTACAAGAAAATAACTCTTAAAGAAAGCGCTCAACCCAAGGTGGAGATGACTGCCACCGGAGCGGTCACAGTAATGGCAGCCCCGGAACCTGCTAAGGGCAAGAGCGTTAACCGTGCCGGCGTATGGAACTCACGCATGTCCAACTTCCTGCGTTTCGATAAGTATAAGGATACCATACGCGACTACAACGCACAGGAGCAGTATTCCTACATAGCCCAGGCACATGGCGGGGTATTGGGTGTAGGTCCGGGAAATTCGCGTGAGACCTCACGGCTCTCACTCGCTTTCAGCGATTATATTTATGCGATCGTGGTAGAAGAAGGCGGATTGATTCTCGGACTGTTTGTGATGGTGCTGTATCTATGGCTGATGGCCAGGGCCGCCACCCTCGCTTATAAATGTAACCTTGTATATCCGGCGCTTCTGATGTTGGGAATGGCCGTGTTCATTGTCATACAGGCTCTTTTCCACATGGCGATAGTCACAGGAGCTTTCCCAGTTTCGGGGCAACCTCTGCCTTTGATATCCAAAGGCGGCACGTCGATATTGGTCACTTCTGTGGCTTTCGGTGTGATGCTTTCGGTGAGCAGGCATGCGCTGCAGAGCGGTAATCGCCAACAGATCAAGAATGATATTTCGGCACTTCCCGAAGATCTTCGGGAACTTAATCCTTCTCAGTCGTCTGGTAAATAATTCTCACTCCTAAAACAATACCGTATATGAAACAGAGATTGCAACAATCCGCGGAAAGTGATCCGCCCCGCATACTGATTAGCGGAGGCGGCACAGGAGGGCATATATTCCCGGCTCTTTCAATAGCCAACGCTATCAAGCGGCTGCGCCCCGATGCGGAGATACTGTTTGTGGGTGCGCTCGGGCGCATGGAGATGGAGCGTGTTCCTGCGGCAGGGTATAAAATAGTCGGATTGCCTGTGAGCGGATTCGACCGCAAGCGTCTGTGGCGCAATTTCAAGGTCCTGTGGCATCTGTGGAAAAGCATGCGGCTGGCGCGTAAGGTCCTGCGGGACTTTAATCCGGACTATGCAGTTGGCGTAGGTGGATATGCGAGCGGTCCTATGCTCAAGGCCGCTCAGAAAGCAGGTGTTCCGACTCTGCTTCAGGAACAGAACTCATATGCTGGAGTCACAAATAAACTGCTTGCTTCGAAAGCTCGGCATATATGTGTGGCTTATGAAAACATGGACCGCTTCTTTCCTGCCGACAGGATAATGATGACAGGCAATCCCGTCAGGTCGTCGCTCACCGAGAATGCTCTGACTCGGCAGGAGGCAAAGATAGCTCTCGGATTCAAGGCCGACAAGCCTTTGGTAGTAGTGGTTGGCGGCAGTCTTGGAGCACGTACTGTCAATGAGGCCATGCAGGCTTCGGTATCTGAAATTCTATCGTCAGGAATACAGGTGCTGTGGCAGACCGGAAAGCTTTACTACGACCGCTATGCGAAAATTTCCGATGGCCGCGAGGATTTGCAGATTGTTCCGTTTGTAGCAGCTATGGACAAAGCATATGCGGCTGCTGATCTGATGGTGTCTCGTGCCGGTGCAAGTACAATATCCGAGATACAGATATTGGGCAAACCTTCTGTGCTTGTGCCTTCGCCTAATGTGGCGGAAGACCATCAGACAAAGAACGCAGAGGCACTCGTGGGCAGGAACGCCGCGGTCATGGTAAGGGACGTGGACGCTGCTTCAGAACTTGGCAAGACCATAATAAAATTAGCTTCCGACGAGAAAGCGCTTTCGGTGCTTGCGTCCAATGTGTCCTCGATGGCGCTTACAGGAGCTGATGATAAGATTGCGCGGCTTATACTCGCCGACATAGACAAGCAGAACTGAAAACATCATGACAGATACACAATCAATAGATAATTTCGACAGGATATACTTCGTAGGGGCAGGAGGTATAGGGATGGCGGCACTGGTGCGCTATTTCCTTTCGTTGGGCAAGCGGGTGGCAGGCTATGACCGCACCCGTACCAAGCTTACTGACGAACTCACGGATGAGGGTGCGCTGATAAGCTACGAAGACACAATGGACGCAGTCCCCGACGGCTTCCGCGATCCCGAGACCACTCTGGTGGTATATACGCCTGCGATTCCGCATGGAAATGTGCCGTTGAGCTTTTTCCGCGATAGAGGATTCTGCATTATGAAGCGTTCGCAGGTACTGGGGTTGATAACACGTGGCTCAAAGAGTCTGTGTTTCTCAGGCACTCATGGCAAGACTACCACTTCTTCAATGGCGGCACATATAATGCACTGTGCAGGCCCGGGTTGCAACGCTTTTCTCGGTGGAATACTTCGCAACTACAACAGCAATTTGCTGCTGAGTGCTACATCTCCATATACAGTGATCGAGGCGGATGAGTACGACCGTTCATTCCATACACTGACTCCGCATATAGCTGTAGTCACAGCTACAGATCCGGATCATCTTGATATATATGGTACGGAAGAGGCTTATCTCGAGAGTTTCGCACATTTCACAGAGCTGATCCGCCCCGACGGAGGCAAGCTGCTCGTGCATACCGGACTTAAACTTGTGCCTCGTCAGCCTTCAGGAGTTCCAGTCTATACGTATTCGCGCGACGAAGGCGATTTTCATGCCTCTAACATACGCCGTGGCGACGGTCGCATAGTATTCGACTTTGAAGGTCCGGATGGACTTCTGATCCGCGACATAGACCTTGGTGTCCCTGTGGAGATAAATATAGAGAATGCAGTGGCAGCATTGGCTGCATGTTGGCTGACCGGTGATCTTGATGTAAGAAAAGCGGCTGAGGCAGTAGCTTCATTTATGGGCCCTGAACGCAGGTTTGAGTTTGTCGTACGCCAGTCATGCAAGGGTGGAAAGGTGGTGATAGATGATTACGCACATCACCCCGACGAATTGCGCCAAAGCATACAATCGGTTAAGGCGCTTTATCCCGACAGGAGTCTGACCGTAGCATTCCAGCCTCATCTCTATAGCCGTACGCGCGACTTTGCACCGCAGTTCGCAGAGGCGTTGTCTCTTGCCGACAATGTTATACTTGTCGACATCTACCCTGCGCGTGAAGAACCTATTCCAGGTGTGACATCCGAGATAATATTCAAGGACATCACATGCCCGGGAAAGACTATGTGCAGCAAGAAAGAACTTCCCGGAGTGCTTGCCTTGCAGGATATAGACGTATTGCTTACAGCGGGCGCCGGAGATATTGTGGATTGTCTTCCTGAAATAAAGAAACTATATGGCGTAGACGATGGACAAGCGTAGCCTGTGGCAATTCATATTATCTGTACTTCTGATAGCTTACCTTGCTGTCGTTGTTCCGTTCTGCATTCAGAAAGTGGATGCTTCGCCATTGCGTGGAATGGACATAGTGGTCAACGATCCAGATGGTATCGGGTTTGTCACGCCTCAGGATGTGGATATGGAACTTGACACATTGTCGCGCAGGATCACAGGTATGGCGCGGTCTGAGGTAAACACACTCGAGATAGAACGTTATCTCAAAGGCCTCGACCGCATCGACCGTGCCACTTGTGCTATTCTAAACAATGGCAGACTTCGGCTTGAAGTCAGTCCTATGAACCCCGTGGCGCGTGTATTTAAGGAAGATGGCAGTTCTTATTATGTCAGTGCCGATGCTAAACGCATAGATGCCGATGTGCGCTATCACATCGATGTCCCTGTCGTATCTGCTGATTTCGACAGCATAGCACAGGCCGCTGATGTCCTACCGGTGCTTGATTTCATCAGGAACAATCCTACGGCAGATGCACTCGTCTCATCGGTTAAGGTTGACCGTAAGGGAGATATAATACTCGTGCCTATAATACGCGGCCATGTGATAAATTTTGGAGATAAGTCGGATATAGACAACAAATGGGAGCGTCTGAAGGTTATATATAGAGAGGTAATGCCTGTCAAGGGATGGGAATACTACGATACACTGTCGGTAAAGTGGCGCGGGCAGGTAGTAGCAACAAGACGTACCAAGGCAATAGCAGAACCGTCCATCCAGTCAAGGATGCTTACCGATACCCTCCTTCCCGATGCCGACATGGTGGACATTCAACCGGTCGACAACAGTCTTTACGAGACAGAAACCCCGCCGTCGCAACCGGCAGGATCACAACAACATTGAAAGAAATAAATCATCGCATTATGCAGCCAAGATATATATCAGCAATTGAAATCGGAAGTTCCCAGATAAAAGGTGCTGTGGCTTCCGTGGATCAGGATACAGGACACCTTACTGTCATAGCCCGCGAACAAGCTCCGTCGTCTGGATGCGTCCGTTATGGCTGGATCAACAATGTGGAGGATACATGCCGCATCATAGAACAGATCGTGGATAGGCTTGAGAGCAATCCGCGTGTGTCTCCCGGGCGTATACGTGCCGTATATGTGGCATTGGGCGGCCGGTCGCTGCGTGCTACCGCACATGATGTGACACTGCGTCTCGACGACGAACGCAAGATCACAGCCGATACACTGGCCCGCCTGGCCCGTGATGCCAGGGAGTCGTTCGTCACGCAGAACGAAATCGTGGAGGTCTTCCCCAGGCGATTTGTGATTGATAGCGGTGCTATCGCTAATCCTATAGGCACATATTCGCGCACTCTGTCGGCTACATATAATATAGTGACATGCCGTCCGCAGATGCTGCGCAACGTGAACCGCGTATTCGATGCCCTGCGCTCGCGTCTTCATGTGGCAGGCATAGTAGTGCGTCCGCTCGCCGAGGCCGATCTTGTACTCAGCAGCGACGAATGCCGGGTTGGCTGCACTATGGTTGATGTCGGCTCGGAAACTACATCCGTGGTGGTGTATAAGGATGATGAGTTGCGTTATCTCGCCACAATTCCGGTGGGTTCGCATCATATCACGCGCGACCTCACGTCGCTCGGTGTCACTCTGGAGCGTGCCGAGGCTTATAAACTGAATTATGGCAATGCTCTTGAGACTCCGGACCATGTTTCCGACGGTCTTGATGCCGATGCGGAGAAGATTGTCTGCGCCCGTGCCGGAGAGATTGTGGCAAACATTGTGGCAAATATAAAATACAGCGGGCTTACACCAGGCGATCTGCCACGAGGAATCGTGATGGTGGGTGGCGGCTCATATCTGAAGAATTTTGATCGTCTGCTCGCAGAAGAAAGCGGAATGGAGGTGCGGCGCGGACGTCCCGGCGACTCTGTACGACTCGATGCTACTCCTGCTGTCGCTGAACGTTCGGTGGATATATTGGCCACATTGCTGGCGGCCTCGCATATCAATACAACTGTGCAGTGCATCGAGCAACCGGCCCCGCAAATGCCGGAAAAGCCCAAGGAGCGTCCGGTTCAGCAGCCTGAGACAAGGCATTACGATAAATATGCGATCGACGATAACAGCGACGATCCCTCCCTGCTGGACGATGATCCGGACGACGGGTACGAAGATAAGGATATGTTTGACCGCGACGAACCTGCCGATACGCAGAAGGAAGCCCCGAGAGCAGGCCGCAGGATGGGTTTTCTTGAACGACTGTCCAAACGCGCGTCCGAACTTGTGAAAGGTCCGGACGAGGACTGATGCGGAGCCTCTCCTTAATTTTTTTCATCGCGCGGAACATATCCTGCGCTTAATGAGTTATAAACAATACAAGAATTCATCGAATTATGACTACCGACGATATATCCAACGGCACGGAATTTGTAACCTCCGACTCCGAGACTCCTGTACGCATCAAAGTTGTGGGAGTTGGCGGCGGCGGCAACAATGCCATCAACCACATGTACAGACAAGGCATCAACGGCGTGTCGTTTGTAAATATAAATACCGACCGGCAGGCTTTGAAGGCATCTCCAGTGCCTACCAAGCTGCAGATCGGTCCTGGCCTGGGTGCAGGCAACAAGCCGGAAGTGGCGCTGGAGCTTGCCGAACAGGCTGCCGGTGAGATAAATGCATTGTTCGACGACGATGCAGAGATGGTCTTCATCACGGCCGGTATGGGTGGTGGAACCGGTACAGGTGCAGCTCCTGTCGTAGCCCGTGTGGCAAAGGAACGCGGGCTGCTTACAATCGGCATTGTCACCATTCCGTTCAACTTCGAGGGCCAGAAAAAGATTCTCAAGGCCATAGCCGGCGCAGACGAGATGTCGAAATATGTCGATGCGCTTATGGTGATCGACAATGAGCGCCTTACAGAGATATACCGCGATCTTGATCTTCTGAATGCGTTTGCAAAGGCTGATGATACACTTCTTATGGCTGCTCAGAGCATTTCAGACCTGATAACTTGCGAGGCTCACATGAATCTTGATATCGAGGATGTGAAGACAACCTTGCGCGATAGCGGTACAGCTATCATATCTTATGGTTTCGGAGAGGGTGAGCATCGTGTGACCAAGGCCATCGAGGATGCGCTCAATTCCCCGCTGCTTCGCAACAATGATATCAAGTCGAGCACACGTCTGCTGTTCAATTTCTATATATCGCGAAAGGCTACACATCCTTTCAAGATGGATGAGGTGAACGAAATGACCGAGTTTGTAACCGGACTGCATTCCGATGTGGATGTAATATGGGGTATCGGTTTTGACGACACTCTTGATGATAAGGTGAAGATAACGGTTCTTGCGGCCGGATTCGGCCAGTCGGCGCTTGATATCGACGCCCGTAAGCAGCACGCTGCAAGCAAGGCTGCCGAGAGAAAGGCCTCTGAATCAGTGAAATCCGGAGATATAGTGTTCAGCGAACCTGCTCCGCAGCGTCAGCCTCTGGCAGCTCAGTCTTCGGGTGAGAATCGTCTTGGACAAATGTACGGAAGCAAGATAGATGAGATCAAACGCATCAAGAATGCGGCCAGATATGCCGTACTCACTCCAGAGCAGCTTGATGATGACGCTGTGCTTGAGGTGGTGGAAAGTACGACATACAACCGTGACCGAAAGCTGATGGATTCTCTTAAAAATGCGCAGAACGGCCGGGCAGGAGTCTCTCCCAGAGGCAGCTATGGTCTGCGTTCAGATTCCGGCATCATAGAGTTTGGCGACTGATCCACGGTCGCATGGAAGCACTGCTTCTGTTTATATAACAGATGCTTAGATGCATCATCGTATTTATTCATTTAGTTATGGAAACACGACCAATCTTTAAGATCGTAGGTGTTGGAGGCGGGGCCTCCATAGCCGTCGACTATATGTACGGCGAGTACGGTAAGAATGTCTCGTACGCACTTATAGATACGAGTCGCTTCATCATCAGCAATGCCAAAGTGCCGGTGAAGTTGCTCATAAGTCCGGATAACCGTGCCGTTGTCCGTTCGGACCGTGCCAATTCGCTTGCTTCGCAGCATGTGGCTGAGATTGGTTCGCTTTTCGACGATGGTACGGAAGTGGCTTTCATCATTGCGGGTATGGGTGGTATCACCGGTACGGGTGCTGCACCTACTGTGGCGCGTATCTCAAAGGAGAGAAATATCATAACCATAGGTATAGTGACTACGCCTTTTAAATGCGAGGGCGAGAAGAAGCTTGCCGTTGCCCGCAAAGGCATAGAGGAAATGGCCCGCAATGTGGATTCCCTGATTGTCATTGATGATGAATCTCTGAACGAGGGAGATATGGAGCGTACTGTGCTCGGAAGCTTTGATAAAAGCAACGAGGCTATGAAGTCCGTGATCAACGATATCCTCGCTATCTGTTCGGCAAAGGCTATCACTTGCATAGATTTTATGGATGTGGTGTTTGCTTTCCGTAACGGAGGACATGCTGTGGTGGTTTCGGGAGAGGGCACAGGCCCTAACCGTGTCATTGATGCGATAGAGAATGCACGCAAGACTCCACTTGCGTCAGGCTATGATTTTGCAAGCGCTAAAAGGCTTATCATAATGCTTTATGCCCCAGGCGACAGCGGTCAGTCTTTCCAACTCAAGGAGGTTGAATTGCTGGCAGAATATCTGTCTGCTTTCCCTGAAGATATGGATATTATATGGGGATTGGCCGTGGATGAAAACCTGAAGGACGGTATGCGTGTGACCTTGATTGCTTCATCCTTGCCTTCGCCTTATGGTCCCGGAGAGGTTATCGCCGAGTAAGAGGTTTTGGCTGTGACAGAACTGCAGATAAGTGAGCATGCGGGAGATATAGGGAATATTATGCCACTGCTGCTTATCGGGGATGAATCGGAGAAGATGATCTCTCGTTATATATCATCGTGCCGGATTTATGTTGGCAGTGTGGCGGACGATATTGTGTCGGTATGCGCAGTCGATGATAATGGAGATCTCGAGATTAAGAATCTTGCGGTCAGGGAAGATATGCGAAAAAAGGGTATCGGCAGAGCTATGCTGCGGCATGTGGAACGTCTGTATCCGGACAGAACTGTAATGCTTGGTACTGGCGAGACTCCGTCTACATTGCATTTCTATCGGTCGTGTGGGTATGAAGTATCGCATATTGTGCCTGATTTCTTCATTAATAATTATCCGGAGCCTATAATAGAAGAAGGTATGCGCCTGCGCGATATGGTGTATCTCATCAAACATCCGGATAATATATAAAGACTGGCTTTTACTTAGTTTAATAAAAACATATAATATTCAGGCAAAATGAAAATTCTCGTTGTAAATGGCAGCCCGCATCCGAGTGGATGCACGGACAGGGGACTAAGGGAGGTTGAGGCAACCCTTATAGCTAATGGCATAGAGGTTGAGCGCGTCAATATCGGCAATAAGGATGTGCGCGGGTGCATCGGATGTAATTTTTGCCGTACGCACGGACGTTGTGTCTTCAACGATGTAGTGAACGAGACTGCACCGAAGTTTGCGGAAGCTGACGGGCTTATCGTAGGTAGTCCGGTGTATTATGCCGGATGCAATGGTCAGGCATTGTCTTTCCTCGACAGATTGTTCTACAGTACGTCCGGAACTATTGACAAGACGATGAAAGTCGGTGCAGCTGTAGTCTCGTCGCGTCGTGCGGGTTCTACATCTGCTTTTGATGAAATCAATAAATATTTTACAATAAGCGCCATGCCGATAGTGTCAAGTACTTATTGGAACGAAGTTCACGGCTTTACTGCCGAAGATGTTGAAGCTGATCTCGAGGGCCTTCAGACAATGCGTAATCTCGGGCGCAACATCGCTTTCATGGTCAAGGCTCTCAGAGCGGCGAAGGATGAAAGCGGAGCATTCCCTCAGCAGGAGCGTTCGTCTTTTACAAGCTTCCATACCGAAGGGTAGAAAGACCGCCGGCATGACGTATTTGCGGAAGTTAATACCAATAATGCCGATTATTCCGGTTTGAATGTTGTATACAGGCTAATAAATGCTAACTTCGTGGTATGGAAAATGAAATCATCACAATAGACTCCATTGACGCGTACAACAAACTCTTTGGACTCACGACATACCATCCGCTTGTTACAGTGGTCGATCTGAAAGAAGCCACCAGATCGGTTAATCATGTCCGTATAAACTATGGTGTGTATGCTCTGTTTCTTAAAAACGGTGTCAACTGTGCCATAAAGTATGGAAGGCGTCAGTATGATTATCAGGAGGGAACGGTGGTGAGTTTTTCTCCGGGGCAGATCATAGGCGTTGATATGGAAAAGGATGAACTGGCTCCGGATGTACTGGGGCTGATCTTCCATCCGGACTTGATCTACGGTACTCCGCTGGGAGAGAAGATAGGGTCGTTCAGTTTCTTCGATTATTCGCAGATGGAGGCTTTGCATCTTTCCGATTCGGAAAGATCGCGCTTTCTCGACTGTCTCGAAAGGGTGAAAGAAGAAACCATGCATCCAGTCGACGACCATTCGGCGGCACTGATTGCTGCCAATATACAAGTCCTGCTCGAGTATCTGCACAGATTCTACGACAGGCAGTTCATCACCCGTCATAAGGTGAATTCAGGTATAGTAGCCCGTTTCGAACGTGAGTTAAAGACATATTTTGACAGACAGGGGCAATCCGTACCCAATGTGGCATACTTCGCGGACAAATTTAATCTCACTTCGGGTTATTTCGGCGATCTGATCAGAAAAGAGACCGGGTCGACTCCCAAAGATCTTATCACCTTGCACATCGTCTCCCGGGCCAAACACCGTTTGGCCACAACCGATGATGATATCAGTCTGATCGCCTATGATCTCGGGTTTGATTATCCTGCGCATTTCTCAAGAATGTTCAAGCGCAGCACCGGACAAAGCCCGAAAGAATACCGAATCTTAGCCGCAGGAGGCGAGGCAGTGTGCTGATCAGTTGGAGTTTGCCTTCAGCCACTCGGTGCGCACTTTGTCGGGCAGATGTTTTACGGTGAAGTTAGAGAATGTCACGTTGAAGCCCTCTCCATCAGGGCATGCCGCCATCATACCTATTTTTACCGGCCGGTTGGCTTCAAGCCATGCGTTGCGCATGAGTGTGTATTCCGTGTCATCGAACGAGTAGAATATCTCGACGGCATCAGTTCTCCTGACAGCCTTGATCCAGATTTCTTTCACCGGTCTGTCGAGAGCTATCACACTCCAGTCTGATGTGTGGTGTGTTACAACCGTGCTTAGATTGTATTTGCCATCAACAAACTCTATTCCGGCTTTTATATAATTTTCGTGGTCTATGCGGATCATCATACCCGCCTGGTCGAAACGCACTTTATAGTCTCCGGTGATCTTTACTTTGGCTTCGAACTCACCACCGTATTCGGCATAATAGAAGGGTGCATCGTCTACGGTGAAGCCGTAGTGCGATATGCGCCAGTAGTCGCTTTTGGGTGTGACAGCCATAGAAAGTTTATTCTTGTCGATACTCCATTCTGCCGGTTCATTGAACCAATTCATTTTCTCGAGAGTCTGAGCCTGGATGCATTGGGCGAGGCATATTGCCACAATGCCTGTGATGACCTTGATTTTCATTGCGTTATTTAATGTTATATGTTGGTTACTTATTTTATTATTGTGTAGTGGATAATTGTCTGAGGCGGTGTATAACCATTGATAATTATTACCTTTGCAAAGGTAAGTGTATCATAAACAGTGTGCAATACCGATTAATAACCATTTTTTCTCGTCATGGGCAATCGTAAGGGTATAGAAGCTTTGCTAAGGTCGCAGCCATTCTCGGAGAGCGTGACCGGAGAAGATTCCGTTTACCACTATGCAGAAAGCATGGCCAGGGTAGAGAATACGCTCGTAGTAGTGAGCGATATCAAGGCAAATACAAGCCGTATTTTTTACGGCCGCTTTGCGGATGTTCTGTCAATTCGTAGTCTACCGCATGAGAATTCCATTTGGGAAAAGGAGATACTGGCGCAGATGGATGAATCCGAGCAGGAAGGTAAATATCTGTCGGAATTGAGATTTTTTAATTTTCTCAGAAGAATACCGCATTCATTTAGGCCATACTACTATCTTGCCGCACATCTTCGGATTAAGAATAAGCGTGGCATTGCTGTGGATGTACTGCACCGTATGTACTACTGGTATGAAGGTGGGAGCGAGGTAGTACGCTATGGAATATGTGTCTACGGACCACTTTTGCAACCATTACCGGCCAAGTACATGGCCGTGAATTCGGTTACAGGTGAAGTGCAGGAATTATCGGGTAGCAATGATCAGGATATATTGAGCAAACGAGAGAAGCAGATTCTATCATTGATAGTGAAAGGATTGACGAGTCAGGAAATAGCGGACATGCTTTGCATAAGCAAGCATACAGTGAGCCGTCACAGGCAGGAAATACTTGCTAAACTTCAGGCCCGTAATTCCGCAGGAGCGATATTACGGGCCAGGCAGTTGCAGTTGATATGATTCCTGCCGCGGTTATCTGCCGCCGGTGGTCGAGTGGTCGACGTTGGCGTCGACATTTACACGCTTATGAGCACCTCGTTTCTGGTGTCCCCATTGCACGTTATAGCTGATGCTTACATATGGAATACGCATATCGAGGCGCATGTGTTGCTCATTGGTGTTCCATTTGCTGAGCATCTTTGAACCTTGGTCGTATTTTCCGAATGGCATGATCATTCCGACACCAAATTGCCAATCTTTCCAATTATAAGAAAGATCAATTACCGAATGACTCTCGCCCCAGCTGATTTTTTCACCCCAAAGATCGTGTTGATTGCGCATATATTGAGCAGAAAGTACGAAGCCCCAATGCATAAGCCGCAGGTTGGCGTAGCCGCTCCAATCGTTATTATGCAGTTTGTAGCCGGAGCCGCGCATACGTTCCATTCTGTATTGTAGATAACCACTTATCATCAACCAATTTGGAATAATGTCGATTTGTGGAGCGATGAAAAACGAGAGATTTTTCAAACCTTTACTGTTCTCGTATGTAGTAATCAGTCGGTCATTATCCCAATATAGGAGAGGTGTAATTGCGTTTGGACTGGTAAAAGCCCGTATTCCGAATGATCCCGCCACTCGTGGCACATTGAAATTATATCTCAGAGTGAGCATATACGAATTGGAGGTTTTCAAGTTCGGATTACCAATACGCCATTGGAAGCCGTCAAGTTGCTGTGGTGCGATGTTGGTTTCTGCCAGTGATGGAGTCGCCTGCCATGTCTCGAAGCTTAATTTGAATTGATGATTCTGATTGATGCCGTAAGTGACAGTGGCTTGAGGACGCATATTCCATGAGCTACTTCCTTGTTCAGTCTCTTTGAACCTGAAGTCTGTATATTGAGCACCTATGCCGGCGGTAAGAGTAAAATTCTTTATTCGTTGGAAATATTCGGCAAAGAAATAAACTTTGTCTTGCCTCTGATGAAAAATTTCACCTCCAAGGTTTTCATAGACCGAACGATTACGGTTGGCCGTATATGAGATACCTGCAGTAAATCGCGAATTTTTCCAATTCTTGATGTAATCAGCTTCTATGCCGTAGGCTTGATTACGGTCTCTGATCATCGTATGGATGTCTGTGAGATAGTCAGTGACGCCGGGCAATTGCTCAATATAATCAGAATATGACCTGCCAAAATAAAAAGAGCTGTTGAAATCTACAACAAGCATTTGCTTGTTGGCAAAATGTTGCTCAAAATAAACTGATAGATACGGCTTTGAGCCTTTATCTCCATGCACGTCGGTAAGGAGAATGTCGTCCATTCCATTGCTCAATGACAATAACCCGTCATATCGGAATTTATCGGTAAACTTCCGATAGTAAGACAGATCCACCATCAGCACCGTAGTGTCGGGTTTGATATAGCTGTATGAAGCCGTAAAGTTTCCCATAGTATTATCCATTGCGCCACCACGCGAAGTTTCATTTCGAGTCAGAGAAGTTCCGTTGGGATATGTAAATGTCTCCGTGAAGTCACGATGTGATTTAATCTTGTTGGTCAACTTAAATCGTCCCCACAACTCAAATTGTGAACGACCGTTATTGAGCTTCAAATCTGCGAAATAATTACCCCATGCCTGATTCAGGGCGGGCATTGCGTTTGTCATAAGCGAGCCTCCGACAGTTGGATTTGACACAATAAAATTCAGCACATAGTTTGCTCCGTTGTATCTTAGGCCGGGATTATCAATCCATTCCACCCGCTTGATAGTTTCGGGAAGCAGAGTCTTTACCTGATCTATTGTGGATACACGTCCGTTAATGCGCACCTGCACGGATTGTCCGGCCGCTTGAATTGTCCCTAACGCTTCAGTAACTTTTACCTTTGCAGACGAGATTCAGAGTTAACATTTACACTCTGAATT